>JACJWY010000020.1 GCA_020636955.1 Thermoleophilales bacterium | reverse complement strand
TCCTGGAGTGTCCCGGACGACGCTCACCCGACCCCGCGCCTGCACCAACCCGGCAACCGGACGCCGGTACCCGGGTGTATGCACCGTCCCGGTCCGGTACCCGAGCGATGGTGCCGCAGGTTTACCCCCTCAGGCGCAGGAAACCTGCGACACCTCCTTCCGGGACTGGATCCATAAACCCGGAGATTCCTCACGTCCGGTTTGGACCGGACCCTCGACTCGGGCCGGAAGCCGGATTACGTGCAGGTAGGTTTCAGTTATGGGATATGAGACTCGTTGTCTGATTGGTGGAGAGTTTGTTGAAGGGGCCGGCGACCCGATCGAAGTCGAGAATCCGGCTTCCGAGGAGATCGTCGCGAGCCTCGGGTCGGCCTCGCTCGAGCAGCTGGACCTGGCCGTGGCGAAAGCCACCGGGGCCAAGGCGACCTGGGGCACCATGCCGGCCGTTGACCGGGCACCGCTGCTTCACGGGATCGCTTCGGCACTGCGGGCGAAGGCCGACGAGCTGGCCCTGCTGATGACAACCGAGATCGGCCGGCCGCTTTCCGAGTCCGTCGACGAAGTCGAGTGGTGCGCGGCCTGCTTCGACTATTACGCCGAGGTCGCCCGGTCCGAGATCGGCCGGGTGATCCCGCCGATCGAGGCCTCGCAATTCTCGGTCGTGGTCAAGGAGCCGCATGGAGTCGTCGGCTGCATCGTGCCCTGGAACTTCCCCCTGCTGCTTCTGGTCTGGAAACTGGCCCCGGCCCTGGCGGCGGGCAACACGGTGGTGGCCAAGCCCTCCGAGCTGACTCCGCTTTCCACTCTCGCGATCGCGGAGGTCTTCAACGACCTGCCGGCGGGAACCGTGAACCTGCTCGCCGGCGCAGGCGACATCGGGGCCGGCATTTCCGGGCATCCCGGCATCGACTGCATTGCCTTCACCGGTTCCGTCGCCACCGGCCAGAAGGTGGGTGTGGCAGCCGCCTCGCGCAATGCCCGGGTCAACCTCGAGATGGGTGGCAAGGACCCGTTCATAGTCTGCGACGACATCGGAAGAGAGGGACTGGAAGTAGCGGCCCGCGGCGGAGCCTGGGCGGCCTACCTGAATGCCGGACAGGTCTGCACCTCTTCCGAACGTTTTTACGTGATGGAGTCGGTTTTCGATGATTACGTGAATGCTTTCGTCGAGCACACCAGGACCCTGGTGATCGGCGACCCGCTGGAATCCGCCACCGACATCGGTCCGATGGTCTCCGCAGTCCAGCGGGGCAAGGCTCTCGGCCAGGTCGAGGATGCGGTAGCTGGTGGAGCCGAGCTGTTGACCGGGGGCGGCAACGCCGGGTTTAACAAGGGTCATTACCTGGAACCCTGCGTGCTGACCGGCGTCGCCCCGGAGGCCGATCTGCTGCGGGAGGAAACTTTCGGGCCGGTCGCCCCGATCGTCCCGGTCAAGGACCTCGACGAGGCGATCGCCCTTGCCAACGGACTCGACTTCGGCCTCGGCGCCAACATCTACACCCGGGATCTGAAACGGGCGATCCGCTGCGTCAAGGAAGTGAGCTCCGGATCGGTCTGGATAAACGACCCCCTGACCGACAACGACGCGGGACCATTCGGAGGCTTCAAGAACTCCGGCATCGGCCGTGAGCTCGGCACCGAGGGACTCGATGCCTTCCGGGAAGCCAAGCATGCCCACATCGACACCGAGATCGAAGTGAAGGAATGGTGGTACCCCTACGGCTGATAGCCGGTCAGGGAGTGGTTGCCGTGTCGCCCGTGGTACCGGTTGCGCCGGTGGTCCCGGTGGAACCTGTCGTGCCGGTTGATCCCGAGCTGCCACAGGTCCTGAAGCCGAAACCGTCGACCAGCTGGTAGTACTGCCCGGCCAGAACCGACCCCTTCTTTCCGGCGGCGATCATCGCGTCCTTGTCACCGGAGGCGATTGCGTCGGCCGCCTGTTTGGCCGTATCCACCCGCTGCCGCCCCAGGGCGATGATCTGGCTCATCGTCGTCTGATCGACCACCGGGGCGGTCAACGCCTCGAGCTGGTCGAGCATGGCGGTGAAGTCGGAGGCCTGGTCCTCGAAGTCCTGGGCGGCGCTCTCGAGGTCACTGGACTTCAGGGACTGGTTGAACTTCTGCTCGAGGGTCGTCGAATCCGGTGCGTATTGGGCGCAGATCGCATCGGCCTTGGCAATGAAGTCGTCCTTCGAGAGGTCGTCATCGCCCGAGCCGCCACCACAGCCGCCGAGGGCGAGCAAGACAAGCGAGACAGCCGCCAGCGAAGCGACGGCCCCACGCTTTCGGCAACCGGGGCCGAGGCTCTTTCGGGATCTTCCGATTCCGGTTCTCACCCGCCGCAGACTATCTCCGGGACAGTCGCGACGCGTCAATAGACTCGGGTTCATGTCTTCAGGCCAGGATCGCACCCCCTACGTCGATGCCCTGCTCGAGTTCACCCAGAGCGACCCGGGCAGGTTCAACGTTCCCGGTCACCAGGGTGGCATCGGCGCCGATGAAGGCCTCCTGCTGCTCGCCGGACAGACCGGCCTTGCCGATGACATTCCGGCCCTGATCGAGGGAATCGACGTCGGGAATCAGAACCCCTTCCAGGAGGCCCAGCAACTCGCCGCCGAAGCCTGGGGAGCAGAACGGACCTGGTTTCTGATCAATGGTGCCTCCCAGGGAAACCAGGCGATGTGCCTCGCCGTGGCCCACATGGGTGGCGAACTTGTGGTTCAGCGAAACGTACATTCCTCGGTGATCGACGGAATGATCATGGCCGGCCTCAAACCGACCTTCGCCGCACCCGAACTCGACCCGGAACTGGGGGTGGCCCATTGCCTGACTCCGGATGACCTTTCCGAGGCGCTCGAGCGGTGCCCGGATGCGGCCGCTGCCGTCGTCGTTTCCCCGACCTACTTCGGCGCCTGTGCCGACATCGCCGGCCTGGTCGAAGTGGCACATGGCCGGGGTGTACCCCTGGTCGCCGACGAGGCCTGGGGTGCCCACCTCAGGTTCCATCCGGACCTGCCTCCGAGCGCGATCGAAAGCGGCGCCGACCTGGTCATCTCGTCAACCCACAAGATCGTCGGGAGCCTGACCCAGTCGGCGATGATCCACCTGGCTTCCGACCGTTTCAACGAGGCGATCATCGATCGCTGCATCTCGATGACCGAGTCGACCAGCCCCAACTCGCTGCTCTGCGGTTCACTCGACGCGGCCCGGAGGCAGGCCGCGGTCCACGGGGAACGGCTGCTGGGCGAGACGATCGCGGTCCTGAGCGAGGCGCGGGAAGAAATCAAGGCGATTCCCGGCCTCGATGTCCTGGACGAGAAGCTGCTGGAGAGAAAGAGCGTCGCCGGCTGGGATCCCCTCCGGCTTACGATCGACGTGCGAGGCACGGGTAGCACCGGGTACCACATCGCGGAACTGGCGCGGGATCTGGCCGGGGTGAACCTCGAACTGGCCTCCGACACTGTCGCGGTGGCCGTCTTCGGGCTCGGGACCGGCACTCCGCAACGCGCCCGGCGACTTATCGACGGGATCCTCACCGCCCTGGAAGCAATCGAAGCGGAGCCGGTCCACGAGAAGCCCGAATTCGCCCCGCCGCCTCTCTGGAGTGATCCCGCGATGACTCCGAGGGATGCTTTCCTTGGCCGGCAGGAAGTGGTGCCGTTTGCGGAGGCGGAAGGCCGGATCGCGGCCGAGCCGCTGGCCACCTACCCGCCCGGGATTCCCAATGTGCTGCCGGGCGAGCGACTGACCCGGGAAACCCTGGACTACATCACCGACTCGGTTGATCACGGAGGCTATGTGCGAGGGGCGGCCGACCGGGAACTGACCACGCTTCGCGTGATCGCCGAATGAGCCCCGATCTGCCCGCCCCGGGAACCGAAATCCCGATCCGGACCCTGCCTAATCTCCGGGACCTGGGTGGGTACCTGACCTCGGCCGGATCGAAAGTGAAGCGCGGGCAGCTCTACCGCTCGGTGCTGCTCGGCCGGCTGAGCGACGATGACCTCGCGAAGGTGAGGGAGCTCGGGCTGAAGACTGTCTTCGACTTCCGCACGGCGGCGGAGTTCGAAGCTTCCCCCGATCGCGAAGTGGGCGCCCGGATGATCAACCTTGACGTGCTGGCCGACCGGACCGGCGAAGGGCCGGCCAGCCTGCTGGCCAAGATGGACGATCCGGACGCGGTCAAGGCCGCCCTCACCGAGGGTCGCGGGGCCGAACTGATGCGCACGGCCTATCGGGAGCTGATCGATCTGCCCTCGGCCCGGCGGGCGTATGGAACCTTCTTTACCGAGCTGGCCGGCGGCGACCCGATGCCGGCGCTTTTTCATTGCACCACGGGCAAGGACCGCACTGGCTGGGCCTCGGCCGTGACCTTGCTCTTTCTCGGCGTGGACGAGGAGGATGTCTATCGGGAATACCTGCTGACCAATGCGCAATTGCTGCCCGCGCTAAAGCCGATCCTGACCCATATCGAAGAGGCCGGGATCGAGTTCGACCTGCTGCGCCCGGTGATCGGCGTCGACCGCTCCTACCTTGAAACAGCAATCGGGCTGATGAAGGAGCAGTACCAATCGATCGACGGCTACATGACCAAAGGCCTGGGACTCGACGACAGGACCCTGGAAGCCCTGCGGGACCGGTTGACCGAATCCTGATCCCGATCGTCGGGCCGGGCGGGCTTGCCGGTCACCGGCCCTCAGGCTAACGCCGTTTGCCATATCTGGCTAACTGTGTTAGCCTCGACCTGTGCCGACAATTCAGACAAGCGCAGAAATTGATGCCCGGCCGGAAACGGTCTGGAAAATGCTGACCGACCTGGGGTCCTATCCCGACTGGAATCCCTTCATCCTCCAGGGTTCCGGCGAGGTCCGGAAGGGAGAAAAACTCGAACTCAGGATGAAACCGCCGGGGGGCCGTGAAATGACCTTCCGGCCAACGGTTCTCCAGGCCGAGACCGGCCGGGAACTGCGCTGGCGAGGCAGACTGCTGATCCCGGGGATCTTCGATGGCGAGCACTACTTCCGGCTGACCCCGACCGGAACCGGAACCCGGCTCGAGCAGGGTGAGTCGTTCACCGGCCTGCTGCCCCGCTTCATGGGCAGGACGTTGAAAAAGACCGAACAGGGATTTGAAGATCTGAACCGGGCACTGAAGGCCCGGGCCGAAGCTGCAGGACCGGTGACTGCCGAACCAGTCGCTGCCAATTGAGTCGTCGCGAGGAAATCACCGCGGCCGCCAGGGCGCTGCTCGAAGAGGAGGGCGAAGAGGCGCTGACCATGAGGAACGTGGCCGACCGGCTCGGCATCAAGGCACCCTCCCTCTATAAACATGTGAGCGGGCGAAAGGAAATTGAAACCCTGCTGGCCGCCGAAGCCCTGGGCGAGATGGGCGAGACGCTCGCCAGGGAAAGCGACCTCGAAGGTATGGGCGATGCCTACCGGACCTGGGCCCTGGCCAATCCGGCTCTGTACCGGGTCGCGACCACCCGTCCGCTCGACCGGGAGAAACTCTCCCCCGGCGTTGAAGAGGCCGCGGCGGCTCCGCTGCTGGAAGCGCTGGACGGCGACCGCGACCGAGCGCGGGCGTTCTGGGCCCTGGCCCACGGCCTGGTTCTGCTGGAGATGGACGGCCGGTTCCCGGAGGACGCCGATATCGAAGCGGCCTGGGCCGCCGGGCTCGACTAGTCGGCGCGGCCCGGATCGCCTTCGATCAATTCGATCCGGTAACCGTCCGGATCCCGTACGAAGCAGAGCCTCGACCCGCCTTCGCTCACCGTGTACGGAGGCTTCTCGGGCGAAATTCCCTGCTCACCGAGTTCCTCCAGGGTGGAGTCGAGGTCATCGACCACGAAGGCGATGTGGCCGTAACCGGTGCCGATTTCATAAGGCTCCTCCTGGTCGTAGTTGAAGGTCAGCTCGAGGCGGGGCCCGTCACCCTCATGCCCCATGTAGACGTTCACCGCCTCATCCCCGATCGGAAGCCGGTGGTGCTCCTTCAGACCGAGCTTCTCGTAGAAGCCGATCGATTCGTCCAGGTCGAAGACGCGGTAACAGGTATGGATCAGTGAAGACATATTGGGAGCCTACCCTCTCTCGGTAGGCTGAATCCCATGAGCACCTACGAGCGAGTCGCGGAGCTGCCGGTCGAGATCGAGTCCTGGTCGATGGAGGGCCTGGCGATCAAGCCCGCCCCCGACTTCGAACGTTTGACCACGGTGATCAGAATCGAGGGCGCGGGTTCAGCCGGGTTGGGCGAAGACATCACTTACGAGGCGCTCGACCAGATCGCGCTTCAGGATGCGGGCCCGACCCACGACCTGACCGGGCCGAAGACGGTCGGTGAGTTCTGCGATTTGATCGGCAGGCTCGACCTCTTCCCCTCTCCCCCGGAACGGGAAGTCTCGCGGCTCTACCGCCGCTGGGCCTTCGAGTCCGCGGCTCTCGACCTGGCACTCTGGCAGGCAGGCACCTCGCTGGCCGAATTCCTTGACCGGCCACTCAATCCGCTCACCTTCGTCGCCTCGATGGGCCTTGCTGGCGGTCCGGGCAAGACCGGTTCCGACGTCGGCCGGCTGCGGGTGAAGCTGGACCGCTATCCCGAACTGAAGTTCAAGCTCGATCCCTCGCTCGACTGGGATCAGGATCTGATCGACGAACTTCACGCCACTGGTGCCGTCAACACCCTCGACCTCAAGGGCCAGTACAAGGGCACCGTGGTCGACATCGAAACCGACCCCGAGCTCTACCGGAGGCTGCTCGGCTCCTTCCCCGACGCCTGGATCGAAGACCCCGACATCACCCCGCAGACCCGCGAGGTGCTGAAGGACGACTGGCACCGGATCACCTGGGACGCACCGATCCATTCGGTCGCCGACATCGCCTCCCTGGAGCACAAGCCGACCGTGATCAACATCAAGCCGTCCCGGATGGGCGGGCTGAAATCGACCTTCGATGCCTATGACTACTGTGAGGCCGAAGGCATTGGCGCCTACGGCGGCGGGCAGTGGGAGCTCGGGGTTGGCCGGGATCAGATTCAGTATCTGGCCGCGCTGTTTCATCCCGACAATCCCAACGACACCGCCCCGGTCGGCTACAACGCCGCCGAACCGGAGAAAGGACTGCCGCTCAGCCCCATGAAGGTGCCCGGAAACGGCTTTGGCAAGCCGGATGTCAGTTAGAGCAGTCTAACTTCGAGTGCGGCAGGCCAAAGCCGCAGACTGCGCTAGGTTGGTGTCGGCGACCTGAAAACACCCTCGCAGAACGGAGCAGAAGATGGCCAAGAAGAAGAGTTTCGCCAAGGCGCTGAACGCCCAGATATCGAACGAGTTCGCAGCCTCCCAGCAGTACGTTGCGATGGCCGTCTACTACGACCGCGAGACCCTGCCCCGCCTCGCCTCCTTCTTCTACCGCCAGGCGCTTGAGGAACGCGAGCACGCGATGATGATGATCCAGTACCTGCTCGACGTGGACGAGGAAGTCGAAGTCCCGGACATCAAGTCCCAGCCGACCAGCTACGGGGACGGGATAACCCCGGTCAAAGAGGCCCTCGCCCAGGAGCAGCGCGTCTCCGACGAGATCTTCGGGCTCTTCGAGCTGGCAAGGGAGCTGAAGGACTACCGGGCCGAGCACTTCATGCAGTGGTTCGTCAAGGAGCAGGTCGAGGAAGTGGCCCTGATGGGTGACCTCCTGAACGTGGTCGAGCGCTCCAGCGAAAACCTGCTCATGGCCGAGGAGTACATCGCCCGGGAGAGCCTCGGGGAGGAAAGCGACGATCCGACCGCGCCCCCTGCGGCTGGCGAAGGCTGAACCAGACGCGGTGCTCCCGTTCACCCGGTCGGGGTGAATCGGAGTTTTCTGCCTGCGATATTCTCCTCGCAGGAGGGGTCGGCCGCGGGCCGATTCAAGCGTTGGGAGACCGGTGCCGAAGCACCGGTCGGGAGGAGAACACATGTACATGGGGAAACGTCACGGCTTCGCGCGCCCGGTCAGGGCGATGGCGCTGGCTTTCATTGCGACAGCCTGCTGCCTGGCATTGACCACGAGTCGTGCCGCGGCGGCCGATCCGGTCGTCTTCGACGTCGGTGCCGCATCATCCAGCATCAATCCGGATTCGCCCCAGTACGTTGCCGGTTACGGCTACAAGGTCGGCCCGATGCAGGCGACCCACGACGACCTCGAGGCCCGTGCCTTCGTGGTTGGCAAAGACGACAAGGCGCTCGCTTTCGTCTCGGTCGACCTGGTCGGCTGGTTCGCCGCCTATGACGGCGTCAATGCCCCCTACGGAATAGACGCAACCCGCGAGAAGATCGCGGACGCCCTCAAGGCACGCGGTTACGACGTCGGTCGCGAGTCGGTGATCATCTCCAGCACCCACACCCATTCCGCGCCCTCCGTGGTCGGCATCTGGGGCACGCTCGATCCGGACTATCTGAAGAAGGTGAGCGAGGCGGCCGTGGCCGCCGCGACCGAAGCCGCCGACCAGGCGCAACCCTCCGAGCTCTGGTCCGGAGTCGGGAACATCAAGTCTTTCATCTGGCAAAACGGCCAGGGCACCAACCACCCCGACGGCTTCGAGTACGACAACGCGCTCCCGATCCTCTGGGCGCGGGACCCCGAAACCGGTGCCACCAATGCCCTCTACGCCAACGTGCCGAACCATCCCGACCAGTTCAAGGCCTCCGACAACAACGCGATGTCGGCCGACTGGCCCGGCTACGCGCGGCGGAAGCTCGATGACCTGAACGGCGGCACGGCTGTGCTCGCCGCCGGAACCCTGGGCCGCCAGGAGCCGCCAGGCAGCGTCACCGCCTACTCCGAGGTGGTTCCACAGGGCGAGATCGTCGCCAACGAGATCCAGCGGACCATGGCCAAATCAACGCCGATCACCGACGGGACGATCGCGGCAAGTGAGCAGCAGATGCTCACCGTCGCCGACAACGATGACCTGCTCACCGCGATCGGCCTGAACCTGAACGACACCGGAATCTGCCTCGATGTCTACGAGAAATGCACGATCCCGAGGTCAAAGCAGGAGCCTTATTTCGGACCCGGCCCCGACGATGACACCAAGACCATCGGCACCTCTGTCGAGGCGGCGAGGATTGGCGATGTCGCCTTTGCGACCAACCCGGGCGAAGCCTTCCCGGAGGTCAACTTCGCAATCCGCGACGGGGTCAGCGGCCCCCGCCAGGTCAACGTGATCGGCCAGGCCGGGGACATGCTCGGTTACTACTACCAACGCGCTGATTACACCGACCAGCAATTCGGTTCTAGCGATTTCGAGGACTACAACGTCGGCCCGGACCTGGCCCAGGAAAATGCCGACAAGGCGCTGGCCGGCCTCGCGGCGATCGGATTCCCGACCACTCCGGAGACGGTCCACGCCCCGTTCGACAGCACCGTGCCCGACAAGCCCGGTGTCCAGTGGTACCCCGACCGGTACGAATCGGCGGACCCGACCTTCAACATTCTCGGTTCGGCCGCGAAATCACAGGACGGAACAGCGCCGGAGCCGGACACGATCGACTGGGACTTCGGCGACGGAACCACTGACACGACCGATCGTGGTGAAAGGTTCGACCACACCTTCCCCGGTCCCGGGAGTTACGAGGTGACCGCAACGGTGACCAGCAACGCGAAGTCCAGGACCTGGACTGACACGATTACCGTCGATCCGGTGCTGGTCGCGAAGGGTGCGTTGAACAGCCGCAGCCGGGACGGGGCGAAGCTGTCGGTGAGCACCACCGGCGGCCAGGGCAAGCTGGTCGCCGCCCGCTGGACCTGTCAGGACGGGACCGAAGTGAACGGGCTGTCGGTTACCTGTGATTCGACCGGCGCCGGTACGGCAAAGGTCATCGCGGTCGACGGAGCCGGCAACGTCGCCGAAGACTCGGTGACGGTCAGCAAGGCCCCGCCGAAGCCGGTCGCGAAGCTGAAGATCGTCAAGGCGAAGCTGAAGCCCGGCAAGGTCAGGCGCGGCAAGTCGGCCAGGCTGAAGGTGACCCTGAAGAACACCGGCAAGGCGACGGCCATTTCGGTCAAGGTCTGCGTCAGGGTGAAGAAGGGCCTGAAGTCCAGGCCCGCCTGCCGCAACCTCGGCAAGCTGGCCAGGGGCAAATCGAAGACGGTCGGCTACACCCTCAAGACCGGCCGCAAGGCCGGGGCGAAGCTGAAGGCCCGGATCGTCGCAAGCGCCAAGGGGGTCAAGTCCGTCAAGAAGACGGTGACCCTCCGCGCCAGGCGCTAGCGAGGTAGCGTCTTCAGGGCTTCGGACCATTTCGCCAGCGAGCCGAGCATGGTCGCCACCCCCTTCTCGTGCCTTTCGTCACCCTGGAAGTTTCCTTCCTCGTCGATCAGCCCGGCCACGCCGGGGATCGGCACCATCTCGGGCACCGGCATCACCGATAGCTGGGTCAGGGTGGGCTTCAGGGCCTGAACCGCGCGGGCGCCGGCCCACACGCCGCCGTAGCTGACGAACGAAGCCGGTT
Organism: Thermoleophilales bacterium; assembly: GCA_020636955.1. Lineage (GTDB taxonomy): Bacteria > Actinomycetota > Thermoleophilia > Solirubrobacterales > 70-9 > 67-14. The sequence continues at coordinate 19,722 of JACJWY010000020.1, read as the reverse complement.
TGTAGCTCCATTCGTGAAAGAGATAGTCGATTGCGTTCTTGAGGGCGGGCGCCGGGGTCGCGTTGTATTCGGGGGTGACGAAGACGAAGGCATCCGCCCCGTCGACGATCCCGCTCCAGTTCTTCGTGTGCTCCCTGGTGTACTCGCGCCGGCCCGGCATGTTCGGTTCGTCCATTAAGGGCAAATCCAGCTCCTTCAGGTCGGCCACCTCGACGTTGAAGCGCCCATCGGATACGGCCAGTGGTACGAACCAGTTGGCGACGGACTCGCCGACCCTGCCGGGACGGACGCTGGCGATCACAACGAGAAGTTTGGTCATGGACCGAGCCTACCCGCCGGTCAGGTGTGGCCGGAGGCCGGTTATCGTCTTCTCCGCCCTTCCGGGCCCCTCATGGACCAGCGCAACCGACCTGACAGCGACGAACGGATCGACCCGGAAGATCTGGAGACCGCCCTGCGGGTGATCCGCGAACTCGACCAATTGCCGGTCGAGCACCCCGATTCGATCATCGTCCAGCAGGCGGCAGCCGGTCTCTACAAGTCGGTGAAGATCCGGCGCCGGCAGGAGAAACGCCGCCAGGTACTGGAACACGATGCCGAAATCACCGCCCGCACCGCGACCGCCGCACCGGGCCGGATCGACGATGAAACCGCCGGCCTGCCACTCGTTTCAAACGCGAAAGGGGCCACCGCCGGCACCCTGATCGAAGCCCGCGCCTGTTACATCTGCAAGCAGCCCTTCCGCGAGGTCGACGCCTTCTACCATCAGCTCTGTCCGGACTGCGCCGCCTTCAACCACGCGCGCCGGGATGCCCGGACCGACCTGACCGGCAAGCGGGCGCTACTCACCGGCGGGAGGGCGAAGATCGGCATGTACATCGCGCTGCGCCTGCTCCGCGACGGTGCCGACACGACGATCACCACCCGCTTTCCGAATGATGCGGTCCGGCGTTTCCGGGCGATGGAGGATTCCGAAGAATGGTTCGATCGCCTTCACATCGTCGGGATCGATCTGCGCGACCCGGGTCAGGTTGTCGACTTGGCCGACTCGATCGCCGCCAGGGGTCCGCTCGACGTCCTGATCAACAACGCCTGCCAGACGGTCCGTCGTACCCCCGATGCCTACGGCCCGTTGATCCGGGCCGAACTGGAAGAGCTCGAACCCGGTCCGGTCCCGGACATCGAAACCTTCGCCCGACACGGCGAACACCACCTCGAGCCGGCCCATCTCGAGGAGGACAACCCCCGGCGGGTCGGAGATCCGGCAGGGAAACCGGAAAACCGACCCACCGCAGATCCGGCTTCACACTGGGCTCCGACGCCGCATGCGATTGCGGCGATGGCCCTGATCGCCGGTTCGGCCGACCTCGACCTGGTCGACTCCGGCCGGGCGATCGACGCTGGTGGCCTGGTGCCGGACGTGGTTGACACCAACAGCTGGGTCCAGCGGGTAAACGAGGTCGACCCGATCGAACTGCTCGAGGTGCAACTCTGCAACATGACCGCGCCCTTCATCCTCATCAGTCGCCTTCGCCATGCCATGGCCAATTCGCCTGCCCGGCGGACCTATGTGGTCAATGTCTCGGCGATGGAGGGTCAGTTCTCCCGCGGCTACAAGGGCCCCGGCCACCCCCACACCAACATGGCCAAGGCTGCCCTCAACATGCTGACCCGGACCAGCGCCCGGGAGATGCTGGAAAACGACGGCATCCTGATGACCGCGGTCGACACCGGCTGGATCACCGACGAGCGACCCCACACGATGAAGAAACGCCTCGCCGACGACGGCTTCCACGCTCCGCTCGACCTGGTCGACGGCGCCGCCCGTGTCTACGACCCGATCATCCGGGGCGAGCAAGGCGAGGACATCCACGGAGTCTTCCTCAAGGACTACAAACCCTCGCCCTGGTAAACGGACTCACCCGGCTCGGTCTCGAGAACCTCCCGGTTGAAGACGTACATGCCCGCGAAGAACAGGGCGCCGGCGAGGAGCAGCCCGCCGACGATCACGTCCGAGGTCTTCGACTCGGCCGGAAGCACCAGCACGCTGAGTGCGAGGGCGAGCCAGGCCAGGGCGCAAACCGCAACCGGAAGCTCGAACCGGCCGAGCGAGAAGGCCCCCTCCCTCGTTCCCAGTTTGCGGCGCACCGACAGATAAAGCACGACGACACAGAAGTAGATGAGGAGCGGCAGGATCGTCGACGCCGTGATCAGCTTGATCAGCGAATCCCCGGGCACGAAGACCATCAGGGCGACTCCACCGAGGAAGACCAGGATGGTCGCCGGGATCGGTGTCCGGGTTTTGGGGCTGACCCTGCGAAACAGCCGATGCGCGGGAAAGCGGGAATCGCGGGACATCGCGAAAACCAGTCGCGCCGTGGTCGCCATGGTCACCATGCCGACCGCAAAAAAGGCGATCAGAAAGCAGACGAGCAGAACCTTCTCCATCGCCGCGCCCAGTTGCTCCCTCATGATCGCGGCGACCGGGGCCCCGCTGTCGGTTACCGCTTTGACGTCGGGGATCGCGACCGTGAGGGCGACCAGGAACAGGAAGCCGAGAATGGAAGCCGCAACCACCGAGAACACGATTGCCCTTGGCACTGAACGGTGCGGGTCTTCAGCCTCCTCGGCGAGGTTCGCGGCCGAGTCGAATCCGACCAGGGTCACGAGGCCGGCGATCATCGCCAGGGCCAGTGGCCCACCCAGATGAAAGTAGTCGTCCGCTCCTGCGGCGCTGCCCTGGGAAGTCAGGTTGCTGACCGAGCCGTCGCCGGTGATGATCACCGCCCCGATCAAGGCGGCCGAGAGGCCGAAGACGATGGCGACCTCGAGCCCGACCGCCATCGAAGTGATCACCGCAACAATCTTGGTCGAGTAGATGGTCAGGATGACCTGGACCAGGAGGACGCCTACCGTGATCAGGCGGGCAACGGACTCATCGGGAGCGATGTTGAACAGGGGCATGAAAGCCTGGCTGGCAAGCGCGTTGTCCGCCGCGACGGCGGCGATCGCCAGAAAGCAGAAGCTCAGCCAGCCGAACCCCCAACCGACTTTCGGGTTCGCCAGGCGGGAAGCCCACTGGTACGAGGAACCGCTGAGCACGATCCGCGCCGCGAACTGGGCCACGACCAGGGCGACCAGAGTCTGGCCGACCGCAGTCAACAGCCACATCCAGATCCCGGCCGGCCCCGCCAGCTGGAGCACGTCGTCGTAGGTGGCGAAGATCCCGACCGCGACCGAAATGAAGGCGAACGAAACCGCGAACATCTGGAAAGGCCCCAGCTGCCGCTTCAGTTCATTTCCGTACCCGGGCTCTTCGCGTTCCCCCACCGGACGAAGTTATCCGATCGACCCACGAAAAGGACTTCGGAAAGACGAAACCCCCGGAGACATCGAAAGCGGACGTGCACAAACGTCGTCAGCCGTGCGCCGGCAAGGAGCGAGCGAAGGAGCTGAACCTCAAGGGTGTCTGCACAAAGGCCTCCAGCCGATTCGTGGCGAGGAGCCAAGCGAAGCGGTGCAGGGGGCGTACTGGAGGTACGTTCCCAAGCCGTTGAGCGTGCGACGAAGCCACGGGTCGGGTGGTGGCCTCTGGGCACACCCGAACTCCGGGATAACGGGAGCGACGGGACTTGAACCCGCGGCCTCTGGCGTGACAGGCCAGCGCTCTAACCAACTGAGCTACGCCCCCGTGAGGCGATCGATCGAAACCGACCGGGCGGGCATTATCGCAGTCTCGATCGAATCTCGGCCGCTGACCCCGGGCACCGCGTAAGCTGACGGCCATGAAATTCGTCACCTACTCATCAGACCGGGGCCCGCGGGCCGGAGTTCAGACCGAAGTCGGGGTGATCGACGCCTGGGACCTGATCGGTGACACCGAATCGGCGAGTCTCAAGGACCTGATTGCTTCGGGAGGGATCGACCAGATCAGAGCCGCGGTCGAAGCCGGCAAAGGCGAGGCGACGATGGTCGGGGCCGGCGGGATTCTCGCCCCGATTCCGGACCCCGACAAGATCATCTGCGTCGGTCTCAACTACCGCTCACACGCCGAGGAGACGGGCATGGACCTGCCGAAGGCCCCGACCATTTTCGGCAAGTACCGGAACGCGCTGGTACCTGATGGCGCCACGGTAACCCTGCCGGCCGCCAGCTCGATGGTCGACTATGAAGCCGAGGTGGCTTTCGTGATCGGGCGCCGTGCATCCGAGGTCGGTCTCGACGACGCTCTCGATCACGTGGCTGGGTACACGCTGCTGAACGACCTTTCCGCGCGTGATCTCCAGGGCCTGACCATGCAGTGGATGGCGGGCAAGGTATTCGACGGTTCCGCCCCCTGCGGACCCGCTCTGATCACACCCGACGAGGCCGGGCCGCATGACGGGATCGGCATTTCGATGCTGGTCAACGGCGAGAAGCGCCAGAGTTCGTCGACGGGCGATCTGATCTTTTCGGTGCCGCAGCTCGTTTCGACCCTTTCGAGCTGGATGACCCTCGAACCGGGCGACATCATTGCCACCGGCACCCCTTCCGGAGTTGGTCTCGCGATGGATCCGCGAACCTGGCTCGAGGACGGCGACGAGCTGGTTGTCAGCTCGCCTCAGTTGGGCGAGCTGAGAACCAGGATCGCCCGCTAGGGGCCATTTGCACCGGCGATTTCGTTTCTGACCATCGGGTCGCCAGCCGAAAGGGGCGCACCGGGAGGCACCGTTGAAGCCGAGGCGCCGGCCGTCCGGCTGCGCCGGTGTGCGGCCGACCACCGGACCCGAACCGGGCGGATTCGCATGATCCGGTTCCAGGTTCGGGTGCCGACCACCCCGTCCGCGTTCAGCCCCCGCCTGGCCTGGAACTTCCGCACCGCACCGAAGGTCGCATTCGAGAAGATGCCGGTCGGCTGCATCGAATAACCAGCCGCGATCAGGTGCTGCTGCAGCCAGACCACCTGGTCGCCGCGATCACCCTTCTCCAGGGTTACCTTGCCAGCGTAGGCCCGGTACCGCGGGACCCGGCTGACCGGTTTGGAAAGGGCCGACCACTCGCCCGAATTGGTCTCCTGCCAGGACCACCAACTCGGCGCTGTCCCGTAATTGAGCATGAAACGGCGGAAGGCCAGCAGTTCCCGGCTGCCCGGGTTCTCGTAGGTCTGGCCCACCGGGTAGATACGCCGCTTGTAGATGCTGTTCTGTTCCCAGGTGATTTCAAGCGAGGCCCTGACCGAATCACCGATCGTGTGCCAGTAGACCTGCGGCACATTCGCGTTGGCCGCCCCGGGACCGAGGAAAACCGAGTAGGGGAAACCGGGGTGGTAGTTCACGTAGGGGAAGGAGGAAAGCCCGATCGGGAAACGCGGTCCGACCAGCGCCCGCAGCTTGCGGATATACCAGTCAGCCGACGCGTAGCGTCCCTCGTATTCGGCCTCGGCGTCGATCACGAAGCAATCCGCCCCCCTTCGCTTTGCGACGGCCGAGATCTTTGCCTCCTCGATCGGCCGCTTTCCGTACACGTACTGCCAGCCGCAGACCTTGAGGCCGGCTCGGTGGAAGCGCCGGATCACCGGCCGGTTGAACTGGCTCCAGGCGTCGGTGCCGTCACCCGATTTCACATAAAGGGTGCCGATTTTCGCCTTCTTGGCCTGACGGATGATCGAGCCGAGGTTCCCCCCGTTGGAAGAGTCGATGTACCAGATCCACATTCCCGGTCGCGCGAAGGGGTTCCCGGCCGCCCGCTTGGTGGTGGAAGGCACCGTCAGGCCGGCTTCGGCCTTCGGTATCAGGGACTGGAATGCGATGAAAAGCACCGGTAGCAGCAGGGCAAAAACCCCGATGCGCCGGCGGAAAGTCGTTGTCATCAGGTTCTGGAACACGTCTGGCCTCGAATCGGTGCGCATTTACCCTCGCAGGAGAAGGGATTAAGCACGGCGATCCGGGGCGCGGAAGCACGCATTATTTCAGTGGCAGCTCTAGGGAACCGGGCGGTAGATCATGCGGTTTCCCAGCAGCTGGGAAACGGTGACCAGCCGGTAGCCGCGGGCGCGAAGGCCGCTGATCGCGCCAGCCAGGGCGTCCACGGTCCCCTGCCGGGGCCCGCCGCCGTCATGCATCAGAACGATCGAACCGGGTCGCACCCGGTTCAGGATGGTCGACCGGATCGCCGAGGAGCCGGGCAATTTCCAGTCTGTGGTGTCCACGTCCCAGTTGATCACTTTCATGTCATCGGCCCGGGCCGACGCCTTCAGGGAGGAGCTCACGGCACCATACGGCGGCCGGAAGAGACAGGGCCGGAAACGGGTCACCTGGCGGATGGTCCGGGTGGCATGCCGGATGTTCGAGCCGCTCGGCAGCAGGTCGTGGTCGTAGCTGTGATTGCCGATCTCGTTGCCCAGGGCCAGCACGCGCCGGGCATATGAGGGGTAGCTTGCGACCTGTTGGCCGAGCATGAAAAAGGTTGCCCTGGCCTTCTTTCGCCTGAGTATGTGGAGCACCTTCGGCGTGTAGTCGCTCGGGCCATCATCGAAGGTGAGGGCGACCCGCTTGCGACCCCGCGGACCGTTGGTCACGAACTGCCCGTTGCCGCCGGTGCAGCCGACCACCCGGACTGGCCGCAGGTCGTAGACCGCCCGCCGCTTCGGCGGGAAGTAGGAGAGGCAGCTACTGGTCGGCTTGGCTTCCGGGCCTTTCTGTGGGCATTTCCCGGAATTGTCGGCGATCCTCCACGCGTAATTGCCGGGGGGGAGACCGGCGGCCCTGGGGTCGAAGGTGGCGACCAGCCCCAACTCGTCCGCTCTCTTCACCTCGGCCCGGATCACCTTGCTCGACCTGACCTTGCCCGTATCCGAGGTTCGCGACACCCCGAGGACCTGGTAGGTGCGGGTCTTGCCGCCGAGGCAGATCCGGACGATGCTCGTGCCGCCGCGGGGGTTCATCTGCAGGCAGAGGTAGCGGTGATTGCCGCGGGTGAAATCGGGCCTCCGGTCAAGCCTGCTCATGTTGATCTTCTGGCTGGTCCGGATCTGGACGATCAGGGACCTTCCCTTCTGGCTCAGCCGACCGGACTGGACCGGGTTCTGATCGGCGCTGCTCGCATGGGAAGGAATCAGGATCGCCAGACCGGCGATGAGCAGAAAAAAGGCCAGCAGCGACAGTTGCTGGCGAAGCCGGATGCCCGACCGAAATGTTCCTGTCGACCGGGCAAACATCGATTCCCAGTATAGGCTCCGTCCCGGTCCGGATAGTTCCCGCCAAGGATCCCGATGAACGCTTCGACAGCACTCAGATCAGGATTGGTGATGTTCGCCCTCGTGGCCGTGCTTGCCGTTCTGCTCGCGGTCCTGCTTCCGAAATCCTTCTTCGAGGAATGGGGCTGGCTTTCCGGCCCGGCAGCTCTGTTTCTCTGTGCGTTCGGGACGGCAAGAATTCTCGGGCTGCCCGTGGCCCGCACCCTGCTTGGCGTGATCATCGCCGGCATCCCCGGATTGCTGGGCGTGCTGGTCGGGGTGCATTGGCTGGGCACCCTGCTCGCCGTGATCACCTTCGCGGTGTGGTGCGGCTACGGTCCGGAACCCCGCCGGGCCTAGCGCGATACCGACGAGGACCCTACTTGCCGTTCCGCTCCCGGTGACTGCATCCGGGCCAGCAGCAGGGCCGCCGCATGCCTTCCTCGAGTTCCTCCCTGGTCCGGCGGATGCGGCGCTCCCTCGTCTCCTGCTTCTTCGCATCCTCGACCCAGCAGATGAACTCGTTTCGAGCCAGCGGCGTGATGTCTTTCCAGGCCGCGAGCGCTGCCTCGCTGCCGGTCAACTCGCCGCGCAGGTCAGCGGGCAGCCTGTGGACGACTCCTCCTGGCAGCCGTTGAGTTCCGGTAGTCACACGGCGATCGTATTGATGGCGGCGCCTCCCATCTCACCCGGCAGTCTTGGGCCGAACGGAGGAGTGGGCGGTGAGGGACTTGAACCCCCGGCATCCTGCGTGTAAATCCCCCAAAGCGAGCGGAGTATGAGTCGGGATAGACCGGTTTCCCACGGTAGAGCCAAGTTGAGTCGGCGTGAGTCGGTCTCGTCTGGCGTGAATCGGCCTGGGTTGGTACATCTCGCGGTACATCGGGAGCCGACCGACCGGCGGGGCATAACGGCAGGAAGCATTGAAACCCATCCAGTCAAACCAGAAGGGCGGTTTGACCATGGAAGCGAATTCAGAGCCGAGAGGCGCTTTGGTCGTGTACGAGACCAAGGGCGGGGAGCCCCGCTACCGAGCAAAGTGGCGAGACAGGAACGGCAGACAATGCTCCCCGACGATCGGCCCGGCGTGGCTGACGAAGAAGGGCGAGCGATGGACCCGACGATCAGGCAGGGTTAGGCCGGGGTTCTTCGACGAACAGCTGGCGTATCTACGGATGGCCGAGCTGATTGCGGAGCACGACGCGCTGCAGCCGCGACCAGGCGATCCGGAACCGGTGCTGTTCGAGGAGTTGGCCGAAGCCTGGCTCAAGTACATGTCCCAGGGCGGCCGAGCCAAGCCCTCAACCCTGATCGATTACCGAATCATGATCGCTCGTCCCGGGCCATCGGCCAGAGGAAGTGGCGAGCGCAAAGCCCGGATCATGCGCGAGTTCGCCGGGCGAGAGGCCGCCTCGATCGCGACCGGCGAGGTCGCGACCTTCCTGGACCGGCTAGTGGTGGAAGGTCTCAAGGCCCGGAACGTGAACCGGCATCGCCAGACCCTCCACGCCATCTTCGCCTTCGGCATGAAGCCAGGTGCCTACAGCCTGGCCCGGAACCCGGTCACCGACACGGAGAAGCAGCGCGAGGACGGTCCGGCAGCAATCGACACCTTCACGACAGAGGAGCTGGCAGCGATCGAGAGGGTGACCAGGGAGGGACTGCATCGCAATCGCCCAGACGGCTGCTATGGCCGGGCAGTACACGAAGAGTGGCAACGGATGAATGACCAGGACGCGGCGATCTTCATGCTGGCCGCCTACACCGGGCTCCGGCAGGGCGAGCTGCGTGCAGTCAGATGGAGGCACGTTTTCCTGTCGGAGCAGCGCCTGTCGGTCGAGGAGGCGATCTCGGGTGGCGAGTTCTCCACGACCAAGAGCAGGCGGGTGCGTTCGGTGCCCTTGACGGAGGCGGCATGTGAGTTGATACGCGAGCTACGAGAGCGAGGTCGGTGGCTCGAAGATGAGGAACTCCTCTTCTGCGCCAACGACGGAAGTCCCCTCAACGCCTCCGCCCTGACCAGAAGGTTCAAGCAGGCCCAGCGGAAAGCCGAAGTCAGAGTGCGCCGGTTCCACGATCTCCGCCACACCTTCGGATCGATCGCGGTCCGCCGCTTCGACCCCGTGACCGTCCAGCGTCTGATGGGCCACGCCAACCTGAAGACGACAGAGCGCTACATGCACAGCCGCCCCCGCGCCGACGATGCCTCCCGCCTCGCGGAAGCATTTGCGTCAGACGCCGAGCCCAGTCCCAAACCAGTTCAGCCCGGAGCCAGCTCCCGCAACGGTCGTACGTCGAGGTTCCGGTTGAGGGTGAAGCTCGGACCTTGAGTGACTACGCGGTTGCGATCCGATCAATGAAGACCTGAACTGCGTCAACTGCGGTCTCTACGTCGGTTGGGCTCATATCCAACTCTTCGGCGAGCGCGGCATAACCTTCGGACCAACTCGGCTGGGTGATCAGCCGAGGGGGCCATGTCTGACCGCCCCTGGCCGCGAAGACCTGTTCGCATGCTTGCCGTACCGCCGGCAGGTCTGCCTCCAGGGCCTCCAGCAACTGGAGATCTACGAGATCACGGAACCTGGGGTTCTCGTAGCCATTGGGATATTCCTCGGTGACAGCATGGAGTTTCTGGGCAATCTGCCACCGCGTATCGAGAACCAGAACCGTCTCCGGCCCGTCGAGCCCAACCGCATCAAGCGGCAAGCTCGGAACGGCAATGAACTTCTCATGGCCGGTTTCCGCGGGCGAGATCTCCAATTGCGGTGAGGAAAGAACTCGACCGGCAAATATGACTTGCACCTTCACTTTCCTGAATTCATCCCGGCGGGGAAGACTGGTGATCTCGCCCCGCCTGAAAGAGAAACCCCCGTAAGGAGCCGCCAGCCCTCTATCGAGCAGATCTGCCAGTTGCTCCGGATCGCCGCGCAGCACCAGGTCGATGTCGTTGGTGGCCCGGGCCTTTCCCCGCATCCTCAGCTCCATCGCGATCCCGCCTTTGGTGGCAAACGCAGCCCGGCCTTCAGGGTCGACGACCCGCGCCAATGCACCCGCAATCATCATCGCGGCGATCCGAAGATTCAAGCGGCTAACCGGATAGCCCGAGTCCTTCTGCCATTGGGTGATGAGCTGCTCCAGGCGAGCCTTCGTCTTCGGGCGCTTCGGACGAGCGGCTGGATCGCCCGTGTTCATGTTCGCCCAGCTGGTATCCGACCCAGATCAAGATCTTGATTCAGGCGGTCGGCGACGGCAGAACTCAACAAGCCCTTTTCGCGGCCGCGCCGCACGGCCTGCTTAATCAGATCGAGACCGAGATGATCGGCAGCACATTCGCGAATTGCCCGCTCCAGGGAGACGAGGGGAACCCCCTCGATTGCAGTTACCTCGGCCTCATCCAGATCCTCACGATGGATCACATAAGCCTTCGGCACTTGCCGCTGCGGTCGATGTTCCCGCGGCACCGTGACATGAATCTTCGCTGGGTTTACATCGCTCACATCCCAGAGATCTAGCGCCGTGGCATGGCTCAAGACGCCGCGCACTCCAGCCGGCCATAGCGTCGCTTCCATATATCCGGCAAACGGACCGGGCGGAAGAAAGGGAATCCGGTAGACCCCCTGGCTCACTCTTTCGAGCCGACCGCGCCGCGCCATCTGCGCGACGGTGTTGTCCGCGTACCCGACAGCACGAGCATCTGCCAGGGTGAAAAACCCATGCTGATCGGCAGCAAGCTCAGCCAGCTCTGCGAAGCGATCGGTAGGCATACGCTCAGAATAGCGCATTTTGTCCCCTTTCAAGTAACTCTCAGAGGGGACGATTGCCGCGCTAACAGCAGAATCGCTCGTCTCGGAGGGAGGCGCTGCGCGTCCCCAGACGCCCTCATTGCCCATAGCCATCCCTATCCCACACAGTATCACCAGAACGTATGTTCGATTTAGAAGTCCAAGTGGTGCTGGTTTCATCCAATTGCCAAATCGGCACCAATTGTGTATAGTGGTGCTATGAACAGCGATAATAAGACATCAGCACCAGTTGCCGACGCCGTTCGCTCGGCGAGAGAACGCCAAGGTCTTACCGTCCGGGAGCTTGCCCGCCGAGCCGGCATTTCGCACACCCAGATCAGTCGACTCGAATCCGGCGAGGTGAGCAAACCCTCGCGAGAGATATTGGTCGCGGTGGGTCGAGGCCTGGATCGGAACCCAATCCCCCTGCTAATCCTCGCTGGCTACTACGACGAAGAAGAGGCCGTTGAAGCCTTGAAACCAATGTTCAGGGAGGAAGCCGAGTTGCCAGAGGCGTGGCCCGACGGGGGCGTTTGGACCGTCGACGAAGCCAACGAGTTTCTATTCGACCCAGATCTCGGCCACGAGATCGAAGAATTGAAAGGGCTCGCTGCGGAGGTTTTTTCGGTACCTGAAACTGACGAGACCCTTTGGGATCCTTCGTATCTACTCGCAGCTGCCCGCGGTGACGACGCTTGGCACCTCCAACGCTTCATGGCCACCTGGCGCTACCTGGATTCTGAACTCCGGGCGCGGTGGCTTGACTACGGCCTCAAGCTACGCAAGATCGCTGACCTCGACTACCGGGCTAACGCTGATCTCGACCACCGGGACAAGGCGGGGGAGCAGGATGCTTGAGCCACGCGAAATGGGATTCGAAGGGTACGCTCCCCTTCGGGCGCTTCCAAGAGGATGCCAGGAGCTGCCCCCTGAGAGTGGCGTCTACTGCGTCCTCACTGAGGACCCAAAGCCCGAGTTTGTCGAAACGAGTGCCGGTGGATGGTTCAAGGGTCGGGATCCGTCCGTTGATCTGGATCAAATCGAAGCGAAGTGGGTCAATGAAACGTCGATCCTCTACATCGGAAAGGCCAAATCCCTGCGGAAACGGATCGATCAGTTCGCCAGGTTCGGCCGGGGCGAGCCGATCGGCCACTGGGGCGGTCGCTACCTATGGCAGCTGGCCAACCCGGACGATCTCCAAATCGCCTGGAAGATCGATCCGAATCCAGCACAGGCAGAGATCGACCTTATCTCGAACTTCGTCGAGGTCTACGACACTCTCCCTTTCGCAAATCTGAACCGGCCTCGCAGAGCTGGGAGGCCAGCGTGATCCCGCAGATAGAGCTGCCGATCCAGTTCAAGCCCCATGCCGTCGAGCGGTACCGTGACCATCTGCGCCCAGCGCTTTCCGTCAAGGACGCCGAAGTTGACCTTCAGCGGATTGCTGCCCACGCCCGGATTTCGTGGCGAGCGCCTCGCTGGCTCGGCGGGTCCAGCCGTCAAGACGTAACGATGTTCCTGACCGTCGCCGACGCCGCATTTCCCTTGGCGCCGTCCGAGGATGGGACATGCCTCATAGCGTTGACCTGCCGGGTCCGCGGTTCATTGAGCGCAAGCGTCAGGGAAAGTCGCAATCGAAAACGCCGTGCGTGCCACGACGGTCGCTGAGCCGCAAGTCACTGACCGCCCGAGGTCGATTTAGTGCCGCATTCCCCGGCGCTAGTTCATCGGTTGAACTTTGGACTCGATGAAGTCGATTTCGTCGGCTTCGAGCCCGTACTTCGCGTAGAGCTGTTGGTCGATTTCGGGGATTGGCTTGGTCCAGTCGATGTCCGAATCGCCCGTGAAGTCCTGGAGGGGGACGTACTTCCAGACCTTTGCGGGATTGTCTTGGGTGATCTTCAGGACTCCGAGCATCGCTCGCGCGAACTTTGACTTGACGTACTTGAGACATGCTTCGGCCTCAGACTCATCTCCGAAGTTTCCGATTGTGATGAAGGTCATCGTGACTGCTACGTTCGGCCCCAGAATGAGAGGCTTGCCGATCCCGCCTAGGGTCCGCGAACCGTTGGCCTTTGGTAGCGCCACTTTGTACGCACCGAAGCTCTCGGGACCTTCGATGAAGTCACTGCGGATCCATCGAGTCGTTCGCTTGCTGTGGATGAGTCCGAGTATCTGAATGTAGTCGTAAACGTCGACAGGTCGCTCCTCGTGATAGAGCGAATGGAGCTGGTCGAACGCATTGGTGCTCACTCGAAACTGTGCGTCGCTCGACATCGTGACCGAGGCGTCGGGGTTCTCGTCGTGCATGGTCTGCGTATATGCGTACGCTCGGCCGCTCGAAACGGTTCCCTCAATTGAATCGCCACCATCGGCAATGACCTTGTGCAGAATGTCGTTGAGCTCTGGGAGCTTCGTGAAAATACCGATAGGCTCGCCCTCACACCCCTCATCGCGGTAGGTGACCACGATTCCACCTTCGATGCCGGTCCCAGGGAAGAGTTCGTCGCTATTCGCAGCATAGTGGGCCACTCTCAGGTGTTTGTCGCCGAGCATCTTCTCGTTCCAGGACTTCGGAGTGAGCCCTGCATTGAAAAGGAAGCGCGCCGGAGTGATGAGCACCGCTTTCTTGCTGACCTCGAAGGCCGCATCCATGAAGTGATGGTAGACCGGCGTATCCCGGGTACCTTCGCCCTGGGCTTCTTCCTGATACGGCGGGTTGCCGATAACTACGTCGAATTTCCTGTCCATCAGTTTCCTTCCGACAGCATTTCGTTTGCCACTCGCTGCCGTTCTTCCACGTTCATCCTCGCGAGATTCCCGACCTCGAAGTGCCCGGAGGTCAACATCCACTCTTTCCGATCATCCACGCCGCCGGATACCGCTTCGATCGTGATGCGGTGAAGGATCTCGTTGTGGCTCATCTCGAAGATCTGCGAGCTCAGGATGTGTCGCAGCCTCTCGTCCTGGTCCGGGAACGCCTCAGCGAGGCCTTTATCGAGTCGGCGCACCAGCTCCATGAGGAAAAGGCCCGCGGTTGAGAATAGGTCGGCAAAAGACTTGTCCGGGTCCTCGAAGATGTCCGGGTTCTCAGCCTCAAGCGCATCGACCATCAACTTCACCACGGGCTGTGGCGTGAACACGAGCGATGTCTTTTGCTGCGGAATGTAGGCGAAGATGTCCTCCGTCTGCTCCTCATCGAAGTAGTCCGCCAGCTCTTCCTTCTTGTCGAGAAACTCCTGGATCGACTGGTCGAAAACCGCTTCGTCGAACATGCCCGGGATCGGGGTGGGTATTCCGTCTTCGTCTGTGACTTCCTGACCGTCGCGCAGGAGCCGGAACTCTTCTTCGGTGATCCCGGTGATTTCCTCGAATACGTCGTCCGGCGTGTAGTCGTCGAAGTTTGCAAGGCGAATGTCCCGGGTGCCGTAGGCCATGAGGAACATGGGGATGGTGCGGGCAAAGCCGCGTAGATGCGAGCGAGCATCGTCCATCGTGTCATCCGCTCGTTTCTGCTCCTTCTGCGTCTCCTCGCGTGCAACCACCTCGGGCACGATCGATTCCATCGTCTCGTCCACGATCGCGAATACCTGCTTCTTGAACACATCGTCCTGTTCGGCCTGCCTGGCCTTTACCTCTTCTGCTTCAGCCTCGGTTGCAGCGTTCTTCAGCTCATCTTCCAGGTGCTTGCTCGCAATGCCGTGCTCCGCGTAGACACGCTCTACCTGGTTTTTCACCGCTTGCTCCGTGCGTTTCTCGTCACGCTCGATCTGCTTGTTCGTCAGGCCGTATTCATTTTTCAGCTCGGCTCGCTTCTCCCGGGTCTGGGCGGTCACTGCCTTCGCAAGCTGGCTGGCCGCTGTACTCGCGGGCAGATCAGGTTCCAGGTCCGGGAGATCCTCGACCCGGTAGATCGGCTTGCCGAGTTCCTCGACCTTGGGGTTGATGACCGTCTCCACATCAACCTTCACGTTGCCATCTGGGTCCGTGACAGGCGGCGGGTGAGGGATCTCGATGGGATCGCCCTGAACGACCCTGCCCTGCTTCGCTTCCGGCAGCTTGTCGAGGATTTCCTTGACAAGCTCGGAATTGCGGAAGATTCCGGCGACGTTGTCGAAAAGCAGGTTCGAGAGGAAACCTCGCCGCACCACTTCGCGCGCCTTGAAGACCCGCGGGAAGGTCAGGACCTGGGTTGCATCTAGTTCGACCATGCGGCCCTCGGAGTCCTCACCGATCACCGGGAAGAAGTTCAGCAGCCTGCGGATGTTCTCCTGTCGCAGGCCCGAGTCAGCGGCGGGGGTCTCATTCAGGTTATTGGCGAAAGCGTCGAAGATCGTCAGCGTACGTTCCGGAGCGAAGTCGAAGATGTAGGCGTTCTCCTTCTGGAATACGTGCCCGGCCCGCTCAAAAGTGCAGGGGTTCTGGGCCCGAAATGCCGCCTGCATGTAGAGGGACGGCGAATTCAGGTTCGACAGCATGATCACTGCCGTCCATTCCGGCACCGTGACACCGGTGGTCAACTGCCCCACCGACAGCGTGATCGTCTTGCCGTTCGACTCTTCGGCCTCAGCGATCGCCTCACGCACCTTGTCCAGCGACTTGCCAACGACGAGCGGATCGTTCTCATCGGAGCGCCCGTCGCCCGCGGCGAGAATCACCTTGTAGTTCTTGAACACTTCGTGCTGTTTCAGGAGTTTCTCCAGAGCCTTGGCCGATGCAACCCGGTTGAGTAGCCAGAAGGAGTGGCGGATCTCGTCGCGCAGTTCTGGCGTGGAGAACGGGTATTTCTCGTTGGTCGCGAGGCAATCGAGGAACTTGATGACCTCGTCCTCATGCTCGAAGAATCCGCTGTTCTTGGTCGCGAAAAACTCGTTGAGATCGAACGCGTAATCGATGTTCGCCTCGTCTTCGTCGATTGCCACACCTTCAGAGAGACGGTCCGTGATCATTGGCGAGAGTTGGTAGGTGAACATGTTGAGCCGGGGAAGTGCCGCGTACGGATTCTCTTCGGCATCGTCTGCCCACTGTTGGCGAGAGGTCTGCTCATCTTCGTAGGTCCAGTTGAAAATCTGGTCCGGGGCGAACTTCCCGGCGGCCAGCGCCTTGAACGGTGTCCCCGAAAGGTGAAGCGTCCACTTCCTCTCGATCTGGTCGAAGGCGATGTCGGACTTGTCGGTGTCCACCCCTTCGTGCGCTTCATCGATCACCAGCAGGTCCCATTCAAGATCGGCGATGTGCTTGAGCTTCTCGAATGAACCACCGAAGTACTGCGATCCCTTGAGGTCCTGAAGCGAGAGAAACTCGATGATCCTTGGATGCTCCCCCTCGTGACTGCTGGAGAAGGCGAGCCACTGTTCGCGGCTCATCGCCGTACGACCGGCAAGCGAAGGCGAGTCGGAAACGAACTTGTAGTTGGTCTGATGGGCGATGAAGCGCGTGAAATCGTCGAACCATGAGTTAGCGATAGCCGGGCGGTTGGTGACGACCAGGACGCGCTTCGCGTCTAAGGTCCGCATCAGGTCGTAGGTCGTCAACGTCTTGCCGAACCGGGGTTTGGCGTTCCAAAGGACTTCGTCCTTATCCTCCTCGAAAGCCGCAACGGCCTGATCGACAGCCGCCTGCTGCTCGGGACGAAGTTCGTAGTCATCCTCCAGATCACTGCGCTGAAAGTCCGTGAACTCCTGTCCTGCGAAATCGTTGAAGTAGTCCAGCGAAGTCTTCGGAGCGGGTTCGAGATGGAACCACTCGGTTCTGGGGTTCGTTTGCCGTTCCACACCCTGTTGACTCAGGTACGCGTGGAAGTCCCGGTCCGTGAAACTGCCACCGGATGCCGACGTGTAGAGCGCTCGTCGCTCCCACAGCATCTTCTTTTCGATTCCCAGCTGAGAAGCCTGCTGGGCAATTCGCTTCTCCGCACTTTCCTGCTCGGTGTACCCGATCTTCTCCCACCCCTTGTACTTGTCGATATCGGGAGTTGTCCACGAGTAGATGAGCGGTGTTACCTCGTGGAAGGTGTTGATCTTCGGGCTATCCATCTGCTCCCCCGTCTACGTGGACCTTGTCGATCTGACAGGGCCGGTAGCCCTCGTAGACGGTGAAGTCAAAGCCGTTGCTACGTAGCGAATTGAACGTGAACGGTTCACGCTGAACCATGCCCGCACCTTCTGGGATTCGGTTCCACCACGAAAGCTGGATGTCCTTGCCTTGCCCGTCCAGCCCAGTGAGCGTGTTCCCGCGGACGATGTTCACGTCGATCAGAAAGGTCGCGGCACGACGAAGGTCGGTGTCCGGGCCGCATGGAACTTCGTGTTTCTCCTGGAATCCCACGAATTCAGCGAGCATCGTTTCCCTGGCATCCAGATGGTTGTCCTCAAGCAGCTCGATTCCGTAAATCGAGGCAAGGGCAAACAGCGACTCGGCGGGCCATCGCCCGGCCGGGTACTTCTTCTCGATCACGCGCAGCTTGCGATCGAGGATCGCCACCAGGAAGTTGCCGTCCCCAGCCGCAGGCTCAAGGAACGTCTTGTCGACAAAGTCCGGGCCCGACCCCAAGTCATCAATGATCAGGTCTAGCATCTGATCGACCATGTGGCGCGGCGTGAACACTTCGCCATAGGTCTTGACGCGATGGCGGGACTTCACGGTTTGCTCCTTGGAGATCGTCTGCGTCACCGCTCCCCCAAAGGTGGCGTGTTGTACCGCTCCATGTCCGGCTCGAACTGCGTCATCACAACCATCTTCCCGGAAGACGACGACGGAACGAACCGCTGTCCACCTGGATCACAAGAAAACCCCGCACTTGGCGGGTTCTATGGCGGGTTCAGCATCGTCCCCAAGTGCTTGCTGGCGGTGATTCAGGAGAAAGCGCTGAACAGGGATATCCGAATACCGGACAGTACGCTGCTCCCCTCAGCATGTTTGGATTCGGAGTTCCCTGAGCACAAAGACAGCGTAGACCCACGGTCGACTCGCTGTCTAGCCTTGTCGGTCGAGCCGTCAAGCTTCTGGGAAGCACGCCAGGGACGTTGTCAGGGTTGATCTCTTGAACCATGCCACCCGGCGAGGTCGATTGGTCGTTGACGGCCGTTTGCTCGCTAATCGGATCCCATCTGCAATGGAAGCTATGATGGTTCTGAACATATGCGGAGGGCGCGGGATTCGAACCCGCAATGCCTGACAGCGATACTGGAGCCTTAATCCAGCTGGGATCACCAATTCCCAGACCCTCCGGCGATGTGGGAACCGACTTGCCTAAGGTCAATTCCCACGGTGTGGGGTTAGCGGGTCCGGCCAGGCAATTTAGGAAACGTCACCGGACCCGCTTCTCACCTCCTATTGATTTCTCTCACCTCCAAAGCCCAGCTGGGAATCATGGACGGCGCGTGACATGGGCTCCACGGCCACAGATCCGGGGAAGTTCTGCTTGTAGCGGTATTTGCCGCGAGCGACCCGGTCGACCTCTCCAGCTTTGTTCATGCGGCTTAGGGCAGCTTCGACTGCTCGGGCCGGACTTTCAGCCTCAACCGGACCCCACCCGCGCTCCAACAATTCCCCGACAAGCGTGTTGATAGACCAAACCCCACCCGCTCGCATGAGGACACCGATGCCCTCCCTCGTGTTCAGGCGATCTTCTGTGGCGGGTGTCGATGCCGGAGGTGAAGATTCGGTGAGATTGCTCTGCTCCTCCCGGTTGTTCTGAGTGCCAGGGCTGAGAGCCTGCAAGCCCTCCGCAACCTGCCGGATCGAGCCAGCATGGAGCATCTTGGCCTCAGCCTCAGCCTCCAGTTCTTCGGCCAGCTTGGTCAGCTTTCGTATCTTCACTTCCGGCGGCTGATCGCTACTCAGAACCTCAAACGCCTCTACGTTTGCCGGGCCAATCGCTTCATGGGCTGTAGGTTGTGCAGTCATCGCACAAGCGATAGTAACACACACAACCGGCAGAATGTGTGCGGTGAGTGAAAGTCGGCGAAAGTGAGTGTTTCAGGCTGGTGTCTGCTCACTGACAGCCGCCTCACCACAACTAAGGCGGGTGCTGCTTTCGCCGAGCCTGTAGTCGCCGCGGTACATTCCTTGGTACATCGAAAGCGCCGAGCCGCTGCGAGCGGGACTCCCAGAGGGTGAGCTTTCGGCGGCACAGGCGTAAATCAGACTGGATGGGCGGTGAGGGACTTGAACCCCCGGCATCCTGCGTGTAAAGCAGGCGCTCTACCAACTGAGCTAACCGCCCCGGGATTCGCGGACCAGGGACGGGCGCGAACCAGAATTGGCAATTATGCCCGGTCAGTCGATGGTCGGTAAGTTCGCCGGTCGCCTACATCCTGGCTGACGGGGCTTGGCTGCCGGGCCTCAGTCCGAATCGTCACAGGTGAGCTGCTGGTCGGTGACCGGCACCATCCGGGCCGGCGGCACCGGGGGCTTCATTTTCGACGGCTTCTTCCCCGACTTCACATAGGCACCGAAGAAGCGGGCGATCGCGGTTCGCTGTGAGCTCACCGACAGATCCGGGTCGAGGTTGCCGGTGATGATCGAATACAGGCCGGCAAAGGGCCAGTCCGGCTTGCGCTCTGCGATTTGCGGGGCGAGTGGAAGGAAGTCGCTGAACGAAAGGTGTTTGGAGTCGGCCAGCTGCCAGCCGATTTTCGGCGGGTTCGCATTGCCGAAAAAGTGGCAGGACTTGTCGAGGGGAAGCACCGAGCCGAGCCCGCCATCGGCCATCAGCAGCAGAAA
>JACJWY010000002.1 GCA_020636955.1 Thermoleophilales bacterium | reverse complement strand
CCGACGATGCCGGGCGGCAACCACGTCCCGAACACCAACCAGTACCACTGGCCGGAGGGGCGCGATCCGCTTTGGGCCGCCGAACGCCTCCGCGAGCGGGTCGAATTCGAGGGCCCGGACACGATCGCCGCCGTGATCCTCGAGCCGCTGCAGAACGCGGGCGGCTGCATCCCGCCGCAGGAGGGCTACTTCCAGCGGGTCCGTGAGATCTGCGACGAGCACGGCATCCTGCTGGTCAGCGACGAGGTCATCTGCTCCTGGGGACGCCTCGGCCACTACTTCGGCTGCGAGCGCTACGGCTACCAGCCGGACATCATCACGACGGCGAAGGCGCTCACCGGCGCCTACATCCCGATGGGCGCGATGATCGTCTCCGACGAGGTGTTCGAGCCGTTTTCGACCGGCACCGCCTCCTTCGCCCACGGATCGACGTTCGGCGGCCATCCCGTCGCTGCGGCGGTGGCGCTCCGGAACCTCGACGTCTTCGCCGAGGAGGACCTCTGCGGCCACGTCCGCAAGACGGAGGCGGAGTTCCGCGGCAAGCTCGAGGAGCTGCGCGACATCCCGATCGTCGGCGACGTGCGCGGCGCCGGCTTCTTCCACGCGCTGGAGCTCGTCAAGGATCGCGACACGAAGGCGCCGTTCAGCGATGAGGAATCCGAGTGGCTGCTGCGCGGCTTCCTGTCGGGTGAGCTCTACCGGCGCGGGCTGATCTGCCGGGCTGACGACCGCGGCGATCCCGTGATCCAGCTCTCGCCGCCGCTGATCTGCGACACCGAGCAGTTCGAGGAAATGCACGATGTTCTCCGGCCGGTCCTCACCGAGGCCGCGGCCATGATGAGGAACTGATCCATTCACCCATTCACCCCGCCCGGCGGAAAAGTCACCCCAGCGGACCACCAGAGAGGACGAGGTAAGCGATGAAGGTCGGCGTCATCAAGGAAATCAAGCAGGACGAGTACCGGGTGGCGATTACGCCGGCCGGGGTGCGCGAGTTCGTCGAGCACGGTCACGAGGTATTCATCGAGGACGGGGCGGGCGAAGGCAGCGCCATCTCGAACACCGCCTACGAGGCGCAGGGCGCCACGATCATCGCTAACGCGAATTCGGTGTTCGACGCATCGGAAATGATCATCCATGTCAAGGAGCTGCAGGCAGCGGAGATCGAAATGCTGAAGCCCGAGCATCTGCTCTTCACCTACCTCCACCTCGCTCCCGACCCGGACCAGACCGCGGGGTTGATGAAGTCCGGCGCGACCTGCGTCGCCTATGAGACCGTCGAGGACGCCGAAGGCCGCCTGCCTCTGCTCGCCCCGATGAGCGAGATCGCCGGCCGGATCGCGACTCAGGCGGGCGCTTTCATGCTCGAAAAGCCAATGGGTGGCCGCGGTGTTCTGCTCGGCGGCGTGCCGGGAGTCGCCGCCGCCAACGTGGTCGTGATCGGCGGTGGCGTGGTCGGCACCAACGCTGCCTTCATCGCGATGGGAATGGCCGCCGACGTCTTCATCCTCGACCGGTCAATCGACCGGCTGCGGGAACTCGATCTCCATTACGCCCGCGAGGCCTCGACCGTCTACTCGACCACCCTGGCGATCGAGGAGCTCCTGCCCAAGGCCGACCTGGTCATCGGGGCGGTGCTGGTCCACGGCGCCAGGGCTCCCTGGGTCGTAAACCGCGAGCAGCTCAAGCTGATGAAGCCCGGTGCGGTCCTTGTCGATGTGGCGATCGACCAGGGCGGCTGCTTCGAGACTTCCCGGCCGACCACTCACCGCGATCCCACCTACGAGGTCGACGGGATCACCCATTACTGCGTGGCGAACATGCCCGGCGCGGTGCCGATCACCTCGACCCAGGCTCTGACCAACGCGACTTTGCCCTATGCCCTCGCCCTCGCCGACAACGGCATCCAGGCGGCGGTCCAGCGCGATCCCGGTCTCCGACCGGGTATCAACGTGGCCGCCGGCAAGGTCACCCACGAAGGCGTTGCCGAAGGTACCGGCCAGCAGTATGTAGCCGTAGAAGAAGCGCTCGGCTGGGTCTAGTTCCATGGCGATCACCGGGAAGCTGCGGCTTCAGAACATGATCAATGGTGAATTCGTCGACCCGGCAGACGGCGCGACGGAAGAAGTAATCAACCCCTCGACCGGCGAGGTCATCGCCGAATCACCACTGTCCGGTGTCGAGGACGTAAACCGGGCGGTTGCCGCGGCCAAGGCAGCTTTCGAGGGCGGCTGGGCGACCACCACGCCCCGGGAACGTTCCGACCGCCTGCTCGCCCTGGCTGACGCGATCATCGAAAACGGCGATGAGCTGACCGACCTCGAGTCCGCCGATGCCGGCAAGCCCCGTCAGGCATTCATCGACGAGGAACTGGACACCACCGCCGATCACATCCGGTATTTCGCGACCGCCGCCCGCAACCTCGAAGGCAAGGCGGCGATGGAATACCTGGAAGGTCACACCTCATTCATTCGCCGGGAACCGGTCGGCCCGGTCGCCCAGATCACCCCCTGGAATTACCCGCTGATGATGGCCGCCTGGAAGCTCGGCCCGGCCCTGGCCACCGGCAACACGCTGGTCCTCAAGCCGGCCGAATCGACCCCGGTCTCGACCCTCCACACCTTGGCCCGGATCTGCGCCGAGATCTTCCCGCCCGGCGTGACCAACTTCATCGGCGGCCACGGCGACCCGGCCGGTTCGACCCTGGTCACCCACCCCGACATCAAGATGGTCTCGCTCACCGGATCGATCGGGACCGGCAAGTGGATCGCCAAGGCGGCGGCGGATTCACTCAAGCGCGTCCATCTCGAGTTGGGCGGCAAGGCACCGGTGATCGTCTTCGACGACGCGGACCTCGACGCGGTCTACGAGACGATCGCCGGGACCGCCCTCTTCAACGCCGGCCAGGACTGCACCGCGGCGACCCGGATCCTCGCCGGACCGAAGGTATACGACGACGTGGTTAACGGACTCGCGAAGGAAGCGAGCGGCTATTTGATGGGCGACCTCGACTCGGCCGAGACGACGCTCGGCCCGGTCAACTCGGCAAAGCAGCTCGAGCATGTGACCGGACTGATCGATCGCGCGCCTTCCCACGCCCAGGTGGTGACGGGTGGCAAGCAGGCCGACCTGCCCGGCTTCTTCGTCGAACCGACAGTTATCGCCGACCTCCAGCAGGACGACGAACTGATCCAGAACGAGATCTTCGGACCGGCCATGACCGTCCAGCGCTTCACCGACGAGGAGGAAGCGATCAAGTGGGCCAACGGCACGAAATACGGGCTCGCCTCATCGGTCTGGACGCGCGACGTCGGCCGGGCGATGCGGGTCACCAATGCCCTGCGTTTCGGTGCGGTCTGGGTGAACGACCACATCCTGATGGCGGTCGAAATGCCGCACGGCGGATACAACGAATCCGGCTACGGCAAGGACATGAGCATGTACTCGCTTGAGGACTACACGCAGGTGAAGCACGTGATGATCAACCTCGACTAGTCCGGGCAACGCGCCCAGAACGCACTTGCGGGCGCCTGGACTTCGTCAACGCCGGGAAACGGCAGCTCATGTACCCGCGTACTATCGCGGCCATTTCCCGGCTTATTCCTCGCCAGCCGCCCGCAGGAGCGCCCTGTGCACGACCCGCTGAAGGTGGGTGGTAGCTCGCCAGCGAACGGCTGGAGGCTCCCGCGAACTGCCCGCTGAAGGGTTGGTGGTGTTGGCATTTCGCGAGATCCCAGTTTCTGCCACATACCGGCACAAACTGGGCTTTCGATGACTTCCCGGTCCGATCCAGGGCGTGAGAAGCTGCGGGCATGAGTGACTATGTAAAGGCTTCGGGGCAGTTTGGATTGGTTCGGCTTTACGACCCGGTTACTGCGGTTACTGCTCGGGAAGGGGCCTGGCGGCCTCGGGTCGTGGAGCTGGTGCGGGAAGTTCTTCCAGAGGGCGGGACCGTGCTCGACGTTGGAGCTGGGACCGGCAATTCGGCGCTCGCCTTCGTTGCTGGCGGCTTCGAAGTCATCGCGATCGATGGTGATCCCGATGTTCTGGCAATTGCCCGTACGAAGAACGGGGCGGAAGAGGTCGACTGGCGGGAGGGCTTTTCCACTGAACTGGACCTTGCCGACCGCTCCGTCGATGTGGTCAGCCTGTCCTTGCTGCTTCATCACCTATCCGACCAGGCGAAAGGTCAGACCCTGAGAGAAGCGCGGCGTGTCCTGAGGCCGGGCGGCATTCTGGTCGTCTCCGACTGGGGTCCGCCTTCGCTTCTACTGAAGCCGGCCTTCTTCGGCCTGCGCCTCCTCGACGGCCGCGAGAACACTGCCGCCCATGCCAACGGCCAGATACCGGCGATTATCGCCAGCGCCGGATTCAGCGACCCGACCGTCGAGCATCGATACTCGACGGCCTGGGGAACGCTGGAACTGATTCGGGCTACTTGCCGTCTTTGAGGGAGACGATTCCTCCGACCACTCCGAGGTAGGCGGTTCCGTCGGGGCCGAGGCCGAGGCCGGCGTAGTTGTTGTTGTAGAAGAAACCGGAACCGGCGTACTTGTTCCAGACCGTCTTGCCGTTGCGGAAGTCCATCGCGGTCCAGTAGTAGCCCTGTGAGCCGCTCGGATCCGGCGGCCGGGTGTAGGTGTAGATCAGGCCGGTTTTCGAAGACATCTTCGGCACGACCGAAGGTCCCCTTTCGGTCTGGTTGGTCCAGATCTTCTTGCAGCCCTTGCCGTCCTTGCGGATGTCAACCCTCGAGAAGCCCGGCTTGGTGACCACCGTCGCCGCATCAGGGGCGAAGATGTCCGTGTAGCCGTAATTGTTCTCGACGATCATCGACCGACCGGTGGTGATCAGCGAATTCTCGGTCGCGCTCGCTCCCTTGCTAAACACCGGGACCTCGCAGACCTTGCGCTTCTTGCCGTGGAGCTTCTTCGCCGTCCGGTAGACGACGATGTGCTCCGGATTGGCGTTGTCGACGATCGCAACATAGCCGCCGGTCATCACGTCCGGGGTGGTGCCGCTGCCGGCGTCCACCTGACCGGGCTTCTTGTGGCCGGTGTTGCGGTACCTGGCGCTCCAGACGATCTTCGGTTTGTCCTTGGAGGTCTTGCCGAAGCGGTAGAGGCGCTTGTTGGTCACTACGTAGATGGCTCCCCGATCGACGGTGAACGAGTTCTGGATCGTTTCGTTGAGCTTGACGTAGCGGATCCTGCCGGACTTCCGGTCGACAATCCCGACCTTGCCGGACTGCTTGACCACGAACCAGATGTCGCCCTGGAAATCGGGCAGGGCCGAGTTCATCCGCTCGGATCCCTGCTTTACCACCGAGGTCACGTCGTAGTCACCGGCCAGCTGGAACTGCGATCCATCCGGCGTCTGGCCGAGCATGATGATGTGGTTGTTCCTGGTCGGGATCACCAGCCGATTGTGGTTGTCGAGATAGAAATAGCCGCCGGCCGAGAAGTTCTGGTAGGCGGGGGTGCCGTCAACCGCCACCGAGTCGGGAAGTTCGTAGGTGTCGAGCACCTCGAGCGAATCGGGGTCGACGATTCGCGCCTGCGGTGGCGCAACCGTGGACACGCAGACCGTGACGATCCGGCCCCGGCTGTCAAAGGCGATGGTCGAGCAGATGCCGTTGGCGGAAGCGCCGGAGCTGGCCACAAGATTCCGGCCGAGCGGACCGGGCCAGCTGTAAGTCCCGCTCATCCAGGTGTCGTTGTGGATGTTGCTCTTCTGGTTCTTCGCCATGTAGGGATTCTGGGGCGCCTTCGTTGCACCCTTGACCGGCGTCGCCTTGAAGGCCTTGCCGGAGAAATCCGGGAGCGAAGGAGCCGGCGGCACCGAAACGATCGGAGCAGCGGTTGCGCCAGCGGCAAAAACACACGCCGACGCGGAGATGATCCCGAACAGGATCGATATGTACCTGGAAAAGAGCGACATCTCTACGAACATACCTCCTTCGCTTTGGCCTTCGCTTTGCGGAGATTCCCCTTTGCCTTATTGAGCCTCTTTTTCGCGGCCTTGATGCGGTGATGTTTGGCGCTCTTGCGGGCCGCCTTCAAGGCGCGCTTCTTTGCGGCGACCAGTTTCGTGGCCCTGGTTGAAGCTTTCGTTGCCGACGAGCAGCCGATTGGCTTGGCCCCTGAGCCGACAATGCTGATGCCCCGGTAAGCAGCCGGGAAGTGGTTCTCATCCTCGATCGCCTTCACCTGCTGCTGGATGCGTGCGCTGATCGCGGGATCTGCGACCCTCGTATAGATGCCGGGGTAGTTCGGGCGGGCACAGCCCTCCCCGGTGCTGACGAGCCCGACCAGCCTCCGAACGCCGAGGTCGGCAGCACCGCTGAGCGGACCGCCGCTGTCGCCGTTGCAGGCGTCCTTTCCACCTTCGAGGTATCCCGCACAAAGCATTGACGCCGGGTTGAAGAAATCTGCGTAGGCTCCGCAGCCGGTGTCCGAAATGATCGGCACCGTGACTTCCTGCAGCGTGGTTGAGGCCCCGCTGGTCTCGGTGGTCCTCCCGAAACCAGAGACGACCGTTACGGCACCGGGCTCCCACAGAAACCGTTCTTTCGGGCCGGCGATCTTCAGGGTAGGCGCCGAAGTCGGACTGGCGAGCGAGACGAAACCCCAGTCGTTGGTTTCGGTGGAAGCGCTATATGTTGGCTCGCCGCTGGAACTGCCCCAGTCGAGCTCTTGGCCGCCCTCGCCGACCAGAGTGCGCCCGATATAGGCCTTGAAATTGAAGGCGGCGTTGGTCTCCCAGGGGATTCCGTTCCCGGCGACCACACAATGGGCCGCGGTCAGGATCACCATCGGGTGAACAAGCACTCCGCCACACCAGGGCTTGTCGTTGTTTGTGATCAGCACCTGCCATGGATGTTCGGCCGCGGTGGTGTCGTTGCCGCCGACAACGTACGGGGACGCGGATGCCGGCTCGGCACCCCCGGACAGTCCGTTTGCGCCCGCGGACACGGTGTTCCCAGCAAACGCAATACCCAATGCCACAAGCAGGACGGTAGTTGCCCTCGTCTTCATGACCTTCTCCCCATTTAGTTCGTTCGATGCCGGATTTCGGAACAGACCCGGAAATCGCCCGCACAGCCACGATTCCCTCAGGGCCGTTCTCCTTCCTCTACCCGATCGCCGGCCAAAAAGCAAGGCCGATCTAGGAGCAGGCTCTATTTGCAGTCGTCCGGCTTTCGAAAAATCGGTGCTTCGCGACGCCAAGGCGCCACTTCGCTGCTTTCACTCGCGAACGCTTCCCGTACCTGCGGGCGGCCTTCACGGCACGCTTCCGTTTCTCCATGAGTTGCCGGTCCTGGCGGTGACGTCTCATTGCTGCCGCGCAGCCGAGTGGCCTGGCTCCCGAGCCGATCACACTGATGCCCGTATACCCGGACGGAAACGAGTCGAGCGACTCGAGGTTCCGGACTTCCATCTGAATCCTGGCGCTGTTGGCCGGGGAGGCAATCCGGGCGTAGATGCCGGGGAAACCGGCCATGGCGCAGCCGTTCCCGACGCTGACGATCCCGATCAATCGTCGCTGGCCGCCATCCGCAGCGACACTGAGCGGACCGCCGCTGTCACCCTGGCAGGAGTCCTTCCCGCCCCGCCGGTAACCGGCACAGAGCATGGTGGACTTGCGGAAGATGGACCCGTAGCGGGAGCAGCCGGAATTGGCCAGGACCGGCACCCTCAGCTGCTGCAGCACCGTGGCCCCCTTGCCTCCGTCGGAGAGCTTTCCGAAACCGGTTACCGTGGCCGTCCGTCCCGGCTTCCAGAGTGCTCGCTCGTCGGGTCCGGCAAGTTTCAGGGTGGGCGCGGAAGCCGCGCTCTTCAGGGTGATGAATCCCCAGTCATGCGTTTCCCGATCCGGGTCATAGGCCGGATCGACCCGGGCCACATTCCAGTCGAGCGCTTCACCTCCGGAGCCGAGGCTGGTGCGGCCCGCGAAGGCGCGAAAGCTCACCCCGGAAAGATCTTCGTAGTAGTTGCCTTTTTCGTCGACCAGGCAATGGGCGGCGGTCAGGATGATCATCGGATGGATCAGGACCCCGCCGCAGAACTCCTTGCCATTCGCGGTGATCAACACCTGCCACGGGTAGTGCGACCCCCTGGCATTGGTGCCGCCGACCACCGACGCGGTGGCCGCCGATTCGCTGACTGGCGCAACCCGGGCCGAGGCAGGCGGAGCTGTCGCCAATCCGGCGAGCGTCAGGGCGAGCGCGCACAGCACCATCACTTTCTTGCTGGTTTTCAGCACTTTCTCCACTTTGATCGGTCAGTTGCGGCGGGCGGGAAGCCCGCCGGTGCCTGAACCCGGCTCGGGGTTCTCTGACTACAACCCCGCTAGAGGCCAAAGGTCTTGCCGACGATGTCCTTCATGATTTCGTCGGTGCCGCCGCCGATCGGGCCCAGTCGCGCATCCCGCAGGGCCCTTTCGATGCCGTACTCCTTCATGTAGCCGTATCCGCCGTGGATCTGCAGGGCCTCGTCGGCCACATCGCAAAGGCCCCGCTGGGTCATCAGCTTGGTCATCGAAACCTCGCGAATCACCTGTTCTCCGGCATTGAACCGGCGCAGGGTGTCGTAGGTGAGGGCCTTTGCTGCCGCTGCCGTGGTGGCCATTTCGGCAATCTTGTGCCGGATCGCCTGGAAGGATCCGATGTTCCTGCCAAATGCCTGCCGGTCGTTTGCGTACTGAACGGAAGCGTCGATCAGGCCGTCCATCGCGCCTACCGCACCGATCGCCATCAGCAGCCGCTCCCAGGCAAAATTGGCCATGATCAGCCGGAAGCCCTCGTTCTCCTCTCCGAGCAGGTGTTCTTCGGGAACCTCGACGTCGGTGAAGGAGATCTCGCCGGTGTCCGATGCATGCCAGCCGAGCTTTTCCAGCTTGCTGACAACCTCGTAGCCCGGGGAGTCGGTGTCGATGACCAGGAATGAGATTCCGCCATGGCCGCCCTCCTCGGTCGTCTTCACCGCACAGACCAGGAAGTCGGCCCGCACGCCGTTGGTTATGAAGGTCTTGGAGCCGTTTACCACGTAGCCTCCGTCGACCTTGCGGGCCATGGTTCGGAGCGAGGCAACATCCGAGCCGGCGCCAGGTTCGGTGATACCGAGCGCACCGATCTTCTCGCCCCGGATGCCCGGGACCAGCCAGCGCTGGCGCTGCCATTCGTCGCCGAACTTGAACACCGGCGGCATCGCGATCGAGGCATGCGCGTTTATCCCGGAAGCGACCCCGCCCGAAGCACCACGGCGGGAAAGTTCCTCGACCCAGATCGCGTCGTGCAGGTAGCTGCCGCCCTGACCCCCGTACTGCTCGGGGAACTTCAGGCCGAGAAAGCCGAGCTCTCCGCAGCGGTCGAAGAGTTCGCGGGGAAAGAGCCGCGCGTCTTCCCACTCGTCAACGTGGGGAGCGATCTCGTTTTCGACGAAGCGCCGGACCGTCTCCCGCAGCTCTTCATGCTCCCGGGTGAAAGGAGGCGGAATGCCGGGTCCCGGGTCGATCGCGGCATCGTCGGAACCGCCCGCGCCGTTCTCACTCATCGATCGACGCCATGTTGGCGTAGCGGTCGCCCTGCGGCCTCGGCAGGGCGTCCAGCGAGGCCAGCTCGTCTTTGCTCAGCATGATTTCGGCCGCGGCGGCGTTCTCTTCCAGCCGGCTCACCTTCTTGGTGCCGGGGATCGGTACGAAGTCATCCCCCTGGGCCAGTACCCAGGCGATCGCCATCTGGGCGGGGGAGACATCATGCCGGTTGGCCAGATCCTCAATCGCCTCGACGATCGCGAGGTTGGCGGCCATGTTCTCCTGGCTCATGCGGGGGTCGTGTTCGCGGAAGTCACCGCTGCCGAAGTCTGCGCCAGAACGGAAACGGCCGGTCAGAAATCCCCGGCCGAGCGGCGAATAGGGAACGAAACCGATCCCGAGCTCCTTCAGGGTCGGGATCACCTTTTCGATGGCGCCTCGCTCGAAGAGGGAGAACTCGGTCTGAAGGGCGGAGATCGGATGGACCGAATTGGCCTTGCGAATGTTTTCGGCTGAAGCCTCGGAGAGCCCCAGGTATCGGACCTTGCCGGCCTCGACCAGCTCGGCCATCGCCCCGACCGTTTCCTCGATGGGCACGCTCTTGTCGACCCGGTGCTGGTAGTAGAGGTCGACGTGATCCACCCCCAGCCTTCCGAGCGACGCGTCAATCGATTCCCGCACGTATTCGGGCCTGCCGTTCACATGCCGGTCGCGAGGGTCGTCGCCCCGCACGATTCCGAACTTGGTTGCCAGAACCACCTGATCCCGCCGGTCGGCGATCGCCTTGCCGACCAGCTGCTCATTGGTCCACGGGCCGTACATGTCGGCGGTGTCGAGAAAGTTGATCCCGACTTCCAGGGCGCGGTGGATGGTCGCGACTGATTCTGCTTCGTCGCCCTCTCCGTAGAACTCGGACATGCCCATACAGCCCAGCCCGATCGCGGATACCTCGAGCCCTTCACTGCCCAGTTTGCGTTTCTCCATCAGTCGATCATAAGACCGTGGACCCGGCGGCCGGGTGATGCAAGAAAAAACGCCCCGTATGCCGGGGCGTTTCTCCAGTCTGCTGTGTCGGCAGGTTCTAGAAGCCGCCGGGGTGCCTGGCGCTGAAGCCGGCCGAAGAACGGATCGTGGTGCTCCAGCGATTGCCGCCGGTCGAGCTCATGTTCGAGGTGTCGAAGGAGAGCCCGGCGATAACCATGTACATGTGGCCACCGTTGGCGTAGGTGGTGATCCAGTGGCCGGCCCCGGGCTGCTTCCAGCGAACGAAGCTGCCGGAAGGCATCGGGTAGCTGATCAGGCCGGCGGCACGAAGCGCGTAGCTGACCGAGCCGGAGCAGTCATAGCCCCTCTGGAGCTTGCGGCTCAGGGTGTGGCCACCGCCGTAGATGTACGGCTTGAGGCGAATCCGGTTCGCTGCGGCGATTGCTTTTTTGACTACGGCAGGCGCGGTGGCGGGGGCGTAAGCCTTGCCGCGGATCAGCCGGGCCTTCTTGACCGGCTTGCAGCTGGTCGGAGCAAGCGTCAGACCGCCGCTCGTGGCGTCCTTGCAGCCGGCGGCACTGGCCGGGGTGGCGGAAGAAGCAAAGGCGATGACGGCCAGGACCGCAAGGGCGGCTGCCGTGAAGGCCCGGAAAGCATTGGAAACGAAATACGACTCGGTTTTGTGCGACGGGTTGATACCGAACTCCTTGGTCGGCCTACGGGGTTAGCTGTCGGGCTAGCGCTTTAGGAGCCGCGCCCCCACCTTGCTTGGTGGGTTC
Source organism: Thermoleophilales bacterium (assembly GCA_020636955.1). Lineage (GTDB taxonomy): Bacteria > Actinomycetota > Thermoleophilia > Solirubrobacterales > 70-9 > 67-14. The sequence continues at coordinate 190,391 of JACJWY010000002.1, read as the reverse complement.
GCCCCAGAAACTTGGTTCCCCCGCTCCCGGTCACAGAGTGATTCGGGATTCGGCGTCTCGGTTATGAACTTGCGGGATAATAGACGATCTGCAGGTCATTCGCTAACAAACCCCCCGATTCCTTCGTTTACTGCTGCAAATACGCGAAAAACGGGGCGGTCCGCGGAGCCCCTCGCAAGCCGGGTTTGGTCAGGCTAAACCCAATTCCGGTGCTAGGTTTGACTGGTGGATATCGCAGGCAAGAAGGTACTCCTGACCGGCGCGACCGGAGGTATCGGGCGCAGGATCGCAAGCACCATGGCGGCGGCCGGAGCCGAAGTCACGGTTTCCGGTCGCTCGGCCGACGCATTAACCGAACTGGTCGAGGGCCTGCCGGGCAGCGGACATTCGGTGCTGGCCGCCGACCTCGGCCAGTCCGGTGCCGCGCAGAAGCTGGCTGATGAGGCGGGACCGGTGGATGTGCTGGTCGCCAATGCTGCGCTTCCCAGCACCGGCCGAATCACCGACCTGACCGACGAGCAGGTCGCCCGCATGTTGCGCATCAACCTAGAGTCCCCGATCCTCCTGGCCCAGGCACTTCTGCCGGGCATGCTGGAGCGCGGCCGGGGCAAGCTGGTGCTGATCGGCTCGCTGGCCGGCAAGGCCGGGAGCCCCCGGTCCTCGATCTACAACGCGACCAAGTTCGGGCTGCGCGGCTTCGCCTTCGGGCTGGCCGCAGACCTGGCAGGCTCCCCGGTGAGTCTCACTCTGGTTGCGCCCGGCTTTGTCCGGGAGGCGGGCATGTTCGCCGATTCCGGAGCCGACGCTCCCCCGGGCCTCGGTACCACCACGCCCGACAAGGTTGCCGCGGCAGTACTCAAGGCGGTGAGCTCGGATCGCATCGAGATCGCGGTCGCGCCACTGGTCCAGCGAACCATGGCTCACGTCGGATTGATCAGCCCTCACATTTCTCACCGGGTCCAGTCCGGCCCGGCAGGCCAGAACGCGGCCGATTCCCTCGCCGCCGGCCAGACCGACAAGCGCTAAACCTCACCCACTCAGACAGAGAAGAGAACCATGAGCAGCAATTCATTCGGAAGCAAAGACACGATCGAAGCGGGCGGGCGGAGCTACGAGATCTTCCGCCTCGACGCCCTGCAGGAGAAGTTTGATGTCGCCCGGCTGCCGTACTCGATCAAGGTCCTACTCGAAAACGTGCTGCGTCTGGAGGACGGGGTTTCGGTCAGCGCTGCCGATGTCGAGGCGATCGCTTCCTGGGATGCGAAGGCCGAGCCATCGGTCGAGATCCCCTTCCAGCCGGCCCGGGTCTTGATGCAGGACTTCACGGGCGTCCCGGCGGTGGTTGATCTCGCCGCGATGCGGGATGCGATGGCCGACATCGGCGGCGAAGTCTCGAAGATCAACCCGCTGGTCGACGTCGATCTGGTCATCGACCATTCGGTTCAGGTTGATGCCTTCGGCAATGGCATGGCTTTCGAGATCAACGCCGAGAAGGAGTTCGAGCGGAATCTCGAACGCTACGAGTTCCTCAAGTGGGGGCAGGGCTCCTTCAACAATTTCCGGGTTGTGCCGCCGGCAACCGGCATCTGCCACCAGGTCAATCTCGAATACATCGCCCAGGTTGTCTATTCCCGGGAGAACGACGGTGTGCTCCAGGCCTACCCCGACACCCTGGTCGGGACCGACTCCCACACCACCATGGTCAACGGTCTCGGGGTGCTGGGCTGGGGCGTCGGCGGCATCGAGGCTGAAGCCGCGATGCTGGGCCAGCCGGTTTCGATGCTGCTGCCTCAGGTGATCGGTTTCAAGCTGCACGGCAAACTGCCCGCCGCCGCAACCGCCACCGACCTCGTCCTCACCGTCACCGAGATGCTCCGCGAGCGGGGCGTGGTCGGCAAGTTCGTCGAGTTCTATGGCCCGGGCCTTTCCACCCTGCCGCTGGCCGACCGGGCGACCCTCGGCAACATGTCACCGGAATTCGGTTCGACCTGCGCGATCTTCCCGCCCGACGCCGAGACCCTCAAGTACCTGGAGCTGACCGGCCGGCCCACCGAGACGATCGATCTGGTTGACGCCTACGCCCGTCTCCAGGGCACCTTCCACACCGCCGATTCCGAAGACCCCGTCTTCAGCGACACTCTCGAGCTCGAGCTCGATTCGGTGGTTCCCTCGATCGCCGGACCGAAGCGCCCACAGGACCGGGTTTCGCTTTCCGACGCGAAGCCCGCCTTCCTCGAGGCGCTCTGTGAATTCGACGAGGACGCTTCCAATCAGCTCAGCGCCTATGACGAGGCGCTTGAGGAATCCTTCCCGGCTTCCGATCCCCCGGCGGAGGACGAGGCCAACGGCGAGCTGGCGAAGCCGGCGGGAGCGCCGAGCGGGGCCGACCTCGCCGTGGCCGAGCAGCGCTGCAGCGAGGACAAGGTCGCGGTCACGCTCGAGGACGGAACCTCATTTGACCTCGACCACGGAAGGGTCGTTATCGCCGCGATCACTTCCTGCACCAACACCTCGAATCCCTATGTGATGGTCGGCGCCGGACTGCTGGCCAGGAACGCACTGGCCAAGGGCCTCTCCCGCAAGCCCTGGGTCAAGACTTCGCTGGCTCCCGGTTCGACCGTGGTCACGGACTACCTCGACAGGGCCGGCCTGACCGAATACCTGGACGGCCTCCAGTTCAACCTGGTCGGTTACGGCTGCACCACCTGCATCGGCAACTCCGGGCCGCTCGCACCCGAGATCTCGGCCGCGATCGACGAGAAGGACCTGGTTGTCTGCTCGGTGCTTTCCGGCAACCGGAACTTCGAAGGCCGGATCAGTCAGGACGTGAAGGCGAATTACCTGGCCTCGCCGCCATTGGTGGTGGCGTACGCCCTTGCCGGCCGCATGGACATCGACATCCAGAAGGATCCGCTCGGCAACGACCCGGACGGTAACCCGGTCTACCTCGATGACATCTGGCCCGAACCGGAAGAGGTCGCGCAGGTGGTCGGCGAGTCGATCCGTCGCGAGATGTTCGAGAAGAACTACGGGGATGTGTTCAAGGGCGACGAGAACTGGCAGAACGTTTCGGTGCCGGAGGGCGACCGTTACACCTGGCCGGATTCCACCTATGTCCGCCGGCCCTCCTTCTTTACGGACATGCCGGCCGACCCGCCCGGGCTCTCGCCGGTCGAGGGCGCGCGGGTGCTGGCCAAACTCGGCGATTCGATCACCACTGACCACATTTCCCCGGCGGGTGCGATCAAGAAGGACAGCCCGGCCGGCGCCTGGCTGATCGAGCAGGGTGTCGGCCCGGCCGACTTCAACTCTTACGGATCACGCCGTGGCAACCACGAGGTGATGGTGCGCGGAACCTTCGCCAACATCCGGCTGCGCAACCAGCTGGTCGAGAAGTCGGGTGGCTTCACCCGCCACTTCCCGGATGGCGAAGAGACCTCGATCTACGAGGCCTCCAGCCGATACCAGGCAGACGGCATTCCGCTGGTCGTCCTGGCTGGCAAGGAGTACGGCTCGGGTTCCTCGCGAGACTGGGCCGCAAAGGGGACTCGCCTGCTCGGGGTCCGGGCGGTGATCGCCGAAAGCTATGAGCGGATCCACCGCTCGAACCTGATCGGCATGGGTGTGGTCCCGCTCCAGTACCCGGAGGGCGAGTCAACCGATTCGCTCGGCCTGACCGGCGAAGAAGTGATCACCATCGGCGATCTCCAGGGCGGAGAGGCGAAGACGGTCGAAGTGACTGCAGAGCGCGAAGGCGCCGAACCGGTGACCTTTACTGCGACGGTCCGCCTCGACACCCCCAACGAGATCCGCTACATCAACAACGACGGCATCCTTCAGACCGTCCTCCGCGACCTGAACGCCTGAGAAACCGCTTGCCAGATCCGAGTGCTTGTAGTTTGTCCTCCACCGGGCGACAAACTACAAGCACCCGGATCAGAAAGCCTCAAGTGGGCCGGCGGGTTTCAATGGAACGCGGGTTGGACCCCGCCCGACTCCTGTTAAGAGTGGCGGGCGAGGGTCGCGGGAGGCAGGGGGTCCGCGCGACCCTCACCACGCCTGCGCGTCGGTAGCCAGGGAGGGATGCCGACGCGTACGCTTCCGGGGTAAACCGCCGGAAGCGGGCTTTGAAAATTTTGACTTTCTGTCAAGCCATCCGGGGTGCTGGTCCGATCTTGCTCCTTCCCTTTCCCCCTACTGCCAATGCGGACCTGCTGTTGATCTTATACACCTATTGTCGGCACCCGTCAATCCAGGAGCGGGGCCGCGAGTCAGCAGGGTCGGGTCGCCGGTCAGGGGGTGAGCGCGGTCAGGACGATCCGTTCCTGTTCGCGGATGTGGGCGACCGAGTAACCCTCGCTGGGGCTCGCTCGCTCGGGTCTGCCGATGTATTCGAGGTTTACGCCTTCGGGCATGATCGGGGGTAGACGCCTCCACATCGTGGCCCAGGCCCCCATGTTCTTCGGCTCTTCCTGAACCCAGGTCACTTCCTTCAGGTTCGGGTAGGTCTTGAACAGTTCCGCCAGCTGCTGACGGGGGAAGGGGTAGAGCAGCTCGACCCGGGCCACGGCCACCTTTTCGGCTTCGTCGCGGGGTGCCGCGGCGTCGAGGTCATGGTAGATCCGGCCGGTGCAGAGCACGAGCCTCTCGACCTTTTCGCGACGGTCGACTGCCTTCGGGTCATCAAGGATGAAATGGAAGTGCTGGTCGGTCAGCTGTTCGAGGGTGGCGGTGGCGGCCGTCTGCCTGAGCATTCCCTTCGGAGTGAAGACGATCAGCGGCCGGGCCTTGCGGATCAGGGCCTGACGGCGCAGCAGGTGGAAGTACTGGGCGGCTGTCGACGGATTCGCGACCCGCATCGACCCTTCCGCGGCCAGTTGAAGGAAGCGTTCCATACGGGCGCTGGAATGTTCGGGCCCGGCCCCTTCGTGGCCGTGTGGTAGCAGCAGGGTGAGCCTGGAGGTCAGGCCCCACTTCGCTTCGCCGGAGGCGATGAAGCTGTCGATGATCACCTGGGCCGAGTTGGCGAAGTCGCCGAACTGGGCTTCCCAGATCACCAGGGAGTCCGGGTTCGAGGACGCGTAGCCGTATTCGAAGCCCAGACAGGCGATCTCGGAAAGCGGGCTGTTGTGAAGCTCGAAGGGTGCGGTCGCGTCCTTGAGGTGCTGGATCGGCGCGTACTTGATTCCGGTTTTCTCGTCGTGGAGAACCAGGTGACGCTGCGAAAAGGTTCCGCGCTCGGTGTCCTGACCGGTCATCCGCACGTGTTTGCCTTCGGTGATCAGCGATGCGAGAGCGAGGGACTCGGCGTGGGCAAATTCAATGCCCCCTTCCTCCAGGGTCTCGATCCGGCGCCCGAGCGGCTTGCGCAGTTTGCGGTGAATGGTGAAGCTGGCCGGCACTTCGAGCAGCGCCTCATTGAGTTCGCGCAGGCGGTCGGCCGGGACCGCGGTCTGGACCGGCGGGCTGGCCGAGCGGTCGAGTTCCCCGGTGCCGACGTTGGTGACGGTCGGATCCTCGTAGACCCCTGAGTCCATCTTTTCCCGGAGTCCGTCGAGGGTCTCCTTGAGGTAGGTGCGGCGCTTCCCGGCGGCTTCTGAAACTTCGTCCGCGGTCACGACCTTCTGCTCGATCAGTTGTTCCGTGTAGATCTCCGAAACGGGCTTGTGTTTCTTGATCTCGGCGGCCATCAGGGGCTGGGTGTAGGCCGGCTCGTCGGTCTCGTTGTGACCGAAGCGGCGGTAGCCGATCACGTCGATCACAATGTCGCGGTTCCAGCGTTCCCGGTAGGCCATCGCCAGGCGCATTGCCTGCGAGCAGGCTTCGACATCGTCGGCGTTGACGTGGATGATCGGGACGTTGAACCCTTTCGCCATGTCGGCCGCGTATGGGGTCGAACGGCCTTCGTTGGGATCGGTGGTGAATCCGATCTGGTTGTTCTCGATGATGTGGATGGTGCCACCGACCGAGTAGCCCTCCAGCGACTGGAGGTTGAAGGTTTCGGCGACGACTCCCTGTCCGGGGAAGGCGGCGTCACCGTGCAACACGACCGGGACCGCGCTGGAGGGATCGAGGGAAAGGCTGCTTTCCTCGATGTTGCCCTGCGAGTAGCGGGTCGCGCCGGTGACTACGGGGTTCACGAATTCGAGGTGGCTGGGATTGGGGTAGAGGTGGACCTTGATGCTGGTGCCGTCATGGTGCTCGGCGACGCCCTCATGCCCGTAGTGGTACTTGACGTCGCCGGTTCCCCCGTGGGGGATCGCGGCAACCGCTTTCACGTCTTCGATCCGCTTGCCGCCCTCGAATTCGGCGAAGATCGCCTCGGCCGGGCGGCGGACTGTGTGGGCAAGGACCGAGAGCCGGCCACGGTGAGCCATCCCCAGCACGACTTCCTTCGCTCCGCTGCGACTTGCGATCGTGGTCAGTTCATCAAGCATGGTCACGACCGAGTCGAGGCCTTCGATCGAGAACATCTTCTGGCCGAGGTACGCCTTTTCAAGAAAGCGCTCGAACTCGAAGACGTCGATCAGTCGCCCCAGCAGCCGCTTCTGCTCATCCACCTCGAAGGCCTTTCGGTGAGCTCCGGTTTCGACCATTTCCCGCAGCCAGACGCGCTGGCTGTGGGAGGAAATGTGTTCGAACTGGTAGCCGATCGACCCGGTGTACGCCGCTTTCATCCGCGGCAGCGCTTCCAGCAGGGTTTCCCCGGGCACGCCGATTCGCAGGATCGAGGCGGGAACCTGGGCCATCAGCTCCGGGGTCAGGTGGACGGTCTCGGGGTCGAGCGCCGGGTCGCCTTTGGGTTCGGCGCCAAGCGGATCCAGATGGGCGGCGAGGTGCCCGTGGGTGCGATATGCCTTCAGCAGCGAGGTGGCCGCCTGGACCGCCTGCAGGAGTTCCGGGGTGGGCGCTTCGGCGATCGCGCTGGAAGCAGGAGTGGCAGCCGCCGACAGCGGCGGGGCCAGGCTCGCCTTGGGCTGGGCGGCGGCGAGGACCTTGCCGTCCACGCCGAGGTCGTCGGCGACTGACTCGTAGAAGTCGTCACCTCCGGCCAGCAGGTCGTCGAGGGTCTTGAGGAAGTTGCCCGACTCGGCGCCCTGGATGATCCGGTGGTCGTAGGTCGAAGTCAGGGTCATCACTTTGGATACGCCGAGCTGGTTGAGCTTGTCCTGGTCGGCATGGGACCACTCGGGCGGGTAGGCGATCGACCCTGCGGCGACGATAGTCCCCTGGCCGCTCATCAGTCGCGGCACCGAGGCGACGGTGCCGATACCGCCCGGGTTGGTCAGGGTGATGTTGGTTCCGGCGAAGTCATCCGGGGTCAGCCGGTTCTCGCGCGTCTTGGTGATCAGGTCCTCGTAGTAGGCGTGGAAGGCCGGGAAGTCGAGCTGGTCGGCACCCTTGATCGCCGGGACCATGAGGCTGCGGGAACCGTCCTTCTTCTCGACGTCCACGGCGATGCCCAGATTGACCTGGCCGTCGGAGACCGAGAAGAGCTTGCCGTCCTTTTCCTCGAAGTGGCGGGCCATCACCGGCCACTTGCGGGCCGCCTTGACGATTGCCCAGGCGACGAGGTGGGTGAATGAGACCTTCATGCCGCGTTCGGCCAGGGCACCGTTGAGGCCTTTGCGCTTGGCGTCGAGGGTGTCGACCGCGACCGTCCGGAAGGAAGTGGCGGTCGGGATCGAGCGGCTCTCGTCCATCGCCTTGGCCAGCATGCCGGCCGGTCCGCGAAGCGCCTTCTCTTCGCGGTTCGCGGCGGCGCCGTTGCCTTCGCCGGCAGCGAGCACGTCGGCCTTGGTTACCTTGCCGCCCGGCCCGGTGCCGGCGATCTGCTCCAGGGTGAGCCCTCTGGCGGCGGCGATCCGTTTCGCGACCGGGGTTGCGCGACCCTCGCCGACGTCGGTTGCGGCGGGGGCGGCAGCAGCGGACCCGTCATTTTCGGCGGCAGCGCCGTTGCCGGCACCGCCAGATCCCGCGCCCGGGATCATCTTGCAGAGCGCGGCGCCGATCGGAATTTCCTGGTCGGGCTCGACCAGCAGTTCGGTGATCTCACCGGCCGTTGGCGCCGGAACCTCGGCGTCTACCTTGTCGGTTGATACTTCGACCAGGGTCTGGCCTTCTTCGACCGTCTCACCGACACCCACATGCCATTCGAGCACTGTCCCCTCGGTCACCGATTCGCCCATTTCGGGCATGGTCACCTCGATCGGGTCTGCGTTGGCCGGAGCCGGGCCGCTGCCGTTCGATGTGTCGGAGGCTTTCAGAGTGATGCTGTCGCCCAGGTCGGCGTCGCCTTCGCCGGTAGCGGTGGTGGTCGAAGGGCCGGAGCCGGACGCGTCTGGGTCAATCACGGCGAGGACCGCGCCCACCGCGATCTCGTCATCCACTTCTGCACGCAATTCGGTCACGGTGCCGGTTACCGGGGCGGGAACCTCGGCGTCGACCTTGTCGGTCGAAACCTCGACCAGAGTGTCGCCCTCTTCGATGGTGTCGCCGACCGCGACATGCCACTCGAGCACTGTCCCCTCGGTCACCGATTCGCCCATCTCGGGCATCGTCACTTCAACTGCGGTTGCTTCTGGCATTTGTTCCAAGTGTATGTATTCGGACAGGGCGGGTTCTATACGTCCGGAGCGGCTGGGTCAAGAGTTCCACCGCGCCTCCGCCTGTCCTCGTTTTGACGGTGGCTGTAGGGTCTCGGCTAGTCCGCTATTCGCGTCGATTGCTCGGAGGAGGAGCTGTGGATTACTTCATCACCGGAGGCACCGGTTTCATCGGCCGTTACCTGATCGAAAGGCTGCTGAAGCGGGATGGAACGGTGCATGTCCTGGTGCGAGAAGGATCCCGCGGCCGTCTCGAGGAGATGCGGTCCGGCTGGGGCGAGGCCGGCGAACGCGTCGTGCCGGTAATCGGTGACCTCGGTCAGCCCAACCTCGGACTCGATGCCGACCAGATCGCCGGGCTAAAGGGGAAGATCGACGCCTTCTACCACCTGGCCGCGATCTACGACATGGAAGCCGACGAAGAGGCGATCCGGATCGGCAATATCGAAGGCACGATCAATGCGGTTGACCTCGCCAATCAGCTCGAGGTCGGCTGTTTTAACCACGCTTCGTCGATCGCCGCCGCTGGTCTCTTCAAGGGAACCTGGCGCGAAGACTTCTTCGAAGAGGCGGAGAACCTCGACAAGCATCCCTACTTCCGGACCAAGCATGAGTCGGAGCGGATCGTTCGCGAACGACTGACCGTGCCGTGGCGGGTTTACCGGCCGGGCATCGTGGTCGGTAATTCCGAGACCGGCCAGATGGACAAGATCGATGGTCCCTACTACTTCTTCAAGCTGATCCAGAAGCTGCGGGATGTGCTGCCGCCCTGGGCCCCGACGATCGGGATCGAGGGCAAGCAGATCAACGTGGTTCCGGTCGATTTCGTGGCCGACGCGATCGACCACATCAGCCACGAGGATGGCAAGGACGGGATGGTCTTCCACCTGACCGACCCGAATCCGCTCCGGGCCGGCCAGATCATCAATCTCTTCGCCCGCTCGGCTCATGCGCCGCAGATGTCGATGCGGCTCGACCCGCAGATGCTGGAAGTCATTCCCCCGGCAGTTCGCGGCGGGCTGATGATGCTGCCGCCGGTCAAGCGGATCACCGACTCGGTGCTCGATGACCTCGGCATCCCCCGCGAGGTGCTGGTCTACATCAACTACCCGACCAAGTTCGACTGCACCAACACGCTCGAAGCTCTCGAAGGCACCGACATCGCGGTGCCGCCGCTCGCCTCCTACGCGGACCGGCTCTGGGATTACTGGGAGCGGAACCTCGATCCAGACCTTTTCAAGGACCGCTCGCTCGGCGGCGCGATCGGTGGCAAGGTCGTGATGATCACCGGCGCCTCCTCCGGAATCGGCGAGGCCGCGGCGATCAAGGCGGCCGGGGCGGGGGCGAAGGTGTTGCTGGTCGCCCGCAGCCGCGACAAGCTTGAAGAAATCCAGACCCTGATCGCCGAAGAGGGTGGCGAGGCCTTCATTCACACGGCCGACCTTTCCGACACCGACGACATCGAACGGATGGCCGACGAGGTCCTGGCCGAGCATGGTCATGTCGACGTGCTGGTCAACAACGCCGGCCGCTCGATTCGCCGTTCGGTCGCGCTCTCATACGACCGCTTCCACGATTACGAGCGGACCATGCAGCTGAACTACTTCGGCTCGCTGAAGCTGATCCTCAAGCTGCTGCCGCGGATGCGCGAGCGCAAGTCCGGCCACATCATCAACGTGAGTTCGATCGGCGTGCAGACCAACGCGCCCCGATTCTCGGCCTATGTCGCATCGAAGGCGGCCCTCGATGCGTTCAGCCGCTGCATCGGGTCGGAGATCATCGATGACAAGTGCCACATCACGACGATCCACATGCCGCTGGTGCGGACCCCGATGATCGCCCCGACCAAGATGTATGACGCCTTCCCGGCGATCAGCCCGGACGAGGCGGCGGAGATGATCACCGACGCGATGATCCGCAAGCCGAAGAAGGTCGCGACCCGCCTCGGCAATTTCGGCGAGCTGATGTACAGCCTCTCGCCGAAGGCCTCGGACGCGATTCTCAACACCGGCTACAAGCTCTTCCCGGATTCGAAGGCGGCCAAGGGCGACAAGGACGGCGAGACCGAGAAGGCTCCCTCGACCGAAGCGGTCGCCTTCGCCCATCTGCTGCGCGGCGTGCACTGGTAGGGAGGCAGTCCGATGGCTGGGAATCGCCGGCTCAAGCACTGGGGCTGGGGTTACGAGGACCAGCAGTCCTCCCACGAAGAGATCGTCGCCGCTTCCGAGGGGATCATCCCGATGCTCGGCTTCGGCCAGGCCCCGGAGCGGCCGGTCGAACTCGACCAGGTCGAGCTGAGGGAGTCCCGGCTCGACTCGCCGGGCGGCATCTTCACCGAAGAAAAGCACCAGCGGACGGTCCACGCCCTGGGCAAGGCCTACCGCGACATAGTTCGCGGCTTCTATGGGCAGTTCGACAATCCGCCCGACCTCGTCGCCTTCCCCGAAGACGAAGCCGGGGTGGAGGAGGTGCTCTCGCGGGCGGCCGACTGGGGTGCCGCCGTGATCCCGTTCGGTGGCGGTACCTCGGTCTGCGGCGGCGTAGAACCACGGCTGGCCGACCCGGACCGGCCGGTTGTCTCGCTCGACATGACCCGGATGAACAGTCTGCTCGAGGTCGATGAGACCTCGCTGGCCGCCCGGATCCAGGCCGGCGCCCGCGGCCCGGAGCTGGAGGAACAGCTCAAGGCGCAAGGCCTGACCCTTCGGCACTTCCCCCAGTCCTTCGAGTACGCGACGCTGGGCGGCTGGATCGTGACCCGCGCCGGTGGTCACTTCGCCACCGGCGAGACTCACGTCGATGATCTGACCGAATCGATCCGGGCGATCACTCCGGTCGGTGAGTGGGAATCACGCCGCTTGCCCGGTTCCGGCGCCGGTCCTTCCCCGGACCGGATGCTGCTCGGCTCCGAAGGAATCCTCGGCGTGGTGACAGAGGCCTGGATGAAGGTGCGGCCGCGGCCGGACTTCAAGGCGACCGCGACGGTCGAGTTCCCGCCCGGGGATGCTGCCTTTTCGGAAGCGGCTCGCGGGGCGGTCAGGCTTATCGCCCAATCGCGGCTGATGCCCTCCAACCTGCGCCTGATCGATTCCTCCGAAGCCGCGACGACGATGGCCGGCGACGGTTCGGCGACCCTCCTGATCATCGGCTTCGAATCTCACGGCCAAGCGGTCGAGGAGCGGATGGACCAGGCGGTGGCGATCGCCGAGGGAGAAGGCGGCCGGGTCGCCTCGCGCAGCTCTTCGACTCCCGCCGAACGGGATGCGGATGACGGCCCAGGCGGTGCGGCTGCTGAGGCAAGCGGTGACGAGGCGGGCGCCGACCGCTGGCGTTCGGCTTTCCTCATGGCCCCCTACATGCGCGACACCTTCGTCGCCTGCGGGATCATCGCCGAGACTTTCGAGACCGCGATCACCTGGGATCGCTTCGAGGATTTCCATCGCAATGTGATCGAGGCGACCCGACGCGCGGTGGCCGAGGTCACGGGCGCCCCGCCGGAGGGGGAGGGCGCCCCGCGGGTCAGCTGCCGGCTCACCCACGTCTATCCGGACGGAGCTGCCCCCTACTTCACGATCCTCGCCCCGGCAAAGCGCGGCAGCGAAGTCACCCAATGGGATGAGGTCAAGCAAGCCGCCTCCCAGGCGATCATCGCGGGCGGCGGAACGATCACCCACCATCACGCGGTAGGCAGAGACCACCGCCCCTGGTACGACCAGCAAAGACCAGACCAGTTCGCCGCCGCCCTGACCGCCGCCAAGTCAGCAGTAGACCCGGATCACATGCTCAACCCAGGCGTCCTGATCGACTGAAGCCGATCCGGGGCTACGGATTGAACTTCTGGATCAGCGCTTTCTGGCCCCTCGCGAAGGCGATCGCGAAACCGCCGTTGGCCATGGCGGTTGCTCCGTAGGCCCTGGTTCCATTGATGCGCAGCGCGCCGCGATTCCCGAAAGAGCGATCAAATCTGCCGCGCGGGTTGATTCTCATGACCTGGCTCCATGCGGCGTTGCCGGCCAGGTGATTGCTGACCACGATCACCGAAGAATCGTCCATCGCCGCGAGATCACGAGCGCCGAAAGAACCGGCCCCCCAATCTCCAAGTCCTAGCCAGCCTCCTTCACCGAAGCGGGAATCAATCCGGCCGCCTGGACGCAACCCGATGACGCTCGGAATCCAGCTATCCATGTAGTAGTCGAAGTTCGCAAGCGCCCGTATGTTTCCGTCCGGAGTCCGGACCAGGTCGGTCAGGTTGCAAAGTGCCCGGGGTCCACATTTATTTTCCGGTCCCCGGGCGAATGTCGTGAACCCACGCCGGCCGAATCTGCGATCCAGCTCTCCGCCCTCGTCGATTCGAGCCACGAACGGGTATCCACCAAGAACTCCACCGAACAGAATCCGGCCGCTGCTCAGCGGGATGACCGCAACGCCGCGATTGTTCCGCTTGTTCCTGGAGCCAATGACTACCCTTCCGCCTCGTCCGAAGTCGGGGTCCAGTTTGCCGCCGGACTCGAACCGCATCAACAGAATCCTTGATGTGCGGTGGTTCGGCCGATAGGTCCCAATCACGATCGCGCGACCTTTGTCATCCGTTGCAACATCCGACAGGGTCTGGCGGCTGGCAGATGAGGCGTTGCTGGTGTATGTGTGAAACGCGTCGTCTACCCACCCGTCTCTGTGGATGCGGTAGACCAGCGATTTCCAGGAACTACTCTCCTCGCGAAAATTTCCGACCACGTAGAACTTGCCGCCCGGAGCGCGGGCGATCCCGGCTGCATTGCCCCATACAGACGGAAGGGGATTCTCGGCCCGGCCCAGCTTCCCGAAGGAATAAAGCGGTGTGCCATTGGCCTTGAGGACTCCGGCGAAAAAGGTGTTCTTCAGGGTCTCGGGGTTATCCGAGCGAGACTTGCCCACGAAAGTGATGCCTCCATCCCGGCGAGGAATCATTTCCCGGATGAAGCCCTTCTCGAAGATCCTGCCGACTCCGCGCTCTCCCGTTCCAAAACCCGGGTCGTAGACAAACCCCGATCCCGCAGCGGTCCCCGTCAGACAACCGGTAACCGTCAAGACCAGGCCGAGGAAAGCAAGAGACGGCCCCATGGGATTTCTGGCCCTCAGGGGACCTTTTCGTGGACGAGTTAGCTGCGTCATGCGCTTCTCCTTCGGACGGACATCGGCCACATGCGTGACCGTTGTCGGTCATAACACTGGGACCGCAAGGAGTTGCGGCTCGGCTACGCGAGCACAGAGGCGTAGATCTGGGCCAGTTCCTCGCGGGTCTGGTTGAGGGGTTCGATTGACTTTTCGGTCCGGCTGAGGACTATTGCTCCCTCGATTGCCGAGATCGCCAGGGTGGCGAGTGAGCTGGCACGGGGCTCTTTCACCCCGGACTTCGTGAGGGAGTCGGTGAGGGCCCCGTGGATCTGGCTGAAGGCGTTGGCCGCCGGGCCCGCTGCTTCCTCCTTGGCGCCCGCAACCGCGGCGGCCATCAGGGGGCAACCCTCGCGGTAATCGGTGCGCTCGAGCTCCCTTATGTAGAAGCGGGCGAAGCGGTCGACCATTTCGGCCGGGCCGTCTGTGCTTCTTTCGAAATTGGCGGCGACGTATCCGCCGGCCGACCTGATCGCTTCCGATACCAGCTGCTTTTTGCCGCCGGGGAAGTGGTGGTAGACCGACCCCCGGGGGGCTCCGCTCGCCGCGAGCACATCCGCGAATGAGGTGTCGCCGACTCCGCGCTCACGAAAGAGCCGGATCGCCGAGCTGAGCATCGCCTCCCGGGTGCCGGTTGCCATTGCCGGCTTCTCCTCGAGTTCAGGCGGTTGCCGGGGCAGCTTCGGCCTTGGCAGCTTCGCGCTGGGCCTTGGCGATCTCGACCAGTTCCTTGTAGTGGATGACGTTGCCACCGGCGCCCCAGCCGCCGTCGACCACGTCGCGGCAGAGCACCCAGACCTTGAGGGCGTCTTCGTCGGCGATGCCAAAGGATTCGCGGATCGTCGCGGTCCCGGCCTGGATCATCTGTTCGCGGCGGTCGTCATCGAGCGCGCCCTCGGGTGTGATGACGTCGAGCTTGACCACGCCGGCCCCCGATCTGTCACCGGCGTAAGTGAGCTGGGCAGGTCGCTCGTTGACCAGAACCCAGGTCACGCTGCGAAAGAATTCGGTGTTCGGCGCGCCCTCGGCCTTGAGCAGATTGGTGGTCAGGTCCTCGACCAACTGGTCTCGGGCCTCCGGCGTGATTGCCCCTTCCTGGTAGGTCAGTTCCATCAACGGCATCGGGTTTCTCCTTGGAGTTGGAAGCTTCGGCCCGGATCGAGCCGACTATGCAGATATGCATAACCGATCGGAGGGGGACATGTCAAGGACCTCGTCGGGTGTGGATTCGTCAAGGTGCCCATTTCTGCCGGTATACGGCAGAAACCTGGCTTTCGACGGTTCCCGGAACGGGATCTCATGGCCTATGGCGTGCATTTCGCGATGAACAGGTTGAACGGGGGCCTGAGCCGGTAGCCTTCGCCGGCCCCCGATGGAAGCTTCCCCTCAATACACACTTACCGAGCGCGGGCCGCTGCGCGCGGCGCTAAAAACGGCCCGACCCCAGGAATGGGTCAAGAACGTCCTGGTCTTCGCCGGCCTGATCTTCTCCGGCCAGCTCAATGACACCTGGGCGATCGGCCAGGCCTTGATCACGTTCTGCTGTTTCTGCGCGATCTCCAGCGCCGGCTACTTCATCAACGACCTCAACGATGTCGAACTCGACCGCCAGCATCCGAAAAAGCGCTTCCGGCCGATCGCGGCCGGCCAACTGAAGGTGAGCACCGCCTGGGTTCTGTCGGTGCTGCTTGCCGCCGGAGCCATCGGGGTTGCCTTCGGGGTAGTCAACTGGAAGGTCGGCTGCATGGTCGCCGGGTACGGGGTGATCCAGGTCGGCTACAGCTTTGGCCTGAAGCAGGTCGTGATCATCGACGTAATGACCCTCGCCACCCTGTTCATCCTGCGGGTGATGGCCGGCGCCGAAGCGGTCGAGGCGCATGCATCGGAATGGCTGATCCTCTGCACCGGCATGCTCGCCTGCTTCCTCGGATTCACAAAACGGCGTCAGGAAGCCGTTTCCGAGCTTCACGAAGGGACCAGCAGCCGACCGGTGCTCGAGCATTATTCGCTGCCCTTCCTCGATCAGATGGTCGCCATGGTCACCACCGGCACCGTGGTCAGCTACGCGATCTACACCGTGAATTCGCCATTGGCCGGCTCGGAAATGATGCTCACGATCCCACCAGTGGTCTACGGGATTTTTCGCTACCTGTACCTGATCTACGACCGCTCCGATGACCGCTCGACAGCCGCGATCGTGGCCGAAGACCGGGGAGTCATCCTGGCCGGGGCAGTTTTCGTCGCGGTAGCCCTGCTGGTCCTCTACGCATTCGACTGAAATCTGCGGTATTCCCGGATCTTTCAGGGTCCGGTGAAACTTGACATGTGTCAAGGGGTTTGTATGCTTGTAGTCCCATAAGAACACGGGAGACGGGTTCGCGTCCACATCGAGAACCGGCCGGAAGCCGGGGTCAGCGAAAAAAACCCTGTCATCTGCAAATTCTCGATTCTTGCGGCAGATGACCGGGCCTTCAAGGCTTTCCCACCGTTCGCGCCAGGCCAATTGGAAATTGTCCGGGTACCGATCAGGTGACCCAGAGTCTTGGAGAAAAATTGAAACTGTCTGTTCGTGCCGCTGTTCGAATACTTAGCCTGCTCACCGTCTTCGCCGCGGGCCTGATCGCGATCGCGCCGGCTCAGGCGGCGGGAACGCCTGATCTTCAGCTCTCGGCAAGTTCTTCGAATCCTCTCTACGGCGAGACCGGAACGGTCACCGCCACGGCGTCGCTTCCAAGCGGCCAGCCCAAGGGTTACAACCTCTCCTTCCGGGTCGTTCTGCCAGCTGGCATCACCTATGCGGGGGGCGGTGAGTTCACCCCGACCGTGATCGCCGATCAGCCGACGACCGGTCAGAGCACCCTGCTCTTCAACAACATCTCCGACCTGGTCGCGAACTCTTCCCAGGCGATCAGCTTCAACGTCACCCACGATCAGTCTCTCTATGACGTCGGGTCCACCTATGACATCCAGTACGAAGCCTTCGTCAACACCGATCCCCGGATCATGCCCTCCTTTGACGCGGCGGGGGCACCCGTGCCATCGAGTTCGACCGGTACCGCAGCCGCAACGACGACTTCGACCATCAACGCGATCAAGATCTCCAAGTCGGAGCCGAGCCGCGAGGGAGAGATCCTGCGCGGGGTTCACGACCACCAGACGATCTACACCCTGAAGGTTCAGAACAACTACGTCAACGCGACCACCGGGACCAAGCTGAACGACTGGCTGCCGGCCGATCTCGAGTTCCTCGGCTGCGAGGGCGACCCGGACAACACCACCGACGCGCCGACCAATCCGGGCTCGTCGGATGAATACCCGGGATCCGGACCGATCGTCGTCCAGCCGGTAACCGACTGCTACAAGCCATCCCTGGTCGAGACCGTGCTCGCTGACCCGGACGGCGCCGGCCCCATGCCCGAAGCCGTCTACACCCATGTCCAGTGGGACACCGGCGACCTCGCCCCCGGGCAGGAGATCACCTACCGCTACCGCGCCGCCGTTCCGCTGACCGAGAACACCCTGAACTGGAGCGGTGCCACGCCCTCCACCACGACCGGTGCCCAGGGCGCCAACCTCGACAACAACGCGGTCGCCCCGCCTAGGGAAATCCAGGACGAGCAGAAGATCGCCAACTACGCGATCGCGTCCGGTCAATACCAGAGTACGAGCGTCGCTCCCTTTGACGTTTCCGATGACACCATCCTCGAACGGACCGCCGAGGACCTGGTCGTCTACAAGTCAAACCTTTCCTCGCCCCAGCTCGGTCAGGGCGACATCACCAGTTGGGAGCTCCGTTTCCGCACCGGCGAGTACCGCTACAGCGATGACATTGTGGTCACTGACACCCTGCCGTCGGGTCTTTGCCCGCTCGGCCCGGTCAACTACACCACCCAGAACGACGCGAGTGACTCGGAATGCTCGCCGACCGGTGACAACCCGAGCGTTCCGTACAAGAGCGTCACCGAAAACGCGGACGGCACCTTCACCATCACCTGGGACAAGTCGGTCCTCGCCGAGCTGGGCCACACCGACGTAAGCGACGAATTCGTCATCACCTTCCCGACCCGGACCCGCAGCCATTACCAGCAGAACTTCCTGCCGACCTCGCCGCTGCTGGCCCGCGACTCGGTTTCCAACAAGGTCAATCTCACCGGCAACGCGTTCTCACGCTGCACCGCCCCCGGAACCCCGGATTGCTCGACTCCGGGCCCGCGGATCTGGAACGACGGTCAGGAGCCGGAACCGGTGGTTGACGCCTCTTCCGCCGGTCAGTCGGCACCGGCCGTCGTACTGAACAAGGAAGTGGCCGAGAGTGGCACCAACTGTCAGACCGCGACCTATGTCGACACCATTCCGACCTACCAGCCGGGCGACACGATCTGCTGGCGGGTCACGCTCGATTTCCCGTCCAGGGTCGATACGCATCAGCTCCGGGTCACCGACTTCCTGCCGCGGAATGCCGCCTTCGTGCCGGGCAGCTACGCCGACACTTCGGACAACACCACGGTCAATGCGATCGACACCGGCGATGCCGCTGACGGTGTTCTCTTCTGGGATATCAACGGCAGCTTCGTTCCCACCGGGTCGCAGAGATTCCAGGTCACCTTCAAGACCACGATCGAGCCGACCGGCATCCTCAAGCCGGTTGACATCGAAGGCAACCTGGCCAAGTTTGCTTTCTCGAATACCGCAGGAACTTCTTTCCCGCTGAGAGACCAGGTCGATTTCCAGACCGTAGCCCCGACCCTGAAGCTGACCAAGGGCGTCAGCAAGATCGACTCGACGAATTACAGCCCGCCTGCGGATGGCCTGACCGTCCGCGGCGGCAATGTCGTCACTTACGAGATCGACGTCGCGTCCACTGGCGACACCAAGGACGTCCAGGTCTGGGACAACCTCCCGGCGGCATACGACTGCACCATGGTCTCGTCAATCTCCGACGGCGGCACCTGTGTCGATGGCGGCAGCGGCATCGACAAGATCAAGTGGACCGTCCCGAGCATAGGCGACGGATCAACCAAGGCCCTCACCTACAAGGTGGCCATACCCGGCACCTTCGGTCCGGAGAACACCTACGTGAACAAGGCCGGGGTCCGGCAGTACGAGTCCGACACCAACACCGGTGGTCGTTACGTTTACACGCCGCAAAGCAACATCGACCCGGACAACCCGAACACTCCGAACGTGCCGCCGGTCGATGACACCAGCAACGTCAAGACCCCCGACGTCGGCCTGTCAAAGACCGGTACGACCTCGATCACCGAGACCGGCAACAGCGCTTCGCAGGCGACGATCGGCGAGCTGATCAACTACACGGTCACCGCGACACTGCCCGCAGGCACCACCTTCGGCACCAATGCGAAAATCACCGACACGCCGAACTCGGCTACCACCCAGCCGCTGACCGGCCCCGCCACCGCGACCCTCAACGGATCGCCGTTGCCTGCCGGCTGGAGCATCACCACGGTCGGTCAGACGATCACCGTCAACATCCCCGACAACTACGTGGTTCCGGCGGGTTCCGATCACAAGGTCGTGATCAGCTTCCAGACCCGGGTTGCTGACGTCTCCTCCAACGTGCGCAACCAGACGCGGATCAACAAGGCCAACATCTCCTGGACCGACAGCACCCCGCGCAGCCGCGACTCGAACCAGGTCAATACCACGATCGTCGAGCCGTCGATCACGCAGACCAAGACCAACAACAAGACCGCGAACGCATTGCCGGGCGACACTGTGACCTACACCCTGGTCACCAAGAACGGGAATCTCGCCAACAACGTGAGCATCGCTCACGACACGGTGATCAAGGACGTCGTGCCGGCCGGCGTGACCCTGATCGATGGCGGTGGCAACCCGCTGGCCGACGGCGCGATCGTTCCCGGAACGGGTGGCGCGACCTGGGATGCAGCCACAAGGACCATCACCTCGCCCGCTTCGCCGGCGATCAACATCGCTCCCGGTGGCAATGTCACCTGGACCTATCAGGCGAAGGTCGATTCCCCGGCCATCGCCGGCAGCTCCTTCACCAATACCGCCAACGCCAAGACCACCTCGATCGACGGCAGCGACCCGAACGAGCGGACCTCCTCGAGCACGACCAACACCGGCTACAGCGCTTCCTCGCAGAGCACCGTCAAGGTTGGCGGCAGCTCGGTGACCAAGTCGGTCGATCCCGCTTGGGTCACGATCGGCACGCCGATGAACTTCAAGGCCACGGTCACGATTCCGAAGGGCCTCGAGTTCTACAACCTGACCGTGCGGGACATCCTGCCCGACTCGATTGACTTCGACGGCTATGTCAGCTCCAGCTGCGTCAGCGGCTGCTCGGGTTCCAACCCGGCGCCGACCGTCCAGAACTACAACCCGCAGGTCACCTCCTCGGTGACCAACATCGGCTGGGATCTGGGACATCTCGATCCCGGCACGGCCGACCGGGTGATCGAATTCACCTACAAGGCCCATGTCCGGGATACGCATCGCAGCGGCGGGGCCCCGGTCGTGGCCGGCGAGAACATCGTCAACTCGGTCCGTTCGATGTCGAACACCTCGAACAAGTTCACCTTCAACCCGAACTCGATCCCGGCGCAGAGCAGCTTCGACCAGGTATCGGCCGAGGCCAAGACGACGACTCCGGTGCGTGAGCCCCACATCGTGCTCGACAAGAAGGTCAAGGTCGGCGGCGGAAGCTTCGTCAACGGACCGGTCCAGAGCCAGCCAAATGACGCGCTGACCTACCAGATCGTGGTCACCAACAACGGCACCAGCCCGGCCTACGACGTGGTCGTCGACGACATGCCGGACGCCGAGCTGACCAACGTGGCTCTCGACCAGGGCGGCACCTACAACACCAAGATGTGGAGCGCCGGCGACCGCTCGATGAAGTGGGTGATTCCGGGCCCGATCCCGGTCGGCGGCAGCGTGACCCTGACCTACACGGCGAACGCTCTGCCATCGGCCCAGCTCGACAACAACTCCTCGGCAGTCAACACCGCCGACTCGGATTACTGGGGCATCCCGGCGGCCGAACGGACCAATCCGTGGACCTACCGCCACTACGACTCAAACCAGGACACGGTCGTGGTCAACTTCGAGTTCCCCGAGCTCACCGTCAACAAGACCACTACCGCTCCCGGCTTCCCGGACATCGCCGACGCCAACGTCGAGCAGCCCTTCGGCTGGCGGATCGTGGTGACCAACAACGCGACCACCGCCAAGGCATTCGACACGGTCGTCCGGGACGTGCTGCCTCCGGCCTGGACCTATGACGCTGGTTCGACCGCGATCACCGGCGCCACCGGTGGCAACCCGACCGTGACCAGCGACCCGGCCGGTGACATCCTCACCTGGAACTTCAACGGCCAGGTGATCCAGCCGGGCGCGAGCGTGGTGATCACCTTCACCGCGACCCCGGGCCTCGGAGCCCGGGCCAACCCGCCGGTCCAGACCAATGACGCCGAAGCGACGACCAAGGACGCGAGTGGCGCCAGTGGCAATCACAGTGGCTCGTACAAGGACGACGATGATGCCAAGGCGACGCTCCACTTCCCGATCGCGGACCTGAAGATCGAGAAGTCGGCTCCGGCCCAGGTCAACGTGCTCGACGAGTTCGACTACACGCTGAAGGTGACCAACAAGGGTCCGGACACCGCGACCCAGGTCACCGTCAGCGACCCGCTGCCGGCCGGCCTCCAGTTCGTTTCCTCGGCTGACTGCAATGCGGTAATCACATGCAACGTCGGGACCCTGGCATCGGGCGCCTCGAAGACGCTGACGGTCCGGGTCAAGGCGACCTACGCGGCCGGTGGCACAACCGTCCACAACGTTGCCACCGTTACCGGCCACGAATGGGAGCCGACCCCGGCCGACAACACCGATCACGCAGACACGATCGTGATCGGCGTGCCGGATGTGAAGATCACCAAGACCGCCGCCCCGACCAATGCGCGTCCGGGTGATGTCGTGACCTACACGCTGAAGGCGGAAAACGTCGGCAACGCGGTCGCCCACAACGTGGTGATCACCGATCCGGTTCCGGTTGGCCTGACCTTCGTCAGCGCCGATTCGCCATGCACCGAGACGGCGGGCACGGTCACCTGCCAGATCGGGGATCTGATGCCGGGTGACGTCAAGACCTACCAGGTCAAGGCCACCGTGGATGCCTGGGGTGACGCTGACCCCAGCCAGATCCATCAGCTCGACGTCCAGAAGGTGGAAACCCAGATCGACCTGAACCCGGGTGAGACGAAGACCGTCCAGGCAGTTTGCCCCTCCGGCTACTTCGCTTCCGACGGCTCGGTGCGGATCGACCATGTCGATCAGGGCACTGGCGACTGGACCGCTCCCGAGGTACTCGAATCCAGGGCATCCTCGCTGGACACCTGGCAGGGCACGGTCCATAACACCGCCACGGGCCGCGCCCAGGCGAAGATTTTCGCGGTCTGCATCCTCAAGCAGACGGTTGCCGACGGCACCCATCAGCATGACCTGATCGTTTCCGCGCCGATCACGGTGACCAACCTGACATCGGCCGGCAAGAACGAGGCGACCCTTCAGTGCGGTCCGGGTCAGATCGCGATCCAGCCCGGGTTCATCTCGAACGTTCCGGCGAACCTCGTTTACAGCGAGCCGGAAGGCAACGGCTGGAAGTTCGTGCTCGATTCGAGCCAGGCCGGTCAGGCGACATTCTCGATCCGCTGCATGACCCGTCAGGTCAGCGTGGTTGACGGCCACACCCACGACCTCGCCTTCCAGCACATCGTCAAGGAATTCACGGTCCAGCCCGGTGAGGTCAACGAGGCGCAGCTGACCTGCGCCGACGGCTACAAGGGCATCGTCGCCGACATGGACCTCGACGACGGTCTGGTTTCGCTGGGCAACGATCCGCGTCCGGTCACCCGGGCGTTCCGGATCTACAACCCGACCGACCATGCACTGAACGCCAGGCTCAGCCTGCTCTGCCTGGGCATTCGGACGGCTGGCGAGCATGCGCCGCCGAAGGTGATTCAGAACACCGCCTACATTTCGACCACCTCACTGGAGGACGTTACGTCGAACAACAGCTCGACCGCGACGGTGACCGCCGAGGACACCGACAACTTCGAGCCGGTTGATCCGACCGAGCCGACCAAGCCGGCACCGAACAATCCGATCGCGAAGACGATCGTCGGCAAGGGCGTGAGTTACGCGGCTTCGGGCGTCACCTTCACCCTGAAGTGCACCGGCGCCTGCGGCGGCACCGCGAAGCTCAGCACCCTGAAGAAGGTCAAGGTGAAGGGCAAGAAGTACGGCAAGGGCACCGTCCTCGCGAAGAAGCGGTACTTCATCGGCAAGGCCGGCACGAAGAAGATCAGGCTCGGTCTGACCAGGGCCGGACGCTCGATCCTCAGGAAGGGCAAGGCCAGGAAGGCCCTGCTCAAGATTTCTGGAGGGACCAGAAAGGTAGTGAAGGTCAGGCGACGCTAGGAGGGCGAGCCTTCACTGCCAAAACGAGAAGCCCCGGTCCCGCGACCGGGGCTTTTCTGTTTGCAAAGTGTCGTTTTCCAAGAACCTGGTGGAAGATTTTCACCGTCTGGTGCGTCCGGTGAGTATGAAAGTCACGAGAAGCGGCAGTCACCGGGATCGTTTGCGGTCCTGTCCCTGGAGGAGTAATTTGTGAATCGCAGGTTCGCGTAAAGAACACGGGCACCGTCGCAACCCCGGAGATAACTGTCTGCCCAAAGGTGAGGTCGAAACTGGTCAGGAAATCCGGTTGCATGAAACTGGGGCCGATTGCTCCTGGCGCAACGAGCGTGGCCAGTTTCAGGATTTCGGTCCTCAGGAAGGTGAGAAAGGGCAAGAAGGTCAAGGTCACGTTCCGGGCCAGTGGTGCCGGAATGGAGACGCAGTTCGGCCACGCGCGCGTGAAAGTGAAATAGCGTGTCGATGAGCGACGCTTCGCTCGACGAGATCCTGAAACGGATCTCCGATTCCACCGACTGGTTTTCAGCGGGTCCGGTTTCCGCTGTCACCCTGGCCCTCTCGGCCTCGTTGGCCGTGGCGGTTGCTTCCACACTGCGCGACGAGGAAAACCCCGATGCGGTCGAGGCCCAGGCGGAAGTCCTGCGGGATCGTGCACTTGAGTTGGTCGAACGAAACCGCCGGGATCTGGAACGGGCGCGGTTGGCCCTTGCGCCCGGCGCCGGGAAGGATGACCGGCTCCTTCTTGAGGCCCTCGAGCAGACGTTGGAGAACCTGCAGGATCTGGCCGGATGCGCCGCCGATGTGGCCACAATCCTGGTGGAGATCACCGGCAAGGTGGACGCATCCAGCGAACCGGATCTGGTTTCCGCCGTCGTCCTGGCCGAGGCCGTGGCTGTAAATGCCTTGAAGCTGGCGGAGGCAAACCTCTTGCACATGCCGGAACGGCCGGTAACCGAAGCGATACGACTTGACCGGAAGATCGCAGCTTCGGCTCGCGAAAGATTGCTAGGCGAAAGCTGATTTCGCTGCTAGGTTGACTTGACCATGGGGATCGGAGGCCTCAGCGACAGGGAGTTGGTGGCGCGATGCCGAAGCGGCGACGATGAGGCTTGGGGTGTTTTTGTTGACCGCTTTTCCCGATATGTGTACGCGATCCTGGCCCGTGGATTCGAACTGAACAATGCTGATGCGGAAGATGTTTTTCAGGATGTCTTCAGTCGTAGCTTCGATCAACTGGACCGCTTGAGAGACGACGATGCGGTGCGGGCCTGGCTGGCCCAGATCACCCGCAGGCTGGCCATTGACCGGATCAGGGCGGGAGGTCGGGACGTGCCCGTCGAAGAGCTGCCTGAACAGGTGGAAAGCGATTTCTTCGATCGCCTCGACGAGGCCATGGATGTGCGCGGGTCACTCGAAGATATGCCGGAAAACTGCCGGGAAATTCTCGATCGGTTCTTTGTTCAGGACCAGACCTACGCGAAGATTGGTGAAGAGCTCGATCTCCCGGGGGGGACGATCGCCAGTCGGATTTCGCGTTGCCTGGTCAAGTTGAGGGAGCAACTGGAGGCAGCCGAAAACGAACCGGGCGGGAGGGGAAGATAAGCGGCTTCCCGCCCGTCTTGTCTGCGGATGATCATGGCCACCAAGGATGAAAGACAGATCGCAAAGCTGCTTCGGGAACTACCGTCCCCGCCCGGGCACTGGGTGGAGAGGGCGAAAACAATCCCGAGCGTCGAACGTCAGCTCGACCAGGTGCTGCCGCTGCTCGAAAGCGAGGCGAAAGGTCGGAAGGTCCAGACGGCGGAGCTTGAAAGAGCGATTGAAGCGGCGGGTCTGGAGCCGGAAGCGGATCTGATTGAAGCACTCGTGGATCGCATCGAACGCGAGGCGGGCAGTCGATAGGGGGACCGTGAAAAGACTCTGTTTCTTCGTCGTCATGGTGTGCTGGTGGGGGTTTGCCGGATCAGCGGGTGCCGCGACCTTCGAGTCCGTGTCCGGTGGCCTGTACCACTCCTGTGGCATCGAATCGTCCGGACAGGCATTTTGCTGGGGCGATAACTCGTCCGGTGAACTGGGTGATGGCACCACAGTCGGTCGGTTGGTTCCGAACGCAGTCCCGGCATTGACCGACGCGAAGGCGATCTCGGCGGGAAACTGGTTCACCTGTGCGATCCGGGAATCGGGCCAGGCCGTCTGCTGGGGGGTCATGACTTCGGGCGAAATCGGAAACCCGACCATCGTCTTGAACAGCGAAGTTCCCGTCCCTGTCCCGGGCTTGTCAGATGCCGTTGCGATTTCTGCGGGACGCGATTTCGCATGCGCCATCCGCAGCTCGGGCCAGGCAGTCTGCTGGGGTTCAAACGACTTCGGTCAACTGGGGGACGGAACCACTGCCGATCGGAAGGTTCCGACGGCCGTTTCCGGATTGAGCGACGCCGCTTCGATCTCGGTTCCGGACGGCACCCATGCCTGTGCTACCCGGGCCACCGGCCAGGCAGTCTGCTGGGGGTTCAACAATTCAGGACGTTTGGGTGATGGCACGACTACAGACAGGCTTGTGCCGACTCCCGTTTCCGGCCTCAGCGACTCCGTTTCGATTGCTGCGGGCGGAGCGCACACTTGCGCAGTGAGGAGCACCGGACAGGCGAGGTGCTGGGGATCCAATTCGCTCGGTGAGCTGGGAGACGGTTCCACCGTGGACAGCGCCGTTCCGGCGACGGTTTCCGGACTCGCGGACGCCCTGTCGATTTCAAGCGGGTCGGATCACGTTTGCGCCGTGCGGGCCACCGGGCAGGCCGTCTGCTGGGGGAGCAACAGCAGCGGTCAGGTCGGAAATGGAACCCGGACCGAAGACCTCGAACCGGGACCGCTTGTTCCGACGCCGGTTCTTGGATTGTCCGATGTCGCTTCTCTGTCGGCGGGCTCCTTTCACACCTGCGCATTGCGTAATTCGGGCGAGGCGGAGTGCTGGGGCTTCAACGATTACGGTCAATTGGGCGACGGAACCAGGACGGATCGTTTGAGGGCGGTTTCCGTGGCTGAGCCGTTGCCGGCTCCTATATCGGGGAAGACCGTGAACCTGAACCCCGAAACCGGCATTGTGAAAACGAAGTGTCCGGGGACGGGCACGTACAGAAAGCTGAGAAACCCGAAGCAGGTCAGGACAGGTTGCCTGATCGACACGCGACGCGGCACGGTCCGGTTGACCTCGGCCAGATCCCGCAAAGCCAACCAGTCGGCCCGCTTTAGGGGCGGGCTGTTCCGGGTCGGGCAGAAGAAAGGAAGAGCCGAGACGACTCTCAGCCTGAAAGGACCCCTCCAATGCGCCCGGCGAGGCCGGAGTGCATTGGTCAGGGTTCGAGTCCCCAACCATCGGAAGAAGTCCTCCGGGCGGAAACTGTGGGGCAGTGGCAAGGGACGCTTCAAAACGGTCGGCCACGGCGGTTCGGCAAGTGTGCGAGGAACCATCTGGTCACTTGAAGACCGGTGCGACGGGTCTTCCGAGGTGAAGGTCAAACGGGGTGTGGTGAGCGTACGTGACTTCGCGAGACGCAAAACGGTGGTGGTGAGAGCAGGAGGTCGCTACGTGACCGGAGCGGTGCGAAAGCGCTAGCGGATGAACCATCAGAGAGCTGGAAGGGGAGACAAAGGATGAAAAGCAGTCAAAACCACCGGTCAGCCATCGTGGCCCTTGCACTGGTCTTGACTCTTGTCGTTTTCACTGGCATGGGCCGGGCGGGGGAGGTGTATTCCTCTTCCGCGTTAGCCGGATCAATCCTGTTTCTTGACGACACGCCCCTCAGCGTCTGCGTGATGGTCGACAAAGGCGAAGGGAAAAGCGCCTGGGTGGACTGCATGAACTACCGCAAACCCTGGCAGCACGTGAAACTGACCGTTCAAGGGAAGGTGAGCCGAAAGGGGAGGGCTCGAACGCCGATGGGGATCGGGGGGCCGGGTAACGCCATTGGCACCTGGAAGATCGTGGGTCGCTTCCGGTGCGAGTTGCTCACCCATGGAGTCGAATGCGTGGTGATATCGACCGGTAAAGGTTTTCGAATCCAGGGACGGAAGGTCACCGTGCTCAGCCCGACCGAGCAGATTTCGGCAGCCGGTCGTGTCCCCGAACCTGCCCTTGGGAAGAACCTGATCCTTTACCCGTGGGGCAGTGTCTTCGCCAAGGCACCGGGTAAGAGCTACTCCCCTCCTGCATACGATCTGGTCCGGGCGCCGGTCGGAACGGTGGTCGATGCCAGCCGGGGCGGGGTGAAAATCACCGCGGCAACCGGCGCCGGTACGGAGACTCGGAGCGGTTCGTTCTGGCACACCTCGTTTCGAGTTGGCCAGGTTGTGAACCCGAACGACCCCGACTATGGAGCGGTGACCCTCACATTGACCCAGCCGCGGGGACGCGCATGCGCCGCCAAGGACGCAGCCCAGTTGTCATGGCGGGCCAGATTGTGGGGCGAATCAGGTGATGGCTTCCAGGTTCGCGGCTTCTACGTCAAGACATCCGGCGGGAGCGGGTCGAAATGGTTTGTGGAAAATCGCTGTCGGTCGACCTTTGTGAAAGCGGTCGCAGGGCAGGTGCAGGCGACCGGAGACAGGACGATCACGCTGGACGCGGGACAGGAAGCTATCTTCAGGAAGCCCGCCGAAGCAGGAACGTCGCACGCCCTGCTCTGGAAGGCACTCGATGGAAAAGTCACCTGCGGCGTTGCCGGCCACCTGCGGAGTGAGCCAGCGAGTCAGGTGCTGTGCATGGCACGGGTGATCCCCCGGCCGACCCGGCCTTCACCCGAGGGGGACCCCGGCTTCGTCTTCCTGGCCGGCCACGGCCGTGCCCGCAGGGCGAAACTCAGTGAGTACTCATGGCAGGCTCCGGCCAGAGCGCCAAAGTTCACCGTGAATCTGAAGGTCGGACAGCGTTGGCGCTACAAGAAGATCGGGGTCACCTGCAAGGCAACGGAGTCCAGCGTCAGGTGCGCCAATCGGGCCGGACACGGGTTCGCTATTACGAAAGATTCCTATCGTGGATTCTGAACCCCAAGGGACCCGGGTCGATCCCGTGGGTGAAGCGCGACTACTCGAAGACCGGGAGGTCGCCGGCGAGTTCGGTCTTGCCGTCCTTTGCGAACTGAACGTCGATCGTTTCGTCCTTGTTGTAGAAGCCGACCACGCCAAGCAGCATGACCAGCTTCTTTTTCCCGGATTTCGTTTCCTTGATGATCTCGCGGGTGAAGAGAATCTCGTTCGCGCGAAGCACGTAGTCCTTGCCTTCGGTCTGGGCGACCCCGTTTACGAAGACGATGATCGGCTGTTCCGCACCGTCGGGAAGGGTGACCCGACGGCCTGCCGCGTACGACCCCTTCGGAATTTTCTGCCCCGTTGTTGTCTGGTCTGTCGTTTCGTCGCTCATGGGTTGAAGGACATTTTGAGGGATTTCGCCGTCCAGTGTACGGTCGACCGGTCTGGGGACGGGTCGAACGGTCCGGCCTTCCGTTATAGCCTCCTCCGATGGGGAGGACAAGAGGTCTGAACGTGGGGGAGACGGACGCAGAAAGTCGCGCAGGAAGCAGCGTTGCCTGGGACAAGGCTGGAGACCGGCGTCCAACGCGGAGGCCCCATGGGTGATGCGAAGCTGCTCAGCTCAGTTCGGACCCTGGCTGAACTGCCGGGCAACCTCCTGGAACAACTCGCGACAGAATCGGAACATGTTCACTTGACCAGCGGTGAATGGTTGTTCCGGGCCGGAGATCCGGCCGACAGCCTGTTTGTCATTAGGTCCGGGCGCCTCGAGGTGCTCGCCGACGACCATTCAGAAGCCCGGATCAGGATCCTGAAACGCGGGCAGACCCTCGGTGAGTTGGCTCTGCTCACGGGTGGCACCCGCACCGCGTCGGTGCGCGCGGTCCGGGACAGCGAACTGATCGAGCTTGGCCGGGACCATTTCGAGAGCCTGCTTCGCGACGAACCGGCATTCGCGGTCGGCCTGACCGGTGCTCTGGGGGCACAGCTGGCAGCCAGTCGAGCTCCATCTCACGAAGCTGTACCGCCGAGGGTGGTATCGGTGCTTCGGGTCGATCCGGCCGCTCCAACTGAATTCGCGGAAATGCTCGGCGGAGAACTGGCCAGACACGGAAGCGTTGCGATGCTGACCAAAGACCAGGCCGGGAGCCGGGCGCAGTGGAACCAGAGCCTCGACCGGGCCGAACGGTCGACCGACCGCGTTCTGCTGGTTGGCGACGGAAGTGACTCTGAGAGCGAGTGGAACGACTTCTGTGCAAGGGAAACCGACCTTGTGGTTGCTCTGACGTCGGGACGGCCGGCCCCGGCCTGGCTGGCACGGAACGACATCCTGCGGGACTCGGAACTCGTTTCCACGGGTCTCGCTGACAGCGAACTCGCTCGTAGCGCACCCCGCAACACCACCGTGGCGGGAAGTGACCGCCTCGGTGCGGCGGCCGGCTCGCTGGCCCGGCGGCTGAGCGGCAAGGCGGTCGGGGTCGTGCTCTCCGGGGGCGGCGCCCGCGCCTTCGCTCACCTCGGAGCGATGGAGGAACTGATCCACTCGGGCCTGACCATCGACCGGATCGCCGGGGTTAGCATGGGCTCGGTGGTTGCCGCGGGAATCGCCCTGGGCAAGACACCGGAAGAGCTCTCGAAAGAATTTGATGAAGGATTTGTCAAGGAAAACCCGACCCGCGACTACACCCTGCCCCTTTTCTCACTGATCCGGGGCCGGCGTGCCGAGAAGCTGCTCCGCGGATTGCTGGGGGAGACCCGGATCGAGGAACTCGCGATCAGGTACTTCTCGCTGAGCTGCGATCTGATCTCCCGTCAGAAAGTGATTCATCGCTACGGTCCGCTGTTCGAGGCGGTGAGGGCAAGTCTCTCCATTCCCGGGATCTTTCCACCGGTCAAGACAGTCGACGGGCGCCTCCTGGTAGATGGTGGCGTGCTGGACAATCTGCCTGTTTCGACCATGGCTGCGGACGCCGAAGGGCCGATTATCGCGATCGATGTGACCGGCAAGATGGGGGGCACCCTGAGAGCGCCGAGACCCCGCCTTGCCGGATTGGAGCAAACCGCACGTCGCTTTCTAACCGGTCGCGAATACGAATTGCCTCGCCTTCCCGAGACGATCATGCGGACGCTGACGGTCGGCAGCATCGACACCGTGGTCGAGGCACGAAAGCACGCTGACCTGCTCATTCAGCCGGAAGTGGAAGGGTGCGGCATGCTCGAATGGGGCCAGCTGGAGTCGGTCCGGGAGGCAGGACGCCAGGCGGTCAGAGCCGAGCTCGAATCCGTCGCAAGGGTGGCTGGCGGCTAGGTGGGCATGGCAACTCCGGATCGGACCGAACTGAGAGGCCGCCCGGCTCCGGTGACGGTGCTCCTGATCGCCTCGCTCGGGGTGCTCATGGCTTTCGTGGACGCAACGATCGTCAACATCGCCTTTCCCGACATCGCCATGTCGTTCCCGACGGTCGAGATGTCCTCGCTTTCCTGGGTTCTGAATGCCTACAACATCGTCTTCGCCGCATTCCTTGTGGTGGCCGGCAAACTCGCCGACCTACTGGGCCGTCGTCGCGTCTTCCTTCAGGGCATCGCCATCTTCACCTTGGCTTCGGTGCTTTGCTCGGTTGCGCCTTCGGTCGGAGCTCTGGTTGCGTTCCGGGTGGTGCAGGCGCTCGGGGCGGCGCTGCTGGTGCCCTCATCGCTCGGTCTCGTGCTGAATGCCTACCCGGAGGAAAAACGGGCCCACGCGGTGGCGCTGATCTCGGCGGTTGGAGCCCTGGCTGCCGGTCTGGGTCCGTCGCTCGGCGGGTTGCTGGTCAGCCTGGACAGCTGGCGGCTCGTTTTCCTCGTCAACCTGCCGATCGGGGTGATCGCTTACATCCTGGCGCGCCGTCAGCTGGTTGAAAGTCGCGAACCGGGACTGAGGCGGGTGCCTGACATACCCGGCGCCCTGCTGTTCGCGATCGCGGTGGCCGCTCTGGTTCTGGCGGTGGTTCAAGGTGAAGAGTGGGGCTGGACCAGCGTGGCCGTGGTCGGGTGCTTTGTCGTGGCCCTGCTGCTTGGTTTCTGGTTCGTGCGGCGCTGCCTGAGGCATCGCTCGCCGATTTTCGATCTGGGGTTGTTCCGTGATAGGACCTTCTCGGTGACCAACGCGATGACCGTGGTGGCCGGGGCGGGGTTTTACGGCTACACCCTGGTCAACGTGCTCTTTCTGGTCGGTGTTTGGGACTACTCGGTGCTTCAGGCTGGTCTGGCGATCACCCCGGGTCCTTTTGTGGCGGCGGCCGTGGCTGGCCCGACCAGTCGCATGGCCCAGCGCTTCGGTCACCGGCCCGTGCTGGTGGCGGGCGGTCTGATTTGGGGTCTGGCGGTGTTCTGGTTCGTTCAGCGAGTCGGTCTTGAACCCGACTTCCTCGGGGTCTGGTTGCCGGGAATGATCCTGCTCGGGATCGGGGCCGGCGCCCTTTTCCCGAACTTGAGCGGGGCGGCAGTGGCATCGGCCCCCGGCGAATCGTTCGGAACGGCCAGCGGACTCAACTCGGTTGCCCGCCAGGTCGGGGCCGCTTTCGGAGTCGCGGCAGTGATCGCCTTGATCGGCAATCCCGATCCGACCGACCCGGCCGGTGTCGAAGCCGCCTTTGATCACGCCTGGACGTTTTCCGCGGTTTGTCTCTGGCTGGCCGGTCTCGGATGTCTGGCGGTTAGTGCCGCCCGCGACCGGGCCGAGCTCGCCAGGAGTCCCTCGCTCGGAGATTCCGTCAAGGCGCTGCTCGCCGACAATGAGCCGCCGGTGCCGTTCCGCCCGCCTGCGCCGATCGCAACGAGCCTTCTGCCCGAGCTGGAACCCCCCGACCATTCCCGTCCCGAAACGGTGGCCGACTTCCTCGGCGCAGCAACAATGTTCGCCGGCCTGTCCGAAGGGACGCGAGAATTGATTGCCGCCAACGCATCCTCGAGTGAGCTCGGAGCGGGAGAATGGCTGTTCAGGGAGGGCGACGAAGGCGACCGGTGCTTCATCGTGCGGGCGGGTAAACTGGAAGTTCTCGGAGCCCCCGAACAGTCGAGGATCCGCACCCTGGGACGCGGAGCTGTGCTTGGCGAACTCGCGTTGCTGACCGGGGGAACAAGATCGGCATCGGTCAGGGCTCTCCGTGACACCGAACTCGTCACGATCGACCGTAAAGACTTCGAAGGGTTGCTCCGGGACCGTCCCGAGGTTTCCCTGGCTTTGACCCGCTCGATCGCTGGTCAGCTGCGGGAGAACACAAGTGGCGGGGACGAACTCGAGCCGCTACCCGGGGTGATCGCGATCGTTCCCCTGGATCAGGGCGCCCAGATTGCTGAATTCGCCCGGAGTCTCGAATCGGCACTTTCGGATCACGGCGCAGTGAGGCTTCTCGATCACGCGGTCGCGGGCGGAAACTATTCGGCTGCCTCACCCGTCGCCACCTTCGGGCCACTCCTTGACACGGCTGCCGCCGATTCCGACTTTCAGGTTCTCGTCACCGATTCGGCCGACGGCGACTGGCGTCGATTCTGTCTCCAGCAGGCGGACCGAATCCTCGCGATCAGCGGCGGTGGCGCCGACCTTTCCGGGATGGACCTGGCCCAGCTCCGGGGATCTGACCTCGTCACGCTGATCAAATCGGGAGAAACGCAGACCGATCGCCGGTTCACCACGACCCTTGCGCCGGCTCGCATGTATGTGGTGAGGGACCCGGAGGCTGGATCGGACATCGCTCGCCTCGCCCGCCGGCTGTCAGGAAGCGCAACCGGCATTGTGCTTTCGGGAGGGGGTGCCCGCGCCTTCAGCCAGATCGGTGTGATCGAAGAGCTGCTTGCCTGCGGGATCGAAATTGACCGGGTAGGAGGAGTGGGGATGGGCGCCGTGATCGGGGGAATGCTCGCCATGGAGATGGGCCCGGACGAGATCGCGGACCGCTGCTTCGACGAATGGATGAGGCGCAACCCGCTCGGCGATTACACCTTCCCGCGCCAGTCGCTGATTCGCGGCCGGCGCCTGGAGGCAATGCTGGCAAGAACCTTTGGTCAGGCAATGATCGACGACCTCCCCCGCAGCTATTTCTGTGGAGCCACCGACCTGCGATCCGGCGAGCTGGTGCTGTTTCGGGATGGATCCCTGGCAGATGCTGTTTCGGCTTCCTTCAGCCCCCCGGTAGTGGCCCCGATAGCCGTCAGGAACGGACAACTGCTCACCGATGGTTCCCTCACAGGCGGCCTGCCGGTAACGGACATGGCAGAGCAGAACGAGGGCGCGATCATCGCGGTGGATTCCAGGTTCGGTGATTCTGAGCAAGCCGGCCGGGATGGACAGGAAGTACCGGGAATCCTTGAGGTCTTCAGCCGCGCTTTCCTGGTCCGGAGTGATTCGGGGAACAGACGCAGGACCCCGTCGCTGCTCATCGCCCCCAATACCGGCGAGGTAGGCATGCTCGAATTCCATCAACTGGACCGGGCCCGGGAAATCGGCCGCGAAGCTGCGAGGCAAGCCCTGGAGAAGGCAGGAGATTCCACCGAGGCAGAGGAATGAGGCGTCGGCGGATCTACTTTGCGACCGTCGCCACCATCGCGGCACTGATCGGCATCGGAGCCTGGGCCGTTGGATTGCTCGGGGGCCTCGAATCCGATTCGGTCGATCAGCGCTTCACCATCAGGGGTGAGGTCAGCCCCGACTCGGAACCCGGCCTGGCCCTTGTGTTGGTCGACGACAACACCTTCAGCAACCTGGGTGAACAGTGGCCCTTCCCCCGTTCACTTCATGCGACCGTGATCAACCGTCTGAAGTCAGCCGGGGCCAAGGTAATCGCCTATGACGTCCAGTTCACCGAGCAGACTGAACGTCGCGAGGACAACGCATTGATTGTGGCCGTCATGCGGGCGGGCAACGTAGTTCTCTCAACGACCGAAGTGGACGAACACGGCCGCGGCAACGTCTTTGGCGGCGACGACGTCGTCAGGCAGCTGGGGGCCAGCGTCGGCAACACCGTCGTCGGCACTGAAGACGACGGTGTGATTCGCAAATTCTCCGACCAGGTTCAGGGTATGACCAGCTTTCCCGTGGAAGCCGCGAAGCGGGCCGGTACCAGGGTCGATGGCAACGACTTTCAGTCGGGTCAGGCCTGGATCGATTTTGCCGGGCCGGCCGGAACGATCCCTGCCGTCTCGTTTTCCCGGGTGGTTCGCGGAAATTTCGATCCGGGTCTGTTCCGGGACAAGGTCGTCGTCGTCGGTCCTTCAGCTCCCACCCTCCAGGACGTTCATGCGACGGCGGCAGGTGGCGGTCTGATGCCTGGTCCCGAAGTGATGGCGAACGCGATATCGACCATCCTTGAAGGCTTCCCCCTCAAGTCGGCGCCAGGCTGGCTGGAGCTGGCGCTGATCGTCCTCATGGCTGCTGTGACCCCGCTGGTGGGTTACAGATTCAAGCCTCTGCTCACCGGACTTGTCGCGGCGGGCGCAGCCGGCCTCTTTCTGGTGCTCGCCCAGGTCGCCTTCAACGGAGGATGGATAGTCCCGGTCGTCTACCCGCTGTTGGCTCTGTTCGTCGGCATTGTCGGCACGCTCGGGCTCCACTATCTGCTCGAAGACATGGAGCGTCAGCGGATCCGGTACACCTTCTCCCGTTTCGTTCCGGAAAACGTGGTCGATCAGATCCTGGCCGATGGTGAAGAGGAGCTGAAACTCGGCGGGGCCCGGGTTCAGGCGACCATGTTGTTCAGCGACATCCGGGGCTTCACGACCTATTCCGAAACCAGGCCGCCGGACGAAGTGGTCGAGGTGCTGAACCGTTACCTGGGCGCAATGACCGACTCGATCATGGATCACGGGGGCACCCTCGTGTCCTACATGGGGGACGGGATCATGGCCGTCTTCGGCGCGCCGATTGACCAGGAAGATCACGCCGACCGGGCAATCGCTTCCTCGAGAGAGATGCTGGAGGTGAAGCTGCCGGCCTTTTGCGAGTGGATGCGGGAGGCCGGCTATGGCGATGGTTTCAAGATCGGAATCGGTCTCAACACTGGGGAGGTGATGTCGGGACAGGTCGGTTCCGAGCGCCGGATGGAGTACACGACGATCGGCGACACCACCAACACCGCGGCCCGCTTGGAGGGGATGACCAAGGGCTCGGGCTACTCGCTCTTCCTGTCAGAGTCGACCCGCGCAGCCTGTGTTGGTCCCCTTCCGGACCTTGATGAGGTGGGCGAAATGGAAGTGCGGGGCCGGGATGAGCCAATCCAGGTCTGGGGTCTGAAAGTTTCTGCCTAGCGGCTGGAGAGAAAGTCCTTGAGGGATTTCATCGCCTGGGGGATTGTCGTGCCTTCCAGGGTCTGGCGCTTCACTCCCCCGGCGAAGGCAATCACCGAAAGATCCCCCTGGATGTCGATCCCGGCGGTGGGGGGTGAGAAGAAACCCTTGCCACTGATTTCGATCCGGGCGTTCACGATCTGGGCCGGTTCGTAGTCCCGGATCGCGCTGACCGAATCGAGAGGGCCTTCCGCGATCACTTCGTCGGCTGCCTTGCGGGCCGCTCCCAGAGCTTGGTCGAGATCATCGAAGCTCTGGCGGCTGACGTCGGGTCCGTGACGGACGGTCAACTTCCAGTTGGCCATGTCCTGGGCCTTCCGATCCGCCGCTGGCCGGGACCGGGTTCAGGAAGGCCGGGTGGCCGGACCGGAAATGCGATCCTCGCCGCTACGCTCGCCGATCGGGACGTAGTCGGCCTCCCGGGCGCCGGTGTAGATCTGGCGCGGACGGGCGATCTTCTTGTCGGGATCGTCGGTCATCTCCAGCCACTGGGCGATCCAGCCGGCGGTCCGGGCGATCGCGAAGATCACCGTGAACATTCCCGGAGGGATCTTCAGGGCCTCGTAGATGATGCCCGAGTAGAAGTCGACGTTCGGGAAGAGCTTGCGTGAAGTGAAGAACTCGTCGTCGAGAGCCTGCTTCTCGAGCTCGGTGGCGATCTCGACCAGCGGGTTGTACTCGGTCGCTTCGAAGACCTCGTCGGCGTGGCTCTTGATGATCCGGGCGCGCGGGTCGTAGTTCTTGTAGACCCGGTGACCGAAGCCCATCAGCTTCTCCTCGCGGTTCTTCACCGCTTCGAGGAATCCGGGGATGTTGTCTACCGATTCGATCCGGCGCAGCATCTGGAGCACCGCCTCGTTGGCTCCGCCGTGGAGGCGGCCGTAGAGCGCGGCAATGCCCGCAGCGACCGCCGAATAGGGGTCAACGTCGGAGGAACCGACGCCGCGCACGGCGCTGGTCGAGCAGTTCTGCTCGTGGTCGGCGTGCAGGATGAAGAGGACATCGATCGCCTTGGAGAGGCGGGGATCCGGCTCGTACTTGGTCTCGGTCATCTTGAACATCATCGAGAGGAAGTTCTCCGGGTAGGTCAGGTCATTGTCCGGATACACGTAGGGCAGACCCATGTTGTGTCGGTAGGAGAAGGCGGCCAGGGTCGGCATCTTGGCGATCAGGCGGATCGTCGCCAGGTATCGCTCGATGGGGTCGAGGATCTGGTTGGCATCCGGGTAAAACGTCGAGAGCGCTCCGGTTGAGGCGAGCAGCATTCCCATCGGATGCGCGTCGTAGCGGAAACCGGTGAGGAACTTCTTGATGTCCTCATGGACGAAGGTGTGGTGGGTCACGTCGAAGACCCAGGCTTCGAGCTGCGGCCGGGTCGGCAATTCGCCGAAGACCAGCAGGTAGGCAACTTCGAGGAAAGTCGAGTGCTCGCAGAGCTGCTCGATCGGTATGCCCCGGTGTTCGAGAATGCCCGCTTCACCGTCGATGTAGGTGATTGAGGAACGACAGGAGGCAGTGTTGGTGAAGGCCGGGTCGAAGGCCATCATCCCGAAATCGTCTTCGTTGACCTTGATCTGGCGTAGGTCCAGGGCCTTGATTGTGTCGTCCTCGATCGGCAGCTCGTAGCTGCGACCGGTCCTGTTGTCGGTGATGCTGAGGGTGTCGGCCCCGGTGGCTACAACGCCGCCGTCACCGTCGGCGGGCGCTTCGGTCTGCTGTTCGGTCGACATGCTTTTCCTCGAATCCTGATCTCTGATCTCTGTCGCTGACCAGTATTTCAGTTCGGACCCGCCTGCATGCCAACCCGCCTGCGCCGGGCGGACAAAGAAACCGGTCTGGACTTCTCAGCCTCTGGGTGCCGAGAAGTCGGTCATCGACCGGAGTGCTTCGAGCCGGGATTCGACTTCTTCCCGGGAGAGCCGGCTGACCCGCTCGGTTCCGAACTCCTCGACGTTGTAGGAGGCCAGCACGGTTCCGTACCCCATTGCGGTCCTCAGGGCCTGCTGGTCGATCTCGCCGGCCTCGCCGTCGAGGTATCCGAGGAATCCACCCGCGAACGAGTCGCCGGCACCGGTCGGATCGCGCACGTCTTCGAGCGGGAAACCCGGCAGGGCGAAGAAGGAGTTCGGAGTAAAGAGCGCGGCCCCGTATTCGCCCTGTTTCGCGATCACCGCGCGAGGACCCATCTCCATTACGGCCGTGGCGGCCCGGGCCAGGTTCGACTCGCCGGTCAGCTGGCGGATTTCGGCGTCATTGATCAGCAGGCAGTCCACCTCGGAGATCGCCTGGATCAGGGAATCCTTCGCGGTGTCGATCCAGAGGTTCATTGTGTCCAGGCCAACGAATCCCGCCCTTTCACATTGGGCCCGGACCTGACGTTGCAGGTCGGGCTGGATGTTCGCCAGGAAGAGCATGTCCGCCGCGGTCGAGGCTTCCGAGAGCTTTGGTTCGAAATCACCGAACACGTTTAGTCGGGTGTCATCGGTATGGGCCGTGTTCAGGTCGTATTCGTAGTGGCCCTTCCAGAAAAACGTTTCGCCGGGGACACGTTCGATGTCCTCGGTCACGACCCCCCGGTTCTCGAGCACGTCGAGCTCGGCCTGGGTGAAATCGTCACCGACCGGCCCGACCACACGAACTTCGGTGAAGAAGCTGGCGGCCAGGGAAAAATGGACTGCGGAGCCGCCGAGCATGCGCTCGCGCTCCCCGAATGGAGTGGCGACCGCATCAAAGGCGATCGATCCGACGACGGTCAGAGACATGGGCGGAATCGTAGTGGTCGGCGTGACAAGATGGTTTGGTGAAAGCGATCCAGATCGAAGAGTTCGGCGGGCCCGAGGTGATGAACCTCGTCGATCTGCCCGATCCGGTTCCGGCCGAAGGCGAGGTCCTGGTCGGGATATCCAGGACCGGGGTCAACTTCTCGGACACGCACATAACCAATGACCAGTACGTGGCCAGACAGCAGCTGCCGCTGGTCCCGGGGATCGAGTTCGTCGGCGTCGCCGAAGATGGCCGCCGGGTCGCTGCCGTGGTCCCGAACGGGGCCTACGCCGAGAAGATCGTTGTGCCCGAATCGTTGCTGGTCGAAATTCCCGATTCGGTGGATGACGACCAGGCCGCGAGCATCCTCATTCAGGGCGTGACCGCTGACGCGGTGCTTTCAATGACCGGCAGGCTCACCCCGGGCGAGACCGTGGTCATCGGAGCCGCCGCTGGTGGGACCGGTTCCCTGGCAGTCCAGCTGGCCCGTTCGATGGGAGCCGGGAAGATCATCGGACTGGCCTCCGGAGAGGAGAAGCAACAGCTGGTCAGGGACCTCGGCGCCGACTTCGTGGTCGACTCGAGGAGCGACTCACTGGGCGATGAGGTTCGCGCCGCGGCGGAGGGACCTGTGGACCTGGTGCTCGAGATGGCGGGGGGTCAGAGCTTCGAGCAGCTGCTGCCAACGATCGGTCCATTCGGCCGGATGGTGGTCGTCGGAATCGCCACCCGTGAGCAGAATCAGATCAGGACTGGCAAACTGCTCAAGAACAGCCTTACCGTTTCGGGCTTCTGGCTCATGCACCTGCTTGCCAGGCCCGAACTCGCCGGCGAATCCATCGACCGGGTCTTCAAGGCCACCGCCAAGGGCGAACTGAAGCCAGTGGTGAGTGGAACCTACGGCCTCACAGAGGTTCGAAAAGTCCATCAGGACATCGCCTCGCGAAAGACGGTCGGCAAGTTGCTGCTCGACCCAACCAGATGACAGAACAGACAGAACAAGACGAGAAACTTTTCAAAGACCTCGGGCTGACGCCGGAGATCCAGCAGGCGATCGACGAGATCGGCTTCGAGAAGCCGAGCCCGATCCAGGCCGAGGCGATCCCGGAACTGCTCGCCGGTCATGACGTGATCGGCCAGGCACAGACCGGCACCGGAAAGACGGCCGCTTTCGGGCTGCCGATGCTGCAGTACCTGGATCCGGCCAATGACGAGGTCCAGGCAATCGTCCTGACTCCGACCCGGGAGCTCTGCATCCAGGTGACCCAGGCGCTCCGTTCGTACGCGGAGCATCTCGACATCGAGATCGTCGCCGTCTTCGGCGGCGCACCGATCCGCAGCCAGCAGGCCCAGCTCCGTTCCGGAGCTCACGTCGTGGTCGCGACGGTTGGCCGGATGAAGGACCTCATCTCCAGGCGTTCTCTGGTCTTGACCGCAGCCCGCTTTGTGGTGCTCGACGAAGCCGACGAGATGCTTGACCTCGGCTTCATCGAGGACGTGGAGCGGATCCTTCGCATGTGCCCGAGTGGCCGGCAGACGGCCCTGTTCTCCGCCACCATGCCGCCGCCGATCAAGCGGCTCGCGGACACCTTCATGTACGACCCGGTGACGATCTCGATCACACCCAAGACCCTGACCGTTGACGCGATCGAGCAGGCATACGTGGAAGTTCCCGGCCGGGCCAAGGTCGACAAGCTGATCGAAGTGGTCAAGGCCGAGGACCCGGAACAGGCGATCCTCTTCTGCCGCACCAAGCTCGGCTGTGCCCGACTCGAACGCGACCTGAAGAATCGCGGGCTTGACGTGAAAGCGCTGCACGGCGACCTTAGCCAGGGAGTACGCGACGGCGTCATGCTGGCTTTCAAGAACCATCGCTGCAAGCTGCTTGTGGCCACCGACATCGCCGCCCGTGGGCTGGACGTCGATCACGTGACCCACGTCATCAACTACGACATCCCGAACAGCTCCGAGACCTATGTCCATCGGATCGGCCGCACCGGTCGTGCGGGCCGCACCGGTCGTGCGATCACTTTCGTGACCCCGGATCAGCGACGGGACCTGGATCAGATCAAGAAGGACGTCAAGGCGTCTATTTCCGAATGGGAGAAGCCGGAGGACCGGATCGAACACGCCCGTCCTCCCCGTCGCAAGCGTCGCGGCGAGGAACCGGCCCCTCTGGACGAGCAGCCCGCCGTGGCTGTCGAAGAGGTCGAGGAGTTCGACGAAGTGGTCGAGGTACCGCTCAACAACGTAGATGACGAGACCGGCGGGGATGCCGGGACCGGCGACGAATCGGCCGATATCCCGGAGACCGCTGACGGGGCGGTCAAGCTCTTCGTGAACCGGGGGTCCCGCTCGGGGATCGACGAGGAGGATCTGCGCTGGGCCCTTCGCGAAGGAGCGGTCCTGAACGACGATCAGGTTTCAGACGTCCGGGTTCTCGAGCGTTTCTCGTTCGTTGAAGTCGATGGCGATGTGGCCGAACGGACCGTCGAGTTTCTCGACGGAACCAGGCTGAAGGGCTCGGGAATCCGGGTCGAGATCGCCCGCAGCTAGCTCGCCGCCAGACGCTCGATCTCCGCGAAGAGTTCCCCGAAGTCGATCGGCTTGCTGACCAGTGCGTCAGCGGCCGAATGCTCTTCCCGGGTCAGCTGCTGAGCCGTCACCAGAATGACCGGCACCCGCGGATGATCGGCCTTGATGCGCTGGAGGGTTTCCATTCCGTCCATACCCGGCATCATCACGTCAGCGAGAACGACGTCCGGAAGCTCACCCCCGCTCAGACGTTCGATGGCCTCGGCGCCTGACGCGCGAACTTCCACCAGGTGGCCGGCCATCTCCATGCGCCTCCGCAGGAGGAGGGCAATTGAAGGCGAGTCCTCGACAACTAGTACGTGACTCAAGCCGGTCCCGGCTCGTCGGGTTCAACGGCTGATTCCCGGTCGATCGGGAACCAGAGCGTGAACTTGGCCCCGGATCCGCGGCTTGATTCAACCTCGACGCCGCCCCGGTGAAGCTGGATCAGCCGTTTCGTGATCGATAGACCGATCCCGGATCCGGTGCGATCACCAGCCGATGAATCGGCGCCTCGCCGGAAAGTCCGGAAGGCTTCCTCGGGGTCGTTGAACGGAAGGCCCTTGCCGTCATCCTCGACCGAGATCGAGACGTAACCGCCCTCGACCGCGGCGGTCACCCGGATGGTGATGCCCTCTTCGTTGTGGATCGAGGCGTTGTTCACGAGGTTGGACACCATCTGGAACGCCCTTGCCTCGTCGGCCCGGATCCTCGGCATGTCTACCTGGATTTCGCTGACCAGGTTCTGGCCTCGCTCCTCGATCCCCGGTCTGGTCACGGAAACGACCTCGTTGACCACGGCGGCCATGTCGATGTCACAGAGGTTGAGCCTCAGCTCGCCGAAGCTGTTGCGACTCAGGTCGAAGACATCGTCGACCAGGATCGAGAGATGCCTGGCCGTGCTCTCGATGATCGCGGCGGCCTCGGCCTGTTCCGCGCTCATGTTCGAAGTGTCCATGTTGAGGATCTCGGCGAAGCCCTGGATCGTGGTCAGGGGTCCGCGCATCTCGTGGGAGGCGGCCATGGTGAAGGCCGCCCGCCGCTCGTTCATGACCTCGGACCAGTCGACTTCCCAGACGGTCAGGACCAGTTCCTCGGAGGGATCCGGCATTTCCCAAACGATCCAGTAGAGATCGGGTCCGCCCGGAACTGCCGCAAAGGTCGCCAGCTCACGACGGATGAGCAGCCGGTCCACCATCTCGACATGGGTGATCTCCTCTAGTACCTCCCGCAGGTTTCTTCCGGGAGAAACAGTCGGCAGCATCTGTCGTGCCGTCGCGTTGACATAGCTGACCACCCCGTCCCCGTTGACGGTTATCACCGAACTCGGAAGTGCGTCGTGAGTCCGGCGAAGGATTCCCATTTCTTCCTCCGGCTTCATTGCCCCCTCATGCGAAGAGACTAGCTGCCGTCGCCGGTCCCCGAATCCCTCGTAGTCTCTTGTGCCATGAGTTCTCAAACCGATGGGATTTCGCACGGACCACTTGAGGAATGGTTCCGGGAGAGAGTGACCGATCTCGAGCCGCCGCTCGATTACGAAAAAATCCACGGAGGCATGTCCAACCTCACCTATCTGGTCACTGACCAGGGTGGCTCGCGATGGGTGCTGAGGCGACCGCCGCTGGGCAAGACCCTCGGGTCGGCTCATGACATGGGCCGCGAGGTCCGGGTTGTCACGGCCCTGGCCGGAACCGGTGTGCCGGTTCCCCCGGTTGTCGGATTCTGCGAGGACGAAGAGGTGACCGGGGCCCCGTTCTACGTGATGCAGTTCGTCGAGGGACCGGTAATCCGGGGACCGGAACAGGCTGCCGCCTTTCCCACCGAGGAACAGCGCCGGCGTCTTGGTGAGGGTCTGGTCGAGACGATGGCGAAGATTCACTCGGTTGACGTCGGAGAGGTGGGACTCGGTGATCTCGGCCGGCATGACGGATATGTTCAGCGCCAGCTGAAACGCTGGTCCGGGCAGTGGGAGAAGTCGAAGACCCGCGAACTGCCGCTGGTCGAGGACGTACACACTCGCCTGGTCGAACTGGCTCCGCCGCAGTCGGCGGTCACCCTGGTGCACGGCGACTATCGACTGGATAACGTGATCTACAGCCCGACCGGCGAGGTCGCAGCGGTCGTCGACTGGGAACTGTGCACGATCGGCGAGCCGCTCGCCGATCTCGGTCTGCTGATGGTCTACTGGCGCGAGGCAGGTGACGAGCAGATCCCGCTGATCACTCCGGCAACGGTCGAACCGGGATTCCCGACCCGCAGGGAACTCGCCGATCTCTACGCCGAGATCACGGGCCGGGACATCTCGAAACTCGATTACTTCGTCGCGCTCGGTTTCTGGAAGCTGGCGATCATCGCCGAAGGGGTGCTCGCCCGTTTTGCCGCTGGCCAGTACGGCGACGACATCGGCGATGTGGTCGAGCGCTCGCAGGCCACGATCGACCTGCTGGTCGGCCAGGCCGACGAGGCGATCAACCGGATCTCCTGACCTCGCGCAGACTCTGAGTGGACGCGGTCGCGACCGGTTCGGCGGCCGACTTGGACTTGTCTGAAGCTTGAACGCCGCCGGCGACCAATCCAAAAGTTAGGCCCGCAGCGGTAAGAGTGGCCACGCAGGCGACTTTCTTGCCTCTGTCGACGACTCCCGTAGTGGCTGTTTTCTGCTCGTTTCGCTCCATGTTGCTCCTTCGTTGGCTTGAACGATTCCATCCTTGCCCCGAAGGTTGAAGAGAGCCTGAGACCGGCCTGAGTTCGGACCGAGACAACAGTCTCCGCGAATTCTGAGTCCTTTCTCAGCGGATTCTCAGCCTCTTTGAGCAGGGTGG
The DNA here is from genome assembly GCA_020636955.1 of Thermoleophilales bacterium. GTDB lineage: Bacteria > Actinomycetota > Thermoleophilia > Solirubrobacterales > 70-9 > 67-14. The sequence goes on along the minus strand of JACJWY010000002.1, from coordinate 146,668 downwards.
GTGGCCCTCGCCAGAATTGAATCTTCGAAAGAGAGCGATGAGCAAGAGCAGCACTCCATCAGCCCGGGCGAATTCCGCCCGGACCAGAGTTTCCCTAGCGTTCGACCGGGTCCGATCGACCTTCTCGTCAGGCACCATCAACGGTTCTCGGGGCCTTCCCAGCTTCAGCTTCCGCGGCCGGACCATAGAACTCTCGAAGATCGATCCGATCTCTTGGGCACTGGGGGGTGTGTTGCTGATCGTCCTCCTGGTAATCGCCCTCAGTGGCGGTGACAGCGCCAGCGGTGAGACCGAGGAAACGAAGGTGGAAGCGTCCAAGGGCGTCGTCGAACTGACCTCGACTGGTAGCGGTTCTATCGAGTCCGCGAAGGCGGCGGATCTGAACTTCGACACCAGCGGCAAGGTTGTCGCCGTTTATGTTGAGGAAGGCGATCACGTCAAGAAGGGCGAGGCGATTGCTCAGCTCGACCGCAGTGAAGCGGCCCTCGCGGTCGAGGAAGCAGAGAACAACCTCGAGGCGGCCGAGAATGGCGAGACGACGACCGGTTCAACAACCGGGGTGTCTTACAGCAGCGACTCGAACACCGGCCTGGAGACCGCCGTCTACTACGGCGGTTCCGCAGGCCAGACCGTAGAGACCACGAACGCGGTCTACTACGGAGGCGCTTCGAACGGGAGCATCTCCATCCTGGCCGACGACGGAACGATCCTTGACGCCACCGGCGAGACGGGTCCGACCGGCCCGACTGGTGTTACGGGCGAGACCGGTGAAACCGGAGCGACCGGAGCCACCGGTCCAGTCGGACCTTCCGGCGGAGGTGGCACCGACAACAACGGGGGCGACAACGTAATTCCGGATAGCGGTGACACGACCGACGGCGGTGAGATGCCTTCCGGTGGTTCGGTGACCGGTGGCGGAACGATGAGCGGAGGTTCGATGAGTGGCGGTGCCACCGGAAGCACCACCAGCTCCGAGGACTCGGAAACTGCGATCAAGAGCGCCAAGCTCGATCTCCGCAGTGCCCGCGAGGACCTGCGGGCAACGACGCTTCGGGCCCCCTACTCGGGCACGATCGTCTCGCTCGAAGGCGCGGTCGGCGACACGGTCAGCGGTGACGCCAGTTCCAGTTCCGCATCTTCATCCTCAGACAACTCAAGCGGTGACGCCAGCGCCCTCGGAGCCAGCTCTTCGGACAGCTCTTCCGACAGCTCGGCCTTCGCGGTCATCCAGCAGCTCGATTCGCTGGAGATGGAGGTGGACGTGAGCGAGGCCGACATCAACCAGATCCACGTCGGCCAGCGTTCAACGGTCACGATCGAGTCGGCCGACGGGGAGCAGCTGGCGGCCCGGGTCAGCAACGTCGGTCTCCTGGCGAGCACCGACAGCAGCGGCGTCGTCACCTATCCGGTGACCGTCCACATCAACCAGTCTTCGAAAGAAGTCAAACCGGGAATGTCGGCCAGCGTCTCGATCGTGATCGACCAAGTTTCCGGAGTCGTCACGGTTCCGAACCAGGCGTTGACGGGAAGCTCGATACAGGTCGAGAACTCGAACGGTGACACCGAGACGAAGTCGGTCGAGACTGGTCTGGTTGGTGACAGCTCGACCGAGATCGTATCTGGACTCGAAGCCGGCGACACCGTCGTCATTCCGCAGACCACTGTGGACAGCAGCGGGATTGATTCGCCGGGTGGCGACGCGGCCGGCGGACTGGGCGGCGGCTTTGCCGGAGGCGGAGGATTCCCCTCCGGCGGAGGAATACCCAGCGGCGGACCGCCCGGTGGCTTCCCCGGAGGCTGACCATGACCACGACACTTCAAACCGAACGTCCGGTAATCGAGGTCGAGGACCTGACCCGCGTCTACCACCTCGGTGGGCACGAGGTCCGGGCCTTGGCCGGGATCTCCCTCTCGATCGAAGAGGGAGAGTTCATGGCGATCATCGGCAGCTCCGGCAGCGGCAAGTCCACCCTGATGAACCTGATCGGGTGCCTGGACGCCCCGACCTCCGGGCGCTACCTGATCGACGGAACAGACGTTCGTGAAATCGACGAGGACGGTCTCTCGGATCTGCGCAACCAGAAAATCGGCTTCGTCTTCCAGGGTTTCAATCTGATCCCCCGCACTACTGCGCTGGCCAACGTGGAATTGCCCCTGGCCTACGCTGGATATGGGAGAAGCGATCGTCGAAGCATGGCGACCAGGGCGCTCGAAAGCGTCGGCATGGGTGACCGGCTGGATCATGTTCCAGCCGAACTGTCCGGAGGCCAGCAGCAGCGAGTCGCGATTGCCAGGGCGATCGTGACCGAACCTTCAATCGTGCTCGCCGACGAGCCGACTGGCAACCTCGACTCGCACTCGACCGAGGACGTGCTGCAGATCTTCCAGGACCTGAATGACGAGGGGCGCACCATCCTGCTGATCACTCATGAAGACGACGTCGCGGCGCGAGCACGCCGCGTCATCCGGGTCGAGGACGGCCTGATCGCCGCCGACTACCGAAACGAAGTTCTCGAGAGTGCTGCCTGATGGGTTTCACCGAGACGGTCCGCATCGCCGCCGCAGGTCTTGCGGCCAACCGCCTCCGGGCGGCCCTGACCATTCTCGGCATCACGATCGGGGTTGCCTCGGTGATCATTCTGGTCGCGGTCGGAAAGGGTTCCTCACAGGCAGTGGCCTCGAGCATCGAGGGTCTGGGGACGAACGTCCTGCAGGTCACCTCGACTTCGGGCGGCATCATGCCCGGCGCGTCTTCCTCGGCTTCCTCGCTGACCGTCGAGGACGCGGAAGCGCTCAATGACAAGAACCTTGCTCCGGACGTCCTCGCGGCATCACCTGTTATCAACGTTTCAAGTGCGTCGTTGGTCAGCGGGGAAATCAGCTACGAACCCTCCCAGATGGTCGGCACCACTCCTTCCTATCTCAATGCCAAGGGCTATGAGATCTCCCAGGGCACGGGTTTCACCGAGCAGCAGGTCGAAAGCCGCGACCGGGTTGCCGTGATCGGTCCGACCGTCGCCGCAAGCCTGTTCGCAGCCGGCGGCGGAGTCGGTTCGATGATCCAGATAAACGGGGTCAGCTTCCAGGTGATCGGCATCACCGCGTCAAAGGGCTCGGACGGCAGCCAGGATCAGGACGACGTGGTCATGGCGCCTTACAAGGCGGTCCAGGACACCCTTGCGGGCTATGGCCCGGTTGACCAGATCATCGTGCAAGCGACTTCGAGGGACACCCTCGATGCGGCCCAGGCCCAGGTCACCTCGATCCTCAACGAGCAACTCGACGTCACCGATCCTTCCGACCCCGGCTACTCGATCATCAACCAGGGCTCGGTCCTCGAGGCCTCCGACGAGTCGAACTCGGTGTTCACGACCCTGCTCGGAGCGGTCGCGGCGATCTCGCTGCTGGTCGGTGGCATCGGGGTGATGAACATCATGCTGGTCAGCGTCACGGAGCGGACCCGGGAGATCGGCATCCGCAAGGCGATCGGCGCACGGCGCAGCGACATCATGGCCCAGTTCGTCACCGAAGCGGTCCTGATCTCCGGATTTGGAGGAGTGGTCGGTGTGGCGGCGGGACTGATCGGCAGTCGCTTCACGATTGCCGGAGTCGAACCCGTCGTCGCGACATACGCGGTGATCCTCGCGTTCGCCGCGGCGACGCTCTCCGGTCTCGTCTTCGGCACCTACCCCGCGAGTCGGGCGGCCCGGCTGAGGCCGATCGATGCCCTGCGATTCGAATGAGAAGGCTGAAACGAGTGAAAAAGGACGAGAAAAATGAGCAGTGAAGCAGCGACCGAAAGTGCAGTACGCCGTCCCCGGCGTCCCAAGCGGAAGTTCAATACGCCGGTGAATCTGGCCCTGAGCGCGATCCTGATCGCAGTCATCGCCTTCTGGCTTGGCGGAAAACTGAGCGGTGGTGATGACTCTTCGGCTTCGAGTCTGCCTTCCGGCCTCCCCTCGGTGGCTGGTGGCTCCGATTCCGGCGCGTCGACTAGCGGATTTCCGGGCGCCTCCGGCTCAAGCGGCAATTCGACCCAGGGCGACATCACGAGCGTCGCGGGCAACACGCTGTATGTCGAAACTTCGGATGGGACGACCGTGAAGGTGAGGGCGGGCAACGCCTCCGTCACCAGGAATGCGAAGAGCAGCGCAAACCAGCTTCACCCGGGTGACACGGTGACCGTGACCGGAAAGAAGAACAAGGCGGGAACGGTCAAGGCGACCGAAGTGACCGCGACCCAGAGCGGCGTCCAGACGGCGATGCCGTCGTTTGCCGGGGGAATGCCCTCGGGTGGCGATCTGCCATCCGGAGGTGGTGCCCCGTCGGGAGCGCCCTCGACCGGCGCGTCCGGATGAAGACAACCAAGGAGAAACCAGTGACGATGAACGGAAGCACACGTAGATCCGGACTCATGGGCCTGGCGATCGTCGCCTTGCTGGCCGGGGTCGTATTCATGGCCGGATGTGGCGGATCCGACTCGAGCTCCGACGCCTCGGCCGATCAGACGGCCGGCGGCCCCGGTGGCGGGCCGGGAGGCATGTTCGGGAGCCTGACCGATGACCAGAAGCAGTGCCTGGAGGACGCTGGGGTCACCGTCCCCGACCTCTCCGACGGCGCTCCCCAGGACGGACAGATGCCGCAGGGCCAACCTCCCGAGGGCATGACCCCCCCGGACGGAGCTCCACCTTCAGGGGCGACAGGCGGGGCCGGCGCTACTGGCGATGGACCGCCCCAGGGCGTCCCGGAAGGCATGGAGGATCTTCAGTCCGCGATGGAAGACTGCGACATAGAGATTCAGGTGCCTGAGGGTGGCCAGCCGCCTTCGGGCGCCCCCCCGACCCAGGGCACGCAATCCGAATCAACCACCAGCTAGTTGAAGTGGGTCAATTTGCCCGTCCTTGTGGCGGGCAAAATCGACTCACCTGTCGGGCCCCTTCAGGCGGGGGAGCCTTCGCGCTCTGCTCGCTTCTTCAGGAACCGACCGCCACATAACGGTGTCCGGAGGTCAGGCCGCTTCGGAAGAAGCTGCTCGCTTCTTCAGGAACCGGCCGACCTCCCGCCGGGCGATGACCATCTTGTGGACCTCGTCCGGGCCGTCGGCCAGCCGGAGCATGCGGCTGTAACGCCACATCGAAGCGAGCGGGGTGTCATCGGACATGCCGAGTGAGCCGTGGACCTGCAGGGCCCGGTCGAGCACGTCCATGACCATGTTCGCGGCGACCACCTTAATCATCGAGATCTCCTGGCGGGCGGCGTGCTTGCCGACCGTGTCCATCTTCCAGGCGGCATTCAGGCAGAGCAGCCGGGCCTGGTCGATCTCCATCCGTGATTTTGCGATGAAGTCCTGGACGAACTGCTTGTCGGCCAGCGGGCCGCCGAAGGCCTCGCGGTCGGCCGCCCGCAAGCACATCATCTCCAGGGCCCGTTCTGCGGTACCGATCGCCCGCATGCAGTGATGGATGCGACCCGGGCCGAGACGATCCTGGGCGACCACGAAACCGCCGCCGCGCTGCCCGAGGAGGTTGGCTTCAGGCACCCGGCAGTCTTCGTAGAGGATCTCGCAATGGCCTGGTCCCTTGTCGTGGCCCATCACCGACACCGGACGGACCAGATTGAAGCCCGGGGTGTCGATCGGAACGATGATCATCGAGGCGTTGGCGTAGGGGTTCTCGCTGGTTTCGGTGTTGACCATCGCGATCGCGAAGGAGGCGCCGACCGCGCCGGAGGTGAACCACTTGTGGCCGTTGATTACCCATTCGCCATCGACCAGTTCCGCCTTCGCGGCGAGGCCGGTCGGATCGGAACCGGCAGTTTCCGGCTCGGTCATCGAGAAGCAGCTGCGGGTCTCGCCGTTGGTAAGAGGCTCGAGGTATTTCGACTTCTGTTCGTCGGTTCCATGCTCGAGCAGGATTTCCATGTTGCCGGTATCAGGCGCAGCGCTGTTGAAAGCCATCGGAGCGGCGATCGGACTGCGGCCCATTTCTTCGCAGAGGAAGGCGTACTGCCAGTTGTTGAGCCCGGCGCCGTATTCGTCGTCTGGCAGGAAGAGATTCCAGAGTCCCTCCGACTTCGCTTTCTCGCGGATCTGCTCGAGCTCGACCGGGTAGGCGACACCGGCCTTCACTTCATCGTCGAGCGACTGGTGAAGCTCCATCTCGCGCGGATAGATGTGTTCTTCCATGAACGAACGAACGCGCTCGATGAGCCCTTCAACTTCGGAACCGGGTTCGAAATCCATAGTCGGGACGCTACTACCCGGCGAAGTGTTGCAGCGCTCGCCGTGGAGGAAGTCTCGTAGAAAACCGCAGCCCAGTCGGGCCATGCCGGAAAACTTCCAGCGAGACGCAACGCTGCGTCTCGCCTGCACGAGACGAGACGAGACGAGACGTCTCGTCTCGTTGGAACCGATTTGGCGATCAGGCGCGCCGGTAGCGGGCGAAGAGGTCGCCGTCGGCCTCCAGCAGGCCGACCAGTTCGAATTCGGCTCGCTCCGGAAGGTTTGTCTCAAGAATCCGGGGCGCATCGCCCCCGGTCACGACCGGGGTGACCGTCAGAAAGAAATCGTCGACGAGATCCCCCGCGACCAGCTGGCCAAAGAGGTGCGGCCCGCCCTCGCAGAGCACCGCCCGGATCCCCTCTTCGCGGTGAAGGTGAGCGAGAACGTCGGCCGTGTCGATCAAGCCGTCAATCGTCACCAGGTCAACCTCGGTCTCGGTGTCCGGCACCTCGCTCTTGCGGGTGAAGATCAGGACCCGCCCGTTGCCGTCGGTGAACAGGGGTGCGTCGAAGGGGAGGTCGAGGTCGCCGCTGATGATCACCGCCAGAGCGTCAGGTGACAGTCCGTCCTGCTCCCGGCGGGTCCTGCTCTCCGGTCGCGAGATGATCCGGCCGTAGCGTTCGGCGCGCATCGTGCCACCGCCGATCATCACGGCGTCGAAGCGTGTTCTGAGACCGAGCAGGTGCTCGGTATCCGCGTCAGAGCCGAGCGCTTTGGTGTTGCCTTGCGACGAGGCGCGACCGTCGAGGGTGCTGACCATGTTGACCGCGACAAAGGGACGGCCTTCGCGGTCCTGATCGGCCGGGCGGTAGGTCGCGAGCTCGCTTTCGAGATCGGTCGGTCCGGGATCGGGAATCAGCCGGCGCATGGAGGCAAACTACCCGCCGCAGCCGGTTCCAACCGGGCGGGACATGCGATCCGGTCGCGCCAGGTCCGGTCTTGCGGGGTCAGGAGTAGTCGTGCCAACCGTCGAAATCGCGGCCAGCCCATTCCCTCAGGCCGGCGACATCCTCGCGGAAGCGGCCCTTCAGGGTTTCCATCAGATCGTCCGGGATCTCCGGTTTCGGAGCCGGGGGCTTGTCCGGGTCGTGGACCACCTTTTCGACCATCCAGCGCATCGATTCGGGCAGGCGGTCAAAATTCCGGTCGAAGGCGCGAAAACCCGGCAGCTTGATCAGCTTCTCCATGAACTGGTACTTGTCGTCATGCTTGGCCGACGATTTCTCCCACTGGCGATCCCACTGCTCGGAGGTGAAATTCTCGTCCACACCGAGGTAGCTGAAGGCATCCTTCATCGTCTCGTCGCGCTTCTTGCCGAGATCCTCCTGGGTGATGATCCTGATCTGGTCGCGGTCGAAGTATTCGAGGTAGGGCTGCAGCTGCATCCAGTACTGCGAACGCTGGATATAGGCAGTGTCCGGCAGCGCAAGGGTTTCGACGAATTCCCTGGTCTCGTAACCGGCACCGGTCGCGTGGACCCAGTGCGAAAGGATCCGCTTGATCGGATCCCGGACCATGTAGATCAACTTGACGTCCGGGACATGGTTGTGGATCCGTTCGGCGACGTCGTTGAATCGTGGCCGGTTCGTGTAATGAGGGGAGGATTCACCGTTGACCTTCACCGACGAGTCAAAGCGGTTCTCGTACCAGTCGAAACCGAGATCCCAATTCTGTTCCGCGGCGAAGAAGTTCAGTTCCTTCGGCTTCGACATGTGGATCTCGGGGTGAAGCCCGAGGTAATGGTGGATCGAGGTCGTTCCGCATTTGAGGCCCCCGATGATGATCATGTTCGGCAGCGTCGCGGTCTTGTTCCGGCGGCGGGGCAGGCGACGATTGCGGTCCGCTGTGAAGCGTTCGCGGGCGCGGCTGCACATCGCATCGTCGGCGGGGTCGTAGGTGGCCTCCGGGGCGGTCACGTTTGTATCGGCGGTTTCAGACACGGCGGAGTAGTGTAGCCGGGAATGGCCGGCACGATCCCTTCCACATCTCCTGCCGGCGCTCCCGGGGAAGGCTCTGCCGTGGACCTGCCTTGGCGCGGAACCTCCGGGAACAGGCCGGATCTGCCGATTCCGCCTGCCCATCAACCTCTCCTCCACAAGGGCTTGATGCGCAAACAATGGCGATACGTCGGCTTCTACGGCGAGGAAGTGATGCTTTGTGCCGGGGTGGTGAGGATCGGGCCGTTCAGCCAGACTTTCTGGTCCGTCTGGGACCGGGTCTCGGATGGTGGTGAAGGCCGGGTTTTCGAGCACACGAAGTTGCGTCCGGGCCGGGCCGAGGTGACCATGGAAGGTTCGCGGGTGGAGGTCAGGACCGGACTTGTGAAGGCGTCGCTTCGTTTGGGCGAGATCGAGCCGATAGAGGTGGTCTCACCGAGCGGTCGGGGCTGGGGCTGGACGCGCAAGCGTGCCGGCGTGCCGGTGACCGGCCAGATCGAGGCCGACGGCAGGATTTTCGAGGTTGACGGATTCGGCGTTGACGACGAGTCGGCCGGCTATCACGCCCGCCACGTTGCCTGGTTCTGGTCGGCCGGGATCGGGACCTCCGTCGACGACAGGGCATTGGGATGGAACCTGGTCGAAGGAATCAATGATTCGGAAACCAGCAGCGAGAGGTCGGTCTGGGTGGATGGTGTTCCCCGCGAACCCGGCCCGGTCCGGTTCGAGGGTCTGGAGGCGGTTCGGTTCAAGGGTGAAACGGGGGACCCCGGGCTCGTCTTCGAATTCGGCGGTGCCGAACGTCGACGCCATGACCGGCTGGGTCCGATTCGCTCGGATTACGTTCATCGGTTCGGCGCCTTCAGCGGCAGCCTTGACGGAATCCCGTTGGCGTCGGCCACCGGTGTCATGGAAGATCACAAAGTCGCCTGGTGACCACGGCCCGGCCCGGCTGGCCACCCCAGAGCGGCCGCCTCATGCCGACCACCCTTCGTGGATCGGCTCCACGTTCCACCGCCAGGGCGCCTCATCCCCGGCTGGCAGCTTGTAGTGGTTTCGGCCGGGAAGAATCTCCAGCGGCACCAGTCTGGGGCTGTCTTCCAGCAGGAGACGGGTTCCGGAAGCAGCTTCGATTTCGGTCGGCCCCGCCAGTCGAATTACTCGCTCCCAGCCCAGCGACGGCCGGTACAGCCAGTAGGTGATTTGCCAGCTGGCCCCGGAACTGCCGGCTGCGCCCGGCAGGCGGCGGACTTCGGTGAACATGGTGAGCCGACGATTGGCGGTGGTCAGCTTTCCATCGCCGGCTGGCATCGCGCAGCTCGGCCGCTGGCAGTAACGGAAATCCACCGGCACGAGAAGCGTTCCGTCCGGCGCGGTCCGGGCGAATGCTGAAGGGGCCAGGAACCGTACGGCCCGGGCGACACTCCACCCGTAGGCGGAGACCGCCGGATGCTGTCGACAGACCCCCGGTTCCCGCGGTCCACAGGCGATCCGGTTGGCAATCCGAATTCCGAGACCATGGCCCGGCGGGTCTTTGGGGCCGAGCAGCAGCACGGCTATCAGCACTGCAAATGCCGCCGCGACGAGCAGAACCACGCCGACCTGCTCGACGCTGGCTGTTCCTCTCGTGTCGGTGGTCAGGTTGCCGGCCATGTGCTGAAGCTACGGACGGCTCGCTCACATGTGGTTCGACAGGTGCAACGATTTCGCGACATCCTGCCGGCCGGCAACGCCGGATCGCTAGATTGGGGTAATGGAAGGTTCCCCGTTCAACATGTTTGGCGATCCCGATGAACTCCGTGCGCGCATGCAGGAGATGGCGGAGCAGATGCAGTCCTCGCAGGAAGTGGCCTGGGCTGACAACGCGATCAAGCTGGCGGTCGACATGACCGTGGCCTCGATCGGCCGGCTCGATCTGACCGGCAGCTCCGACCAGCAGGCAATGCAGGTGCGAGACGCGATCCGCGTTGTCTTCCCCGAAGCCGTAACCCTGGTCCGGGAAGCCCGCCAGGGACTCCGCTGAGCGATCTCCATTTCAACGACCGGGGCGACGGTCCGCCGGTCCTGCTGATTCACGGCACCGGCACCGACTCCTCTATCTTCGATGACGCGGTCGGTGCGCTGGCCGGCAACTGGCGCCTGGTCACTCCGGACCGGCGAGGCTGGGGCCAGTCGGTTCCCTCGGATGAATACCGGCAAACCTCGATCGCCGAGCAGGCGATCGAGATCGCTTCGCTTACCCGGGAACTCGGGATCCGGGATGCCACATTGGCCGGACTCGGTTTCGGTGCGGTCGTGGCCCTGGAAATGGCCCTTGCCGATCCGGATCTGGTCGCACGGGCGTTTCTGGTTGAACCGCCGGTCTTCGCGGCCCTGAAAGAGGCGACCGAGGGCATGTCAGCCGACGTCGAGGCGATCCGCACCGCGGCCGCGGACGGCGGCGAGGATGCGGCCTACGAGCTCTTTCTGCGCGGTCGGCTGCGCACGCTCGGCGCTGGCGCGGAACGCTTTGCCGAAGACGCCGATCGAGGCCCGGCCGCTCCCCGCTCGTTTCTGATCGAGGTCCCTGCGGTGCCGGCCTGGTCGCTGGATCCGGTCCGGCTGGCCGGTCTGGAGGCCGAAATTACGGTAGTTACCCTGCCGTCGACTCCACCATTGCTGGCCCGGGCTGCCGAGACCGTCATCGATCGGGTGCCCGGAGCCGAACCGGTTCATTCGAGCCGTGACGGCGTGGCCGCAATCGCGGCGCTCCTGGCCTGAGATCCGGGCCGGGTAGAGGCCCTTGCGGATCAGAGAACCTGGACTTCGGCCCGGGCCGAGGCACCGCGGCGGAAGAGAATCCCGATCAATTCCATCGGCACTGCGACGACGATCGCCGGCAGAGCGACCGCGACCGAAATGAACCAGTCGAGACCGCGCTTCCAGGGCCGATCTGCCGGGACCCGGAACGCTTTGCCGAGCGACCCGAGAACCACGTTCTGGCCGAAAGTGAACATGTTCAGGCCCGATTGCCAGGTGATCGCGATCCCGCGAAGGGGTCTCCACCGCACCCTGGTAACCACCTGGTCCCGGCCGGCGATCAGGTCGGTCACCGCCTGAGGCGTGAAGCGGTAACGGCGATCGGTACCCAGGCCAACCCAGGCCCCGCCGGTAACCCAGCAAACCAGAGAAGCCCGGTTTTCGAACTCGTATGCGCCGTTTTCGTCGCGGCTCCCATCCAGCTCCTTCAGCGCATCCTTCGACGTTCCCGGATCGAATCCGACGCCGGCTTGCTTAGCGGAGGGCGCGCCCGAGCCTTCCGCCGCGCCCCGATCGCCTTCCATCCCCACCGGAGGAGGAAAACTGAACTTCTCGCCGTGACTCAGCACCCCGAGCCCGCAGGCCTCGCAGCGGTGCGCGATGCCCGAGCCAACCGGCATCCCGACCCAGGGAAACAACGGTTCGCCACAGGCGGGGCAGGGCGGGTTCACCGGACTGGCCCCGGCTTCGAGGGGAACGTGGGGGAGGTTTACAGCCAAGGTGCCTGTAGCGTATTGACCAGTGGACTCCTCTGATCCCACCGCCCGCAGGTTCGAATCCGCGATCGTCGCGGTGTCGCCGCTGTTCGATCTCGTGCTGGCGGTTGGTGAGCGAATTTCCCGAATCGCGGAACCGGTCGATTACGAGTACTACCCGATTCGCGAGGACGAGGAAGAAGGCTCCGGGGACTGACCGGCCGATAGGCTCTTCCAGCCTTCTGGCCCAAGCATGATCACCTCAAGCGAGATAATCGAGCGCGAAAAGCGCTGGTCACTGATTGCCGGCATTGCCTCGGTGGCGGGTGTCGCGATCATTCTCGCGACCTTCGGCCAATCTTCGGCGGCGGTACGGGTTGTCGGCCTGGCCGACCGTTTGCGCGAGATCGACGCGGACCAGTCCAGCCTGATCCTGGCCAGCATCGGGCAGTTCATCGGCTGGTCGCTACTGGCGATACCGCTGGTCTTCCTCTTCCGGGCTGCCGCGGCTCGCGCCCCGCAGGTCCGCTCGGCCCTCATCTGGGCGATGGTCGTCGCTCCGATCCTGATCGGGGTTGGCAGCCTGGTCAGTGCGGGTTCCGTTCTCCAGGCGGCATCCGACTTCAAGACGCCCGATCAGGCGGCGATAAACAAGTGCGTAAACGACAAGGTCGCCGACGAATCCGGAACCACCGGGGAAGCAGGTACGACGGGCGACAAGGCCGCGACCGGCGACAAGGGCGCAACCGGGGACACAGGAAAGACCGGGATCACCGGCGATACCGGCACGACCGATGCCGGGGGCACGGGTACCGCCGCCACGTCGACCGTGACTCCTGAACAGCGGTCGGACTTCGTCGAGGACTGCGCGGATGACGCGGCCCAGGACGTGCGTTCGGAAGTTTCCCTGGCCCCGCTCGAAAAGGGTCTGGGTCTGGCCGGATTGCTCGGTTTCACCGTATCCGTGATTTACGTCGCACTTTGGGCGATGAGAACCGGCCTGCTTTCCCGCTTCTGGGGCTCGCTCGGAATCGCTCTCGGCGTGGTCTTTGCCTTCTTCACTCTGTTCACCCTGATCTGGTTCATCTACATCGGCCTGCTTTTGGCCGGCTGGGTGCCCGGGGGCAGACCGCCCGCTTGGAGAACGGGCGAAGCCATGCCCTGGCCGAAACCGGGCGATCGGGCCGCCGAGGACGGCGTGATCGAAGGAACCGCGGAAGAAATCGAACCGGACCCGGATGACCCGAACGGCTCCGACGGCCCGGGCGAGCAACCGCAGGGTGAGCTCCGCAAGCGCAAGAAGCGGAACTGACGGACCCTCGTCTGGCACGATTCGGCGCATGGCTTCGCAGTCGCTGACCGTCGCCGAATTCATCGAACTCCCGATCGTCAAGGCCGGGTTGCCGGAACTCGTGGCCGGAAGCGAAGGCATCGACGCCGAGGTGCGCTGGATCCATCCCCTCGACGTACCCGACGTTTCCGACCTTCTTCGGGGTGGCGAGATGATCCTCACCACCGGGGTCTCGATCGGTGAGGACGCCGCTGCCCAGCGTCGTTTCGTTCGGGATCTCGAGGCTGAAGGGGCGGTCGGAATCGCGGTGGAACTCGGGTTTGCCTGGAACCGGGAGCTCCCCAAAGCGCTGGTCGACGAAGCGAACCGGCGGCACATTCCGATGGTCGCCTTCCGCCGCGGGATCAGATTCGTCGAAGTATCCGAAGTGGTAAATGGCAACCTGCTCGATTCAGGCCATGCCCTGGCCCGTCGCGGCGAGGAGCTCCACCGGATTCTCGACCGGCTGGTCCTCGAAGGGGAGGTGGCCGAATCGGTGCTGGCGGAAGTGTCGCGGCGGATCGGAAACCCGGTCGTGCTCGAAGACGCGCGGGGGGAACTGGTCGCGGTCGGATCGGTGACCCGGCAGGAGGATGAAGTCGTCGACACCTGGTCCGGCCTCAAATGGTCGGATCGGGATCACGGGCAGGCGGAAGGCGCGGTGGCCGCGCCGGTCATGGTGCGCGGCAGGAACTGGGGCAGGGTGATCGCCTTGCAGACCGACGCCGAATTCGACCGCTTCACTCCGATCGCCCTGGAACGGGCGGCGGTGGCGGTCGGGCTCGGGCTGATGCGCGGCGGGGAAGAAGCCGAGCTGAGAGCACGTTCTCGCGGCAATCTTCTCTTCGAGCTCGCTTCCGGTTTGACCGAACCATTGGCGGCTGCCCGGCGAGCTTCCACCCTCGGTTTCCCCCGACGGCATGGTCAGCTGGTGCCGATCGCCGCGGTCTGGCGCTCCGATGCGATCGACCCGGGGGTCAGCTACGAAGAGGCCTGGGCAAATCTGCTGCCGGCGATCCGGGCGGCGATGGCGGAACCGGATCGACCCGCCCTGCTCGGTTCCCGGGGCAACTGTGCGCTGGGGGTCCTCGACCGGGGTACCCTGGGCTCGGAACCCGATGACGTCGCATCCCGGGAGCGACTCGCCCGGCGCTTTGCGGCCGTCCTCGCCCGCCACGAAATCGACCCGGCCTCGGTCGCTCTGGCGATCGGCGGCGCGGCCGGCAGCTGGGAAGAACTTGCTCCGGCCCTGGTCCGGGCCAGGTTTGCCGCCGAAGCGGGCGCTGCCGGTCCGGTCCGCTCCTGGCATGACGCGAGCCGGACCGAGATCGGTCAGCTGCTTCTCTCGATGCGCGGAAGCCCCGAGCTGATCCAGTTCAGTGATGAGCGGCTGGGCCCGCTGCTCGATCTGCCCGGAGAGCGGGGGCGGGATCTGCTCGACACCCTGGAGGTCTACCTCCACAGTGGCGGGCGGAAAACCGAGGCGGCGACGGAACTGGAGATCGAACGCCAGTCGCTCTACCACCGGCTTTCGCGGATCGAGGAAGTTCTGGACGTCGATCTGAAGGACGGAGACACGGCCCTCGCCCTTCACCTCGCGGTAATGATCCGCCGCCTCCTCTAGGTCAGTCGACCGAGCCAGCGACTCAGTCGACGGAGTTCGCGACGAGGATCCCGCCGATCACGCCGATTACGGCGGCCACAGAGAAAACCGCCAGCACTGCGCTTCTCCGGTTGGGTTGGATCGCCTTGACCAGCATCGGGACTGCGGCCAGGGCGGGCAGGCCCATCAGCGCGAAGATCACCCCGCAGACCCACCAGCCGACCGTGCTGCCCATCCCTTCCGGCGGGTTGATTGCGTAGTCGATGAAGTTGTAACCGAGCGAAATGAAGATCGCCGGCCAGCCGAGCAGCAGCAGGCCCATGGCTCCCTTCGCCGATTTCGCCGCCCCGGCCATCGCCACGAAAAGTCCGATGATTCCGACGGGAATGCCGGTGAACATCAGGAGTTCGGCTCCGTCGGGACAGTGCTGCTGGATCACATACGGGCCACCTTCGGCGCAATATCCGCCGACGTCCATGACGTCGCGCATCCCGAACCAGAGCGCGGTGATCCCGTAGGCGACCATCCCCACACCGACCAGGAGCAGGATGTAACCGACTACCGGTGAAGACTCGTTCTTCGGTATGCGCGAAAGGCGGTCGGAGATCTCCGGCTGGCCGGGAAAATCGGACGATTCGGACACGGACCCAGAATAAACGGGCTACCGGCCGTTCTATCCCGTTTCTGCGACCTGGGCCTGAAGTTCTTCGACCACGGCCGGGTCCCGCAGGGTGCTCACATCTCCGAGGTCCTTTCCGTCGGCGATGTCCCTGAGTAGCCGCCGCATGATCTTTCCGGAACGGGTCTTGGGCAGATCGTCGGCGAAGTAGATCGCTTTCGGGCGAGCGAGCTTGCCGATCCGGTCGGCGACATGGTCGCGCAACTCGTCGGTGAACTCGTGACCGGGGGGAGCTTCGTCGTTGGGGATGGCAAAGGCGATGATCGCCTGGCCGGTGAAGTCGTCCGTCACGCCGATCACAGCTGCCTCGGCGACATGCGGGTGGGAGACGAGCGAGGACTCGATCTCCATAGTCGAAAGCCGGTGGCCGGAGACATTGATCACATCGTCGATCCGGCCGACGATCCAGAAGTAGCCATCCTCGTCGCGCCGGGCTGCGTCCCCGACCAGGTAGGTCTCCTTGCCATATCGGTCCCAGTAGGCGTTGATGTAGCGCTCCGGCTCCTTGAAAAGGGTCCGGGCCATGGCCGGCCAGGGTCGGGTCAGGACCAGGGTGCCCCCGCCTTCCTGGATCTCGTTGCCGTTGTTGTCGTAGATCGCCGCCCGGAATCCCGGCAGCGGACGGGTCGCCGAGCCGGGTTTGGTCGTGGTGATCGCCGGCAGCGGCGAAATCATTGCCGCACCGGTTTCGGTCTGCCACCAGGTGTCGACGATCGGGCAGCGTTCACCGCCGATGTGCTCGTGGTACCAGAGCCAGGCCTTCGGGTTGATCGGCTCCCCGACCGTCCCCAGCAGTCGCAGCGAACCCAGGTTATGGGCGGCGGGAAGGTCCGCGCCCCATTTCATGAAGGACCGGATCACGGTCGGCGCGGTGTAGAGGATGGTCACGCCGTAGCGCTCGACCATCTCCCACCAGCGGTCGCGGGTGGGGAAATCCGGCGCACCCTCGAACATGATCGAGGTCACCCCGTTGGCCAGCGGCGCGTAGACGATGTAGGAATGCCCGGTCACCCAGCCGATGTCGGCCGCGCACCAGTAGACGTCGTCCTCCTTGAGGTCGAAGATCATGCGGTGGGTCGCGGTCGCCTGGGTGAGGTAACCCCCGGTGGTGTGGACGATTCCCTTCGGTTTCGCGGTGGAACCCGACGTATAGAGCAAAAAGAGCGGGTCCTCCGCGTCCATCGCTTCCGGTTCGCAGGCCGGATCGGCAGCGGCGAGGGCCGTTTCCCAGTCGATGTCGCGGCCTTCCTTCAGGGGAGCTTCGGTTCCGCAACGGTCGAAGACGACCACGAGCTCCATCGCCGGCAGTGTGTCCAGAGCCTCGTCGATCGCGGACTTCATCGGCATCGGATTGCCTCGGCGCAGGGTGGCGTCGGCGGTGATCAATGCCTTCGCGTCCGAGAACTCCATCCGCTCCCGCAGCGATTCGGCCGAAAAGCCGCCGAAGACCACGTTGTGGACCGCCCCGATCCGGGTGCAGGCCAGCATCGCCACGGCCGCCTCCGGCACCATCGGCATAAAGATGCCGACCACATCACCCTTCTTTACTCCCCGCTCCTTGAGGACATTGGCCAGCCGCTGGGTCTGGTCGTGAAGCCAGCCATATGTGACCGAGATCCGGCCGCCGGCGTGGCTACCGACCCCCGTCACCGGCTGGTCGTCCGGTCCCGCGTCTTCGGCTTCCCAGTGGTAGGCGATGTCGTTGGCCCGGCCGGCGGCGATGTGGCGGTCCAGGCAATTGGCGCTGACGTTCAGCTTGCCGCCGGAAAACCAGGTCACATTGGGCGGGTCGGACCAGTTGAGAACGGTGTCCCAGGGCTGGATCCAGTCGAGCTTCTCGGCCCAGCTTGCCCACCAGCCCTCCGGGTCCGCGTCGGCCCGGGCATAGATCTCCGGGTCGTTGAACTCACTCGCGGCAGCAAACTCTTCGGGGGGTGGAAAAGTCTGCTCGGTCTTGAGCAGGACATCAAGCTCTGACTGGTCTGGCATCTGGCCTCTCCTCCGGTCGGGTCCGGTTCTCCTCGGTGACCCAATGCTAGACCCCGCGGAGAATCGGCCACGAGTAGCGCGACCGCGGCGCTACCCCGTTGCAACCCACCGGAGGCAGGGCACTGGCGCCGGTCCAGTCTCAGGGTCCTGTCAATCCGGCCCCGGGGTGGTGTCAAACCGGGCTCGGGATCAGTTGTCGCCGAAATGGAGGACCCAGATCCGGGCTCCCGTTGTCCCCTCGAATCGGCCACGCACCACGCCAGCTCCGACATCGGTGAAGGTGCCGCTGAGGATCGCCTCCCGATGACCCTTCGACTTCATCCAGGCGATGAAGATGGCGCGGACGTTGCCCAGCCGGCCGCTGCCCCAGGCGATGTTTTCCCCGGTCGACCAGCCTCCCCGGCCGAGGTAACGGGACTTCCGGATCCAGTAATCGAACGGACGGCCACAGGCCTGATGGGAAAACCCGCATCTGAGGATGTCCCTTGCCTTGTGTCCGGCCGACCAGGTCAGCTTCCGCCGGGTCCGGTACTGCCTGAGGCCCTTCTTCCGGCGGGCGTAGTTGACCATGCAGATCATCGACCGTCGGGCCTTCTTCATCGCCACGGCTCCGCCTCCGGCCTGCCGGTTCGGGCAGGTCATGGCCGGGGCGATCAGCTTTGCGGCCTGGGCCTCGTCCGGCCGGAGGGGGCCTGCGCCCGGAACCAGCGCGGCGGCCGCGACGAGCAGGACCAGGGCCAGGCTTGACCGCTTGGCTACTCTGGATGCAGGCGAAAGGAAAGCGAGTTCAGTCAATGTCAGATGATTCAACACGAGTTACGAAAAGCGATGCGCAGTGGCGGGAAACTCTTTCCCCCGAGGCCTACGAGGTGACGCGCAACGCGGCCACCGAACGGCCCTTTACGGGTCCCTACCTGGACAACAAGCGTAACGGCTCATACACCTGCGTCTGCTGTGGCGAGGAGCTGTTCTCCTCCAACGCGAAGTTTGATTCCGGTACCGGCTGGCCGAGTTTCACCGAACCGGCAAACCTGGAGCATGTCGAGCTAAGGCAGGACAACAGTCACGGGATGATCCGGACCGAAGTTGTCTGCCGCAACTGCGACGCCCACCTCGGTCATGTCTTCCCGGATGGACCCGGCCCGACCGGTCAGCGCTTCTGCATAAACGGCTGCGCCCTCGAATTCAGCGAGAAGTAAGCCTCAGCTCGGGGTCCCGGTCCAGGAACGAATAGCGGGTGGCAATCGCCACCGCCTGGGCGCGGGTATCCACCTCGAGCTTCCCGACCACGTTGCGGACATGCGTGTAAACGGTCGCCGGGCGGATTCCGATTTCGCTGGCCACCCCTTGGGCGCGCATGCCGGTCGCCAGCAGGGCGAGAATCTCGCGTTCGCGCGGGGAGAGGGAGAGAAACCGCTTCAATTCGTCGTCCTGTCCGAGTTCCTTCTCGCTGTACCCGGGAAACCATCTCCCGCCTGAAGTGACCGTTTCGCAGGCCTGGCTGATCTGATCGAGGGCGGCGGACTTGACCAGAAACCCGCGC
The DNA here is from genome assembly GCA_020636955.1 of Thermoleophilales bacterium. Classification (GTDB taxonomy): domain Bacteria; phylum Actinomycetota; class Thermoleophilia; order Solirubrobacterales; family 70-9; genus 67-14. Next base: position 127,813 of record JACJWY010000002.1, on the reverse strand, counting down.
GCACCTTCGCGGGCGGCCAGGCGCACCAGGTTGGGATCGTCATGGGCGGTGAACACGAGAATTCCGGTATCGGGGAATTGCGAGAGGATCTCCCCAATCGAGTCGATCCCGTTGACCCCGGGCATTTCGATGTCGAGGATCACCAGGTCCGGTTCGTGTTCGGCCACCGCCGCCCCGACTTCATTCCCGTCCCCGGCCTCGTCTACGACTTCGTATCCGGGCAACTCATCCACTCGGGACCGGATCGCCTGCCGGACGATCCAGTGATCGTCACAGATCAGGACCCGGTGGCCGCTCACGGCGATCCGATGCTTGCCGGCGCGCCGTACCCGGTGAGAACTTCAGGCACCTTGACGGTGCCGTCGGCCTGCTGATGATTTTCCAGCAGGGCGATGATCGTCCGGCCGACTGCGATCGCGGTTCCGTTCAGGGTGTTGACGAATTCCGGTGCCGCCCCCGGTTCGGGCCGGTACCGGCAGCCGATCCGGCGGGCCTGGAAGTCGGTGGTGTTGGAACAGGAAGTCAGTTCGCGGTACCGGTTCTGGCTCGGGATCCATGCCTCGCAGTCAAACTTCTTGGCGGCCGATCCGCCAAGGTCCCCGGCGGCGACATTGACCACCCGGTAGGGCAGGCCAAGTGCGGTCAGGATCCCTTCTTCGATGCCGAGGATGCGCTCGTGTTCCGCGGTGGCATCTTCCGGCTTCACAAAGGAGAACATTTCGACCTTGTCGAACTGATGGACCCGGAAGATGCCGTGGGTGTCGCGGCCGGCCGCTCCTGCCTCGCGACGGAAGCAGCTCGAGAAGCCGGCGTACCTCAGCGGAAGCCGGTCTGCCTCGAGGATCTGGTCGGCATGAAGGCCGGCCAGGGGCACTTCGGAGGTGCCGGCCAGGTAGAGCTCGTCCTTCTCCAGCTCGTAGATCTGGTCCCGGTCTCCCGGCAGGAACCCGGTTCCAAAGAGTGCTTCTTCGCGGACCAGGATCGGCGGCACCACCGGTTCATGTCCTTCGGCCCGGAGGGTTTCGAGCGCCCACCGGACCAGCGCGAACTCGAGCATCACCAGATCACCCTTGAGGTAGGCGAAGCGGGCCCCGGACACCTTCGCCGCTGCCTCGAGCTCGATTCCGTCCCCGGCCAGCTGAACGTGGTCCTTCGGTTCGAACCCGAAGTCGGGGATTTCACCGACCTCGCGAACCAGTTCCGCATCCTCGTCGGTATAGCCGTCGGGGCTGGTCGGATCGGGAAGGTTGGGCAGGGTCGCGGCAACCTCGGTCAGGCTCGTTTCAACCGTTTCGAGCTCGGCCTCCATCTCCTCGAGCTTCACTTTCAGCTGACGGACCGCTTCCATCTGTTCGGTCGCGTCTTCGCCGGCCTTCTTCAGGGCCCCGATCTTTTCCGACTCCTGCTTGCGCTGGCTGCGGGCGCTTTCGATCTCGGGGAGGAGCCTGCGCCGGCGTTCATCGAGGTCGAGGATCTCGTCGACCCGTGCCGCAGCACCACGACGCTCCAGCGCAGCCTTGATCCGCTCGGGTTCGGAGCGGATCAGTTTGAGGTCGAGCACGGCCCCCGCCGCCGGCTACTTCTCGTTGGTTGGTTTGTCCTGCTCGCTCGAGGCGTCCTCTTCCTGAGAGTAAGCCTCGGCGCCGGCCTCGCCGGCATCCGATCCCGCGTAATCGGCCACGAAGTTGGCCACCTTCTCGGCTTCCTCGCCGACCACGATGTTCTGCGGCATGATCGCCCCGGAGAATCCACCGTTCTGGATGGCGTGGAGGGCCGATTCGTAGGTTTCGGTGCGCTGATCCAGGTTGGGACCCTGTGTGCGGGTGCCCCGGTTACCCGTGCCGAGCGCCCCGGCCGGAGTCAGCGTGTGGCAGCCGGCGCAGTTGGCGGCGAAGAGCTGGGCTCCCTCGTAGTCGGGGGAATCCTTCGAAACGGTGATCCCCTCCTCACCGAATCCGCATGCGGACAGGCCGAAGGCGGCGGCGACGGCAAGTGTTGTGATGGCGATGACACGCACAGCGAGCGCATCATATTGTCTGCGGCCAAAGGATGGCTGCCCCGGACCGAAACGAGTTCCGACAGACGGTTGGTTTGTTGCCGACCGGGGTCACCGTTGTCTCCGCGTTTCAGGCTTCGGGACCGGCCGGGGCGACCGCCTCCGCGGTTTGCTCGCTTTCACTGGAGCCGATGATGATGCTGGTCTGTCTCGACCTTGAGTCACGTTCGCTCGAAGCCGTCCGGGAGGCGGGGCGGTTCGGGATTTCGGTTCTCGGCGAGTCCCAGCGGGCGGCGGCGGAGCTTTTCGCGACCAAGTCGGCGCAGGACGAGAAGTGGGCTTCGGTCGCCTGGCGGGACAGGATGGGCGTGCCGATAATCGAGGGGAGTCTGGCCCGGGTTGTCTGTGAGCTCGCCGAGGTGATTCCGGGTGGAGATCATGTGATCGTCACCGGCGAGGTACTTGAAGTCGAGGCGGAAGATGAACCGGGGGAGCCGCTGATCTATCACGGCGGTCTCTTCCGCCGGCTCGATGCCGAGGGCAACTGAATTGGCCACCCACCCGTTCTTCTGGCTGGATGTCTTCGCGGAATCCCCGTTGGCCGGCAACGGCCTGGCTGTGGTCCTCGACGCCGATCCGGTGGCCGACGAGACCATGCTCTCCTTTGCGCGGGAGGCCGGCCTTTCCGAGACCACCTTCGTCCAGACCGCCACTCCGGAGGCGGCTGCCGCCGGGGCCGATTACCGCAACCGCATCTGGACGATTGCCGAAGAGATTCCCTTCGCCGGCCATCCCTCGCTGGGAACCGCAGTGGCGGTGGCCTCGCGAGGGGAGATCCGGGAGCAGTCGTTCACCCAGGAGACCGGCGTCGGGCTGCAGAAAGTCGATGTTGAGCGGCTCGGCGAAGGGGTACCGGTACCGGCCGGCTCCGGGTCGGTCTGGAGCGCATCGGTGCTGCAGGAACCGGCCACCTTCGGGGAGGTCTTTGCGCCCGAAAGGGTGGCCCTGGCCCTCGGCGTCGATCCGGAGCTGATCGACCGCAGATACACCTCACAGCTGGTTTCGACCGGCCTGCCGGCCCTGCTCGTTCCGATGAGGGATCTGGACGCGCTCGCCGCCTGTCGCGGAAACGCCAAAGGCCTGGCCGCGCTGGGGCTGGACGTGACCCTGAACCTCTACCCGTTCGTCTTCGATGTCCCGTCCCGTTCGGTCCGGTCCCGTTGCTTTGCGCTCGACCTGGGTGATTTCGAGGACCCTGCCACGGGTTCGGCGGCCGGCCCGCTCGTCGCCTATCTCCAGGACATCCTCGACGTCGACCGGGTCGATATCCGTCAGGGGGTGGAGATGGGCCGTCCCAGCCTGATCGAGGCCCGCATGGACTCCGGCCGGCCCCGGGTTACGGGTCATGTCCAGATCGTGATGAGCGGTCAGCTCACCCTGCCGGACTGACTTTCATCTTTCCGGATTGAACCGGTTCAGAACATTCCGGCGGTGGTTTCCAGCGCCCGCCAGAAGAGGAAGGCGATCACGAAGCAGGCGATGGTCATGACCGCGGTCTCGCGGCGGATGATGGCCAGGCCGATCGTTTCCTGCCTGTCCGGTTCGAGTTCCGCGAAAAGCTCGCCGAGTTCCTGGTTGGTCTTCGGTTCGGTCGGGCTGAGCCGCTCTCCCAGTTCCTGGCTGGCCGAGGCGCCACGCATCAACTCGGCCATGAAGGAGACTGCGACCGGCAGGAACACATAGAGGTAGTGGAGTTCATCGCTTGCCCGATGGCCGGCGGCGTAGACAACGCAGGCCAGCAGGACGAAGATCCCGGTGGCGATCTGGGCGGCCCGCAGCAGATACCAGAAGCTCACCGAAGGCCTGTTCCTCCGCCAGGCGAGGGCCCCGACCAGGGTCGCGACGAGGTTCAGGGCGATCACGGCGAGGCCCAGCGCGGTGTAGGCGAAGGACAAGGCTAATCCCGCCTGAAGTAGTCGGGTTTCCGCTTTTTTATGCGAAAAATCACTATGTAACGACTTGATACAAAGTCGGGCCGCTGAGGTGTATAACCCATAGTCAGGGGACACCTTAGTTCCCGGACGCGCCAACCACCCAGCTCCCAGCCATGCTCCATCAGTACCTCCCAGTTCTCGTCTTCGCAGCCCTCGGCATCCTCGTCGGCGGTGCCTTCGCGACCCTGAATCTCGTGCTGGGGCCAAAGCGACTGAAGGGCGACGAGTCCAGCGCCGCGATCCGCCAGATGGATCCCTACGAATGCGGTCTGCCTTCCGAAATTTCGAAGACATTCCGCTTCGGGGTGAGCTTCTACCTGGTGGCGATGCTCTTCATCCTGTTCGACATTGAAGTCGTCTTCCTCTATCCGGTCGGGGCCATCCTCAAGTCGACCGACTCGGTTTTCGTTCTGGCGGAAGTGGTGCTCTTCGTGGCGCTGCTCTTCGTCGCCCTGATCTACGTCTGGCGGAAGGGGGCACTGGATTGGAGATAGAACGCCAGAAGCTCCGCGTCCACGCCCCGCTCGAGCAACCGAAATCCCCGGAGGAGTTGCGAGCCCGCCAGCTCAAGGCCCGGGACATGCTGCGCGGGGATCTCACCGGCGAGGATCTCGACAAGTACGTCGAGGAAAGAGTGGTCACCACCACCCTCGAGAAGGTTCTGAACTCGGCCCGCGCCCATTCGATCTTCCCCGCCACCTTCGGCCTTGCCTGCTGCGCGATCGAGATGATGTCCACCGTTTCGCCGCGCTACGACATCGCTCGCTTCGGCGCCGAGGCCTTCCGCGCCTCGCCGCGCCAGGCCGACCTTCTGATCCTTTCCGGCCGTGTCTCGATCAAGATGGCCCCGGTGGTCCGCCGCATCTACGACCAGATGCTGGAACCGAAATGGGCGATCTCGATGGGCGCCTGCTCGTCCTCCGGCGGCATGTTCCAGAACTATGCAGTGGTTCAGGGGGCAGACAAATTCATGCCGGTTGACGTCCACGTGCCGGGCTGCCCGCCTCGCCCCGAAGCGCTGCTTTACGGCTTCACCAAGCTCCAGCAGAAGATCATGGGCAACCCGGATCCCGGGTGGAGGAGCCGCTACAACGCCCACGGAACCGAAGAGTGGGCACGTGGCGGGCCGGCATCGAGGCCGTCCGAAGAGGCGCTCGAGGCCTACGCGAAGGCCCGGGAGGTCCTTGGTGCCTGACGCGCCCGGACTGGAACTGATCCTCGCCGAGATCAACCGCGAACACCCGGGGGCCGTGCTGGACACGAGCTTTGACCGGGAACAGGCGGCTCTGATCATCGATCCTTCAAAGGTGGTCGAGGTGCTGACCTGGCTCAAGGAGACCCCGGGCCAGGAGTACACCTTCCTCAGCTCGGTCCACGGAGCCGACCATTTCCCCCTCACCCCTCGCTTCGCAGTCCATTACGAACTCCTCAACCGCGAACGCTACGAACGCCTCCGCGTCAAGGCCGTCATTCCGGATCCCGAGGCGGGGGCGGAGTCCGTGGGGGATGTCCCCGGCCGGCTCCCTGCGGGACCGGGAGTTCCGGGAACACCCCCCACGGACTCCACCGCAGTCAGCGGGAACGGGTCTGGCCAGACTTCGGAGGCGGTTGCCGTTGGGGGTCCCGGCGGAACTCTCGGCGGAACTCCCGGCGAAGTCCGGCCGACGGGATCCCCAACGGTGACCGCCCCCGCCGCTGTGATGGAGATCGACGGGGAGTTGTTGCCGGTGGTGCCGTCGGTCGTGGACTTGTTTCCGACCGCCGACTTCCAGGAGCGCGAGGTCTACGACTTCTTCGGCATCGTGTTTGACGGCCACCCGGACCTGAGAAGGATCCTGATGCCGGAGGACTATGTCGGCTGGCCACAGCGCCGCGACTTCCCGGTCGGTGGCGAACCGGTGATCTTCACCCGTGACGAAGTGACCAATCCGGGCTGGTGGCAGTGATGGCCCGCGTCGAAGACACCCTTCACGACCGCGAACTGCGCCAGGCCGGAGCGATGGGCGCGGCCGGGACGCTGCGGGACGAGGAAATCACGGTTTCGGACTTCACGACCGAGCTGTCCGAGCGGATCCCCGGGGTCGAGTTCGAACTCGAACCCGAGCAGGAGATGCTCACCGTCAACATGGGCCCCCATCACCCGGCTACGCACGGGGTGCTGCGACTGGTGGTCGATCTGGAAGGCGAGGTTGTAAAGGATCTGAAGCCGGTGATCGGTTATGTCCACACCGGCATCGAGAAGTCCTGCGAGACCATGCAGTACTGGAAGGTAATCCCGTTCGTGGAACGGATGGATTACCTCTCCTACTTCTTCAACATGCAGGCCTACGTCGGCGCGGTCGAGCAGCTGATCGGTCTTGAGGTTCCGCGCCGTGCGCAATGGCTGCGAGTGCTCCACATGGAGCTGAACCGCATCCATTCACATCTGGTCTGGCTTGGCACCTCCGCCCTCGACCTCGGGGCAATGGGCGTTTACTTCTACTGCTTCCGCGACCGCGACCGGGTGCTTGACACTTTCGAGATGTCGACCGGCCAGCGGATGCACACCCGGTACTTCCAGATCGGAGGGGTCGCCGAGGACATCCCGGCCGGTTTCGAGCAGAAGGTGCGAAAGACGGTCGAACAATTGAAGACCGGCATCCACCAGTACGAGTCGCTGCTTGACAAGAACGAGATCTTCCTGATCCGGACCAAGGACGTCGGCGTGGTCTCCAGGGAGAGGCTGGTCGAACTGGGAGTCACCGGGCCTCTGCTACGGGCGGCTGGAGATCCGTGGGACCTGCGCAAGGAAGGCGAATACCTCGCCTATCCCGAGCTCGATTTCGACGTGCCCGTGGGCACGGTCGGTGACGGTTACGACCGGTACCGGGTCCGGCTGACCGAGATGAAGGAATCGCTGAAGATCATCGAGCAGATCCTCGACGGTCTGCCTGAAGGACCGTGGGTGGCCGATGACCGCAAGTACGCGCTGCCCCCGCGGGCCGAACTCTCGACTTCTATGGAGTCGCTGATCCATCACTTCAAGCTGGTCACCGAGGGATTCCGGGTCGAACCGGGCGAGGTGTACAACCCGGTCGAGTCGCCCCGAGGCGAGCTCGGCTGCTTTGTGATGGCGGACGGTTCGTCGAAGCCGGCCCGAGTCCACTTCCGCGAACCATCCTTCGTAAATCTTCAAGCCCTGGCCGACATGACGATCGGCGAGTATGTGGCCGACCTGATCCAGACCCTGGCCATGCTGGACCCGATCCTGGGAGGCATCGACCGATGACTCCCGTGATGCCCTCGGATTTCGATCCGCGAAACGCCGAGCCGGAGGACTTCGTCCCGCCCGGACTGCCGAAGGACATTGCCAACACGACCGGGCGCCTGCCGGTCGGCGATCCGGAACAGGTTCCCGATCCGGCCGAAGTCGAGGTGCCGGAGGATCTTCGTGAACAGATCCAGACCGTGGTCGACAAGTATCCGGACAGCGAAAACAGCGGCAGTCCGAAGTCGGCGGCGATCCCGGTGCTGTGGATCATCCAGCGGCGCTACGGCTGGTGCACCCCGGAGGGGATCGTCCAGGCTGCCTGCGTGATGCAGGTGACGCCCGCCTACCTGGAATCGGTCGCCTCCTTCTATGACCTGCTCAGGACCAGTCCCCAGGGTGAGCATCAGGTACTGGTCTGCACCAACCTTGCCTGCTGGATGCGGGGCGGCGACGAATTGCTCGATTCATTCTGCGAGAAGACCGGTGCGGATCGTGAAGCAGCTGGCCACGGGGGCTCACTCTCCGAAGACGGCAAGGTCCTGGTTTCCGGCTTCGAATGCCTCGGCGCCTGTGACCTCGCTCCGATGGCCTCGGTCGATGAGCGCTACTTCGGGCCGCTGGAAAATGGCGATGCCGCGAGAATCGTCGACCAGCTCGAGGCTGGTGAGGAAGTCCTTCCGGAGAAGGCCCTGGAGAGGCGCGGGCTGGCCGGCGGGGTCGCCGAGTCGACCGATCCCCGGGTGACCGAAGGGAAGGGGCCGAACCGGTGATCGAGGAAACCCGCATCCTGCTCCGGCATGCCGAGGATCCGAAGATGGCCACCCTCGCCGGTTACGAGTCCTACGGCGGCTACGAGGTCATGAAGAAGGCGCTGAAGGAGATCGAACCCGAGTGGATCGTCAATGAGCTCGAGGATTCCGGTCTGCGCGGCCGCGGCGGTGCCGGATTCTCGATGGGCAAGAAGGTTTCGTTTCTTCCCCATACCAACGACGCCAAGTACCTCTGCTGCAACGCCGACGAATCCGAGCCGGGGGCCTTCAAGGACCGCGAGCTGATGCAGCGCAATCCGCATCAGCTGATCGAGGGAATCATCATCTCCAGCTTTGCCGCCGGAATCGTTCACGCCTTCATCTTCATCCGCGGCGAATACGACGATCAGGCCGACATCCTCGATCGGGCCGTCGAGGAGGCTTACGAGGCGGGCTATCTCGGCCAGAACATTCTCGGTTCCGGCTTCAACCTCGATCTCGTCGTCCATCGCGGGGCCGGCGCCTACATCTGCGGCGAGGAAACCGCCTTGCTCGACGCCCTCGAAGGAAAGCGCGGCAATCCCCGCCTGAAGCCGCCGTTCCCGGCCGTCCAGGGCCTTTACGGCGGCCCGACCCTGATCAACAATGTCGAGACCCTCAGCAACGTCAGCCACATCGTGGCCAATGGAGCAGACTGGTTCAAGAGCTTCGGCACCGAGCAGTCACCCGGCACCAAGGTCGTCTCGATTTCCGGCTGTGTCAAGCGTCCCGGCAATTACGAGGTCGAACTCGGTGTTTCGCTGCGCGACTTGATCTTCGGACTCGCCGGGGGCCCGCTCGACGGCCACGAGATCACCGCCTTCTATCCCGGTGGTTCCTCCTCGCCGGTGCTCACTCCGGCCGAATTCGACCTTCCCTATTCGTTCGAGGCGATGGCCGAGGCCGGTTCGATGCTTGGGTCCGGTTCGATAATTGTCGCCGACGACTCGGTCTCGATCCCGCGGATGGCGCTGCGGACCGCCCACTTCTACCGGCACGAGTCCTGCGGTAAATGCACCCCCTGCCGCGAGGGCACCAACTGGACAGAGAAGATGCTGGAACGGGTCTGCACCGGCGAGGCGACCCCGATGGATCTCGACATCATTTCCTCGGTTCAGGACAACATCATGGGCCACTGCCTTTGCGTGCTCGGCGATGCGATGGCAATGCCGGTCAGTTCGATGGTCAACAAGTTCCGGGACGAGTTTGAAGAGACGATTGCCTCCGAAGCCGCGAAGGCCTGGTCGATGCCGGTGGAGGAGCTCGCGGGTGTCGGGGCCGGGTCCGCCGGGGATCCCGTCGGCCGGACTTCGCCGGGAGTTCCGCCGGGATCCCCGGCGGACCCGGCTTCATCTCCCGGGCGGGATGTTCCTTCTGGCGATGAACCCGGGCCTGGTGGCGCAAGTCCGGAAACTCTGCGAAGGGAACGGCTTGCTGGCCGCTCCATTCCGGACGGGAGTGGTGGCTGATGCCGGCTCCGAAGCGGAATCTGATCACCCTTACCGTTGATGGCCGCGAGATCGAAGCGGTCGAGGGGACGATGCTGGTCGATGCGGCCAAGCTCGGTGACATCGAAATCCCGGTCTTCTGTTACGAGCCGAAGCTTGGCGAGCCGGTCGGCGCCTGCCGCATGTGCCTGGTCGAGATCGAGGGCATCCCGAAACTCCAGACGGCCTGTTCGACCCCGGTTCGTGACGGCATGGTCGTCCACACCCGGACCGATCAGGTCAAGGAAGCCCAGAACGCGGTGGTCGAGTTCCTCCTGGTCAACCATCCGCTCGACTGCCCGGTTTGTGACAAGGGCGGCGAATGCCCGCTGCAGGACATATCGATGGGCTGGGGCAACGACCGCAGCCGCGTGGTCGACACCAAACGTCATTTCGAGAAGCCGGTTCCGCTTTCGCCGCTGATCGCGATCGACCGCGAGCGCTGCATCCTCTGCTACCGCTGCGCCCGCTTCAGTCAGGAAGTCTCCGAGGACGGGCAGCTGCAGCTGCTCGAGCGTGGCGCCGATTCCTACATCGGCACCTTCGACGATCGCCCGTACATCGCCCCGTTCCAGGGCAACATCACCGAACTCTGCCCGGTTGGCGCCCTGACCTCCTACACCTACCGCTTTCAGGCCCGGCCCTGGGACATCGAGCAGGGCGGTTCCGTCTGCACCCTTTGCCCCAGCCAATGCAACGTCAGCTTCACGATCCGCGACGAGCAGGTCAAGCGCGTACTCGACCGCCAGAACGACGCCGTTGACGACGGCTGGCTCTGCGACCGCGGGCGTTACGGCTTCCAGGCGATGTACTCGCAGGACCGGGTGATGAACCCGCTCCGCTACATCGACGGTCATCCTGTACCGGCGAAGTGGGCCGACGCCCTTCAGGCGGCCTCGATCGGCCTGGCTGCAGCGGACGGCAGGGTCGCCGCCCTGGTCGGTGACGCCTCCAACGAGGAAGCCTTCATCCTGCAGGATCTGGTCAGGAACGGGCTCGGCTCGGGTGACATCGATTCGCGTCAGGCGCCGACCATCGGCCGTGATCAGCGGATCCGCCTGGATGGCCCGGACACCCAGGCCCGGGTCGCCGACATCGACCATGCCGACGTGGTGCTGGTGCTTGGCACGGACCCGATCCACTCGGCCCCCGCCTTTGACCTGCGGGTTCGCAAGGCGGTTCGTCGCAACCGCACCGTCCTTGCCGTCGCGACCGAACGTCCCTCCGCTCTCGACGGGGGAGCCACCGAGGTCGACCGAATCAGGCCCGGTGACGCCGCCGGTTACCTCGCCGGGCTGCTGGAGGAGGTCAAGTCGGGGTCTGAGGAAGGAATTGCCGGCCTGCTCAAGGATTCCGGACACACCGTGGTGATCTGGGGCGAGCGAATCGGCCGCGGTGAGAACGGCCCGGCCGCGGTCGAGTCGCTGCTCGAACTCGCCGACGCCCTGAACCTGGCCGGCCAGGAGGAATCCGGTCTGATCGAAATCCCCGACGTGGCCAACGCCCGTGGCCTGCGGGAAGTCGGCTGCCTGCCGGATGCCGGTCCCGGCCTCTCCGAAGTCGATGCCGGTCGCGACATCGACAGCATCAAGGACGGGCTGATTTCGGGTGATGTGAAGGCGGTCATTCTTTACGGAGTCGATCCGCTGCGCGACTTCCCGGACACCGAAGGCTGGGCCAGTGCGCTCGGTGCGGCCGATTTTGTTGTCCACTTCACGATGGCCTCGACCGACACCACCGAATTCGCGGACGTCGTCTTTCCGCTCGAGTCCCACGCCGAGAAGGACGGCACCATCACCCACACCGAGGGTCGCCTCCAGCGTGTCCGGCCCGCCGCCGCCCGCCCCGGCGACATCCGCGGCGGCTGGCACGTCCTCGCCGAACTCGCCGCCGCTTTGGGTCACGAAACCGATATCCACGCGGTCCCCGAGGCCTTCCAGAAGATCACTGAGGCAGTTCCCTTCTACGCCGGTCTCACCGACCAGGAAATCGGTGGCCGCGGAGTCCGCTGGCAGGACCGTTCCGCAGCCGAGGCCTGGTCCCCGGGCGCTGCGGCGGGGTCCGTGGGGGGCACCGTCGGCCGGACTTCGCCGGGAGTTCCGCCGGTACCCCCCACGGACCCCGCTGAAGGCAACGGGGACGAGAAACACCAGGCGACCGCCCCCACAGACGGGCTGACCCTTGGTACCTACCGCGACCTTTGGGCGAACAGCACTACGGATCTCAGTCCAGCACTGAGTTATCTGATTCCGGCCCAGCGGCTTGAGGTCTCGGTGGCGGACGCGGAGCGCCTGGGCTTGAGCAAGGGTGATGAGGTCGCAGTGAAGTCGGGGGATACGGAAGTCACGGCATTTGTGGCGATCCGTGCGGCGCTGCCTGAGGGCACCTGCTTCCTGATGGAGGGCACGCAGCAGGGGAATGCCAATGTGTTCACCAACGGCAAGCCTGCTGTTGTCGAAATTGGCAAGGCGAGCCCGAAGCTTGAAGTCGTGGCCGGGAACGGGGGAGAGTAGTGCCGGATCTCGTCCTGGGCCTGCCACTGGCCGACACCAACTTCGTCGATGCGACCTGGATCATGATCGTCAAGTCGCTGGTCATCTTCATCGTGATCCTGTCGCTGGTACCGCTGCTGCTGCTCGGCGAACGCAAGCTGCTCGGTCGCTTCCAGCAGCGCTACGGGCCGAACCGGGTCGGTCCCTACGGGCTGGGCCAGCCGCTGGCCGACGTCGGCAAGCTGCTTTCCAAGCAGGCCTTCCGACCGAAGGGCGCGGTTCCGTTCCTCTACGAGATCGCCCCGGCCCTGACCATCATCTCCGCGGTCCTGACCCTGGCGATCCTGCCCTTCGGGGACGTTCAGGGCGATGTCGGCTTCTACGGCATCGATGTCCCGATCGGCATCCTCTACTTCTTCGCCTTCAGTTCGATCGCCTTCTACGGTCTGCTGCTCGGCGGCTGGGCCTCCGGCTCCAAGTACTCGTTCCTCGGCGCGATGCGCTCCGCCGCCCAGCTGATCTCCTACGAGATCGCGATGGGCCTGTCGCTGCTCGGCGTGGTGATGATGGCCGGCTCGCTTTCCCTGGTCGACATCGTCAAGGCCCAGGGTGAGGTCTGGTACGTGGTACCGCAGATTGTCGGCTTCCTGATCTTCCTGGTCGGCGGTTTCGCGGAAACCAACCGCCCGCCCTTCGACCTGCCCGAGGCCGACGCCGAACTGGTCGCCGGTTACGGCACCGAGTACGGCGGCATGCGCTTCGGCTCCTTCATGTTCGCCGAGTACATGGAGATGCTGATCGTCTCCGGCATCGCCTCGACCATGTTCCTCGGCGGCTGGATGGGTCCCGGGCCGCCCGGACTAGATCCCGTCTGGATGCTCCTGAAGATGATCGTCCTGACCATCTTCTTCATCTGGATTCGCGCCACCCTGCCGAGGTTCCGCTACGACCAGCTGATGAGCTTCGGCTGGAAGATCCTGCTTCCGCTCGCGACCCTGAACGTCCTCGTGACGGCGGTGCTGGTGGTGGTCACATGAGCATTCGTCCCGACGAAATCAAGGTGGTTCCGCGCGGGCCCGAGCCCGGCGGCATGGGTGGGGCATACCGTGCTTTCGGTGAGACCCTGCGCGGCCTGCGCACAACCATGGGCCGGCTCTTCGAGAAGCCGGTGACCATCCAGTACCCGGAGGAGAAGACCCCGGTCTATCCGCGTTTCCGCGGAAGGCACAAGCTGCATAAGTTCGAGGATTCCGGGCTGGAGAAATGCGTCGGTTGCTCGCTTTGCGCTGCCGCCTGCCCGGCCGAGTGCATTCGCGTTGTGGCGGCCGAGAACGATCCGGAGGACCGGGTATCCGGCGGCGAGCGTTACGCCGCGGTCTACGAGATCAACCTCGCGCGCTGCATCTTCTGCGGCTACTGCGAGATCGCCTGCCCCTTCGATGCGATCACCATGGGCCACGACTACGAGATGGCCGACTACAACCGCTCGGACCTGATCTTCACCAAGGAAATGCTGCTGGCCGAGCCGATCGACCGCACCCCGCTCAGGGGAGAGGGCGAGTAATGGAGCAGGTCGCCTTCTTCGTCGGTGCGATCGGGGCTCTCGGTGCCGCTTTCGCGGTGGTCATCGTCAAGAACCCCTTCTACAGCGTGCTGGCCCTGGTGATTCATCTGGTTTTCCTGGCCGGGATCTTCCTGCTGCTGATGGCCCAGTTCCTCGCCGCTGCCCTGATCGTGGTCTACGCCGGGGCGGTGATGGTGCTGTACGTATTCGTTGCCGCTTACGTCGGTGGCATCGAGGAACCGAAATGGGATTCCTCGCCGGAGCTCAGGATCGTCGGTCCGATCCTCGCCGTAGCACTTTTCATCGCGATCTCGATCGCCGTGCTTGGTTCGGGACTCTCCGCTCTCGGCACGCCGGGCCCGGATGATGTCCCGGCCGGTTTCGGCACGCCGGAAGCGGTCGGTCACCTGATGATGGAGGACTTCCTGATCGCCTTCGAGGCCGCCTCGCTGCTGCTGCTGGTCGCTGCGGTCGCGGCGATCGTGCTGGCCGGGCGGCGCCGGGAGGACAGGAAGAAGCAGCTGACCGGCGGAGAGGGTGCCTGATGGATATCGAGTGGTATCTCGTCCTTTCGGCCCTGCTCTTTGCGACCGGATTTCTCGGCGTGATGATCCGCCGCAACCCGGTGGTGATTCTGCTCTGCCTCGAGCTGATGTTGAGCGCGGGGGCGCTCGCCCTGCTCGCCTTCAGCCGCATGCTCGGTAACCAGGACGCCCAGGTCTTCGTGCTGATCGTGCTGGTCGTCGCCGCCTGCGAGGTCGTGGTCGGTCTCGGGCTGGTGGTGGCGATGTACCGCCGCCGGCTGCCGCTGGACGTGGACGAGGTCAAGGAGCTCAAGGGATGACCGCGACCTGGGCCTGGCTGGTCCTGCTCTTTCCCCTGCTCGGTTCGCTGACCATCGGCGCGACCTTCAAGGTGCTGCCCGAACGGACCGCCGGTCTGATCGGGATCTCAGCGATCGTCGCCGCCTTTGTCTGCGGCATCCTCGCCCTGATCGGTCTTCAGGGCGAGCCGTCCGAATCGAGGCACGTTGCTTCCAGCCTCTGGGAGTACGCGAATGTTGGCGGACTCAAGATCGACCTCGGGATCTATGTTGATCCGCTCTCGATCTTCATGGTGCTTGTGGTGACGGGCGTTTCCAGCCTGATCCACATCTACTCGTACAGCTACATGGAGTCGGACCAGGGTTATCACCGGTTCTTCAGCTACCTGAACTTCTTCGTTTTCTCGATGCTGGTGCTGGTCCTGGCGGGCAACTTCATCATGCTTATCGTCGGCTGGGCCCTGGTCGGTTTCGCTTCCTACGCGTTGATCAGCTACTGGTACCGCCGGAACACCGCCACAAAGGCCGGCATGAAGGCCTTTGTGATCAACGTGGTCGGTGACATCGGCCTTTACATCGCGGCCATCCTGATCTTCAAGAACCTCGGCTCGGTCGATTACGGAACGGTCTTTGAAAGGGCGCCCGAGGTTTTCACCACAAACGAGTGGGAAATCGTCGCGATCTGTCTCTGCCTGCTGGTCGGCGCCTTTGCCAAGTCGGCCCAGATGCCGTTCCACACCTGGCTCGCCGACGCGATGGAGGGCCCGACCCCGGTCTCCTCCCTGATCCACGCCGCAACCATGGTCACCGCCGGCGTCTACCTGATCGCCCGCTGCCACTCGCTTTTCGAACTGGCCCCGACCGCCGCCGACGTGGCCGCCTGGGTCGGTCTCGCCACGCTGCTGATCGCCGGCACCATCGCGATCGCAGTCACCGACCTGAAACGGATAATCGCCTACTCGACCATGAGCCAGATCGGCTACATGTTCGTCGGGGTCAGCATCGGCGCCTATTCGGCCGGGATGTTCCACCTGATGACCCATGCCTTCTTCAAGGCACTGCTCTTCATGGCGGCCGGCTCCTTCATTTCAGCGATGGCCAACATGCAGGACATCGACAAGATGAAGGGCTTCCGCAAGGCGATGCCCTTTACCGCCGCGATGTTCATCATCGGGGCACTTGCTCTCTCCGGCTTCCCGGGTACCTCGGGCTGGTTTTCGAAGGACGAGATCATCGACTTCGCCCATTTCCGCGGCGGCATGTACGACTGGATGTGGGTCGGCATGCTTATCGGTGCCTTCATGACAGCGATCTATTCGTTCCGGATCATCTTCCGGATCCTGCCGGGACCGCCCTGTGAAGAAGCCGAATACCTCGAGCAGCACGGCCATGTGATTCACGGTGAGCCGAAGAATCCGGCCACCGGCGAGCTCGAGGACACCGAGGTCGGCTACCCCGGCGAGGAACATCACATCGCCGAGCAGGCCGGCGGCATGAAGTTCGCGATGGCGGTGCTCGGGGTGCTCGCCCTGATCGGCGGCCTTCTCCAGATTCCCGGGGTCGACGACGTGATCACCAAATTCCTCGAACCGACCTTCGAGAACTCGGTCTTCGCCCACATGCACCCGAGCACCGAGGATTCCTGGATCGGACTCGGCGAGGGCGCGCTTATTTCGATCGCCGGCATCGCCACCGCCTGGCTGCTCTACATAAAGCGGCCCGACCTGCCGGTGAAGTTCCGACAGAGGTTCAGCGCGATCTACACCCTCTGTGTCAACAAGTGGTACGGCGATGAGATCGTCGACTTCCTGATCGTGAATCCGGTCAAGGCATTCGGGCGCTTCTGCAACCGGATCTTCGAGCGCTTCGCGATCGACGGGGCCACCACCGGAGTTGCCGGTCTTACCCGCTCGGCCGGGGCGGCGGTTCGCGACCTGCAGTCCGGGTTGCTCCGCGGCTACGCCGTATTGATGCTCTTCGGGATCCTCGCCATCGCCGTCTACTTCCTGATCCGGAGCATCTGATGCTGAGCTCGATCATCTGGACTCCGCTCGTCTTCGGTCTGATCGGCCTGCTGGTGCCGAAGCGCTTCGCCGCCTGGGTGGCCGCACTCGGCGCGGTGATCACCCTCGGCCTGGCGATCGGCGTCCTGGCCGGTTTCGATCCTGACGGCGGCATGCAGTACATAACCGACGTCTCCTGGATCCCCGGTCTGGGAGTCGACTACAGCCTCGGCATCGACGGGGTTTCGATCTTCCTGGTCCTGCTCACCACGATCGCCTGGATACCGGCGATCTGTTTCTCCGCCATCCGGGGGACCGATCGTCCCGCCCTCTACTACCTGATGCTGCTGGCCGGCGAAACATCGACCCTGGGCGCCTTCCTCGCCCAGGACCTGCTGCTATTCGTCCTCTTCTTCGACCTGATGATCGTGCCCTTCTACTTCCTGTTCGGGATCTGGGGTCGCGACCGGGGCGGTGAGGAAGATCCGGAGCGGAGCCCTGGCAACGGTCCGGTCAGCGTCCAGTCGGCCACCCTGAAGATGATCGTCTTCACCCTGATCGGATCCCTTCTGATGCTGGTCGGGGCGATCGCCGCGGCGGTGATCGCGGCCGACGGAGGCGAACTCACCTTCTCTATCCAGACGATCGTCGCCCGTGGCCTGCCGGAGGGTTCGCAGAACTGGATCTTCTGGTTTTTTGCCGCCGCTTTCCTGGTCAAGATGCCGGCCTTTCCCCTCCATGGGTGGATGCCCGACTCCTATCGCGCCGCGCCGCTGCCCGCTCTTGCGGTTTTCTCCGCGGTGCTCTCCAAGGTCGGTGCCTACGGCTTCCTCAGGGTCGTGCTGCCGATGATGCCCGACGCCTCCGACCTCTTCCAGTCAACCATGCTGGTCCTGGCGATCTGTTCGATCCTCTACGGCTCGGCGATGGCCTTCACCAAGACCGACCTGAGACTCGTGCTCGGCTTCTCGTCGGTGGCCCAGCTCGGATTCATCACCGCCGGCATCTTCGCCTTCGATTCGACCGGCGCCGAAGGGGCGGTTCTGCAGATGGTCAACCACGGGCTGGTCGTGGTCCCGGCCTTCCTGATCGTCGCGATGATCAGTGAGCGGACCGGTTCCGAGGAACTCGGCCCGATGGGCGGCCTGGCGAAGAAGGCCCCGGTATTCGCGGTGATCTTCCTGATCGTCTCGATGGCCACCCTGGCGATTCCCGCCTCAGCCAACTTCATCGGCGAGTTCTACATCCTCAACGGCCTTTTCCAGGTCGATGCCGCCTGGGCGATCGTGGCCTCGGTCGGTGTCGCGCTCGCCGCCTTCTATGCGCTTCGCATGTACCAGCTGACCATGCATAACCCGCTGCCGGATGGTTCGGACTCGAGGGAGATCTCGCTGCGCGATGCCCTGGTGCTGGTTCCGATGGTCGGCATCGTCGTGGTACTCGCCTTCTGCCCGCAACTGATAATCCACGGCTCCGAGCAGGCGGTCGATTCTTCGATCGCGATCGTCCGGGAGGTGGCCAAGTGAGCTTCGACGCGCCGACCATCGATTACGCCGGACTTTCCCCGGTCATCGCGCTGACCGTCGGGCTGGTCGTGATCGTGCTGGCCGCGGTCTTCGATTCGGTCAGGCGATTCGGTCCGGCCCTCGCCCTGCTCACCTATGCGGTCACGGCCGGATGCCTGATCTGGCAGTGGAATGCGAATCTGGACCTGGTCTCCGGCTCGCTGCGCATCGACGGCCTCGCGGTCACGCTTTCGCTGCTGGCGGTGATTGCCGCAGCGGTCGCGGTGCTGCTGGCGATCGGCGACCCCTCTGAAACCCAGGCCGGGCGCAGCGACTGGCTGGCCCTGCTGACCGGTTCCCTGCTCGGCATGGTCATTCTCGCCCAGGCGACCAGCATGCTGACCTTCTTCGTCGGCCTCGAGTTGCTATCGATCCCGCTTTATGCGCTCTGCGGTACCAACCTGCGCCGTCGGGAATCGCTGGAGTCGGGCCTCAAGTACCTGATCGTCGGCTCGGTCGGGTCGGCCACCCTGCTGTACGGGCTGGCGATGATCTACGGCGCTTCGGGCGCGACCGGATTCCAGGCGATCAGCGACGGCCTGCAGGCTGGAGACGGCATGCTTTCCGATTCGCTCACCCTGGTCGGGGTCGGAATGGTCGCAGTCGGCCTCGCCTTCAAGGTTTCGATCGCCCCCTTCCATCAGTGGACACCGGATGTCTACCAGGGCGCTCCCACCCCGGTCACGGCCTTTATGGCGGTCGCGACCAAGGCTGCGGCCTTCGCGGTGTTCATCCGTTTCTTCCTGGTCGCCCTCGGGCCGCTGGCCGACCAGTGGGACGTGATGCTGGCCGCCCTGGCTGCGCTCTCCATCGTGGTCGGCAACGTCGGCGCCCTCGCCCAGACCTCGCTCAAGCGGATGCTCGGTTATTCGGGTGTCGCCCAGGCCGGGTACATGCTCGCCGGCATCGTCACCGCGACCCAGGCCGGGGTGGATGCCCTGGTCTTCTACCTCGCCGCCTATGTGGCGATGAACGTCGCCGCCTTCGCCGTGGTCGTGATTCGCGAACGCCAGAACGGTTTCTCGGATGACATTTCGACCCTCCGGGGCCTCGGTCGCGAAAAACCGCTGTTGGCCTGGCCGTTGACCATTGCCATGCTCGCCCTGGCCGGCCTGCCGCCGACCGCAGGCTTCATTGGCAAGCTCTACCTGATCGAGGCCCTGGTCGACGACGACTGGACCTGGCTCGCGGTGATGATCGCGATCGGCACGATGATCTCGCTCGGTTATTACCTCCGTGTCGTCGCCACCCTCTGGATGAGTCCGGCCGGGCAGGCCGAGGCCGGCGCGGAGATCGACACCGCTTCCCTGCCGCCCCAGATCGCCGGCGCCCAGGCCGATCCCTTCGAGGATTCCCGGGCCGACCGCCGCTGGTACCTGGTCGCCCCTGCGCTCATCGCCACGGCCGCCGCGCTCTTCTTCGGGGTGATTCCCCAGCCCCTGGTCGATTTCGCACAGCATGCCGGTGACGCCTTGAGCGTGTGGATTTCCTAGCCGCCTTTAGGGTTGGCTGGTGCTCTGGATCCTCCTTGCAATAGTCGCTTCCGTTGCGGCCGGGATCTTCGGCGAGCATCGCTGGCCCGAGAAGGCCGGGATCGGCTCCCGGCGCGGCCTGCTGCTGATCCTCTATTTCGTCCTGCCGCTGATCGTCTTTTTCAATCTGGTTCACGTCGAAATCGATTTCGGCGGCGGGGCCGGGATCATCGCCGGGCTGTTGATGTCGATCTGTGTCGGGCTCCTTGCCTGGTTCTTCTCGGTGCCGGTGCTGAAGCTCGAGCGGCCAGTGGCAGGAGCGGTGATCGTCTCTTCCATCCTCGCCAACACCTCCTACCTCGGATACCCGATGGTCTACACCCTGATGGGCGGGGACGCCCTGACCCAGGCGGTGCTCTTCGACGTGGTGGTCAGCTACCTGACCTTCATGCTTGGCGCCTTCGCGGTCGGGGCCGCCTTCGGGACCAAGGCGGGGGAGGGCTTCCGCCAGAGGGTCAGGGCCTTCTTCTTCAAGAACCCGCTGCTGGTGGCCGCGATCCTCGGTCTGCTCGCGCCCGAGTCCTTCGCCCCCGACATTGCGGTCGAAATCTCGCGGATACTCGTTCTGCTGCCGCTGGTGGTCGGCTTCTTCGCGGTCGGGGCGATCCTCACCGAGGAGGTCCGGGACGGTGTCATGAAGGTCCCCCCGAGGCCCCACAAGCCGCTCGGCGCGGTCATGTTCTGCCGCCTGATCGCTGCTCCCTCGCTGCTCTTTCTCTTCACCTTGCCGTTCAGCGGCATACCGTCCTCCTATTACCTGCTGGCCGTGATGCCGACCGGGCTCAACTCGATGATCGTCGGCCACGCGTACGGGCTCGATCTGCGCACCTGTGCCGAAGCGATCGTCTACACCACCACGATCGTCCTGCTCGGCGTCGCCGGCTACACGCTGATCGCCTGAGCAGCCGTCGGAAGCGGAATCGGCGAAAATCACCCCATGATCCATCACCTCGCGCTTGAGGTTGGTCCGGAAACGATGTCGGCGGAGGGAGCGTTCTGGCTCGCCGCCGGTTTCAAACAGGTGCGCGTGCCGGAATCCATGGGCCCGGGATTTGCCTGGTACGAACGGGAAGGCACCCAGATCCACCTGGTGGAAACCATCGATCCTTCGCGCCCGGCGACCCGCGGACATGTTGCCGTGATCGCCCCCGGCTTCGAGGAGACCCTGGAGCAGCTCGACCGGGACGGTTTCCAGGTCGCCGAGGCCAGGACGATCTGGGATGCCCGGCGGGCCAAGGTGACGACTCCGGCTGGCCATCTGGTCGAGTTGATGGAGTTTCCGCCCGCGCCCGGAACCGAGCTGACCTGACGCGCCCGGGCGGTGCCCGGAGGAGGCCGATCGGGTGTACATAACCCGGCCGGCGAGCGTCGGACGGGCCTGTTAGGTTCGACGGGTGCGCTACCCGGTCGAGAGTTTCACCGAGGAGGAGCAGTCGATGCTCGCTCCCTACTTCACGAATCTCGATCGACCCGTGTTCGCGCTCACCAACCTGCCGGAAACGGTCAAGGGAGCCCTCTTCGCGCGTTACTCCCGCTACGGCGGCACCCTGCGGCGCCTTTACCTGGACGAATTCGCAGCCGACGCCGCCGCGGCCGACCCGGAAGGGCGGCTCAAGCCCTTCGACGGGGAGGAAGGCCAACGGGCGGCGAAGCTCTACGAGAGCGTCTTCGTCGGCTTCGGTGACGATTCGATCGCCCAGCTCGGCGGGGCGCATGTTGCCTGCGAATGGGTTTCAAACATCCTGACCAAGGTGCTCCAGAGGGGCCGGTTGGCCGCCTACCTCGAGCAGTCGACCCGCTACATCGCCTACGACCAGGAAATGCCCGGCGGCGGCTACCGCTACCTGCGAGGCGACGCTCTGGACGGCCGCTTCGAAGCGGCGATGGACGAGATTTTCCGGATCTACTCGGATTCACTGGCCGTGGTCGAAGCCTGGGCAGCCGAGCGCTGGCCTCGCCGGGATGACGAGCCCGAGGGGCCCTGGCGCCGTTCGATCAAGGCCAAGTCGCTTGATCTGCTCCGCGGCCTGTTGCCGGCGTCGACCCTGAGCCACGTCGGCATCTACGCTTCCGGCCAGGCTTGGGAGCAGCTTCTGTTCCGGATGATGGCCTCGCCCTTGCCGGAGGCCCGCCGGGTCGGGGGGATGATCCTTGACGAGCTGAATCAGGTGATCCCGAGCTTCGTTTCCAGGGTCGGCCGACCCGATCGTGGCGGCGAGTGGATCTCCTTTCTCGAAGCGCGTCGCGAGGCAACCGAGAACTGGGTCGAGCGGCTCGGCCTGGCCGATCGCGAAAGCGAGGATGCCGGGCCTACCGTCGAGCTGACCCGTGTCCATGGGACCGAAGACGACCTGCTTTCGGCCTGCCTCTTCGAGGAGTCGGACGCATCCGAGATGCGAATCCGGGAACAGATCGCCCGGCTCGAAGCCGGCCAGCGCGAAGAGCTGATGGCGGCCATGGTCGGCGAACGGCGAAACCGGCGCCACCGGCCCGGACGCGGCTTCGAATCGGTCAGCTACCGCTTCGAGATCGTTTCCGATTACGGGGCCTTCCGCGACCTTCAGCGCCACCGCATGCTGACCTGCCAGTGGCAGAGCCTGACCCCCGACCTGGGTGCGGGGATCCCGGACGAGGTTCGTGAAGCCGGGGTCGGCGGCGCCTACGAGCAGGCCCTGGAGATTTCCCGGGCCGAATACGAGCGCCTGCGCGAAAACGGCCATCGGGAAGCGGCTCCCTATGCGCTTTGTCTCGGATACCGGATCCGCTACGTGCTTGATTTGAACGCCAGGGAGGCGATGCAGCTGATCGAGCTCCGCTCCGGCCGGGAAGGGCACCCGACCTACCGGGCGGTGGCCCAGGCCATGCATGACGAGATCGCCGACGTTCATCCCGCGGTCGCCAGTGCGATGAAGCACCTCGACACCTCGATGGAACCTCGGCTCGAACGGATGCTCTCCGAGATCCGCACCCACCACAAGCAACTCGCCGCGCTCGAAACATCCAAGGCCCCGCCCGGCTTCTCCGAACTGGGCTAGGGCCTGATCGGCCTGGCGTGGGCGCCCGGCATCTCCTGACCACTAACCTGAATCGATGCCCTTAGCCCGGATTCCCCGCGCCCTCCCTTGTGCGCTCGCTTTTCTGTTGCTGGCCCTGATGGTTGTCTTCGCCGCCTGCTCTTCGGATCCGGAAAGCTCTGAGGCGAAGACCGGCCGCTGGCAGCCGGAGCCCACCACCGCGCCGTGGCAGTTTCAGCTTCAGGGCAAAATCGACACCTCGATCGATGCGCTGGTCTACGAGGTAGACGGCTTCAACACCTCGAAGTCGACCGTTCGCGAACTTCACCGCCTGGGCCGCAAGGTGATCTGTTACATCGATGTCGGTAGCTGGGAGAACTACCGGCCGGACGCGAAGCGCTTCCCCAAGTCGGTGATCGGCCGCAAATACGAGGGCTATCCGAACGAGCGCTGGCTCGACATCCGCCGCTTCCATCTGTTTGCCGGTCCGATCCGGGCCCGGATAAGGATGTGTGCCCGCAAGGGTTTCGACGGCCTGGAGCCGGACAACATCAACGGCTGGGAGAACCCGACCGGCTTTCCACTGACCGGACGGGACCAGCTTCGCTTCAACCGCTGGATCGCGAAGATCGCCCATGCGAATGGTCTCGCGGTCGGTCTGAAGAACGACGGCCGGCAGGCCCGCAAGCTGGTTCGCAGCTTCGATTTCGCGGTGGTCGAGCAGTGCTTCCAGTACAACGAGTGCGGCCAGTACCAGCCCTTCGTCCGCCACGGGAAAGCGGTTTTCTCGGTCGAGTACGAAAGGCCGAAATCAGCGTTCTGCAACAAGGCAAAGCGCATCCGCTTCAGCGCAATAGGCAAGGAATACGATCTCTACGCCAGACCCTGGCGTCCCTGCACCTGAGCAGGTGAACGCGAACCGGCCACCACACCCGTGACCTCAGGTGACGAGGTCGAGGAGGTTCGATATCTCGTGGTCCGGGGTGATTTTAGGGCCGGGAGGGACCGAGTCGTTTCCGGCCATGAGGATGCCGTCAATCCCGGCCCTCTGGGCTCCGCCGACGTCGGTGTCGAGCCGGTCCCCGACCATCGCCACCCGGGAATCGGCGGGCAGGCCGAGGACAGCGAGACCAAGCTCGAAGATCGGCCTCTCGGGTTTGCCGGCAACCACCGCTTCGCGACCGGACGCGGTCTCGACCGCAGCGACGATCGATCCGGTTCCCGGCCAGAGCCCGTCCGGCATCGGCATGGTCGGGTCGCGTCCGATCGTGGCCAGGAACGCTCCCGCCCTGGCCGCCATTGAAGCCGCCTTCAGCTCCTCGTAGTCGAAGCGGGGGTGGCCGGTGACCAGGACCGCCGCCGCTTCCTGCCAACGTTCCGGGGAAAGAAGCTCGAAACCGGCGGTCTTCAGCTGTTCCTTGAATCCCGAAGTGCCGATCGCATAGATCCTGGCGCCGTCGCCAACTTCGTTACGGGTGATTTCAATCAGGGTCTGACCGGCAGTCACAACCTGGTCCTCGCATGCATCGATCCCGTGTTCCTGGAGGATCCGGGCCTGTTCGGCCGGAGTTATCCGTGGGCTGTTGGTCACGAAGACGACGGGCTTGCCCACCCGGGCGAGGGCGGTGAGGGCTTCGGCCGATCCTTCGATCGGATCGTGGCCGAGCCAGACGACCCCGTCAAGGTCGATCAGGAAGCCGTCATATGAGTCGGACAGCGGCATCAGCCAAGAATAGAGTTGCGGCATGGGCCCGGTCGGCATCGATCTCACAAAACCGGTCTCCGGTTCGTCTCAGGGGCAGTGAAAGGAAAGCGAGCCAAAACCGATGGTCCGCCACCGTTCGAAGCTGCCCTGGAGGCCCACGGTCCGCGGGTACATGCCTGGCTGGTGGCGCGGGTCGGACCATCCCGGGCCGATGATGTCTTCCAGGAGACGATGATCTCCGCTCTCGGAGCATGGGAGCGTGCGCGGGTCGAATCGGTCCGCGCCTGGCTTTTTACAATCGCTGGCAACAAGGCGATCGACGAGGAGCGTCGCGCTTCGCGGCGACCGGGTCCGGAAGGCGAGGTCGACAGCTGGCCATCGGATTCGACGGTCGGCTTTCTCGAGGACCCGGTCTGGGACGAGGTGCGGGCGCTGCCGGAAAAGCAGCGGATCGCTGTCACGCTCCGCTATCGCGGCGATCTGACCCATCGGGAGATCGGCAGCGTCATGGAGATCTCGGAGGCGGCTGCTCGCCGTAACGTGTTCGAAGGCCTGAAACGCCTGCGGGAAAGGATCGGAGATGAATGACCTCGAAACCAGAATGGCCGCTACCCCCGGCTCCGAAGGGAGCGTCGACTGGGAAAGTCTCCGCGCCCGGCTCATCGAACGGGCCGAGGGGGACCGGTTGATCGAACTTGCCTACGAACGTCACGACACCCCCTTCGGGACCCTCCTGGTGGTGTCGGGCGGGCAGGGGGTCTTGAGGATTGCGCTTGACGCCGAGCAGGAAGAGGACGTCCTGGGCGACCTTTCCCGGCGGGTATCTCCACGAATTGCCCGCACGGGAAGGGATGTGATTGCCGAGGCGAGAGTTCAACTCGACAGCTATTTCCGGGGCGATCTTCAGCACTTCGACCTGCCTCTCGACTGGCAACTCACCCGGGGTTTCCGGCGCGAGGTGCTCCATGAGACGGCGGCCATCCCCTACGGTTCCACCGCCAGTTACGCCGAGATGGCCGAGCGGGCGGGTAGCCCTCGAGCCGTGCGGGCCGCCGGCTCGGCCCTGGCCACCAATCCGCTGCCGATTGTCGTTCCCTGTCACAGGGTGCTTCGGTCCGACGGAGCGGTTGGCTCCTATCTGGGCGGAACCTCGATGAAAGAGGCGCTCCTGGCGATGGAGCGCGAGCGCACAAACGACTAGCGACTGGATGATCGACCAGGAACCGGCCCGGTGTTGAGCGACCGGCCCGGTGTTCGGCGACCGGCCCGCTTCAGGAGGCGGTCCGGATCGCCTCTATCAGTTGGGATTTGTTCATCTTCGAACGACCCTCGATGCCCAGCTCCGTCGCCACTTCATAGAGCTCGGCCTTGGTCGACTTGTCATTGACCGAGGGAGTGAACAGGGCCTCGGGCGACCTGGTCTGGGTCGTGGCCGACTGGCTTGGTTCCTTCTCGAAGGAAGGCAAGTCGACGGGCCTGGCCGGTGCGGTCGACGGAGTGGAATCAGTGGCCAGGGTGTTGTCTCGCTGGATCTGTCTCCAAGCCGCGACCACGACCGCGGTGACGCCGGCAATACCGACCGCGACGGACTTCCTCACGATTTCGACCATCCGGGGCTTGGGCTCGAGCGTTTGATCACAGCCGGGACTTTACCGGCGGAAGAGTTCCGGCTTCTGGCCGGTTGTCTAATCCCGGACTACGGATTCCTGCGGTGTTCAGGACTGACTGGCCCGGGAAACGAACTTGGCCAGCTGATCGATCTCCTCCGGGGTCAGCCTGCCCCTGAACGAGGGCATGGATCCGCCACCGTTCTCGATCTGCTCCTTCACCCGCTCCTGATCGAGCTTCATTCCGTCGAGATCCGGGCCGACCGGGCCGTTGGCATCGGCTTCGCTAAGCGCGTGACAGCCGGCGCAACCAGCCGAATTGAAGAGCTCGGCCCCGGCAGACGTGGTGCCGGAGGAGCCGCCTTCGTCGCTGCCGCCGCATCCGGGGAGCGCAATAGCGACAACGATGAGGAACAGCAACTTCTTCACGATTTCACCACCATTTCAATGCTCTTGTCCTTGTGAGCCGAGCAATTCGTCGTATATGTGCCGGGCCTGGCCAGAGGAATTCTGACCTCCTGGCCGGGGGAAACCGCGAACCCCGAAACGAACTGGGTGACCGTGTCCCTGTTTTCAATCAGGAGCGTGTCCCCGACCTGCCCTTCGATCCGGTCCGGGATCGCCTTCACCGGCTTCCCGGCCTCGATCCGGCCAGAGGTGCCTTTCGGGATCACGAGCTCGATCGTCTTGCCATCCGCCTCGCTGCCACCGCCGGCCAGAATCAGCCCGGCAATCGACGCGATAACGGCGAGGCAGACGACAGAAACGACGACAGGGGCCCGGCGCCGGGCCGGGCCCCTGTCGTCGCTGTCCTTACTGGTCCTGAGCCGTGGCATCGACCTTGACCGTGCCGGCCTTCTCGAAGGTCAGGGTCACCGGGATCGTGTCCCCGGCCTTGATCTGGCCCTTCAGTTCCATCAGCATGATGTGGAATCCTCCCGGTTCCAGGGTGACGGTCTCACCGGCCGGGATGTCGATCTTCTCGACTTCTTTCATGCCCATCATGGCCGAGCCGCCGTCCGAGTCGTCCGTGCCCATGCTGCCGCTGTCACCGGAATCCATGCTTTCCGAGTCATCCGACTCCATCGCGCTTTCGGAATCGGTCGGCTCGCCGCCGGTCGTCGTTTCGTGCAGCTGGGCCATCCCGGCGACGCTGGCGGGCACCTTGACCCCGGTCAGCGCGTCGCCATCCTCCGAATTGATGGTCATGTAGATCGCGCCGGCGTCCTGGGTCGGCGTGGTCGTCCGCGCCCAGACATCGGTGACCTCGACCCCGGTGCCGCCGGAATCAGTGTCCGAATCATCCGAACCGCAGGCGGCGACGAAGATGCCCAAGGCGAGTATGAGGCTGGTGATCAATACGAGTTTCTTCATTTGCTTATCTCCTTTCCGGATCGCCTATGCGTCCGGGTTTTGACTGTTTTTGTCGAGCAGCGTTTTCAGGTCTTCGGCAATCAGGTCCGCGTCGGTTCCGAAGGGCCATTCGACTTCCACGGTCCCTTGCGGATCGACCGCATAGACCAGGGCCGTGTGGCTTACGTCGTAGTTACCGTCCGCGTCCGGCTTGCCGAGCTTGTGACTCGCACCGAAAATCCGGTCGGCCCGGTCCAGCCGGGCCGGATCGGTCGTGCGCAGCGAGTGGTACTGCCCCGGCCCGAAGAAATGGGCCAGGTAACCGTTCAGCACATGGCCTGTGTCCCGGTCCGGGTCAACCGTGACCATCGAGACCTGCACCCGCTGGCGCTGGTCGGGATCGAGTTCAGCCAGGGCATTTCGCAGGTCGGCAAGTGTGGTCGGGCAGACATCCGGGCAGGACGTGTAGCCGAAATAGACCAGCATCAGGCCATCGGCCTGTCCCTTCACCTCTATTTCCCTTCCTCCCGACTGCGGACTGTCGTCGGGAAGGGTCAGGTTGCCCGTTCTCGCGGGCGGAACCCTGGTTATGCCGTTCAGCTCCCCGGAAGAATCGTCGCTTCCGCATCCGGTCACGATCACCGCGAGAGCGGCCACGATCAGGAGCGGTACGAGGATCCTTCCGAAAGTAAGTGAACGAATTCGCAGAACCTCCATTGAGGCTCCTTTCACTTCGCTTCGGTGCCGGTCAGGCCGGCCGGACTTTCAGGTCAGGCGAAGCGGGGCGGTGCCCTTGAGCCGGAAGGGCCGGGAGTCAGGACCTGGGCCCCGAACCAGAGCCGACCGGTCAGCGCGGAAACAAGCTGGCGCCGGGCGCGGGGCCGGGCGGCGATCAGCTCTGCGACCACTTCGATGATCCGCTCGCCCGGGTAAAGGCCGGCCAGCAGGAGCCCGAAAAGCAGTAGGAATGGCGCCACCATCAGCAGGGCCGAGAGGCCGCTCAGCATTCCGGCAGCCGCCATCAGCGCGATCAGCGCGCACGCAACTCGCAATGTTCCCTTGCGGGCCATCATCTCGATGGTACAACCACTGAACGGGGCGGGAGCTGCGGTTAAACCCCGGATATGATCCGGTTGATCCGTCGCACTGAGTTCGTAAGCTCCGCTTCGATTAAGGAGTGCGACCCGACCGAAAGCGGGTGCGATGGCAATGGCAGAAGTATCGACCGAGGTTCCTCATGGAACCGCCCGGAAATTTGATCTCTCACCTGGCGACGTGATCCGGATCGAAACCCCGGATGGCGCCCAGGGCGGCGATTTCAGCTTTCCGGGCTTCGATCAGGCTCTGACCCGGAACAAACTCGGATGGAAGCGCTTCGGGCGGCCCTGGCTCGTTTACGCGGCCGAACCGGGGGATTCGCTCTTCGATGTCGACGGAGAGGCCCGCTTCGAACTCATCGCTATGGAAGGGGAAGGAGCGGCCGACATCATGTACCCGGGCTGCTGGGACGAGGTGTATACGGACCGGCGACCCGGTTGCCAGGACCTGATCTCTGCCGCCCTTTCGATCGGCCGTCGGGACCTGACCGGGATGCTTTCGTTTTTCATCGGCTACTCGGCGGATGACATCGCCTACCGGGGACTGGCGGGGGTCGATCTGAAGCCGGGGGATTACCTCGAGTTCCGGGCCCTGAGGGAAGTCAGTTGCGCAGTCTCGGCCTGTCCGGACCTTGAGATCGCCGGTTGGGAGCCGGGCAGTCTTCTGGTGACGGTCAAGGACGCCGAGCAGTGAGCCGCCCGGACGCCTACCGGCTGGCGGTCGCCCAGCCTGCGATCGACTCCGCTGCGGAGGAAAGCTCGCGGGTTGCCGATGCGGTCGCGCTGATCACCGCCGCCGGGGGTGGCGGGGCGGAGCTGGTCCTCTTTCCCGAGAGCTACCCCGGGCCGATCACCGCCGGGCTCGGATATGACGCCGGGCCGGAGATCGCCGCGGCCTGCCGCGCGGCGGGCGTGGCCGCCTGCTGGGGCCGGGTGGAGGCGACCGGGGACGGGCGCTTCGTCACCGTCAGCCTGCTGACCGACCGGGAAGGTCGGGAAGCGGGGCGCTACCTGCGCAGCCATCCCGCCACCGGTGACGTTCACCCGGTTCTCTCCGGAGCGCCGATGGCTCCCGGGCCCGTGCCGGGAATCTTCGAGCTCGACGGGCTCAGCTTCGGGGTCGTAGTCTGCTCCGAGCTCTGGAATCCCGAGCTCTGCCGGGTCCTGGCCCTGCGCGGCGCCGAGATCCTGCTTGCGCCGGCGGGCGGCGGCTTTCACCGGGTCTCCGACAACTGGCAGCTGATGGCCCGGGCCCGGGCCGTGGAGAACGAGATGTTCGTCGCCCTCACCCAGCAGCTCTTCGACGGTGAATTCGGCTCCGCCCTGATCGCCGGTCCAGAAGGCGTGTTGGCGGCGGGGGCGGAGCCGGGTCTCCTGATCACCGATCTCGACCTTGAGCGGGCCCGCTGGCTTCGTGGCCAGGACGATTCGATGGTCAAGCCGAAGCAGTTCAGCTCGCTGCCAGGGCTACTTCGTGCCCGCCGCCCCGAGCTTTACAGCGAGCTCGGGGCGGCACGCGACGGTCTCTACGACTTCGAGGCCGCCAGCAGCTGAGGCTCGGGGCGGGCGATCGGTCGCCGCACCTTCGGTCGGTCGCCGGTCCCACTGTCGGTCTTCGCGGCATCGTCCTCGACCTGGTCCTTGCCCGGGATGAGAAGCGAGAGAACCGCGCCGACCGCCAGTACCACCACCGCGACCGGCATCGCCGCGACCACGCCGTCGGTGAAGGCCTGCGGGCTGGTGAAACCGCCGTTGGCGGCAAAGATCGACGAGAGTACGGCGACTCCCATGACTCCGCCGATCTCCCTGATCGCGTTGGTGGCGCCGGAAGCCTTGCCGGTTTCTTCTTCCCTGACCGAGGCGACAACGGTCGCCGCAGCGGTCGGGAAGACGAGTGCCATACCGGTGCCAGCCATCATGAACGGCACCACGAAGTCACCGAAGGCGGTGGCTGGACTGGAGATCTGGGTGATCCAGGCCAGGCCGCCGGCCTGCAGAACCAGGCCGGTGAAAATCAGCGGCCTGGTGCCGATCCGGTCGCTGAGGAATCCGGCCAGCGGCGCCACGAACATCGGCATCAGGGTCCAGGGCAGGGTCCTGATTCCGGCATCGAGCGGGCCGAGACCTTGCGCAACCTGGAAGAACTGGCTGAGCAGGAAGATCGCCCCGAAAGTCCCGAAGAACATCGCGAATGAGAGTCCGTTGGTCGCGCTGAAGCCCCGGGAACGGAAGAACCGCATCGGCAGCATCGGCTCGCGGGCCCGCAGCTCCCATGCGATGAATGCTCCGATCAGGGCAACCCCGGCAATCAGGGAGGTGAGCACAGTGGTGCTGCTCCAGCCCAGCGACTCGCCCCGGATGATGCCGAAGGTAAGACCGAAGAGTCCGATTCCGATCAGCCCCAGTCCGGGAAGGTCCAGGGCCTTGTCGGGACCGGTCGATTCGGGCAGGCGGCGCAGGGCCAGCGGAATCAGGGCGAGGCCGACCGGCACGTTCAGCCAGAAGATCCAATGCCAGGAGATGCCTTCAACCACGGCTCCGCCGAAAAGCGGTCCGAGCGCGACGCCCAGGCCGCTGATTCCACCCCAGATGCCGAGTGCCGCGCCCCTCTTCTCGGGCGGGAAAGCACCGGAGACCAGGGTCAGGGTGAGCGGGACCACGATCGCTGCGCCCGCTCCCTGAATCGCCCGGGCCGCGACCAGTGCGTCGAGGCTGGGGGCCAGCGCCGAAGCCGCGCTGGCGGCGGTGAACAGCCCGACCCCGATCGCGAACATGCGACGGCGCCCGAAGCGGTCACCCAGGGCTGCACCGGTGATCAGCAGGACGGCGAAGGCCAGGGTGTAGGCGTTCACGGTCCATTCGAGGGACTCGATCGAGCCCCCGAGATCGGCCCGGATCGAGGGCAATGCCACCCCGACCACGAGATTGTCGAGGGAGGTCATGAACAGCGCCAGCCCCGTGATGATGAGCGTCCAGATGGCGCTCCTGCTTGTGGCGGAGCCTCCCCCGCCGGCATTAGCCGTCATGACGGCCTCCTTCCCGGGGCCTGATGGTCCCGTCTTCTTCATTGGTCGGACGAGCTGCGCGAGCCTCGCTTTGGTTGATTCCCGATTTGGTGTGTGACTGGTTACTCACTTTGATTTCCTAAAAATGTGTGATTGCTCACTCACTAGTTAAGTCTGAAAAAGCGGCCTCCCGACCGCGTCTGGCCCGGCGTCTCCGCGCTCGCGGTCAGCTCTCGCGGGGGAAGCAGTCTCCTTCGAAGTCGGTCAGGGCGACGGCCCAGGGCTCGTTCACCTCTTCGGCGTTGATCGCGGTCATCACGTTGATCAGCATGCCGTGGGCGAACCAGCTCTTCATCTCCTCGGCGCTGCCGCCGGTGCGCTCCGAGCCGAGCGCGTAAAGGTTGGCGAAGCACTTTCGCATCGCCTCCCGAACCGCGGGAATCGCGGGCGATACGGCCTGGGCATGGAGCTGCATCAGGAGCAGTTCGCGGTCGCTGCCGACCAGATCACCGTAGGCGAGACCCATCGCATCCCCCGGTTCCATTCCCTGCTCCTCGGCCCTGGCCGCCGCGGTCGCGAGCGTTTCGACCATGCGACCGGTTGACCGCTCGACGGCGGCCACGAAGAGTTCTTCCTTGGTCGGGAAGAGCCGGAACAGGTAGGCCTGCGAAATGCCGGCCTTCCTGGCGATTTCGGTGGTCGGCGCGGCGTGGTAGCCCTTCTCCGCAAAGACCGGAATCGCCGCCGAGATCAGCTCCTCCCGCCGCTCTTCGGCGGTCGAAAGCGACCGCGAGCCGGCCGGGGAAGCGTTGCGGACCCGGTCGCCCGCCGCGGTGCCTTTCTTGGCTGAAGTCGTTGCCATCAGGTGTGAGTATGCACTCACTCACACCATTTGTCAAGTGCAGGTCCGAAATCGGTGGTGCGCACAAGAAAAGGGCCCCGGTTTCCCGGGGCCCTTTGTCGAGTCATCAGGTCTGACGTCCTGGGGCCGATCTGGCGGTGTCCTGTGACTGATCGACAGTGCTACGCACCGCGAATGGTCACAGGTGCCGCCGGGCGGGATGCAGATCGACTCAGCCGCAGCCGGTGTTGTTGCCGCAGGACGAACAGGTGTAGCAGGCCCCGGTGCGCTGCATCATGCCTCCGCACTGGTCGCAGGCCGGTCCGAGTTCGGCCGCTCCGGGGGTGAAGTGGAGCTTGGCCGGGACCACCGGGACGTCATCGGTCAGGGCCGTGCCGGCCGGAACCGAGCTGC
Source organism: Thermoleophilales bacterium (assembly GCA_020636955.1). Lineage (GTDB taxonomy): Bacteria > Actinomycetota > Thermoleophilia > Solirubrobacterales > 70-9 > 67-14. Next base: position 95,283 of record JACJWY010000002.1, on the reverse strand, counting down.
CTCCGGTGTCGGCCACCGGAGTGGCTGCCTCGGGAGCGGACCCGCCATTCCCGTTGCCGCCGTTTCCATTCCCGCCGTTTCCTGCCGGGCTGCCGTTCCCGCTTCCATTGGCGAGGTTGATCCCCGCGTTCTCGGCTTCCTTGCGATTGCGGACTTCCTGGGTCATGATCCCCTGCTCCTCGAGGAAGTCGGGATCGTCGATGAACTGGGAAGCCAGCCAGCGCATGATGTAGTCCGGCATCGACTTGGCGAAGGGGATGTCCGGGTTGCCGGTGATTCCCTCCGGGTCGAAACGCATGTAGCTGAACTTGTTGACGAACACCTCGAGCGGAACTCCGTACTGGAGGCCGAGCGAGATCGCCGTCGCGTAGGCATTCATCATGCCCCGCATGGTCGAGCCTTCCTTGCCGATGTCGGTGAGAAAGATCTCGCCGACCGAGCCATCCCCGTACTTGCCGGCCGTGATGTAACCCTCGTGGCCACCGACCGAGAACTTGTGGGTGACCGAGTCCCGCGTCTTCGGCATCCGGTGCCGGACCGGACCGGCCGGTGGAGCCTCGGCTTCCGCTTTCTTCTCCTTGTCCTTCTGGGCGTCGGTGCGGAGCGCCTGGGCGGTCTTGGAGCCGTCCCGGTAGATCGCCAGGGCCTTGAGGCCGCCTTCCCAGCCGCGAGTGTAGGCGTCGGCGATGTCCTCGACGGTGGCTGTGTTCGGCATGTTGACCGTCTTCGAGATCGCCCCGGAGAGGAAGGGCTGGGTCGCCGCCATCATGTCGATGTGGCCGGTGTGGCTGATCGCCCGCTCACCGACCGCGACGTCGAAGACCGGCAGGTGCTCGTCCTTCAGGCCGGGGGCGCCGATGATCGTGCCGTGCTCGTTTATGAAGGCCTCGATCTGGCCGATCTCGGCTTCCGCGTAGCCGAGGGTTTGCAGGGCCAGCGGCACCGACTTGTTGACGATGGTCATGTTGCCGCCGCCGACCAGTTCCTTGAACTTGACCAGCGAGAAGTCCGGCTCGATGCCGGTCGTATCGCAGTCCATCAGGAAGCTGATGGTCCCGGTCGGGGCCAAGACGGTCGCCTGGGCATTGCGGTAACCATGTTCTTCACCGGTCGCAACAGCGACCTCCCATTCGAACTGGGCTGCTTTCAGCAGATCTTCGTGAACTCCCTCGGCGCCGATCTCGTAGGCCGCGTCGCGGTGCATGCGCATCACGTTGTTGTGGGGCTCGCGGTTCAGCTCGTAGGCATCGTAGGTGCCCATAGTCGCGGCGATTTCGGCCGAGCGCCGGTAGGCGCGACCGGTCATCAGCGAGGTGATCGCGGCAGCCACGTTACGACCCTCATCCGAGTCGTAGGGCATGCCGTCCGACATCAGCAGGGCGCCGAGGTTGGCGTAGCCGAGGCCGAGCTGACGGAAGGCCCGGGCGTTCTTCCCGATTTCCTCGGTCGGGTAGCTCGACGGGCTGACGATGATCTCCTGGGCGAGGAAGACCGTGTCGACCACGGCGCAGAAACCGTCGACATCGAAGCTGCCATCCTCGCGGCGGAACTTCATCAGGTTGATCGAGGCGAGGTTGCAGGCCGAGTCATCGACATGCATGTACTCGGAGCAGGGATTGGAGGCGTTGATCCGGCCCGATTCGGGGCAGGTGTGCCACTTGTTGATGATCGTGTCGTACTGGACGCCCGGATCGGCGCAGTCCCAGGCCGCCTCGGCGATCTTGTTCATCAGCTCGCGGGCCGAGAGGGTCTTGGTGACCGAGCCGTCGGTGCGGGCGAGCAGGTTCCACTCGGCGTCGTCGGCGACCGCCTGCATGAACTCGTCCGAAACCCGGACCGAGTTGTTGGCGTTCTGGTACTGGATCGAGGTGAAGCCGTCGCCGTCGATTGACATGTCGAAGCCGGCGTCGCGCAGGGCGGCAGCCTTCTTTTCCTCGTCGGCCTTGCAGGTGATGAAGTGCTCGACGTCGGGATGGTCGACATCGAGGACGACCATCTTCGCGGCCCGGCGCGTCTTGCCGCCGGACTTGATCGTGCCGGCCCAGGAGTCGGCGCCGCGCATGAAGGAGACCGGGCCGGAAGCGGTGCCACCCTTCTTTAGCGGCTCCATCGAACCGCGAATGTTGGAGAGGTTGATGCCGGAGCCGGAGCCGCCGCGGAAGATCTTGCCTTCCTTGGTGTTCCAGTCGAGGATCGACTCCATCGTGTCTTCGACCGAGAGGATGAAGCAGGCCGAGCACTGCGGGGTTTCTTCGAAGCCCACGTTGAACCAGACCGGCGAGTTGAAAGCGACTTCCTGGTGGAGCAGGGTTGCGGTGAGCTCGGCTTCGAAGACGTCGGCATCGGCGTCGGACGCGAAGTAGCCGCCGTCACGGCCCCAGTTCGCGATCGTGCCGGCTACCCGGCCGATCATCTGCCTGACCGAGTTCTCCCGGTCGGGCGAACCGAGCTGGCCGCGGAAGTATTTCTGGGCGACGATGTTGGTCGCATTCTGCGACCAGGACTTCGGGAACTCGACATCCCGCTGTTCGAAGGCGGGCTTGGCGGGGTCGCCGATGATCGCGTCGCGGATCTCCCATTCGACTTCGTCGAAGGGATGGACACCCTCGCGCGTGAGGCGTCTTTCAACTACGACTCCGTCGGGGTTGACGCGGGTCGACTCGGATACTGACTGGGACATGCTCTGGTTCTCTCCTCGCTACTTGGAACGACTGGTCTGCTTGCTTTCGGTACTGCTCTTGCTGTTACTGCTCGAATCTTTTGCTGACTGGGTGCCGCTGGTGACTGGTGGTGCTGTGGCCCTGCTTTCCTGCCGGTACTTATTTGGTTCTGAAGTTCAGTTTCGGCTGAGCGGGGGGCTCAGCCGATCGAGTTCCGCCTGGACGTCCTCGACTCCGAGCTGGCGGTAGACCGCGGCGAATTGCAGGTACGCAACCTGGTCGATTCGCTTGAGCCCCGCCAGGCACATGTCGCCGATCCGGGCTGCCTCAATCTGACCGCCGTCCCGGACGGCTTTTTTCTCGATCCGGTTGACGAGCTCATCGATCGCCTCCGGCCGGACCGGACGTTTGTGCGAGGCGCGCTCCAGCCCTCCGCGAAGCTTGTCGCGGTCAAAGGGCTGGCGCCCGCCATCCCGCTTGATGACGAACAGGGACTGTGTCTCGTACCGCTCGTATGTAGTGAAGCGGTGCTTGCAGCTGGAGCACTCGCGCCGACGGCGCACAGCGCCCCCCTCCTCGGAGCTTCGGCTTTCGAGGACACGACTTCCCTGATGTCCGCAATGCGGGCAACGCACATGGCAAATTATACTAGGACTGGCGTCGGATACCTTTTTGACACGCTACATATAGCGTTTATCTCAAAAACACTTTCCGGGTTTTGCGGGAAGGGCACACCACGCTTTGCCCATGCTCACGCCGTTTACCGGGCTTTGCTCCGGGGTCGGTACGATCTAGTCGGTGAGTCAGGAACCCCTAAATGCGCGCGCACGAGCGACTCAGGCGAAGGAAAACGCGGTAACCCGCGCGACCGCCGCCCGGGATGGTGCGGTGGAGCGGGCCGGGAACGCCCGGGACGCTGCCGTGGAGCGGGCCGGGGTGGCTCGGGATGCGGCGGTCGAGATGGCCGGGAACGCCCGCGACGCAGCGGTCGAGAAGGCTTCCGCGGTCAAAGACTCGGCCAGCGAATCGATCAAGGCCATCAAGCCCAAATTCCGCGGGGTCTCGCACGAATGGGCCTTCTTTCTTTCGCTCGGCCTCGGCATCTCGCTGCTGATGATCGCCGACACTCCGAAGAAGTCCCTGGCGGTCGGGATCTACGCGATTTCACTCTGCGCCCTGTTCGGGGTCAGCGCGCTCTATCACCGGGTCAACTGGAAGTCGGTCCGCTCGCGGATGATGATGCGACGGCTCGACCATTCGATGATCTTCCTGCTGATCGCCGGCACAGTCACGCCCTTCGCCCTGCTCAACCTGACCGGTACCTGGTCGACCGCGATCCTGGTCGCGGTCTGGTCGGCCGCGATCGTCGGCATCATCGTCGAGCTGCTCTGGATCAGCTCACCCAAGTGGGTGAGTGCGGCCATGTATGTCGCGGTCGGCTGGATCGGTGCCGTCGCCTTTCCGCAGATCGTCGGCACGGCGGGGGTATGGGCGGGCCTTCTGATCGCCACCGGCGGAATCCTCTACACCGTCGGGGCGGTCGTCTACGCGACCGGCCGGCCCAACCCAAGCCCGACCTACTTCGGCTACCACGAGGTTTTCCACCTCTTCGTGATCGGCGCCGCCGCCCTGCATTTCGCGGCGGTCGCGATGTTCGCCCTCTGATGAACAGGCGGGACGCGACTTGACTCTCGAAGGCGCTCCCGAATGGTCCAGCATCGCGGTCGGCGATCACTGGATCCGCACCTATCAGGCGGGCCCTCACCAGGCCTCCGAAGCGGTCGTCTTCATCCACGGGAATCCGGGTTCGGCCGCTGACTTCGAGGGTCTGGTCGACGCGGTCGCCCCGCCCCGTCGGGCGGTCGCCTTCGACCTGCCGGACTTCGGCCAGTCGATCGCGGCTCCGGGCTTCGGCCACAGCCAGCAGGAATACGCCGACTTCATCGGCGAAGCCTTCAAGGCGCTGGGAGTCAGGCGGGCCCACCTCGTGCTGCATGATCTCGGCGGGGCGATCGGGTTGATCTGGGCCTCGACCCACACCGGCCAGGTCGCCAGCGTCACCCTGATCAACACCGGGGTTCTGGCCGGGTACAAGTGGCACCGGGCGGCCCGGGGCTGGCAGACCCGCGGGGTCGGAGAGGCCATGCAGGCGGTGACCTTCCGCGCGGCCTTCCGGCGAACTATCACCAAAGCCGAACCACATGGTCTGCCGCGCGACTTCGTCGACGGGATGTACGACAACTACGACCGTCGCACCCGCCGCGCCGTGCTTGACATCTACCGCGACCTGAAGAAGGTCGGCAAATCCTCGAAGCAGCTGATACCCCTGCTCGCCGCGGCCGACCTGCCCTGCCTGGTCGTCTGGGGCGCCGGCGACCCCTACATCCCGGCCTCCTTCGCCGACCGGCAGCGAAGCGCCTTCCCCGGGGCCCGGGTCCACATCCTGCCGGCCTCCGGCCACTGGCCCTTCATCGACGACCCGCCCGCCGTAACCGAGCTGCTGACCGGCTTTCTGGCTACCGTCGAGTAGGAGGGGCCGCCCCGGGAGGCGCAAAGCCGACGATGGTAGAACGAGGGGGTCCAATGGTAGAATCGACCCATGGGTTCCCTCAACATCAAGACCCCCGAGGCCCATCAACTGGCCAAGGAACTGGCCGAGTTGACCGGCGAAAGCATGGCGGTGGCCACGACCGAAGCCCTGCGCGAGCGGCGTGACCGGATCCTTCGCGGACGCAAGGGCGTCGCCGAAGAGTTGCTCGAGATCGGGCGGAGATTCTCGGCCGGGCTGCCGCCCGAAATGAAAGATGGTGATCCCACCGACTTTCTCTACGACGAATACGGACTGCCCGTTGGTAATAGATACCTCGGCGATAATCGCGATCCTGTGGAGTGAGGCTGACGCCTCGAGGTTTGCCGAAGCGATCGAGCGCGAGGCGAATTGCTGCGTCTCGGCGGCAACATATGTCGAACTTGCGATCGTTGCCGACGGAGCAAAGCGACCCACGCCGGCGAGAGATTTCGACCTCTTGTTCGAGCGGGGAGGTATCCGAGTTGAGCCTTTCACTCCAGGCCAGGCACAAATTGCCCGGCAGGCTCACCAGCGATATGGACGAGGCAGCGGCCACCCGGCACGGCTCAACTTCGGCGACTGCTTCTCATACGCCCTTGCCGTAGATCTCGGTCATCCGCTGCTCTTCAAGGGTGGCGATTTCGCGCAAACCGATGTCGTGCCGGCCCTTGCCTGAGGCCGCATCTTTTCGCCTGCGGGCGGGTTAGTTGACGTACATCAGCTTTTTCGGCAGAATTGTGCCGAGGAGGAACGTCACTTTGAGGAGAGTGTCTTGAACCATCGTCGTATTGCCATGGCTTTTTGCTCGCTGGTCGTCGCCCTTGCCGGGGCTGCCGCTCTGGCTGGTCCGGCCGCAGCCGCCTATGACTCGAGTGACCCGGCCCAGAAGGCCGAATACGACGCGACCTTCGCGCTCGGCGTCGAGGCCTACGAATATGGCCTGCCCCTGCTCGACATGAACCGGACCTACCGGACCAGCACTTCGGTCAACTGGCCGAACGGACGCGGCGGCGGGCCGGTCAACATGTTCAGCCACTTCCGCAAGCTGGCCGACGCCAGGGACCGCACCGTCGTCCTGCCGAACTCCGACACCCTCTACTCGATGGCCTGGCTCGACCTTCGCCGCGGGCCGGTTGTCATCCACTCCCGCAAGGGCACCAGGCGCTTTCACGTCTTCGAACTGCTCGATCCCTGGACCGAGAACTTCGCCAACATCGGCTCGCCGATGGGCGCCCGCCCGGACGGCAATTACCTGGTCGTAAACAGGAAGTGGAAGGGGAAGGCCCCGAAGGGGCTGAAGCTGATCCGCTCTCCCTACAACCGGGTCTGGGTGATCGGCCGCACCCTGGTGCTCGACAAGGCAGACCTGCCGAGGGTACACCGGATCCAGAACACCTACCGGATCGTGCCGCTGAGGAAGTGGAATCCGAAGCGCCCCGAGGCTTACAGACCGAAGAAGCCGAAGAAGCTCGACCAGGTCAAGAATGAAGCGCACATCCCGGGGACCGGGGCGGGCGAGGACGCCGCCAGCTACTTTGATGCGCTCGGCGACATGCTCAAGCGGTTCGCGCCGCCGGCCCGCGACAAGCCGATCCTGGCCAGGCTGAGGAAGGGTCTGGGCATCGGTCCCGGCCTTCATCCGGTGGCCAATGGTCGCTTCGACGACGCGCAGCTTGCCGCTTTGCGGGACGTGGTCACGGGAACGCCCGCGCGCATGCAGGCGGGCCTGATCTCCACCTACCTGGAGGACTTCGACACCCACAACGGCTGGATCGTCGCCCGCACCGGCCGCTACGGAACCGACTATCACCGTCGTGCCCAGATCGCCCGCTACGGGCTCGGCGCGCCGACCCCGAATGTGGCTATGTATCCGGTCGCGATCATGGATCACAACAGGTCGCCACTCAACGGCGCGAAGCGATACGTGGTCCATTTCGACGCCGGCCAGGCCAAACCGCCGGTCAAGTTCTTCTGGTCGCTCACCCTCTATGACAACGACAGCTTCTTCGTCGACAACCCGATCGACCGCTACCTGCTGAACGATCGGTCCGATCTGAAATACAACTCCGACGGGTCGCTCGACATCTATGTCCAGGCGGAAGCCCCGGCGAACCCGGACCAGCTGAACAACTGGCTGCCGTCACCGGCTGCCGATGCTGCCCAGCCCGCCTTCCGGATGACGATCCGCCTCTACGGGCTCTCGAAGAAGGGAATCCGGAACCTCTATGACGGTGAGGGCTGGCAACTTCCGTCCATCCTGCCCTGTGGAGTCGGCAACATGACCAGCACCGGGATCGCCTGCGGCGCGCTGCCGGACTGAGCTTCAGCCGACGGACAGCTCGCGGTCAGTGGGTGGTCAGCGGCCGGCAACTCACCGGCCAGGCAACTCGCCGGCCTCGATCGCCGCGTTGACGGCGCAGTCGGGCTCGGTTTCGTGGGCGCAGTCGCGGAACCGGCAATAGGCGGCCAGCCTTTCGATTTCGGCCGCTCGTTCGCTGGTCAGCTCGGATTCCGCCGAGCCGGGGATCAGGTCGTCGGCCTCGATCGAGCCGGGCGCGCGGAGGCCCGGGGTGTCGATCAACAGGGCTCCACCGGGAATCGGGAAGAGCTCGCGGCTGGTGGTCGCGTGACGGCCGCGATCATCGGTGCCGCGGATCTCGGCCGTCTTCTGGCGCTCCCAGCCGAGCAGGGTATTGGCGAGGGTTGACTTGCCGACTCCGGAGCGACCCAGCATCACCACGGTTTCGCCCGGCTCGAGGAACTCGCGCACCTCGTCCACGCCCTCCCCGGTGCGGGAGCTGAAGACAAAAACCTTGGTCTCCGGGAAGGCCCTCTGAACCCGGCGCTTCAGCTCCCGGGATTCGTCGGTCAGATCGGATTTCGAAAGCCCGATCACCGGCTCCGCTCCCGACGATTCGGCCAGCCGGACCATGCGTTCCAGCCGGACCGGATCATGCTCTCTATTAAGTGAGCTGATCACGATCGCCTTGTCGATATTGGTCGCGAGGATCTGGATCCGGTCGCGGTCGGCGGCGCTGCGGCGAGCCAGGGCGCTTCGTCGGGGCAGGATCTCCTGGATAGTCCCGTCGGGCAGGGCGGCAACCCAGTCACCGACTGCCGGCATCGCGGTAGCCGACGAGCGGTCCTGGAGCATTCGCCCGGCTGGCCGGCCAGCCAGCTCGCCATCCGCGGTCAACAGGTCGACGATGTGGTTGCGATGAAGGCCGACCACCCGGGCCGGGATCTGGCCTTCTCGCGAGACTTCGCCCCAGGCAATCTGGTCATCTCTGTGCCAGCCAATCCCGGCCAGGCGCCCGTCAAGCGGCAAGCGCAGCCTCGGCTTCCCGTTTCGCCTCTTCGATCAGATCGAAAAGCTCCGGTTCGCGGTCGTCGGTGATCAGTATGACCGGATCCGGGTCACCGTTCACGATCCCTTCGAAGAAGACCTTCCGGTCCTGATAGGTCGGCAGGGTCGATTTTGCCCAGCCGCGTGCCTCGTTGAGGATCACCGCCAGCCGGGCGTGATCTTCGCCGTAGGTTTCGGCGATCTCCCGCTTCATCCGTTTGGCCAGGGCCGGGGAGGCACCCGCGGTCGAGATCGCGATCGCCAACGGTCCACTGCGAACGATCGCGGGCAAAATGAAATTGCAGAGCGGCGGCACATCGACCACGTTGACCAGCATCGCCCGCTCCTCTGCGTCATCGAAGACCCGGATGTTGACCTCGCTGTCATCGGTCGCCGCGATCACCATGAAGGCACCTTCGAGGTCCACCTTGCCGGCGTACTCGCGACGCTCCCAGCGGATCGAACCCTCGGCAGCCAGTTGCTCCAGCGGCTCTACTGCAAACGGCGCGATCAGGGTGATGTCGCCGCCACAGGCGAGCAGTCCCTCGACCTTCTCGAGACCGACCTCGCCGCCGCCGACCACCAGGCATCTGCGGCCGGTCAGCTTCAGGCAGGCGATGTAGAAAGGGGTCTCCAGCATGTCGCGAACGCAGCTCTGGTCGCAGACCGGTTTGCGGTACTGGCAGACGCATTCCTTTCCGGCATAGGCCTGGGCGGGCATGCCTCAAAGGTTAGGGGACCGGCGAAAAAGCCCCGGACGCAGCGCAGCGCGGTTCAGGCGTGGGTGATGCCGCCGGAGCGGGTGCCCATCGCCTCAAGTGTCCGGGCCAGGCCATCCTCGAGAGGTGTGGTCGGGTTCCAGCCGAGCTCGCGGGCGGCGCGGCCCGGATTGATCGCGATCCGCTTGACCTCGCCCGGACGTCCGCGGTCGAAGGCCGGGTTGAATTCGGTTCCCTCGGGAGGGCCGGATCCGTTCAGCGAAAGGCCGGCTTCATGAAGGGCAGCCAGCAGGTCGAGGATCGAGGTCTCCTCGCCGGAGCCCAGGTTGATCTGACCTTCGACGTCGGTGCGCGAGGCGGTGAGGATGGCCTCGATCAAGTCGTCGATGTAGACGAAGTCCCGGGTCTGGGTGCCGTCACCGAAGACGGTGGGGTTCTGGCCGGCCATCAGCAGCTCGCCGAAAATCGCGACCGCACCGGCCTCGCCCTTGGGGCTCTGGCGCGGTCCGTAGACGTTGCCGAAGCGGAGCGAAACCGAGTTGAACATGTACATGCGGCGGTAAAGGGCCAGGTACTGCTCACCCGCGAACTTGCTCAAGCCGTACTGGCAGAGTGGCTCGGGAGTGATCTCCTCCGAGGCGGGCAGCTCGAGATTGCTGCCCTCGCCGTAGATCGCGCCGCCGGTGGAGGCGAACACGAAGCGGTCGATCCCGACCGCCTTCGAGGCTTCGATCACGTTGATCGTTCCCACCACGTTGACGGTGGCGTCAAAGGCGGGCTCGGTGATCGACCGCTGGACCTCGCCCTGGGCGGCGAGATGGAAAACGGTCTGCGGGCGGACCTTCTCCAGGGTTGCTTCGACGAAGGCCCGATCGGTGATGTCCCCTTCGATCAGAACGGCTCCTCCGGTCAGGGCCGACTCGAGGTTTTCGAGCTTTCCCGTCGAGAGATTGTCAAGGATGGTGACTTCGTCACCGCGCTCGATCAGCGCATCGGTGAGATGCGACCCGATGAATCCGGCTCCGCCTGTTACAAGAGTTTTCATGGGGATAAATGAAACGTAACCATCCTGTGAAAAGTCTGGGGTTTCACATGGTATTCCCCGAACGTCTTTCGGAGCCCCTGCTACTCTCGCCAGCCAATGCGCCTCATCATCACCGAGAAAAACAACTCAGCCCAGAAGATCGCCGAGATCCTCTCGAGCGGTGCCGCGACCGAAAACAAGTCCTTCACCGTGCCGGTGTTTCGCTGGGAGGATTCCGACGGCGAAACCGCTGTGATCGGTACCGGCGGGCACTTCGTCGGGCGCGAGTTTCCCCAGGAGAAGGAATACAAGCAGTGGAAGCTTGACCTGATCCCCGGGCTGATCGACGCGCCCCTGGAAACCGGCCCGATCGACGGCAAGAAGAACGTGATCAAGGCGGTCCAGAAGGAAGCCAGGAAGGCCGACAGCCTGGTGATCGGCACCGACTTCGACCGCGAGGGCGAGCTGATCGGTCTCGAGGCGCTCGAAGTCTGCCTCGAGGTCAACCCCGGACTGGAGACCACGCTCAAGCGGGCCCGCTACTCGGCCCTGACCAGGGAAGAGATCGAGGGTGCCTTCGGCAACCTTGACGAGCTTTCCTACCCGCTCGCCAACGCGGCCGGTGCCCGACAGGACATCGACCTGATCTGGGGTGCCGCCTTCACTCGCGCCGTCTCCCTGGTCGCCAAGGCCTATGGCGCCAACTTCCTCTCGGTCGGCCGGGTTCAGAGTCCGACCCTCGGGCTGATCGTCGAGCGGGAGCTGGAGCGGCGGGCCCATGTCGCCAAGCCGTTCTGGGAGCTCTTCGCCAAGTTCGAACATCCGAGCGGCCACAGCTTCGAGGCCCACCACGCCACCGACAAGTTCTGGGACAAGGCGGAGGCGGATGCGGCGCTCAAGGGCACCAGCAGCCCCGGCACCGTCAAGGCCGTGACTTCCCGCAAATCGACCAGCAAACCGCCGACCCCCTACAACACGAACTCCTTCCAGGTGGATGCCTCGAGCCGTCTCGGGATCACCCCGAAGCGGGCGATGGACCTCGCCCAGGACCTTTACGACGACGGTTTCATCTCCTACCCGCGAACCGACAACACGATCTACCCGGACTCGCTGCCGTTGGAGAAGACGATCCGCTCGCTGGTCAAGATCAAGGACTTCGCCGCCGCCGCGCCGATCCTCGAGAAGCCGCTCAAGCCGACCCAGGGCAAGAAGTTCGACGCCGCCCACCCGCCGATCTACCCGACCCATGCGCTTTACCCGAGTGCTCTTGACGGACCCAAGGCAAGGGTCTACGAGCTGATCGTCCGGCGCTTCCTCGCCACCTTCGGTGAGCCGATGGTCACCGAATCGACCCGGGCCGACATCGAGGCCGGCTCCGAGACCTACTTCGTCCGCGGCAAGGTCGTACTCGATCCCGGATACGCCGGCATCTACACCTACGCCCGCTCGGCCGACGAGGAAATCCCAGCGCTCGAGGAAGGCCAGCAGCTGGCGATCGACGGTGCTCCCTGGCTGATCGACAAGGAAACCCAGCCCCCGGCGCGTCTCTCGGAGGCGAAACTGGTCCAGCTGATGGACGAGCAGGGCCTCGGCACCAAGGCGACCCGGCCGGACATCATCCAGAAGCTCTACAACCGGCGTTACGTGCGGAACCATCCGCCCGAGCCGACCGCGACCGGCATCGCGATGTACGAGGCCTTCAAGGAATACGTGCCGGACATGGCGACTTCGGCGATGACTGCTTCGCTCGAGGGCGAGATGGATGAGATCGCCGAGGAGAAGATGACCAAGGACGAGGTCGTCGAGGACAGCCGCAAGCTGGTTCACAAGACCTTCGAGGATCTGCTCAAGGGCGAGGAGGCCCTTTCGAAGATGATCTGGGAGGGCATGGACCAGGACCGGATCCTCGGCCCCTGCATCGTCTGCCAGGAAGCAGGTCGCACCAAGGAAGACGGCTCGCCGAATGTGCTGCGGATCATCCGCGCCAAGAAATCGGGCAAGTCGTTCGTCGGCTGCACCGGCTGGGAAGCTGACAACCCGGACTCCTGCGATCAGACCTTCCCGATGCCGCAGCCAAACTTCTACGAGGTGACGCCGCTGGAAGAGAACTGCTCGGTCTGCCACCGCACCCCGCGGGTAAACGTCAAGACCCGGGGCCGGGCCGGCCGCCCGTGGAAGCTCTGCTTCAACGATGACTGCCCGACCATGGTCGAGATGCGCGAGAAGAAGGCCGAAAGGCTGGCCGCGCAGGAAGCCGCGAAGAAGGCGAAGGAAGCCAAGGAGGCCGAGGAGAAGGCTTCGGGCAAGAAGCCGGCCAAGAAATCTTCCGCCAAGAAGTCTTCGAAGAAGGCGACCACTGTCGCCGCCCGGATCGCCAACCCTCCGGATCTCGGTACCCGCCGGGTGAGGAAGGCGGGCTCCCGCAAGGGTGGCAGCGGCAAGCCGGGCGGCGGCGCCTCGAACCGCAAGGACTGAGGCAGGAGCGTGTTCATCACGCTCGAAGGGGTCGACGGCTCGGGCAAGACCACGCAGGCGGCGATGCTTGCGGAAGCCTTCGGGGCCAGCGCGATGACCCTGCGCGAGCCCGGCGGTACCGACGCCGCGGAACGGATCCGTCAGCTGCTGGCCGACCCGGAAACACCGCTCGATCCGATCGCCGAGCTGATGCTCTTCTGCGCCGCCCGGGCCGACCTGGTCAGCCGGGTTATCCGGCCGGCCCTGGAAATCGGCCGGACGGTGATCTGCGACCGGTTCACCGATTCGACGATCGCCTACCAGGGTGTGGCCCGCGACCTTGGCATCGTCCGGGTCCGTGAACTCTCCGAGGTCGCCACCGGCGGATTGACCCCTGACCTCACCCTCTGGCTGAAGATCGACCCGGCCTTCGGCCTCGACCGGGCCGAGTCCGATGACCGCTTCGAGGCGGAGGGGGTCCGCTTCCAGGAGCGGGTGGCCGAGGCCTATGAGGACATCGCCCGACGCGAACCCCATCGGGTGATCCCGATCGACGCCACCGGCTCCCCCGAAGATGTCCACCGGCTGATCCTGGCCGAGGTCGAAGCCAGACTCCCGGCGTGACGTCCCGCTATTACGCCAGACTGAACGCGTGATCACCGTCGAGGAAGCGACTTCCCACCAGCCCCGCGCCCGGGCCGAGCTGGAAGCGGCTCTTCGCCAGGGCCCCTCGCATGCCTACCTCTTCCAGGGCCCTTCCGGTTCCGGCAAGTCGAAGGCTGCTCGCGCTTTCGCGGCCGAGATCCTTTCCGCCGGCAGCGATGACCCCGAGGATTCACGGCGCCGGGTTCTGCTCGATCCTTCGCCGCATCCCGATCTGGTCTGGCTTCGGCCCAAAGGCATGAGCCACGCCGTCCAGGAGATCAGGGACCGGGTCATACACCAGGCTCCGCTCAGTCCCTTCGAGGGCTCGGCCCGGGTCTTCGTGATCGAAGCGGCGGAGGTGCTGAACGATGAAAGCCAGAACGCGATGCTGAAGACGCTCGAGGAGCCGCCACCCCATGCCCATCTGATCCTGCTCGTCTCCGAGAGCGAAGGCGTGCTGCCGACTATCGCCTCCCGTTGCCAGCTGATCGAATTCGGGGCGTTGCCGATCGAGGCGATCGAGGAAGAGCTGGACGGTCTGGCCACAACAGAGGCACTCCACTCGGCCGCAAAGCTCTCGACCGGGGACCTCGGCCGTGCTCGCTTCCTGGCTGGCAAACGGGGCAGCGATCTGCGGACCGCCGCCGAACGGCTGATGACCTGCGCCCTCGAGGACGACTTTGCCGGATCGCCCTGGCTGGAATTGCTCGGTCAGGCCAAGGCGGCCGGCGAGCATTCCGGCGAGCTGGTCCAGGCCGAGTTCGACGAGGAAAAGGAAGAGGGCATCAAGCACACCAAGACGGAGATCGAGGAAGCGGTGCGCCGGGCCCAGCGGAAAACCCGGACCGGCATGCTCGACCTCGGCCTTCACCTCGCTGCGGCCTGGGCCCGGGACTGGGCAACGGTGATCGCCGGTGCCCCGAATCTCGCCTTCAACCAGGACCGCCTCGAGATCCTTGAGGCCCAGGCAGGGCGGATCGAACTGGCCCAGGCCCGGGAGGCGGTCAGCCAGATCCAGGCAACACGCCGCTCCTTCCAGCTAAACGTCAGCGAGGAACTCGCCCTGGAAGCCCTCGCGTTCCGGCTTGAAAAAACCCTTCGTGATTGAGCCGGTCAATGAGCCGGGACCGGTAGGGCGTCCCGGCGGAACTCCCGCCAGAGCGCCGCGATGGCGGCCGCCGGGATGTCCTACCGGTCCCGGCCCTCGACCGCGCCGGCTTCCTCTTCAATCCCGTCGATCGCCTGTTGCTGGGCGAGGCGGGTGATCTGCTTCGACTGCCTGGACGCGATTACCGAGAAGTTGAGGGAGAGGGCGAGCAGGATCAGCAGGGTGACCGAGAAGAGGGCGATCGTCACGTCGCGGACGCCCATCGCCTTGGCCAGCCACTCCAGGGCGACCGGGAATATCGCGCCGAGCAGCATTCCGATCCCGAGCAGGAACCAGACGATCGAGTAGCGCTCGAGCAGTTTGTCGCGGCGGATCAGGTCGAGGATCAGGACCATGAAAGCGAGCGCCAGGATCGCCCCGAGGATCCGTGCTTGGGGGGTGAGCCGGACGACCGGCTCGGTATCGGCGGCCAGCAGCCAGATCACGATTCGACCTGTTTCGGTCGGAGCTGGCCGATCAGCAGCACGATCAGGGTCTTGAAGATGTAATAGGCGGAGGTCAGCGGGCCGATGAAGGAGCGGCCGTGTTCGCGGGCCAGCATGTGAACCGGCACCTCGCGGACGAGCAGCCCGGCCCGGACCGCCTGCTGAAGCGATTCGACTTCGGCGAACTCGGAGGAGTAGCGGTCGGCGAAGAGCCGCATTGCCTTCTCGTTCAGGGCCCGCATGCCGCTGGTCGTGTCGGTGAACCGCTGCCGGGTCGAGGTTGACACCAGCAGGCTGAACAGTCTCTGGCCGAGGCGTCGGGCAAAGGTCGACCGGTACTCGGGGATGTCCGGGTTCACGTTGCCGGCGAAGCGCGAACCCACCGCCAGGTCCGCTCCGTGCTCGACTTCCTCGATCAGCCTGGCCACCTCAGAAGCAGGATGCTGACCATCACCGTCGAGCTGCCCACAGATTTCATAGCCCTGCCCGAGGGCGAAGATGTAGGCAGTCTGGTGGGCGGCTCCGACCCCCTGGTTGAAGGGGAGCGAAGCGACCAGGGCCCCGGCCCGGCGGGCCAGGGCGGCCGTGCGATCGGTCGAGCCGTCGTCGACGACCATGATGTCGGCCCCCGGAACATGCTCGCGGGCGTCACTGATCACGGCTTCGATCGAGTTCTCCTCGTTCCAGGCGGGAATGAAGATCAGCTTTTTCACGTTCGCGATTCTCCCATGCCTCGCTCCATCGGGTGGCCGATCGGCGGGTCCGGCAATCGAATCTCGCGAGGCGCTTTCCGGTCAGGGAGCCATGAAATAGGGTCCGCCGTGATGACCGGCAGTCCCGTCCGCAGTCAAGTCAACCGCCCGCCCGCCAGCCGCCGCCGGCGAAGTCGCCTGCCGCGTCGCCGGCACATCGGCATGCGGGTGTGGTTGGCGGCCGGATTTACCCTGGTTTGTTTCATCACCGCCGGCATCCTCTATTCGTTCATCACCGACAAGAGCCAGGACGTGCTGAATGAACGTTCGACCGAGCTGGCGGTGGGCCGGACGGTCCGCCTGGCCGACCGGCTCTCCGCCCCGGATGTCGATGCCAAGGCCGAACTCGAGGCGGCCAACGGCGAGGGTTACACGGCCTGGTATTTCGACAATGACGGCAACCTGATCGCACCCGAGAATCCGCGGGCCGAGTTCTCGGCCAGCAAGCCCTATCAGGAGACGCTCAGCCTGGCACTCGAGGGCGAGCGGCCTTCCCGGGACCTGAAAGGCGGCGAGATCGCCGTGGTCGGCATCCCGGTTACCGATCTCGGCACGATCGAGGGTGCGGTGGTCGGCCGCTACTCCCGGCCGATCGTGATCCGCTCGGCGATCGACAAGCTCCGTTCGGAGAGTCTGCGGGCAGCCCTGATCGCGATTCTGATCGGCACCCTGGTCGGGGTCGGGATCGCCTCGGTGATCACCGGCCGGCTGAAGCGCATCGCCGGCAAGGCCGATGATCTGGCCTCCGGAAATTTCGACGTGGAGCTGCCGATCCGTGGCCGTGACGAGATCGGCGACCTGGCCCGGTCGCTCGACTCGATGCGGGCGGCGCTGAAGGAGAGCTTCGGGGTGCTCACCGCGGATCGCGACAAGCTCGCCGCGATTTTCGACGGGCTCGGCGATTCGGTGATGGTGATAGACGACAACGGCGAGGTCCGCTTCCACAACTCCGCCGCGAACGCGCTGCTTGAGGGTGGCAGCCGGGCACCGGAGCCGATGATGTCCTCGATCAGGAGGGCGGCGGCGGAAGGCTTTGCCGCCCATCCGGCCCTCAGGATGGGCGACCGGGCCTACGCGCTTCAGGCCAGGTCCCTGCCCGATGAGGGGGCGGTGCTGGTCGTGGTCCGCGACCGGACCGACGAGATGCGCAAGGAATTCGCCGAACGGGACTTCGTTTCAAACGCCGCCCATGAGCTGCGCAACCCGCTGGCCGGCATTTCCGGGGCGATCGAGGTGCTCCAGTCGGGCGCCAAGGACGACCCGCCGGCCCGCGACCATTTCCTCAACCGGCTCTCCGCCGACGCCGAACGAATGTCCCGTCTTACCCAGTCGCTCCTGACCCTGGCCCGGGTCGAGGCGCTCGGGACCGGCGAGGTCGAGGTGGTGGATATCGGCAGCGCTGTCAGGGATGTGGAGGCCGCGGTCGAGGTACCGGTCGGCCTTGAACTGCGCACCGACGTGGAACCGGATCTGGCCGCCAAGGGCGATCCGACCCTGCTGCGACAGGTGCTTATCGGGCTGGTGACCAATGCCTGCAAGAACACTCCCGCGCCCGGTTCGGTGACGATTCGCGGCCGCCGGATCGGTGATTCGGAGATGCTGCTCGAAGTGATCGACACTGGTACCGGCATCCCCAAAGCGGAGATCGAAAGGGTCTTCGAGCGCTTTTACAGGCGTTCGGAAACCCGCCGCCAGGAGGGCTTCGGACTGGGCCTGGCGATAGCGAGGAGAATGGCCGATGTGATGGGTGGAGAGATGGGCGCAAATTCCGTTGAGGGCGAGGGCAGTACCTTTTGGGTCCGACTTCCTTTAATTGACCCCTCGGAAACACCGATCGCATGAACACCACTCCCTCCATGAACGGCACCGCCGGGCGCATCCTGATCGCCGATGACGAACCTTCGGTCCGAGACTCGGTGGGCTACGCGCTGGCCCAGGAGGGCTTCGAGGTGACGGCCGCAGAAGACGGCACCGACGCCGAGGAGCGTCTGGCCGGGGACTTCGATTTCGACCTCCTGATCCTCGACATCATGATGCCTGGCAAGTCCGGGCTGGACATCTGCCGGGAGGTCCGTTCGCGCTCCTCGGTGCCGATCATCATGCTCACTGCCAAGGACGCGGAGGTCGACAAGGTGGTCGGTCTCGAGGTCGGGGCCGACGATTACGTGACCAAGCCGTTTTCGGTGCGGGAACTGCTCGGCCGGGTCCGGGCCCAGCTTCGCCGCCGCGAGCTCGACCGCGCCCCGGCCACCGAGCAGACCAGGATCGCTTCCGGCCCGGTGACGATCGATCTCGCCCGTCACGTGGTCACGGTCCGCGGCAAGACGGTCAGCCTGACCCGCTCCGAATTTCAGCTGCTTCGCCTGCTGGCCGCCCGCCCCGGCGAGGTGTTCAGCCGGGCCAAGATCATGGAGGAGCTCTGGCAGACCGAGTTCGACGGAGATGAACGCGCCTGCGACGTCCACATCTCAAACCTCCGCCAGAAAGTCGAAACCGACCCCCAACGCCCGGAGCTCGTCCTCACGGTCCGCGGAATCGGCTACAAGTTCGCCGATTAGTTCGGGCTAACGCCTCCGACCGGGCGGGCAACGCTTCGCGCTGGAAGAAGGTCCGGGTCCGGTAGCGCGGGGTGCCGGGAGTAGGCTCCCGGGATGGCCGTTGTCACCGAGCTCGACCTGCCGGACTTTGATCCGGCCGACCCGGAACTGTCCGGGTGGCGCTGGCATGTCGAGGCCAATGCTTTGCTCGATTCCGGCAACTGGCTTGCGCAGGGGCCCCTTTCGCTGGTCGTGCTCGAGCGTGAGGCGGGGGAGTTTTTCCTGCGATCCCGTGCGGCGGAGTTTCCCGGCAAGCTGATCGCCGACCTCTTCGGCATCACCGACGGGCCGCTCCGGGAAGAGATCGACCACAACATCATCAACACCAACGGTGATGTTCACCGGCGGCTTCGCAGCCTGGTCAACCCGGCCCTGACCCCGCGGGCGGCGAACGGTTGGCGGCCGGTGATGCGGGAAATCCTCGAAAGCCTCTGGGAGGAGCTGGAGACCGACGAATTCGACTTCGTCTCCCGATTCAGCCGGCCCTATCCCTCGCAGACGATCGCCAGGGTGATGGGGGCCCCGGCGGTGGATGCCCAGCGGCTTCACGACTGGTCGGAGTGGATCCAGCGGCAGTTCGATCCGATCGCCCTTTCCGATCCGGAGACCGTCCAGGCGATCCAGGGCAAGGTGGCGGAGTTTTACGCCTGGGTCGACCCGATGATCGAAGAGCGACGCGGCAACCCCTCGGAGGACCTGATCACCACCCTGATCCGGACCGAGGAGGAAGGGGAGCGGCTATCCGACCAGGAACTGCGGAACCTCGTTCTCAACATCCTGGTCGGCGGGGTCGACACCACCCAGAGTCAGCTTTCCCATGCGATCCGCATCCTCGCCGGCAAACCCGACCAATGGCAGGCTCTGCGCGAGAACCCGGACGAGATGGTGCCGCGGGCCGTAAGCGAGGTGCTGCGCTTCGAGCCGATCACCGCCTTCACCGCCCGGCAGCTGACCGAAGAGGTCGAATACCGGGATGTGAGCTTTCCGGCCGGAACCCTGATGGTGGTCTGTTCATTTACCGGCAACCGGGACCCGGAGGCCTTTGAAGATCCCCGCGAGTTCGACATCCTCGTCGAACGGGACCGGACCCGGCCACTGACTTTCGGGGCCGGAATTCACTACTGCGTCGGGGCCAATCTGGCCCGGGCGGAGCTGGAGGAGGGCTTGCGCTTTCTCGCCGAAAAGGTTGAGTCCTTCGAGCTCAACGGTTTGACCGAGCTTCAGGCGGTCAGCGGGATTTATGGCATCGACCGCATGGATGTGCGGATTGTGCCCGACCGCGGGTAGGCTCTGCCGATGATTGGAGACCGCCTGCCGGAAGATGCGACCCCGGTAAAAATCCTCGTCGTGGTCGGCACCCGGCCCGAGGCGATCAAGCTGGTACCGATGATCCTCGAGCTGAAGGAGAGCGAGTACTTCATCCCCCAGGTGGTGTCGACCGGCCAGCATCAGGACATGGTCAAGGAGGTATTCGGCCTGGCCGGGATCGAGATCGATTTCAACCTCTGGGTCGGCGGCGCCCGCAACGAACTCAACGACCGGGTCCGTGAGGTTATGGGCCGCCTCGACGATTTCGTGCGGGTCGAGTACGGGGCCGACGGAACGGTCAAGCAGGAGGAGGTCGCCGCCGGCGACTACCCGATGGCGATCCTTGTCCACGGCGACACCACTTCCGCTTTCGCGGCGGCGCTCGCCGCATTTCACCTCCGGATCCCGGTCGTGCACGTCGAGGCCGGTCTTCGTACAGGCTCCAACCTGACTCCCTTCCCGGAGGAGTTGAATCGAGAGCTGATCACCTGCATTGCCGCTTTCAATCTCGCCCCGACCTCCCACAACCTCGAGAACCTTGTCCGGGAGAACGTGCCGGTCAAGCAGATCTTCATCACCGGCAACACCGGCATCGATGCTCTCAAGTGGGCCTCCGGCCTGAAAGTCGAGTTCTCCGACCCGATCGTCGGCGAGATATGCGCGACGGATCGCCGGGTGGTCACCGTGACCGCTCACCGACGGGAGAATTGGGGGGCCGGACTTGACGGCATCGCAACCGGCATCCGGATGCTGGCCGTCGAGCACCCGGACGTGTACTTCGTGATTCCGCAGCATCCGAATCCGGAAGTGCGCAAACAGTGGGCGAACCTCAAGGACGTGCCGAATGTCTGCCTGACCGACGCGTCTTCGTATCCGGAGTTTGCCCGGCTGATGACTCGCTCCTACCTGGTGATAACCGATTCCGGTGGCATCCAGGAGGAGGCACCCTCGCTTGGCAAACCGGTATTGGTGTGCCGGGAATCAACCGAGCGGGGCGAAGGGGTGGAGGCCGGCACGCTTAGGCTGGTCGGCACCGACCCGAACCGGATCAAGGCCGAGGCCGATCGCCTGCTGAGAGACGACGAGGCCTACCGGGAAATGAGCCAGGCGGAAAATCCCTACGGCGACGGCCATGCGTCGGAGCGGATCGTCGCTGCGCTCACAAACCTTTACGTCGGGGGTCCCATGCCGCAGCCATTCCACTCGACTTACAGTCGCAAGGCAGTGATCGAGGCTTCCGGTTACACCCTGCCGGAAGCGACCACTCCGGAGCGTCTGGATCCCGCCCTCGTTCCGGAAGCCGAGAGACATCACGGCGAGGCGGTGGTTGATCCAATCTCCCAGTTCTGGACCGGCTTCGGGACGGTGACCGAGAAGTGGTTCCGCGACTGACCGCTACCGCGTGGTTCCCCTTCGAAGGGCTGCCGCTCTTCTTCGAGCTGCTTTTCATGGTCACCTTCGCGATCGTGGTCGCGATGTTCTTCTGGACCGTCGTGCTCTTCTTCCGGGGGATCAGATCTGATCGGCACATGGCCCGACAGGACGAAGTGAACCCCGAACTTTTCGAGTGGATCTTTCTGGTGCCGGCCCTGAACGAAGAAGTGACGATCGCCGACAGCGTCAGCCGGCTCGAAGCGATTGAGGTGACGCGCAAGCGGATCGTGGTGATCAACGATGGTTCCGATGACCGCACCGCCGAGATTCTTGCCCAACGCACCGATCCAGATCTATATGTGGTGGAGCGAAAGCCGCCGCAGGCCAGGCAGGGGAAGGCGGCGGCTCTGAATTACGCTTTCGACGAGGTTACGGCCAGATTCAAGCTTGACCCCGAGACAACCATCTTCTGCGTGGTCGATGCCGACGGCCGGATCAACCCGGAAAGCCTGCCGCATGTCGCCAAGCACTTCATCGACCCGGAAGTCGGGGGTGTCCAGACTCTGGTCCGGATCTATAACCGGCACCGGATCCTGACCTGGTTTCAGGACATCGAGTTCTCGATTTACGGGCATCTGTTCCAGGCTGGTCGCAACAAGTGGGGCACCGCCGGCATGGGCGGAAACGGGCAGTACAACCGCATGGAGGCCCTGAAGGCGATCGACGACCGGGAACCCGGACCCTCGGAAGAAGCTCTGGTCGAGAACGATCCCGAGCCGAAGGTGGATGCCGAGCCAGCCAGCCGCGGACCCTGGCGGGACCGGCTGACCGAAGATCAGGATCTGGGCCTTCGCTTGATGATCGCCGGCTGGAAGTGTCATCACGACAACCACGCGACGGTCGAGCAGCAGGGTGTGCCCGGACTCGTTCGCCTCTTTCGCCAGCGCACCCGCTGGTCCCAGGGCAACCTGCAGGCGATGGGCCTGATCGATGAAATGGCCACCTCCAGGGTGCATTTCCCGGCCCGGCTGGAGCAGGTGATCTATCTGCTCATGCCGGTATGGCAGATGATCGTCGGCGCGTCGCTGATTGCCTCGGTCTACCTCTGGCTTTTCGCCGATGTTCCCTTCGTCCGGCAGGGCGATGACTGGTGGTGGCTTTACTTCCTCTACCTGCTCGGTTTCGGTGGCACGGTGATGGGCTCGATCGCGGCGAAGATCGGTGATCGCACCACCATCCTGGGGATCGTCAAAGGCATCCTCACCGGGCAGGTCTACGCCTTCTACACCTGGCTGCTCTGGCCGGTCCTGCTCCGCTCCAGTGTCCGGCAGCTGATTGGCCGCGGCAGTTGGGCCAAGACCTCCCGCGAACAGATCGAGCCACCGGACAATCCGGAAATAGCCGAGCCAGCCTGAACCAGACAACCCCTCGAAGGTAGGGGTTGGTTGACAGCGCAACCAAATGCGCTAAGCTTCAGGCAGGACTAACTACAGAAATTGGACTTACTAATGGATCTTCTGCTGGTTGAACTCGATGACGCCATAGTTTTCCCCTCGGTTACGGCGACGCTTCAGATTGACGTCGGCGACGAGGAACAGGTTTTTCTCCTGCCGCGCCGCGAGGGTGAATTCGCCCGGGTCGGGGTGATCGCCGATGTGGTCGAGCGGGGCTCCTCGCCCCGTGGCGAAACGGTCGCCACGGTGGTCGGCCTGCGTCGCGGCCTGGCCGGTATCGCCCATTCCGACGAGCATGACCCGGAAGCGCTCCGGATCGAGGTTCAGGAAATCCACGACGGCCACCCCGAAGACGAGCACACCAGGGAACTGGTCCGCGAGTACCGGGCGATTGTCGAAGAGATCCTCGAACTCAGAAACGCTGACAGCCGGATCGTCAATTTCCTGCGCAACGTGACCGAACCCGGTGAGCTGGCCGACACCTCCGGTCTCAGTCCCGATCTCAGCTTCGACCAGAAGTTCGAGCTGCTCGACACCCTCAACGTGACCGCCCGCCTCGAGAAGGCGGTCGAATTCCAGCGCGAGCGCCTGGCCGAGCTCCAGGTCCGCAGCAAGATCCGCGACGACGTCGAGTCCGGCGCCCAGCAGCAGCAGCGCGAGTACTTCCTGCGCGAGCAGATGAAGTCGATCCGCAAGGAGCTCGGCGAAGACGAAGGCGATGTGATTGCCGAATACGAGGAAAAGATTGCCGAGGCCGGCATGCCGGAAGCGGTTGAGGAACAGGCCGTTAAGGAACTGCGACGGCTCGAGCGTCAGGGCGAACAGTCGGGCGAGGGCTCGATGATCCGCTCCTACCTCGACTGGCTGATCGCCGTGCCGTGGAGCAGGCGCTCTGACGAGAAGCTCGACCCGGCCTACACCCGCGAGGTGCTCGACGCCGATCACGCCGGACTTGATGATGTCAAGCGACGGATCACCGAGTTCGTGGCGGTGCGCAAGCTCCGGCAGGAGCGGGAGGCCGAGGCCGACAGCCGGGCCGACGGCGCGATCCTGACCCTGGTCGGGCCGCCCGGCACCGGCAAGACCTCGATCGGCGAGTCGGTCGCCAAGGCGCTCGGCCGAGAGTTCGTCCGCATCTCGCTTGGCGGAGTCCACGACGAGGCCGAGATCCGCGGCCATCGCCGCACCTACATCGGCGCGCTGCCGGGCCGGATCGTCCGGGCCCTGCGGGACGCGGAGACGATGAACCCGGTGATCCTGCTGGACGAGGTCGACAAGGTCGGCGCCGATTGGCGCGGCGACCCTTCGGCCGCCCTGCTCGAAGTGCTCGACCCGGCCCAGAACCACAGCTTCCGCGACCACTACCTGGACGTCGAGATCGACCTCTCCGAGGTCGTCTTCCTGGCCACCGCGAACATGCTCGACACGATCCCGGCTCCGCTCCTGGACCGCATGGAGATCATCGCCTTCGATGGCTACACGGTCGAGGAAAAGCGGGCGATCGCCCGTGACTACCTCCTGCCCCGGCAGGTGAAGCGCAACGGCCTGACCGAGGATGAGGTCGAGGTCGAGGATGCGGTACTGGCCGACCTGATCGCGGAATACACCCGTGAGGCCGGCGTGCGCCAGCTCGAACGGGAGATCGGCAAGCTGATGAGGCAGGCTGCGACCCGGATCGCCTCCGGCGAGGCCGAGACCCCGGTCAGGGTTGATGAGGAGTTCCTCCGCGACGCTCTCGGCAAGCAGAAGTTCTGGCAGGAATCGGTCGAACGGACCGCAATCCCCGGTGTTTCGACCGGCCTGGCCGTGACCGGCACCGGGGGCGACGTGCTCTTCATCGAGGCGACCGCCATGGACGGTGACAAGGGCATGGTCCTGACCGGCCAGCTCGGTGACGTGATGAAAGAGTCGGCAAGGATCGCCCTCTCGTATGTGCGCTCGCACCGCGAGGAGCTGGGCGTAGACGCCGAGGCTTTCGATCGCGAATTCCACCTCCATGTGCCGGCCGGGGCGATCCCCAAGGACGGCCCAAGTGCCGGCACGGCGATGACCACCGCGCTGGTGTCCCTGCTTACCGGCCGACCGGTCAAGCACACTGTCGGCATGACTGGCGAGGTCACACTCCAGGGTCGGGTGCTGCCGATCGGCGGGCTCAAGCAGAAGGTGCTGGCCGCCCACGCAGCGGGCCTGACCGAGGTGATCCTGCCCTTCCGCAACAAGGCCGACCTCGATGATGTGCCCGAGGAGGTCCGCCAGGCGATGAGCTTCCACCCGGTCTCCAGCGTCGAGGAAGTAATCGACCTGGCTCTGGAGCCGGCCGGGAGCACCGCGGATGTCGCACCGATGTAACAGCTGCCAGCCGGTCCCCGCAGAGATGCGGGAGACCGCGGTGGTGCTCGAGCGCCGCTGGACCATGGCGACGATCTACGCCTGCTCCAGCGGCGCCAGCCGCTTCAACGAATTCCGCCAGTCCCTGCCCGGCGTCTCGCCGACCACCCTCTCCGACCGGCTCGAACAGCTCGAGGCGGCGGGGATCGTCGAGCGCCACACGGTCGCCGGCCGGCCGCCCCACACCGAATACGCCCTGACCGACCGCGGCCGGCAGATTGCCCTCGCGGTCGCCGCCCTGCTCGACGCCTGAATCATGCCCCGACGGCCAGCTTTGATCGGGCCCCGACGGCGGGCCTTGAAACAATCGGATATCCCGGATATCCTGTGTTCATGCAGAAGGTTCTGGTCAGCTTCGACGAACAGCTCCTCAAACGCATAGATCGTGCCGCAAGAGAGATGCGGATGAGCCGGAGCGCCCTCCTGGCTGAACTTGCCTCAAATGGCCTGGCCGGTCGCGAGGGTCCGGGCGCCGATCCGGAAGTACATCGGGCATTTGACGAGCTTCAGCGACTCTTCGAGGACGCTCCGGCAAGCGGCGACTCGACGCAAATCATTCGCTCGATGCGCGACAGCCGATGAACGAAGTTGCCCTCGATGCCTCGGTCGTACTCAAGTGGTTCCGGTCCCACGAGGAACCCGACGCGTCCCCGGCCGAAGAAATACGGAGCCGGATCCTTGACGGAACGTTGACCCCTCTCGCTCCGGGCCTCCTGTGGCTGGAGATAATCAACGTCGCATCACGAAAGTGGAACTGGGACGGGAAGCAACTCGCCAGTCTTGCGAAACACCTGCCCGGAATGGGCTTCCGGATCGAGGAGCCAACTCTCGGCGCGATCGCCAGGTGGTGTGACGCCGGGCTGACGGCATACGACGCCAGCTACGTTGCCGTGGCCGAGAACGCCGGAGTCAATCTGGTTACCGCGGATCGCGAGATTGTCAGGCTGGCAGGCGGAATCGCAACGCCGCTGGTTCACTGAAGCGCCGGCCACCTAACGCATAAGCTTCGGCAATGGGCAAGTCCGAGAAGCCGAAGAAGCTGGACAAGAAGGGCTACGACGAGGAGCTGCTTCGACTCCAGGGTGAGCTGGTCCAGCTCCAGGAATGGATCGTCAAACAGGGCCTCAAGGTGATTGTGGTCTTCGAGGGCCGCGACACCGCCGGCAAGGGCGGGGTGATCAAGCGGATCACCGAACGGACCAGTCCCCGGACGATCCGTACCGTCGCGCTCGGCACGCCTTCGGACAAGGAAAAGACCCAGTGGTACTTCCAGCGTTACGTCGCCCACTTCCCGGCCGGCGGCGAGATGGTTCTGTTTGACCGCAGCTGGTACAACCGGGCCGGGGTCGAGCGGGTGATGGGCTTCTGTACCGACGAGGAGTACCAGGAGTTCATGCGCTCGACACCGAGGTTCGAGCGGATAATCCAGCGCTCGGGAATCATCCTGATCAAGTACTGGCTCTCGATTTCCGACGAAGAGCAGGAGCGCCGTTTCAAGAAGCGGATAAAGGATCCGAAGAAGCGCTGGAAACTGAGCCCGATGGATATCGAGGCCCGCTCCAGGTGGGTCGATTACGCCGAAGCCAAGGACGAAATGTTCGCCTACACCGACACCAAGGATTCACCCTGGTGGGTGGTCGAAGCCGACGACAAGCGGACCGCCCGGCTCAACCTGATCAGCCACCTGCTCGGCATGATCCCCTACGAGCATGTGCCCGTCGAGGCGATCGAGCTTCCGCCCCGCCAGGACCGTGCATATGTGCGACCGCCGATGGACACCCAGAACTTCGTCCCGACCCGTTACGAAGTCGAGTAGCGGGCCGGTCCCGCGGGCGGGCTCAGCGGGACCGGTGGCCGACCTCGATCAGCGCCGACCGGCCCAGCTCGCTTCCGTCGGCGTCGAGCGCAACGGCCTGAAGGCGCCGGTCGGCTCCTGAAATCGGGATCGCGGTTTCCAGGCTCTTCCATTTCGAGTCGCCGAGCACCTCGAGCTGGCCGGCGTCGGGACCGCCGAGCACCTCCCAGCGGGCGATGTCCTGAGCCCCGTTCCAGCTCGCGTAAACGGTGGTGCCCCCGGCCCCGGCCACGCTGGCGATCGCCGGCCGGCCGGGCGGCCTTCCGTTCCAGATTGCCTTGCGGGCCCGGTAGGAGGAGGAGCGGTGCCGGGCCTGGAATAGAACCTTCCCGGCGGGACTGAATTCGGTCAGCGAATTCGAGTTGCCCCAGCCGGCCAGCACGTTCCCGCCGGGGAGCACTTCGCCGCCCCCGGTGGCGAGGCTCGGTCGTCCCTGCGGGTTCCGGTAGCGGCCGACCAGGCTCACCTTGCGTTTGCCGTTCCCGGACCGGCCTGGTTTCAGGATCAGAACGCTGGCGGCCCGCCTCCCGGGGGCCCCGGCGTTGTCGAATATCGAGATGTTCCCGTCCGGCAGTCGCCTCACATCGTGCTGGCCGCTGAACCGGCAGCTGCGGCCGACCCGGAAGTCGGACCGGTGGCCGTCCCCCCGCAGGGTCCACCTGATTCGCCCGCTGGCCCGGTCGACCCTGAATATCGAGTTGGTCCATCGCGACGAGATCAGGAAGGAATTCCCGTCCGGCTCGATCGAGTTGAGGTGAAACGCATCCCAGCTCCGGCCCGGTTTCGGTTTCGACTCCCGGTTGCCACGCAGGTTCACATTGCCGAGCGCATGCCATTCGAAGAGCACCGCGCCGGTCTTCAGGTCGATCTCCTGCACGACATTGTCGGAGACCGACCCATTGGTCGGGCCGCCAATGCCGGAGAGGTCCCACCTGACCGAACGGTAGGCGAGGATCAGGGCCGTGCCCCGGTCGGTCAGCCGGAACTCGTGCATGTCGGCTTTGTATCCGTTGCCTGGCCTGACCGTGGCGATTTTCCGGTAATGGCGGTTGAGGATTATGTAGGCGGCGTCCCGGCCGGGCGTGGGGGTGCGGAAGTAGGTCAGGACAGGACGGCCATTCAGGTTCTGCGGCTCGAAGTTGCTGAATCCGAAGGCAGTCGGCCGGTACCAGGTGATCCTGCCCCGGTTGTCGAGGATCGCCAGCCCGCCCCTGCGGAACCCCAGGAAGTAGCTGCCGGGGGCTACCTGCGGGGAGGTGTGCGCAACGCGGATCTTCGGCAGCTTCAGGTCCGGCCGTGACCTGAGCCCGTTGGTTACCCGGCCGGGGGCTTTCGAAGTTTTCTTGCTGCCGCCGGTGAACCGGCCGATCCGGACCGAGAATGATCCGTGCCGCGCCTCCCGGATTCTCCGGTGAGTGAAAACCCCGACCGTTTCGCCATCGGCGAAGCGGCCTGCCGGTACCAGGCTCACCCCGTTGCCGTCGGAATGCCTGATCCGCTTTTCGATGGCGTGGCGGCCGGTGATCGAACCGGTAATCCGTACCGGTCCGAGCCGGTTCGGCTTCACCCCGCGGAAGCTGAAGGTGGTTGTCTCCGAGGCTACCGGGGTGCCGGGGGAGGGATAGACCGAGATCCGGGCCGAAGCCGGAGTCAGTCCCGGCAGGATAAGAACGGCAATCCCCGCCGCCAGCAGCACGCTGATCGCAGCCCGGATCCAGCGGCCGCTCATGATCTGCAATTGTCGAATTGGCACCCGGACATCCCGCCGGTTCGAGCGTACCGCCCCGGCCTTCCCCTTTGGTCTCACGGCACTAGGCTGTAGCCAGATGGCAAAGAAACAGAAAACGAAGTCGAAGAGCAAGAAGAAGCCCGAGTCCCTGACCGAGCTTCATCACAAGGCGGTGGGCGAGGCCCTGGATCTCCTCCGGGAGAAGCCCGGGTACAAGAGCCTTGAACCCCGGTCGGTCGACTTCGGTGATTTCGAGTATCCGCTGGACGGCGTCAATTCCACTGGCAGCCGGATGGTCGAGATCAACGCTCATGCCGGAAAGCTGGAAAGCATCGACCTGCCCAAGGTGACCGAGGACATCCTCCGTTTTGCCGCCATCAAGCAGCAGCCCGGTCGCGAGAAGGCAAGGTGCGAGATCTACTTCGTGGACGCGAAGGCCAGGGACTCGATCGCCGGCTGGATCAACGAAGCGGCCACCGGGCTCGGAGTCAGCCTCGAGGTTGTCGACGGCTTCCCGGAGAAGCTCCTGAAGAAGCTGACCAAGGCCCAGAAGAGCCGGACCAAGGCCACCGGCAAGAAGCAGGCCCTCGAGGACCGGTTGCGCAAACAGATCCGCAACGAGATCGAAACCCAGTACTTCCTCTCCCAGGAAGCCTGAGCCGCCCGGCCCGGCCCGGTCAATGCCGTTACGGCGCTAGCTGCTCCCGTCGGTGCAGGATTCGAGCAGGGCGAGATCCCTGGCCGTGATCGTCTTGGGGTAGTAGTAATAGGCGATCAGCGGATCTCCGCCGATCTTCACCTTGCGGTCGTACTTGCCGTTGCCGGTCGAGATCTCCTGATTCCAAAGATCCCTCGCCGCGATCGCACGATCCTTCTGCCGGTAGACGGCCACCTGGACGAAGCTGCTCAGGTCGTTGCTGAGGTCACCCTCGATCGAAACGGAGTCGGTGTCGTTTCTGGTCTTGAACTGCTTGCCGGAACCATCCTCAAGGCAGGCCTTCACCGTGGCGACCGGGTCCGCCTGCTCCGTGTCGCCCGAACCGGACGAATCATCCGAACCCCCACAACCGGCGATCGCCATCAACCCGACGGCACAAGCAAGACCAAGCGGCTTTCTCATTGATCCTCCCAGGTAGACGAAACCTCTCCGATCCTATCCGCAGAGCCTGAAGCCGACGACCGGAGTCGAACCGGTGACCCCTTCATTACGAGTGAAGTGCTCTACCAACTGAGCTACGTCGGCGCTGGAAGGGGCATTGTAGGTGGCTCGGGTCGGTCGGGTTCGTCCGGGGTGGTTGGCAGGATTGGACTGTGTCCGGGACCGACGATCGTGCCGACCTTCCCTCTCTGGAAAGGGGGAAGGACCTTTCGCGGATCTTCGCCTTCACCGATGGCGTCTTCGCGATCGCCATCACCCTGCTCGTCCTGCAGATAGAGGTGCCGCAGGGACTGACCTCGAACGGCCAGTTCCTGGACGAGCTGAACAACATGTTCCCGGACTTCTTCGCCTTCGCGATCAGCTTCCTGGTGATCGGCGGCTACTGGATCCGGCATCACCGCCTGATGCGCATGGTCCGGGAATACGACCAGACCCTGATGGTGCTGACCATGTTCTACCTGGCCTGGGTAGTGCTGATTCCCTTCTCAAGCCAGTTGATCGGCGAGTACGGGACGGAAGTCAAACTGACCACCGTCTTTTACATTCTCAACCTCGCCCTGATCGGCATGGCGATGTCCCTGACCACCCGGGTGATAATCAAACACGGGCTGGGTGAACCCAAATACGAATGGGAATTGAAGTCCTCCCTCAACTCATCCTGGTACGTGACCGCGGTCTTTCTGGTAACCGCGCCGATCGGGCTGCTGCTAGGCGGATGGACCCCGATGCTCTGGATCGTCCTGATGCGGCTCGATCCCTTCGAACTCGAACGCCGGCGCAAAGCGCGCGAGGCCAGGAAGACCCAATCGGGCTGAACTCTGCCCGGCGGGCCCGTCGGGCGCCCGGGCAGACCAACCTCCGGGCCACCGTCCGCGACCCGGGCTCTCAGCCCTTGCGTCGCGGCACGTGGACCCGGCGCTGAAGCGTCTTCTTGTTGCCGGATTTGTCGGTGACGATCACCCGGAGGACCGCGCTGCCGGAGGCGACCCGGCGGCCCACCCGGAGGGTCGCCGGATGGCGGCCCTTCGAGAGGAAACCGGTGCGTTTGCGGGCCAGCAGCTTGCCGCCGCGCATCAGGCGGGCGTCGATCTTTGCCTTCTCGCGGGTCTTGACGGTGGCGATGACCGCGCGGCTGCCGTTGTTTCGGCTGACCGTACGCACCCCGGCCAGCGAAGCGGCGACGCTGCTGTCCGAAGAGTTGTCGTCGTCATCCGGCGTGGTCGTGTCGGGGTCGGTTGTGCTCCCCTCATCCGGCAGATCCTGCAGGCCGATGTCGATCGAGCCGCTGTACCCGTTGGTGATGTTTCCGGTCAGCGGCACGATCATGTCCGCGTCAAAGATGTTGTCGTTCGAATTCGTTGTGTTCCGAGTGCCTGAGCGGGAGTAGGCGGCCACGTTGTTCAGCACCTGGTTGTTGATCGACTCCGAGAAGAAGAGCTGGGTGTTGAAGTTGTAGGTGGTGGTGTCGCCATCGAAGGTACGAACCTTGAGGTGAATGTGGATGGTGCGGCCGGAGTACCAGCCGGGAAAGATCGTGGTGAATTTGACCTGACCGTTCGAGTCGGTTTCCTGCAGGCCGCGCAGCCAGGTCTGGCCGGAGGTGTTGCCACCGTTGCCGGCATTGGAGATGTCCGAATAGGAGCCCTGGGCGTTGCAATGCCAGATGTCGACGATCGCGCCGGAATAGGCGTCGCAGCTGTCATCGGCGTTGTAGACGTTGATCGTCAGCTCCAGCGGAAGTCCTGACTGGCCGCCGGTGATGTCGCTCCGGTTCAGCAGCTCGTCGACGAAGTAGGGCCCTTCGGTCATCGACGGGGTCAGCACGCAGCTGGCAGCCTCGGCGACCCCGGGTGCGAGGTCCCCCTCGACTCCGTCGCCGAGCTTGCCGATCACGCCCGAACCGGCCAGGGCAGCTCCGGCCCCGAGCGATCCGGCGGCGGTCAGGGCCTGCCGGCGGGTAAGTCCTTTTTTGCTCTCCTCGTTCATGTCAGGCTCCTTCATTGGGTCTTATTCGGTCGGGAATCTTGATCGCGAAGACGAAACTCTTGAGTGCGAAGTAGCGGGTCACCGTGGCGGCAATTGAAGCCAGTACCAGCACCGTAACCTCGAGGTGCTTCGAGGGGTCGGGGACCATCTTGCCGAGTACCGCCAGGGCACCGCTGGTCAGGCCGAGGGTGAGCATGTAGACGAGGGCGCCCATCGCGTACTGGCGAAGCAAACGGTCGCGCCCCCGGAGGCCGAAGGTCCAGCGGCGGTTTGCCGCCGTGTTGCCGATCGCCGTGACCGCGAGCGAGATCGCGTTGGCAGTGCCGGCGTCGATCCCGGCCCGCAGCAACAGGTAAAGGACCGCATAGGCGACGGTGGAAAGGACACCGACCATCGCGAAGCGGGCGATCCGGCTTGCCGCCAGCAGCCGGCCCACTCCCTTCAGGTCCAGCCAGGCGGTCGAAAGTATGTCGACCCTGGAGTCCGGGTCATCCACCCAGTCGACCGGGACTTCGTGGACCCTGAGTCCGCGGTCCTGGGCGAGCATCAGCAACTCCGTGTCGAAAAACCAGCCGTCGTCCCTGATTTCGGGCAGGAGCGGCTGGATCGCTTCGGTCCGGATCGCCTTGAAACCGCATTGGGCATCACTGAACCGTGCCCGAAGCAGAGTGCGGAGGATCCGGTTGTAGCCGCGCGAGATGAACTCCCGCTTGGCGCCCCGGGTCACCCTGGCGGAGGGGCTGAGCCGGGTGCCGATCGCCACGTCGGAATGTCCGGAAAGCAGCGGGGCGACCAGCGGATGGAGTGCCTTCAGGTCGGTGGAGAGGTCGATATCCATGTAACAGGCGACCGCCGCGGGGCTCATGGACCAGGCCTCGCGGAGAGCGAGTCCGCGGCCCTTGCGGTCGAG
The DNA here is from genome assembly GCA_020636955.1 of Thermoleophilales bacterium. Taxonomy (GTDB): domain Bacteria; phylum Actinomycetota; class Thermoleophilia; order Solirubrobacterales; family 70-9; genus 67-14. Next base: position 62,761 of record JACJWY010000002.1, on the reverse strand, counting down.
GTGGAGGTAGCCGACCTCATCGAGCTCGCCCGCCAGCTGGGCGGCGATGTAGGGGGTCACGTCGGTCGAGGCGTTGTCGACGATCGTGATCCGGGCGGGAACCGGAAACTCGTCGCGGAGGAAAGAGTGAAGCCGGCGGACCGATTCTTCGAGAGTCCGTTCCTCGTTGTAGACGGGAAGGACGATCTCGACCGGAGGGGGAGAGCCGGCGTGACTCCCGGCGGCTTCCGGACCGGCCCCGATCCGGGGGAGAGAGGGTGCGCCCGGTTGATGGGCCGGTCCGGTTGCCGTGGTCTGGTTGGTTGCGGGAGTCACAGGACAAACCTGACGGACCCCCCTCAAATCATGGTGTGAGCAACCTGAGAAGAAGCTGAGTCGGGGTCACGGGCGAGTTCCACCCGGAAAATCGCGCCGCCGTCGGGCGCGTTCTCCGCGGTCGCGGTACCACCGTGAGCGGCCGCGACCGCCGCCACCACGGCCAGGCCGATCCCGGCCCCGCCGGTCTGGCGGCTGCGCGACTCGCCTTCCCGCCAGAAGCGCTCGAAGAGCTTTTCGGCGTTCTCCTCGTTGATACCGGGGCCGTGGTCACGAACCTCAAGCATCACGGACTTGCCGCCGCTGGCGACCACGATCTCGACCGGGGTGCCTTCCGGGGTGTGATCGATCGCGTTTCTGATCAGGTTGCCGAGCAACTGGCGGATCTGGTCTTCGTCACCCGACACGGTCACGTCGTCGCTTGCGTCGAGCGTGAACTCGCGGCTGGGGTCGATCGCCCGCCCGTCGTCGCGGCATTCCCCGGCCAACTCGGCCAGGTCGACCGGTCTGCGGACCGGCTCCGGGATCTCGTCCATGCGGGCCAGGGTGAGCAGCCCGTTGACCAGCTCGCCCATCCGGGCGGATTCCTTCTCGATCCGGGACATCGCCCGTTCGGCTTCGGGCCCTTCGGTGATGGCGCCCATCCGGTAGAGCTCGGCGTAACCCCGGATCGAGGCCAGGGGAGTGCGGAGCTCATGCGAGGCGTCGGCCAAAAACCGGCGCATCTTCGCTTCGCTCTCTTCGCGCTTGCGGACCGATTCCTCGATCTGGTGGAGCATCGCGTTCAACGAAATGCCAAGCCGCCCGGTTTCGGTTTTCGGATCTTCATCCTCGACCCTCCGGGAAAGGTCTCCGGCGGCGATCTCGCCAGCGGTTTCGCTCATTCGCTCAAGCGGACGGAGCCCGATCCCGATCATCCACCAGGCGAGCCCGGCCAGAGCGATCAGGATCGCCGCGGTAACCACTGCCTCGATCAGGAGCAACTGGTCGAGGGTCTCCTGCATGTCGCTGGTCGGCACTGCCGCGTAGGTCACCCGTCCTTCCTGGTCGGCGACCGCGCTGACCCGGAATTTGGTGTCGGATCCGTTCCGGGCGCCAACCGTCACGATCTGGGGGGTCTGGCCGAACTGGCTGACCGGTATGTCTCCGCTGAGGTCGGGTCGGTTCAGGCTGGCGGTCCCGTATCCGAAGAAGGCGGTGGCAAGGACCTTGCCGGAGGATGTCCTGAGCTGGGCGAAGGTGCCGGGGGGCAGTTCGTTCGGGAGCCCGCCGCCTGCTCCTCCCCCGGGCCCGAAACCGCCGGAGGGACCCTGGCCGGGCATCAGCCCGGTTGAACCCCGGGGCCGGTCGCCGAAGCCGGAGCCGTTCGGCATGACCGGCCCGATGTCGACGATGCCCGCCTTCTCGCGGAGCTCGGGGGCCAGCGCGAGGGCGGCGCTCCGTACCTGGTCGTCGACCCGGTCGGAAAGGTGGTTCTCCAGAGCCCGGTAGGAGACGAAGTCCAGGGTCAGGAGCCCCGCGGCCGCGAGCACCAGAATCCCGATCAGGAGCCGCAGCCGCAGTGACATGGTCAGCCCTTGGGTTCGCGGAGCGCATAGCCGACCCCGCGCACGGTGACGATCAGGCCCGGGCCGAACTTGTCGAGTTTGCGCCGCAGGTAGCTGACGTAGGTCTCGAGTACGCGGGCATCGCCGGCGAAGTCGTATTCCCAGACATGGTCGAGGATCTGGGCCCGTGAAAGGACCCGGCGCGGGTTGCTCATCAGGTAGCGGAGCAGCCGGAACTCGGTGTCGGTCAGGTCGACGGGGTTGCCGTCCCGGAAGACCTCGCGGGTATCGTCGTCAAGCTCGAGGTCGAGAAAGGTCAGGCGCGATGACTCTTCGCGGCTGCGACCGGAGCGCCTCAGGATGACCTTGATCCGGGCGATCAGCTCCTCGACCGAGAAGGGCTTGGTCATGTAATCGTCGCCGCCGATCGTCAGGCCGCGGATCTTGTCGTCGGTGGTGTCGCGGGCCGTCAGGAAGAGGATCGGGATGTCCTTGCTGCGCTCGGCCAGGCGCTTGGCGACCTGGAAACCATCCAGGCCGGGCATCATCACGTCGAGCACGATCAGGTCGGGCCGGAATTCGGAGACCCGGTCCAGGGCCTCGTTTCCGTCGGCCGCGGTAGCGACGGTGAAGTCGTTGTACTTGAGGGCCATCGAGATGACGTCGGCGATGTTCGGCTCGTCGTCGACGACGAGTACGCGGGCGATTGTTTCTTCGGCGGTCTGGATCACGTCTGCATCTTCTCGGGGTTTCCTGTGAGTTTCCTGAGAAGCACCTGAACATTCTTCCCAGCTTTCTCTCAGGGAACACGGGGGAGAGGCACAGGGTCAGGATTCAGGATGTCCGCCATGGATACCTCAGCCACGCCGACGACCGCCCCGATCGGGGAAACGCGCGAACCGGGCCGGCTCCGCAACGGAGCCAGCCGGGCCGTCCGTGCCCTGGCCCGGGTGCGGCCCGAAGTGTGGGCGCTGATCGCCCTCAGCGCGATCCTCAACCTGTGGGCGATCGACCAGAACGGCTGGGCCAACGAGTACTACTCGGCCGCGGTCAAGTCGATGTCGGCTTCCTGGCACAACTTCCTCTTCAACTCCTTCGATTCAGCCGGCGTGATGACCCTTGACAAGCCGCCGCTTGCCTTCTGGGTTCAGGCGCTGTCGGTCCGGGTCTTCGGCTTCAGCTCCGCCGCGATCCTGATCCCCCAGGCCCTGATGGGGGTCGCTTCGACCGTGCTCGTCTATGACCTGACCCGACGGGTCTTCGGGCGCGTCGCCGGCAGCGTCGCCGGATTCGTCTTCATCCTCACGCCGATCACCGTGGCGATCTTCCGCCACAACAATCCGGATGCCCTGCTGACCCTGCTGTCGGTCGCGGCACTCTGGTTCGTGATTCGTGGCTTCGAGGATGGCCGCACCCGCTGGCTGCTGCTGGCCGGCCTGATGGTCGGGCTCGGCTTCGAGACCAAGATGAGCGCCGCCCTGATGCTGCTGCCCGCCTTGGCGATCGCCTGGCTCTGGGTTGCACCAGGCGGCAGCCGGCTCCGGGCCTTGTGGCAGCTGCTGGCGGCTGGCGGGGTGATGCTGGTCGCCGCCCTGGCCTGGCCGGTTCTGGTCTGGCTGACCCCCGAAGGCTCCCGGCCCTGGGTGTCGGGCACCTCCGACAACAGCATCTGGTCCCTGATCACCAACTACAACGGCGTTGGCCGCGTGGCCGGCCAGGCTGGCGGCCCGGGCGGCATGGCCGGGGGACCCGGCGGCATGGGCGGCGGTGGTGGCGTATCTGTCTTCGGCGGCGACACGGGCCTTTTCCGCCTGATCGGTTCCACCCTCGGCGGTCAGATTGGCTGGATGCTCGGCCTCTCAGTGGCGGGCGGAGCACTGGTCGCGGTCCAGAGCCGCTTCCGCCGCAAGGATCCGCGCACCGGTTGGGTGATCGCCACTGGCGGCATTTTCCTGACCATAGCCATCGTCTTCAGCTTCGCCTCCGGGATCTTCCATCCCTATTACGTCGCCCAGCTCGCCCCCTTCGCGGCGGCGCTTTGCGGGGCCGCGGTCGCCGCCCTGGTCAGTTTGAAGGGAAATCTGCGCCCGCTGGTCATTCCGGCAATCGCCGTCGCGGTGGTTGCCGAGACCGTGGTGATCTTCAACACCGATTCCGGCTACGGCTGGCTGGTGCCAATCCTGATCGGTGCCGGGATCGCCGCCGCGGTCATCCTGGCCCGTTTTGACGAACAGCGTCTGCGTACGATCGCCGCCTGCGGACTGACCGCTGTGCTGATGGTCGTGCCGGCGATCTGGTCGGTCGAGACCCTCGGCCATGCGACCAGCGGCACCTTCCCGGCCGGAGGACCGGCCTCCCAGTCGATGGGCGGCGGCCCGGGCGGTATGGGTGGTGGCCCGGGTGGAATGTCCGGCGGACCCGGTGGCATGAGCGGTAGCTCTGGTGGCATGGGCATGCCCGGCCAGTCCGGCAGCTCGGGCTCCTCGAGCCAGTCCTTCCCGACTCCCCCGTCCGGGATGAGTTTGCCTTCCGGGATGACGCCGCCCTCGGGCGCGATGGGGATGGCGCCTCCCGGCATGGGCTTCCCCGGTCAGTCCGGCAGCTCGTCAAACCAGTCCGGCTTCCCGGGAATGACCGGCGGACCCGGTGGCATGGGCGGACCCGGTGGTGAGGACCTCAGTTCCGCCATCGCCACCGCCAAGGCCAATGGCGGCGGCAACGTGGCCGTGTCGGGCCAGCAGACCGCTTCCGGATCGATCATCGAAGGCACCGGTTCCAGTGATGTGAACGTGGTCGCCCTCGGCGGTTTTTCGGGCCGAGAGAGCGAAGTCGATGTGAGCTGGCTGTCCGAGCGGGTCGCCGACGGTGACATCCGCTGGGTGCTGGCCTCCGACACGGGTACCTCGCCGGCCGACGGCCGGGTCGGCTCGTCGGAGCTGATGGCCGCGGTGACCGAAGTCTGCGAACCGGTTCAGATGGAATCGACCGGCGCCGGCTCGTCAAGCGACACCGGCTCGTCGAGCGACTCGAATGTGATCTACGACTGCGCGGGCAAGGCTTCGGCCCTGGCCGCGCAGTAGGACCCGCGCTCAGTCGCCGCTGCCGAGCTTGACCGGTGCCATGCAGTTGACCACTCCCTGCCAGGGGAGGGTGCCGCCGTTGCCGTCCACGTTCACATTGACCACGGTCAGCCACCAGATGTTCGGCGTGTACTTGCGGGTCAGGGGATGATTCGGCGCCGATGAGGAGACCAGCAGGTTTATGTACTTGCTGAGCACCCCCCCGGAGATCGCTTTCCAGCCGGACGGGCACTTGATCCCAACGAACGTGCCCTTGCCTTCCTCGGTGAGGATCTCCTGATTGGTGATCCGCGATTTGATCGTGACCCGGCGATAGACGGTGCGGATCACCTTCGTCTTCTGCCTTGACTTCTTCCTGGCGGATACAGACGCCCCGGTAATTGCCTCGGTTCCGGCGAGGCCGCTCGCACCGGCAACCTGGACCGAGGTGGCGGGATGGGTCGCTGCGATCACGACCGGGGCCGGGTCGGGCTCGCTGTTCAGCATGTCGCCGATCACCGGCCGGACCGCGAACAGGCAGAGGGCCACCGCCACGACTGCGCCGATCGCAACACGACTCCGTCTCCTTCCGGGCTCTCCCTGGCCTCTCCCGAACATGGCCACATTCTTGCAGGCCACCCGTCTTAGTCAAGTCCGGTCCGGGTCAGTGGCGGCTTCGGCTCGACGTCGGATTTTCAGGCCGGTCGAAACGGTTCGGGTCCGGCTATCTCGCGCGCCCGGTCGAAAATGTCGTCCAGCATGGCCGCGCTGAGCCTGCCGGTCTGCGTGTTCAGGGGGCTGGGATGAAAGCAGCCGAGCAGGGTCCAGCTGGCGGGGCCCGACCAGGATTCCTTCGCGGGGGCGTCCAGGCTCACTTCCGCCCCGTGACCGAACTTCGGCTTCGGTTTCGGGATCCCGCCGCCCAACCCGCGGACCGTCCGTAGCATCGCCTCCCAGGCGAAACCGCCGAGCGCGATCACGACCTTCACCTCCGCGAGCAGTTCAAGCTCGCCTTCGAGCCAGGGGGCGCAGCTGTCGCGCTCCGCGGGCAGCGGTTTGTTCTCTGGCGGGGCGCAGCGCACCGCCGCGTTGACGAAGGTGCCTCTCAGCTTCAGCCCGTCTTCCCGGCCGACGCTTTCCGGCTGGTTCGAGAGGCCGGCACGATGGATCGCCGCGAAGAGCCAGTCACCGGAGCGGTCCCCGGTGAACGGCCGGCCGGTCCGGTTGCCACCGTTCGCCGCCGGGGCGAGCCCGTGAACCAGGATGCGGGCATTCGGATCGCCGAAACCCGGGACCGGTCTGGCCCAATACTCCTCGCCGCGGTGGCGTTTCGGCGGATCAGCCGCCACGGACTCACGCCACGCCACCAGCCGAGGGCAGCGGCGACACTCGGTGATTGCCCGTTCCAGTTCAATCAGCCGCTTTGTCCGTTCGCTTGCTGTCACGGTCCGTACACTAGGTGGTGGATATGGGTTTCCTGCCGAACATAGGTCCCCTGGAGCTGGTCATCGTGCTGGTGATCGTCGTTCTGATTTTCGGTCCCAAACGGCTCCCTGCGGCCGCGAAGTCGGTCGGCGAAGGCTTTCGCAACTTTCGTCATTCCCTCGCCGGCGGCGACGACGAAGAAAAGAAGCACGAGAAAACCAGGTCCGAGCTCGACGAGAAGTCCGAGACCAAGGTCTGACGCCGGGTAGCGGGGCCAGGCCGTGGTACCGCTGAATCTCCCCAATTTCCTGACCCTTCTCCGCATCCTCGCGGTGCCGGTGGTTGTGGTTGCGCTGCTGGACGGCACCCCGAACGGGGACATGCTCGCCGCGATCGTTTTCGCCCTGGCTGCCCTGACCGACGGTCTCGATGGCTACATCGCCCGCTCAAGGGATTCGGTTACGACCTTCGGCAAGCTGATGGATCCGCTCGCCGACAAGCTGCTGATCACCGCGGCGCTGATCTCGCTGGTTTCGCTCAACCGGCTGCCGGCCTGGGTGGCGATGGTGATCATCGCCCGCGAGTTCGCGATCACCGGTCTGCGGTCGATCGCCGCCGACCGGGGGGTGGTGATCGCCGCCAGCTGGATGGGCAAGGTAAAGACCGTCCTTCAGATCGCCGCCGTCTTCGCCCTGATCATCTTCAACCCGGCCCCGCTCTGGGTCGACATCCTCGTCTACCTCGCCCTCGCCGCCACGGTAATCAGCGGCTTCGACTACTTCTTCGGCCTGAGAAAGAGAATCGAAGAGCAACGCGCCAAAGAGAAATCAGTGGCCAAGCAGGATCCGGTGCCCTGAGCGGGGTGCCGCAAGCGTCCCCGCGGAACTCCCGCAGGAGCGAAGCGAATGCGGCCGCGGGGACCCCTGCGGTGCCCCGGCCCCGCCTAGGCTGAAATCTCCAGCCACTCCTTCATCGTGAGATGCCGCCGGCCGGGGTCCTCGCCGGCAACCTCCTGGCGCAGCGCGGCGATCTGCCCGAAGCGCTCGGCCACCACGTTGTGGCGGTGGATCGTCTCGAGGTTCTCCTGCCGGGCCATGACGAAGGCCTCGTCGGAAAGTCCCGGATAGGTCTCCAGTACCTGGCGGATCATTTCCCTGACGCAGTCCTCGACGAAGCGTGGCTGGCTGTGGGCCTTGACCACGACCGACATCTCGTCGGGACGTTTCATCAGTTCGTAGATCTCGGAGCTCATCGAGCTCTCGACCAGCCGCAGCATGTCGCGGGCGTCGAGGTCGGGGCCGCCTTCGGTGCAGCCGATCCAGAGGGTGCCGATGCCGCGCTGGTTGTGGGTGGCGATCGGCACCTCTTCGATGATCTCCTCGACCTGGTCTTCGTTGTAGCCCTTTTCGGCGAGCCGGCCGCGGGCGAGGTCGGCGACCATCTCCTGGGCGCAGGGGCAGGCGGTCATGCCCTGGGCCTGAACGCCGGTCACGGTGCGGGTTGCCTCGGCGGAGGCGACCGCGGTGCCGAGCAGGTTGTAGATCTCCTGGTTTTCGATCCCCGAGACCGGGGCCGGCATCTTCTGGGCGTAACGGGCGTTGATTGAAACCTCGGCCCTCAGGCCCTTCTGCTTGACCCTCACAAGTTCGGCGATCCGCGCGGCGAGCTGCTCTGCCCGCATCGATTCGCTGGCCACAACTTCCTCGATCGCCTCGGAGACGTTCTCCTCGAAACGGGACATGTGAACCCCGGCCTGGTCGGGGGCCAGGTCGACGTAGCACTCGAGTTCGGCGTGGTAGTGGCCGTCTTCGCCGATGCTGATGACCTTCTCGACTCCGGTGACACCGACCCGGGAAAGACTGACCCTGGTGGCGGGCTGTGAAGCCTGGACATCGACGGCATTGGGGGAAAGTGCGATTTCGGGATTCATCTTGCTGTGAACAGACTAGTAACCAGCCCGATCGGCCGGTGATTCACACTCCGTATAATTCCGCAACCGCGTACGAACTCAGGGTTTCCGTCATCGGGGATCCGTTACTGGGGGTAGTTATGGAGTTCGAAACCGAAGAATTGAAGGCATTGGCCGCTTCGGGCAGGGAACGCGGCTACCTGACTTTCGACGCGGTCGCCGAAGCCGTTTCGGATCTCGACATCAGCCGCGGGCAGGTGGAAGAGCTGAACAGCTGGCTTTCGGAGCAGGGCATCGACCTGATCAGCCAGGAGGATTCCGAGCTGCGCGGCGACCCCGGTGAAACCGTTGCCCCCGCCGAAGGCGGCATGAACGGAACCTCCGGCCTTGACGGGGGCAGCGTTCTCGACGCTGCCGCGAGCCCGGAAGCGGAGCGGATCCCGGTCGTACCCAATGGTGCCTCGGCCACGGTCGGGGCCGGTGAGGCCGGATCCGACGCGACCCTGGACTCCCTGCGGCTTTACCTGCGTTCGATCGGTCAGGTGGAGCTTCTGACCGCGCAGCAGGAGGTCGAGCTCGCCAAGCGGATCGAGCGCGGCGACATGGAGGCCAAGCGCCAGATGGTGGAAGCGAACCTGCGCCTGGTCGTTTCGATCGCCAAGGGCTATCTCGGCCGCGGGCTCAGCTTCCTCGATCTGATCCAGGAGGGGTCGCTCGGCCTGATCCGTGCGGTCGAGAAGTTCGACTACCGCCGCGGCTACAAGTTCTCCACCTACGCGACCTGGTGGATCCGCCAGGCCGTGACCAGGGCGGTCGCCGACAAGTCCCGGTCGATCCGGATTCCGGTCCACATGGTCGAGAAGCTGAACCGGGTCCATTTCGTCGAGCGGCAGCTCGTGCAAGACCTCGGCCGCGAACCGGAGCCGCAGGAGATCGCGGCCGAGCTCGGCTGGACGGTGCAGGAGGTGCGTGATGTCTGGCGGATCTCGCAGACCCCGGTTTCCCTGGAGAAGCCGGTCGGCGAAGGGGAGGAGACCGAACTGGTCGATCTGGTTCGGGACGAAAACCAGATGGAGCCCTTCGACGAGGCCTCGCTAAACCTGAGGAGCGAAGGCATCCGCCGGGTGCTGAGCAGCCTGCCCGAACGCGAACGCGAGGTGCTGATCATGCGTTACGGCCTCGGCGGCATGAACCCTCGCACCCTCGAGGAATGCGGCGAGGCCTTCGGCGTGACCCGGGAAAGGGTCCGCCAGATCGAAACCTCGACCCTCCGCAAGATCAAGTCGCTCCCCGAAGCCCAGGGCCTCCGCGAAGCCGGCTGATCAGCCGAACGCCTTATGCCACGGAATATTGAATGTGGCATGCATGTCGACATGTGGTGATAAATTGGCTACATGGCCGCAATCAGAGTCGGAAAGCAGGGTCGGATCGTTCTTCCCGCCGGGATCCGGCGGCAACTCGGTATCAGGGAAGGTGACCAGCTGGGTGTGATCGTTGACGCCCGGGGGCGGGTGGTCATGGAGTCGCCCGAGGCCGCGCTAAACGAGGTCAGGCAAAAGTTGAGGCGGGCGAGGGGCGACCGCAGCCTGGTCGACGAGTACCTGGCCGAAAAGCGAATCGAAGTCGAGAACGAAGAACGCGATGTCGGTCGACGGCCGGGTAGTTCTTGACGCTTCGGCCCTTCTGGCCTACCTGAATGAGGAGCCGGGGGCCGAGCTGGTCAAGACGGCGCTTGAGGGTTCGGTGATCTCCAGCGTGAACTGGCTGGAAGTCATCCAGAAGATGATTCCCCTCGGCGTGACGCATGAGGATCTGCGCAGGTCTCTCCCCGAAATTGAGGTCGCCGGTTTTTTCGAACCTCATGCGGCGGTTGCGGCAGCAATGCGGGAGAAGACCGGGCACCTGGGCACATCCCTGGCTGACCGGGCCTGCCTCGCGCAGGCGTTGGTCGAGGGAGTCCCTGTCCTCACCGCCGACCGCAACCTCGCGAGAGCGGAAGTCGAGGTCGAGGTCAGGTTGATTCGCTGACCTCGAGGGCCGGCCGGATGGGGGAGACAGGATTCGAACCTGTGTAGGCAGAGCCAACTGGTTTACAGCCAGTCCCCTTTAACCACTCGGGCACTCCCCCGGCTGAGCCGGTCAGTTTATTGACCCGGACAATGCGACGGCTCCCGGGGCCGTTCAAACCCTTCGCCCATCCGGGTGGGTCGGATTTCCGGCCCGGGGACCGAGGATCCGACCCACCGATTCGCGGCATACTTCCGGACATGACTGATCGTGGTTCGCGAGGCTTCGCCTCCGACAATTGTTCGGGTGCCCATCCCGCGATGCTGGAGGCGATCGCGGAGGCCAATCAGGGCCATGTCGGCTCCTACGGGGCGGATCCGAAGACCGAGCGCTTCGGCGAGCTGATCCGAGCCGAATTCGGCCCCAAGGCAACCGGTTTCCCGATGCTGAACGGCACCGGCGCCAACGTAGCCGCGCTGCGGGCGATGGCCCGGCCGCATCAGGCGGTGATCTGCGCCTCGACCGCCCACATCTCGATCGACGAGACGGCCGCCCCGGAGGCGATCGCCGGCCTCAAGCTGCTGAACGTCGACACGCCAGACGGCAAACTCACCCCGGATCTGGCCGCGGCCCGGCTGGCCGATCCGGCCGACCTTCCCCACGTGGCCTGGCCGGCCGTGGTTTCGGTCGCCCAGGCGACCGAGGTCGGCACCGTCTACAGCCCGGAGGAGATCGGCGCCCTGGCCGATTTCGCCCATGAGAACGAGATGCTGCTCCATGTGGACGGGGCGAGGCTGGCCAACGCCGCCGCCTCTCAGGATCTCGGTCTGAACGAGATCAGCCTCGGGGCCGGAGCCGATGTGCTCAGCCTCGGGGCGAACAAGAACGGCGCGGTCTTCGGCGAGGCGGTGGTCTTCGCCGGCCCGGAGCTGGCCCGGGGCTTCGAGGTCCTGCGTAAAGGCAGCCTCCAGCTCGCCTCGAAGATGCGCTTCGTCTCCGCCCAGTTGAACGCCCAGCTTGAGGACGAACTGTGGCGGGAGATCGCCGGCCACTCCAACGCAATGGCCCGCCTGCTCGCGGACGGAATCGAATGGACCGATGGTGCCGACCTCGGCCAGCCGGTCGAGGCGAACATCGTCTTCCTCTCGTTGCCGATCGAGCCGGCCCGCAAGCTGGTCGAGGCCTGCGCGCCACACAGCCCCCTGCTTTTCGAGGCAGGCGAGGCCGGGGTCATCCGACTTGTCTCATCCTGGGACACGCAGCCCGAGGACGTGGACCGCTTCCTCGGCCTGCTTCGCGACGCCGAGCCCGAAATCAACTAGCCCGAATGCCCATTTTGTGCCGGTATGCGGCACAAAATGGAAACTCGACGCCTCGTGGGCAGATCAGTCCAGCAGGTCACGTTCGGTTGCCCAGCGAGCGAGTTCGTGGCGACTTGAGAGCTGCAGTTTGCGCAGGGTGGAGCTGGTGTGGGCCTCGACCGTCTTGACCGAGATGCCGAGCCGGCGGGCGATCTCCTTGTACATATATCCGCGGGCGATCAGCCGCAGCACCTCCTGCTCGCGCGGGGTGAGCAGGTCGAGCTCGTCGTCCTCCTCCGGCGCGGTCGCCCCGGCGAAGGCGTCGAGCACAAAGCCGGCCAGCTGGGGGGAGAAGACCGCATCACCCTGATCGACCCTTTCGATCGCGTCGATCAGGTCCGGCCCGGAGATCGACTTGGTCACGTAACCACGGGCGCCGGCCCGGATCACGCTGACCACATCCTCGGGATCATCGGAAACCGAAAGAGCGAGGAAACGGGGGAGGGCCGCCCCGGAGTCGGGCGAGGTGGTGGCCTCCGGAGAGTTGCCTGTAGCCGCTGCCTCGTGAACCCGCCGGATCACCTCGATCCCGCCTCCGCCCGGCATGTGAACATCGAGCAGCACCACGTCGGGGCTGGTGCGGGCGATCAGGAGGACCGCGTCACCGACCCCGTCCGCTTCGCCCACCACCTCGACTCCGGCGACAAGTTCGGCCCGGACCCCGGCCCGGAAGATCGCGTGGTCGTCCACGATCGCGACCCGGACCTGCTGTTTGGCTTCGCTGCTCTTCGCTGGCTCGCTCATCTCTTCTCCAACACCAGTTCCACTTCGGTTCCCTCGCCGGGGGTCGATCGGATCTCGGCGCTGCCGCCGTGACTTTTCATCCTGCCGAGGATCGAGTCTCGCACCCCGCGGCGGTCGTCGGGCACCGCATCCGGATCGAAGCCGGGGCCACGGTCGTGAACGAAGACCTCGGTTCTCTTCGGATCGATCTCGGCGTAGAGGCGGACCGGGCCGGCGCTTCCGGCATGCCGGGCGGCATTCGTCATCGCCTCCCGGCTGGCGGCGACCAGGGCGATCGAATCCTCGTCCAGCGGCCGGTCACCGACGGTCACCGCGTCGATCGGAACCTGATGTTTCTCCTCCACCTCGGCGGCGACCACTTTCAGTGATTCGGCCAGGGAATCGGCCCTTTCGCTGTCGGTCTTGCCCGAAAGCCAATCCCTCAGCTCTCGTTCCTGGGAGCGGGCGAGGGTCGAGACCCGGCGGCTGTCCTCCGGGTTTTTCTGGATCAGGGCGAGGGTCTGCAGCACCGAGTCGTGAAGGTGGGCGGCGACCTCGGCCCGTTCCTGCGAGCGGATCCTCTCTGTCCGTTCGGCGCTCAGCTCCCGGGAGGAGCGGGCCCAGATCGGGGCGGCGAGAAGGCCGATCACGATCACCGCGACCAGGCCCGCCAGGGCGACATCCCCGCCGGCGCTTAGCGCCCCGTTTATGTAGAGGAAGAGCACCGCGCCACCGAGCAGCAGGGCGATGCCGACGCCGCCGCGGAAGGGACCGAGGAAGCTCCGGGAGGACTGGCTGAATTGCCGCCAGATCAGGGCCGCGCCGGCGGCGGCGATGACCAGCGGCCAGACCAGCTGATCCGACCACCAGACCCCGGTCTCCCGGAAAATGAAGAGCAGGCCCAGGGTGATGAAACCGGCCCCGGCCGCGACCGCCCAGGAACCCCTGAAGGGGCGATCGGCGGGGGGCGACGGGACGGTGGCCGCCTTCTCCCGGCTTCCCTGCCGGGGCTTCCAGCGCCGGACGATCGGCTCCTCGCCCGAGACCGGCAGCGCCACCCACAGAAGGCCGTAGCCGATCGCCGCGACCCCGCCGGTGATCACGGTCAGGACCACGGCTCCGACCCGGACCAGGGTCGGGTCGACCCGCAGCCTCAGCGCGATGCCGGAGCAGACCCCGGCCAGCATCCCGCCCTGGCGGTCGCGCTGAAGCCGCTTGTCCGGTCCGTCGTTCAGTTGCCGGCTTTCATCAACGCTTTGTCGGCGGCTCGGCCGATCCTGCCCTGGCCGCCACCGACCCGGCTTCCGGGGATGGCGCAGGCGGCGGTGGCCCGCTTGCGGGCGGCCATCTCGGCCCGGTCGTCGGGTTCGAGATCGTTGTCATCGAAGCTGCCGGCCTGGCCATCGGCGCGCCACTGGGTGTTGTCGACCACTTCGAAGGCCCCGAGCTTGAAATCGCCGTCGATACGCAGTCGGGGCGCTCTCACCCTCGTCAGCGGCTTCCCACTGACCGGCCCGGATGCGCTCTGGCTGACGCTGAACCCGCTTGACTGGCGGCCCCGGATGTTGACCACCCCGGCCTTGCCATCGACCGTGCCGGTCACGCAGACACCGTCGGGCACAATTACCGAAGTCAGGCCCATGCCGCTGCTGACCTCGAGCGTCTGCTCCTTCAACTTCGGAAAATCGAATCTCCGCAGGTCGATGGTCATGTTTCCGGCCGCCAGGCTGTAGCCGTCGTCCGGGATCTCGGCTGCGGTCAGCGGCGTTTCGTTGATGTCGCCGTAGTCGCCTTCGATCCTCAGGTCGGCGATCGAGATGATCGCCATCGGCAGGGTGATCGCGACCGCCGCGGCGAGCAGCCAGAGTGACATCTGCTTTCTGCCCTGCACCCCGGCGAAGACCATGCAGCCGCCGAGGATGATCACCAGGGCGGCCATCGGGATGCCACCGGCCAGCGCCGTGGTGGCCGCCGAGAAGACGAAAAGGACGCAGAAGACGATCAGCGCGGTCAGTCCGATCGCGAACCAGACCATGATCTTGCCGATCGTCGAGGGACCATCCTCGGGGGTGCCGGCCTTCTGTTCCGGCATCGTCCGGGTTTCCATCACTTCGGTCCGGGGCAGCTGGGTGGGTGATTCGGCGTAGGTAACCGGTTCGGCATCCGGGTCCGGTGAAACCTTCGGTTCCGAAGGAGGGAAAGCCGATCCGGCTGGCCGGTCGTTACCGGATGACTCCCTGTTCCGGGTCAAGGCTCCGGTGGCCAGCAGCCAGATTGCGGCGACTGCCGCGGCCGACCAGAGCAGGATCCCGAAGACGGTGCCGGGCCAGAAGCCGAAGAGCCAGCCTGCGAAATTGCCGGAACCGGCGGTGATGAGGCCGACCACCCCGACCAGCACGGCCAGGCCGATCATCATGTTGCGTCGGTTGGGCTCGACCGGTGGCAGCGGCTCGGACGGGTCGCCCTCGACCGGCATCACCGCAAGCAGCAGCACGTAGGCGATCAGCCCGATTCCGCCCAGCACGAGGCTGGCGAGGAAGGCGATCCGCACGAAGACGGGATCGACCTTCAGGTAGCTGGCGAGGCCCGACGCGACGCCGCCGATGTAGCGGTCCGATCGGGAGCGGGCGAGTTTCCTGGGTGTTGACTGTTCGTTCATGACCACGAGACTGATTGCCCGGGCCGGTTCTGTCGATTGGGAATGACCCTTAGATGGCATCAGGGTCGACCCGGGGTGTCGGGATCGTTTTCGGCTTACGATCTTTTCAGGTGACCTCGGAAAACGGGACAAACGGCCGCGCGGGAACCGATCGGATCACGATCGGTGAACTCGCCGATCGCACCGGCATGTCGGTGCGGAACATCAGGGCTCACCAGTCCCGCGGGTTGCTGGCGCCACCCAGGGTGCAGGGCAGGACCGGTTACTACGACCAGGGCCATGTGGACCGGATCGAGCTGATCCGCGAGCTGCAGGAGGAGGGCTTCAATCTGGAGGCGATCCGTCGGATCGTCGCCAGTGCCGGCGAGGACCCGGGTGAACTCCTCCGATTCACCCGTGACGTGAGGGCCCCGTACGAGGATGAGCAGCCGGAAGTGATGTCCCTCCAGGAGATCGCCGGCCCTTGGGGTGACGAGAAGTTCGACCAGACGAGGCTAAGACGAGCGGAGCAGCTCGGCCTGATGCGCCCGCTCGGTGACGGAAGCTTCGAGGTGCTCTCGCCGAAACTGCTGCGGGCCGGACACGAGCTGGCCGCGATCGGGGTGCCGATGGACGACTGCCTCGACACCCTCGAAACCCTGAAAGAGAGATCGACCGCGGTGGCCGAGATCTTCATCCGCCTCTTCGACGAGCAGGTCTGGGAGCCCTTCGACCAGGCCGGTCGCCCCCGTGAACGCTGGCCCGAGGTGCGCGACTCGCTCAGGCGCCTGCGCCCGCTCGCCTCCGACGCCTTCATCGCCTCCTTCCAGTTCGCGATGGAGGAGGTCTCGGAAAAGGCGATCTCGGAGGGAATCCGCCGCGACCTCGGGGAAGAGTCCTAGGCGGCTCGGCCTCGCTAAAGTTTCCCGACCCGCCCGGATAGCTCAGTAGGTAGAGCACTTCCATGGTAAGGAAGGGGTCAGCGGTTCGAATCCGCTTCCGGGCTCTCTTTTTGATCCCCTCGGGATTTGAGGTTTTCTAAAGAAAGCTGTTTTAGGGTTCTGAGCTTCCGTGAACGGAGCCACTACGACAGTCAAGCCCGAAGCGCCCAGGATGAGCGCCGGCCAGCGAGCGATGGTGCTCGGATTCACGGCGATCCTCGTCGGGGTTGCCGTCTGGGGGCTCACCGCCTGCAATCGGGATGGTGACCCTTCCTCGGCCGCGACTGAGATGTCGATGATTTCGGGCGATGCCCGGATCGTCAGCGAAGCCGACCTCGCCGGATTGCCTTCAGATGTCGGCCATCAGGTCTTCTGGGCTGGCCCGCAGTCCGACACCCAGCTCGAGTTCAGCTCCGATGAGACCGGCAACGTCCATCTCCGGTACCTGACCGGTGACGCCGAGGCCGGGGATCCAAACCAGAGTTTCCTGAATATCGGCAGCTATCCCTTCGCCGGTGCCTATGAGGCGACGCGCAAGCTCGCCAACGGGCCGAATGTGGTCAAGATCACCGAACACGGAGGAGTCGGTTTCTATGACCCGGCCAACCCCTACAGCGTGATCATCGCCTGGCCGAGCCAGCCGGACCTCCAGGTCGAGGTTTACGACCCGGAGAAGAACCGCTCGCTCGAATTCGTCCGTAGTGGCGATATCGTCCCCGTGTCCTGATTTTCGCCTGGGTCATCTTCCCTCTCGTCCTGCTGGCCCTCAGTGTCGGACTCGGCCTGCTGGCCGAACTCGTCCGCGGCCGGCCACTGCCCTGGACCCTCCTGCCGGCCACCGGTTTTGCCGCGATCATCGCGGTCGGGGGCATCGTCACCTGCTTTCCCGCCCTGGCCGAATTCACCACGGGCCTGGTCACTGGCCTGGCCGTGGCCGGCTACCTCGCCCTCCTGACCGGCGGGCCGAGAGGTCCGGTCAGGGATCTCTCGTATTTCCGGCCCCGGTCCCGGCTGCTCTGGCCGATCGCCGCGGCGGCCGGTGTCTTTTTCGCCTTTGGCGCCCCGGTCATCCTCTCCGGGTCGGCCACCTTCGCCGGTTACATCAAGCTTGATGACACCTCGACCTGGCTCGCCTTCACCGACCATGTGCTGGCCCACGGCCACTCGGTGGGCGGGCTCGCACCCTCCAGTTACGAGGCGACGATCCAGATCAACCTTTCGGCCGGCTACCCGCTTGGTGCCTTCATCCCGCTCGGGGTCGGCCACGAGCTGACCGGCCAGGATTCCGCCTGGCTCTTCCAGCCCTATCTGGCCCTGATGGCGGCGATCATGTCGCTGGTCTTCTACGAGCTGGCGGCGCCGGTGATCCGCGATCACCGGCTGCGGGCGGCGGCGGTTTTCATCGCCGCCCAGCCAGCCCTGCTGGTCGGATACGCCTTCTGGGGCGGGATCAAGGAGGTTGCCACCGCCTTGCTGGTCGCGATCCTCGCCGCCGGTTCGGTAGAGCTGTTTCGCGATCCCCGGCCCCGCAGCTCTGTGGTCGTGCCGATCCTCGCCGGCGGCGCCCTGATCGGAGTAATGGGCGCGGGCGGCCTGCCCTGGCTGCTCGCGATCCTCGGCGGTGCCGCTCTGCTCATGGTCGCCACGATCTGGAAGGCGCGCCGGGACGGTGGCGAGCTCTCCGGCCTGGTCGCGCCGATGCTGATCTGCGCGGGGATCACCCTGGCCGGGATTGCCGCGGTCGGTCTCCCGACCGTTTTCGCCGGGGGTCAGCTCTTCTCGCCAAACCAGGGCCCGCTGACCAGTTCCGAGGAGATGGGCAACCTGATCCGGCCGCTCAGCCTGGCCCAGTACCCGGGCCCCTGGCCGGTCGGCGATTTCCGGGTCGAACCGGTCTCGAGCCTGGCCAGCCTGCTCACCTCGATCCTCGTTTTCGCCACCGTGCTCGCGGCCGGCTTCGGCCTGGTTGCCGCCCTTCTTCGTCGAGCCTGGGGCCTCTTGCTCCTGACTTTCGGGACCGGCCTCGGTTCATTCGTGGTCTGGCTGGTCGGCTCGCCCTGGGTGCAGGGCAAGGCGCTCGCTACCGGTTCGGCCTCGTTTCTGATCCTTGCGATGGCTGGCATCGGCTACCTGCTCGGTGCCGGATCGGATGCCGAAGCAAATTCGAAGGCGAGCTCGGAGGCGAGGCCCTTCGCCGGACTCTCGTTCAGCGCGCTGAGGGCGATCGGCGCCGTTCTCCTGATCGTTCCCTGCGGCATCCTCGTCTCCAGCGCGCTCGCCTACCACGAAAGCTGGCTGGCACCAAGAGCCCAGCTGGCCGAGCTCTCGGATATCGGGCAGGAGTTCAAGGGTGACGGGCCAACCCTGATGACCGAGTACCAAGCCTACGGGGTGCGGCATTTCCTGCGGCTGATGGACGCCGAAGGTGCCTCCGAACTCCGCCGAAGGGTGATTCCCCGGCTCGATGGAACCGAGACCGAAAAGGGAGCCTGGTCCGACACCGACGAGCTGGTCATGGACCCGGAGCAGGAGGGTGTGCTCACCTACCGGACGCTGGTCTTGCGTCGCAGCCCGCAACAGAGCCGCCCGCCCTCGCCTTACGAGCGGGTCTGGCAGGGCGACTACTACGAGGTCTGGCAGCGGGACCCCGACTACGACGCCGCCAACCTGATCGTCCACAAGCCGCTTGGCAGCGGCTTCCAGCCGGCCACGGTGCCGAACTGTGCGGTGGTCCAGAGCGTCGCTTCCCGGGCCGGCGATGGCAAGGTGGTGGCCGCGGAACGGGAACCGAACGCGGTCGCCGAGCTGACCGATTACCCGCAGGACTGGGTTCCGGACCCGGTCAACAAGACCCTGACCCCGGTCTCAAACGGCACCGCGACCGGCAGCGTCACGGTTCCGAAGTCCGGCCGCTACCACGTGTGGGTTGGCGGATCGGCCAGGGGCAAGGTTTCGGTGAAGATCGGCGAGCAGGAGGCCGGTTCGGCTCGCGGCCTGCTCAACAACAACGCCCAGTTCATTTCCCTTGACGACCTGGATGTTGAAGCCGGAACCCTGCCGGTGTCACTCACCTACGAGAAGGGAAGCGACCTGAGCCCGGCGACCGGGGGCTACCCCTTCGGCATCGGTCCGGTAATTCTCGAGCCGGTCGCTGACCCGAAGGTCGTGACCGTTTCCCCGGCCGACGCACAGCGGCTCTGTGGCCGCTCGCTGGACTGGATCGAAGCCGTCCGCTGAGCCCCAGGATTGCGTTAGGGTGGAGCGGGGGCAGGCCAGTCGGCCGCCCGCGACAGGCTACGCGGGAGAATTGAATGATTGATCAGGCGCAGGTCGCCGAGGGTTTCTCGTCCACCCACCGGAACTTCACCCGGTTCTTCGAGGTGCTGCTGGCCGCCTTTGCGTTCATTGCCTGCCTCACCGGGATTAGTGCGTCCGCTTCCGCGGCGACCCTCAGTGTTGCGATCGGCGGGACCGATGCCGGCGACTGCCAGTCCAGTGACTGCGCGACGCTGCAGTACGCGATCGACCAGTCGGTTTCGGGAGACGTGATCGAGATCGGACCGGGCCAGTTCGCCGGGGCCTCGGTTGACAGCACCGACATCACGATCCGGGGTGCGGGCCGCTCGGCCACCAACACCACGATCGTCCCGGCTTCCAGTCCCCTCACTCCTTGCGATCCGGTGACCGGATGGACCGGGGTCATCTGCGTCTACGCCTCGACCGTCACGATCCGGGATCTGATCGTGGACGGTCAGGACCAGGGTGGTATCAACAACCAGTTCTCCGGCATCCACCTGATCGATTCCGGGGGCCTCGTCTCCAACGTGGAAACGCTCGGGACCCAGGTCGGTCCGATCGACGAAAGCGACGGCGGTTATGGCATCTCCGCCCTCGACAGCGATGGCAACTACCGCAAGTTGCGGGTCTTCAATTCATACATTCACGGGTTCCAGTCGGCCGGCATTGTTTCCACCTCCGACTCGTTTAGTTCGGCCTATCTGGAAATGCAGGTAGACGAAACCGAGATCGCGGGCCGCGGGGACACGGACTCGCTTCCGCAAAACGGCATCGACTTCGAGACCGGTCTGACCCTGAGCGCGACCGGCAATCTCTTCCGGGATCTCGCCTTCAAGGGAACCTCGGGCGAAACGGCATCGGGCATCCTGCTGGAGGACGTGGGCAAGGCGGACGTTTCAGGGAACCGGTTCAGCGATGTCCAGGCGGGAGTGAACGGCGAGCTTGCTTGCGGCTGCACCGAACTCAAGGTGAGAGGCAACACCTTCACTGGTCAGGTCGTCACCGACCCCTCCTTTCCGGAAGTCGCTGGCGTGACGCTCACCCAGGGCGCGGTCTCGATTGAAGGCAATACCTTCGAGATGACCCGCGATCCGACCAATGATCTCCAGGTGGCGATTCAGCTGTGGCCTGGGTTTTTCCTGCTGCAGACGGAAATCACCGGCAACACCATCGTCGGAGCCCAGGTCGGGATTCTCGCCCAGTCAGGGCTGGTCGGCGAGTCGAACGTGAACGTCGAGGGAAATCGCATCGCTGGCAACGAGACCGGAATCGAGAACGATTCGCCCGATCCGATCCTCGCCCGCAACAACTGGTGGGGCTGTAACGACGGGGCCAACCTGGCTGGTTGCGACTCGACTGTCGGAGATGACATCGCGGTCGAGCCACATGTCGTGATGTCGGTGGGGGCGCTGCCGTCGAACATCTATGCCGACGGAGGCCAGTCGCAGATCACCGCGAGCCTTCGAAAGAACAGCGTCGGCGGACAGGTTTGCGGCTGCATGCCCGACACCGATCTCGGTTTCACCACGGACCTCGGGTCGGTCGATCCTTCGGGCGAGCTGCTGGACGGCCTGGCCACTTCGGTCCTGACCGCGGGCAGTTCAACCGGAACTGCAATGGTCGAAGCCACTCTGGACGCCGAAACGCAATCGGTGCCGGTGCTGGTCAAGGCGGCGCCGACAGGCCCGACCGGCGATGTCGGCGCGACCGGTGACACGGGACCGACCGGCGAGGTGGGGCCGACGGGAGACGTCGGGCCGACCGGAGATACTGGACCGACTGGTGAGCCAGGTCCAACTGGCGATGTTGGACCGACCGGCGATACCGGTCCGACGGGCGATACCGGGCCGACTGGGGAAACAGGTTCCACCGGCGCCACTGGTTCGACCGGCCCGACCGGATTGACCGGCCTGACCGGATCGACGGGGGAAACAGGTTCGACCGGCGCCACCGGCGCCACCGGCCCAACAGGACCCACGGGGGCGACCGGTACCACCGGCGCTACGGGCAGTACGGGATCGACCGGTGAAACCGGCAGCACCGGAACTACGGGTTCCACCGGATCGACCGGGTCCACGGGCGCAACCGGGTCCACCGGCACCACGGGAGCAACCGGCAGCACCGGTTCCACCGGGAGTACAGGAGCAACCGGGTCAACCGGAAGCACGGGAGCAACCGGTTCCACGGGAAGCACTGGCGCAACCGGGAGTACAGGTGCCACTGGAAGCACAGGCGCAACGGGAAGCACCGGCCTGACAGGAAGCACAGGTTCAACCGGTCCCACCGGTGACACCGGCCCGGAGCCCGAGATCAAGGCCCCGAAGGTCTCTCGCATCGGCGGTCCCGTGGCGGTGGTCCCGGCCGACCGCACCTTCAGGGCGGTCAAGGTCAAGTGCCTGAGCGGGAAATGTCAGATCAGGAGGGCGGTGGTTTCGGCCCTGGTCCGCGGTCGTAGCGTCGCCGCCAGGTCACTGTTTGACGGCGGGTCCTTCCGGGCCGGTCATTCGCGGACAATCAGGGTCAAGATCCGAAACCGGGGCGCCTGGCTCGACTTGATCCCGGGAACCAAGTCCGGATCGGTGGTCATTTCCGTGAATGTGACCTCGAACAACGGCCTCAGGACCACCCAGAGCCTCCGCATCGGCCTCCGCCGGTAGCCGCCCGAATCCCGGTTAGCAGTCAGTCCGGACGCGAGGAACCGCAAGCGGCCCTTAACCGTTATTCTTCCTAGACGCGCCTCTGCCCCCGGGCTGAGGCTTTACTTTGTCAGAACTGCCTGAGTAGCGAGGAAATATGGCACGCGGAGATGTCCGCATCGCGGTGACGCTCGCATGTGAGAACTGCAAGCGTCGTAACTACCAAACGAATAAGTCGAAGCGCAATACTCCCGATCGCATCGAGATGCGGAAGTACTGCCGCTGGTGCGGCAAGCACCAGCCCCACAAGGAAACCCGTTAGTGGCCAAGTCCCGGGCACAGCGGAAGGCCGAGCGCCGTGCGCGCGAGGCTGCGGCAAAGGGCGAAGGGGAGGCTGAGGCAAAAGCCCAGCACGACACCCAGGTGCCTAAGTCCGGTGACGTCGCCGAAGTTGAAGCGGTCGAAGCCGGCATTGCCGCCGGAGCCCGGGAAGAGGATCTCGAAACTCCTGACGCCCCGAAGAAGGAGCTGAGCTCCAAGGAAGCGAAGCGTCAGGCCAGACAGGAAGAGAAACGCAAGAAGGCCGAACAGAAAAAGCAGGAGGAAGCGCAGCTCGCCAAGCGGCAGAAGCAAGCCCAGACCGAGCGCAAGCGTGGCGGAGTCATCGCATTCCTGTCATCCTGCATTGCCGAGCTGAAGCGGGTGCAGTGGCCGGATCGGGATACCCTGATCCAGGCGTCCGCCGTGACCGTCGTCTTCGTGCTCGTAGCCGCCGTCTATCTCGGACTCCTCGACCTCGCCTTCAACTGGCTGGTTCAGAGGATCATCTAAGGAAATTCATGTATCGCTGGTACGTCATCAACACTTACTCCGGCCAGGAGAACAAGGTCAAGCAGAAGCTCGAGCATCGGATCGAGTCGATGGGCCAGGGCCACCGCGTCCGCAAGGTCGTGGTCCCGACCGAGCAGGTCTCCGAGGTCAAGGACGGCAAGAAGGTCACGACCGACAAGCGGACGATGCCCGGATACGTCCTCGTGCAGATGGAGATGACCGACGACGCGTGGGGCCTGGTCAAGAACACCCCGGGTGTCACCGGCTTCGTCGGTCCCCGGGACACACCGGTTCCGCTGACCAAGGCTGAGATCGACCGCCTGCTTCACCGCGAGACCGCTGAACGCCCTCGCACCCAGGCCCAGTTCGAGATCGGCGAGAGCGTCAAGGTCATCAGTGGCCCGCTCTCCGACTTCTCCGGCGAGATCGCCGAGATCAACGACGACGCGGCCAAGCTCAAGGTCCTCGTCTCGATCTTCGGTCGCGAGACGCCAGTCGAGGTCGGCTACGACCAGGTCAAGAAAGTCTAGGAGGCTTCACGAACCATGGCCAAGAAGGTCCTCACACTCATCAAGCTGCAGATCCCCGCCGGGGCTGCGAACCCGGCGCCGCCGGTCGGTCCCGCGCTGGGCCAGCACGGCGTCAACATCATGGACTTCTGCAAGGCGTTCAACGCGCAGACGCAGCAGGACTCCGGCACGATCATCCCCGTCGAGATCACGGTCTTCGAGGATCGCTCGTTCACCTTCATCACGAAGACCCCGCCCGCCGCGGTCCTGATCAAGGAGAAGGCCGGGATCGCGAAGGGCTCGGGCGAGCCGCACACCAACAAGGTCGGCAAGATCACCGCCGCCCAGGTGCGCGAGATCGCCGAGATCAAGATGCCCGACCTGAACGCGAACGACCTCGACGCCGCCTCCCGGATCATCGCCGGCACCGCCCGCTCGATGGGCGTGGAGGTCAAGTAGCCATGGCTCACGGCAAGCGTTTTCGCCAGCAGTTCCAGAAGGTCCAGCGGGATCACGTCTACCCGCCGGCCGAAGCGATCAACCTGATCAGGGAGACCGCTTCCACCAATTTCGACAGAGTCGGTCGAGGTTCACATCCGGCTGGGGGTGAACGTCCGTCACGCCGAAGAGCAACTGCAGGGCACTCTCGCCCTGCCGAACGGTCTCGGCAAGGACGTCCGGGTCGCAGTTTTCGCCCAGGGCGACAAGGCCCGTGACGCCGAGGCGGCCGGAGCCGGACATCGTCGGTGCCGACGACCTGGCCGGAAGATCGAAGGTGGCTTCGACGATTTCGACGTGGTCATCGCGACCCCGGACATGATGCCGACGGTCGGTCGTCTGGGCCGCGTGCTCGGCCCCTCCGGCAAGATGCCGAACCCGAAGGTTGGCACGGTGACCGAAGACATCGAGAAGGCGGTCGGCGAGTCCAAGGCCGGCAAGGTCGAGTACCGCACCGACCGGCAGGCGATCGTCCATCTGGTGATCGGCAAGGCCTCCTTCGATCCCGAGAAGCTGCTCGAGAACTACGCCACCGTGATCGACGAGATCACCAAGGCCAAGCCGGCCTCGACCAAGGGCCGCTACATCATTTCGATCTCGGTTTCGACCACGATGGGTCCCGGTATTCCGGTCGACCCGGCCCTCGCCACCGAAGGCGAGATCGTCCCCGAATCAGAGCCGGCAACGGCCTGACCCTCGGCGTTACCCGCGATTTCTGAATCGTCCCAGGAGCCCCTTTTTGGGGCTCTTGGTGTTTTCCGGTGCCCTTGGCTCGGGGCCTCCGTCGAGAATCCAGGCCGGCATCTCCTGACAAAGCCAGTCGGCCATCGCGCCATACCCCGCCTCGGTCAGCGGGGCAGACATCTCCGGTGGCCGCAACACTGCGTGATGGGCGTCCGAGGCAACTGTGTGGACGAGACCCTTGTCCATCATCTGCCGCACCGTGCGGGCGGCCGTCTTTCCGTAACGCCCCGAGAAAGAACCGGCTGTCACCTGGGTCTTGATCCCGCCGTCGACCAGGGAAACCAGCAGGTCCATGTCTTCCTGGATCGCCGGATTGCGTTCCGGGTGGGCCAGGAGGATGTTCCAGCCCCGGCCGCGAATGCCGAAAATCGAGCCATGGAGCGCAAACGGGGTTGAAGAGGTGGGGGGTTCGATCAGCAGCCAGTCGGAATCACCGAGCGTCAGTTGACCCAGCTCGTCGTCCGGCATGTCGATCGCGACGCCGGCAGAGACCTCAGCACCCGTCTCCACTTTGAGCCCGAGGTTTTCCCGCTCGAGCGCCAGGAGCATCTTCTGCTGGGCTTCTGCGATCGACCGGGCCCGGTTCGGATGCCGCAGGTTCACATGCGGGGTCGCCACAATCCGCTCCACACCGGCATTCAGCCAGGCCCGGGCAAGGTCCAGGGAACCCGCTTCGGAATCGGGCCCATCGTCAATTCCAGGCAGGAAATGGCAGTGAAGATCGATCAAGGTCTCGGGTCTCCCCCAGGGTCAGCACTCGTTCGGTGGAACGCAATCAGTCTAGCCCCCGGCCGGAAGCCTAGTGCGGCCCCCATTTGAGTAGAATCGCGCGATGCGTCCAGCAAATTGGGGGGATCCCCGTTCGTTCATTGAAGGCAACGGCGGCGATCAAATGTCTATTGGAGGAACGACTTGAGCGCGAATAACCCTGGATCCTTTCCTGACCAAGACGAAGTTTCGGGCGAGGAGGCCCAGGGACTTCGGCCCGGTCACTTGCTGAGCGTACTCAGGCGCAGAGCCAAGCTGATCCTGATTTGCACCGCAGTTGCAGGTCTCGCAGCTTTGGCTTTCTCGCTGCTCCAGGAGGCCAAGTACGAGGCGTCGTCATCCCTGCTTTTCCGTGAACCCAAGTTCGGTCTGGATATCTTCGGCAATACCTCCGAAACGCCGACCAACACTGATGAGGAACGTCAGGCGGCAACCAACCTTGAATTGGTGAATCAGGATGCGGTCGCGGCCGCGACCGCGAAGGCGATGGGAGACGGCTTCGACGCCGCCCGGGTCGCCGACGAGGTTGAGGCAGTAAACGACGGTGATTCGGACGTGATCACTGTCACCGCGACCGATCCGGATCCGGAAACCGCCCAGAAGCTGGCCAACACCTACGCCGCCCAGGTGATCGCCTACCGGGCGCTCACCGACCGCCAGCAGATCCTCCGATCGAAGCGCAGGCTGGACAAGATCATCGACGCCGCTGAGGGCGCGGGACAGGATGTCTCCCAGCTGAAGCCGGCATCGGAGCAGCTGGGGATCCTTGCCCAGGTTCAGACCGGCAACGTCGAACTGGTCCAGACGGCCAGCGTGCCGACCTCGAAGTCCAGTCCCAAGACGGGCCGGAACACCGTTTTCGGCCTGATCGCCGGTCTGGTGATCGGGTTGCTTGCCGCCTTTGCGGCCGAGCGGTTCGACCGTCGCCTGCGTAACCCCGATGATGTCGAAGAGGCCTTCGGCCTGCCGGTGCTCGGGGTCGTGCCCGAAACCGAGGACATCGCCGCCTCGAATCGAGGCGAAGCGGGGATGCACCTCCCCTTCGCCGCCGCGGAGTCTTTCCGCATGGTCAGGGCGTCGCTTCGGTACTTCAACATCGACAGCGAGATCAAGATCGTGATGGTCACCTCGGAGGTACCGGAAGAAGGCAAGAGCACCGTGGCCTGGAACCTCGCCAACGTGGCGGCCCTGTCCGGTTCGGCCCTGCTGATCGAAACCGACCTCCGTCGCCCCAGCCTTTCCCGCCAGCATGGCATTTCGCCGGCGCCGGGCCTGGCCGAGTACCTGACCAACCAGGTTGACCTGCAGGCGATCACCCAGCACAAGTCCGTGCTTGGTGAGAACGGCAACGGGGCCGGAGGCACCCTCGACGTAATCGCCGCCGGCACGCCGCCGCCCAACCCGTCCGAACTGCTGGAGAGCAAGTCGATGGCGAACTTCCTGGCTGAGGTGCGAACCCGGTACGACCTGGTCGTGATCGACACCGCCCCGGTTGGCGTGGTTTCCGATTCGCTCGCCCTGGCCCGCAACTCGGACGGCGTGCTGATCGTGTCCCGGATCGACAAGTCCACCCGCGACTCGGCCCTGCGTCTCAAGCAGCGGTTCCGGCGATCGGGCGTGCCGATTCTCGGCGTGATCGCAAACGGGGTCAAGCAGACCCGTTTCGGCGGCTACGGCAGCTACGGCTACAACCTGGATGTCGACTACTCGAGCCAGGACCCCATATCGGGCCAGGAAGCCACCTCGGTTCCGGCCCCGAGCAAGGATTGACAAACCACGAAACCAGGGAAACCTGATGCCTGATTCAAGATCGGGAATCTGGACATCGGTTCTGCAGTTTGCCCTGCCGTTCATCCTGGTCGTCTACCTCGGCCTCAAGGCTGGCGGTTACGACATCGGCATCCGCAGCGAAGTCGGGATCATCGTCATCTGGTTGGCGCTGCTCGGCGTCGCCTGCGGACTGCTGCCGGTTTCGCGGGTAACCAGGGCCGGCTGGGTCGGGGTCGGACTGCTGGGCGGTCTGGCCTTGTTCGTCGGGCTGGGCGCGCTCACCTGGACCGAGAGCACCGAACGCAGCATGATCGAGTTCTCCCGGGTACTGATGCTGCTCGGCACTTTCGTGCTGGTGTTGCTGATTCAGACCCGGGACGGGGTCGAGCGAACCGTGACCGGGGTGGCCGCGGGCGTGACCGTGATCGGAATCGTCGCGCTCGCTTCCCGCTTCGATCCTGATCTCTTCAACGTCCCCGTGCTGCCAGAAGGATTCTCGACTTCCAGGCTCAGCTACCCGCTCGAGTACTGGAACGGTCTGGCGGCCTTGATGGCGGTCGGTCTCGGACCGCTCGCCTGGGGGGCGGGCGCCGCCCGCGACCTCCTGACCAGGGCCCTTTCGGCGGCGGCGATTCCGCTGGTGCTCTCGGTGATCTATCTGAGCGCCTCGCGAGGCGGAGCGATCGCGGCTGCGGCCAGCATGGTCGTGTTGCTCGTGCTGGTGCCCGGCCGGATCAAGGTCCTGCTCGGACTCGTGGTGCCCGGCATCGCGACCCTGATCATGTTCAACTTCCTCAACGACCGTCAGGAACTGAGAGACGGGAACCTGGGGCCGATCGCAACCTCGCAGGGCAGCGAGATGATCACCATCGCCGTGATCGTCGTGCTGCTGGTCGGGCTGATTCAGGCGTTGATCGCCTGGGGGCTCGAGCGAGACGGAGGTTTCCTCCCCGAGGTAAGTCGGGACACCACCCAGATCGTCGGAGCCATTGCCGGCGTGCTCGCCCTTGTGGTGGTCGTGGTCGCGCTGGGTAGCGGCTTTGTGGGCGACAAGTGGAACGAGTTCAAGCAGCCGCAGGAAAGTGGGTCAACGGTTGAGAGATTCGGGAATCTCAACAGCGGCGCTCGCTACGAAGTCTGGAAATCAGCCTGGAACGCCAGCAAGGAAGAACCAGTCACGGGCATCGGGCCGGGAACATTCGAGTTCTGGTGGGCTCGCGATGGTGGCGATATCCAGTTCATGCGTGACGCCCACTCGCTTTACCTCGAGTTCCTCGCGGAAACCGGACCCTTGGGCTTCCTGCTCATTTTGTTCGTCATATTCGGACCAATCGCTTTCGCAGCAGTGCGAGCCCTGGGCAACGGTGAAGCGCGAAGACGGGCACCGATCGCTGCGGCAGCGGCTGGCATGACCGGGTTTGCGGTCGCGGCCGGGGTGGATTGGGCCTGGGAGATGACCGTTCTCCCGGTCGCGTTCATGGCACTTGCCGCCTCCACTCTGGGTCCGGCAGCAGGTTCGAGAGCCAACCGGGATTCTTCCCGGTTCAAGGCCGACCCCTGGCGATGGTATGCGCGTGCCGCGTTCGGAGTTGCCTCGGCTATCACGCTCGTGGTGATCTTCCTCCCCTACCAGGGGGACCGGCTGGTTCGCGAGAGTCAGGCCAGCTACCGCGAAGGAGACCTGGTCAAGGCGCTCGATCAGGCCAATGACGCGCTGGACGTCCAGCCGTACTCCGCCACGGCCAGCGTCCAGAAGGCGCAACTTCTTAGCGAGCTCGGTCGCAATGAGCTCGCGATCGAGGCCGCTCAGAAAGCGACTCGAGACGAGCCGTTCAACTGGCAGAATTGGTTCGTACTCGGAGAAACGTTCGCGATTGCCGGGCTGGACGACAAGGCACAGCTCGCCATGCAAAGAGCGCAAGAGTTGAATCCAAATTCCCCGATATTTGCCGACCAGGGCAGTCCCGCGGTTGGCTAGTATTCGCGAATCCGATGAGCCAGGGAACGTCTTCACTCGTGTATCGAAAGCAGGAGCTTTGAGCAAACCGAGTCCGCTCAACCTAACCCAGATCTTTTTGTTCGGCGGGCTGCTCCTGGTCTGCCTGGCGGCGGGAATCGCTACAGCGAATCTGAATCTTTCACTTGAGACGGCACTAATCGTTTCAACTGCGATCGTGGTCGCAATACCGATCGTTCTGCGGGTGGTCAGCGGCAAGTTCGACCCGTTTGAACCAATTGCGGTCTTCAGTGTCATCTATGCCCTTATGTTCGTGGCCCGGCCTCTCTACTTCGACTCAACGGGCGAGACACTTTTCAAGATCGGCAGCGAGACAGTCGACTTCGGACCGTACGTGGTCGAGATGCAGGTGGCGGCATTAATCGGCGCGATAGCCTTCGTAGTCGGCTACGAGGTTGTAACTAGGTCGGCTCAAAAGCCAAGGCCCAGGCTGACGAGCATAAGTTCCATCAGTTTGAAGCAAGGAGGTCTAGTCCTTTGTGCTTTGGGACTGGTTGGTACGTTCTTCTACCTTAGAGCGTTCCCAGGGGGATATTCCGCTCTAGCTCAAGGACGGAGCGACCAGTACCACGAGATAAGCACTCAAATGAACTCTTATTTCTACTACTTTCCGGATCTCTTACTTCCGGGTGCGTTCATCATGCTGCTGGTTTGGTTGAGAACCAAGGATACTTGGCCGCTCCTCGTCGCCGTAGGATCTGCGCTAATTTTATTTGCTATCAGATTGCCGGTCGGCAGTCGTCTTGGTCTGCTTCCCCTGTTCGGTACCCCATTTGTCTTCTGGTATCTGTACCGCAACAAACGCCCCGGGATTGTTGGATTGGCCACTGTAGTTCTTGTGCTAGCGATTGGCTGGTCTCTGGTACTTCAGAATAGGTATCAGTCGACCGGATTGGAACAAACCTCGTACGTGGGATCTCTGAAGAGCATCGTCGAGGATCCCGGACAGTTGCTAGATCCCGTGACGAAGGATCAGGATGTTGCAATGGCGCCAGGATTCGCCTCCGCGATGAGTGTCGTGCCGAGCGAACTACCCTTTCGGTACGGATTGGGAATGACCGAGGATCTGATTACCAGAGGAGTGCCAAGGCAGTTTTGGGCGGGCAAGCCGCTCGCACCCCGTGAGAAGGTCATCAGTGAGCTTTGGCCCAAAGGCTACAAGAAGAGTATTTCGAATCCAGAGTTCTCGATTCTTTTCCACTTCTATTATGACGGTTGGTACGTAGGAGTTATGTTAGGTATGTTCCTACTGGGATTGTTATTTAGGGCCATTCGGGATTTAGCACTTAGCAGGCCAGTGGATCCTTTGTACCTAGTTGCATACGCGCTTGTTTTGTGCAACATGCCGATGATTCTCAGAGACAGCGTTACCGACAGCGTCTTGAGACTAAGCTTTAGTTTGCTACCGTTGCTGATCGTCGGCTGGTGGGCGTCAAGAAGATTTAAAACGTCGAACAGAAGTCTAGCCACATACCCGAAAAGCCCATAGGTAGAGGTATGTTCATAGTCTGAATTTCGCCTAGGGCTAGAGACTGTACATTTGAAGCCGTGCGTTTGCGACTGCTTCGAGTGTGTACGTATCTTTGATGAGGTCTGCGCTAGCTTCGATACAAGCGCGACGAATGGATTCATCGGAAGTGAGAGTTTCTATGGCTTCAGCTATTGCCATTGAATCGTTTGGTGGGACCAGAAGTCCGGACCCGTTCCCGAGTATGTCAGGGATGACTCCTGAATCTGTGCCGATCGAAGGAACGCCGGTGGCCATTGCCTGAAGCAAGGCGTGTCCATCGTGCTCCTGATGGTCTGGGCATATCAACGCCGGCAGTACGTAGACATCAAGTGCTCCCATAAAGCTCGCTACCTCCAGAGAAGGTGAGGCCGGAAATACCTGCAGCCACGGAGAGCGGCTTTCGATCTCTTTCAGGTGAACCTCTAGCGGGCCTTGACCGATCGTATGAAGGTGAATGTCCAGGCCCTTAGATCGTAGATGTTCAACCGCCTCGAGCAGGACCAGAACGCCTTTGTGCTCTGAGTACTTTCCGCAGTATCCGACCACGACTGGGGAATCTGGGGCGGGTCTCGACCGTTGTTTGAAGAGTTTCGTGTCGACCCCCATGTGGGGGATCACAGAGATCTTGTCGGGGGTGACATTCAGTTGACGTTCCAGCATCTGCTGCGAGAGCCTGCTCGCGGCTTCCACCTGATCAATTCTCACGAGACCAGCACGAGCAAGCCACGATTTGAAGCGTCCCAGTACCCCTGGCCGGGTTCGAAACGTGTTCTTCTTGGCCCCTGCGATCAGCCGAGCCTTGGGGGCGAACAACATTCGAAGTACCAGTACCTGCCAGAAGATCAAAGACCACGGTGGATAGTCCACGTGGATGACCTCGGGGTCAAAAGTCCGGATTCCCAGGTCAGGGCTCAACGCGAGAAACTGGTGCGAACGAACGTGGAGAATCGGAAACTCGACCCATATGAATCCGTCGGGAGCCGGCGGCGGCTTCGAGCCCCACTGCTCAAGGAATGACCGGGGAGCGAGCACTTTGAGTTCTACCTGACGACCCAACTCGTGGAGCTGATTGCGGTTGCCCTCTGGAGTGAACGCGTGGGCGATCAGCATGACACGAGGCGGCCGGGGCGGATCTGTTCGCTGATCCTGGGTGTATGGATTTGTGGAGGGGTTCAAATTGAGAACTGAAAAGCCTGCCGGAGTTCGGCGAAGAACTCTGAATCCTATCCGCCTGCCTTGTCGTCGGGCTAGCTGAGCCACTGGGAGGGCCACATTGAGCCGGCGAGATCCGGTCGGGATCATCCGCCAGGTCGTACTTACCTATGATGTCGATCCGTCCGCTGAACGCATCGAGAGGCTAAGACCATGAGCAACGAAAGTCAGTACCTCGCCAGAACCCACTATCTGGATGAAGAAGTTGCGGCCTCATACGAGCAAAAACGGTATAGCGGTCGGTTGGGAAAGTACCGATACGAACGCGAACAAGCAGGCGTGGGAGCAGTTATCGCCCAGTTGCCGAATGATCTGCACTTTCTGGACGTACCTTGCGGAATCGGAAGGTGGTGGCCGATGCTGGAAGCACATGCCAGCCGGATCGATGGCCTGGACATTTCCCCGGCGATGCTCGCTGAGGCCGAGAAACGGGTAGCCAGTTCGAGCGTTCCCGTATCGGTCAACGTAGGCGATGCCGAGTCTCTCGAACTACCAGACGATTCGGTCGATGCTGTGTTTTCCCACGCGTTGATGAAGCATCTGCCAATCCCACTCCAGGCACAGGTCTTGGGCGAGTTCTCAAGAGTGTCGAGGTCATGGGTCGTTTGCGCCTTCAGTGTCGTGGAGACGTTTTCGTATCAGTTGTGGCGTCGCCGCTCGTTCGAAGACTCGTACCCTCTTCTTCCAGAGCAGCTCTCCGACCTTGCCGATTCGGCAGGCCTGGATATCGTGGACAGGAAGCGCTGCACCACGCCACTCGGAATCGAGTACTCGGTGCTTTTCAGAACGGCTTCTTAGCCGAACCGTTCAACCGCTTCGGGTTCCGCAATCGAAGCGTAGACCGACCTGATTTTGATTCCGTAGCTTGAGTAAGTGAGCCGATCACGCACGGCGATCTGGCCCCTTGAGGCAAAGCTGGAAAGAAGGTCGCGATCCTCGTCCAGCTCGGCGATCGCGTTCGCGAGCAAATCGGGGGAAACCTCATCCAGGACGACACCAGCGTTGAACGCGCGAATGATCTCGGAAACTCCTGCATTGGGGGTACTGATGACCGGAACTCCCTCGGCCATCGCCTCGGCGGCGACCATGCCAAAACTCTCGTACCGGGACGGCATCGCCAATAGATCGATGTCTGCGAAGAACCGTGATCGCTGCGCTCTATCTACATGCCCAAGCCAGTCCACCCGATGCCCAACTCCAAGCTCTTTGGCCAGCTCTTTGAGCGCTTCAGTCTGGTCGGAGTCGCCACTTCCGGCAATAACCAACTCAAAGTGATCATCCAGGCGGGACAAGGCTTCAACCAGTAAGTCAACATTCTTCTTGGGATGGAGCCGACCGAGAAACCCAACCCTGAATTGTGGGTCCTCGGATCTCGTCCTCAACGAGGGTTCCGGCACTTCCTCGATCACTGGAAAGTTGACGATTTCCGTTTGGTTTCGATCGAGGACCTTGCTGTCGCGACGCTCCATCTCGGAGTTGAACTGGACTAGGTCGACGCAACGCAGGACAACGGCTCGAAGAGCGAGTTTCGCAAGTCGCTTTGACTGCCGCCCCGAGGTGACGTCAATATCGAAGCTGGTCAGCGACTCATGTGGGGTCAGCGTGGACGGAATCCCCTTGAGTTTCGCGGCGACCGATCCAACGAGAGAAGTGGCCGCCCAGATGTACTGGAGGCTCACGAGGTCAAATTCTCGTACGTGGGACGACAGCCATCTCAAAAGCGGAAAGCTAACCCCCCAGACTCCGGCCCAGTGCCTCTCGCTGGCCCGGGGGAACGCGAGAATCTCGACTCCATCCGAAAGCAAATCATCGAGGACTGGTTTGAGCTGCTGGAGGCCTTCCTGCGTCGCTGTGAACGCCAAGGTCACGTTGATTCCAGCGCGAGCATCCGCGGTGATTGAGTTCACTGCCGTGGTGGAAGGTCCGCCCATTCCGGGGTCAATTGACGGGATGACCCACAGCACCTTCAGCTCAGTGGAGCTTCCCCTCGACTCCTCGGAACTGGCGTTAATTTGCGGCCTCAGTCAATAATCCTCGAGTTCAATCAGGACGGACGGTCGCTGGACAACTCACGATTCCAGCCTCGGGCCGAGTATACGCAGATAGCGATCAGTCCAGCCATATAGCTGGTGATCATCGCGAGGCCGAAACCGGTCAATCCGTAAGGTGGTACGAAGATCAGTGCGGCAGGCACCAGGGCGACCAAAGATGTGATTTCGGCGACCGATCCCGCCCCGGGTAGCCCAGCCCCGCGCAGGCAGTCCGAGAGGATCCTTCGACCGCAAAGCAGAACGGTCGCGCCCAGAAGTAGCTGGGTAATTGTGGTGGCGTCTGAGAATTCCGGTCCAAAGGTCAGATTGATCAGAGGTGCCGCAAAAAGGGCCAGCGGGGCGGAGACTAGAGCGGCCGAAGTGATGCCGACCAGGAAGTAACGGATGATCAGTCGGTTTTGCTGTTCGACGGTTTTGATTGCAGAGATCCGTGCGTAAGCGTTCAGGCCAAGGGCCAGGGTAAGGAACCTCGGGAAATTGCAGAACGATAGTGCGGTGGTGTAGAGGGCAAGGTCGACAGTCGTCAACACCAGACCGACGGCAAGCTGGTCAACCCGGAAAACTTCCAACGGAGAACTGGCGCCGAGAAAGGCGATTGCGCCGAAACGGAACATTTTCGTTCGATCCGGCAACCTGGACGGACCGCCTTCGGGTTCCTTGTGCGGGTTTCGCCGGGCATCTACCTGGATGAAAATCTGGGTTCCAGCGGCGCCAACTACGTAGCTGATGCTCCAGGCCGCCATAACCGCCGTCACGCTCTGTTGGAAGACCAGCAGCGTCACGACCAACCCCACGGTGTACAGAGCGGGTGGCGTCAGCCGAAAAAAGTGGAGGGCTCGGAACTGATGGTGACCCTGGATCGTCGCAAGGCCGTACGCCTGCCAGATTATTGACGGCAGCGCAGGTAGCGTGACGAGAGCAGCCGACACCGGTACCCGGTCGGAGAAGACCAGGAACATGAGAACGCAGAAAACTACGAAAACCAGAACTGTCTGGGCGAACGCAACCGGAGCCAGGTGATTCAGGAGCCGTTGGGCGCGATGATGTCCTCTCGCGGCCTCGTAGGTGAGGGAAAGTGGCAAACCGAGAAGCACGATCTGCGAGGCAGCCAGAGCGACGATGTAGATCAGGGCCTGTTGACCCCTTCCTTCGTCACCGAGGGCACGGGCAGCAGCGATGCCCGTGACCAGCAACAACAATTGAAGAACAACCCCCGAAAGCAGACTTTCGAGGACCTCCTGCCGTTCCGCATTCCGAGTTCCGTCCGAATTCAGCAGACCCAGACGGCGCGAAATGCGATCTCGAAGTTTGCGCACGATGAAGGTTTCTCGGGACTGGATCGCTTGGAGGAGAGGACAGCACGACCCGAATTTTCGAGAACCGGTGTCGGCGTCGGCTACACTTCGTGGATGTTGCGAAAGATCATGGTAGGGGTTTTCGTCGGCGCCTTCGCATTGACAGGGCTTACTGCGACCGCGACGGCGGCCCCGAATGTCGTCGATCAATACACCGAACAGATCCCGACTCCGGGTGGAAAGAAGCCGTCCAAGAACGCCGGTAAGAACGGCGGCTCCACCAAGGGAGGCGGTGAGAACGGGAACTCGAGTTCAGGTTCCGTCGGGGGTGGAAACAACTCCGGCTCCGGGGGCGACTCAGGCGGATACTCGAGTGGCGGAGACAGTTCCACTGCCTACGCCACCGGTGAGGGAGCTGGCAGCCAGGCAGCGGCGGCTAACAAGACGAATGCTTCGGGTAACGGGAATCAGGGTGCCGGCGGTAGCGGCGCCAACGGAGTCATCGGTACTGCGGGTTCTGAGTCCGGATCCGGTTCGACGGGGTTGCCTGCGGAAGCAGCACAAGCCGCTTCTGCGAGCGCGGGTAGCGACGGAATGGGCTGGGCCTTCCCGGCCATCCTGATTGCCTCTGCCGTCGTGCTTGGCGGGCTGGCGATCGTCCGGGTAACCCGGCGCTCCCACACACCAGCCTGAGAACTGACTGAGATTTAGTTTCAATCGGCCGGTGCCAGCAGGCGCCGGCCGGTTTGTTTTCCGGCCAGCTGCCTACCGGCGGAAGAGGAAGTCGCCCTGGATCGCTGATCCGTCTGCCGAGTAGGCGACTTCGTAGACCCCGTCAAGCCGGAAACCTGCTGCGGTCATGAAATTCACAACCTCGCCAGCCAGGGCCTGGCCCTCGTAGAGCTCGACGAAAGAGCACTCGATCAGGGCGACGTCCACCTCCTTCAGGGTTTCGGTCCCGCCCCGGAGCGCGTCGAGCTCGAAACCCTGGACATCCATCTTGAGCAGGCAGGGCCGGCTCAGGGGACGGCTTGTCTCGGCGTCCAGCGTCGAGACCCGGACCTCGATCAGATGATCGGTTCCGGTGCCGGGAAATTCCTGCTCCTGGCGTGCACCGATGGCGAGGAGGGAAGAAGAGTCGTCACGGCCGGAGACATGCATCTCGGCGGTCCCCGGCTCGGGACCGAGGGCGGTCTCGATCACGGTGATCTGATCACCCAGAAGCTTTCGCAGGTCGGCGGCCGGCCCGGGTTGCGGCTCGAAGCTGACGATGGCCGCACCAGGAAAATTGGCAATCGAAAACAGCGCGAACTGGCCGCGCGAGGCGCCGACGTCAAGGATCGTCGCGAACTTTTCCCCGAAGGGGATGCGGGAGTGTTCGACTGAAGCCGCGACGCCCTGCTTCAAGGCCGGCCAGTAGGAGCGGTTGGAAGCGAGGCGGAGCAGCTTCCGCGCTTTGGCTGTCGCCAGCCGGGTTCGTGCGTAGAGCTCGGTTTTCAGTTGCTTTTAGCTTCCGCTTCCAGGGCCACGTTGAACTCGTAGATCTCGGTCAGGATCTCCTCGATCCCGTACTTCTGCTCCCAGTCCGGGTAGTCCCGCTCGAAAGGTTCGAGGTCCGAGATCCACCAGCGATGGTCACCGATCCGGTTCTCGTCGCTCATCGTCCAGTTCAGCTCTCGTGAAGCGATCCGTTCGCAGTCGGCGATCGCCTCAAGCATCGAGCAGTTGCTGCGGCGCCCGCCGCCGATGTTGTAGACGGCAGCCGAACGCGGAGCCCTGGCGAACTCGACGAAGGCGGAAACCAGGTCGGCGCAGTGGATGTTGTCACGCACCTGCTTGCCCTCGTAGCCGAAGACGGTGTAGGGCCGGCCGGTCACCACGCACTTCATCAGGTAGGCGAGAAAACCGTGCAGCTCGGCGCCGGCATGCTGGGGGCCGGTCAGGCAGCCGCCCCGGAAACAGACCGTCGGCATGTCGAAGTAACGCCCGTACTCCTGGACCAGGAGGTCGGCGCTCGCCTTGGAGACGCCGAAAAGGGAATGGGTCGACTGGTCGATCGACATCGACGTGTCGATCCCCTTGAAGTAGTGATGGTCCTCGGGCAGCTCCAGCCGGGACTCGAGGCTCAAAAGCGGCAGCGAGTTCGGCAGGTCGCCATAGACCTTGTTGGTCGAGCAGAAGATGAACGGGGCATCGGGGCAACTCTGACGTGCGGCCTCGAGCAGGTTCAGGGTACCGAGCGCGTTGACGCCGAAATCGGTCTGGGGATCTCTGGCCGCCCAGTCATGAGAAGGCTGGGCCGCGGTGTGGACGACTAGGTCCGGGCCACCCTCGACCCGCTGGAAAAGACGCAGCACGCCGTCGGCGTCGCGAATATCGAGATCCACGTCTTCGAATCCGCCGAACTGCTCGGAGAGCCGGTCGCTGGTCGGGCGGGTCGAGGCTTCGTTACCGAAGAATCGGGCCCGCATGTCGTTTTCGATACCGATTACATGCCATCCGGACTCGATCAGGGTCGCTACGGTCTGCGAGCCAATCAATCCTCCGGATCCGGTGACTACCGCTGTATTCATCTTGAAATCTGCCTGAGCTTGAGAGGGGCGGGCGTAAGGTCGGCACTTTATCAGCGCTGCCACCGAAACTTGAAGTGTCGGTGTAGGTTCAAGTTCCCAGTGGTGGGTATTCCGCCTCTTGTTCATGCGATCTCTCAAGCACACAGGCAACTCGACCGGGAACCCCGCGCGCCTTCGGTGGCTGATGCTGGGATTCGTTTTCTGCACAGTTTTCTTTGGAGTTTCGGCAGGTGCCTCCGCGAGCCGACCGTTGGCGACGGGAGTCACCGCAACGGACACCTTGATTTCCCCGCAGCTCGCGTATGACCGCATCAAAGCGGCCGGTGGTGACATGGTCAGAGTGCTCATCTACTGGCGCAACGTGGCACCGTCGAAAATGCCGTCGTCGTGGGATCCGGCAAACCCGGCTGACTCCCACTACGACTGGAGCGAATACGACCGTCAAGTTGAGCGAGCCCGGGAAGCAGGATTGGAGCCGCTGGTGGAGCTGTACTCGGCCCCTGACTGGGCTGAGCGGTGCAAGGTGAAAGATCCGGATTCATATAAAGGGATCTGCGACCCCAACCCAAACGATTTTTCGCGCTTTGCGACTGCCGCGGCCAAGCGCTACAGCGGCAACTTCCAGGGCCTGCCTCGCGTCCGGTACTGGGAACCCTGGAATGAACCAAACTTGTCCGTCTTCTTCCAGCCTCAGTTCAGGAAGGGCAAGAAGGTTTCGCCGGCCCTTTACCGCGAGCTGTTGAACCGGTTCGCCGGAGCGGTCCAGGGGGTGAACCGGTCGAACATGGTCATAGGCGGAGGACTGGCGCCCAACGGGGTCAAGGGGAGCATCGGGCCGATGGACTTCACCCGCCGTGTCCTCTGCATGCAGGGTCGGAAGAAGCCCAAGGTGAAGCGGGGCTGCGGCGGTCGTGGCCGGTTTGACATCTGGGCGACCAATCCCTTCACCACCGGCGGGCCGACCCACAAGTCGGCAGATCCCGACAGCGTCGCTCTCGGCGACCTGCCGGGCCTTCGGAAGTTGATCAATGCGTCCAAGCGATCCGGCAAGGTGGTTAGCCGAAAGAAGTCGATTCCGCTCTGGGTGACCGAGTTCAGCTGGGATTCGAAACCCTCCGATCCGGGCGGTCTGCCGATGCGGATCTTGACCCGGTGGACCTCGGAAGCCATGTACCGCGCCTGGAAGGCCGGAGTCTCCAGGTTCATGTGGTTGACGCTCAGGGACTGGCCGCGTCCCGAAGGCGTGCCCTGGAACCAGACGATCGATTCCGGACTCTACTTCCGGGGGGCGACGATCGAGAAGGACCGGCCGAAGCCGAATCTGCAGGCCTTCCGGTTCCCCTTCGTCACCTTTCCGGCCAGGAAGGGAATAACGATCTGGGGTCGGACGGCTTCGTCGACCTCGGGTAAGGTGACGATCGAGTACAAGAAGGGCGGCAAGTGGAGAAAGCTTGCTACGGTCCGGGCCAACCGGAACGGGATCTTCCAGGCCAGTATCAGGAAGCCCGTCGCGCGCAAACTGGCAAAACGCAAACGGGACCAAGTTCGGGCGAAGTACAAGGGCGAGACCTCCCGTGCGTTCTCGCTACGCCCGCAGCGGGACTTCTGGCAGCCCCCATTCGGCAAGTGAGGACTTGGAATGAACGTTCGTAGCTCGAAATTGAATTTTGGCTTTCTGCCCGTTGCCCTCTCGGCGCTTGCCCTTGGTGTGGCCCTCTTCGTGTCGTCGTTCGCCCTGTCCGGCAACGCCTCGGCGGCCAGCAGGCCGCTCGCCACCGGAATCACCACCCCGGATTCGGCCGTGGGGACGCAGCTCGGCTACAACCGGATCAGGTCGGCTGGAGCAACCATGACCAGGGTCATCCTCTACTGGCGCTACGTGGCTCCCGAGAACCGGCCGTCAAACTGGAACCCGACCGATCCCGGTGACTCGCACTACAACTGGAGCGCCTACGACCAGCAGATCCAGATGGCTCACCGGGCCGGTGTCGTGCCCATGGTCCAGGTCTACCTTGCCCCGAAATGGGCGGAACGCTGCCGCTCCAGCGTCCCCGGAACCTGCAATCCGAACCCGGTCGAGATGGCCAAGTTCGCCAAGGCTGCCGCGAAGCGCTACAGCGGCAACTACAACGGACTGCCCCGAGTCCGGTTCTGGCAGCCGTGGAACGAACCTAACCTGGGCGGTTTCTTCCGGCCCCAGATCAGGAACGGACGCAAGGTCTCGCCGTTGCTCTACAGGGCGATGCTGAACCGCTTCGCGGCCGCGGTCAAGAGCGTCGACAGCTCCAACCTGGTGGTCGGCGGAGGGCTCGCCCCGCTCAAGGTGTCCAGCAGCATCGGTCCCCTGGACTTCACCCGCCGGGTCCTCTGCATGACCGGCCGGCGAAATCCCGTACATCAGCGCGGCTGCAACGCCAAGGGCCGGTTCGACATCTGGTCGACCAACCCGTTCACGACCGGCGGTCCGACCCATCAGTCGGCCGGACCGGATGACGTCTCGCTCGGCGACCTGCCCGAACTGCGCCGGCTGATCAACCGTTCGCGGGCCGCGGGGAGGGTGACCAGCAACAACCGTTCGATTCCGCTCTGGGTGACCGAGTTCAGCTGGGATTCAAAGCCCACCGATCCGGGCGGCGTCCCCATGGGGATTCTCACCCGGTGGACCTCAGAGGCCATGTTCCGGGCCTGGAAGGCCGGGGTCACCCGTTTCTTCTGGCTTTCGCTGAGGGACTGGGCAAGGCCGAAGGGCGTCCCCTTCAACGAGACGATCGACGCCGGCCTCTACTTCCGCGGCGCGACGATCGCAAAGGACCGGCCCAAACGGAACCTGCAGGCCTTCCGCTTCCCGTTCGTCTCTTTCCCGTCCAGGAAGGGAATATCGATCTGGGGACGGACCGCCAACTCCAGCTCCGGCTGGGTGACGATCAGCATTAAGCGGGGCAAGAGCTGGCTGCGGCTGGGAAGAGTCAGGGCGAACGGCAACGGCATCTTCCGGGGCCTGATCCGGAAGCCATATGCCCGCAAGATGGCCAAGACAAAGCGCGGCATGGTTCGCGCGGTCTACCAGGGCAGGTCTTCGCGAGCCTTCTCGCTGAAACCGGTCCGGGACTTCTACCAGCCGCCTTTCGGCCGCTAGCGGGTCAAGCCAGATCGTCGAGGGCGGCCTCGAACCGGTCCGCCAGTACCTCCGCGGTCAGGTTGTCCCTCGCGAAGGAAACCCCGGCCCGGCTCCGGGCCGTCAGCTGTTCGGGATCGGAGATGGCCTCGACGATCGAAGCGGCGAAGCCGCTCGGGTCAACGCTGTCGGAAACCCAGCCCGCTCCTGACTCGTTGATGATCCTTCCGGCCTCGCTGCCGGGCCGGAGCGATGCCACCACCGGCAGACCGACCGCCAGGTAATTCATCAGTTTCGACGGCACGTTGAACTCGCCGCCCGAGTAGGCCTGCGTCACGGCACCGAGGTGGGTTCGCTCGATCTCCTCGCCGAGGGGTTCCGGCCCGAGCACGCCGGGCATGAGCACCCGGTCGGTGGTGATCGCGGAACGGACTTCCTCCTCCGCCACTCCGGCGCCGGCCAAGGTCAGGATGGCTCCCTTGCTAGCAAGCTGCGGGTCGGCCTCGAAGGCCCTCACGATCTCGACCAGATTCTGGGACTTGCCGATATTTCCCATGCAGATGACTCGGGGCGGTCCCGGGATCTCACCCCGGGGGGTGGCGTCGGGATCGTCGGTCATCGTCGCCGGGTTGTAGGCCAGCGAGACCTTCTCCCGGGGCACCCCCTTCGACATCAGGTTCTCGCGGAAGCTTTCGGAGAGCACCACGATGTGACTGGCCGCGTTGTAAGAAGCCGTCTCGAGGCGTCGGGAGAGACGGTAGATCGGGCCCGACTTGTCCACATACCCGGTGGTTGCGGCTCCGTCGGGCAGGATGTCCTGAATCCAGAGCATCCAGGGGATCTTTCTCATCCGGACATCGATCAGTCCGGGCAGCAGGGCGGGAAAACTGGGGGTGACCGAGATCAGGACGTCGGGCTTGCCCAGAAACGGTGAAGCGAGGGCCTGCGAAGTCATGAAGCTGACCTCCTGGATCAGCCGCTGAGACTTCAGCTTCCGCCCGATGATCAAAGGCAGGCGGGTGACCGGGATTCCGTCCCGCACCTCCCGGTAAGGCAGCACCCTGGCGCCCCACTGGGGTTCCGGATAGTGCGGGTGGGCTGCCACCACTTCGACTTCGTGGCCACGGCGGGCCATCGTCTTGGCCCAGATCGCGCTGAGCGGGGCGATCCCCATCGGCTCGGGCTCGTAGTTGCAACTCCAAAGCTGAATCTTCATCCGATGTTCCCCAGTTCCATCTGCTTGGTCGACCGCTGTCCGGCATCCGGCGAATCCCTGCGCGTGCCTGTATCGCCGGTCAGCGCAACCCTACCCAACCGATCCGGGGACCGTCCCGCAAAGTCACGTGGTTTCATTCTCGGGCTGATAGCCTGATGGTTCGCTTGCGAGCAGCTTCGTCAGCGATCGGTTTCAGGCAGTAGTGCTCGGTTCAAAGGAGGCGAACCGTTTGACGTACGAATCGCGTCAAGCAAATAGTGGGGGAGGTACCACCGGAGTGGACCGGGGCTCCGAGGGTCGTATTCTGCGCAGTTCGCCCGGTGTCGAACCGAAATCGGGCCTGACCCGCAACCCGGCGATCGCCGATGACTCCGAGCAACGCTACTACCCGCATGAGTTCACCATGAGAAGAACCGAGAAGCGAATTGGCGGCTCGGTCGAGTTCAAGCACGCCTTCCACCGGCTGCTGCTCACCTCCGATCTCCTAACGCTCCTGGCCAGCACCCTGTTCACGACCGGAGCTCTTGCGCTTTTTAACGAAAACCCGCAGGGTCCTGCCGGGTATCTGACCATTCTCGGCCTGGCGCCTGTGCTCGTGGCCCTGATCTACCTGGCCGGGGTCTACTCCCACGTCGAGGAGAAGTTCAACATCGACTTCGTCTCCGAAGGGTCGGCGATAACGGTCGTAGCAACAGTCTGGTGTTGGCTGCTGCTGCTCGTCGGCTCGGTGACGGTGCCCAACTCAACCGGGATCATCGCGCCGATCGTGATGTGGGTGACCATGATCCCGCTCCTGCTCCTGTTTCGCTCGTTCGCCCGCTCGATCGCCAGGTCAAGGCCCTGGTTCAAGCGGAAGGTCGCCCTGGTCGGTGATGCGGCGACGGTCGGCGCTTTTCAGACCCGGGTCGCA
Source organism: Thermoleophilales bacterium (assembly GCA_020636955.1). GTDB lineage: Bacteria > Actinomycetota > Thermoleophilia > Solirubrobacterales > 70-9 > 67-14. The sequence goes on along the minus strand of JACJWY010000002.1, from coordinate 19,884 downwards.
AGGCATTCCGAATGGGGTCTGATGGTCGGGCTCAAAATCGTCCACCGCGAGGACGAACCGACCTGGCAGGTCAAGCAACCGGTCGGGGACGGCACCTTCGTGAAGGTTTCGGAATTCAACGATGCCGGTGCCGCGACTCTCGCCAACCGGGTCGTTGAACTCGCCAAATCGGAAGAGATCGACCGGGTGATCGTGGCCGGTGGAGCCGAGCGGATGAGCAAACGGGTCGAGCTCGTCGAAACCATGCTTGGCCACGGGGTGGCGGTGGACGACATCTCCGGCGGACCGGAGTCGCTCTTTACCCGTGCCGTGCCGCAACAGCTCGAAGGCATGCGGCTGCTCAGCTCCAGGCCTCCTGCCCTGAGGCCGGCCGAGGCGTTGATGAAGCGGGTCATGGACGTGGTGGTGTCGACCGGCTTCCTGATCATCACCTCGCCGGTCATGCTGGCCGCTGCGATTGCGATCAAGCTCGATTCGAAGGGCCCGGTGATCTTCCGTCAGCCTCGGGCCGGCCTGGAAGACGAAACGTTCCAGGTCTGCAAGCTCCGGACCATGTCGGACGGGGCCGACAGCCAGCGCGAGGAGCTCTGGGGTGAGGGCATGCACGGTGAGGGCGGCATGCTCAAGATCAAGAACGACCCGCGGATCACCAGGGTCGGGAAATGGCTGAGGAGGACCTCGATCGACGAGATCCCTCAGTTCTGGAACGTGCTCCGCGGGGACATGAGCCTGGTCGGCCCCCGGCCACTCCCGCTCGACGAATCTTCGAGAATCGAAGGTAAGTACTCGGTCCGGACCCTGGTCCGGCCCGGCATCACCGGACCTTGGCAGGTCATGGGCCGGAGCGAGATCCCGATGGAAGAGATGCTGAAGCTCGACTGCGCCTACGTCAACGGCTGGTCCCTTGATGGTGACTTCCGGACGCTGCTCAGAACGATTCCCGCGGTGACCGGCAAGAAGGGTGTCTTCTAGGCGGGCACCGGCAGCATCGGCTCGGGCCACTCCAGCAGATGGTTTTCAGTTTTCCGCGAGCAGTTCGGCATACCGCTCGCACGCTGGTTTGAGACGTTCCAGAGAAGACGCGGACAGTTGCTCTTTCCAACCGCCTGAATCGGCCTTTCCGATAAATGAAACGGATGAGTTGCTCCAGCCTGAATTGGCGAAGTAGCTTGCGGAATCGGATTCTTTCTTTCTCATCCGGTCAACGGAGTTTCCCTCTATCGCATCCGCGACTGTTGAATCCGTCACCTCAATGCCGACAAAACTTGCGGCCTCGGTCACATGGCGCTGAGGATCGGCGACCAACTCTTCATAGAAGAGCGGCAGGATCGGAGTTCCCTGCGATTTCGCGTTGAACCAACCATTGACGTGGTCTAGCCACGAGCCGTATCCGCCGACTCGACCCCTCTGGAACTGATCGAGGAACTCATCCATCGAATCGAACTTGACTTGGAAGCCTTCGAGGTAGCGTCGGTATGAAATCGCCACGTCCCGAGGATCTCTCAACAGGTAGATCGATCTGCCGTACTCCCTCCAGTACGGCTCATGCGTCTTGAGGAATCTTCCGCCGTGAGGAAGCTTTCCGGTAGACCTGCCGTGATCACCGACGGTCGGGATCTCTTCATCAGCATTCGCAAAATTGACATTCCTGCCGGAGATCAGAGACGCGAAAACGAACTTCATCCAAGTGTTTCCCGAACGAGGAAACGATGCCAGAAAGACATCGTTTGGATTGAGGTTTCTGTGCCGGCGGTGGACTACCATTTTTCGGATGCCTGAGCGGCGCGCCAATCTTCTTACGGGATGTTCAGGTGCTACGGCCATCTGGTCGTCATATCTCCTGGGCTAGTGGATCTCCTGGGCTAGTAGGAGAGTCCGGAGGATCATCCGTTTCTGACAGCCAATTCAAGCCGACGGAAGGTCCTTCGCATTTCTACGCATGTACAGAGTTCGCCGTCATCATTCCCCACGACTGTCATCGGGATGTCAACGTCGCGTGAAGTTCCTTCTTGCTTCTAGCCTGGACATGGGTCAGTCCAGCGCGCGATTCTTCCGGCGACCAGCTATAGTCGGCGGTCTGCCGTAGACCGCTGGTCGGGCGATAGTCCGTAATTTCCCAGCGCAGGTGAGCCAGAGCGACCGAGTATGGTCGCTCCCCGTGCCCGCCTGTGAGCGGGCTTTTCTTTGCTCGGGTGGTCCGCGTCAGACCGAAAGTCAGACAAAGACAAGTCAGGCAAACATGAACCGTGAAGAAAAAGCCGCACTGATCGAAGAGATCGGTGCCGAGATCGAATCAGCTGAAGCGATCTTCGCCGTGGACTACCGGGGAATCTCGGTAACCCAGGCGGCTGAGCTGCGCAGCGGGCTGCGGGAGGCGGACGCGACCTTCAAGGTCGTCAAGAACCGGCTCACCAAGCTTGCCGCCGAGAAGGCCGGGAACACCGAGCTGAATGACCTGCTCCAGGGACCGACCGCGCTCACCTTCGTCAAGGGCGACACCGCCATGGCGGCGAAGGCGATCACCAGCTTCAACAAGGAACACGAGATCCTCACCTACAAGGGCGGGATCATGGGTGACACGATCCTCGACGAGGGACGTTTCACCGCCATCTCGAAGCTTCCTTCCCGAGATGTCCTCAACGGTCAGCTGGCCGGCATCGTCGCCAGCCCGCTGGTCACCCTGACCCGCGGCCTGGGATCGATGGTCTCCGGCCTGGCGATCGCCCTCCAGCAGGTGGCCGATCAGGGTCTGGTCGGAGGCAGTGCCGAGGCCGCTCCGGCCGAGGAGAATGCCGACGAAGCTCCGGCCGAAGAGCCGGCAGCCGAGGAAGCCGCCGCCGAGGAAAGCCCGGAAGCCGAGGCCGAGGCCCCGGCTGAGGAAGAGGCTACGGCCGAAGAGGCCGATGCCGAAGACAAAGCTGAAAACAAAGAAGAGGCACCTGCCGAAGAGGCAACTGATGGTGCTGACGCTGAAAACGAGGAGTAACCAGAAATGGCAACCAGCACCGAAGAATGGATTGAAGAGCTCAAGGGCATCAGCGTCCTCGAGCTGAGTGAGCGCATCAAGGCTCTCGAAGAGGAGTTCGGCGTTTCGGCCACGGCCGTGGCCGCAGCCGCCCCGGCGGCCGGCGCTGCCGGTGGTGACGGCGGCGACGGCGGCGACGAAGGCAGCTCGACCGTTGACGTCGTCCTGACCGAGGTCGGGGACAAGAAGGTCCCGGTGATCAAGGTCGTCCGTGCCGCCACCGGCCTCGGGCTCAAGGAAGCCAAGGCCCTGGTCGACGAGGCTCCCAAGCCGGTCAAGGAAGGCATCGAGAAGGACGAGGCCGAGAAGCTCAAGGCCGAGCTCGAAGAAGCCGGCGCTTCGGTCGAACTGAAGTAGAAAAACTAAAACTCGGCTGTTTACCCAAGGGCCACCCGGCGACGCCGGGTGGCCCTTGGGCTTTATCCCAGTCCAAAATAGATGTCAACCTGGTGGATGCTGCTACGTTGTGTCCTCAGGCAGTTTTTCCAAAGGGGTAAGGACATGGGGGTCAGGGTGGTTATTCGTGGGTTGATTGCTGCATTTTTGGCGATGCTAGTGGCCGGATTTGCCAGTTCGAGCGCGGGGGGGTGCGGACTACGACTGGATGTTCGAGCCGACTGAGATCTCGAACATAGATTTCACTCTGCCTGACTCTTCTCGCGATGCACTGGATGTGGAACCGAAGGAGTACGTTCCGGCGACCTTCCGAATTGAAGGATCGGGAGGCCAGACCTACGGCCCGGTCACGGTTGAGTTTCGCCTCAAAGGCAGCACCTCATTCCGAACGCTAGACGGCAAGGCCGCATTCAAAGTCAAATTTCCCAAGGGTTCACGCCCCTGGGGTTTGAAGAAGATGACTTTGAACAACATGGTCCAGGATCCGACCGCGATGCACGAAGCTCTTTCCTACGAAGTGTTTCGTGAGGTCGGTGTGCCAACCTCGAAGACGGGTTACGCAGAGGTGACAATCAATGATCAGCCATATGGGCTCTATCTGAACCTCGAGACTCTTGACGATCTGTGGAGTGACAAGTGGTTTGACTCTACCCAGCACATTTACGAAGCGTTCCACGGACTTGACTTTCAGCCCGGTCAGGCCACAAAATATGAGATCGATGAAGGCGACGAGGATGACCGCTCCGATATCAGTGATCTGATCGCGGTCGCGAACACTCCGAACCCGGGCTGGCGAGACGCCATCTCGCCCTATGTCGATCTGGATGAGATGGTGATGATGTGGGCTGGCGAGATCTACCTCGGGCAGGTGGACGGCTACGTCAGGTGGACCAACAACCACTACGTGCACAGCGATGACTCTGGGGTGTTCAGCATGATCCCCTCTGGGCTAGACAATGCGTTCACCTACCGGTCTTACGCTCCGTTTGAGTTCTTCCTCGACGATCCCACAGTCGATCCGAGGTCGATGCTTTTCTCCAGATGTCTGGGTGACCCGATCTGCAGGGCGGACTACGTTGATGCGTTGAAGACAGTTCGCGACAAGGTCGACGAGCTCGACCTACTGCAGAAGTCCAGGGACCTGTACGCCGTGCTCCGTCCCCGGATCGAGGCCGATCTGAGGAGAGAGCGGCCAATTGCGCAATCTGACAGCTATGTGAACCTCCTGAACAAATTTTTGAACGGCCGACCCGGAGAGCTTGATCAGGCACTGGACGCGGTTCCGTTGGCACCACTGGGATTAACAGCCGAAAATGCAGGGTCCGGGCTCAGGGTGACCTGGAACGAATCAAAGACCAAGGGAGCCGAGCCAGTATCCGGGTACGCGGTTGAGCTTCGCAAGCGTGGAGAATCCGAATTTTCGGAAATCTCCCAGGTCGGGCCGAGCGAGCTTGACGTGGTGCTTCCGGACCTGAGTGAAGACGATTTGGGCAAGGTCAGAGTCAGAGCGCTCTCCGGGGCCGGCGAGGGAGCAATTGCCGAATACCCGGTCGACCTTGTTACACCCGACGCGCCGATGATTCTGGGGCCAGGGGCGGGGCCTTCGAAACTGACCTCGTCGAGTTCGTACAGGTTCTGGCTATGGGGCGTGCCTGGTGCCACCTTCGAGTGTTCTCTCGATTCCGGGCCATGGCTGCCGTGTGGTTCACCCAAGGACTACGGCAGTATGGCCAACGGCACTCACTCTTTCTCGGCTCGCCAGACGAATCCTCAAGGGCTCGTCTCACCTGAGTCGGTCTGGCACTGGACCGTGGATCGGATCGCGCCGGATCCCCCTGTCATTTCCCTGGCCGGAGCCGAGTCCAACTCGGTCACCTTCAAACTGCGGGGCGAAGCGGGAGCAGCATTCGAGTGTTCACTCGACGGCGACGGCTGGCGAGCTTGCCCGACCCCAGGAACCTTCAGCAACCTCTCTCAGGGAGAACATCTGCTGGAAGTAAGACAGTTCGACGCTGCCGGGAACTCATCGGGATCCAGTTCCTACTCCTGGGTTTCAGCGCCCGAGATTAAATCGGGGCCTTCTGGGCCAACCGCGTCTGCCAACGCGACGTTCCGGTTCAGCGGCCTGCCCGGAGCCACGTTCAGGTGCGGGATCGACGGTGGCGACAGAGTCCCTTGCGGAACCGCGGTGCGCTACACGGGCCTGACACAAGGTGAGCATTCCTTCCAATTGCGTCAGCTAGGCGCTGATGGCAAGTTTTCGGTCATCTCCCGACGCGTTTGGACGATCGACACTGCCGCCCCCGAGCCTCCGTCGATTGATGTTGGGCCGTCGGGGTTTGCGATTTCCGTGAATCCCGGGTTCCGGTTCAGTGGAGAACCCGGCGGGACTTTCGAATGCGCTATCGACGGTCATGTCCGTACCACTTGCACCTCGCCGAAAGTATTCGCTGGCCTGAGTCAAGGTCGCCACTACTTCCGGGTTCGTCAGCGTGACGCGGCCGGAAACCTTTCGGCGATCGCAGAACGAACGTGGAAGATCGATACGGTGGCACCAGACCCCCCGACCATCACGACTGGTCCGACCGACACGGTCGCCAACCGGAACGCTTCATTCAGGTTTCGCGGGGAGCCGGGCGCGACGTTTGAGTGTGCACTGGATGGTGCGGTTCGAACGGTCTGCCCGGTCCCGATGCGTTTCAGCGACCTGGTCAACGGGTGGCATATTTTCCGCGTGCGCCAGCGTGATGCGGCTGGCAATCTCTCCGCCGTTGCCGAGCGTGGGTGGATAGTGAGGAAGTGACGATGACGCGGACGTTAAGTTGGGACTAGCGAAGTCCAGGTGGAAAGTCTCGTGCTGCCTGGCGATTGTGGCGTCTTTGGCTCCGTTCCTGTTTGGCGCTTTCGACGCTGACGCGAAAGTGAAGCTGCTGGATGAGGAGCGGCTCGATTCCCGGCTGGTCGAACTGGAACTCTCCACGCCGAACGTGGAGGGAGCGACCAGGGTGCGGGTCCTGCTGCCCGAGGATTACCGGGACAGTTCGCGCCAGTATCCGGTGCTCTACCTCCTGCACGGCGCGGCCGACGACTACCGGTCCTGGACCGACAAGGGGGATGCCGAGGCCGCCACCCGGGGCAGGCCGCTGATCGTGGTGATGCCCGACTCCGGGCCGATCGACGCCTACACCAACTGGAACAACGACGGGGCAGGTGGCCCGCCAGCCTGGGAGAACTACCACATCGGGGAACTGATTCCGTTCATCGACCGGCACTTCCGGACCCGGGCCGACCGGACCGGCCGGGCGATCGCCGGACTCTCCATGGGTGGCTACGGAACCATGATCTACGCCGCCAGGCACCCCGACCTCTTCACCGCGGCCGCCGCCTTCTCCGGCGCCGTCAACCTGACCCATCCGCTGATCCTGGCGATCGCCGGCAGCCGGGCCCGCGGGGTCTACGAGACCAACAAACTCCGCTACGAACGCGACAACCCACTGACCCTGGCCGGGAACCTGCGCGGGCTCGACCTGACGCTTCGCACCGGGGATGGCACCTCCGGTGGTCCGCTCGACCCGGACGGGGGATTCGACATCGTCGAGAAAGTCGTCTACGAAGCCAGCCTCTCGATGCACCAGCGGCTCGGCCGGCTCGGCATAGCCCACCGCTGGGATTACTACGGGGCCGGCGATCACACTTGGCCCTACTGGCAGCGGGACCTCAAGCAGACCCTGCCGGACCTGATGAGAAGGTTCCGGAACAGAACGCCGGCGCCGGCCCGGATCAACTACAAGAGCGCGGATCCGGCCTACACCGCCTACGGTTGGTCGGTCAGGCTGAAGCGCAAGGCGGACGAGTTCACGGCGTTGGCCGGGGCGGGTCGCAAAGGCTTTCGCCTCAGTGGCAGCGGCAAGGCGACGGTGCGAACCGCACCGCTCTTTCGGGCCTGCCGCCGCTTCAAGGTGAGGATCGAGGACGAGCGCGGCATCAAGGTCGTCCGGCGGGCGACCGGGCGGGGCCACCGCCTGCGGATCGGACTCGACCTCGGCCCGGCCAACCGGTACGAGCAGTACACCGAACAGGATCAGCTGGCCGGCGACCGCAGCGTGAGCGCCCGGGTGACCTTCCGGCCCGACGGCTGGCAGCGCTGCGGCGCCGGGAAACGAAGCGGCAACTGAGAACGCGCCCCGCCGGGCCTGGGCAAGGGCCCCGGGCGGCGGTAACGTCCGAGTGGTTTGTTAGCTGTGCTATTGTCTGTCGTTGCGCGAAGTTTCGGCCGAATTGCACCGCTTCCGCGCCCTAATCACGTGAATCTCTGACCCTTTGTGAGGAGTTGCCAACCTTGGCACGCCCGATTTCTGCCCCCGTTGTCCGCAGGAGTTTCTCCCGACTCGAAACCCCCCTCGAAGCCCCACATCTGATCGACATCCAGCGTCGCTCGTTCGAAGATCTGACAGATCCCGAGCACGGCATGCTGAGGGAGACGATCAACGACGTTTCACCCATCGAGGATTACACCGGCAATCTCGCCATCGTCTTCGGTGAATTTGAATTTGACGAGCCCGCTCACACTCTCGACGAGTGTCGTGAGCGCGATCTCACTTACTCGCGCCCGCTCAACGTCACCGTTTCTTTCCAGAACCGGGAGACCGGTGAAATCCGCGAGCAGACCGTCTTCATGGGCGACTTCCCGTGGATGACCGAACGCGGCACCTTCATCATCAACGGCACCGAGCGCGTCGTGGTGACCCAGCTGGTCCGTTCCCCCGGTGCTTACGTGATGGCGCCGAAGGACCCGGAGAAGCAGGTCTTCACCGCCAACCTGATGCCGGCCCGCGGTTCCTGGCTGGAACTCGAGATCGACAAGAAGGGTCGCGTCTACGTCCGGATCGACCGCAAGCGCAAGCTGCCGATCACCGTCCTGCTCCGTTCGATGGGTTACGTGACCAACGAGCAGATCCTCGACCTCTTCGACAACTCGGTCTACATCCAGCACACGATCGCCGCCGACACCGAGGCCACCCTGACCGAGGAAGGCGCCCTGATCGAGCTGTTCAAGAAGCAGCGCCCGGGCGAGCCGCCGAGTGTTGACGCCGCGCGGAACCTGCTCGACCAGCTCTTCTTCGACCCGAAGCGCTACGACCTGACCAGGGTCGGCCGTTACAAGCTGAACGCCCGGCTCGGCCTCGACATCGACCTCGACACCCGCGTGCTCACGCACGACGACATCATCTCCCTGATCAAGGAGCTGGTCAGCCTGCCGAAACTGCTCGGCATGCCGGAAGAGATCGACGAAGAGAACCCGATCAAGGATTACGCCGCCGAGGCCCTGACCTACCCGCGCGAGAACGTCTCCGACCACCTCGACGAGTACGAGCACTTCGGTAACCGGCGCCTACGCACGGTCGGCGAGCTGATCCAGGAGCATTTCCGGATCGGCCTGTACCGCATGGAGCGGGTGGTCCGCGAGCGCCTCACCACCGAGGACTCGGATGCGATCACCCCGCAGACCATCATCAACATCCGTCCCGTGGTCGCGGCGCTGAAGGAGTTCTTCGGCTCCTCGCAGCTGTCGCAGTTCATGGACCAGAACAACTCGCTGGCCGGCCTCACCCACCGCCGTCGCCTCTCGGCGCTCGGTGCCGGTGGCCTGACCCGCGAGCGCGCCCCGATCGAGGTGCGCGACGTTCACCCGACCCACTACGGCCGCATGTGCCCGATCGAGACCCCGGAAGGCCCGAACATCGGCCTGATCGGCTCGCTCTCCTCCTACGCCCAGATCTCGGAGCACGGCTTCGTGACGACCCCCTACCGGGTGGTCGAGAAGGGCAAGGTCACCGACGAGGTGGTTCACCTCGACGCGACCCAGGAAGAGCACAAGGTGATCGCCCAGGCGAACGCCGAAGTGGACGCCAAGACCGGCAAGCTGGTCGGCCCGTCCGTCTTCTGCCGGGCCGGCGAGGGTGACTGGATCAACGCCGAGCCGAACGAAGTCGACCTGATGGACGTCTCGCCGACCCAGATCTGGTCGGTCGCGACATCACTGATCCCCTTCCTCGAGCACGACGACGCCAACCGCGCCCTGATGGGCTCCAACATGCAGCGGCAGGCCGTGCCGCTGATGCGCCCTGATCCGCCGCTGGTCGGAACCGGCATGGAACGCCGCGCCGCGGTGGACACCGGGGATGTGATCCTGGCCGGACATGACGGCGAGATCACCTACGTTGACTCGGAGGCGATCGAGCTCAAGCACAAGGACGGCACCGACAAATACCCGCTGTTCAAGTTCATGCGCTCCAACCAGGGCACGCTGATCCATCAGCGCCCGATCGTCGACACCGGCGACAAGGTCAAGAAGGGCGACGTCCTGGCGGACGGCTCTTCGACCGGCGGTGGCGAAGTCGCCCTGGGCAAGAACTGCATGGTCGCCTTCATGTCCTGGGAGGGCTACAACTTCGAGGACGCGATCATCCTTTCCGAGCGTCTGGTCAAGGACGACGAACTCACCTCGATCCACATCGAGGAATACGAGATCGACGCCCGCAACACCAAGCTCGGCGACGAAGAGATCACCCGCGACATCCCGAACCGTTCCGAGGAAAGCCTGAGGAACCTCGACGAGCGCGGCATCGTCCGCGTCGGCGCCGAGGTCACTTCCGGTGACCTTTTGGTCGGCAAGGTCACGCCGAAGGGCGAGACCGAGCTGACCGCCGAGGAGAAGCTGATCCGCGCGATCTTCAAGGAGAAGGCGCGTGAGGTCCGTGACACCTCGCTCAAGGTTCCGCACGGTGAGGGCGGCGTCGTGATCGACGTGCTGACCTTCAGCCGCGATGACGGCGACGATCTGCCCCCGGGCGTGAACGACCTGGTCCGCGTCTACGTCGCGACCAAGCGCAAGATCTCGGAAGGCGACAAGCTGGCCGGCCGCCACGGCAACAAGGGCGTGATCTCCAAGATCGTGCCCGAAGAGGACATGCCTCACCTTGCCGACGGCACCCCGGTCGACGTCATCCTCAACCCGCTCGGCGTTCCGTCCCGAATGAACATCGGCCAGATCCTGGAGACCCACCTCGGTTGGGCCGCCGGTGAAGGCTGGTACGACGACGGATCCGAGGCCTACAAGAACAAGGCCGAGACCCGCGACCGGGTTTACGTTTCGACCCCCGTCTTCGACGGTGCCTCGGTCGAGGACGTTGACAACGCCCTGGTCGAATGGGCCAGCGAGCATGGCGAGGCCCGTGGCATCGACATGGGAGTCGACATGAGCGAGCGCCCCGGCGCCCGCTGCTCCGGCACCCAGCAGCTCTACAACGGCCGCACCGGCGAGCCGTACGAGGGCAAGGTCACGGTCGGCTACATGTACATCCTGAAGCTGCACCACCTGGTCGACGACAAGATCCACGCCCGTTCGACCGGCCCGTACTCGCTCGTCACCCAGCAGCCGCTGGGCGGCAAGGCGCAGTTCGGCGGCCAGCGCTTCGGCGAAATGGAAGTGTGGGCACTGGAGGCCTACGGCGCCGCCTACACGCTCCAGGAAATGCTCACCGTCAAGTCGGATGACACGGTCGGCCGGGTCAAGGCCTACGAGTCGATCGTCAAGGGCGAGAACATCCCCGAGCCGTCGATTCCCGAGTCGTTCAAGGTGCTGCTCAAGGAAATGCAGGCCCTCTCGCTGGACGCCAACGTGGTGTCCGAGGAGGGTGTCGGTGACCTGGCCGAGGAAGAGGATGACCTCCTCCAGGCGGCCCAGGATCTCGGCATGGACCTGACCGAAGTGAGCAGCGGCTCCCCGAACGGGGGCGCAGCAGATGAATCCCTCTCCGAAGAGGGCGGTGATGCCGGTGGCGATGGCTCCGGCGACGCCGAGGAAGCAGGTGCTAACTGATGAGTAACGTGATTGACATCAACAACTTCGACGCGATCGAGATCGGTCTCGCCTCGTCGAAGAAGGTCCGGTCCTGGAGCTGGGGCGAAGTCCTCAAGCCGGAGACCATCAACTACCGGACGCTGAAGCCGGAAAAGGACGGTCTTTTCTGCGAGCGCATCTTCGGTCCGACCAAGGACTGGGAGTGCTACTGCGGCAAGTACAAGCGGGTCCGCTACAAGGGCATCGTCTGTGAGCGCTGCGGCGTTGAAGTGACCCGGTCCAAGGTCCGGCGTGAGCGCATGGCCCACATCGACCTGGCCGCCCCCGTTTCGCACATCTGGTTCTTCAAGGGTGTGCCCTCGCGGATCGGCTACCTGATCGACATGGCGCCGAAGGAACTGGAGAAAGTCCTCTACTTCGCCGCTTCGATGATCACCTGGGTTGACGAAGAGGCCCGCGCGAAGGATCTGGGCACGCTGGAGAAGGAAGTCGACTCGGTAATCGCCGAGTACGAATCCGAGCGCCAGTCCGCCACCCAGGAACTCGACGAGGCGCTGAAGCGCCGGGTCAAGTACCTCGAGGACGGCACCCAGACCAAGTTCAACGACGACGACCACCTCTGGGCCGACTCGCTCGGCCTGACCGCCGCCCAGCTGCGCAAGCTGAGCGACGACGACCGGGCCAAGCAGATCAAGGAACTCACCAAGAACTTCGAGGCCGAGATCAATGACACCGAGGCCTACATCGAAGAGGCGATCGAGCGGCTGCAGGAAGTCTGGAAGATCTTCCAGACCATGAAGCCGAAGGACGTGATCAACGACGAGACCGTCTTCCGTGAGCTCAAGGACCGCTTCGGCAGCCCGTTCGGCTGGGGCGAGTACTTCCGCGGCGGCATGGGTGCCGAATCGGTGCGCGACCTGCTCGAGCAGATCGACCTCGAAGCGACCTGCGAGGAACTCGAGGACCAGATCAACACCGCCAAGGGCCAGAAGCAGGCCCGCGCGGTCAAGCGCCTCAAGGTTGCCTCGGCCTTCCTCAAGTCCGAGAACAAGCCCGAGTGGATGATCCTCGACTGCATTCCGGTGATTCCGCCGGAGCTCAGGCCGATGGTCCAGCTCGACGGTGGCCGCTTCGCGACCTCCGATTTGAACGACCTCTACCGCCGGGTGATCAACCGGAACAACCGCCTCAAGCGGCTTCTGGACCTCGGCGCGCCGGAGATCATCGTCAACAACGAGAAGCGCATGCTGCAGGAGTCGGTTGACGCCCTGTTCGACAACGGCCGCCGCGGCCGTCCGGTCACCGGACCGGGCAACCGGGCGCTGAAGTCGCTCTCGGACATGCTCAAGGGCAAGCAGGGCCGGTTCCGCCAGAACCTGCTCGGCAAGCGCGTCGACTACTCCGGCCGTTCGGTAATCGTGGCCGGCCCGTCGCTGAAGCTGCACCAGTGCGGTCTGCCGAAGCTGATGGCGCTCGAGCTGTTCAAGCCGTTCATCATGGCCCAGCTGGTCGAGCGCAAGGCCGTCCAGAACATCAAGGCCGCCAAGAAGATGGTCGAATCGATGGTGCCCGAGGTCTGGGACGTGCTCGAAGAGGTGATCGAGGAGCATCCGGTTCTGCTGAACCGCGCCCCGACGCTTCACCGTCTCGGCATCCAGGCCTTCGAGCCGATCCTGGTCGAAGGCAAGGCCATCCAGGTCCACCCGCTCGTCTGCTCGGCCTTCAACGCCGACTTCGACGGTGACCAGATGGCGGTCCACGTGCCGCTCTCAGCCGAAGCCCAGGCCGAGGCCCGGGTTCTGATGCTGTCGGCCAACAACATCCTCTCGCCTGCCCACGGTTCGCCCCTGGCGACCCCGACCCAGGACATGGTGCTCGGTCTGTACTACCTGACCTACTGTGGCGAGGATGTGGCCAACCTCGACCCGTCCACCCTGGACAGGCAGCCGCATCCGTTCCGGACCGCGCAGGAAGCCGAGCTCGCCTACGAGAACGGCGTCGTCGCGCTCCACGATTTCGCGGAATACCGCGGCCACGGTGAAGAGCACTTCCTGACCACGGTCGGGCGGATCATCTTCAACGACCGGATCGAACGGGCCCTCGCGGAAGCGCTCGAGGAGGAGTACGACCCGTCGGCCTACTCGTTCGTCAACGAGTCGCTGAAGAAGAAGGACATCAACGACATGGTCGGCTGGCTGGTCGACACCTACGGCGCCCCGGCGATCTCGCAGGTGCTCGACGCCTTCAAGGAGCTGGGTTTCACCTTCTCCTCGCGGGCCGGCATCACCGTGTCGAAGAACAACGTCGTGCCGCCGCCGGAGAAGGAAGAGATCCTCGCCAAGTACGACGAGGAGACCGCCCGGATCCAGTCCGAGTTCGACGAGGGCTGGCACACCGCCGAGGAACGCCACAAGCAGGTCACGGACAAGTGGAATGCGGCCACCGAGGAAGTCGGCCAGGCGATGGAGGACAACCTCCGTCAGCTGAACCCGATCTTCATGATGGCCAACTCCGGTGCCCGAGGTTCGTTCAAGCAGATCCGTCAGCTGGCTGGCATGCGAGGCCTGATGGCGAATCCGAAGGGCGAGATCATCGAGCGTCCGATCAAGTCCAACTTCATCGAAGGGCTGTCGGTCGGCGAGTACTTCATCTCGACCCACGGTGCCCGCAAGGGTCTGGCCGACACGGCCCTCCGTACGGCCGACTCCGGTTACCTGACCCGCCGTCTGGTGGACGTCGCCCAGGACGTGATCGTCCTCGAAGACGACTGCAAGACCAAGGAGTTCATCGACATGCCGCTGTTCATCGATGACGCGCCGAACCCGAATGTGGTCGGCCGTCTGGCCTCGAAGAAGTTCGAGACCAAGCGCGGGCGTGAGCTGCTCAAGAAGAACCAGCTGATCAGCAAGGCCGATGCGGCCGAACTGTTCGAGGCCTACGAGGGCGACATGGAGGCGACCGTCCCGGTTCGCTCCGCCTTCAAGTGCGAATCCGAGCACGGCATTTGCCGCTCCTGCTACGGCGTTGCGCCGGCCACCGGCTTCATGGTGGAGATCGGCGATTCGATCGGCACCATCGCCGCGCAGTCGATCGGCGAGCCCGGCACCCAGCTGACCATGCGTACCTTCCACACCGGTGGTGTGGCCGGACAGGACATCACCCAGGGTCTGCCCCGAGTGGTCGAGCTGTTCGAGGCGCGCAAGCCGAAGGGCCTCGCCCAGATGGCGGAAGTGGCCGGCAAGGTCGGTGTCGAGCAGACCGAGAAGCAGATCACGGTCACCGTTCTCGAGTCCAACGGCGAGGAGAGCCAGTACACCTTCCCGCCCCGGACCCGGCTCAACGTCAAGGACGGCGACAAGGTCGAGGTCGGCGAGCAGCTGAACGAAGGCTCGCTGTATCCGGCCGACGTGCTCTCGATCCGTGGTCGCACCGCGGTCGAGCAGTACCTGGTCGCCGAAGTCCAGCGGGTCTACAAGGCCCAGGGCGTGGAGATCAACGACAAGCACATCGAGGTGATCGTTCGCCAGATGCTGCGCAAGGTCGAGGTCGAAACCAAGGGTTCGACCGAACTGCTGCCCGGTCAGCTCGAGGATCGTCTGGTCCTCAAGCAGATCAACAAGCAGGTCAAGGCCGACGGCGGCAGCGCGGCGAGGGCCCAGGAGAAGATCCTCGGCATCACCAAGGCCTCGCTGGCGACCAAGTCGTTCCTCTCGGCGGCCTCCTTCCAGGAGACCACCAAGGTCCTCACCGACGCCGCGCTGGAAGGAAAGCGCGACCGTCTGGTCGGTCTCAAGGAGAACGTCATCATCGGCAAGCTGATCCCGGCCGCGACCGGTCTCAAGCACTACCGCTCGATGACCATCGAGCCGACCGAGCCTTTCGCCCCGGCGGAGGAAGCGGTCCTGCTCGAGGAAGATCTCCTGACCGAGAACGGTAGTGGCAACGGAGCCGGCGGAGCCGACGGCTTCGGCGAGTCCTTCGCCGACGAGCTCGACGAGATCTCACAGGAGATCGACGCCAGCGCCAAGGAGTAATCCTGCCGTCAGCCCGGGCGGCTCCTGTGGGCTGGTTCGGCAGCAAAGAATCAAGAGGGGCGCCAAGCGGCGCCCCTCTTCGGTGCATGCATAGGTGTCGATGGATTTCGTATATATGAACGAAATACATCGACACTTCAACGCGACGAGCCGTACCCGCGCAAGGTGGGGATCGGAAGCGTCCATATAGACGAATTTCATACGCACCTGGTTGACCTCGGCCGATCCTGAGTCCCGAGCAATAGCTCGGTCGAAAGTCAGGGTCAGGTGTGGAAGTCAGTGCTTTGTGAGCCTTCGGTTGCGCAATCGTTACCCGCGTAACCAACTATTGAGCAAATTCGCGCCAGTCTGAGAGGGATGCCGGCATCCGGGTCTCCCACATCGCTTGAGACCAACTCGCTCATTGCCCGTTTACATGGTGCACAACATGGTGCTGTCGCCATGTTTCAATTGACTGGAGCGGGAGTGTCGAAGGACTCGGTCACGGCCCGGGTCCGTTCCGGCCGACTTACCGCGATTCACAATGGGGTGTATACAGCGAGCCCCCGTCAGATAACCGCCCTGGGGAGGGCGATGGCGGCGGTTCTGGCTGCCGGACCCGGGGCGTTTCTCTCCCACCAGTCGGCCGCCTGGCTCTTGAAGCTTGATCGTGCGAAGCCGGTGATACACGTGTCGAAGCGGGGTGGGATGAACCGCACCTTGGAGCCCTTTGACGGGTACGGAAAGGTGATAGTTCACAGCACCCGCCGACTTGAGCAATATGAAGTGACCAGGGCTGCCGGGATTCCGGTAACGAACTTCATCCGTACCACGATCGATCTTGCGGGCGGCATGAACCGGGATGAACTTGAAAGTTACCTCGCGGATGCCGACCGGGAGAGGCTTCTCCAACTGAAGAGGCTGGAAACCGAGCTTGGTCACTGGAGCGGCAGAAGAGGGATCGCGCTTCTGCGGAAGACTCTGGGCGATTGGCATCCTGCGACGGAAGAAGAGATGCTGGTCTTCCAAAAGGAATTCCTCCAGGCGCTGGTGGCGGCCGGAGCTCCGCGGCCACAGGTTGACCCTTTGATTGACGGCTGCCTGATCGACTTGCTCTTCCCCGAATACATGGCGATGTTCGAACTGGACGGGCACGCGTTTCATCGGGACCCGGCGACGCAGACAAGAGACGCCGCACGGGATCGCAATAACACGCTCCTCGGCTATCAGGTGAACCGATTTACGAGACAGGAATTCCGGGACAACCGGGCGGAGACCATCAGGCAGGCGCTCGCGCTTCTAGAGGCCCGGGGTTGGCCCGGCCCTGAAGGCAACTAGAACAATTTCGTCAATCTGACAGCAATGTCGCGAGACTGGGTCTTCAGCTCGGTCACGCCGATCGACTCCCAGTCGACCCCTCGGCGCAGGGAACCAAGCACGCTGATCTTCTCTGACCGCTTGCCTCCGGCGCTTCGGGCGGCGCCGTCGCGGTCGACGTCCACCCCGAGCAGGAGGCCATCGGGTCGGAGGTGACCGGCCTCAATCAGTCCCCGGACCGGCTCCGGGGCATCGCAGCGGATGTCGGTTGAGGCTCCGCAGGCCGAGATCACCCGATCGAACTCGAAGCTCTCAGCTCGCTCCGGAAAGTCGAGCCGGACCCTGGCCCGGGCTCCGCTTTCTTCGATCGAGCCGATCCTCGCCCGTTCAACCCTGACCTGGCCGGAATCGAGCAACTCGTGAAAACGGGCCCCGACGCTCGGGGCCATGCGGTACCGGTGGACCTCCCAGGGCCGGTTCACGTTCTCCAGCAGCCACCTGCGGTCCTCGACCGGCATCCGGCGCCATGCATCCCCGGTCACCAACCGCATCGAATCGATCGCATCGCGCCAGTTGCCGCCCCGGGCCGATGCCTCCGCCAGCAACTCGGCAAATGCCCCGAGCAACTGGCGCTTTGACACCGGCCCTTCGGCCGGGATCACCGGGGTCGAGAGCCGGGTCAGGTGCTTGAGATGTGTCTTGGGAAACAGTCCGCTGCGGGAAACGGCGAGAACTCTCGGCCCGCCGGGCACCGGTACCCCGCCCCCGCCGGCGAGACTGAGGGCCACATCGACCATGGTCAGTCCGGTCCCGATGATCAGAACCTCCTCGTCGCCGGATGCCGCTTCGATCGCCTCCGAATCCCAGGCGCTCGCGATGTAAATGCCACGTTGCTTCAGGGAATCCGGGATCGGGACCGGATCGGCGCCGGGTACCGGGCCGGTCGCGATCACGATGTGGTCGACCTCGGTCCGGCGGTCGTCAAACACGATCACCGGCCGCTCGTCATCGTTTTCCACCGCGATTACCCGCCCGGTCACGCGGTTGAGCGATTGAGCCCCGGCTCCATCCTCCGTTTCCGCCAGCAACTCCTTCAGGTATTCCCCGTAGATCGAGCGGGACGTGTACTCCTCCGGTGCCGCTTCAGGATCCCGGGCCCGGCGCCAGTTCAGGTAATGATCGGGATCGTCCGCGAGCGCGCTCATCCGGGCGGCCGGCACATTCAGGCGATGTTCCGGATTGGTGGTCCGGTAGGGGATGCCGGGTCCGAAGTCCCCCGAGGCGTCGATCAGATCGATCTCGAGTGGAGAATCGGCCATGCGGAGCAGGTTCACCGCGACCAGGCAACCGGCCGCTCCACCCCCGACGATTCCGATCCTCGGTCCTCGCCCCTGCCCACCCGTTTTCGCCTGACCCGAATTCATGCCACGCCCGCAAGCCTAGAGCGATGTGAACTGACACGGATTCTTGTCAGTTTTTGGCTACACTCCTTCCATGGAGGCTTCAGGAGCAGGTACCACCGCAGGCGCAGCGAGCAACGGGACGGGTCCGGGTGACGGCGAAAAACCCCGGGTCTGCGTGATCGGCGCCGGCTCATGCGGGATCACCGCGATGCGGAGCCTGAAGGAAAAGGGAATCGACTTCGTCTGCTTCGAAAAGGGTTCCTGGATCGGCGGCAACTGGAAGTACGACAACGACAACGGACAGTCGGCCGCCTACAAGTCGCTCCACATCAACACCTCCCGCCAGATGATGGAGTACGCGGCCTACCCGATGCCGGATGAACTCCCGGACTATCCTGACCACTTTCAGATCGCGAAGTACTTCGAGGACTTCGTCGATCATTTCGGCCTCAGGGAATCGATCCGCTTCCAGACCGAGGTCGAATCGGTCGAGCCCGCCGAAGGCGGGGGATGGGATGTCGCCTGGGCCGAGCGCGAAGGCGGAAGCGGGACCGACCACTTCACCGACGTAATCGTCTGCAACGGCCATCACTGGGACAAGCGCTGGCCCGAGCCGGCCTTTCCCGGGTCGGACACCTTCGAAGGCGAGCAGATGCACGCCCATGACTACCGCACCCCCGACATCTTCGAGGGCAAGCGGGTTCTCGTGCTCGGGATCGGCAACTCGGCCGTGGACATCGCGGTCGAATCATCCCGCCACGCCGACGCGACCTTCCTGTCGATGCGGCGCGGGGCCTGGATCGTGCCCAAGTACCTCGGCAGCACCCCGACCGACCGGGCGATCAGCGGTCCGGCCACGCGCCTGCCCCTGAAGCTGCAGAGCCTCGGCCTCTGGCTCAGCCTCAAGATGGCGGTCGGCAATCCCTCTGACTACGGACTGCCCAAGCCCGACCACATGCCGCTGCATGCCCACCCGACCGTCTCCCAGGAGATCCTCGGCCGGCTCGGCGGCGGGGACATCAAGGTCAAGGCGAACATCGAACGGCTGGACGGTGACTCGGTCGTGTTCACCGACGGCAGCCGCGAGCAGGTCGACCTGATCGTCTACTGCACCGGCTACAAGATCACCTTCCCCTTCCTTTCGCCGGATGTGTTCAGTGCCCAGGACAACAAGGTCGACCTCTACCAGCGGGTCGTGCCGGTTGACCAGAAGGGGCTCTACTTCATCGGCCTGATCCAGCCGCTCGGGGCGATCATGCCCTTGGCCGAACTCCAATGCGACTGGGTGGCCGAACTGATCGACGGAGAAGGAGCGCTCCCGGACCGGCTCGAGATGTACCGGGAGATCGCCGATGACCGGGCGAAGATGGCCCGCCGGTTCGTCAGCTCGAAGCGCCACACGGTCGAGGTCGACTTCGAGCCCTATGTGCGGAAGCTCAGCAAGGAGCGGGTACGCGCGCGTGAGCGGGCAGGCGCCCGCCCCGTCACCGCCTGACCTGAAATATCAGGAGCGGGTGTGTTCGCGCTCGCGGGCGCGGGCGGGTTCGGCCTGGCGGCCACCCGGAAGGAGCCTGTGCCCGGTGGCCGGCTCGGCGGTCCGGGAACGACGAGAAGGGGGATTCAGGGCGTCGCCGCCATGCGGTCCGCGTCGCGGGCCGCGGGGCAGCAGGGGACGGGGCCGCTTGCGGCCGCCGCCACTGTCATCGCCCTCGTCGATCAGCCCGTTTTCGGGTTCGTTCTTCGCTGCCCAATAGAGCAGGTAGATCATGAGGATCGCCGGCACTTTGAGCACGATCAACATGAACAGGATCGGCCAATATCCCTCCATCAGCCAAGTGTAGATGACTTGGCCCACGGCCGAAAGGG
>JACJWY010000019.1 GCA_020636955.1 Thermoleophilales bacterium | reverse complement strand
GCCGCGATTGACCGCTGGTATCGGCGGGAGGCAAGAAAGCGAATCGAACCCCTGGTCATCACTGAAGGCGAGAGGCTGGGTCTCGAGGCCGGAAAAGTCAGGATCGGCAACCAGCGCACGCGCTGGGGATCCTGCTCGACCAGTGGAACCCTTTCCTTCAACTGGCGTCTGGTTCTGGGTCGGCCGGAAGCGCTCCACTATGTGGTGGTCCACGAGCTGATCCACCTCCGACATCACAACCATTCGCGGGCGTTCTGGAACGACCTGGCGGCGGCCTTTCCCGACTTCAAGGGCCAGGCCAGGTGGCTGCGGGCCAACGAGCGCCGGCTTCTGGGATGGAAGCCGCGGATCTGATCCGGTAGCGTGGCCGCATGATTGAAGTCGGTAGGGCAATCATCCGGAAGACCGCGACCGGAGTGGTCTTCGTGCTTCTCGCTCTGGCGGCGATTCTGGCGTTCTCCCATCCCGCCGAGGCTTCGACCCGGACGAACCTGAACCGGGCGCTGAACCAGGTCATGGAAGTGCCGAACGGTCCTCCCGGCATCTCGATGCAGATCGTCAGGAACGGTCGCTCGCAGTACTTCCGGCGGGGTATCGCCAACGTGCGGACCGGCGCGAAGCCGCGGCTGCGGGAACGTTTCCGGATCGCCAGCGTGGCCAAGGCCTTCAGTGGCGCGGTCGCCCTCAACCTGGTCGCGCGCGGCAAGCTCAGCCTGGATTCGACGATCGGTGAAGTCCTGCCGGGCATGATGCCGAAGGCCACGCAGGTCACCCTCGGCCAGGCCCTCCATCACACCGGCGGCCTGCCCGAGTACGTCAAGTCGAAGGGCTTCATCCGGGATATCAACCGGAACCCGGCCGCCTTCGTCCCTCCGACCAGGATCATCTCCTGGGTCCGCAACTCGGGGCTGACGCATCGTCCCGGAACGAGGTACGAGTATTCCGACACCGACAACATCGTGGTGGGCCTGATGGCCCAGCGGGTGACCGGCGTTCGCTACCTCTGGCAGATCCGCCGGCTCGGCCAGAAGATCGGCGGCCTGTCTGCAACTTCGCTGCCCCGGACGATCCGGATGCCGGAGCCCTTCATCCACGGTTACGACATCACGCCCGGCAAGAAGCCCGAGGACATCTCCCGCTTCATCAATCCTTCGGGTGCATGGGCTTCGGGCGGCATCGTTTCGACCCTGCCCAACCTGAGCCGCTTCTTCCGGGCCTACGTGAGGGGCCGATTCTTCGGCCAGGGTGCCGGGGCGAGGGCGATCAAGCGGGAGCAGCGACAATGGATCCGCGGTGAGTCCCAGCCGGCCGGCCCGGGCAACAACTGGGCCGGCATGGGCCTCTTCCGTTACGTGACCAGATGCGGAGTGATGTACGGCCACACAGGCTCCTTCCCCGGCTACCGGGTCTTTGCCGCCTCATCGGCCGACGGCAAGCGTTCGATCGCCTTCGTTGCCAACGCCCAGATCCTCGCCCAAACCCGGGGCAATCCGAATGCGGCCCAGATCAGCGCCCTGATTCGCCGCGCCCAGGTTGCCGCGGTCTGTCACGCCCTCGGTTAGCCGACCGGGCATTCAGTCCGGGTCAGAAAACCTCATAGCGATCCGGTGAGAGGTCGAAGCCGTGGCCGGTATTCACGTTCTCGCAGTGCATGCCATCACCCGCGTCGTTGGTCTGGCATTCGAACGGGCTGACCAGATTGATGTTCCCCGCCGGGATGGGCGGGCCGTCGTTCATGGTCGTGTCGCCCGCACAGACGATCCGGCCCTTGCCGGTTTCACCGACCGAAAGCCCGTTGCCGTAGTCGAGTTGGCATTTCGGATCCGGCTTGACCTTCCAGCTGTGTCTGCCGATGTCGCAGCGGACGATGGTGTTGTCGGCGATGCAGCCGATGTTGCCCTTCGGGGAGGTGAAGGATTCCAGCTTCAGGGTCGTACTCTCCTGCTTGTCGGCGCCACAGCCGGCGAACAGGACACCGGCGGTCAGCAGGGCCAGGGCGCTACTCGGAATCTTTCTCGGAATTCTCATCGCTTTCGGCTTCCTCTCCGGGCTCGTCGTTGCCGGCTTCTTCGCTGGCTTCATCCGCCGTCGTCTCTTCGGACTCGGCTCCTGATTCATCAACCTCGTTGACCGCCTCTTCGCCTTCGGCGATTGCTTCCGCGGTCTCGACGCTCTCTACCTCCGGGTTCTCTGCCTGATCCTTCTTCTTGTTCTTCTTGCGACGCCGCTTCTTGCCTCCCTTGGGGAAGTTCCGGAGCAGTTCGCGGGCGACCGCGGAAGGCTTTCTCGCCATTCTCATCCGGGCGCCACGCAGAACCTCTTCGCCCTCCGGCGTGTGGGCGACCGCGGCGGCGAGCAGCGAGACTGCGAGGCGACGGTCCTGCTTGCGGGCAGCCTGGACCAGCTTCCTGGCGTTCTTGCCGTGGGCGCGGCCGGCCGAGTTGACCAGCAGACCGAGCAACCGCTTCGTTTCCGGCCAGCGCTGCACCGCGTATTCCTCGTGGAGCTCGCGGTTGTATGAGGCGAGCCGCCAGACCCAGGCCTGGGCCTGGTCGCGACGGCCGATCCGCTTGTCGACGAGTGCCTGCAGCAGCACCTTGGTGCCCGCCCGCTTTTCGTCACGGCTCCAGGTGCCGACGATGTCGATCGCGTCATCGAACGCTTCGGGATCCTTCAAGCTGGCGATCTCGCCGAGTGCCTTGACCCTGAGCTGCGCGTTCCGGTTGCGCTGGACGCAGGTGATCAGGTATCGGCGCCTGAGCTCCTTGGTCCGGTCGTGCTGGAGCATTGCCTTAGCCCGGCGCCAGCCCTGGGAGGTGACCCTGGCCCCGGCCAGCGCGGCCCAGACATGCTGTTCGGCGTAGTCGAGGTTCTCGACCGCGATCCGCCAGATGTCCCGTTCCAGCACCTCGATGCGGCGTTGCGGGTCATCGGAGACGGGGACGATCCGGCGCTCCACCCGAACCTTGCGCCCCCGGCCGCGACGGACCGGGCCGACCACGATCGCCCCGCCGCGATAGACGTCACGGTCGAGCAGGCTGTGCAGGGTGACGATCGACTCGTCATGGGTGGTCGCCGGATGGACGAAGTCGATTACCAGTCCCGCTTCCTTGTTCGGCGAGCGGCGGGTCACACGACCGACCCGCTGCTGGTAGATCCGCTTCGAGGCGGTCGGGGCCAGATGCATGCAGATGGTGGCGCGGGGAGAGTTCCAGCCCTCGGCCAGCAGCTGGGCGTTGCAGAGCACATCCACCTCGCCCCGTTCGAAGGCGGCAAGCGTCTCCGAGAGCTCGCGCTTCGGAGTCTCGCCCGAGACCGCCTTGGCGTTGATCCCGAATTCCCGGAAGGCAGCGGCGACATTCTTCGCGTGCTGGACACCGGCC
Organism: Thermoleophilales bacterium; assembly: GCA_020636955.1. GTDB lineage: Bacteria > Actinomycetota > Thermoleophilia > Solirubrobacterales > 70-9 > 67-14. Next base: position 28,012 of record JACJWY010000019.1, on the reverse strand, counting down.
GTGTAAAGCACGCCCGGTGCCTTGCGGAAGCGTGACTTGTAGAGGTCGGCGATCGCCATGTTGAAGGGGGCCTGGTCGAGCAGCTTGGCCAGCTCTTCCTGGTCGAAGTCCTGGTCGACCTCGCCCTTGCGGAGTGGCACCTTGGCGATCGTTCGGACGCCCGGGCCAGGCGGGATGCGCAGGCAGCGAAGCGGGGCGATCACGCCCCGGCGAGCAGCCTGGGCCAGGTCGAAGCGGGAAGTCTGGGTGGGGAAGAGGTCGGCGACGTGGCGGGCGATCAGGGCGCCGGTCGCGGTCATACCGATGTAGACCGGGCCCGGCATCGAGCGGATGCAGGCGGATGTCTTCTCGCCGAGCGCGGTGTGAGCCTCGTCGCAGATGATCACCGTGTAGGCGTTGGAAACGCGCTTGGCGTTGCGGACGAACCACTGGTAGGTCTCGACCGTCACCGGTCCGTCGGCCTCGTCGCGCCCGTCGAGCAGCGGCGGGCGCAGCCGGTCCTTGTATCCGCGATCGGATATTTCTCCGATGAACTGGTCGACCAGGTTGCGGCGGTGGGTGAGGATCAGGACACCGCCGGTGCGGGTCGCTTCGATGAAGCCGACTGCGGCCACCGTCTTGCCGGCCCCGGTGGCATGCTCAAACCAGAAGCGGCGGGCGGCGCCGGGGTCGTCGGCGGCTTCGCCGACCTCTTCGTCATCCTCGGCTTCCTCGTCCGGCTTGTCTTCCCAGTCGAGAGGCTCTTCATCCTCGGAGACCGACTCGTCGATTACTTCCTCTTCGAGTTCGGAATCATCGGTCGAACCGTTCTCCCCGGTCCCGTCTTCTTCCCCGAGCGGTGAATCCCCTTCCTGCTCGAGCACCTCAAGGGCCTCGATGTCGTCGACCGCTGCGACCTGCTGTTCGGCCGCAAGTTCGGTCAGGGTTCCGGAAAGGGCATCGACCTGATGGGGGTTGAGTTCCGCCCCGTCCTTCAGGGTCGGTGGCTCCTGGCCGACAAGACGTTCGAGGCCGAGCAGAAGCGAGAAGTTACGGCGCCACTCGACGGAGGGTTCGGTCAGTCCGGCGTCGAGTTCGGCGATTGCGGCGTCGAACGCCCGGCGGCGGGCCGTACCCGGAACCAGGGACTCGGGACCGTCCCCGTTCAGCAGGAGAGGCTCACGCGCGAATTCGGACGCACGCTCGATGTCTTTCTTTGAAGGGGCCGCAGTTGATGCGGGTGCTGCAGTAGTCGGGGCCAACTCTAGCCTTCGCAAGTATTCCGACCCGGAAAATCGACCCGGCTCGGATGAGTAGGTAACTGGAGATTCCGACGGCGACGCTGGACGGACGGACGCCGGGTTCCTCCGTGATCCGCGAACAAGCGGATCGGACTCCTGTATTTAATCATTACTCGAATGAAAACGGCTGTTCACAGACATCTGCTGGTTTTCGCCTTGCTCTGCGTGGCCTGCACGGGGCTGGTTCTGGCCGGCTGTGGTGACAACGGTGAAGATCCGTCGCCTGCCCCCGACTACGCGAAGAAACTGGCCGGGGCACCAGCCCCCCTCGCTTCGCTCTACGCCCAGGGAAACGAGCTGCTTTCGGGAGGGCTGGACGCTTTCAACGAGCGGATTGCCGATCTCAACGGCTATCCGGCAGTAGTCAATGTCTGGGCATCCTGGTGCGGGCCCTGCAGGGCCGAATTCCCGGTCTTCCAGAAGACCGCGGCAAGCATGGGCAAGAAGGTCGGTTTCCTCGGAGTGAATGCGCAGGACAACGACGACGCGGCGAAGACCTTCCTCTCCACTCACAAGGTTCCATACCCGAGCTACACCGATCCCGACGCCGATATCGCCCATGATCTGGGGGCGACTCACGGTTATCCGGCGACCGCGTTCTTCGATGCCCAGGGCAAGCTGACTTACACAAAGTCGGGTCCTTTCGAGAACCAGGCGGAACTGGAGGAAGCGATCCGCCAGTACGCGATAAACGGCAACACCGGCTGAACGGGTTTCTGCCCGTTGAGCGAGACCGATACGCTCGGTTGGTGGAGATCAGTGATCCGACACTCGCCTACCTGTTGGTAATCCTCGGCCTGACCGGGATCGGGATCGAAGCGGTCACCCCGGGAGGTTTCATCCCGGCCATCCTCGGGATCATCAGTCTGGTCTTCGGGGTGATCGGCGTGGTGGACATCGGGCCGACCGCGATCGGGCTCGGACTGCTGTTGCTGGCGATAGCACTGTTCATTTCAGCCGTCGCCTTCCACGCGTACCGGCCGCTTTCGATCGCAGGTGTGGTCTCCCTTGTCGCCTCGGGCATCTGGATGTTCGATCGCGACACCGACCCGACCTCGATCATCGCCGTGACGATCGGCTCGGTCGCGCTCGGACTTTTCATGCTGTTCGTGATCGAGCGGGCCAGCGAGACCAGGGCCGCCCCGGTCCGCTACGGCCCGGAAGACCTGGTCGGCATGGAAGGCGATATCAGGGTGCCGCTCCGGCCCGACGGCCAGGTCTTCGTCGACGGAGCGCTCTGGCAAGCCCGGCTGGCCGACCCCGATGCCCGCCTGGGCATCGGAGAGAAGGTCACCGTCACCGAGGTCAGCGGATTGACCCTGGTCGTTGCCCCATGGCCTCAAACCAACCAAGGAGAGAAGTAGAGATGGCAGTTCTCGGAACCCTCGTCGTGATCCTCGCGATCTTCGCCCTGATTGTGTTGTTCTCGGCAATCAAGATTCTGCGCGAATACGAGCGCGGTGTGATCTTCCGGCTCGGCCGGCTGATCAACCAGAAGGGTCCGGGCCTGATCCTGCTGATCCCCTTCATCGACCGCATGGTCAAGATCGACTTGAGGACAGTCACCCTGAACATTCCTCCTCAGGAAGTAATCACCCGCGACAACGTTCCGACCTCGGTCAACGCCGTCTGTTACTTCCGGGTGATCGACCCGAACCGGGCGATCACCGACGTCGAGAACTACCTGATCGCAACCTCGCAGATCTCGCAGACCTCGCTGCGGGCGGTGCTGGGCAAGGCCGAACTCGACGAGATCCTCTCCGAGCGGGAACGGCTCAACGAATCACTCCAGAAAATCATCGACGAGCAGACCGAGCCCTGGGGCGTGAAGGTCACAACGGTGGAGATCAAGGACGTCGAGATCCCCGAGGCGATGCAGCGGGCGATGGCCCGGCAGGCCGAGGCCGAGCGTGAACGGCGGGCCAAGATAATCAACTCCGAGGGCGAGTATCAGGCGGCCGAGAAGCTCACCGATGCGGCCGACATCATCAGCCGCAATCCGGCCTCGCTCCAGCTGCGCTACCTGCAGACCCTGCTCGAGATCTCGGGCAACCAGAACTCGACCGTGATCTTCCCGTTGCCGATGGATCTGATCTCCGCCTTCCAGCAGACTCTCGGAAACATCGGAAATCCCGACCTCGAATCTGACGGCAACGTCAAACCGACGATCGGCGGGGCCGGTCCCGAGGATCTGCCACCGGCCGCCTGAGGGGCCGCTCAGACCGGCAAGAGACCGCTTGAGCTCGCCCGAAGTAAGAATCGACCAGTTGACCGGTGGCCGGGTGCTGGTTGCGCCCGCAAGGTCGGAAAGACCGGACGACTTCACTTCCGGAGACTGGCACCCCGCCGCGCACGAAGGATGCCCCTTTTGCGAAGGCAACGAGTCGGTGACGCCGCCGGAGGTGGAGGCGGACCGGCCGGGCGGCGGTGAAGCGAATTCGCCCGGATGGGTAACCCGCACCGTGCCCAACCTCTACCCGGCCGTTCTGCCCCGGGAGGACGGGGAGGCGGAGGACAGCCGGAAGGTGGCCGACCGGGCCGGGGCCGAGTCGAGCGCCTTCTCCAGCCCTGCCGACCCCTTGCTTGCTTCGGGCCGGGGGTCCGAGCCGGACATGTTTGCCTCCCGCCCCGCCTACGGCAGCCACGAGGTGATCATCAACTCGCCCTTCCATCTGACGTCGCTCGCCGAAATGGAAGAGGAGTCGCTCGCGGCCGCGGTGGCGGCCTGGCGCAGCCGGATGCGGGCCCACGCAGATTCGGCCTATGTGCAGCTGATCCTCAATCAGGGCCCTGCTTCGGGAGCCTCGCTTGAACACAGCCACGCCCAGCTCGGGGCGATGGAATTCGTCCCGCCTTCGGTCGCCCGCGAGCGCGAGCGCGTGGGCGCCTACCGGGAACGTACGGCCGGGGCCAGCCTGCTCGGGGAGATCCTTCGTGAGGAGATTCGCCGCGGCCAGCGGCTGGTGGCGATCGACGATGAGGTCGCCCTGATCTGCCCTTGGGCCTCCCGGCACCCGTACGAGATGCGGATAATTCCCCGGCGCCCGGTTTCACGGTTCGAGGAAGACGAGGGCGGTGCGGCAATGCTGGGGCGGGCGGTACGGGCCTTGACCCGGCTCTTCGGCAATCCCTGCCAGATGAACCTCTGGGTCAGGACCGCGCCGAAGGCGGTGGAGCACTTTCACTGGCACCTGGACCTGATCCCTCGCCTCGAACCGGCCTCCGCATTCGAGATGGCTACCGGGGTGGACATCAACATCGTCACGCCCGAAGCCGCGGCCGATACCTTGCGCGGTGCCATCTGAAACGACTCGATGCGCCGGCTTCAACACCCGGATAACCTCCTGCCGATGCCGATCGACAATCGACCTTTCCCCCGCTTCGTAGCCGACGCTTCCCGCCACGGCATTCCTCACGGCCGTTTCGCCGAGCGTCTGGCGACCGCCTTCACGGATGCCTGCCGGGAGATTGACGACCTCCCCGCCGGCACCGTGATCCCGGACGATTTCACCTGGTTTCCCGAACGGGCCTGGTCCGGGCGGGTCTGGATCCCGGTCTCCGGGAACTCCGAGGCGGTAATGGAAGAAGGCGGCGACGCGGAACCAATCGAGCTCTTTGGTTTCGTCAGCTTCATTCAGCCGGAGGGGGGCGATCCGACCGACTTCAAGGCTTCGGCCGACTTCACCGACGTCGTCGCGGCTGACAACCCCGACTGGTCCATCGACATCTCCGACGAGGTGATCGGAACCTGGCGCGGCGAACAGGGTCGCGAAGCGGCGATGACCCTGGTCTGGGGGCGCTCCCTGGTCCGGGATGCTTTCGCCGTCACCGCCGAACTCGACGGGGTCACGGTCGATCAGGATCCGCTCTTCGGCGGTCAGGGCTCTCGCGCCGACCGCTTCACCCTGATCGCCCCCGACGCGCTCAGGAACTACGGCGATGACGTCTACCTGGAAATCAATCTCTGGACTTCCCGCGGCAAGCAGGTCGCCCGCGAATCCCTCTACGAGATCGAGGAGCCCGGGCCCGCCGGGGAATCAGGGCCCGCCGAGTAGGCACGGAGCCGCCGGGAGTTTCCTCTCCGGCCCGAAACATCGCCGGAGACGCCACCGGCTTTGTGCTTCCGGGGCCAGTTTGGCATGTCGGGACATCGGGTCTGATTTAGTCAGGTAATGAAGAATCAGCGGAGGATCGAGGAGCTTCGTGAACTGATCGATCGAGATTCGGAGGGGCCGGTTCTGTCGGTCTTCTGCCGGACAGACCCGAGGGATCCGGCCAACAGCAGCGAGACCCCGGCCTGGTCGATCGCCCTGAAGAACGGCCTCAGCCACATCTGCGGGTTTCATGAGGGCGACCACGGCAAGGAACAGGTCGTCAGGAAGCTCTGCGCCGACGCCGAGAAGCGCCTGAGCGCCGCTTCGGCGGCCGAGAGGGGCCGGAGCGTGGCTCTCTTTCTCGGTGCGGGAGGGACCGTCGATTCCTTCACCACCTTCCAGATTCCGGTTCGTCAGGACTTCGCGACGGTCGACTCCGGTCCGGTGGTCTGGCCGATGCTCGACGTGATCGACCGGGGCCAGCGGACCGGCCTGATCCTGCTCAGCCAGGACCGCATCCGCCTGCTCGAATGGTCCGACGGGCATACGAAGGACCTCGAGCTTTCGACCTTCGACCTGGAGCTCGGCGACTGGCACGAGTACCGGGGGCCGGCCCGGCCGCAGGGTACGGTCGCGGGCGGCGGTGTGTCGAACATCTCGGCCTACGACGACCGGGTCGAGGTCTGGCGAGCCCGCTTCCTGAAGGCCGCGGCGAAGGCAATTGCCGACAGTGCCACCGAACTCGGATTCGACCGACTCGTGGCAGCCGCCGAGGGCGAGCTCGGAGCGGGCTTCAACGAGGCTCTTCCCGCCGACATGCGGAGCAGGCTCGCGACCACGGTGCATCTCAACCTGATCGACCTCACGGCGGCCGAAGCGGGCGCGGCCCTTGACCCGCACCTCCGCCAGGCCTGGCGGGATGAAGTGTCGGGCGACGGGGCCAGGGCGCTGGAGAGCTCCAGGGCGGGTGGCCGCGGGGCAGCCGGGCCCGACCTGGTGCTGGCGGCGCTGGGCGAGGGAAGGGTCGAGCATCTGATCATCGATCCCTATCTCGAGACCGACGAAGAGGAGCTTGACGCGGCAAGTCGCGAGGCGATCGACCAGGCGGGAGAAGCCAGCGTCCAGGAGGCCCTGGTCGAGCTCGCCCTCAGGACCGGGGCCCGGGTCACTTCCGCTTCGGTTGAAGAGGTGCCCGCGCTCGGCGAGGCCAACGGCGCACTCGCCATTCTTCGCTATTGAGTTGTAACTCAATAGCTGCTAGACTTCTCTCATGGAGAAGAGAGGGGCTGCCGCCCGGTTCACATTTTGCCTTGCAGTTTTTGGAACCCTTGCCGGGATGTTGCTGGCCGCGCTGGCCCCGGCCGGCGCCGCAGCCGCCAGCCCGGACAGATGCTTCTGGGAGCCCTTCTTCACCCGCAACACGGTCGGTGACCCGGAAAAGAACTTCGCCTACCCGGACACCGAGGTGAGCTACTGGGGTGCCAGGTTCAACCTCCCGGCCGAAGCCCGGATGGTTCTTCGTGGTTACTACTCGCACTCCCGGTATCAGTCAGTGAATGCCTACATTTCCGGGGCTCCCTCGGACACACTTCGTGACGTCCAGATAAGGCCGCAGAGGGGCAGCGTCAATCCGTTCGTTCCCGGACACCGCCGCGATCTGAAGTTCAAGAAGCGCCGTTGGAAAATGACGGTTCTCGACGCGGCGGTTCCCGCAGGCGCCCGGAAGCCGAACACGATCTACGCGTCGGCCAACGGAGGAGTCCAGGAACTGCTCTACAGGGTGTATCTCCCGGACCGGGGAACCGGAGTTGCCGGGGGAGTACCGGTCCCGTCGATGACCCTGATTCTGGAGGATGGCCGAAGCCTTACTGGAAGCGCGGCCTGCGCGCTGATCAACAACCCGGTGCGGACCATGACCCCGCTTAGACTTCCGCAAGCGACCTTCGAATCGATGGTCAATACCCCGGGCGCCAAGTTCGAGACCGCTCCGGCCTTCAGTCCGCCGCGGTGGGAACGCTTCTTCAACTTCGCCTACGCGCTCGGCATCTTCAAGGAGGGCACTCCCAGCGAGTCTGATCGTGCCTCGGCCGACGCGAGTGACACCGGGGGCCAGTACAGCAACGGGGACGCCCGTTACATCATGACCGCGATAAACGACCACTACGGCAAGGTGCTGGTCCTGAGGGCAAAGATGCCGACCTTCCCCCGGACCTGGAAAGGCAGCCGGCGGGCAGGGTCCGGGCAGGTCCGCTACTGGTCGCTCTGCGAAAACGAATCACCGCTGACGACGTCGGTGATCGCCTGCCTTTACGACGAGCAGGTACCACTCACCCGCAAGCGCCGGTACACGATCGTCGTCAGCACGGCAGCCAACAGGCCCCGCACGGCCACACGAAAATGCGGCGTCGCCTGGCTCAAGTGGGGAAACTACGTCGACTCGCTGGGAAGGGGCGGTACCGGAACCCTGATCATGCGGAATCTGATCGCTTCTCCGAAGTTCAAACAGGCGATCCAGAACATCCACAAACCAGGCCAGGAATCTGCGGTGATGGGGCCGTACATGCCAAAGTCCACTTACATGGACAAGGCTGACTTCGTTGCCCCGCGCTGCCGAAACTGAAAAGAAGGTCCGTCGCCGGCTGAGTCCGGAGGAGCGGCGCCGCGAGCTGCTCGAGTACGGAATACGGGTCTTCACCACCCGTCCCTACGAGGAGGTTCGCCTGGCTGAGGTCGCCGACGAAGCGGGCGTTTCAGAGGGTCTGATCTTCAGATACTTCGGAGACAAGGAAGGCTTCTACCGCGAGTCGATCAAGACCGCCCTCGAGTTGGTTTACGAAGCAAGCGAGGCCGACCCGGAACTGCCGGTCCGGGAGCGATTCGAAATTGCGGTCGGCGCGATCCTGGATCTGAACCGGCAGTTCCCCTTCCTGATTCCCAGCATGATTCAGGGCGGCCCTGCCGCCGATCCCCGTATGCAGGCGGCGGCCCACGAGATGTTCGAGCGGGTAGTCGGCCGGATGATCGAACGGATGGGAGTGCAAGATCCGCCCGCAAGGTTGCGTCAGGGATTGCGGGTGTGGCTGGCCGGAACCCAGGGGGTAGCTTCGCGCTGGGCGGACGATCCCGACATCGGGCGGGATGAACTGGTGAGGTTCCAGCTGCTCTGCTTTCGGGCGATCGTCGCGGATGCGCTCGACATTGAGCCCCGGGCCACTCCCGAGGGTGCCACCCCGCCGTTCCTGCCCTGACCGCTCCGGATACCATCACGGATCCGGCCCCGGTAGCTCAGCTGGATAGAGCGTCCGCCTCCTAAGCGGAAGGCCGCTGGTTCGAATCCAGCTCGGGGCATTTCACTTGTGGCGGCGGCGCCACAGAGGGATGATGGGATCGTCCAGCAACCGAGGGAGCCCGAAATGGCAATGAACCGAAAGCCGAACTCCACCCGCAAACCTCCGGTCCCTTCCGAGGATTCCGGCGAGGTCGACGACTGGGCCTCCAGGGTGATGCCGGACCTCCATCCGATCGTCGCCTCTCTGGACGGGCAGATCCGCAAGGCGATATCCGACCTTCGTTACGCCGTGAAGTGGAAGAAGGCCTATTACGGACGGGAAGACCTCGGCTGGCTGATCGAAATGGTCGCCTATGACGTCTCGGTGAACATGGTCTTTCTGGGTGGCGCGGACTTCGATTCGCCACCACCGCTCGGCGATACGGATCGCAGCCGCTACATCAAGATCAAGACCCTCGAAGAGGCTGAAACGTCCGAGATGGACAACTGGATCAGGCAAGCCGCCAATGTAGAGGGCTGGAAGTAGTCGCGCGAGGATCCGGCCTCCTGTCGCTACGATCGCCCCGTGGCGAACTGGGCCGATGACTTCTTCGTCGAGTGGCAAAGGGCCTGGGGGACCGGGACCGAGGCGGTACTCGAGTTCGTCACCGATGACATCGAGTACTGGGACGTGACCCTGCCCGAACCGATTCACGGTCGCGACGCCTACTCAACCCACTGCGACAACTTCTTCACGGCCTTCACCGATTGCCAGTGGTCACTGCGGGAACCGGTCATCTGCGAGGGCGAGCGAGCGACCGAGCCCTGGGCTTTCACGGGTCTCAACTCCGGGCCAACCTGGATCGGACTCCCTGCCACCGGCAAGCGACTCCAATCGCAAGGCACCGATATCTTCGAGTTCCGGGACGGCAAGGTCTGTCGCGAGCACTCCTTCTACGACGTGGTCGGCAACCTTCGGGCGCTGGGTCTTTGGCCCGGGATCGGCAGCCGCACCGAAGGAGCCGCGATGACTGCTGCAGGAGCGGCAATTCGCGGTGCCGGCCTGCTCAGAAACCTTCGCCCTTAGACGGCGAAAGCCCGGGTTTCGCAAGAGACGGCTGGAAGCGGGATCTCGGTGAATGCCCTCACGGTCTGATGTTGTCGACGGTAGCGCCAAGGCCGGGCAGGGGCTTGCTTCCGGTCCGGTGCTGACGGACGACCACCCGCAGACGGTTGAGGCGCCCCTTTGCGAGTTTCTTCCTCAGCTTCGGTGAATTCGGCGAGAGCTGAACGAAGCGGTAGGTGCCCGGCACCTGCTGAAAGGTGGTCTTTCCGACCGTCCGGTAGCCAACCTTGAGCAGCACCCTGGTCTGGCAATGTCCGTTGATCGGGCAACGTGTTCGCAGCATCACCTTGCCACCCACCCTCCGGGCCGACCTCGCACTCCGGATACCGGCCTTTCTCAGGGTCAGGGACTTGGGCGGTGCGAGCCGGAAGCGCCTCGCGCCTGTCTTGCCGGGAACGCCGTCGGCGTTCAACGCCTGGACCCGGGCAATCGCGAAGCTTCCGCCCGGATGCTGCCGGATCGTGATCTTCCGGCGCTTCGGACCGACCACCCTCCGGTAGGAGGTGAGTCGCTTGCCGTTCTTCATCACGGCGATCTCGGCGATGTACCCATGCGCCCCGCGGACGCCGCGCCAGGTCGCCGAAGCCGCGTAGACGTTTCGCCAGGCCCGGACGATCCGGGGAGCCCGCAGTCTTGCCGGTCGCTTCACGACATAGCGGTCCTCGATCGTGATCTGTCGCGGGGTGCCGCCGTGGATCACGTAGGCCCGCAGGCGGCGCTTGCCGTAGTGGCCGCCCTTCGTTGCCTTGAAGTGGTACCGGCCCCGCACCTTGTCGGTAGTCAGGATCGGCTGCTCGTAGCCGCCCTTCATCACTTCGGTGAAAGCAAGCCTGGTGTGGGGATTGCCTCGCGAGTCCCAGATAAGGGTCCGGCTCAGCCCCTTGCCGACGACCCGGGCCTGGACCCTTTCCGGCGGTAGCGCCTTGCCCGTCTTCACGCTCATGATCGGAACCGAGTTCCCGTATGGGGCGATCGTCCAATCGCCGTTGGCGAGTCCGGCCGCAGCGACGTGGGTCACCTTGTTCTTCCGGTCGACCACGATCATGTACTTCTTCGTGCGGACGATGTCCTTGCCCTGCGGGACCTCGAAGCTGCGCCCGTCCGTTGAGGTCAGCTTGAAGCGGGGAGCATCGCCCTTGCCCCTCGCGCTGAGGATCACTTCCCTGGCTCCGGTGGTCAGCTTGCGGGGCCGGTCGGCCGAGGCGGCGGCGATTCCGCGGTGGGTCGCCGAGGGGTAGTTCTCCCGGTAGCGGTCGAGGCCACAGCTGACCCCGAAGGTCTTGACGTCCCTGGAGCCGTATTCGTAGACGGCACCGCCATCGAAGAACGTGACCTTCCAGCAGGCGCCGGCGGCCTTGTCGTTGATCAGGATCCGGCCATCGAAGATGTCAAGACCGATCAGCCGGACCTTGCCCTTGCCCTCGAACTGAAACCTGTTCTTGGCGATCCAGCCGTCGACCGACGAACCGATGTAGAAGGGGTCGTTCGGGTTGTTCGAGTAACTGGGGAAGCCGATCCCGATGCTGAAGCCGAACGCGACCCCGCTGTTGGTGTGGATTTTCAGATAGACGTTGCCCACCGGCAGGCGGAAGACCTTCACCCCGCCGTCGAAGAGGAAGTAGAAGTCCTGGCCCTCCTTGCCGATCTTCAGATTCGAATTCACTTCGAGGGGAACCAGCTTGCCCCAAGGGGTCGGCACTTCCGGGCCGAATTCGGCGGTCGCCCCGGCGTTCAGGTTCAGCACGAAATAGTTGTCAATCTGTTTGAAACCGAAGCCACCGTTGAGCGCGGTGATGAAACCGGCCGGCGGAGCCCCGATCGGGATCTTCACCCCGGAAACGCCGACCGTGGCCTTGGTCACGACCAGGTTCTCGATCTCGAAGCCGAAGCTGACCCCCTTGTCGCCCATGAAAGGCAGCGAGAAGTCGGCACTGCCACCCAGTTTCTTCTCCTCGGCCGAGTATTCGGCCTCGAAGTCCCTGATGTCGATCAGTTTGATTCCGTCGATCTCTTCCAGGTGAATTTCGAAGCCGTCAATCTTCGCGCCCTCGCCGACCTCGGTCGGGATCTTGATCGTGGTCGACTGCGGATGGCCCTTGAGTGTGAATATCCCGGCGAGCTGAATTGTGAAGTCCATCGAACCCTTGCCGTCCTCGAGCAGCTTCACCGGGGTCTCGACGTCGCCGACCGGCGAAAAACCGTCGAAGACCTTCGACCATGCAGCGTTGCTTCCCAGGCGGAAGTCCTCGAGCAGGAAGGAGCCGGTTTTCGGCGCGGTGAAGTTGATTGTGAACGGCGCGCCACCCATCAGCGTCGGCTCGTTCACGTTGGGCACCTTCATCGAGTAAAGCCTGGTTTCGGCGGGATCGTTGGTCGTGGTCTCCTTCGTGCGAATCGTCCAGGTCTTCGAGTTAACCTCCAGCTCCGTCGAGGCGGCAACGTTGCCGGTGGACGGGGCGAGAAGGAATCCGTTCATGTCGATTCCCCTGACCGAGCCGTAGGCAGGCTGCCGGTCGAAGCGTGCGTGGTAGACGTCGGCGCCATCGGCCTGGGTCGTGGTCCAGCAGCCGATCATCTGGACGATGCCAACCGTCACCTTGGTCGGGTCATCCCCGCCGGCGCATTTCGGCCCGGGTTCGGCGCCAGTGGCCGGCCCCGCGACACCGATGAGCGCCGCGAGCGTCAACGCCGCCAGCGAGAGGATCAGTGCCTTGACCTTCATTTGTTCTTTCCCTTCCCCCGGATCTCGAAGCTTCCCCGACTCTAGCCCTTCTTGAACACTGTTCATAGCTGCCGGTTGCGGCATATGATCGGCGGAACCCCGAGGAGGAGAGATGACCGAGATCAACCGCGGCCGCCTGGCCGAACTCACCCAGTCCGAGCTCGACCGTTTCATCGAGGAGAACCCGAAGTCCAGGGAGCTCTTCGAACGGGCGCAGAAGTCCCTGGTCGGCGGCGTTCCGATGCCCTGGATGATGCGCTGGGCAGGGGGCTTCCCGGTCTTCGCGAAGCTGGCGATCGGTGCCCGGATCATCGACGTGGACGACCACACCTACATCGATTTCTGCCTCGGCGACACCGGCGCCATGCCCGGCCATGACCCGGAGCCGGTGGTGCGGGCGATCACAGACCAGGAACGCAAGGGCATTACGACCATGCTGCCGACCGAAGACGCCCCCTGGGTCGGGGAGGAACTGTCCCGGCGTTTCGGGCTTGACCGCTGGATGTTCACCCTGACTGCGACCGATGCCAACCGCGCCGCGCTCAGGATCTGCCGACAGATCACCGGCAAGCCGAAAGTCCTGATCTTCAGCTACAGTTACCACGGCTCGGTCGACGAGGCCTTTGCGGTCGCCGGCCCCGGGGGTCTGACGGTTTCCCGCGAGGGAAATGTCGGGGCTCCCGTCGATCCGGCCGAAACGACCTACGCGGTCGAGTTCAACGACCTCGAAGCGCTCGAGGCAGCCCTGGCGACCGGTGAGGTCGCTTGCGTGCTGGCCGAGCCGGCGATGACCAACATGGGAATCGTTCTGCCGGATGAGGGCTACCACGAGGCGCTCAGGAGCCTGACCCGCAAGTACGGCACGCTGCTGATAATCGACGAGACTCATACCTTCTCGGCCGGCCCGGGCGGCTGCACTGCCGCGTGGGGTCTGGAGCCGGACCTGCTTTCGATCGGCAAGGCGATCGGTTCGGGGGTTCCGGCCGGTGCACTGGGGTTGACCGAAGCAGTGACCGAGAGCCTGTTCTCGCAGCAAGATGCCGACTACGAAGACACGGGCGGGGTCGGCGGGACCCTGGCCGGCAACGCGCTCTCGCTGGCCGCCGTCCGCGCCACCCTTTCCGAGGTTCTGACCGAAGAAGCCTTCGCCCACACGATCCCCCTGGCGACCCGGTTCAGCGAAGGGGTGATGGATGTGGTCACCGATGCCGGGTTGCCCTGGAACGTGACCCAGCTCGGGGCAAGGGCCGAGTACCGATTCGAGTCGGAGCCGGCCGAAAACGGCACTCTCGCCCACCAGGCTTCCGACCCGGAACTTGAACGGTTCTTGCACCTCCACGCGCTCAACCGCGGGGTACTCATCACCCCCTTCCACAACATGGCCCTGATGTCCCCGGCAACAAGCCAGGCCGACGTCGACCGCCACACCGAAGTATTCAAAGAAGCCGTTACGGATCTAGTCGGATAGCCCCCGGTCCAACTGAACCGGGGGCAGCCCAACCGGTGTTGCAGGGCGGTGCGGGGTATGCCTGAAAAACCTACGGAATGAGGAACGAAGCGACGGTTTTTCAGGCATACCCCGTGCCGCCCAAGACCACCCACCGGTAGGGTGCGCACCGTGGAACCCTCGATGGAGAACAGACCAACCGTAGCCGTAATAACCGGTGCTTCAAGCGGCATCGGCGAAGGCACCGCCTGGCGACTGGCCCGCAAACCCGACACGCGGCTCATCCTGGTCGCCCGTCGCGAGGACCGCCTGCGGGAGTTGGCAAAGCGCCTGGCCTGCGAGACGACCTGGGTCGCGGCCGACCTGACCGAGCCCGACGCCCCGGGCCGCATCCTTGCCCATGCCCAGGAACATCACCCGCCGGTCAACCTGCTGGTCAACAACGCCGGCGCCGCCTGGCGCGCGACCTTCGCTGATGGCGGTTACGAAAACGTGCGCCGCACGATGGAGATCAACTTCGACGCGGTTCTCCGGCTGACCGAGACCTTCCTGCCGATGCTCCGGGAGAGCGCTCCCAGTTCAATCGTGAACATCGCCTCCACCGCCGGCCGGGTTTCAAGACCCGGTTCAGCGGCTTACTCTGCGTCCAAGTACGCCCTGATCGGCTGGAGCGACGGACTTCATCTCGAGGAGGCGCCGAACGGGGTCCACGTCGGTCTGGTCCTGCCGGGTTTCATCAAGACCGAGGGTTTTCCGGCCGACGAGCTGACCGGAAAACTCGCCACCCGGTGGATGGTCTCCGATGTGTTCAAGGCTTCGGAAGCGGTCTACGAGACCGCGATTCTCGGCAAGGCGGAACGGTACGTGCCGCGCCCCTACGCACTGATCGCGATGCTCAAGATCCTCGCGCCCTCTCTGGTCAGGAAGATCCTCTCCGGCGGTGCCGGCAAGGCGATGACCACCAGCACGGGCGCCGATGCCGCCGAGAAAAAGGCGAAGTCCGAAGTCTGATTACTTGGGCAGGGCGACCGCTGCTTCCGGCGTGGCGACCCGGAAGGTGAAGCTTTCCTCGATGTAAAGGTTGACCTGCTCGGCGTCGTGGCTGTCGTAGCCGATCGAAAGATCCTGACCCGACTCGAAGAGGAAGTCACCACCGCGCATGCTGGCGACCACCACGCCGTCGAGCCCGGGGGCCCAGACCAGTGGACCGCCGCCGCTTTCCTGCAGGATCTTGCGGATGTGGGAGAGCAACGGGTAACCGCCTCGCTCGGCGCTCTCGACCACCCCGGTGTAGCACTCGGGGCTGAGCGCCACCCCGTACGGGCCTTCGACCCCGGCCGAGAGAATCACCTCGATCGCCTTGGCGATGTGTTCCGGGTAGTCGTTGAAGCCGTTGTTGCCCAGCGGGATCGGCTTGTGGCTTGAGGCCTGGGCGATCCCTTCCATTCCGGCCTTTTTCAGCCCGTGAAAGATCACCGCGTTCTCGGCGATCGCCATCTGTCGGGCAGCGGCATTCAGCGAATCGAAGTCGGTGTCCACGGCACCGCGGTCCAGGGCTTCCAGCTCGGAGCGGCTGATCGTGAACGGTGCTCTCAGTTCCGCCACAGGCAGAACCTGGCGGGTACGGAAATTGACTCCGGTGGCCGGTCCCTTGGCCGAATTCGAAACCCGTCCCAGGTCGGTCGCCGAATGTCCCCATCCCAGCGGTCCGTCGAAGTCGACCAGCTTCCGGCCCCCGAGCGCGGGCAGCAACCCGTCCCTCGCCTCGTCGTCGATCTGTTTCCAGGCCTCGTCGGTTATCGGGGCGTGACCCCGCAGAAGGTGATTCAAAGTCCCGCTCCTTTCAGGCTTCCGATTCCAAGCGACCCGTCGGGGCCCCCGTCGGTCGAAGTTCCCCCGTCTTCCTCTTCGGTTCCCGCCTCGGCTGCCTCTCCGTGTTCGACGATGTCGCCGTCCTTGAACAGGACACCTTCGGCCAGCTGCCGCCAGACCGGCATCCGGCGGAAGAGGAACTCGAGGTCCATCGCGAAGTGCTTGAACTCTTCGTGCTGGGCGTTATGCATGATGGACTTCGCTTCTTCGTCCGGCTCGACGGAGAGTCGCTGCTCGTACCAGTTGATCGCTTCGGCTTCCTCGGCCAGAGAGGCGAACAGCCTCGCTTTGGTCCTGAGTTCGGGGCTCAGTTCCTCGGGCGGCTCGTGATATTGATCGAATTCCAAAGCGTTCTCCTCTCAGTGGTCATCGGATCGCTCGTCGGTGAAGCAGTACCCATGCTCTCACTCCCGCAACCCCGGCACAACCCGGGTTCGGAGGCGAGGCCCCGAAGGGAGGGCCCTATTTGTCGGGCCGGTCCGGGTAGATGTCGTCGATGGTGGTCAGGGTCGCGTAAGGGGCTCCGGCCTCGTCGGCGATTTTCTCGCCACCGCCGACCAGCCGGTCGACCACAGCCAGCACGCCCGCGATCTCGAACCCTTCGTCCCTGATTCGCTCGATCGCCGAGATCGTCGAGCCACCGGTGGTGACCGTGTCTTCGACGACCAGCACACGGTCGCCCGGCTCCGCCGCGCCTTCCACCCAGCGCTGGAGGCCGTGGGCCTTGCGCTCCTTTCGCACAAAGAAACCGCCGAGTCCTTCGCCTTCGGGAACCGCGATGGCGGCGCAGGCCAGCGGGATGGCGGCCATGACCGGCCCCCCGACCGTGGTCGCCCCGAGTTCCCTTGCGTGGAGGGCGATCAGCGTGCCGACCGCCTTCAGGCCTTCGGGCCGCATCACGGTGCGCCGGGCATCGACGTAATAGCTGGCCTTCGCTCCGCTCGAAAGGGTGACCTCACCGAGGACGAGCGAATGTTCTCGCAGAAGGCCGATCAGCTGCTCACGGGTCGCTTCGCGGTCGGTCAAGGTTTCACCTCATGGTCGTGGCTGTTTCTTGTCTCGGGCTGGTTCACGAATTCAGGGCGATCAGCACGTAGCCGTTGTTGATCGCGTGGAAGATGATCGCGGGCCAGATTGATTCGGTCCGGTCATAGACCACAGCGAAGATCGCTCCGAGAACCATCAGCTGCGGTACGGCGCTGACGCCGGTCGAATAGTGAAGCCCGCCGAAGACGAGTCCGGCTCCGATCGCCGCCAACGGCAGGTTGAAACGGGTACGGAAACCGCCGAAGAGCATGCCCCGGAAACAGATTTCCTCGGACAGCGGTGCCAGCACCACGATTAGGAGAATCTGCGACCAGGCCGGCCCGAGCTCGCCGGCGATGTCGTCCTGCTTGGGCTCGCCGAAGATCGCCACGTAGACGATCGCGAAAGCGATGTACGAGACCAGGCCGATCCCGATCCACTTGGCCGCATTGCCAACCCTGAATCGGTGGAAGCCGAGTCGCCCGGCGGCCTCTCGCCAGTTCACACCCCCCGGGAATTCCTTGGCGAAAAGAAAGGGGACGGCGAGGAAGCCAAGGGCCGTGCAGAACTGAACCCCCGCCTTCACGCCCCAACTGAGCGAGTCGTAATCATCGCCGCCGGCGGCGAAAATGATCGGCAAAGCGAGCATCAGCCCGAGAATCAGGGCCGCGACTGCACCGCCGATCGCGATCCAGGGGCCCCAGGTCGCGTAGGGATAGCGGTTCGGATCTTCCGGAGGGTCGACGCCCGGAGGCGAAGGTGGAAACAACGCCTGGCCAGAGGTTTCCGGCGGCGGTTCTGCGGGCTCGTTCGCTTCCATTGCTCGGGCCATTCTCACAACTCGGGGCTGCGGTCGTCCGCAACCCTTGTTGCAGCGGCCCCGGTCCGGCCCCGCTCTTTAGAAGTTCCTGAGGGGCTTCCAGCTACCCTGTACGGGATGACGAGGCGCCAGAGAAGGGTGCGCCGGCACCGAGGTTCACCGGGCAAGGTAATTGTGGCGGTGGGCGCGGTTCTCGGCGGATTGCTGCTGACCGCGATTGCGGCCGGTGGCGGCTGGGTGCTTTCGATCGCCGCCGAGGCTCCCAACCCGGACAATCTCAAGGAGATCAACAAGGGCCAGAACTCGGTCATCTTCGCCGGTGACGGCAGCAAGCTCGGTTTGATCGACTCGGACGAGATCCGGACCCCGATCCCGATTTCCGAGATTCCGCAGTCGGTCCAGGATGCGACGGTGGCAATCGAGGACGAGCGCTTCTACCAGCACAACGGCATCGATCTCCAGGGCGGCCTGCGTGCCCTGGTCAAGAACTTCGAGTCGGGAGAAATCACCGAGGGCGCTTCGACGATCACCATGCAGCTGATGCGCAACCTGTACATCGCGAACCCCGAGCGCGATTACGAACGGAAGATCAAGGAAGCCAAGATGGCCCTTGACTACGAGAAGGACCACACCAAGAAACAGATCCTCGGCAAGTACCTGAACACCGCTCCCTACGGCACGATCGGCGGCCGCAACGCGATCGGGATCGACGCGGCAGCGAAGGTCTACTTCTCGCTCAAGCCCAGGAACCTGAACCTGCCCCAGGCGGCCCTTCTTGCCGGCCTGCCACAGGCTCCCTCGGATTACAACCCGATGCAGAATCCGGCCGGAGCCAAGGAGCGCCGCAACGAGGTTCTCGACGCGATGGCCGACCAGAACATGATCACCGAGGAACGGGCCGCAAAGGCCAAAGCTTCGGGGCTTCAGCTCGACCCGGCCGACAACCTCTTCGACCGCGAGGATCCCTTCTTCTTTGACTACGTCGAGTCGGAACTGATCAAGAAGTACGGTGTAAACACGGTCCGGCGCGGCGGCCTCAAGGTCTACACGACCGTTTCACCATCCGAACAGCAGGCCGGTCTCGATGCGCTCAGTTCGAACCTCTATGCCGGCGGGCCCTCCGGCGCCCTGGTTGCGATCGACCCTCAGAACGGTGAAATCCGGGCGATGGTTTCGTCGGCCTCCTATGAGGACAACCAGTACAACCTGGCCGCCCAGGGCAAACGCCAGCCCGGCTCGACTTTCAAGGTCTTCACCCTCACCACTGCAATCCACGAGGGGATCGACCCGTACACGACCTACTACGAGTCGAAGCCGCTCAACATCAACGACCCGACCTACGGTCCCTGGGAAGTGCACACCTACGGCGACTCGTACCACGGCACGATCAGCGTGGCCCAGGCGACCCTTTACTCGGACAACTCGGTCTTCGCCCAGCTCGCCCTCGATGTCGGGCCGGACAAAATCGCCGACATGGCTCACGAGATGGGGATCAAGACGAAGCTCGACGGCTATCCCGCCGAAACTCTCGGCGGTCTGACCATCGGTGTCTCGCCGCTCGAGATGGCCGGTGCCTACTCGACCCTGGCCAGCGGCGGCATCCGGCATGACCCGACCGCGATCGAGAAGGTCGTCTTCCCGGACGGGGAAGTGGATCGCCCGAGCAAGGCCAAGGGCGTGAGGGTCCTGACCGAGGCCGAGGCCTACGAAGTGACGAAGATCCTGCACGACAACATCACCGGCGGCACCGGAACCGCTGCGTATACGGGTTGCGGCGGACAGGCCGGCAAGACCGGCACCACCGACAACCAGATCGATGCCTGGTTCGTTGGCTACCAGCCGAATCTCACGGCTGCCGTCTGGTACGGATATCCGGAGTCGAATGACATCAGCACCGGTTCCGATGGTGGTGGTGTCCCGGCCAGCATCTGGAACAGTTTCTTCGTGAATGCCGCCGTGCCCTGTGAGGAAACGCCGGTCCCGGCGGAGACCATGGACTGGGGCGATTTCAGCGGTGGCTACACGGTTTCCCCCGGCACCCAGAGCGATTACGGGCCGGATTCGACCGATTCGACCAGCACCGACGGAACGACAGGAACTGGCACAGGCACAGCCGGGGACGGCACGGTTGGTCCGGCCGATGCCTATGCGCCCGGAGTCGGTCAGGAACCGGCCGGCGTCGGCGGCGGCACCGGTGGCTCCACCGGCGGCGGAGGCGGCGGAACGAGCGGCGGCGTAACCCCGGGCTAGGCGGCGTTACCTCCGGCTAACTTCCGGAATCGGTCTGAAGCCGGATTGCTTCCTCGGCGGCTTCCTCGGCCAGTTCGATCTCACCTTCATCTCCCTCGCGCCGGGTCAGGGCGGTGACCCCGCCGACGTAGATCAGCTCGACGACCGTCTGGGTCGCGCGCACGGCGATCGCGATCACGGCGCCAACGCCGAAGCTGTCGGAAGGCAGGGCGACCTTAACCGCCCAGGCGAAAGCCGCATCACGGACGCCGAGACCGGCCGGGGTAACGGCGGAAACGACGGCGGCGAGGAAGCCGATCATCTGCGAGGCGGCGACTATCGCGAGGTCATCGAGGTTCAGGTGATGAACCGCCCGCGCGGCGAAGAAAACGCCCACGCCCATGATCGCCCAGACGATCACGTAGGAGACGTAGATCGTCACGACCCCGCGGAAGGGCATCAGCTGTGGCAGCGACTCGCGGCCCAGGGCATGAAGCAGCCGCCTGGAGACCGGTCCGAAAATCCGGGGGTGAAGCAGGACCACCATTACCGGCAGGACGAGTAGGGGAAGCCAGCGGGCCGGCTGGTCCTGCAGGTCGGGGTGGTCGATCAAAAACCAGGTCGCGATGGTCAGGGCACCGGCAATCGATACCGCCTGTTCGTAGACGATCCCGGCTGTGCTGACCCGACGCTGGACACCGACCTTCTCGGCCATCAGAATCCGCGCGAGGATGAAGAGGACGGTTCCCGGCACGTAGCGGACCAACAAAGGCTGGGCCCAGATCTTCTGGGTTTCCATCGCTGAAACGGGGCTGCCGAGGAAGCGCAGGATCAGGCCCCAGACGGCGGCGCCGGCGACGTAATAGAGGAGCATCATCAGGATGGCCGGGATCAGCCAGATGAAGTCGAACTCGACCCCCTTCTGCTTCAGCTCCGACCACTGGGTGACAACCGTGAAGACGAGAAAACCGAAAATCAGGAACGCGACCGAGCCCTGCAGGATTATCCGGGTCGACTTCTTCTTCGGGCCGGTCTTACCGACCGTCGCGGCAAGGTGGCCCAGCCGGTGGAGCAGGCTCTGCTCCTGGTCCCCGCCGGGACTTGTGCTCGGATCCTCACTCATCTGACGCGCAATAGTGTCAGAGCCATGGACCTGAGCGAGTTCGAACTGATCGGCAGGATCGCCAGCAAGGCGGTTGGCTCGCCGCGGATCGAGACCGGAATCGGCGATGACGCCGCGGTGATCCGGACCAGCGGGAAGATCGTGACCTCGGTCGATACCGCGGTTGAAGGGGTTCATTTCACATCGGACCGGCCGGCCGCGGAGGTCGCCCGAAAGGCCATCGCCTGCGCAGTTTCGGACATTGCCGCGATGGGCCTCGGAGCCGGGGACACAGAAATTCTGGTGGCCTTCGGGGCGCCTCGCGAAACCGGAGAACGCTTTCTGGAAGGCCTGGCGGACGGGGTGGTCGAATCTGCCGCCGAGTTCGGTGTCGATCTGGCCGGCGGCGATGTCGTCGCTTCGCCGGTCCTCTTTCTCAGCGTGACGGTGATCGCCCACGTCGGGGAAAGCACTCCGCTCCTCAGCCGTTCGGGTGCGCGACCGGGGGACGTCGTGGCGGTGACCGGTCCGGTTGGTGGAGCATCCGCCGGTTTCGGGTTGCTGAGCGGTGTCGAAGCGCCCGGCCTCGGCGAACTGTCCCGGGACCTGCTGATCGAATGCCAGTTGCGTCCGCAGCCTCAGCTCGCCGCCGCTCCGGTTCTGGCCCGGGCAGGCGCCACGGCGATGATCGACGTCAGTGACGGTCTCAACGCGGATCTCGGTCACATCGCTTTGGCCTCGGGTGTCGGTATCAGGCTGGAAGGGAAGGAGATCCCGATCATGGCCGGTGTGCCGGAGGTGGCAGCCGCGGCCGGGGTCGATCCGCTGAGCTTCGCGATCTCCGGCGGGGAGGATTACGTCCTGGCCCTGACCATCCCCGAGGACCGCTTCGCTGAAGCGGACTCCGCACTGATCGACGCCACCGGATTCGAACTCCTCGCAATCGGTTCGGTCGAATCGCCCGAAAGTGACTGCCCGGCCGTCAAGGTCTTCGCCGAGGACGGATCCGATCTTCTCGCACCTCCCGGATTCGACCACTTCGGAGGGTCCGGAGCCGACTCCCGATAGGCTCCGGCGTCATGCCGAAGCGCCTGCCGGTCATCCTGCTCATAGCTTTTTTCGGCCTGTTCGTCGTGGCCGGATGCGGTTCGGACTCCGGTTCCGATTCCGACGGCGGGGACACGGCGATTGCCACCTCGGATTCCGACCCGGTCATCCTCGATTCGAACGGTTCCGAGTTCAATCCCTCGAAGGTCTATGCGGAGACGATCGACGGTGTGGTGTCGATCCGCTCGATCTTCGGGGACATCGAAAACTCCCCGGCCACGGCGGCGATCGCCGGAGGCTCCGGATTCGTGCTGAACCGGGACGGTGAAATCGTGACCAACGCCCATGTAATCAGCGACGGCTCCGGCGAAAACAGGAAGGCAGCCGATCACGTTTACGTCGAGTTCTCCACCGGAGACGTGCTCGAAGCGGACATCGTCGGGTTCGATCCCTTCGCCGATGTCGGGCTGCTGAAGGTCGATCCCGACCAGGTCGAGATGAAGCCGCTGACTCTCGCCAACAGCGACAAGGTTGTGGTCGGCCAGCCGATCGCGGTGATCGGCAGCCCCTTCGGCGAGGACCAGACCCTCACCACCGGAGTCGTTTCACAGACCGGCCGGTCGGTCATGAGCCTGACCGACTTCCAGATTGAAGGGGCGATCCAGACCGATGCCTCGATCAACCCCGGCAACTCCGGCGGCCCTATGCTGGACGGCGACGGCCACGTGATCGGGATCAGCCAGCAGATGAAGAGCGGCTCCGGCTCGAGTGACGGGGTCGGTTTCGGGGTACCGGCCAATTCGATCAGGCGTTCGGCCGGGATGCTGAGCGACGGCGGCGAGCCGGAATACGCCTACATCGGCGTCAGCACCCAGCCCCTTTACCCCCAGCTGGCTGAAAAGCTGGGCCTCGATTCAGATCAGGGCGCGATCGTCGCCGAGGTCGTAAACGGAGGGCCGGCCGACGAGGCCGGCATCCGGGGCGGAGACCGCGAACTGTTGTTCCAGGGGGCGACCTATGACGTGGGTGGCGATGTGATCGTCGCCGTGGACGGGATTCCAATCGAGCACGCCGAGGATCTCGGACGGCTGGTCGGCGCTCTCAAGCCGGGACAGACGGCCACCCTCGAAGTGATCCGTGACGGCGAACGCAAGTCGGTTGATGTCGAGCTGGAAAACCGTCCGGCCGCGATCACGCGCCCCTGAGGATCCCGGCGGCCATTTAGACTCGGATCGTGGAATCGGACGAGCATCCTCTGATCATCGTCTCCAACCGGGGGCCCGCACAGTTCAACCGCGACGATGACGGGCAGCGGACGATTTCCCGCGGAGGGGGAGGTCTGGTCACCGCCCTATCGGGACTGGTCAAGGACAGGCATGCGCTCTGGATCGCTTCGGCGATGACGCCTGAGGATGTCGCCGTCACCGAAGAAAACGAAGGCAAGCCGATCGACGTCAACCTGAACGGGGTCGATTACAAGGTGCTGATGGTCGAAAGCCAGCAGGCTGCCTACGACCGCTTCTACAACGTGATCGCCAACCCGATCCTCTGGTTCATCCAGCACTACCTCTGGGACCTCTCCAACGCACCTGACATCCGCCGGGAAGAGATCGACGCCTGGTACAACGGCTACGAGGTAGTCAACGAGGACATCGCGAACTGTGTGATCACGCAGATCGACGATCGTGAAAGTCCCCTGGTCATGCTCCACGACTACCACCTGTACACGGCCCCGGCAAAGATCCGTGCGGCCCGCCCGGATGTCCTGCTCCATCACTTCGTCCACATCCCCTGGACCCAGCCCGATTCCTGGCGAGTGCTTCCCACACCGATCCGCGAGGCGATCTTCAACGGCCTGCTCGCCAACGACATCATCGGCTTCCACACCCACGCATACGGCACCAACTTCCTCGCCTGCTGCCAGCGGCTGATGGGGTATGAGGTCGACTTCGAGGAGCTCTCCGTCATTCACCCGGGCGGCCGGACGATGGTCCGGGCCTATCCACTCTCGATCGATGCCGACCGGCTCGAACGGGCCGTTCACTCGGAACGTGTGGCGGCGCTGGAGAAGGAAATACTGGCCCGTCGCCGGGAACATCTGATTTTGCGGGTGGACCGGGCCGACCTCTCCAAGAACGTCCTGCGCGGATTCACCGCCTTCGACACTTTCCTCACCGACCATCCGGAGTTCCGCGAGAAAGTGACCTTCGTCGCGCACCTTCAGCCTTCGCGACAGGACGTGCCCGAATACGCCGAGTATCTCGAAAGGATCGAGGCTCTCGTCGCGGTGGTGAACCACCGGCACGGCACCACTGACTGGATGCCGATCGACCTCCGCATATACGACGACTTCGACGAGGCTGTTGCCCGGTACAAGCACTGTGACCTGCTGATGGTCAATGCGATCTTCGACGGGATGAACCTGGTCGCCAAGGAAGCTCCGGTGATCAACGTTCGCGACGGGGTACTCATGCTTTCCGAGAACACGGGCTCCCACGAGGAACTCAAGGAATTCGCCCTCACCGTCAACCCGTTCGACATCCAGGACCAGGCAGAAACGATCTACCGCGCACTGACCATGCCGCCGGACGAGCGGCGCGAAAGGGCGAACGGCCTCAAACGGATCATCCACTCGAGGACCCCGGCCGACTGGATCGACGACCAGCTGGCCGACATCGAACTGGCGCGGGAAGCCCGGGAGAGCGTCTGATGCCAGCTCGCCAACTCCTTCGCAGGACAACCCTGATTCTGCTGCTGCCTGCCCTGCTTCTCTCGGCAGCACTCCTGCCTTCGGCCACCGACGCCCGGCCAAAGCTCCGGAAATGTGACATCGGCGCGAACCGGCCACTGCGCTGCGGATACATCATGGTGCCGGCGGTTCGCGGGAAGCCGGCGGCGGGCAAGCAGAAGATCGCCTTCGCGGTCCGGCCTCGCGGTGATCGCAGCCGACCCTCGCTGGGTGCCTTCGTCTACATCGAGGGCGGCCCGGGGTACGCCCCGACCAGCCCGGACTCGTTCAAACCGCTGGCTGCGGTGATGGCTCCCTTCCTGAAGCGGCGGGAGATAATCGCGATCGATCAGCGCGGGACCGGCCGGTCAAAGGCGCTCTTCTGCAAGGGCCTTCAGCGCGGCACGGTCAGCTACCAGCGTGGACTGAAGCAGTGCGCGAAGCAACTCGGGGTGCGGCGCGAGGGATACACAACCGCAAGTTCGGCGGCGGACATCGAAGCGGTTCGCAAGGCACTTGAGCTGCCGAAGCGCAAGATGATCCTCTACGGCGACTCTTACGGCACTTATCTCGGCCAGTCTTACGCCGCCCGCTACGGCAAGGGCATGAAGGGCCTGGTCCTTTCCTCGGCCTATCCCGGCAACGACCCCTTCTGGCGCACCCTCTACCCGGCCGCGCAGCGGGCGGTGACCCGCTCCTGCAACCGGGCGCCGAACTGTTCCGGCAACGCCCTCGGTCGACTCAACCGGATGTTGCGAAAGGCCGGCACTTCCTCGAAGCTCTCTTCGAATGTCCTGAACTATCTGATGGGGGACGCATCGAGTTACGCCCCGGGCGGGTTCGATCACCTCAACCGCGTGGTCACCGAATACCTGCATGGCCATGGCCGGGAGCTGCGCCAGCTGGTTCACCCATACGGCCCGAACCAGGGTCCGGCCAACTACTTCTCGGTCGGGATGTATGCGGCGGTGGTCTGCAATGACTATCCGGTGCCATGGAAGCGGTCGTCTCCGGTTTCGACCCGGCGCCGGCAGCTCAACCGGGCGATCGCCGACTTCCGACCATCAAACTGGTGGGCACCGATCGGCATGAAGACCTGGGCCTACGGGTCGGCAAGTGACATAAGCGCCTGTCTCTCCTGGCCGAAGCGGTCCGGGAACTACCAGCCACCGATTCCTCGTGGACGCAGGATGCCTGGCCGGCTCGACACCCTGATCCTGGCCGGCGAGTTCGACTCGATCACCTCGGTTCGTGAAGCCCGCAAGGTGAAATCCCGCTTCCCGCGGGGCCGGCTTTACATCGTGCCCAGCCGCGGCCATGTTTCCGAGCTCTATTTCCCGTTCACCTCGCCAGCCACCCCCAGGATCCGCCACTTCGTCCGCGGCCTCGGCAACTGAGCCCCGCCGCGATTCACCGGGGTGCGAACTCCTGCGAACCGTCAGCGGGTGCGGAAGGGGAATGTGCCGGGACAGGCGCCGGAGCCGGAGTTGTTGGCGCAGAGGTGGCTGGCGGGAGGGTTGAAGTGACCGGCGCGTCTGGCGGCACCGTTGGATCCGGCGGGGCAGTTGAAGATGAAGTGTCGCCGGGTGAAGACCCGGAGCCGCGAGAAGTTCCGGAGCGGCGCGAAGGTCCGGACCGGCGCGAAGGCCGCCCGGGTCGCCTCTTTTCTTTTCGTGCATGGCCCTCCCGTTTTCGCCTTACGCGGCCTTGCCTTCGGCGGAGCCGCTTTCGTCGTTCCGGCTCGCTCTTTCGGGTCTTTCGCTTCCGCTCTGTGCCCGCTCCCCGTTTCCGGTCCCCGGGGGGCGCGACGATTCGGGGAATCACGCCCCTTTGATCGCCGGAAGTTTCGGCCGGCCGGAAGCCGACGTTGGCGGGAACCGGTGGCGGTTTCGGAGTTCTGAGCAGACCGGGAAGGGTCGAGATGCCGAGCACCACGAGGCCCAGCAGCGCGGCCAGCCTGACCGCCCGCTGCCGGTCCACCTTCAGATTCCGGAATTCATTCGGCATATCGCTGCAAGGGTTCGGGGCGGAGTATTCGCCCCTCCGGAGCCGGGACCGGGACGGGAATCCACATCGCACCGCGGAATTCGGAGGATGAAGGTATAGTCCCCCGTCGATTTTGACTGACTCAAACCGCCAATACGAACTTGTCCTGATGCTCGACCCCCAGGTCGAGGAAACCGAACGCGAGAAACTGGTCACCGAGACCAAGTCGGCGATCGAAGCCAACGGTTCGCTCAAGCATGAAGACAACTGGGGCATCCGCGAGATGGCCTACGAGATCGACCGCAAGAGCGAAGCCGATTACCGCTGGTTCCGTTTCGACGCGGAACGGGATCTGCTCGGGACACTCGACCACAGCCTGAAGATCGCCGACGGCGTGATGCGTTTCCGCATCTTCAAGGTGGACCCGGAAGCACCGGTCCTGCCTGCCCCGCCGGCCACCGCCGTGGTCATGGCCCCGACCGGCGACGATGACGAGCGTCGCGGCCGCGGTCGCTACCGCGAGGACTGAAAGCCGACGCAATGGCGCCGTGTCTGGCGGCTGCCAAAGTCTTTTCCCGCAGTTTGCGATTCCGGGGGGCGAGTTTTCGCCCCTTTCGCCTTTAAGCGTCCACAGGCGTCGCTACATTCCCCCTCCGACCTGCGGGTCCGAAAGGGATTCGCGATGTACGAAATAACGCGATAAGGAGCAAACACACAATGGCTGAGAACATCAACAGGGTCACGATCACTGGCAACCTCACCAGGGATCCGGAGCTGCGCCAGACACCCACCGGTACCGCCGTCTGCACCCTCGGGGTGGCCGTGAACGGCCGCCGCAAGGAAGGCGACCAGTGGGTCGACAAGCCCAACTACTTCAACGTGGTCGTCTGGGGCGCCCAGGGCCAGAACTGCGCCAACTACCTGTCGAAGGGCCGCCCGGTCGCGGTCGACGGCCGGCTTGACTGGCGCTCTTGGGAGGCCAAGGACGGTTCCGGCAAGCGATCGACGATCGAGATCGTCGCCGACACGGTCCAGTTCCTCGGTTCCCGGGACGGTTCGGCCCCCGGCGGAAACAACGGTGGCTACAACGGCGGGCAGCAGGGCCAAAGCCAGGACAGCGGTTTCACCCCGTCCTCCGACGTGCCGGCGGATCCCGGAGATTTCGCTCCGACCGGCGGCGGCAGCGCTCCCGCGGACGACGATATTCCGTTCTAGCGGGCCCGGGCGGCCCGGGCAACGCGCCCAGGAGCCACCAGTCGCGCGCT
>JACJWY010000018.1 GCA_020636955.1 Thermoleophilales bacterium | reverse complement strand
CCCCACTCTCGCGGGGCGGCCCCCCCCCCCGGGGGGTCTCTGCCCCGCCACCCCACCCGCAACCCCCCCCCACCGGGGGAATTACCTTCGTAGCCGGCCCATTACTTCACTTTGTATAGTTATAGGGATGCCTACCTTCAGGCGACTGCTCGGTTTTCTGAGACCCCATCGGCGTTCGCTCTGGGGTTCGATGATCTTTGCCTGGCTGGCGATGGGCATGACCGTGCTCATTCCCTGGCTGGTCGGCCAGGCGGTGAACGCAGTCCAGGACAGTGACGAGAGCCAGCTCTTCTGGTTCGTCGGGGCGATCCTCGTGGCAGCGGTCATTCGCCTTGGCCTGACCGTGATCCGCCGCATCGTCGCCGGCCGGGTATCGCTGGCGGTCGAGTTCGACCTGCGCCAGGAGGTCTACGCTCACCTGATGGGCCTCGAGCTCGGCTTCTTCGACCGCAACCAGACCGGTCAGCTGATGAGCCGGGCGACGGTTGACCTCCAGTCGATCCGCTTCTTCCTCGGTTACGGGCTGATCTTCTTCAGCCAGAGCATCCTTACGGTGGCCCTGGCCGGAGTGGTCATGTTCGTGATCAACCCGTGGCTGGCCCTGATCGCCCTGGCCCCCGCCCCCCTGATCGTGTTCACCGCGCTCCGCTATACCCGCCAGTCAAGACCGGCTATGCAGGAAGTCGCACAACGGGTGGCGGAGCTGACTGCCCAGGCCGAGGAAAGCGTGGCCGGGATCCGCGTCGTCAAGGCATTCGCCCGCGAGGACCATCAGTTCGAGCGCTTCCAGGGCGCGGTCGACCGGCTCTTCGACCAGTCGATCGAGTCGACCCGGATCCAGGCCTTCTTCACCCCGCTGATCGGCGCCCTGCCCCAGATCGGCACCGCCCTGGTGCTGCTGGTCGGCGGCCACGCGGTCCTGAACGGTAGCCTCGACCTCGGGCAGTTCACCGCCTTCTACACCTACATGCTGATGCTTGCCGGACCGCTCAGGACGGTCGGCATGGCACTGGGGATGGGTCAGCGGGCGATCGCCGCGGGCAACCGGCTCTTCGAGGTGCTCGACCGGGAGCCGGAACTTTTCTCGAAGCCGGGCGCGAAACCCCTGCCCCGCGGTGACGGCTCGGTCAACTTCGACTCGGTTTCACTCAGCTACGGACCCGAAGCGCCCGAGGCGCTGCACGGGATCAATCTCACGGTTCCGGCCGGTGCCCGGATCGCCCTGGTCGGACCCTCCGGCTCCGGCAAAACCAGTCTGGCAGCCCTGCTCGCCCGCCTCTATGACCCGAGCGAAGGCAGAGTCTCGATCGATGGCATGGACCTGCGTGACGCCGACATCCTCTCGCTCCGGCAGCAGATCGCCTATGTGTCGGATGACAATTTCCTCTTCAGCGACTCGATCGCCAACAACATCTCCTACGCCCGGGCCGACGCGACCCGCGAGGAGGTCGAGCATGCCGCCCGCCTCGCCCAGGCCTCGGAGTTCATCGTCGCGCTCCCGGAGGGTTACGAAACGGTGGTCGGGGAACGCGGACTCACCCTTTCCGGCGGCCAGCGCCAGAGGGTGGCAATCGCCCGGGCACTCCTCGCCGATCCGCGCATCCTGATCCTCGATGACGCCACATCCTCGCTCGACGCAACTACCGAACAGCAGATCCGGGAAGGCCTCGCCGAAGCGATGTCCGGCCGTACCACCTTTGTGATCGGCCACCGGCTCTCCACCATTTCGCTGGCAGATGAATGCCTGCTGATGGATGAGGGCCGGGTCATCGACCGGGGCAGCGTCGAAGAGTTGACGCAACGTTCGCCGCTTTTCCGCGAGTTGACCGGCGGCTCCGGCGAAGAGCCGCTGTTCGTCCCGGAGGACGAGGAGGTGCTGGCATGAGCGCCCCCGGACACCGCGAGATCGTGGCCGGACGCGGCCGCAAGATCCGCTGGACCATGGGCCTGCTGAGGCCGTACCGGACCCGGATCATCTTCATGGTCGTCGCGGTCCTGGTTTCCACCGGAGCCGCCCTGGCACCGCCCTACCTGGCCGGCCGGGCGATCGACGCAGGCATCCAGACCGGTGACATTTCCGCCCTGAACCTGTCCGTGGCGCTGTTCGCCCTGGCGGTAATCGTCAATGCCGTGACCTCCTGGCTTCAGACCTGGCTGGTCGGCTGGGTCGGGATCAGGGTCCTGCAGGACCTCCGCGAACAGGTCTTCAAGCACATCCAGCGGATGTCGATCGGCTTCTTCAACCGCAACCGCCCGGGCGCCCTGATCTCGCGTATGACCAACGACATCGAGGCACTCAACCAGCTGATCAGCGATGGCATCGTGACCCTCTTCGCCAACTTGCTGACCCTGGTCGGGGTGGTCGCGATCATGCTGCTACTTGACTGGCGGCTGGCCCTGATCACCTTCACCGTGCTGCCGCTGCTGCTGGTCACCAGTCTCGTCTTCCGCAAGTACTCGGCCGGCGCCTTCAAGGAAACCAGGGAGCGGATCGCCCTGGTGACCGCCCACCTGCAGGAGACCCTGAGCGGGGTCCGGGTGGTCCGGGCATTCGGTCAGGAGGAGCGGCACATCAGCCGCATGACAGAGCTCAACGAGGCGAACCGCCAGGCCAACATGGCCACCGTATACCTCAACGCGAGCTACTTCCCGGCGACCGAGCTTCTGACTGCGGTTGGCACTGCCGCGATCCTCACTTTCGGTGGCTGGCAGGCGATCGAGGGCAACATCATGATCGGCGTGGTCATCTCCTTCGTCGGCTACCTGCAGCTCTTCTTCGACCCGATCCAGCAGCTCGCCCAGCTCTACGCCACCTACCAGCAGGGGATGGCCGCGCTCGACAAGATCTTCACC
Organism: Thermoleophilales bacterium; assembly: GCA_020636955.1. Taxonomy (GTDB): domain Bacteria; phylum Actinomycetota; class Thermoleophilia; order Solirubrobacterales; family 70-9; genus 67-14. The sequence continues at coordinate 32,903 of JACJWY010000018.1, read as the reverse complement.
CTGCTCGACACCGAGGTCGAAATCGTCGATTCCCCGGAAGCCATCGACCCGCCACAGCTCCAGGGCCGGATCGGCTTCGAGCATCTCTCCTTCACCTACGAGGATCCGCAGGTGGAAGCGGAATCAGGCGAGGAGATCGTCCCGGCACCGGTCGATCCCCGCTGGGCCGTACGGGACATTGACTTCGAGATAGCACCGGGCGAGACCGTCGCCCTGGTCGGAAGTACCGGCGCCGGCAAGTCGACCCTGGCCAAGCTGATCACCAGGTTCCACGATCCCCAGCAGGGTCGCGTCCTGATCGACGGCCGGCCGCTGGCCGATTACCGGCAGCGGCCGTTGAGGCGCCAGATGGGCATCGTCCCGCAGGAGGGCTTCCTCTTTTCCGGCTCGATTGCGGAGAACGTCGCGTTCGGCCGGCCCGACGCGACGATCGAGGAAATCGCCGCTGCCGCCGATGCGGTCGGAGCGACCCCTTTCATCGAGAGGCTGAGCGACGGTCTCGAAACCGAGGTTGGTGAACGCGGGGTCCAGCTTTCATCGGGTCAGCGCCAGCTGGTCGCCTTCGCCCGGGTGATCCTGGCCGAACCAAGGATCCTGATCCTCGACGAGGCCACCTCCGCCGTGGACACCCGCACAGAAAAGGTGATCGAGAAAGCCCTCGACGAGGTCCTCGAAGGCCGCACGGCCGTGGTCATCGCCCACCGCCTCTCAACAATCCGTCGCGCCGACCGGATCATCGTCCTCGATCACGGCCGGATAGTCGAATCGGGAAACCACGACGAGTTGATTGCGGCAAACGGCCGCTACGCCGGCCTTTACGCCAGCTGGACCACTTGAGATACCGCGAACCATCCGTTTACCGCCGGTGAGAGACGTTCGCTCGATGACGTTCCGGATCGGATCAGGAGCCACCAGCCGCACGCTGGCAAGGATTCGGTGGGAAATTGGCGGCGATAGTACGCAGGTACGTGAGTCGCCAATTTCCCACCGATGACGACGCCAGCGTGCGGCTGGTGGCTCCTGATCAGCCGGGGCCGATGCCGCCGCTGGATGCCCCGCCAGAGCTGCCGCCGGTCGAGGTTCCGCCGCCGGTGGAGGGGGTCGTCGGGGCGACGCCGCCGCCTGTGGATACGGGTGGAGTGGTTGTCGTCGGCGGGGTGTAGGTCTCGTCCGGCGTTGTGGTCGGCGGCACGTAGGTACCGGTCGAATCGGTGCCGGTTGAGGTGCTGTCGGTGCCGGTGGAATCGGTCGGGTAGGAGGTCGCTTCCGGTGCCTGGGCACAGTCAGTGAATCCGTAGGCACCGGCTGCGGTGGTGAAAGCGGTCGTATCGCCGGATCCATCGGCGAGGTCCTGGGCGGCCGCGATCACGTCAGTCGGGGGATCGCCATCGCTCGGTGTGCCGAGGTCCCCCAGCTGCTGGGCGATGCCGTCGTAGATGTCGGCGATCTGGGAAGACTTTGTGGTCTCGTCCGCGGTCGAGGTCTCAATCGAGCCGAGGGCGGAATTCGCTTCCGCACAGATGTCATCGCCCTGGCTGATCAGGTCATCCTGAGTGAGCACGACCGCCTGGTCTGTCGTGGTGGTCGTCGCGACCGGAGCCGTGGTCTCTTCGTCGTCACCGCCACCGCAGGCGGCAAGCCCTAGCGAGAGGGCGGAAACCGCGATCACGGTACCGGTGAGCCTCCGAAGGTCAAATCGGGTGGTGGGCACGTAAATCAAGGTAACAGAACCGCCGGTCGGGCCTGAAACCCGCGATATGTGGGGCAAAACCGCTTCAACGCGAGCTTCAGAAAGCAACCGCGGAGCCGCGCCGTTATCCTTCCGGAGGCCCGCTGCGGGATAGAATAATGGTAATTCGTGCGGTTCTGGTCCGTGAAATCGGGGTTCGAGTCCCTGTCCCGCAGCCTTTCAGCCCAGCCTTGGTGCCGGGCTTTTTCAGGCGTCGGTGAAGATCCGCTTCAGTTCTTCTTCGCGCTGCGGATCGAGCACGGCGAGGATGTCGTCGCCCTCCTCGAACACGGTCGACGCGTTCGGCACCACCCCGCGGCCGTCGCGGATGATCGCGATGACCAGGGTGTTGTCCGGGGTTCCCACCTCGCCGACCGAACGGCCGACCACCGGTGACTTGCTGCCGAGCCGGATCTCGATGATCTCGATCTCCTCTTCCTCGAGATCAAGCAGGTGGACCAGGTTGTGGTGCGGCACCTCGTGCTCGAGCAGCCGCAGGATCAGTTCGGTCGCGGAAACAACCGGCTTTATGCCCAGCAAGTCGAAGTGGGCACGGTTGCTCGGGTTGTTGACCCGGGCGATGATCCGGCCGATCCCGTATTTCTCCTTGGCGACCTGGCAGATCAGAATGTTGTCCTCGTCATCACCGGTCACCGCGATCACCATGTCGGCCCGCTCGATTCCGGCCCTTTCCAGCACCCAGAGCTCGGAGGCGTCGCCGTAAAGAATGTTGTGCTCGAGCAACTGCTCGACCCCGAGGTAGCGCTGGCGACGGTTCTCGATCAGGGTGACTTCATGACCCTGGCCGAGCAGCTCCCGGGTCAGGTTCACGCCGACCTTGCCGGCCCCGGCGACGATCACATACATCTAGCCGCCCTCCCCCGTGTCACCGGCTTCGGGCAAATTGACCGCAGCCACCCGGTGAAGCTTTTCCTCGAGCATCTCAACCGCGACCTTGGTCGGGCAGATCGTCATCAGGCCCTGTTCCCGGTACCACTCGGCCCTCAGGGGATCGAGGATGCGGGCGATAACGGTTTCCACCTCGTACCGCCGCTGGGCGATCTGCGAAATCACGATGTTCGTGTTGTCACCGTTCGTGGCCGCGACGAAAGCATCGGCCTGGACGATCCCGGCCTCCTCCAGTGCCTGGGTCTCGAGCGCGGTACCGACCGTGAACTGGCCACCAGCCTCTTCCCACGAGGTGTCGAGATCTACCTCGAGCCGGGCATGAGATTCGGGATCCTCGTCCAGGCAGGAAACCTCGTGGCCCTCGGCCAGCATCGAACGGGCCAGGCTGGAACCGACTCTCCCGCAACCGACGATCAGGACGAACATGAGTCCATCTTAGGGTCAGGCGCTGCGCGGCGCGGTCAGCAGCACGCGGCAGGGAGCGCGCTTCAAGACATAGGCGGTGATCGGTCCGATTTCCTCCGGCCGGTAGTCACCGATCCCGCCCAGCTGCGCCCCTCCCTTGATCGGGCTGGGCGGCTCGGCCCCCATCACGATCGCGTCGGCGCCGAGTCTGCGGGCAGCAAAGACGATCCCCGTTCCCTTGCGCCTCACCCGGTCGATCTCGACCTTGATGTCAACGCTTTCGTACTCGTCGGCGACCTCTTTGGCCCGCTTGGTCGCCGCCTGTGCCTTCTCGGCGACTTCCTCGGGCAAGGGGTCCTTGATGCCCCTCGTGAGCGGGATGTCGATCAGGTAGAGGATGGTCATCACGGAACGGCCGCCCCGGTCGTCGAAGTCACTTTCGGCGGCCATCCGGCCGGCGGTGGAAATGATGTCGTCGTCAATCCTGGTGCCGAAAATCGGGACCAGGATGTTATGAAAGTCGATCGAGACCCGGGGACGGGTGAGGGCCCGCGGCTCGACCGCCACCTGCTTGGTCAAACTGATCCGCTCCACAACCAGCCGGTAGACGACGTATCCGGCCAGTCCGATCGCCAGCCAGCCCAGCCCGACCCAGCGGGCAGCATCGTGAAAGAGCAGCACCGAAACCAGGGCGAGGCTGCTCAGGATCGCTCCCGCGACGGCGGTCAGCGGACGCTCGGCGCCCCCGATCCGGAAGTTCAGCGGGGCCCGGAATGGCCGCTCGGCATCCGGTTTGGTGCGCCTGAGCCGGATCACGGAGAGATGGGCGATCGTGATCGCCAGCGTGGCGCCGAAAGCGTAGATGCCGGCCAGAACCTCCACGTCGCGGATCATTGCCAGGCCGAAAACGGCCAGAGCGCAGAGAATAATCGCCTTGTAGGGCACCTCGTAGCGCCGGCCGAGCTGCCCCAGCCAGCTCGGGATCTGGCGATTGACGGCCAGTGTGTAGGTGTGCCGCGAAACGCCGAGCATCGCGGTGTTGGCGGCCCAGATCAGGGTGCCTGAAGCGACGATCGCGACCAGCCATTGCAGGCCTTGCGATAACCACTCCGGGTGGAAGGCGTCGACCACTCCCAGCACCGGCGCCTCGATGTAGATCGAGCCGAGGTCGGTGACCGGACCGTCCGGCCCCTGGTGAACCGGAACCGCCATCAGTGCCACAGCCGCCATCAGGGCGTAAAGCAGCGGCACGATCCAGACTGCCCGGGTGATGACCCGGCTGAACTGCCGGGGGTTCAGATCAAGGTCAGGAGCAAGGTTCGACACCGCTTCGATCCCGGCGTAGGCCAGCATCGCCAGCACCGCCGCGTAGACGACGTCGCGGATACTGGGACTGCTGAACAGATCGATGTGACGGGTCAGGCTCTCCGGGTCCATCACCACGATCAGGCCGATCACGATCACGATCACCTGGGTCAGCAGGTCGATGCCGGCCAGTGCGAGCAGGAAACGGGGCCGGCGTCGGGCCGGTATGTCGATCAGGTTGAGTGCCGTGATGTAGGCGACGACCGCGGCCATGATGATCGGCACCCAGATCGTGCCGTGAATGTTGCCGGTGATCGGCCGCAGGTAATGCGGAACCGAAAGCACGGCCAGGGCGATCACGATCAGATAGTCGAGCAGGATCACCCAGCCCGCCACGAAGGCGACCAGTTCGTTGAACGCATGCCTCGCGAAGGAGGAAGAGCCGCCCCTTTCGCGCAGCATGGCGCTGCCTTCGAAGTAGGTGAACATGGTGATCACGAAGAGGACACCGGTTCCGACGAAGATCAGCGGGGTCAGCCCGAGACCCCGTTTGGCGACCACGCCGAGCGAGAAATAGATCGAGAAGCCGACCGCCGCATAGGTGACGATCAAAAGCCAGAGTGCGCCGGACTGCGGAGCCTTCTCGGGGATCTTCATTTCCCGCATCTTCACCTGGAGCTCTCCTCCTCCCTGGCCATCTTCCGCTGGAGAAAGTAGCGGCCCACCCCGATCGCGATGAAGGCGAGGCCGATCAGCACTCCGACCGAGGCCGGACCGCCGCCTCTGGCGATTGTCATCGCCAGGATCACGACCCCGATCGCCACGTAGACGGCCGAAAACGCCCTGACCGAGCGGTCATAGGCCCCGCCCCGCCTCAAGCCCTCACCGCTTCCCTCGGCGTGTATTGGACTTCAGTTGCCCCGGGACCTTCCGAGACCACGATCACCCGGCACGGCCTCTCCCTGAGCAGGGTTTCGAGGGTCTTGCCGTACTGTGGAATCCCGCGGCGGGAGCGGAGGCCGATCACGATCGCCGCCGCCTTCGAGGTGCGCGCCTGACGGGCCAGGAAATAGCCCTCCTGGCCCGGGCGTACCCGCTCCACCCTGCCGGTGACCCGCAGGCCGGCGATCAGCTTGGCCCGCTCGATCTTGCTCTGGGCCTCCGTCTCTTCCTCAGCCATGGAACTTTCGAGCGGAAGATGCGTCGGCACGGTAAGAAGCGCCGTTATGTGTATCCCCCGGCGCCGGTCGGAGGTCAGCTTGGCCGCCGTCGCCATTACTTCCTCCGAAAAGGGCTGATCGGCCGGGAAGGCGACGATTACCGACTTGTATTCGATCTCCTCCACCCCGAGCGGTTCCGGCAGGACGACCTTCACGGTTCCGGTCAGCGGCAGCTCCTGATGGCGCCGGTAGACCATGTAGGCGACCAGGCCGATCGCCAGCCAGACCAGTCCGACCGCAAGGGTAACCGGGTTCAGGGCCATCACGACCAGCCAGGCAGCAAAGGTCCCGAACCCGCCGAACACCGCGGTTAGCGGGATCAGCACTCCCCTGAACCTGATGTTCCCCTTCGGCTGCCAGGCCCGTTCGCGGTCCGGCTGCTTCTGTCTCAGCCGGATCACGGCCGCATGGGCGATGGTGAAGGAGAGCATTGCGCCGAACGAGTACATGGTCGCCAGGAAAGAGGCCTGGCCCGGAATCAGCGTGACGATCGCGAGGATCGCAAAGAAGATGATCGCGACGTAGGGCGTCCGGTAGGTCGGGTGGATCTGACGGATCGCCTCGGGCAGCTGCCTGTACTGGCCCATCGAATAACTGAGCCTCGAGACCCCGATAAGACCGGCATTGGTCGCAATGATCAGGATCACCGCCGCGAGCACGCCGACATAAACCCGTAACAGGTCGGTCAGCCCCTGGGTCAGGCCCAGATTCTCGACGATCCCCAGGATCGGATCATCGGCGAAGGTGGTGCCGAGTTCGGTCACATAGTTGCCGGCCCCGTCGAGGTGGACCGGCATCGCCGAAAGGGCCACTAGCGGAATGAACAGGTACAGACCCAGCACTGCGATCACGACCAGGGCCACCCCCTGTGGCACCGACCTGGCCGCATCCTTGGCCTCTTCCGACATGTTCGAGATCGTTTCGATGCCGGTGTAGGCGATCATGCCGACCGCAATGCCGAGCGCGAAGTCGGGCCAGGTCGGGGCGACGCCGAGGTGAATGTTGTCGATCAGCACACTGGTGTTGAAGACCAGGAACATGCCGATCCCGACCAGCACGACCTGGGTCGCGAGGTCGGCTACCGCGAGGATGATGTTCAGCCGGGCCGATTCCTGGCCTCCGCGAACGTTCAGCCAGGCAAGCAGGACGATCACTGCCGCGCCTCCGACGATGTCGCCCGGCGCGTGGCCCAGGGCCGGCCAGAATACGGCCAGGTAATGCGGCACGAAATAGGCCGAGATCGCGACCGTGATCGTGTAGTTCAACATCTGCGCCCAGGCGGCGATGAAGCTGACCAGCTCGTTGAAGGCATGCCTGCCGAAGGAGGAAGAGCCACCGGCCTCCGGGTACATGACGGTGGCTTCGGCGTAGGTTGCGGCCGTGCAGATGAAGATCAGCCCGGCGATCATGAAGGCGACCGGGGTTAGCCCGAGCGCGAAGGCCGCGGTCACACCGAGCGCGTAGTAGATCGACGAGCCAACGTTGCCGTAGGCAGCAGCGAAGAGGGCGCCTGAACCGTAAATACGGCTCAGGCTCTGGTCACGCGGGATCCGTTCAGCCAAGTCGCATCAGCTCAACCTGCGCTGGCGGTGGACCTCCCCAGGGCCCACTCCAGAACTACCTTCAGCGAACCGTCCGAGGCGGTGTCGACGATCAGCGGAACCGGCATCGCGCGACCCATCTCGGCAGCGAGGTCTCCACCTTCCTCGATCTCCAGCACGAAAGTGGCCTGGTCATTGGAACGCTCGACTGAAATGACCTTCTGCACAGTCTTGAGGCCCCGCAGGGCGGTTTCGGCCACGGCGGCCATGGCCAGTTCCGGCAACGGACTCACGCTGACCACCATTTCCTGCCGGCCGGCTTCGGACCCGGAACGCCCGGGCGCACCGGCAGCCGGTTGGGGTTCGAGCGATTGAAGTGCGGATTTCAACTCCAGCACCCGGCCGGCCAGTGCCTGGACCTCCTCGCTGACCCGGTCCACGGAGGCCCGCAGGTCGTCGTACGATGCTGCCTCGCTCTGTCCGGGTTCCGAACCCACGCTGCTCATACTAACCGCATGTCATCCCGGCTTCGACGGTTGACCGCAGGCGAAGACGCCTCTCAGGAAGGGCTGTACACCTGGGCGGCCACCACACACCAGTTGTTGGATGCAACCGGGTCATTGACCTTCCAGCGGGAAGACACGAGTATGCGGTCGCCGTTGTTCATCTGAACGAAGAGCATGCCGTTGTTGGGCAGTCTCATGACCAGCGGTCCATCGGCCTGATTGACGGCGTAATCCTGGGAACCTTCCCTCGTGTAGACCGTGCCGCCGATCGCCGAATCGACGATCAGGCGCCGGTAACCGTTCGGGCCCGCCTGGCAAATCGCCTGGACGTTGCCGAGGTCGGGAAAATCGATGTCGCTGACCGTGTTCTTCGCCGTGGCATTTGCCTCGCCGCGCCAGACGATCTGGACCGAACGGGCCAGCGGATCGGTGATCTGGTCGGTCTGGGTACGGAAGGTCGCCTTCACGTGGCAGTAGGACTGGCCTGTCTTGCTGAAATCCCAGACCCAGTCGAGGTCAAAGGTCGTCGGCGAGGCGAGTGCCACACCTCCGGGGCCGTCGATCGGCCCGCGGTCGGAAATGATGCCCTGGAAGGTTCCGGTCGAATGCTTCTCGGTCGGGCCGAACTTGTTCATGCCTTCCCGGAAATCCGGACCGGTTCCCTCGGTGTATTTCGCTTCACGCAGGGACTTTTCCGTGCCCTTGCCGAAATCCCAGTTCTTGTAGGTCCAGGTCATCATCGCGCTCTCGCGGCTGGTGTCCGAGGGGTAGAAACGCACCCATTGCTGGTAGGGGCTGCAGACGACTTCTCCGTAGCCGATGCCCGGCGCGATGAAACCGCCGACCTGCCGGCCGTCCCACTTTCCGTTGGTCCAGTCCACCGCGACCTTCTGGGTGAGCTGACCGGTGGTCGCCACCGGCTTCGCACCGCCGCCGCCCTTGCCGAAGACCCAGGCCTGGGTGGAAGAACGGTAGATCCCGGAAGCCATGTCTTTGCCGGTCAGGCGAACCCGGTATTTGGCCGCCTTGAGCTTGCCGCGGATTGGGAGGTCGACCAGTACCTGTTTACTGCCGATCGACTTTATGACCTGCTGGCTGACGACGCCACCGCCGGGGCCGATCAGCGAAACCCTGGTCCAGCCGACCTTGGTCCGGCGCACCGGACGCAGGGCAAAGCGAACCGTGCCGACATTGTCACCGATCCGGGTACTCACCGGAATCGCCTTGAGGCCGAGGCTCGGGGTGGAGAAATGCCAGGGTCTCGACTTGGAGACCCGCCTGCCGCAACGTCCCGGCTTGCTGGCGGTCACCTTGACCCGGTACTTGCCCTTGCCCATCCGGGTGCCGACATGCATCCTGATCAGGGTCGTGCGGCCTGAGGCCATCCGGCCGACGATCCGGCCCCGCGCATAAGTCCGGTTTCCACGCATCACCCGGACCATCGCCGAGCGGATGGTTCCTTTCGGATTGACGTAAATCCAGGCGTAACCGTCTTCGAGCAGACCGGTCGGATCATGCGTGCTCAGCTTGATATTGACCGGCAAAGAGGAACAGGGCCCGACACGATGCGTTTTCGTGGCCGCACTGGCGGCAGACGGCATCGCGGCCAGGGAAGCACCCAGACCGACGAGAGCGAGGGTTGTCGCGATACGCCGAAACACGTGATTCATGATCTCACGAAGCGTTAAACCGCTGCTCAAGCCCAAGTAGCGGCGAAAATGCTGCTTTTCAAAGGCAGGCAACTACTCGCCGCTGGCCGAGTTGGCCTCCTGCGTGGTCCCTACCGTGGTTGCGGCCCCGGACTCATAGAAGATGATGTCCGGCTCCGAGCTGCCGTTGAGCCAGGCCAGCTCGGTTTGCTGGGTATCGTCAGGCAGCGGCACCAGGGCGGCATCCTCGGCCAGCTGCTGGGAGCGGCTGAGGCTGCGGACGAGGAAGTCATTGATGTCCGGGTCCGTCATGTTCTTGTAATTGATGGTCAAAAGCAGCTGACGGGCCAGCGGGTAGGTCGCGTTGGTGACGGTCGCCTGCGAGGGGAAAATGCATTCGGGGTGAGCGAAATCGTTCGAGGCGCTGATCTCCATCGGCCGCAGCTGCTCCTCGAAGGCCTCGTAGTAGGAGAACCGGAAAAGACCGAGCGTGCCCCTGACCTCGGCCAGGCGCCGCAGTGCGGCCCGGTTCTGGTCCTGGTAGCGACGGGCCGCCGGCAGCGAGTCCACCAGGTTCTGCAGGTTCTTCCTGGCCTCGTCGAGCTTTTGCTGATCACGGGCCTTGTCTTCGGGCGGGCGACCGTCACGGATTCCCTTCGCGACCTCGGCCTCTGCGTCGCGCACCGCCCGGCGATTCTCGGCCAGTGAATCAAGAATTCCCTGATAGGTCTGACGTGAACGCTCGAACTGAGCCGCAGCGCGGAAATCCTTATTGCTCCCGACGACTGCCCGGCGGACTCCGGCGTCGGTCGGGAAGGCCTGATAGTCGCTGCGGACCGAGAGCATCGTTGGTTCCGGATCACCGAGCACGTACTGGCCGAAGAAACCGAACACGTTCGAGTTCTCGTCGGGCCCTGCCACCTTCATGCGAGGTTCGTTGGCGTCGCCGCCGAGGTCGTGGCCGTAGCCGACCTGGCTCCAGCTGTTGATCGTCGAACCGGCCCGGAAGATGTTTCTGACTTCGTCAAAGCTCAGGCAGTCGGTGCCGACGTCGGTTTCGTTCTTGATCGCCAGAACGGCGGCGTCGGAGGCCACCTGGAACTGAACGGGCTGGATGCCGTTCGCGATGCATTTCCGGTATTCGGCCTCGGAGATCGGACGGGCCGAATCCACGATGTCGGCCTTTCCGGCACAGAACTGACGGAAAGCCTGGTTTTCGCTTTCGTCGTCGACGGTGATCTGGCTGGCGCCGCCGCCGGCGTTGTAGGCCTTGATCAGGTCCGGAGTAAGGGAGCCCTGGGCCTTGCCGGCGACCCGGATCGTCCCTGCTTCCCGAACTGTCGCTTTTCTTTGTTGCGCCTTCTCGCCCGTTTGCGGCGGAACGTAATTGGCATCAAGTCCGGAATGACCGGCCGACTGAGGCGCCTCGTCCGGGTTGACGCCGCAACCAGCGACGAGGAGCATCAGTATTGCCGAAGCACAGGCGAGAGCCGCGCCCTTGCTTTTCAAGCCTGGCCTCACAGTCCGCCTCCTACCTCGTTGCCAGACACGGAACTGCCCGACTGGACCTGGGAATTGGCGCCACCGGTCTGCGGACCTTCGAGGCCTACCTTGCTCAGCGGCGGGTCTTTGTAAATCTGGGGTAGCGAAATGACGTCGAAATCGTCAATTGTCAGCCAGTCGAGCTCGTCGCCCCGGATCAGCTTCGACGAAGTTCCCAGCGGGGCGTAAAGGCTTGGAACCGCGGACCGGTCGACCACAATGGCACCGTAGGTTCGTAGCGCAGTCAAAACCGCGTCGGCCGAGCGCCGGCGCTGCCCCTTGAGTGTGGCCAGTTTCTTCTCGTCGATCCTGACGTCGGCCCTGAGCCTCACCCGCGCGCCGGCCGGAAGAGACTTGCGGTTCCCGACGCCATCGGTTACCGAGGCGGGTTGAACGAAGTTGCGACGGGCCAGGCCGGGAACCGAAATGGCGAGCGCGTGGTTGATCTCGCCCTGTTCCAGCTCCCGCGGTCCGACCACGCCGGCGAACAGCGGCAGGCCCGATCCCCTCGCTCCGACCGCGCGGACCTGATCGATGCCCACCGGCCGACTGAAACCGGGGCCATCCAGGGTCCAGGCCTTGCCGAACTGGTAGGAGATCGTGCCATCCCCCTCGCGTCGGGCCCGCCAGAAGTCGTAACCCATCCCGTTCTGGCGATCGATCACGCTCAGCCAGCCGTCATAACGGGGATCGGGAGTTGTGTTCGAGGGAATATTGAGAGTTCCCGGTACCTTCGGATCAGCCGAACCGCAATCCGATTGGCGGCAGACGAATTTGGTGCTCACCGAACCGTTCACGTTGGCCGCCACGATTAGCGGAGCCCAAGCCTGAGTGTTGATGAAGATACCGGTGTCCTTGATCTTGCGGGTGTAGGTTTGAACGCCTTCCTGGCCAGGAATTTCCTTTGCAAACCTCCGCCTCATTGCAAGTTGGAGCATCCGGTCGGAGTTGTCGGCCACTGGCAGACCTATCACTGTTGTGTTCCACGGGCTGTCGGCAGAGAACAGCCGGCCGGTCGAAACCGGATCGGTATTTGCGGTCACCGCCGACCCGGTGCCGGGCTCGGTCTGGCCGGTGGTTTCGTTAGCTGTAGCGGTATCGCCCGTGGCCCCGGTCGAGCCGGTCGTTGACTTGGCCGAATTGTCACCGGAATTGTCATTTTCACTGTCATTCGAGCCGCAGGCAGCGACCAGCAACCCGAGCAGGGCCGTGGCCGCCAGGACCACCATCCACCGCCGGATTTTCGACTCCGGCACTACTCGCCCTCCACGGTCGGCGCCGATGAGGAGCCGTTATTGGGCTCCACTGTGCTGCCGGACGTCGACTGCGTCGGCGAAACCTGTGACTGGCTGGTGCCGGTCTGGGACGGCGTCGTGATGCTCGGGCCGTTGGGGCTGACCGGCGAAGTCGGAGTGACCGGGTTCGGCCTGTTGCTTGGTCGACTGGGCTGGGTGCTGTTTTCGTCGGTCGACGGCCTGACGCTGGCAACCCTGACCAGCACGTAACGATCAGTTCTGAAGATCGGCGTCATGCCAGGCTCCCCGCCCTCCGCGGCGGTCGGCCACTTCTTGGCAATTTGATCGCCGGCGCGACTTGTGGTGATCAGCATGTAAGGGACCTTGCCAAACGGGTCGTCAATGGTTGCCTGCCAGTCGTCCTCCCCCTCGTCGACGCGGTCAAAGAAGTTCTGGGGCCTGCCCGAGGTGATCATCACGCCGTAACTGAAGTTCTGATCGACCAGGATCGTCTCATCCTTCTGCGGAATCTTGTTGTTGACGAAATTGGCCATCGACAGTTCCGGATCGATTCCGACCGTGTATTCACCAATGGACTTGGTGCCCTCCTGGCTGTCACGGGTATCAACCCAGCGAGTAAAAGCTTCCGCTTGGTTCTGGAATCGGTAGTCCTGCATGGCGTTCCAGGACAGAGGAATCGCCGCAATCAGACCGATCGCCGCGATGATTGAGGCAATCGTTCCCCAACCGTCTCGGCCAAACCACGTAACTGCTGCGAGGCCGAAGACCGCAAAGAGTACGCCGTAGGCGAGGTCGAAGAGACTTGCCTGATCTCCGATCACGGCCCTGCCAACCGGTACCGCGGCGACGAAGATGCCCACCACGAGAAGAGCCCAGGCTGCCGGGTCGCGCTTTACGAATCCACCGACCACAAGCACTACGACCGAAGCCAGGGCGAGGGGGGCGATACCAAGTGCGACCTCCCAGAGGTCACCCATGCTTCCCCAGAAATCGGTCGGAATCGCCTGCAAGGCCCCGGTCGTGTTTACCTGGATGACCCCATCCTGCAGCGAAACCCAGGCAAACGGGTCACCGAGCAGCACCCAGTTGATCAGACACCAGAACAACAGCGCGTAAACGAAAGGCGTGAGAAAGAGCAGGAGCGTAGAGCGAATCCTCAAGCCGTCATGATTCTTGGTCGCGGTCAGAATCATGAATCCGATCGCGAGTCCGACCCCGATTACCAGTTGCCCGTAGTCGACCATTACTGCCAGCCCCACCGCGAGACCAGCCGCCGCGACGTATCGGGTCTGTTCGGTGACCGACCAGGAAACGAGTGAAGACACCGCTATACCGAACATCACGAGACCCAGCACCTCGGTCGATCCGTTGCTCGCGTAGTAAACGAACATCGGGTTGAGGCCGAAGAGAATAAGCAACACAATGCGGAAAACGAAATTGATCTCGCAATTCCGCATCATCGAATTCAGCGTCGCCATCAGCAGCCCGGCGCTGAAGGCGCTCATAACCGGAATCGCAACCAGCGAAGTCGCCAGCGGCTTGACCAGGGTCAGCGGCATGTACATGACGGACACGAACGTCCCCGCTTCCAGACCGATCGCCGCGAGCCGTGGCGGATGGTTCCAGAAAACCATGTAGGCCTGATTGAGTTTGTTGAGCGCGACGAAGTTGACGATATGGCCGTCGGTCAGCATGAAATAGCCGACGACCCCGTATATGACCGCAAACAGAGCGAAGATAATCGCGCTTTCCCAAGTTGCCCTGGGAGCGTCGGGACTGAACGGACGAGGCTCGGGTGGAACCTCCCTGATGTGGGAGGCAATCTCCGGGTCGACATAGGTCCGCTGGACACGCCGGGTCCTGACCTCTTCCTGGACGGCTGCTGTCCCGCCGTCTTCGATCACCGGGTTGATGTCGATCCTTTCTTCGGCCATCAGGCGGAACCCGTTCGCTTCGGGGTCGTTGAGTGAGCGTGCTCCGCACCGCCACCAAGGTCAAGCCCGTGTTCGGTCTTCTCCCAGTAGAACGGATTGGTCACAAGCTGACCGAAGCCCTTCCAGGCCGCTACCGACATGAGCCCCCAGTAGAACGGCAGGAACAATGCATAGGGGGCCAGGGTGTAGTCACCGCGGCGAACCGATGCCGCCAGTCCAAGGTAGACAAACACAAAATTGCCGAGGAAGAGCTGGGCCGCCGCAAGGAAATAGACCCAGCCCGGAAAGAAATCCTGGATGACGTGGAGCTGGGTCAGGGCAAACACGGTGGTCAGAAACCAGAAAATTGGGTTGATCAGGAACATGAAGGTTCCGCCAATCAGGAGCTGGAACGAAACGAAACCCTTGAAGCCCACGTTCGAGAGGAATTTGAACGGGTTGCGCATGTAGACGAGCCAGGTCTGCAGGTACCCCTTGATCCACCTCGAGCGCTGACGAATCCAGTTAGGCAGGCTGGTATTCGCTTCTTCGTAAGTGGTCGAATCCATCATCGTGGTGCGATATCCGGCCTGGTGGAGCCGCACGCCGAGATCGGCGTCCTCGGTCACGTTGTATGGATCCCAGCCCCCCACCTCGACCAGCTCGTCCCGCCTGATGTGATTCGAGGTGCCACCCAGCGGGATCGGGTCGCGGCGGGCGTCAAGGCCAGGCAGAAGCAGGTCGAAAAGCTGGGAATACTCAATCGAAAACCAGCGGGTCAGGATATTCGTCTGCTGATTGAAGAAATTGAGCTTCGACTGGATGCAGACGATCGAATCGTCCACATTGTCGAACATGTGGACCGCCTTCTTGAGCTGAAGGGGGTCCGGCCGGTCTTCGGCGTCATAAATCACCACATATTCGCCCTTGGCCCCAAGCAGCCCGAAATTGCAGGCTTTCGGCTTGGTCTGTGGCTGCGAAGGAGGCACAACAATCGCGTTGAAATGCGGCGGAAGGTCCAGGTCCAGGATCGTCTGAATCGTTTCCTCGTCGTCCTCCTCACAAAGCAGGCGTACGTCAAGCTTGGTTTTGGGGTAGTCAAGCGACTCGATGCCGGCAACCAGGTACGGGATCACCGCGGCTTCCCTGTAAACCGGGACCAGAACCGTGTACATCGGCAGTGTGCGCTCGTCCATCGCTGCCAGGGCTTCTTCGTCGGTTGGCACGAGGTAGCGGTGGCCGAGTGCGGAATAGCCCGCGATCAGCTTGTAGGCCGATGTCAACGTGTAGAAAATTGCCAGGGTCGCGAATACGACGACCATGGTCGAGGTCGGCTGCCAGATCAGGAAGCCAATGAAAATGAGCAAGAGAATCCCCAGAAAAATCTTCTGTCCTCCGCTCAGGACCTGATGGGCAGAACTGTCGGGGAAACGCTCCCGCAGGCCCAGGGTTGCTGCTTCGGTGTATCTCTCGCTGTTGATCTGCCTCTGAAGTCGGGAAATATCATTGCTGGTCGCGAGGAACTGCTGAACGTGACGCCCCGTGTAACTCTCGACCTCGGCTTCACCCTCGTCCAGGCGGTCCGCAACCGCCAGATAGATGCTCTCGCCGTCGATCGCGATGGGAACGCAATGGAGGCGGTTACACATCTCGTCCGGCAACACATCCCGAGGCGCCCGCTCCGCGTCAAAGTCGCTGAGATCGACGGTCGGCATGTCCATCTGTTCGGAAAGGACGCGAAGCAGTTCGGTTTCCTCGAGAGCCCCACCGTGGACCAGCACCTCGCCGATCCGGCTTCCGGTCCGGTTCTGTTCGGCAACCGCGCTGGCCAGCTGTTCTTCGGTGACAAGGCCCTGGCTGGCCAGGCTCTCGCCGAGCCGGGGTGGCACCGCGAGGCCATGCTTCAACAGATCGTCGGCGGAGAATTCGGTCCCCTCCGGGCGGCCATTGCCGGCGAAGAGGCGGTCGATCATCAGGTCAAGCTCGGTTTGATCGGCGAAGAGCCACCGGGTTTCGTATCCGGTCTGTTCACGGACCGCCCGATCGGCCGCGGGATTGAACGAGACCGGGCCGGCCATGGTTATCAGGCCGCGATCGAATTCGATCGGGACGATGTGGTAGCGCCGACAGATCTCGACTGGCAGCAGATGGGCGACGGCCGAGCTGAGCGTCACCATTCGCTCGCTGACTCCACTCGTTGAGTCGCGAACCAGAAGCCTCTGCGCGGTCGCAGTGGCCATCAGGACTTGACCTCCCGAACCACTTCGGTGGTCTCCACGACTTCCACGGCCTCAACCGGTTTGGATCTGACGCTGCCGTTGCCGTTGCCGTTGCCAGCTTCCTTGTCACGACGTCGGTCGCTGACAAACATCGCGATCATTCCTCCGAGGAATACAAAGAACGGAACGACCAGGAAGAACCCGAAAAGGATCGCGAAAACAATCAGGATGCCGATCACGTAGATCAGCGCGCCAAAAACTCCGCCCCCGTTCACAAGCCTGAAGGAGCAGCCACGCCGCTCTCGCGCCCGCCCATCGGTTGGGCCAGTGCGATTGTCACCGAGTCACTTGAAGACTCGGTGACGTCGAATGCCACCGGCAGCTTGCGCCGGAGCGAGGAAATCAGCGACACCCCGTCCCCGACCTTCGTGTCGATGGTGGCGGAATCACCCCGAAGCTCACGGAGCGATGCCTCCTCCACCCCCTCGGTGTTTGCCAGCGCGTCTTCGACGACGCGGGCGAGGCTGAGATCGTGCAGCGGGCGGACGATCACTCTTACTTCCCCTCCGGTGGGCAGCTCGAAATTGTCGCTAACCGTAACCGGCTCTTCGGCCGGAACCCCGGAGCCGTCAACCGGAACACCGGGAAGGGGAAGTACCTGCTCCGCCGAACCAGAGAGCATAGGCGCCGAGTCCGGAACCGGGCCAGCTCCGATGCGCGCCTCGATCACGTCGAGCCGGGCGGTGAGTTCCTCCCTCAGGTTCCGGATTTCTTTGAGAATTTCTTTAGAACGGTCTTTTGCCACAAGTGTCCCGATATTATCGGCGCACGCAGGTACTTCGAACGCTGGATGGTAAATCCCGCCGCCAGTGAGTGGCCAACTATAGGTGAGGAACGGGAAAGCCGTCAAGTTCCAAAGCGAGAGAATCCAACCTTTCGGAATGCACCCCACCAACCGTGGCTATTCCGACGTGAACGCGTACCGGCACAACCAGGTTCGCTACGGAATCACCTTCGTCGTGATCACCGCCATTTGCTTTGCCCTGTCGCTCGTTTCCTCGGAGGAAACCGACTGGGGGCTTTACCTGGCGGGCTGGGCCGTGGCCCTAGCCTGCGTGGGGTTGGCCTGGGTCCACCCGAGCTTGTGGCTGCTGGCCCCCTTCGGCGCCCTGGGCGGGGCGATTCTGGTCCGCGCCGGAACCGACGGACTGGACGCCGGCATCGGCCCGCTTCTGCTCATTCCGATGCTGGCGATGGCCGTCTACGGGTCTACGAGGGCCCTGCTCGCCATGATCGCCTGTGTCGTGGCGGCCGTGGTCGTGGCCCATATAGCGACCGGGGACGGCGGGATTCACATGAACGCGGTCTGGCGCCAGGACATTGTGCTCGCCGTGATGGCAACCGTGCTCGGGGTGGTGATCCAGGATCTGGTCACCCGGATGCGCGTCGAGCGCAACCTGGCCGAAGAGCGCGGCCGGCTGATCGAGGAACTTGCGCTCACCGATGCTCTGACCGGCATCGAGAACCGGCGCGGCTGGGAGAAGATGATCCAGCGAACTGTCGGTCAGGCGAGGAGGCACCGGCAACCGCTGAGCCTGGCCATGCTCGATCTCGACCACTTCAAGCTCTACAACGACACCTGCGGACATCAGGCCGGCGACGACTTCCTCCGGAAGGTAGCGCTGGGCTGGGAGCAGCGGGCCAGGATCGATGACCACATCGCCCGCTACGGAGGTGAAGAGTTCGTGGTCACCCTGCCCAACACCGATCTCAAAGGGGCGATGGTGATAGTCGAGCGACTTCGCGCCGACCTGCCACTCCCGGCCGAAGGCCCCGCAGGCTCCGAAATGAAGATCTCCTGCTCGGCCGGAGTCGCCGAGTGGGACGGGACCGAGACGGTCAGAGAACTGGTCGCCCGGGCAGACGAGGCCCTCTACCTGGCCAAGAACACCGGGCGGGACCAGACCGTCGCCGCCCGGGGGCCGGTCCGCGAATCAGGCACCCCCGCCTGACCGGTGGCCCGGGAAGCTCAGTTTCCTCCCGGGGTCCAGAGCTTGGACGGACCGGGCTCCGGAGGGGACTGGCCGCCGGTTTCGGGACCGGGGGCGGATCCGGCAGCTTCGCTTTCGGCGGCGCCATCGCCGCTCTTCTGGGCGTAGAGGAGCTGGACCTGACTCAGCGGCTCGGCGATTGCCTGGCCGACTTCGGCCGGCAGGAGGCCGACGATGGCCCGCACGGCCTCGATTCCGATCCGGGCCTGCTCGAGGTCGACCTCGTCCTCCTTGACGATGCGACGGGCCGAAAGGTTCAGCACGCTGGCCACGGTCTGGGTCAGGAGATCCTCAACCCTGATCTCCTTCATTTGGGCCTCAAGCATGGCCCTTTCCTCGTCGGTCAGGGGCGGCGCTCCCGCTTCGGCGGCGTCTTCGGGATGCGTGTGTTCCTCTTGCTCGCTCATGCCTGAAGGATAGTGGTCAGCCCGTGTAGGTCCGGGCCGTCTCGGCCACTGCCTCGCGGTAGATTTGCTCGACCGGCTTCCCTGCTTCGAAATCCCGGTGCATTCGCTGGGCGCCGTTGAGTGCGGGCAGGTCAACCTCGATTCCCAGCTCGCCCCGGACCGGGGCGGTCCACTCGAGAACGTTCTCGAGAACCTGACGGGCCTCCAGTTCGCGGCGCCCGTGAAAATCGATCATCCGGCCGTCCATTCCGAATCGGATCGCCCGCCAGAGGTTCTCCTCGATCTGACGGCCGCGCAGGGGCTCACCGGTGATCCGGCCTTCATCGAGGTCAACGGCGGTCTGGGCCACGATCGCCGTCATCAGTCCGGCCAGGGCGGTTGACTCTTCTCCCGTCGTCTGGGCATCGCATATGCGCACCTCGACCGTGCCGAAGGCATGGTGCGGCCGGACACTCCACCAGAGCTGGGTCGCTTCGACTACCGAGCCGAAAAGTCTGAGGTCATCTATGAAAGCCGCATATTCGTCCCAGTCCCGGAAGGTGCCCGGCACGCCGCAGCGGGGAAAGGTCCTGGTGAAGATCTCGGTCCGGATCGAGGCCAGGCCGGTGTTCTGTCGATCGAGGAAAACCGAGTTGGCCGATACCGCCAAGAGGATCGGAAGCATCTCCCGCAGCCGGTCGCAGACGGCCACCGCCCGGTCTGCCCCCCTGATGCCGACGTGAACATGAAGGCTCCAGGTGTTATTGCGGCGGGCCACCCAGCCGAGGTCCTCCTTCAGCCGCTGGTAGTGGGGAGTGTCGATTATCTCCTGTTCGAGGTAGTCGGCCCAGGGATGGGTTCCCAGCGAGGCCAGGGCGACCCCGTGCTTCTCGGCCAGAGCGAAGAGATGGCTGCGTTTCTTTGTCTGCTTTTCCACCGCCTCCTTCATGGTCTCCGAACGACCGGACCTGATCTCGATCTCGGAAGCGATCAGCTCCCCCGCGGCCGATTCGGCCAGCACCGGATCTTCCTGCGCCGCCGCGTATATCTCCGGGAAACGGTCGACCAGATCCAGGGTGTCGGGGTCGAGAATCGCGAACTCCTCTTCCAGGCCGATCGTGAAATCGGTCGAGGCCTCGAAAACCTCCCGCACCGCATCCATTTCGAGCAGGCCGTGGTCGGACAACTCAGGACAGATAGAAGTAGAGCGCGTAGAGCAGGTCTACGGCGGGGCTTGAAGTGTGGACGGTCACCTCGGGCGGAACCTGAAGCAGCTGCTCGGTGTAGTTGAAGATCACCGTCACCCCGGCCTCGACCAGTCCGTCGGCGACTTCCTGTGCGGCCGCGGAGGGCACGGCGAGCACACCGACCACGATCGCTTCCTCCTCAACTGCATTTTTCAGTTCGCTGAAATCCCTGACCGTAAGCTGACCCACCTGCTTTCCGATCATCGCCGGATCGACGTCGAAAAGGGAGACGATCCGGAAGCCGTGATCGGCAAACACGTCGGATCCGGCGATCGCCTGCCCGAGCTTGCCGGCCCCGAAGAGCGCGATGTTGTGTTGACCCGCGGTCCGCATGATCTTGCGGATTTCGTCGACCAGGTAATCGATCCGGTAGCCGACCCCCCGTTTGCCGAACTTTCCGAAGCCGGACAGGTCACGACGAATCTGGGTCGGATTGATGTGGGTGTATTCCGAGAGCTCCTGGGAGGAGATCGTCTCCCTGCCCATCTTGCGGGCCTGGATCAGCACCTGCAGGTATCGCGAGAGTCGCGCCGCGACCCCGAGCGCGAGGCGCTCGCCCTCGCCAACCAGAAGCGGGTTCTCTGCGCGGGATCCGGAAGTTTGTGACATTGCGCTACAAGCGTACCCGTCCCGGGCACCGGCTTGTGATCAATCCCGGAGCGCTGACTCCAAAGCTTCAGGATCGAAGCCCAGCTCGGAGACGGTCAGCTTGCCGACTTTTATTACCGGGATCCGTTCCAGATACCGCCGGTGGAGCTCGTCGTCGCTTTCGATATTCACGACGTCAACTTTGACCGGATCTGCTGTGAACGAGCCGGCGGACCCTCCGGTTGCGGGGCCGGCGTTCATCTCTGCGATGAACTCCTCCAGCGCTTCGAGGGCTTCATCGCAGATGTGACAGCCGGGACGGCTGAAAAAGGTGATGATCAACGGCCGCCCCGAGGTCCCGTCGCGAAGGCATCAAAGCCGAGGTAATCCGGGTAGGGAATCGGCCGGGAGAACCTCGCGGCGCTTCCGATCATTGCCGCGTTATCGGTACAGAGCTCCCGGGAAACCTGCTTGAAGCGGATTCCCCGCGCCTGACAAAGATCGGCAACCGCCTCGCGCAGGGGACCGTTCGCGGCCACGCCGCCGCCAAGCGCGACCGCGGGCCAGTCACCCCGATCGAGGGCCCGGCCAAGCTTGGTCACGAGCTGGTCGACCACGGCCGCCTGGAACCCGGCCGCCAGGTCGGCCGCCCGATCGCGGGTTTGCTCTTCTCCCAGATCGCGACAGATATAGACCAGGGCCGTCTTGAGACCGCTGAAGCTGAAATCGAGACCGGGATCACGGGCCATCGCGACCGGAAACGAAAAGGCTTCCGGATCTCCGGACCTGGCCAGGCGCTCGAGCTCCGGGCCGCCGGGGAAGCCCAGTCCGAGCATCCGTGCTGCCTTGTCGATTGCTTCCCCTGCCGCGTCATCCAGTGTTTCCCCGACGATTTCAAAGCCCTCGTGGTCACCCACGGCCGCCAGCATCGTGTGACCGCCAGATGCGATCAGACAGAGAAAAGGCGGTTCGAGCGGGTCCGGTTCAAGGAAATTGGCAGCAACATGGCCGTGGAGATGATCTACCGGGATCAGCGGGAGCTGCCGCGGTGCGGCGATCGACTTGGCGGTGCTCAGACCGACCAGCAGCGCTCCGATCAGTCCCGGCCCCGCGGTGACCGCGACCCCGTCGATCGCGTCGAAATCCACGTCGGCCCCGGCCAGGGCCGCATCGAGCACCGGGATCGCCAGTTCCAGATGGTGCCTCGAAGCAACTTCCGGAACCACGCCGCCATAGCGCTCGTGGTCGGCCTGGGAAGAGATCACGTTCGAAAGGACCTGCGCACCGTCGAGAACCGCGGCGCAGGTGTCATCACAGGAAGTCTCGATCGCCAGCAGCGGCATCAGATACCGGCGGGGATCTCCCCGATTGATTCCGCCGGCACACCGGCTGCCTCGGGGTCACCCTTCCACATGATCAGCGCGTCCTCGCCGTTATCCGGGTAATAACCGCGCCGCAACCCGAAGGAACGGAATCCCAGCCTTTCGTAGAGACCGATCGCCGAACGGTTGGTCGGCCGCACCTCGAGGGTGACCGGCTCATCCCCGGCGATCAGTCCGAAGGCCTCCCGAATCAGCCTCGAGGCGATCCCGCGGCGTCTTTGCTCAGGGGCCGTAGCCACGTTCATCAGGTGCCAGGCGCGGTCGAAACGGGAAAGGACCAGGTATCCGACCACCCGACCGGCATCGACCGCGGCGAGGCCGATCGTGTCCGGCTTCGACATCTCGAGCGCGAACATTCCGACCGACCAGGGGCTGCCGAACGAGCGTCGCTCGATCGAGATCACCAGCGGCAGGTCGCCGTAGGCCAGCGGCCGGATTTCGGGCCCGGGCCCTTCTTGGTCCGGTTCAGTCGGGTGGTGGATCGATGTTCTTGCCGTCACGTTCAAGCCAGAGTTGCGCATCGGGAATTCGGAGGTAGAGGGGTTTGAGCGTTTCCGGCCCTGTTCTTTCGGCCGCAGCTCCCAGTTCGCAGATGGAGCGTCCGTCCAGCCGGTGGACCGGTGAACCGTCCGGCTCTGTTACTAACCCGGCCCGGAGCAATTCGTCTCGGAATCGTACCGCGCCCGGACCGGCGACCAGAGGGGCGCCTTCGGTCCGGGACTCGGCTGCCAATCGCTCGATGAGCCGAGCCGGCGAAATCGCGAAGGGTTCTTCGAGGGGTTCGCCGTCGCCGCGATGGAGCCCGCCAAACACCTCGCCCCGGCGGGCATCCAGCAATGGCATGACCCTTTCGGCGCCGGCCCTGGCCCCGATCGATCGGGCCAGAGCGTCAAGGGTCGGGACGCCGACTGCGGGCACCCCCGAGGAGGCGGAAAGTCCCGCGCCGGTTGCCACGGCGATGCGGATTCCGGTGAAGGTTCCCGGTCCGGTTCCTACCGCGATCAGGTCCAGCTCTTCCCAGCCACCAACCGCCGCAACTGCCTCGGCGGCCAGTTGAAGCAGCATCTGACTGTGCAAAGGCCGTTCCCCGGGGGAGACGACCTTCTCGAAGGCGGTCCGGCCCCCGTCGACCGAGGCGACCACGGTGTCGTCCGTGGCTGTGTCGAAGCTCAGCACTCTCACCGCGGACACCGGTAATCTGACGGAGTCAAGAGGGAGTCCACCGCGGCAACAGAAACTGGAGACTTGAACATGATCGGAAACAGGAAGCTCGGCACGTCAATGGCAATTCTCGCAATCGCGGGGCTCGGTGCCTTCGCCGCCGGCTGCGGAGATTCGTCGTCGGACTCGGTCCAGGACACCCTGGACAAGGCCAACGACACCGCCCAGAAGGCCCTCGACAATGCCAACAAGCAGCTCGACCAGGCCAACAAGCAGCTGGACGATGCCAATCAGAATGCCCAGGATCAACTCGACCAGGCCCAGCAGAAACTTGACGACAAGGATGTCCAGAACAAGGTCGACGACGCGCAGAAGCAGCTGGATGACCTCCAGAAGCAGGTCGAAGACGCAATGAACGGCAACTAGCCCGTTCAGGCAGGAAGTTCCACCCGTATCCGGCGGCTTTCCGGATCGATGTGATCGATGGCCACCCGGCCGACCCGGGTGGCCATTTCTCCGAGATGGGCGGAGGCCCCGCCGGGCCATTCGACGAAGGCCGCCCGGTCCGGACCCAGGTATTCAACGAGCAGCCCCGGTTCCTCCGCAGCGAGGTCACCCAGACGGTAGAGGTCGAGGTGGGAGACCGGCATCCTCTGGTCCGGACCGTCGTAAAGGCGGCCGATAGTGAAGGTCGGCGAAGGTATTGCTCCCGCCACACCGAGCTCGCGCAAAGCAGCTCTGACCAGGGTCGATTTGCCGGCGCCGACCTCCCCCTCTACCAGGATCAAGTCCCCGGGTTCAAGCAGGGCAGCAAGCTCCCGGCCGGCCTTTTCGGTACCGGCCTGGCCGAAGGCAACGATGCCTTCCGGGAGTTCTTCGGGAGTGCCCGACATGCCGGCAGCCTATAATCGGCATTGGCCGCTACCCGGGTTTCCGGGAGTGGACCGAATCCCCTCAACGCAGCAACAAACAACTCGATCCGTCTGGTATCGCCGAAAGGGAACTGGAACGGCAACATGAAAGCTTCAGAAGCAGCGCTTCGCGCGCCCGTGATCATCGGCCCGGGCCGGGTAGGCCGGTCGATAGCCGCTGCCGCCGCAAAGTCGGGGGCTACGGTTGAACTGCGCGGCCGGGCCGATGGCCTCAAGGGCCTCGAGGGCCGCCTGGTCCTGCTCTGTGTTCCCGACTCGGAGATCGCTCCCCTGGCGGATTCGATCGGGGGAGCCGGAACTCCGCTCCTGGTCGGCCACAGCAGTGGCGCCACCGGCCTCGACGCATTGGCCGGAGCCGGAGCGGGGGCGGTTTTTTCGCTGCACCCGCTCCAGACCGTTCCCGACGGGGCGACAGATCTGAATGGTTGCCCGGCCGCGATCGCGGGATCCAGCCAAAAAGCCCTTGACCTGGCGGGCCAGCTGGCGAAAATGACGGGCATGAGGCCATTCGTGGTCCCGGAGAAGGACAGGGTCATCTACCACGCGGCGGCCAGCATCGCCTCGAACTTCCTGGTGACCATCGAGCAGACCGCGGCCGAGCTTCTGGGCGGAATTTCCGTCGAGGATCCGAGGGAGATTCTCGAACCACTGGTGCGCCGCAGCCTCGACAACTGGATCGAGCGGGGACCGGCTGCGCTGACCGGACCGATCGCCCGGGGCGACGAGGCAACGGTGGAAGCCCACCGTCAGGCGCTGGCCGGTGCGGGCCCCGGCATGGTCCGCTTCTACGACGCCCTGGCCGAACGGACCCGCGAAATCGCCGGTCAGAGGAGATCCCGATGAAGGTCCTGCGTTCCCCGGCCGAAATGCATGCCCTGCGTGAAGATCTTCGGGGCCGCGCCGGAACGGTTGGCCTGGTGCCGACCATGGGCTATCTCCACGAGGGTCACAATTCGCTGCTGAAGACCGCGAGGGCCGAAAACGATGTCGTGGTCATGAGCCTCTTCGTAAATCCGACCCAGTTCCGGCCAGGCGAAGATCTCAGCACCTACCCCCGGGACGAAGAACGGGATCTGGCAATCGCCGAGAGCTCGGGAGTGGACTACATCTATGCCCCGCTCCCCGACGGGATCTACCCCTCCGGTTACGCGACCAGGGTCGAGGTGGAAGGCCTGACCGAGGTTCTCTGCGGAAGCGAAACGAGCCGGGGGCCGGGCCATTTTGCCGGGGTCACCACAATCGTGGCCAAACTCCTGAACGCGGTCGACCCCGATGTCGCCTACTTCGGCCAGAAGGATGCCCAGCAGGCGACGGTCATCCGCCGCATGGCCGAGGACCTCGAATTTCGCACCAGAATCGTCGTCCTTCCCACCGTCCGGGAAAGGGACGGATTGGCAATGAGCTCCCGCAACGCTTACCTGTCACCCGAGGCCCGCGAACGGGCGACCGCGATCTGGGCTTCCCTGCTGGAGACCGAATCGGTCTTCGATGAGTCCGGACTGGACGCGGCGCTCGAGGCGGGCAGGCAGCACCTCGAATCCGCCGGCATCAGCCCCGAATACTTCGAAGCCCGTTATCCGGGCACCCTCGACCCGGCCGACGGGGAAGGGTCCGACCCGATCCTCGTCGCGGTCGCCGCCAGGGTTGACGGCACCCGCCTGATCGACAACATCCTGATCGAACCCCAAAGAAACAAAAGGAGAAAGCCATGAGCTCCGGAATCCGCAAAGACGGCGAGGAGCGCCGCCCCGTAACCCTGACCCGACTCGCGGAAATGCATGAGGCCGGCGAGCCGATCGTGATGATCACCGCCTACGACTTCCCCTCGGCCCAGGTGATCGAGGAAGCCGGTGCGGACATCGTCCTGGTCGGAGACTCGGCCGCGAACTGCGTGCTCGGATATGACTCCACGGTGCCGGTCGGCATGGACGAGATGACTATGCTCGCCAAGGCGGTCCGGCGCGGCCTGAAGACTCCTTTCCTGGTCGGCGACCTGCCCTTCGGCTCCTACGAAGGCTCGAACGAACTGGCGATCGCCAGCGCCCAGCGGCTCGTCAAGGAGGCCGGCTGCGATGCGGTGAAGCTCGAGGGCGGCGGCACCTCGGTCGAACGGGCCCGGGCGATCATCGACGCGGGCATTCCGGTAATGGGTCATGTCGGCCTTACCCCCCAGACCGCAACCGCCCTCGGCGGAATGAAGGCCCAGGGAAGGACCGCGCAGCAGGCGATCAGGGTGGCCGAGGATGCGGTCGCGCTCGATCAGGCCGGCTGCTTCTCGATCGTGATCGAGGCGGTTCCCGAGGCTGTCTCCGAAATGATCGTGAACCGTCTGAAGGCACCGACCATCGGTATCGGCGCCGGGAACGTGACCGCCGGGCAGGTGCTTGTCCTGCATGATCTGGTCGGCATAAACCATGGCCACGTGGCCAAGTTCGTCAAGCGTTACTCGGATGTGCGCTCGGAAATGCTGCGCGGGGTCGAGGCCTATGTGGACGAGGTCAAAAGCGGCGCCTTCCCGGCCCCGGAGCATGTCTACAGTGTCGATCCTTCCGAGCTTGAGCCGCTCAGGCAGCGCCTCAACCGGGAGGACCTGGATAACGCCTCATATCTGGAGTCGAATCAGTCCTGGGACTGGGAGCCGCTCTCCTGAAGGAACTCAACCTGACGGATGACCCTGGCGGGCGCTCCGGCGGCGATCGTGCCGTCCGGCAGATCGTCGGTTACGACCGAGTTGGCACCCACGACACAGTGGTCCCCGATGGTCACGCCCGAGGTGACAACGCAATTCACTCCCAGCCAGACGTTGGAACCGATCCGGACCGGACCCTTACTGGTGAAACCCTGCCAGGTAATCGGAATGGTCGGATCATTGAACCGGTGGCTGGCGTCACCGATGAAGCAGCCATTGGCGAACATGACGTGATCACCGACCGTAATCTCGCTTTCGGCGGCGAGCATTACGTTGCGATTCAACCAGACGTCGTCGCCGAGGGTTACCCGGGCATGATCCGACATGGTCAGCCAGCAACCGGGTTCGAAATGGCATCCCTGACCGATCGAGAGCTGACCGGAACGGAGTGCGCCCAGCACGTCGCCTTCGATCGGATGCCTGACATACGACCCTCGCCGGGCCATTTCAAGGTCAAGGCGGAGGCGGCTGAAAGGACGGTGGAAGCGTTCGTAGTAGCGACGCTTCTGCCACCAGATTCCGAGTCCCCGCTGATCGCTCATACCAATACCTTGGCAGAGGTGGATAGGGTGCGGCCATGACGGCGATGAAGGTGTTCTCTGATGCTCAGGCGTAAGTTCGACCAGCCGGAGGAGGAGACGGCCGAATCCCGGACCTCGGAATCCGACGCCGAGGCGGTCGAAGCACCGGTGGAAGAAGCGCCGGAACAGGACGCCGGGGACCCGGAAGCGCCGGAGTCCGAGCCTGCTCCGCCCCCTCCTCCCCCCGGCCGCACAGCTGTTCACTCTCCGGAGCCCCAGACCGCGGCCGAGCGGCTGGTGGACAGCCAGCAGCACCCCGATACCGAACCGAACGAGGATCGAAAGGACTTCATGAAGGAGCGGAAGGAAGCTTCGAGGCTCCAGCGCAAGGCGGATCGGGAGAAGCGCAAGGCCGACCGGAAAGCAGCCAGAGAAGCCCGCAAGGCGCTCCGGAACCCGGAAGAAGTCCAGGCCGAAGCCTCCGAAGAGGAAGACCCGTCCCCGGCGGGCGCATCACCGGCCACTCCGCAAAGGCCGGCCGATCCGCCGGAAGGCTCGCCGGCCGCAAGCATCGCCGCAGCCGCAGCCGAGACCCGGGCCGAAGAGGAAAAGCAGGAGCAGGCCAGGGTTGATCTCCCCCCGATCACCCCGCCCGGGGGTACGCCCGGCCGCTCGACCCGGCGACCGTCCGCCCTGATCGGCGGCATCGACCTTGGAGGGACCAAGATTGCCGCCGCCGTACTCGATTGCGATCACAAGGTGATCGCCTATCGCCGGCGTCCGACACCGGACCGTGGCGGGCCGGCAGATGTAGTCCGGGCGATGGCGACGACCCTGCAGGAAGCGGCAATCGACGCGGGCACCGAAGCCCATCGATTGCTGGCCGTCGGAGTCGGATCACCCGGATCGGTGAATGCCGAGACCGGTGCGGTCAGCGGGGCCGGAAACCTGCCGGACTGGGACCGGACCTTCCAGCTCGGAATGGCACTTCGCGAAGAGCTCGGCACCGAGGTCAGGGTCGGCAACGACGTTCAGGTGGGCACCCGCGGCGAGTTCGAACTCGGGGCTGGTGTCGGCTACTCAAGCCTGCTCGGCGTTTTCTGGGGCACCGGCGTGGGTGGCGGGATCATCATCAACAACCAACCGTGGCTTGGACGCGGCCGGGCCGGCGAGATCGGGCACACGCTGGTCCGCCGGGGCGGTGCGAAAGGCCTGAACGGTCTGAACGGGACGGTCGAGGCCTATGCCGGACGCAAGGCGATGGAAGAAAAGGCCCGGCGGGAGGTGAAGAAGGGACGCAAGACAAAGCTCTTCAAGCTGATGAAGAAGCACGAGAAAACCCATCTCACCTCGGCGATCTGGCAGCGGGCCCTCGACGACGGTGACGAGCTGGCCGAAGACCTGCTCAACCGGGCTGTCGGCGCCCTGTCGGCCGGAATCGCCTCGGCCATAAACCTGCTCGATCCCGAAGCCGTCGTGATCGGGGGCGGACTGGGTGTCCGCTTCGCCGACACCCTGGTCCCGGAAATCATCGCCGGCATGGACCAGTACCTGCTGAACAAGGAAAACCCGCCGGACGTGAAGGTGGCGGCCCTGGGCGACGAGGGAGGCGTGATCGGTGCCTCGCTGCTGGTCAAGGACATCCTCGGCGCCAGGGACACCTCAGAAGTCAAGGCCTGAGCGCGAGTTTGTGACCGGGGCTCCGGGATTGACGGTCCCAGGCCTCGGCCACGCTCTCGAGCGGCAGCACTTCGACCTCGAGTTCCAGGTCACCACTCGTCGCCATCGAGCACATTCGCTCGAAGGTGGCCACCCTGACCTCCCGGGGTGCCCAGAAATTACGGAAGCCGAGAACCGAAACCGAACCTCCGCGCAGCGGTCCCGCGACGATCGGGGCCTCGATGCCGGCCGAGTTGCCGACCTGGACCAGCCGCCCCTGCGGCTTCATGGTCTGGAGCGCGGCAGCAGCCGGAAGCCCCCAGAGCCCGTCGATGACCAGGTCCGGGCCGCCCTCGGTCGCTTCGTGGATCCGGTCTTTCAGTTCGCCGACTTCGCCATCTGAAGAGATGGCGGCGTCGGCACCCAGCGCCAGTACTTTCTCGCGACCGGCCTCGCTCCGGGCCATGCCGACGACCCGGCCCGCATTCATCATCCGGGCCGCCTGGAGAGCGACCTGACCGACCGATCCGCTGGCCCCGAGGATCAGAACGGTCTCCTCGTCCTTGAGCTGGCCGCGCCAGTCGACCGAAAGCCATGCAGCCATGCCGGCCGTACCGAAGCCGATCGCCCGCTCGGGTTCAATTCCGGAGGGCAGGGTTATTCCGCTGCCCTCCGAGATCACGGCCCGCTCCGCCATCGAACCCCATGGGAAGTGGGCACCTTCGAACCAGACGATCTCGCCGTCGGCCATCCTTCCGATGCCTTCCATCCCCGGTCCGTAGGGAAGCGGCGGCGCACCCGCATCGAACTTGCCGGAGGCGATGGCGAGATCAACCGGATTGATTCCTGCGATCAGCACTTCGACCGTCTCGGCCGGCCCTGCCATCGACTCGCTGAAAGGCCCGGGTTCTCCCGGCGGGTCTACTTCGACAAGTTCCGGCGCCTGACCGTAAGCGGTTACCTGGGCTGCTCTCATGCGGCCAACGCTAGCGGCTCCAGCACACCGCGAAGGAAGTCTCCCGTGTAGGAACCCTCCACTTGCGCCACTTCTTCGGGTGTGCCGGTGGCGACGATGTGACCGCCGCCGTCGCCGCCCTCCGGCCCGAGATCGACAAGCCAGTCTGCGGACTTGATCACGTCGAGGTCGTGCTCGATCACGACCACGGTGTTACCGGCTTCGACCAGCCGGTCAAGCACCTCCAGAAGTCGCCTGACGTCGCCGAAATGAAGGCCGGTGGTCGGCTCGTCGAGGATGTAGAGCGTATTGCCGGTCGCTACCTTCGAAAGTTCGGCCGCCAGCTTGATCCGTTGCGCTTCACCGCCCGAGAGGGTGGTGGCAGGCTGGCCCAGCCTGACGTATCCGAGGCCGACGTCGTTCAGGGTTTTCAGCCTCCGGGCGACTTTCGGAATCGATTCGAAAAACGGGTACGCCTCCTCGATCGACATCTCGAGCACGTCGGCGATCGACTTGCCCTTGAAACGGACTTCCAAAGTCTCACGGTTATAGCGGTGACCGTGGCATTGCTCGCAGGGCACGTATACATCGGGCAGAAAATGCATTTCGATCTTGATCTGGCCGTCGCCCTTGCAGACCTCGCAACGGCCACCCTTGACGTTGAAGCTGAAACGGCCGGGTTTGTAACCGCGGGCCCGTGATTCCTGGGTCGCCGCGAAGAGCTGGCGGATCTGGTCGAAAACTCCCGTGTAGGTGGCCGGGTTCGATCGCGGAGTACGACCGATCGGTGACTGGTCGATGTTGATGATCTTGTCGATCTTCTCCATTCCGTCGATGCCGTCATGTGGTCCGGGCCGCAGCTTCGCCTTGTGGAGACGGTTGGCCACCGCCGGGTAAAGCGTCTCGTTGACCAGGGTCGACTTTCCTGACCCCGAGACCCCGGTTACGCAGGTCAGGACCCCGAGGGGGAACTCGACGTCGACCCCGGTCAGGTTGTGTTGCCGGGCGCCGCGCACGGTCAGGGACTCCTTCCAGTCACGCCTGGTCCCGGGAACTTCGATTCGTTCCGAACCGACCAGGTAGGCGCCGGTCAGTGAATCCGGATTCGCCGACACCTCGACCGGGGTTCCGGCGGCAACCACATCTCCCCCGTGTTCGCCCGCGCCCGGGCCAAGGTCGACCAGATAGTCGGCCGCCCGCATCGTCCCTTCGTCGTGTTCGACGACGATCACCGTGTTGCCGAGGTCGCGCAGCCTTTCCAGGGTGGCGATCAGCTTCTCGTTGTCCCGCTGATGCAGGCCGATCGAAGGTTCGTCGAGCACGTACATGACCCCGACCAGACTGGAGCCGATCTGGGTGGCCAGCCGGATCCGCTGCGCCTCGCCGCCGGAAAGGGTGCGGGCCGAGCGGGCGAGCGACAGGTAGCCGATCCCGACGTTGACCAGAAACGAAAGTCGCTCTTCTACTTCCCTGACGATCAACCTGGCGATTGCCCGTTCGGTCCTGGTCAGATCAAGTTTTCCGATCCACTCTCGGGCAGCGGTGGCGGACATGTCGGTGAAATCGCGAATCGAAAGACCCCCGACTGTGACTGCGAGGCTTTCCGGCCGAAGCCGTGCGCCGTGACAGCTGGGGCAGGGCTGCTCGGCCATGTACCCCTCGATCTTTTCGCGCACCGCTTCCGAATCGGACTCCTGATAGCGCCGTTCGAGATTGTTGACCAGACCCTCGAACTTGACCTGATAGCTGCGCTGGCGCCCGGCCCTGCTTCTGGTGCGGATTGTGTGACGTTCGCTGCCGGTTCCGTAGAGGAACACGTCTCGTTCCTTCTGGGTGAGTTCCTGCCAGGGCGTGTCGATGTCGATTTCGTAGGTTTCGGCCACCGACTTGTTTAGGCGGCGCCAGTAGCCGGAGTAGCCCGAGCGCCACGGTTGAAGCGCGCCTTCGGCCACCGACAGGGTCGGGTCGGGGACCACGAGTTCGGGGTCGATCACCTTCTTGAAGCCGAGCCCTGTACAGGTCGGGCAGGCTCCGTGCGGAGCGTTGAAGGAAAAGATCCGCGGTTCGAGCTCCGGCATCGATGTGCCACATTCGAGACAGGCAAAGTTCTCCGAGAAAGTCTGGCGCTCTCCGTCGATCATTTCGACCTCGACCAGTCCCTCGGCCAGGGAAGCTGCCGCTTCAACCGACTCGGAAAGGCGCCGGCGGAGGTCGCTTTTCATGACCAGCCGGTCGACCACCAGCGAGATGTCGTGCTTGTACTTCTTGTCGAGGATGATCTCCTCTTCCAGCATTCGCATCTCGCCGTCGACTTCGACCCGCGAGTAACCGTCGGTCCGGAACTGATCGAAGAGCTTGCCGTATTCACCCTTTCGGCCACGCACCACCGGCGCAAGGACCATGAAACGGGTCCCCTCCTCCATGGTCATCAACTGGTCGGTTATCTGCTCCTGGGTCTGCCCGGTGATCGGCTTGCCACAATTCGGGCAATGTGGATGCCCGATCCTTGCCCAGAGCAGCCGCAGATAGTCGTAGATCTCGGTGACCGTGCCGACCGTGGAGCGGGGATTGCGGGAGGTCGTCTTCTGGTCGATTGAAATCGCCGGTGAAAGCCCTTCGATCGAATCCACATCGGGCTTTTCCATCAGCCCCAGAAACTGCCGGGCATAGGCCGAAAGTGACTCGACGTAGCGCCGCTGGCCTTCGGCGTAGATCGTGTCGAATGCAAGGCTGGACTTGCCCGAACCGGAAAGACCGGTGACCACGATCAGCGCGTCGCGAGGAAGGTCGAGGTCGATGCCCTTGAGATTGTGCTCGCGGGCGCCGGTGATCAGGATTCGTTCAGAACGGGTCACTCACTCCAATATTAGGGAACCGAACACACGTTCGTTCAGGCAAGGCGGGCAAGAACGTCGTCCACGAGCGCCCCGGGATCATCGATTTCGTGCCGGGCTGCCACCTGCATGACGATCGTGTCACGGCTGGTCCCACCCATCGCCAGCTTCGAGGCAAGCATCCGGGCCGCCGCCTCGTTCCCGGAGGGCGAGGACTCCGGGACCGGCTCCTCGGAAAGATTCCCGAGCGGGTCCGGTCCGGCCGGATCAGGCAGGCCGCTGGGGCTCGTCCCCTGGTCGCGGG
>JACJWY010000017.1 GCA_020636955.1 Thermoleophilales bacterium | reverse complement strand
GTCTGGCCAATGATGCGGGCTTCATCCCGGTTGACAGCTTCTTCCGCAGCACGAATCTCCCCGAAGTCTTCTCGGCGGGAGTTTCGATCGCCGTGGCGCCGCCCGAGAAGACCCAGGTCCCGGCTGGCGTGCCCAAGACCGGCCAGATGAGCGAGACCATGGCCAAGGTGGCGGCCGAGAACATCGTCGCCGACCTTGAGGGCAGGGCCCGCTGGGAAATGCCGATGGACGAACTGGCCGCGATCTGCGTGCTGGATGCCGGCAACAACGGGATCATCTTCAAGGCCGAGCATGTTCTCGACAAGACGAAGGACCCGGACGCCCACATCATCGCCGGGCCCCAGGCTCACTGGGCCAAGCTGGCCTTCGAGCGGATCTTCCTCTCAAGCCGCAAGCGCGGGCACGTCGTTCTCTAGCTCGAAACGGTTCAACTTCGGCGGCTTCGGCCGGGCCGGTGCTGCCTAGAGGGTGGTGCCGGCCTCGGCTTCGAGTTCCGCTTCGGTCATTCCGTCGGGGCCTGTGGGTTCGCCTTCTTGCCCCTCCGGGGCGCGGGCCGGCTCGAGCACGATGAAGGCGACGATCAGGGCAACGACCACCAGTCCGGCCGCCACCCAGAAGGCGATCTCGTAGCCGCCGACCAGTGCCTCGGCATGTGGCTTGCCTGCGGCGGTCAGGGCGTCGGTCTTGTTGGCGGCGATCGTGGCCAGCACTGCGAGGCCGATTGCGGCGCCGACCTGGGCGGTGGTGTTGACCAGGCCGGAGGCCAGCCCGGCATCGGTCTTGGTCGCCCCCGACATGGCCAGGGTCATAAGCGACGGGAAACAGACGCCGACCCCGGAGCCGAGCAGCAGGGTGGACGGCAGCACATCGGTCCAGTAGTTGCCGTCGACCGGCACTCTTGCGAAGAGGGCAAGGCCGATTGCGATCAGGACCAGCCCGACGATCAGACAGTTGCGGGCGCCGAAGCGCATGATCAACGGCTCCGAGAATTTGACCGAAAGGGTTCCCATGACCAGGGTGGTGGGGAGGAAGGCGAAGCCGGTCTGTAGTGCGTCGTAGCCGAGCACTTCCTGCAGGTAGAGCACACCGAGGAAGAAGAGTCCGAACATCCCGGCCACGGTCAGGGCCTGAACCGCATTGGCTCCGGAGACGTTGCGGGACTTGAAGATCCGCAGCGGAACCAGCGGGTTGGCAATTGTGGACTCCCTCACCAGGAAAGCGACCAGCAGGAGGAAGGACCCGATCGAACAGACAAGGGTGGTCGGGTCACCCCAGCCGTCCTTGGCCGCCGGCTCAACGATCGTGAACACGCCAAGCATCAGCGAAGAGGTGATCAGGACCGCGCCGAGGATGTCCGCTCCGTGGGAGAGGCCGAGGCCCTTGTCGCGTTCGAGCAGCTTGAGCGAGTAGTAGCCGGTGGCGATGCCGATCGGGATGTTGATGAAGAAGATCCAGTGCCAGGAGAGCAATTGGGTCAGTACCCCGCCGGCGAGCAGGCCGACCGAACCGCCGGCCGAGGCCACGAATGCGTAGACGCCGATCGCCTTCGCCTGCTCGCTCGGCTCGGGAAACATGGTCACGATCATGCCCAGCACCACCGCCGCGGTCAGGGCGCCGCCGACCCCCGCAAAGAAGCGGAAAGCGACCAGCATCACGTCGCTCTGGGCGAAGCCGCAGAGCAGGGAAGAGGCTGTGAACACCGTCAGGCCGACCAGGAAAACGTCGCGCCGGGAGATCAGGTCCCCGAGCCGGCCGGAGAGCAGCAGCAGGCCGCCGAAGGCGATCAGGTAGGCATTCACCACCCAGGCCAGACTCGACTGGGTGAAGCCGAGATCGTTCTGGATCGCCGGCAGGGCGACGTTCACGACGGTGGCGTCGAGCACGATCATCAGGACTCCGGCGCATAGAACGTAAAGCGCGATCCAGCGGGAACGGTCCGAATCTTTCGGATGTTCAAGCTTGTTTTCGGAGTCTGAAGTGGATGAAATGACTGGGTTTTCAGACTGGTCGGTCAAGCGGGCCACACTAACAAAGGGAGTGACCCGGCCTCCGGGGCTCGCCCGGAAGCCACGGCTCAGGCGCCAGTGAAGGTCTGGAAGAGCAGGAAGAGGTTCAGGGCGATGATGATCGCCGCGAAAATCGAGGCGAGCACTGTCGTGACCCGGTGGTTTTCGAAACCCTTGCCCATCACATCCTGACGGGCGGTGAGCATGATCAGCGGCACCAGTGCGAAGGGGATGCCGAAGGAGAGAACCACCTGGCTGATTACCAGCGAACGGGTCGGGTCGAGGCCGATCGCGAGGATGATCAGGGCCGGGGCCATGGTGATCGCCCGGCGCAGAAAGAGCGGAATCATGCGGTTGATGAAGCCCTGCATCACCACCTGTCCGGCAAAGGTGCCGACGCTGGAGGCGGCGATGCCCGAGGCGAGCAGGGCGAGTCCGAAGGCCAGTCCGGCGGCCGGGCTGACCAGATCCTTGAGGCCATCGAAAGCCCCCTCGATCGAGTCGATGCCGGTGCCGCCGAGCACCGCCGCGGCGATCGCCAGCATCGACATGTTGATGAAGCCGGCAATGCCCATCGCCAGTCCGACGTCGATCTTCTGGAAGTCGATCAGGGAGTGTCGCTCCTTGTCATCCCGCGGCTGGATGCGGTCCTGGGTCAGGGCCGAATGCAGGTAGATCACATGGGGCATGACCGTGGCCCCGATGATCCCGACCGCGAGCAGCAGGCTGTCGGTGCCCTGTAGCTGTGGAACGAATCCGCCCATTACCCCGGAGGCATCCGGGCCGATCTTGAAGGCCTCATAGAGAAAGCCGGCCAGGATGATCCCGAGCAGGCCGATGATCGCGGTCTCGAAACGTCGGTATCCACGGTTGCGAAGGGCGAGGAGAACGAAGGCGATTGCGCTGCCGATCAAGCCGCCGACGAAGAGGGGGGTGCCGAAGAGCAGGTTCAGAGCGATCGCGGCGCCGACAATCTCGGCCAGGTCGGTGGCCATGGCGATGATCTCCGCCTGGACCCACAGGCCCCAGGTAACCCGCCTGGGGAAGTGCTCGCGGCAGAGCTGGGGCAGGTTCTTGCCGGTGGCGATGCCCATCTTGGCTGAGAGAAACTGGATCAACATCGCCATCAGGTTGGCGGCGAGCACAGTCCAGAGCAGCATGTAGCCGTACTCGGCGCCGGCCGCGACATTGGTCGCGAAGTTGCCCGGGTCCACATAGGCCACCGCGGCGACGAAGGCGGCACCGAAGAGGGCGAGGAAATACCTGAACCGCCCTTTCGACCGCAGCAGCTCGAGGTCCGAGGCGGTTGGCATGCCGATCGAGCCGTCGGCAGCGACGTCCCGCTTGTCTGCTTTCACCCTGTTCTTTTCCGCGAGTTCGCTCAACTCCCGAGATACTAGTCCCTCGGAAAAGATTTTGAGTGTTGACTAAATATCTAGTTGGCGACCCCCGCCACACCCTGGCTGGCCGCCCCGGCGCTCAGCTGCCGGCGTCGGCGGTGAGCCAATCTTTCGCGCGGTCGAAGTCGGCGATTGGAAAAACCTCGATCGCCCCCGGAACCATCCAGGCAAAGGCGTGAAGCGACTTCACCAGCCACCCGGCGTCGGTGACGATCGCGGTCTTCTTCCAGGCCGCGTGGTGGGTGTAGGCCGTGAGCCCGGTCCGGGCATCTTGAAGTGAGGCGGCGGGCGTAATCTCGAAATCTCCTTCGAGCATGTAGAGCATCCTGATTTCCCCGCTTCCGATCGCACTTCTGACGGTCGGCTCGAGCACCTCGCGGTAGTCGTCGGCGGTGACCTTCCCGGTCGCTCGGAATCCGATTGTTCCGTCCGGCATGTCGTTCAGCTGCTCGATCATCATCCCTCCAAGGGTTGGTTTCCACCTCACTTAACCACAGTTCCGGATTTCAACTTGATTATTTATTGGTCGTTCGTTTATTATTCTTGCGAGGCCACTTTGAACCGAGGAGAGAGATGAGCGAAAACGGCAGTTCAGCCAACGGAAACGGCAACGGGGAAGTCGAGTTCAGGACCGAGGACGAGGCGCTTCAGGTCCTACTTGATGGTGACATCGACAAGGTGATGTCCGGTCTCGACCGGATCATCGAGGCGGCGCCGTCCTACGAGAAGCTGTTCATGCGCTGGCAGCGTCAGCACTGGTCGACTGAGGATTTCGACTTTGCCGAGGATGCCCGGCAGTGGAACGACCCCGACTTCATGACCGATGAGGAGCGGAAGTTCATGCTCTTCGGCTTCTCCCAGTTTTTCCTGGGGGAAGAGCGGGTGACAGTCGAGCTGCTTCCCTTTGCGATCGCCGCGCCGACCCATGAGGCCAAGGCCTTCCTCACGACCCAGATCTCCGACGAGGCGAAGCACATGGTCTTCTTCGACCGTTTCTACCGCGAGGTGCTGGGGATGAAAGCGGCCGACATCGGCGCCATGCTTGAAACCCAGCGACCGAACGTGAACAAGGACTGGGAGACCCTCTTCGACGGGATACTCCACGACTGCGCCGAGCGACTGCGGCTGGACCCGACCGACTTTCCGGCCCTGGTCCGCGGGGTCACCGTCTACATGATTGTGATCGAGGGAACCCTCGCCCTGACCGGCGCCCGCTTCATCATCAAGTCGCTGAAGGAACGCGGCTGGCTGCCCGGATTCGTCTCCGGGTTCACGGCGGTAAACCGGGACGAATCGCGCCACGTCGGCTTCGGGGTCAAGTTCCTCGCCGACGCGATCAAGGCCGATCAGGCCAACGCGATCGTGGTCCAGGACACCCTGAAGGAATGCCTGCCGATCACGCCGCTGGTCTTCGCCCCTTCCTGGGTTGACGATCCCTACAGCTTCGAGACGCCGTTCTACCACTCGACCGAGGTCTTCGCCTACGCGATGAAGGCGCTTTCGAAGAAGCTGGCGGCGATGGGCCTCGACCCGGCGATGCTCGCCGCCGACCCGGCCTGAGCGCGGTGCCGGCCGGCCTGAAAGCCGCAGAGGAGGAGCCGCCGCGCGGTCCCGGACGACCCTCGTCCGGGGCCCGCGAGCGGGTGCTCGACGCGGCGGTCGAGACCCTGCTCGAGGAAGGTTACGCCGGACTCACCTACGCCAAGGTGGCATTCCGGTCCGGGGAAAACAAGTCTCTGATCTCGTATTACTTCGGCTCCAAACAGGGCCTTGTCGCGGCGGTCGCCGATGTGATTGGCGAGCGGATCACCGATCACGTTCTTGCCGAGCTCCAGGATCTGGACACGGTTGATGCGATCGCCCGAGGCCTGATCACCGGGGTCTGGCAGGTGATGGATGAGGATCCCCGCATGGCCAGGCTCTACTTCGACCTCAGCGCGGTCATCGTGGTCGACGACGATGTGCGCCTGGCCCTCCACAAGGTGAAGGACCGCTGGCGCGAAGTGATCACGGCCCACCTGCTCGAGGCCGGGGTTGCCTCCGGCGAAGTCGCCCCGCTTGGAACCTTCCTGATGGCGGGAGTCCAGGGCCTGGCGATCGAACGCCTCGAGGGTTACGGACCGGAGCGCCTCGAAGCGGCCAGAGAGCTTTTCATCCAGGCGGCCGGATCGCTCGCCTGAACCGCGCATCGCCCTCCTTGAGCAGCGCCTCGCCCCTCCCTGGCTGCGCCCTTGACATAACCCGCCGAACCTAAGAGAGTCGGACCTAGGTTTCCGCAGGGTCCATCTCGGGGAATAGGTGCCATCAGTGAGCAGGTTTTCGTTTCGCCTTGTCTTGCCCGTCGCTCTTGCCCTTGCCGTTCTCGGGGTCGGAGCCACATCTGCTTCGGCGATGACCGTGACCTCGACCGGTGAAACCGGTGCCTGTACGCTGCGTGCCGCGATTGCCGCAATCGGTGCCAATGACAGCGGCACTCCCTGCGGTGCGGTGGTCAGCGGCGGACCCACGCCGATAAACCTCGCGGCGAACACCTACACGCCATTTGACGGGCAGATCGTTGTTCCGTCCGGGGCCAACGTCCAGATCAATGGCGACAACATCAACAACCCGCTGACCACAGTGATCGACGGAACCGGGGGCATCGTCAGCCGGATCTTCGAGGTCAAGTCGGGCGGCTCGTTGACTCTTTCCGGGCTCACCGTGACCGGAGGCCGGACCACCGATGCCCCGGTCTCGAGCAGCATCTACACCTATGTGCCGGTCGACAACGGCGGCGCGATCCTCAACCAGGGCTCCCTGTCCATCGACCATTCGGTGATCCATGACAACCGGACCGGCAACGGCAGTCAGGGTGCCCCTCCGGCACCGGAAGGCGATGGCGGGGCCGGCGGGCCGGGCGGCGGCGGAGGGGCCATCTACAACGCCGACTACGCCAGCCTGACGATCACCGACTCGGAGGTCCGCGACAACCTGACCGGCAACGGGGGGGACGGAGGTCCCGGCGCGATGGGCGGGCAAGGCATTGGTCATGTGGCCCAGGGCGGCGACGGCGGCAAAGGCGCCTACGGTGGCAGTGGCGGAGGGATTTTCAATTCCAACTTCGGATCCGTCTCGATCTCCAACTCCACGATCAGCGGCAATGACACCGGCCGTGGCGGCAACGGCGGGCAGGGCGGCCAGGGCGCCGGCGAACTCGTAGGTACCAGCGGCGCCGGCAACGGGGGCTGGGGTGGTGATGGCGGCAACGGCGGCAGGCAATACCGCAAAGACCAGGGCCCTGGCTACGACTGGGACTTCGATCTGGGCGGCGGCGGCATTTACAACCTCGGCTCGCTGACCATGACCAACTCGACGATCAGCAGCAACACGACCGGGGCCGGTGGCAATGGCGGACCTTCCGGTTACGGCGGCAAGAGAGACAGCGGCACTTTCAGCTCATCCGGTGCTGCCGGAACCGGCGGCGGCGGCGGCCGGGGCGGGGGGTTGGTGGTCGCCAGCCAGCAGGGCAACGCAACCCTGATCAACGTCACAATTTTCGGAAACCGCACCGGCGACGGTGGCCTCGGTGGCGACGGAATTCTCGGCGATGGTGGCTACGGTGGTCTGGGTGGAAAAGGGGGCGACGGAGGTGGTGCCTTCGCAGTCAAGGGCAACGGCGCACTCCAGCTGACTTTCGTCACAGTCGTCGGCAACGGGGTTGGTGCGGCAGGCGCTGGTGGTGGCGGGAAAGATGGCACGGCCGGACCGGGAACCCGCGGACTCGGGGCCGGATTGAGCGCCGGCGGCCGCTACAGCACCAGCGGATCGACGATCTACGAGAAGAACACACTGGTGGCCAACAACGGCAATCCGGCGGCCGGAGACGAGAACTGCGATGCCAGGTACGGCAACGACGGTTTCTACAACGACTTCGGGGACCTCGGCAACAACCTCCAGTTCCCGGGTGGCAGCGACTGCCGCGGAGTTGCGGCCAATCCCGACCTCGCACTTTTCGGCGACAACGGCGGTCCGACCGAGACCCTCCTGCCGCAGGCTGGCAGCCCGGCGATCGGCGGGGTACCGCTCGCTTCCTGCACTTTTTCCACCGACCAGCGCGGCTTTCCCCGCCCGGGCTCGGACGGCTCTTGTGACATCGGCGCGGTCGAAGCCGGTGGCGCCCCGGTTCTCACCGCAACCACCACGATCGTGAATTCCTCGGCCAACCCTTCGACCCCCGGCCAGCAGGTCACCTTCACGGCCACGGTTTCCCCGCCACCGAGCTCGGGCACGGTCGACTTCACCGACAACGGCTCGACGATCAGCGGCTGCGGCGCCACCGCGCTCACGCCCGGTGGCCAGTTCACCTGTTCGATCACCTATCCGTCGGCCGGAAGCCATTCGGTCGTGGCCAGCTATTCGGGTAACACGCTATTCCAGGCCTCGGCCTCGTCGGCGCTCACCCAGACGGTAGGGACGACAACACCTCCGCCAGACACCACGCCGCCGGACACGGTCATCGATTCCGGCCCCTCCGGCACGATCAATGTCAACTCCGCCACCTTCGCCTTCCACGGAACCGCCGGCGACACGGCCAAGATCCAATGCCAGCTGGACAGCGCGGCCTTCGCGGACTGCACCAGCCCCAGGACCTTCTCTTCGCTGGGCATCGGATCCCACACGGTCAGCTTCCGGGCCCAGGACGCAGCCGGGAACATGGACCCGAGTCCGGCCACGCGAAGCTTCACCGTGGCCTTGCCGTCGGCGAAGATCACCAAGGTCACAGTTTCCGGGCCTTCGAGCACCAGGAAGGGCGGCAGACCGACCTTCTCGGTGAAGGTGACCAATGGTGGCGATGCCATCGCGGCCGGCGTGAAGGTGAGGGTCACCGGCGGAGGTGCCGACACCTCCAGGTCGATCGGCGTGATCCCGGCCGGTGGCACCAGGTCGGTCAGCATTTCGGTCAAGCTGAACAAGGTCGGTCTGAAGGTGCTGACCTTCAAGGCCACCTCGACCAACGCCGGCAGCAAGAGCACGACCCGGTCGGTAAACGTCCGCAAGCCGCCGAAGCGCAAACGCCACCGCTGAAGTCAAGTTGACCGTCATCAGCACCACCCCCGACCGCGAGAATCTCGAACTGACCGTGGTCGCCGAATTCGATGCCTCCGTCGAGCAGGTCTGGCAGGTCTGGGAGAACCCGCGCAAGCTGGAGAAGTGGTGGGGCCCGCCAACCTGGCCGGCCACCTTCACCGGCTTCGACTTCAGCGATGGTGGCATGGCCGAGTACCACATGACTGGTCCCGAAGGTGGCAGGGAGGCCGGCTACTGGCGCTTTCTGGCGATCGAAGCCAACCGGAAAATCCGGTTCAAGGACGGGTTTGCGAAAGAGGACGGCAGCCTCAACGAGGACATGCCGACCATGGTTATGACCATGACCCTCGACGAGGCCGACGGCAAGACGACCATGACCACGGTCTCGAAGTTCAACTCGGCCGACGAGCTCGAACAGCTGCTCGAAATGGGTATGGCCGAAGGCATCACCCTCGCCATGGGCCAGATCGACGACGTGCTCTAGCCGCTCAACTCGCCGAGTGCCCTCTTTGTGCCACATACCGGCACAAAGAGGGCGCTCGCGGCTGGTCATCAGCGGCGATACGCTCCGGGTCATGAGCATCCTTGACAGCTTCTCTCTGGACGGCAAGGTCGCGATCGTTACCGGGGCCTCATCAGGGCTCGGGGTGGCCTTCGCGAAAGGATTGGCGGAAGCCGGGGCCGACGTGGCGATCTGTGCCCGTCGGGTCGAGAAGCTCGAGAGCACCCGCAAGGCAATCGAGGAGATGGGCCACCGGGTGATCGCGATCACCGCCGATGTCTCTAAGCCCGAGGATTGCGAGCGGGTCGTCGAGGAGACGGTCGCCAACCTCGGCGGGGTCGACATCCTGATCAACAACGCCGGCGTGGCATCTGCCGCTCCGGCGACCCGTGAGGATCCGGAGGAGTTCCGCAAGGTGGTTGACATCAACCTCAACGGCTCCTACTTCATGGCCCAGTCCGCCGGACGGGCGATGGGCCAGCGGGGTGGAGGCAGCATCGTCAACATCGGCTCGGTGCTCGGCTCGACCACTGCGCATCTGCCCCAGGCCGCCTATTGCTCCTCGAAGGCGGCGATCATCGGACTTACCCGTGACCTCGCCGCCCAGTGGACCGGCCGCAAGAACATTCGCGTGAACGCGCTGGCCCCGGGCTTCTTCGAATCGGAGATGACCGACCAGTACCCGGAGGGCTATCTCGAGCAGATGATGTTCCGGGTCCCGGCCGGCCGCAAGGGCGAGGCCGAGGAGCTGG
Organism: Thermoleophilales bacterium; assembly: GCA_020636955.1. Taxonomy (GTDB): domain Bacteria; phylum Actinomycetota; class Thermoleophilia; order Solirubrobacterales; family 70-9; genus 67-14. The sequence continues at coordinate 28,308 of JACJWY010000017.1, read as the reverse complement.
TCCGGGCTGCGATCTTTCTCGCCTCCGACGCCTCCTCGTACGTGACCGGCGCCCTGCTACCGGTCGACGGCGGGCTGCTGGTCAACTGACCCGCATCCGGGCCCGGTCAGGAATCCGGACCCGGTCAGGGTTCCGGCACGGTCGGTTCGTCGGCCGCTGAAGGCTCGCCCTCCAGCGGGGGCAGGTCCGGGATGCCTCCGGACCAGACTTCTTCCGGGGCGGGTGGCCCGTATTTCGGCGTGATGCCCCGGTCGTCGGCGTCGGCCCGGCGCATGTGCCGGTACCAGCGGTGATAGAGCGGCGCGAAGAGCACGGTCAGGCCGGTGAGGACGAAGAGTCCGGCGATCAGCCAGAGATGTTCGCGCAGTATTTCGCCCGACCCGGCATCCCATGAGGCCAGCGCGACCAGGCCGATCGACAGCAGCACACCGAAGTAGTAGTCGAGCGGGAAACGCCAGATCCACGGCACCTCGAACCACCAGACATTCCCCCGTTTGAAGCGCTTCACCGTGTAGGCCGGGTTGAGCACGAACCAGCAGTAGTCCCAGATCACCGCCAGCAGGAAGTACTTGGCGATTGTTGCCAGCTCGGCCGGAAGCGACCAGTCGACCCCCATGCCGAACGGCAGGTGGAGGATGACCAGCGGGATCGTGAAGGCATATACGTGGTAGCCGGTCAGCGGCCGGTGACCCATGAACCAGCCGTAGACCATGCCCGTCTTGCCCCGCTTCAGGTACCAGGTCGGCAGCCTCTCGGCCCAGCCGTAGCCGCCTTCGATCTCGATCTCGATCGCCCCGAGCCCGAAGCACCAGAGGAAGAGCAGCACGGTGAGGGTGATGTTGAGGTCGTCGAACATACGTCAGGCGGCGGGGCTCTGCCCGGGACCGCCTGAGCCTTGCCAGGGGACGGGGCCCCGCACCGGGGCGGCGTACCGGGATTCGGTGCCGGCCGCCTCGACCAGCTCCGGGACCGTCACGAAGTCGTAGCCCTGTGGGCGATAGTGCTCGAGCAGGTTCTTTGTCGTCTCGACCGAGCGGTGGCGGTCGTAGGCGGGGTGCTGGTCGTACCCGTCGTGGAGCAGGATGATGTCGCCTTCGCCGGCCTTGAGGCAGCGGCGGGTGATCGCGTCGGCGGTGGTGTGGGGCCGCCAGTCGTAGCCGGTGATCGACCAGGTGATTCCGATGTAGCCCTTCTCCTTTAGGACCCGCAGGGTGCCGGGCCGGCGCCGGCCGTAGGGAGGGCGCATCAGCATTCGCCCCGCTACGGTCGAGAAGGTGACTCCGGCCGCCTCGACTGCCTCGCGACACGCGTCGAGTTCCTCGCGGATCCGCTGATCGGACTTGGCCGGCATCGTCGGGTGGGTGAAGGTGTGATTGCCGATCGCGTGGCCACGGGCCACGACCTCGCGGATCAGGGCCGGCTCCCGTTCGGACCACTTGCCGATCAGAAAGAAGGTCGCCCTGGCGTCATGTTCGTCGAGCAGGTCGAGCAGGTTCGGCGTCCAGGCCGGGTTCGGCCCGTCGTCATAGGTCAGGCAGAGCTTTTTCCCCGCACCGGGCTCGCGGCAGACCGTACGGCCATAGATCTGCGCGGTCGGGACCTGCGCCCCGTAGAAGGCGACTCCGGCGGCGGCTGCAAGTCCGGCCGCCGCCGCGACGCCGGCCCCGACCGATGTTCCGGTGGATTTTCCGCTCACAGTCCGGGCACCCTTCTGGCCTGAAGTCGGGCCTTGGTCCGGTCACGCCGGGTCCTGCCGGCGGCAGCTTCGACCGTTGTTCTGATCACCTTGAGTGCCTCCTCGTTACCGTCCTGCGAGTAGGTCTCCAGCTTGCCCTGAAAATCATCCAGGCCGTCGAGGAAGCGGCCGAGCTCTGCCGGGTCGATCGAAAGGGCGCAGGTGCCGTAACCCTCGCGTTCCAGGTAGCGGGCGTTCATCAACTGCTCGAACTGGCCCGCGAGCGGCATCGCCAGGGTCGGTTTGCCGAGGTAGACGGCTTCCGACAGCAGCGAGAAGCCGCCCCCGGTAATCACTCCGCGCGAGGTGACCAGATCTTCGAGGAAGCCGTCGATCGAGCGGGGCCGGTATTCGATCGCCCCGTCGCTGGTGCCCACCTTGTCCCCGTCGCGCATCCCGTAGAGGTGGACGGGCAGGGGAGCTTCCCGCAGGGTGTCGATCAGCTCGTCGCCGCCGCCCGAATAGACGACCAGGTGCTCGCCGCGGACCGGTTCGGCCTCGATGATCGCGGTGCGAAGGATCGAGGGAACCAGCGAGGTCCTGCCCTTGCGCACCTCGGGGTAGAAGAAGGTCGGGATCACGTAATCACCGGCATGGGGGACCATCGCCCTGGTCACCGCCCGGGCCAGCTGGACGTCATCGATCGCCCCGGCGGTTATCTCCCGGTCGTGACGGCAACGGTCGATCATGTGGATGTTGTCGACGCAGACCAGGGGAGTGCCGGAGAGTCGGGCGTAGTTCCCGGTCAGCGGTTCGAAATCGCTGACCGCGACGTCGGGCTTCCACTTGTCGATCGTCGAGATCCATTCCCTTACGTTGGCGGGCAGCTGCCGGCGGGCGGAAGCGAGGGTGCCGGTGAAGGAAGCCCAGCGCTGGATCCGGCCCTGGTCCATCGCGAAGGAAGGACCGAAGACCTCGCTGACCTCAAGGTCCTCGAAGACTCCGCTCAGGTATCTGAAGGCGGCCCCGGAGGCGACGACCCGCACCTCGTGATCGCGCAGCAGATCCGAGATGACCAGCTCCGAGCGGGTTGCGTGACCCATCCCCTCGCCGTTCACCCCGTAAAGGATCTTCATTCCGCCAGCCTACCCGGCGACGGGATCCAGCTCCGGACGGAGGCCGGGGAGGACGGGCAAAAATCAGCCCGGACGAAGGCCGGCCAGAACCAGGTCGAGGTGGCGCCGCCACTCGGCCCCGCCCGGGGCGAAGTACATGGTCGAGGTGATACCGCACATCAGCATCGGGATGTCGTCGACGCTCATGTCCGAACGCACCGCGCCGGCCTCCACCGCCCGCTCGATGATCCGCTCGGCGGGTGCGGCGAACGCTGCCTTCTCCTGCTCGATCCCCTCCCATTCGAGGTCTTCGACCCCCATCATCGCCATCTGGAACCCGGCATCCCCTTCGACCGCGACAGACGATTCGGTCAGGAGCGTCGCCACCGCTTCCCAGGGATCCTCGATCTGCTCCGCCGCGAGGGCGATCTCGGTGAACCTCTGGAAGCGGGTCCGCACCATCTCGGTCAGCAGAGCTCCCTTGGTCGGGAAGTGACGGTAGACGGTGCCGATGCCGACTCCGGCATGACTTGCGATCTCCTCCATCTGCACGCCTTCGCCGTCGCGGGCGAAGAGCTCGCGGGCAGCCTCGAAGACCCGCTCGCGATTGCGGCGGGCATCGGCCCTCAGGGTTCGCTCGGTTTGCTCTTTTTGCTCGGATGGGGTCATCGGGTTGACAAACGGAATCTGGATTCCGTATAGTCCTGATTAAAGCGGAACAGGAATTCCGCTTCCGATTATAAGCCGACCAGCAAATTTCAGGAGCACCTCTTGTCCGGACCCGACCTCAGCAGCCCTCATGCCAAGAACCTGGCGCTGATGCTGCTGGCCCTCACCCAGTTCGTCGTCGTCATCGACGCCTCGATCACCAACGTCGCCCTGCCCTCGATCGGCAAGGCGCTCGACATCTCGCAGGACAGCCTCTCCTGGGTGGTCAACAGCTACACCCTCGTCTTCGGCGGTTTTCTGCTGCTCGGCGGCCGGCTCGCCGACTTCCTCGGTCGCCGGCGAATGTTCATGATCGGCATGTCGCTTTTCGGCGTTGCGTCGCTGGCCGGTGGCCTGGCCCAGTCGGAGGCCTGGCTGATCATCGCCCGGGCCGTCCAGGGCCTCGGCGCCGCGATCGCCTCGCCCGCCGCGCTCTCGATCGTGACCACCACCTTCGCCGAAGGCTCGGAGCGCAACCGCGCCCTCGGTATCTGGGGTGCGGTGGCTGGCGCCGGCGGAGCGGCCGGGGTGCTGCTCGGCGGCGTGCTGACCGAATGGGCCGGATGGGAATGGGTGCTTTTCGTCAACGTGCCGATCGCCGCCTTCGTGGTCTGGCAGGCTCCGCAGCGGCTGCTCGAGTCCCGTGAGGAAGATGAGTCCGAGCGCACCCTCGACATCCCCGGTGCGGTGACAATCACCGCCGGCCTCGCCCTCCTGGTCTACGGACTGGTCGATGCGGACAAGTCCGGCTGGACCTCCACTGCCACCCTACTGCGGGTCGCCGGCGCACTGGCGCTGATCGCCGCCTTCGTGGTGATCGAACTTCGCACCCGTCGGCCGCTGGTTCCCTTCTCGATCTTCCGCATGCGGACTCTCCGCGGCGCCAACATCGTCGGGATCCTGACCGGCATGTCGCTTTTCTCGATGTTCTTCCTGATCACGCTGTACCTCCAGCAGGTGCTGGGCATGTCGGCGCTCGACGCCGGCCTCGCCTACCTGCCGCTGGCGATCGCGATCATCCTCGCTGCCGGCATGGCCGGGCAACTGGTCACCAGGGTCGGCTTCAAGCCGGTCATGACCGCCGGCCTGCTCTTCGTCGCGGTCGCGCTCGGCTGGTTCACCCAGATCAGCCCGGATGGCTCCTATGCCTCGGATGTGCTCGGGCCCTCGGTGGTGGCCGGCATCGGGCTCGGCCTGACCTTCGTGCCGGTGACCATCGCGGCGATGTCAGGTTCCAAGCGGGAGGAAGCCGGACTGGCCTCCGGCCTGATCAACACCTCGCAGCAGGTGGGCGGAGCGCTCGGCCTGGCCATCCTCGCCTCGATCGCCAACTCGACCACCACCAGTTCCTTCGCCGACGGATCGACCCAGGCGGTCGCCCTGACCGACGGCTTCTCGGCCGCCTTCCTGGTCGGCGCCTGCTTCGCCCTCCTGGGCGCGATCCTCGCCGCGACCCTGATCTCCAGCAAGGACAGCCGCGAGCATGCCGAGGCCGCCCAGGCCGGCGAAGTCGAGATGCCGGCCGCCTGATCGCCGATAATCAGGGCAGATGAACCTGCGTCTGCTGATGGTGCTTGCCGCGGCCCAGTTCCTGATGGTCCTGGACCAGGCGGTGATGAACGTTTCGATCTCCCAGCTGGTCGAGGATTTCGACACCACGGTGACCACGATCCAGGCGATCATCGCCTTCTACGCGCTGGTCATGGCCGGGCTGATGCTGATCGGCGGCAAGCTCGGTGACATCCACGGCCGCAAGCGGATCTTCAAGATCGGCCTGGTCATCTACGCGGCCGGCTCCGCCCTCACCGCGGCCTCCTGGAGCGTCGCCTCGCTTGCCTTCGGCTGGTCGCTCCTCGAGGGGATCGGGGCGGCGATGGTGCTGCCGGCCATGGTTGCCCTGGTCGCTGGCAACTTCGAAGGCAAGGACCGGGCGGTGGCCTATGGGGTGCTCGGCGGAATGGCCGGGGTCGGGATCGCGGTCGGACCGATCCTCGGCGGCTGGATGACCACCGACTTCACCTGGCGCTACGTCTTCATCGGCGAGGTGATCCTGGCGGCGGGAATCTTCTTTGGCACCCGCTGGATGCTGGAGCCGCCGATGGAAGGAAGGAGGCCGAAGCTCGATCTGATCGGCGGCCTCCTTTCAGCGCTTGGTCTGGCGGTGATCGTGCTCGGCGTGCTCCAGGCCAGCAACTGGGGCTGGCTCAAACCGTCCAATTCACCGGTCGAGATCTTCGGGTTCTCGCTGACCCCCTTCGTGATCATCGCCGGGCTGATCCTGCTCGGGCTCTTCGCCAGCTGGGAAAGGCGCCGCGAGGAGCGTGGCGAGGATCCACTGGTTCATCTCGGGTTGCTGCGGATCGTCCCGCTCCGTTCCGGACTTTCGATGATGCTGGCCCAGAACCTCATTCTGATGGGCATCTTCTTCACCATCCCGCTCTACCTGCAGGTGGTGCTGGGCTTCGACGCGCTCGACACCGGGATCCGGATGCTGCCGACCTCGGCCGGACTCTTTTTTACGGCCCTGGCCGGTTCCGCCCTCGCTTCGCGCTTCGCACCGAAGAAGCTGGTCCGGCTCGGGCTGGTCGTGGTCTTCGTCTCGGCCCTGATGCTGGTCGGGACGATCGAACCGTCCCTTGACAACACCGACTTCCTGATCGCCATGGGCGTGCTCGGGATCGGGATGGGGCTGATCGTCTCCCAGCTCGGCAACGTCGCCCAGTCGGCGGTCGGGGATCAGGACCGCAGCGAGGCCGGGGGCCTCCAGTACACCGCCCAGCAACTCGGCTCCTCGCTCGGCACCGCGATTCTCGGCGCGATCCTGATCACCGGCCTGCTCGCCGCCTTTAGCGGCAACGTCGAAAATCACAGCGCCATTTCCGACCAGACCAAGTCGGCGGTTCAGAAGCAGTTGAGTTCCGGCGGCAGTTTCGTTTCCTCGGATCAGGTGAAACAGTCAGCCGAGCGGGCCGGGATCAGCCCGCAGGAGACCGAGGCGATCGTCGCCGGTTACGAGGATGCCCAGCTCCAGTCCCTCAAGCTGGCCCTGCTCTTCGCGGCCCTGCTGGTCATCCCCTCGTTCTGGTCGGCCCGCAACCTGCCCGACCGGGTGCTGGGCGAAGTCGAAGAGGAACCAGCCGCCGCGACCTGATCCGGGTGCCGGACAGAGCACAACTTCCGGACCGGTCGGGGTGTTTACCGCTACAAGTATCGGTCGCTTGTGTTCTAAAACTTGACACGGATCAGGTTTTGGTTATCCTCCGTCCGGAGGAGCCACACCGGGAGCGGAGAGGATGGGGATGGACCGTCGTATTTTCCAAGGAATTTCAGGCAGGATCGCAGTCGGCGGACTGCTGACCCTGGCCATGTTCGGCCTGTTCATGATGCTGGGCGGCCTGCATGAGAAAGCCTGGTCGGCCCCGCGCAAGAATCTTTCGAATTTCGGCAACCGGCCGAACATCGTCCTGATCCAGACTGACGACCTGGTCCGGGGAGACATCAAATACCTCCCCAACGTCAAGCGATACCTGCAGCAGGGCGGCACCACCTTCACGAATTACAACGCCCCTTATCCGCTTTGTGGTCCGGCCCGGGCATCGCTTTTGACTGGCCAGCTTTCCCACAACAACGACGTACTCGCCAACTTCAAGAGCAATGACGGCGGCTACTACCAGCTGCGCGACCTGCCCGGCAAGCTGAACCAGCGCAACACGCTCGGCCCCTGGATGAAGAAGGCCGGCTATCGCACCGGCTTCGTCGGCAAGTACCTGAACGAGTACTCGACCCTGGATTTGACCGAGATCCCGCCCGGCTGGGACAGCTGGAAGGCGCTGCTCGACCAGTCGACCTACGACTACTACAACTACGGGATGAACCTCAACGGCAAGGTTCACTACTGGGGCGACAAGGAATACGCCAAGGCCCAGATCAACCTCGGCACCCTCTCGACCGAGAACACGCCGACCTCCTTTGCCGAGCTTCTCGCCGTCTTCCATCAGGCTTTCGATCCGTGGGATTACTTCGGCTGGCAGCGGGCCAAGGACTACACGATGGACGTCAACGGCAAGATGGCCAACAACTTCGTCAAGTCATCGGTCAAGTCCCGCAAGCCGTTCTTCCTCTACTACGCGACTCCGGGCCCCCATGCCGAGGACACCAACAACATCCAGGGTCTGAGGCCGGGCGCGCCAGCCCCCGATCCCCGGCCGCCGAAGCGTTACGAGCACACCTTCGACAACGTGAAGGCGCCGCGGACCCCGGCCTTCAACGAAGCCGACGTGTCCGACAAGGCGGCCAACGTCAGGGACCTGCCGCTGCTCACCGACGAGCAGATCGAGCGGGTTGATTCCAGCTTCCGCGGCCGTCTCGGCGCCGCCAGGTCGATCGACGACCAGGTCGGCAAGATCGTCAAGTCCCTGAAGCGGGCCCACGAGCTGAACAACACGATCATCATCTTCACCTCGGACAACGGCTACCTGCAGGGCGAGCACCGGCTCGCCTCCTCGAAGTTCCTGCCCTTCGAGAACTCGATCCGCGTGCCGCTCCTGATGCGGGGCCCGGGCATCAAGGCCGGGCGCAAGATCAACTCGACCTCGATGGACGTCGATTTGACCCCGACCATCCTCAAGGCGGCGAAGGCGAAGCCCGGCCGTCTGATGGATGGTATCTCGCTGCTGGCCGCCGCCCGCAAGAAGGCGAAGCTGCCCTACCGCGACCTGCCGATCGAAGCCGAACGGCCGGTCTTCAAGTTCACAACACCGCTGACCAAGTTCGACCTGCCCTTCTACGGGGTAAAGACCAGCCGCTACAAGTACGTCCACTGGTCATTCGGTGACATCGAGCTCTACGACATGAAGAAGGACCCGAACGAGTTGAACAACATCGCAAGTGACCCCGCCATGGCCGGCGTGGTCAACAAGCTGGAGAAGAAAGCCACCCAGCTCAGCAACTGCAAGGGCAAGGCATGCCGGTGATCGACCCGACCCCGGAGCAGTTCAGGAAGCTGGTCGAGTCCGATGACGAGTCGCCGATCGTGATGGTCAACCTGATCCGCTTCAAGGACCAGGCGACCGGGATCGACGAGGGCAAGTCCGGTGCCGAGGCCTACGCGACCTACGGCCGCAACATCGCCCCGTACATGTCGGAGGTCGGCGCCGAGGTGCTGATCGCGACCAACACGGTCGAGAGCATAATCGGCCCCGAAGAGGCCGAATGGGACGCGGTGCTGCTGGTCCGCTACCCCTCGCGCAAGGCATTCATAACGATGATCACCAACCCGGGCTACCAGAAGGAACACGAGCACCGGGCCGCCGGGGTCGAGGAGGCACGCCTCATCCTTTCCGGCATCGCCTTCGGCGGATCGGCTTGAGCGAAGAGACTTCGAAGGACCCGGCGGCGGGCCCGGCCGCCGGAGTGATCGAGGCCGGTGCCTACTGGCCGCGCCCCTGGTCCGGCGAGGATGGCGGCCCGCGACGGGTCTGCCGGCCGGAAGGCCAGCCCGGCCTGGACATCCAGCCCGGCGAGCAGCTGAAGCTTGAGGTCTTCCGCGACAGCTTCGCGGCCGACATGCTGATCCGCCGCGAACCCGGCGAGCTTTACGCGCTGCGGCATGACATGCCGAAGGGCGACCCGCTGGCTGGCGACTGCGAGGGCTGGGTCGAGAAGCTCGACCCGGAAACCCTGCAACCGCTTACGGTGACCGCGCGCTTCCCGGCCGGTCGCTACTGGCCGGGCGGGATCGCCGCCCACGCCAACGGTGACATCTACATGATCTTCGGCTGCTGGGCCCGGCGTTTTAGCCCGGAGCTCGAACTGAAGGCTGAGCGCCGCCTGCCGGTCAACCGCCCTTACAACTCCTTCGTCATTCTCGACACCGGGGAACTGGTCACCAAGGATTGCGACGCCCCCCGTGGGGAGGCCTCCTCGACCTTCTCGGTGCTCGATCCGGAGACGCTGGAGTCGGTGGTGCCCGAACTGGAAATCCCGGAAGGCTCGATCGCCCGGCTTGCCTCCGACGGCAAGTCCGTCACCTGCGTCGGCACTGAATCGGTGCTGCGGCTGAGGCTCGACCGCGAACTCGGCGAGCTGGTGATCGACGAGCAATGGCGGCCGCATTACGCCGTGGCCGGCCAGACCTTCGGCTGGGATCCGGTACTCGCCGACGAGCATGTTTTCTGGATGGACAACGGCCAGAACGAGGTCGACTGGACCATGCGCGACACCGGCACCGCCCCGACTCCGGTCCGCCTCTGGTGGTGCCGGCTCGACGATCAGGACGCGCTCCGCTCGGTCGAGATCAGCGGCCTGCCCTACGGCACCGAATCCAACCCGCCGGCCTGGGATCCGGAACGGGGAGTGGTGGTCGCCTATGACGCGGGCAACGCGGTGCTGAGGGCCTGGAAGCTGGTCGGCGACGAGCTCGAGCCGCTCTGGCGCCGCGATGACTTCGCCCATGCCGGCCACCTGATCGTCCATCCCGATACCCGCGAGCTGATCGTTCAGGATTTCCGCGACCTCGCTTTCACCCGCGGCAAGGGTTTTCGCCGCCTCTTCCGTCGCCCGATCCAGTCGCTCGGCCGGCGTGCCCTGGTTCGGCGTTACCCGGTGATGGGCGCCGACAGTCTGGTCGTGCTCGACCTCGATACCGGCGAGGAGAAGGGACGGGTCAAGGTGCCATCGCCGAGTCAGTCCTTCCTTTTCCCGGCCCCCGGCTTCGACCGTGACATCTATTACCTGTCGATGACTTCGATGGCCCGCATCACCGTCGGCTAGTCCGTCGGTCGGAGCGGTCGGAGCGTTCAGAGCCAGCCGCTAGGCTGGCCGCCATGGCTTACGACGAGGAACTGGCCGACCGGATTCAAGCCCTGATGGACGAACTGGATCCGATCGAAAAGAAGATGTTCGGCGGGATCGGCTTCATGGTCGGTGGCAAGATGGCGATCGCGGCCTCTGGTACCGGCGGCGCGCTGGTCCGGATCGACCCGGAAGAGGCCGACCGGCTCTGTTCCGGGCCCGGGGTCAGGCGCATGGAGATGCGCGGCAAGCCGATGGATGGCTGGCTGAAGGTCGACGCCGGCCAGCTCGACTCCGACGGCGACCTTCAGGCCTGGATCGACCGCGGAGTCGCCGCGGCTAGTGCCGCGTCTTCTTCGACTTCTTGACCGGCTTGAAGAAGTTCTTCGGCCACTTGAACTTCTGGTAGGTGCCGCCCAGTCCGTCCCTGGTGATGGTGGCGATGCCGGGGGCCTTCAGCCTCAACTGTTTCTTCAGCTTGATTGTGCGGTACTTCCAGCCGTCGGGCAGGGCCATGCCCGGGTTCTCGCCTAGGTCGTCGAGGTTCTTCGCCCGCAGGGTCTTGTCGGTGTTGGTCGTATAGGCCTGGAGGGCGTACTTCTTGCCTTCGGGCGAGACGATCCAGTGGACCTTGCGACCCTTGTTGTAAACCCAGGTCGTGGTCCGGGCGATCTTCAGCTCGGTGTAGGGAGGGGGGGAGAGGCTGGGCACGGTCAGTACGCCGACATGCCGCACCTCGAGGCCGCTGAGGGTGACCGGCGTGCCGGCCTTGCCACCGACGATCGCGTCGATCAGCCAGCGCCTGGGGCCGTTGGGAACGGAAAGCAGGGATCCGGTCTGGGCCTTGACCTCGTTGAAGTCGACTGCGTTCCACTTGTCGGCCGGGCAATCGTTGAGGCCGATCGTGTTGTAGACGTCAACCGTGAATGACGGCGGGTTGGGCGCGGTCACCGTAAAGATCTCGCAGTAGCGCTTGTTGTAGAGCTTGTAAAGGCTCCCCGTCTTGGCCGACGAAGCGGCCGGAACCAGCGCGATCACGACCGTAATGGCCACCAGAATTGCCAAAAACCTCTTCACCCTCGTCTCCTTCCCTGCATGGACTACCCACATCATAGCTGACGCACGTCAACTTATGTGTAATTCATGCCAGGAGTTCGACGGGACACCCGATCCCGGGGGCTTCGACGAAGGAGCGGTCCGAACTGAGGAGCGTGGCCCCCAACATCTCGGCGAGGGCAACATAGGAAGCGTCATAGGTCGAAAGGTTGTGGCGAAGCTCCCAGATTCGAGGCAGAAACGGTGTGTGAGGGAACCTTTCGAGCGGAAAACCCGTCAATTCGGCCAGCTTCCTCACCGCCGTATCCGGAGAAACAAGGTGACCTCGTTCCAGCCGTTTCAGTCCCGAGGCCACCTCGATGTCAATGAGTTCGGGGGCTGCCAATGAATCCCCGGTGAGCCGATCCCACGCCGCTGCCCCCGAGAATTCCGGGTCCATCAATGCGGGGAGCAGCACTGAGGCATCGACGACGATCAATCTCCCTTACATTCTTGATCTGGATGGAAGGCATGACTCCAGAGTAGCGCCAAAATGGCGCCACGCCGGACAGTAGGTTGGGGGCATGTCGATCGAACCAACCCGAATCAACGAGGAGCTGGCCCTTTACATCCGTGAGCATGCGGGCGGGAGGGACGAGGCTCTGCGGCTGGTCGAGGACGAGACCGCGGCGATGGGCGACATCCAGATCATGCAGACCGCGCCCGAGCAGGCGGCCTTCCTGGAGATGCTGGTCAAGCTCGGTCCGGGTCGGCGGGCGATCGAGGTCGGCACCTTCACTGGCTACGGGGCGATCCGGATCGCCCGCGGCCTGGCCGAGGAAGGTACCCTGCTCTGCTGCGAGCTTGACCCCGAGCGGGCGGAGGTCGCCAGGCGGAACGTCGACCGGGCCGGGGTGGGTAAGAAGGTCGAGATCCGGGTCGGCCCGGCGATCGAGACGATCCGGTCCCTGCCGGAGGAGCCCACCTTCGATTTCGCCTACGTCGACGCCGACAAGATCGGTTATCCCGATTACTACGAAGCGCTTCTGCCGCGGATGAACCAGGGCGGGCTGATCACCTTCGACAACGTTTTCATGGCCGGACTGATCCTCGATCCCGACCCGAATGAGCACCTCGCGGCGATGCAGGGGCTCAACGACCTGCTGGTCGACGACCAGCGGGTCGACTCGGTGATGCTCGGGATGGCCGACGGCCTGACTCTGGCCCGGGTCCGCTGAAACCGCGAGTATCCGGCCGATGACCGCAAGGGTTTTCAAGGGCAAGGCGGAGGAGGTGCCGCCGCAGCCGGGCGAGGAGGAATACCTCGCCGGGATCATCGCGGCCCCGGTTGCCCAGCCCTGCGACGAGGTCCTGGAAGCGATCGGCTCGGGTCCCTTCGATCCCGATCAGGCATTGCCGCGCGATCAGGTCTCCCGGCTCTGCGACCCGGAGCCCCTTGCGGTCGAGAGCGGCTGGACCCGCCTGCCGGATGGCAGGATCCAGGTCGCCTTCCGGACCCTGCTCCCCGATCTCACCGCGGAAATGGTCGAATGGTGGTTCGGCTGGCATCCCCTGCGGGACGACCGCTACCGCGCCTGGCATCCGAGCGAGCATTTCGGCAATCGCGTCCTGCCCGGAGCCACCCGGCAGGCCAAGTCCTACTGGGGCGCGGTGATCTTCTTCGACGAGGACGTCGGTGACGGGCGCAGCCAGCTTCGGACCGCCTTCACCTCGCCGCAGGGTTTCGGCATTCCCGGCGACCCTTTCGCCGACGGCGCGGTCAAGGTGATCCTCTCGGCCCGGGTCGGGGACCGCTGGATGACCCACACCGACATGATCCACGTCTTCCTCGCTGACGGCGGCGGCCTCAGCCTGCGCAGCCGCTTCTGGATCGCCGAACATGTGCGGCCCCGGATGCCCGGCCCGCTGGTCGGGCTGGAAGACGCGGCCGAAAACCTGGCCAGCCGCAAGCTGGTGCGGGACATCGCCGTGCCGGACGGGATCGGCGAGTCGGTCGCCCGCCACGGCGCCGAGGAGCACGCCCAGCTCGGAAAGATCCTGCCCGGCCTCTACGAGCACTTCGCCGGGGCCTGAGGCAGTGCCCGGGCGGCCGGGCGCTCAGCAGCTCCCGAGTTGCCGGGTCAGCAGATCACGGATCTCCTCGCGGTCGAGCGAGCTCGAAGCCCCGAGTACCGCGTCGATCAGGACCCCGTCAAGTACCGCGATCAGCTGCCGGCCATGCTGGCGCGGGATTTCGCAGCCCCGGGCTGCCAGCAGCGCCTCGGCCAGGCCGACGAATCTATCCCGGGCCGGCTCGAAGGTCTCGTGGAGGTCCGGGTGGCGGGAGGACTCGAGCACCAGCTCGTAACGGGCCTTCAACAGGCTGCGGTTCCCGCTGTCCAGCAGGCGGTCGATTGTCGACATCATCAGGTCAAGGGCATCTTCGTCGCTCAACTTGAGGTCGGCGACCCCGGCCAGTCCGGCTTCGGGCGGGGTGTCGAGTTCGACGTGATGGGCGAGTGCGGCCTCGAGCAGGGAGGAGCGCGTCCGGAAGTAGTTCGAGGTCGTTCCCTCGGGAACCTTCGCCGCCGCATCGACCGCGCGGTGGGTCAGGCCTCTCGAACCGCTCTCGCCGAGCACGCGGAGCGCCGCGTCGGCGACCTGGTCACGGCGGAGGGTCCTTGTTTGAATTTCGGACACTACGAATGTAGTATATCCCACTATGGGGTTCGACGGAGAGATCTTCACGCGGGGCGAGTCCGGTTACGAGGACGCCCGCCGCGGCGCCCTCTGGAATGCGCTGACTCCGGACCGGTTCCCGGAAGTCATCGTCTGGGCCGCCGGAGAGGCCGACTGCCTGGCCGCGGTCAGGCTCGCCCGGGAGAAGGGCCTGAAGCTGAGTGTGCGCTCTGGCGGCCACAGCTGGGCTGGCAACCACCTGCGTGACGACACCCTGCTGCTCGACCTCTCCGGTCTGCGCGGGTTCGAGATCGACCGGGAGGCTATGCGGGCCTCGGTCCAGCCCGGCTGCCCCGGCAACGTGCTCGACCTCGAACTGGAAAAGCTCGGCCTCTTCTTCCCGGTCGGCCACTGCCCCGGGGTCGCTCTAGGCGGGTACCTGCTCCAGGGCGGCTTCGGCTGGAACGGGCGGGTACACGGGCCGGCCTGCCAGAGCGTGGTGGCGATCGACCTGATCACGCCGGAAGGCGAGCAACTCACGGTCAGCGAGGAAAGCGATCCGGACCTCTTCTGGGCGGCCCGCGGCTCCGGCCCGGGCTTCTTCTCGGTGATCACCCGCTACCACCTCAGGCTCTATTCGCGACCGCCGGTGATAGCCAACGGCATCGCGACCTATCCGCTCGACGCGCTGGAGGAAGTTTTCAGCTGGGCGAAGGAAATCGGCCCACGGGTGCCCCGCTGGATGGAGCTTATGCTTTTCACCCACCTCGATCAGGGCGAACCCGAGGTGGTGGTCACGGGACCGGTGCTGGCTCCCTCCGAGGCCGAGGCCCGCGAGGCTCTCGGCCTGCTCGAGAGCTGTCCTGCCGCCGGCCGGGCGAAGCTTTCAATGCCGTATTTCCCGGCCCGGCTCGAGGATCTCTACGCCGGGGTTCACGCCTCCTACCCGGATGACCACCGTTACGCGGTCGACAACATGTGGACCCACGCCCCGGTCAGCGAGCTCTTGCCCGGTATCCGCCAGATCGCCGAGACCCTGCCCGAGGCGCCTTCCCACATGCTCTGGATGAACTGGGGCGAAAGCCCGGTCCGCGAGGACATGGCCTACTCGGTCGAGGACGAGACCTATATCGCCCTCTACGCGGTCTGGCAGGACCCGGCCCGCGACCAGGCCAATATCGACTGGGCCACTTCCAACATGGTGGCGATGGCGGAAATGGCCAGCGGCATCCAGCTGGCCGACGAAAACCTCGGCCGCCGGCCCGCCCGCTTCGTGAGCGAGGAGAAGCTGGAGCGGCTGGACCTGGTCCGGTCCCGGCACGATCCCGACGGTCTCTTTCACGAGTGGATGGGCAGGCCGGCGTGAAGCCGCTGCCGCAGGAGCGCCCGCAGCCCGGCGAGGCGGATTATCTGGCCGAGCTGATCCGGCTCAAGGTGGAGCCGGCCCCGCTGGAGGTGCTCCTGGCCGCGCAATACGGCCCGCTCGAACCGGAACTGACGCTGCCGCGGGAGCAGGTCGACCGGCTCTGCGACCCGGCCCCGCTCGAGCACCCCGACTACTGGGCCCGGATGCCGGATTTGAGCGTGAGGATTTCGGCCGAAACGCCGATGCCGGACGTAAACCGCGAAATGATCGAATGGTGGTTCGACTGGCATTCGCGCCGCAGCGAGCGCTACCGGGTATGGCATCCCCCCGCCCATTTCTCCAACGGCCAGACCGCGGCAGCGCAATCGGGAGCAAAGCCCTTCTGGGGAGTGACCAACTTCCCGGTCGAGGATGTCGGTGACGGCCCCGCCTCGATCCGCATCGATTTCACCTCGCCCCGCGAGTTCGGCTTCGTCGACGATTACCTCGAGGACGAGGCGGTGGCGACGATCGTCTGTGGCCGGGTCGGCGACCGCATGGTCGAACACACCTTCATGGCACATGTCTTTCTTAGGGACGGCGAGGGCCTCAAGCTTCGCAGCCATTTCTGGATCGCCGACCGGGTCTCGCCCCGGTTGCCCGGTCCGACGGCGGTCGTTACCGGTCCGCTCGAGTCATTGCTCTCCCGCAGCCTGGTCCGCAAGGCAGCAGTGCCCGCCCAGGTCGGCCGGACCCTGCTGATCCACTGCTCCGAGGAATACCACCACCTGAACCGGATCCTGCCGGGCCTCTACGAGCGCTTCGCCGATCGCTGAGTGCCCCGGCCCGTTCGGCCGGTAAGGGGAGAGAATCGGCGCCTGGTCGCTTAGCTTTCCATGGTGGCCGAAGCGATAAAAAACATTGATAGCATTGATAGCAGCATGGCGCAACTGCTGGTCAGAGGATTGGATCCAGAACTCGTCCGCAAGCTCAAAATGCGGGCTGCCGAGAACGGTGTTTCGGCCGAAGAGGAGCACCGGCGGATCCTTCAGGAGGCCCTCGTTCTCAATGAGAACCGCGAATTCGCCGATTTCCTGATGTCGATGCCGGACGTTGGTGAGGACTCTGACTTCGAGCGTCCTCGCGAATTTCCCCGTGAAGTCGAGCTTTGAGTTTTCTGCTCGACACCAACGTTGTGTCGGAGCTGCGCAAGGGCGAGAGGGCCGACCAGCGTGTTGTCGATTGGGCCAGGGCGAATCGCGATCAGGGGTTCTTTCTCAGCGTCCTGGTCATCGGTGAAATCCGGAAGGGTGTCGATCGTCTGGAGCAACGGGTGCCAGGCTCGGGCCAGGCACTTAATACCTGGCTGTCCGACACCCGAAGGCAGTTCGCGGGAAGGGTCATTCCGATCGACGAGGAGATCGCGGAAAGGTGGGGCAAGTTGAGCGAGTCCGATCCGCCTCCGGCTGTCGACGCACTGATGGCGGCCACAGCGCTGGTCAGGAACCTCACGCTGGTCACACGGAACACCCGGGATATCGAGCGGACCGGCGTTCCCTGCTTCAACCCCTTCGGCTGAACCGTCTGTCAGAAACGGGCCCTTTGCGCCGACCCTTCGTTCAACCGAACAAGGAGGAAGCCCGTGAGCGAACAATCCACAGTACCCGTCAGCATCGATCAGTACCTGAGTCAGCCCCTGACCGTGGGCGAGCCGATCACCTCTGGCCCGCTCACCATCTTCCCCGTCTTCGGGCCAGACCCCGGGATCCCCTACGTGTCACTCAAGGATGCGATCGAAAACGGGAACCTGACCGTCAAGGAACTTCCCGGCGGAGCGTCGGTCCGGGACCTGGTGGTCGAGAACCCCGGCCGCCACAACGTGCTCGTCTTCGAAGGCGAGGAGGTTCTCGGCGCCCGGCAGAACCGCACCTTCGACATCTCGGTGCTGATCCCTTCCGGTGCCCGGATCACGGTGCCGGTCAGCTGCGTCGAGGCGGGCCGCTGGGACGGAATGCGGCATGGCGAGGCATTCGCGTCCTCACCTCAGACCGCCGACCCCCGGCTTCGCGGCTCCAAGGTCCGGCAGTCACACCGGGCCAGGATGGCCGGCCAGGAGGCCCGTGCCGATCAGTCCGAGGTCTGGATGGAGGTCAGCGAACGCGCCCGGGAGGTTGGCGTGAGTTCCCCGACCGAGTCTCTCAACGATGTCCACGTCAGCCGGGGCGAGCAGCTGCGACGGATGGTCCGGTCGATCGAGCTCCAGCCCGGCCAGGTCGGCATGATCGCCGCGGCCGGTGACGAGATCATCGCCGCCGACCTGGTCAGCCGGCCCGAGGTTTTCGAGGAGCTCTTCCTGCCGCTGCTTCACGGCTACGCGCTGGATGCACTCGCCTCCGGCGCACGGGAAGCCGATGTCTCCGCCGAGACTGCCCGGGAGTTCATCGATCACGCCACCTCGACCCGAATCCTCGAAGGTGACGGGATCGGCATGGGTCGCGACTTCCGCTTCGAGGAGGCGACCCTGGTCGGGGCCGGCCTCATCTCGGGCGAGGAGCTGATCCAGTTCTCGGTCTTCCCGGCCGAGCGTCAGAGCGACCGGGACCGCGGCAATGACGCGCGTCCAGTCGCCCAGCGCCGGACCCGGATCCGCCGGCCCTCGCAACGCCGCGACAGCTAGGCGCAAGCAAAGGTCGGGAGGCTGGTTCAAAATCAGCCCATGACCGGGATTTCCCCACAGATCACCGTTCGGACCAGGCTGGGGGTCGGGACGGCTGATCTGTGGGGGAGTGTCGCCTCCGCCGAGGGTGTCAACTACGAGATGGGACCCTGGCTGAGGTTCATCGTGCCGGAGGGGATCGATCTGCTCGGCCGGGCGGCTTCCGGCCCGGTGCTCGACCTGAAGATCCGCGGACCGTTCGGCTTGCCACTCGGCCACTACCCGCTCCAACTCAAACAACTGGAGCAGGGGCGGGGGTTCCTCGAGCAGACCAGGATGCTGCCGTTCCTGCTTTGGCAGCACGAGCGAACGATCGAGCCCGATGGCGAGGGATCGGTCATCACCGACCGCCTCGGCTGGTGCTGGCGGCCCGCTTTTCTCGACCCCCTGGCCAAAGTCGGGGTGCGGGCTTTCTTCCGGCACCGGCACCGCAGGCTGCGCTCGCGATTCGGTCCCTGAACTTCCGGCCTGTTTCGAACCCGGCGGCCGACAGGGATCGAACGGCTCTCTTGACGCCGCAACCGATTGTTGTCTGAAAAATCTCTGCAGAGTTGTAGATATGTGCTAGCTTGCGGATAAGGCAGGTGATCGACGAGGAGGAGAGCAGTCATGGTTCGGTTGAGGTTCCTGATGTCTGCAGTGTTTTCGCTGATCGCGGCGGCGATCGTCTCGGGGTATCTGGCCGGTGCGGCCGCCGCTGATGCGGTCGTCACCAACGATGTCGCCAAGTCCGCGAGGCTTCACGAGCTGACCGTTGACACCGACGCCTTCACCGAACCGACCAAGCTCCACGTATTCCTGCCCACCGGCTATGACGACGATCCGGACCGGCGCTGGCCGGTCACCTATTCGCTCGCCGGGGTGCAGAACAATTACGACTCCTTCGCCAAGGTCCTGCGTGGCGAGTCGCTGACCGCGGATTACCCGTCGATCGTCGTCTCGCCGGACGGAAACAGTGGCTGGTGGAGTGACTGGTACAACTTCGGCGAGGGCGGCGCTCCGAAGTACGAGACCTTCGTGATCGACCAGCTGATCCCGTTGATAGACGCCCGCTACCGGACCGAAGGAGACCGGGCACACCGGGCAATCATGGGCATTTCGATGGGCGGCTACGGCTCGATGTCGCTGGCCGCCCGCCATCCCGATCTGTTCGGTTCGGCGGCGACCATGTCGGGGGCCGTGGACAGCAACCTGCCGCTGATCTCCGCGTCGCTTTCGCTTACCTCGACCTTTGACGGGGGCAGGATCAACGCGGTCAACGGCAACTGGCTGACCCAGGCGGTGCGCTGGCACGGCAAGAACCCGACCGACCTGGCTTCGAACCTCCGCGGCATGGACGTCCAGGTGCGGACCGCGAACGGAAACATCAACACCTCGATCGGGGAAGGCGACACGATCGATGACTACGTTTCCTGCGTCGTCGAGGCCGGCGTCTACCAGGGCTCGGTCAGCTTCAATGCGAAGCTCGACTCGCTCGGGGTCGATCACCTCTGGAAGGACTACGGAGCCGGCTGTCACACCCGGGAGAACTTCACCCGGGAGCTGCTTGCCACGATGGCTGTCTTTGAAGGCAACTTCGCCAACCCCGCACCCGACCCGGCCACCTTCGACTACAAGACGATCGAGAGCGACTTCGACATCTGGGGCTGGAGCATCAAGGCCGACCTGAGGAGAGCGGTCGAGTTTATGCGGGTCTGGGGTGGGGAGAACACCCTCACCCTGAAGGGCTCGGGCACCACATCCGTGATTAGCCCGCCGATCTACGGTGACTACGACCTCGTCAACGTGAACGGGGTGGGGGTTGCCCCGGACGCCGACGGCAGGATTCACTTCAACGTGAATCTCGGCTCGCCGCACTGGATCCAGGCCTACACCCTCTTCGCGCCGAGCGACTACCGGACGATCACGGTGAACATCGAACCGCAGACCTGAGCGGGGGCGAGTTTTCCATGCCGGTCACTTAGACCGGCATGGAAAACGAAAAGGGCGAACCCTCCGAAACCGAACTGGCAGCTTGCGCACTGGTCGTCGAGCTGCTCCGCTCGGGCCGGATCCTCACCTACATCGGCGACATCCTTGTCGAAAGGGTGGATGAGAAGGACTTCCCGGACCGCTCGGAAGAGGAGGTGGTAATCAGCCGCTTCTGCCATCTGATCGTTCCCGCCCTGGCCGAAGAAGAGTCAGCCGCAAACCTCTGGCGCGCAGCAGGCCTGATCGAATCGATTCGCGAGCAGATACTCGCCGACTTCCAGCGCGAACTGGAAGCCGGGCAGCGCCTGCGCTGAACTCAGCCGCAGGCGCGGGCGCTGGCGGAGATCCGGAGCTTCGGCTGCTTTCTCTTGCCGGGTACCGTGACCGTCAGGAGGCCGACATTCCACTGCCAGCTTGAAGCGGCCAGCGGCTTGCCGCCGAGCTTCACGCAGCGCGGCGTGATCGGTTTCTTCATCGCGCCGGTCGCGACCTTGAAGGTCCAGTTGCGGGCGGTTACGTCATCGGCCCTGACGCTCAGTTCCCCGCGACCTTCCGACATCTCGACCGTGCCCTTTTGCTCGAAGCGGCTGCTGCTGGTGCCGCGGGGGAAGGCGAAGACGGTGCGGGTGGTGCGGTCTTCCAGGTGGATGATCGAGGTATCGTCGGTGCCGAAGGGGCTCAGGGTGTCGACATCCGGCGCGATCGCGGTGATCGCCGCGCCGGCCCGGATCAGCAACGGCACCTGATCGATCGGAGCCGGCAGGTTCCGCCAACCGCCACCGTTTTTGGTCGCAAGGCCGGTCAGATCAAAGGCACCGCTCGTTTCGTCGTAACCGAAGCTCCGCCAGAAGTCGATCCACTTGCCCTTCGGCAGATAAACCTTTCGGCTGGTCTGGCCTTCCTGGATCACCGGCGCGACCAGCAGGTCGTCGCCGAACATGTACTGGTCTTCGAGGCCGGCCGCGGTGCTGTCATTCGGGTAGTCGAGCACCATCGCCCGCATCATCGGCAGGCCGCTCTTCCGGTATTCGACGGCGGCCCCTCTCACATACGGGTAAAGCTGGGTGCGGAGCTTCGAGTAGCGGCGCCAGTTTTCGACCAGGTCCGGGTCGGTCACCTGCGGCCGGGACTTGCCGAGGCCGTCGGTTTCGTTTCGCATCACCCCGGAGAAGGCGCCGAACTGGAGCCAGCGGGTCAAAAGCTCCGGCGAAAGCCTGGGGGCGACGATCGAGAAGAAGCCGCCGATGTCGGAACCCCAGACGCCGACCCCGGAGAGGCCCATGGTCAGGCCGTTTCGGATCGAGTCGCGCAGGCCGTCGTAATCCCAGCTGGTCGAGGGGTCACCGCCCCAGACCACCGGCGAGCAGGCGGCCGAACCGGTGTAGCCGGAGCGGGTGAAGCGCAGCACCGGCCGCAGGTGGCTCTTGGTCTGGTCGTAGGCGGCGCAGTGGTACTGCAGCGGGTAGCGGTTGTGCTCGACCATCCCGGGGGTGCCGTCGGAAGAAACGCCGTCCGGCGGCATGTATTCGCCGAAGTCCTCCATCCACCCGTCGTAACCGTGGCCGAGCGCTTCCCGGAGCAGCTCGCCGTAGGAATCCCGAGCGGCCTCGGAGGTGAAATCGAACTGGCCGACGTGGTAGCTCAGGTAGTCGTACTCGTAGGGGTTGCCTTCCCGGTTCAGGGTGAGCTGGCCGGAGGCACCGAGCCCGGCGAAGCTGTCGAGCTTGGTGCAGATCATCGGGTTGAAGTAGGTGGTGATCGCCAGGCCCGCCTCGTGGATCAGGGCGGTGCGGTCGATCTGTCCCTGCTCCTGGCCGCGCTGGCCGGCGCAGGGCAGGTAATGCAGGTAGGTCTGGTAGACCGAGGTCGGCAGGTCGCCGTTTCTGATCATGTCGACGCTGTCGCTGTCGGATTCGTTGGTCTGAAGCCACGGCCCGAAGAAGAACGGGGCGGGGGAGGGCTGGCGGCCGAGCGCGCCGCTCATCCGCCTGAGCACATCGGCCGGCTTCGGACCGGGGAAGAACCGGAGCGAAATCGACCGCGGCGCGGGCCGGTCATCCGGCTGCTGGGCGAGGCCGTCCACGGTCCGACGCAGTTCAACCCGCCAGGCGTTCTTGTTGTCGGTGCCGAGGTGGAAGTAGCTCGGTTCGGAGTTTTCGACCAGCACCCCGTAGCCGGAGGTTGAAAGCAGCCAGGGCATCGGGAAGTAGGTGTCATCGGCGCGGCGGCGCATGCCCCAGGCCGGCACGAAGTGCTCGATCGCCGGGTATTCGGTGGTCTGGTAGGGGCCTTCACCGACCCAGCTTTCGACCACGTTGCCGCGCTGGTTGACGCCGTTGGAGCGTTCGCCGAAGCCGAGGTAGCGCTCGCTCTTCGGGGCCTTGAAGGACATGCCGATCGCTTCGACGCCGATCATCGAATTGGCAATCGAAGCGGTCATCTGAACCGAGCCGTGATCGGCCGGGGTCACCTGTACGTCAAGCTTTCGGGTCGGGTCGGTGGTCGCGACCCGGAAGAAGCGGCTGTTGCCGTTCTTCCAGCTCTTGATGGTCTTGGTCGCATGTTTCCAGGAACCGTCAACTTCGAAGCCGAGCCGGCCGATCGGGCCCTTGCTGGTTCCGGGCTGCTCCTGCAGGACAGGTTTGCTCCGTTTGTCGCGGAAGCCGAAGGACCATTTTCCGGTCCCGATCACGACCTTGGCCGGTCCGCTCGTGACCGAGCGGTACTTGCTTGCCGCGGTCGCGTCATTGACATTTGCCGACAGCAAAATGCCGAACAATGCGGCCGCTGTCAGCAGCGTCGTCCATAGCGACGCCCGGTTTTCCCCTGCCCTCCTGAACACGACAAATAAATATAGGGAACAGGTCCAACCTCTGCGGCCGGGTCCGGCGGTCGGCGTTCCCCGATCTTCCGGTTACCTCAGGCGGCCAGGGTTATCCGATCCTCTGATCGGCTCAGGCGGCCAGGGCAATGGGCGCCGCCAGCGGCACCTTGCGGTGGCGACGCCAGCCGGCGGTTTCGCTCCAGCCAAAGAGGTCCCCGGTTGACCAGGTGGACATCGCCCATATATGTGTGAGCGGGCCGGGCGGGCTGGGGTTGCCACCGGGCAGGCAGCCACCCTGGTCGGTCAAGAGGTGCCGGGCCGGAAACGGAGCGACGGTGTAGCCGGGCAGCAGCACGAAGAGATGGTTCTGGTCGCTGGCCCCGTCACAGGCCTTGTGGATGTTGTGGAGCTGGCCGGGGGAGGCGAGCCATTCGCTCAGCCATTCACAGAGCAGCTCGGCTGCGGCCGAGTCGGTCTGGAGCGGAGCGGCAAAGGGGACCGGCAAACCGAGCTGATCCCGCCGCCCATGACCGGCCGGCTTCGGATGGTTCCCGTGAATCTTGTGCCAGAGCTTGAACAGAGCGGGGTCGGCGGCGATCGTCACCTCGCAGGAGCCGATTAGCTCCCCCTCCCGAAAGAGACCAAGGTCATACATGCTCGCCCGCGACCCATCATCGTTCTGCCGAACTTCAACGCCAGGCAAAGCAGCTTCCAGACATTCAGCCGCCCAGCGTTCCTCTGTACGTAGCGACGGCACAACCGAAAAGTACCCCCGCCACAGGCGGATTCCTGGTCACGACTTGTGAACGGGAACCGCCTCGGTCGGCGGGGAGAGGCGGGTCCTGGCAGGCCGCCAGCAAGTTCCGCGATCGTCGGGGGCGACTTTTGCTCGCTGAACGCTCAGTGAGACATGGAGGTCCGGAACGTCGTGAACTATGTAGCATCGAGTGCTACGCTTGGAGACATGGGCCGTCCCGTATCGATCCGAGAACTGCGGAACTCGACAACCAAAGTGATCGAGGACATCGAGAACGGTGTGCCGCTCACATTGACGGTCAACCGGCGTCCGGTCGCTGACATCGTTCCCCATCAGTTGACCAGGAGTCCGTGGGTGTCTTCGGGTGAGTTGCGCCGGATCGTCACCGAGTCTCCGGCTGATCCGGGGTTGCTCAAGGACATCGCGGCGGTGCGTGAAGAAGTGATCGACGACCGGTGACCCGCGCCGTCGCTGACACTTCGGTTTTTGTCGCTGAGGAGTCTGGCCGTGAACTGGGCCCGCTGCCCGACGAGATCGGGGTATCCGTGATCACTGCGGCCGAGTTGGAACTTGGGGTGCTTCGTGCTGTAGACAGCGAGTCCCGTGCCTCGAGGCTCGCAACCCTTTCCCGGGTCCGTTCCACCTTCCCGCTTCTTCCGGTTGATCCCGAGACGGGCAGCTTGTTCGCGCGACTTGCTGACGCCGCGCTTCGCGAAGGCCGAAAACTTCGTCGCCATGACACATGGATTGCGGCAACTGCGCTCAGACACGGCGCCCCGGTGGTGACCCAGGACAAGGACTTCTCGAAGTTTGACTCGGTCGAAGTGATCTTCGTCTGAGGGTCGGCCGCGTTGATCCAAGGCACCACTGGCGTCAAAAAAGCCCGGAGGTCCGCCGGATCCCTCCGGCATCAACCCTCCGGGCAAGGAGCATCACGCTCCATGGTTCAAGCGTCGGCGGAAGGAATCGATTTCTGACGAGGCATTCAAATCGTCCCCGAAGAGGTAGTTGAAGCTCGTCCGGGTGGGCCGCAGGTCCCGCAGCTGCAACGGCAGCTCACTTCGGCCTTCTCGTCAAAGTCGTACCAGCTCACGGGTCCCCTTTCCGTTGTCTCCACAGAAGGAGTCGAAAAGCGGGACCGGAAGCTGACCATCAGCGAGCCGGGGCGATCGTCTCATCCATCACGGCCATCGCCTCGGGCGTGACCGGCTGCCGGTTGATGATCGTCGTCTCTTCGACCGGGTAGCCCATCGTCCAGTACTCCCAGCCACCGACCTGCAGGTAGGGGTGGGTACGCCGGCCCCAGGTCTTCATCACCCCTTCGGCCCGGATCAACCGCACGAACCACTCGAACTCCTCCGAACCCATAGCCGTGGTCCGCCGGCCATCAGGAGAATCCAGATCCCGCACCGTGTACTGATGGGGAATCTCGGGCATCGTCTTCGCGTATCGCCAGCCGGAGTTGGCTACGAATTCGTCAGGGGTCAACCCATCGATCATGCCCAGGAAGTCTCGGCAGATCCGAAAATCTGACGGGACTCAGCCAATACCGAAGTAGTGGGCTCAGAGACCCGGGGCGAAGATCTCGTCGATATCCCGACGCAGACTTTCAGGATCCATCGGGGGAAGGTTCCGGTGCCGCTCGACGACTTCTTCGGCGGAAAGTCCCTTTCGCACTGGCCCGAGTTCGGCCACATCCTCGCCATCGCGAGTGATGATGATCCCTTCGCCGCTTCGAACGCGGTCGATCAACTCTTCAGGCTGATCGCTGAGTTCCTGAATGTCGATCTTTGCCATGGCTCGATTGTATTGAGCGCGAATGCGGGTCATCCTCAGTTTGGGCTACAACCGGCTCAGGCCGCGAGTTCCTCGTCGCGGGGCGGGTCGCTGATCACGATCTCGCGGATGATCCCGATCAGCTTCTCGGGCACCGAACGGTCCAGACCCGGCCCGACGGGGTCGACCTCGAAGAAGACCCGGAACCCGTCGATGTCCGGTTCGGCAACGACGGAGTGCCAGAGAAAGGCCCCGGCCAGCTGCTCGCCCATCGCATCCTCG
The DNA here is from genome assembly GCA_020636955.1 of Thermoleophilales bacterium. Classification (GTDB taxonomy): domain Bacteria; phylum Actinomycetota; class Thermoleophilia; order Solirubrobacterales; family 70-9; genus 67-14. The sequence continues at coordinate 2,633 of JACJWY010000017.1, read as the reverse complement.
ATCGCCTCCGCCTTCTCCAGCAACCAGGGCAACTCCCCGGTGAAGTCAGCGAACTCAAGGCAGAACTTCTGATCATCAGCAACACCCGTCATCACGACCCTCTCTTTCGGACGATTCCGTGGCCGCAACAACGGCCACCCAAGAGAGTCAGTCCCGGGCAAGAGAAACTCGCCCCCGGCTGCTCAGAAGTCAGAGATCAAGATCATCAAGCAGGTCGGCGTCAGGATGGTCGGGAGGTAGCTGCCCACCCATGCTGAAGTCGAGCTCTTGATCATCATCGTCGTCATCGCGACGACGCCGAACCGAACCAACCAGGTCCTGAAGCTCATCTTTGACTCCGGGTTCTGCCGGGTCCTCCTCTGGGTCAGGCCCGCCGGTCACGATCAAGCTCCTCAAGCATCCGCGCCATCCGTTCGATCCTATCCCGCTCCCGCAGCAACCGAACGGCCTCTCCGTGCTCACACCAGATCCGGATGGTCCAGAAGAAACTCCAGACGAACAATCCGCCGACGATCGCCCCGATTGCTGACGCATCACCGAAGGCTTCACCAATCAGCAGCCCGACGATCATCAGGGCAAAGGGCGGGACATATTCCTCGATCGGGACCAAGTACGGGTAGGTCGGAAGCCGGCGGCGGTCTCTGACGAAACGAACCCGGTTGTCAGAAGAACGACCGGAACCTAGACTCGGATTGCGTATGAACAAACAAGGAGGGAATGACTTGGAGAGAGTGGATCGACCGTGAGTATCAGGGAGGTGAAGGCGAGAACTATTCAGTCGATAGCAATCGCAGCCGGACGAAGTGATGATCCCTACGTTCTTGATGCAAGTGAGAATTTCGTCCGGTCAGTGAATGAGTCGCAGATAGACGAGGTTCTGAAACAGGTCGGCGGCGGTGATGGAAGTGAGCTGAAGCGGAAGGATGGGCGAATCAAGTTTGGGGCTGCGCACTCGTCGTCTGCTCTAGCCGCCAACGCGTTCGGAGCCTGGGTCGACCAGACGGAGGGCTTGAACGTAGCGGGGATTGGCGGTTTCTCTGAGATTGGCTTTGAAGAGAAGTTCCCCACTGGACTCAACGGCAAGGCGCCGAATCTCGATGTCTGGCTTCCTTCCAACGAGAACCCCGTGGCGATCGAGTCGAAGTTCACCGAGTATCTGGAATCGAAAAAGGCCGATTTCAAGGATTCATATGAAGGGCTTGTCGGGGAGGTCGCGCACCAGAGTTGGGCCTCGGTCTACCGGGACCTGAAGTTGAACCCACGGCGGTATGAGCGCATCGATGTCGCTCAGCTCGTCAAGCACTATCTGGGGCTCCGGAAGGCTATTCAGGGTGGAAGGTTCGGTGCCGTGACTCTCGTCTATTTGTTCTGGGAGCCGACAAACGCAACGGATTTCGACGAATTCGCCGCTCACCGGAATGACCTCGACGAGATCATCTCCAGGGTGGATGATCCGGCCGTTTCGTTCAGATCGCTTAGCTACCCGGAACTGTGGGAAGAGTGGTCCAGTGGCGATCAGCCGGGCTGGCTGCCCGGCCATGTCGCGGAGTTGCGCGCCCGATACGAGATAGCGATTTGACCCTTCTGACATTGAGTATCTGAATGCTTGATAACGACCGATTCAAACGCGCATTCGATCTCGCCCTGGAACTTCACGGCGAGCAGACCCGCAAGGGTTCCGAGATCCCGTACATGGGCCACCTGCTCGGAGTCACGAGCATCGTCATCGACGACGGCGGCTCCGAGAACGAGATCCTCGCCGCCCTCCTCCACGATGGACCGGAAGATGCCGGGGGAGAGGAAACCCTGGCCCGGATTCGCACCGAGTTCGGAGACGAGGTCGCCGAAATCGTCGACCACCTCAGCGACACCTTCGAAGACCCGAAGCCGCCATGGAAGGCCCGCAAAGCGGCCTACCTGGCCGACCTCAAAGCCCTGCCAGCAGACGACTTCGGAAACAAAGTCCTCCGCGTCTCCCTAGCCGACAAAGTCCACAACGTGCGCTCAATCCTTCTCGACCGCCACCAAGTCGGCGAATCCATCTGGAACCGTTTCAGCGCGCCCAAAGAAGAAAGCCTCTGGTACTACCAGTCCCTCGCCGACATCTACGAGGAGAAGCTCGGCGAAGCCGCCCTGGCTCTCGAGTTCACCGACGCCGTCTCGGAACTCGGCACTTGGCCGGGGCGAAACACCTAACGGACAGAATCCTGAAGATTCGACAGAATCCGAACTCGAATGACATCGTCAACGGGAACTCTGCGTCGGTACTCAAGCACCGCGGTCGCCGTTCCGGGCGAAGCGAGGGAATCGACCGGTCTACGACTGGGATACATTCTTCAGAAAGCCACCGGTGCCGATTCGTTCCGGACCGACGTTCCCGAGAGGATCGGCGTCCTGGTCAAGTTGAATGGTGCCGAATCAACCCAGAGGATTTCTCTCCAGCGAAGAGGCGATGAGTTAGTGCTGGTCACCTGGCCAGGAGAACTCAAGGATCAGGCGCAGGGGTTCTACGGATCAGGCCGGGCCGGTCGAGTACTCGGTCTGATCGATTCGAATGAAGAATGGAACGCGCGAAGCGACTTCCACCTCGGTTTCCACACGGCCAACAAGATCTCCCAGCGGTTCCACCCGGG
>JACJWY010000016.1 GCA_020636955.1 Thermoleophilales bacterium | reverse complement strand
CTGGCGTCGGGAACGACCGACCAGAGATCCCGCGGCCGTCCTCTCCGGTTGCGCTCCGCCTGCCGGCTGACCAGGCCCGCCGTAGCCATCCGTTCGAGGTGAAGGCGGATCCCGTTCGGATGCTTGTTCAGGCGCTCGGCCAACTCAGCGGTCGAAGTGGGGTGATCCAGGCCTTGGAGCAGTCGAAAGAGCCGGGCCCGGGTCGGCTGCGCGAGGACATCTTCGACCTGCTCGATTAAATCCACGCCCGAGATTCTCCCAAAGCGGGAGAGCCGGCCTCCAGTCTCTCCGGCACATCTGGGGCGCGACGGCCGTAGCGGTCCAACTCTACGGGTAAATACGGTTTTTCACAGTGGTTTTAGGTAATAAGGTGGCGCCATGAATGCTGTCGAGCTTCCTGGAGCAGAACATGGCTGAGTCAAGGGACCTCCTTCGAGCCAGGCAGTTCTTCAAGCCCGAGAAGTCAGCCGACGGCTGGAACGAGCTCTCGCTGAAGCCCCGCGACTGGGAGCAGGGCTATCGGGACCGCTGGCAGCACGACCGCGTAGTCCGCTCGACCCACGGCGTCAATTGCACCGGCTCCTGTTCGTGGAAGATCCACGTCAAGGACGGCCTGGTCACCTGGGAGACCCAACAGACCGACTATCCCTCGAACGGGACCGAGACCCCGGACTATGAGCCCCGCGGCTGCCCCCGCGGGGCTTCGTTTTCCTGGTACGTCTACTCGCCGCTCCGACCCAAGTTCCCCTATGTCCGAGGCGAGCTGCTCTCGATGTACCGCGAGGCCAGGCAGCGGCTGGGGGACCCGGTCGAAGCCTGGGAATCGATTGTCGAGGACCCCGACAAGGCGAAGGCCTACAAGTCGCGGCGCGGCAAGGGTGGTTTCCTCCGGGCCAGCTGGGCCGAGGTGACCGAGATCGCCGCGGCGGCGCACGTCCACACGATCAAACGCTACGGACCCGACCGGATCGTCGGCTTCAGCCCGATCCCGGCGATGTCGCAGGTCTCCTACGCGGCGGGCAGCCGCTTCCTTTCACTGATCGGCGGGGTGCCGCTCAGCTTCTACGACTGGTACGCCGACCTGCCGCCAGCCTCGCCCCAGGTCTGGGGCGACCAGACCGACGTGCCGGAATCGGCTGACTGGTGGGACGCGGCCTACCTGATCATGTGGGGGTCGAACATTCCCCAGACCCGGACTCCGGACGCTCACTTCATGACCGAGGCCCGCTACCGCGGCCAGAAGACGATCGTGGTCTCGCCCGACTACGCCGGCAACACCAAGTTCGCGGACCAGTGGCTGCCGGCCACCGCCGGCTCCGACGGCGCCCTGGCGATGGCGATGGGCCACGTGATCCTCAAGGAGTTCTTCGTCGATCGGGAAGCCGAGTACTTCGGCGAGTACGCCCGTCAGTTCACCGACCTGCCCTTCCTGGTCGAGCTGGAAGATCACGGTGACGGCACCGTCCACGGCGGCGCCATGCTGCGAGCCGAGGAGATCGGCGAAACGGGCGAGAACGCCGACTGGAAGACGGTGCTGATCGATTCGAAGACCAACCAGCCGGTGGTCCCCAACGGCTCGATCGGCGACCGCTGGGGCGAAGAGGGGGAGGGCAAGTGGAACCTCGACCTGGAAGGGATAGAACCGGCACTCACGTTGCTCGGCACCCACGATGAACTGGTCGAGGTGACCCTGCCCCGCTTCGACGGTGGCGAGACCGAGGGCGGCACGACGATGGTGCGCGGCGTCCCGGCCCGGCGGATCGGCGGCAAGCTGGTCACCACGGTCTTCGACCTCAGTCTGGCGCAGTACGGGGTTGCCCGCGAAGGCCTGCCCGGCACCTGGCCGAAGGGCTACGACGATCCCGCCGAGCCGTACACACCGGCCTGGCAACAGGAGCACACCGGGGTGGCCGCCGAGGTATGCGAACAGGTCGCCCGCGAGTTCGCCGAGAACGCGGAGAAGACCCGCGGCCGCTCGATGATCGTGATGGGGGCCGGGATAAATCACTGGTTCCACGCCGACCAGACTTACCGGGCGATTCTCTCGATGCTGCTCTTCTGCGGCTGCCAGGGCGTCAACGGCGGAGGCTGGGCACACTACGTCGGTCAGGAGAAGGTGCGACCGATCACCGGCTGGCAGACCCTCGCCTTCGCCCTCGACTGGAACCGGCCGCCACGCCATCAGGCGGCGACCCCGTTTTGGTACCTGGCCACCGACCAGTGGCGATACGAGACCCGCCGTCCGGACGAGTTCGTTTCCCCGGCCGGCAACGGGCATTTCGAGCACACCCACATCGTCGACGCCAACGCCAAGGCGGTCCGGCTGGGTTGGACGCCCTCGGCTCCCGCACTCGACCGCAACCCGCTCGACCTCGCTGACGAGGCCAAGGCGGCGGGCAAGAGCTCGGCCGAGTACGTAGTCGAGGAGCTGAAGGCAGGTCGGCTCGGATTCGCCTGCGAGGACCCGGATGACCCGGCCAACTTCCCGCGGATCCTCAACCTCTGGCGGGCCAACCTGCTCGGCTCCTCGAGCAAGGGCCACGAGTACTTCCTCAAACATCTGCTCGGGACTGACAGCGCCGTCCGCTCGGAGGAATGCGAGCCGGAAGGCCGCCCCGAGGACGTGAAGTGGCGCGACGAAGCACCCGAGGGGAAGGTCGACCTCTTCATGACGATCGACTTCCGGATGAACGGCTCCTGCCTCTATTCCGACATCGTGCTGCCCGCCGCCACCTGGTACGAGAAGCACGACATCTCGTCGACCGACTTGCATCCCTTCGTCCACCCCTTCAACGCGGCGATCCCACCGCCCTGGGAGGCGAAGACCGACTGGGACATCTTCAACCTGATCGCCGATCGTTTCTCGGAACTGGCTCGGGACCATCTCGGGACCCGGACCGACATCGTCACGGCGCCGCTGCTCCACGACACGCCGGAGGAGCTGGCCCAGCCCGGCGGCGTAGTTCGTGATTGGCGTCTGGGGGAATGCGAACCGATCCCCGGCGAGACGATGCCGAAGCTGATCGAGGTCGAGCGCGATTACGGCGCGGTCGGCGAGAAGATGAACGCGCTCGGGCCACTGGTCGAGAAGCTCGGGATCGGCGCCAAGGGAGTCAGCTGGAAGCCGGTACCCGAGATCGAGGAGCTAGGCAAACGCAACGGGTTGGTCCAGGAAGGACCGGGCGCAGGTCGTCCGGCGATCGTGACTGACATCGACGCCGCCGAGGTGATCCTCGCGCTCTCGGGAACGACCAACGGCCGGATCGCGAACGAGTCGTTCAAGGCGCTGGGCGCCAGGACCGGCAAGGACCTGACCGTGATCTCCGAGGAGCACATCGACCAGCGGATCAACTTCGCCGACCTGCGGGTCCAGCCACGCAAGGTCCACGCCTCGGCCGAGTGGTCCGGTTCGGAATCCCGCGAACGCCGCTACTCGCCGTTCACCTCCAACATTGAGCACCTGATCCCCTTCCGGACGCTGACCGGCCGGCAGAGCTTCTACGTCGACCACGCCTGGATGCTTGACATGGGGGAAGGGTTGCCGGCCTACCGGCCGCCGGTTCGCTCGGCTCAGGTCGCGCCGCGGGGTGGGGCGGACGACCCGCTCGAGGTCACGGTTCGCTTCCTCACCCCGCACTCGAAGTGGTCGATCCACTCCGAGTTCCAGGACAACCTCCACATGCTGACCCTGTTCCGTGGCGGCCCGGCGATGTGGATCTCGGAGAAGGACGCCGAACGGGTCGGGGTGAAGGACAACGACTGGCTCGAGGTCTACAACTCTCACGGCGCCGTCTCCTGCCGGGCCGCGGTCTCGCGAAGGGTGCCGGACGGGATCGCGCTCTTCTACCACTCGCAGGACCGGCATGTGAACGTGCCGATCTCGGAGGTGACCGGGCGACGGGGCGGCACCGACAACTCGCTGACCCGGATCTCGATGAAGCCGACCCACATGATCGGCGGGTATGCCCAGCTTTCCTACGGCTTCAACTACTACGGCCCCTGCGGCACCCAGCGAGATCAGCTGATCATGATCCGCAAGCGCCAGGAGGAGGTGAGGTACCAGTGAAGGTCCGAGCCCAGATGGGCATGGTCATGAACCTCGACAAGTGCATCGGTTGCCACACCTGCTCGGTCACCTGCAAGAACGTGTGGACCAACCGGCGCGGCACCGAGTACGTCTGGTTCAACAATGTCGAAACCAAGCCCGGCCGGGGCTTCCCGGTCGACTACGAAGACCAGTCGAAGTGGAACGGCGGCTGGGAGCTGGACCGTCGCGGCAAACTGAAACTGAAGGCGGGTGGGCCGCTCCGCAAGCTGGCCAACATCTTCTCCAACCCGGACCTGCCGCAGCTCGACGATTACTACGACCCGTGGACCTATGACTACGACAAGCTGATCTCCTCGCCCTCGAGCGAGCATCAGCCGGTGGCCCGGCCGAAGTCACAGGTGACCGGCGGCGACCTCGACATCCAGTGGGGCCCGAACTGGGAGGACGACCTGGCCGGTTCGGCGGAGCACGCCGCCTTCGACCCCAACTTCAAGAAGATCCAGGAGGAGGTCAAACAGGGTTTCGAGGACACCTTCATGGTCTATCTGCCGCGGATCTGCGAGCACTGCATCAACCCCTCCTGCGTCGCCTCCTGCCCCTCGGGCGCGATGTACAAACGCGAGGAGGACGGGATCGTGCTGGTCGACCAGGACGCCTGCCGCTCCTGGCGTTTCTGCGTCTCCGGCTGCCCCTATAAGAAGGTCTACTTCAACTGGCACACGGGCAAGGCCGAAAAATGCAACTTCTGCTTCCCCCGGATCGAAGCCGGCATGCCGACCGTCTGCTCGGAGACCTGCGTCGGCCGCCTGCGCCACCTCGGGGTGGTACTGATCGACACCGACCGGGTCGAAGCTGCCGCCTCGGTCAAGGACGAACAGGACCTGCTCGAGGCACAGCTCGACCTGATGCTCGACCCGGATGACCCGGAGGTCCGGGAGCAGGCGCTCAGGGACGGGATCCCGGCCGACTGGATCGACGCCGCCTCCTACTCGCCGGTCTATGCGATGGCGAAGAAGTGGAAGATCGCGCTGCCGCTCCATCCCGAGTACCGGACCCTGCCGATGGTCTGGTACGTGCCGCCGCTCTCGCCGATGGAGTCGGTCGGCAAGGCGCTGATACGCGACGGCGACGACGAGGACGCGGCCAACATCTTCGCCGCGATCGACGAGATGCGGATCCCGATGGAGTACCTGGCCTCGATCCTCTCGGCCGGTGACGTCGGCCCGGTCCGGCGTTCGCTGGAACGCCTGACCGCGATGCGGCGCTACATGCGGGATCTGAACTTGGGCGACGAGGCCCGGCCCGAGATTGCCACCGACGCCGGCATGGAGCCCCACGAGCTGGAGGCGATGTACCGGATGGTCGCGATCGCCGACTACGACGATCGCTACGTGATCCCGAAGCGCCACGGCGAGGTTTCCGAGGGCGCCTTCGTCGAGCAGGGTTCCTGCGGGATCAAGTTCGCAAATGGCGCTCCGGTTCCGGGCCTGGGCGAGATGACGGGTGTCAATGCGCCGGACCCTTACATGGGCGCCCTGGCCGCGGCCCGGGACGGCGAGGCGCCCGAGACCGGTGCGCTGGCCGTCGAGGAGCCGGACCCCGACTTCGACGTTCGCGACCTGCTCAGCCGGCACGGCGGAAAGCCCGGCACCGCCAGTGCGGGAGGCGGCGATGCCTGATCGGTTCCATCCCCTGAAGGTCGTATCGCTGCTGCTCCAGTACCCGGAGGCGGAGGCGGTCGAGGAGGTGAGTGCCCTGGACCTGGATGAAGTCGGGCCGGCTTCGGCCGCCGCCCGCGAGGCACTCGGGGAGTTCCTCGCCTGGTACCGGGCTCAAACCCTCGACGAGCTACGCGAGTCCTACGTCGACAACTTCGATTTCGATCGGCGTCGCAGCCTCCACCTGACCTATCAGCTCCACGGCGACAGCCGACAGCGCGGCCTGGCTCTGCTCAAGATCAAGAACGTCTACCGCGATGCCGGGCTCGTCCCCGCCCCGGAAGAGTTGCCGGACTACCTGCCGCTGATGCTCGAGTTCGCGGCGCTGGCCGCCGGCGGCGCCGGTCGCGACCTGCTCGACGGTCACCGCGAATCGATCGAGCTGATCCGGGCCGGCCTGACCCAGGTCGACAGCCCCTGGGTCCCTCTCTTCGACGTGATCCGGGACGGGATGCCCGGACTCTCCCGGCGCCAGATCAACCGGATCAAGCGGCTGGCCGAGGAAGGCCCGCCGAGCGAAGAGGTCGGGATGGAGCCGTTCGCGCCGCCGGAAGTCATGCCGAACCAGGCGGGCGAGGTGCCTCTGCCGATGATCGGAGGCCGCAGTTGATCCCGTTCGCGACCAGCGTCCCTGCCACTGCGGCCTATGTGGTCCTGCCCTACGTCGCCCTTGCGATCGGGATCACCGGGCTGATCTGGCGCCGCCGCACCGACAGCTTCGGCTGGACCGCCCGCTCGACCGAACTGCTCGAGAGCCGGATCCTCCGCTTCGCCAGCGTGATCTTCCACGTCGGCGTGCTGATGGCGATCGGGGGCCACGTGCTCGGCATCCTGATCCCCGAATCCTGGACCGAAGCGGTCGGGATCTCCGACGACGTCTACCACCTGCTGGCGGTGGCCGGCGGGATCTCGGCGGGGATCGCCGTCATAGTCGGGTTCCTCGCCCTGATGTACCGACGCTTCACCAACCCGAGAGTCCGGGTCACTACCACCGACATGGATCTGGTGATCTTCGGGCTGCTGGCGGTCGGCATCGCCACCGGCATGGCCGCGACTATCTTTAACATCCCCGACTCGGTCAACTACCGGGAGTCGGTCGCGCCGTATTTCCGGCAGATCTTCATCTTCCAACCCGACCCGTCGCTGATGACCGGGCAGGGCGTTGCGACGATCTTCCAGGTCCACGTGATCGCGGTCTGGTTCCTCTACGCCGCCTGGCCGTTCAGCCGCTTGATCCACGCCTTCACCGTGCCGGTCACCTACCCGATCCGGAGCCCGATCGTCTATCGCCCTCGCAACCCCCGAGCTGCTGCGGCGCGGGCCAAGCGATACGGCAGCGGCAGCCCCGACTACTCGCCTTCCATTCCCGCCGGCCCGCAGCCGACCGGCAGCACCGGCGGGCGGTCCCGTGCCGCGCAGGGGGAATAGCCGGCCCGAGAAGTTCTCACCCGTCCAACGTCACACCAGGAGAAATCGATGGAAACTGAAGCTACTGGCGGTTCAGGCAGAAACCTGACCCTGGCGACGATCGCCTTCGCGGCCTGCTTCTCGGCCTGGGGGATGCTCGCCCCGATCGCTCCGGACATCCAGAAAGAACTGGATCTGAGCAACATCCAGACCTCGATCATGATCTCGATCCCGGTCGTACTGGGCTCGCTGCTCAGGATCCCGCTCGGCCTCCTCACCGACCGGATCGGCGGCCGGGTTGTCTTCACCGCGATGCTGTTCTACTCGGCGGGGGCCGCAGTGCTGGTCGGTTTCGCTTCCTCCTACGCGACCCTGCTCGGGGCCGGCTTCCTGCTCGGAGCGGCCGGGGCTTCCTTCGCGGTTGGTGTGCCCTTCGTGTCCCAGTGGTACTCGCCGGAAAGACAGGGCGTCGCGCTCGGCGTTTACGGCATGGGCAACATCGGCACCGCGATTGCGGCCTTCTCGGTCCCGGCGATTCGCGACTCGGCCGGGCAGGAAGTGGCTGGTCTCGTCTTCGGCGCCGTGGTTGCCGTCTACGCACTGATCTGGATGTCCCTGGCCCGGCAGGCACCGGTCGAGAAGGGGCCGCCGACCCGCTATGGCGAGGTGCTCCGTTCCGGCTGGAAGCTCTGGCGGCTGGCCCTCTTCTACTTCGTCACCTTCGGTGGTTTCGTCGCGATGGCCCTGTACCTGCCGAAACTGCTGGTCGACTGGTTCGATCTCTCGCTGACCGACGCCGGCCTGAGGGCCGCCGGTTTCACACTGCTGGCGACCGCCAGTCGGCCGATCGGCGGCATGCTCTCCGACCGGATCGGCGGCAACCGAGTGCTGGCGATCGCCTTCCTCGGGGTCGGGATCGACGCGATCGGTCTCTCCTGGCAGGCCTCGGTGCCGAATATGGCGCTGACCACCTTCTTCTGCCTCACCATGGCCATGTTTCTCGGCCTCGGCAGCGGCGCGGTCTTCAAGCTGGTCCCGCTCAGCTTCCCCAAAGCGACCGGCGCCGCAACCGGCATAGTCGGCGCCGCCGGCGGCCTGGGCGGCTTCTTCCCACCCTTGTTCCTCGGAGTGGTCAAGGACGCAACGGGAGACTTCGTCCTAGCCTTCGTACTCCTGGTCGCCTTCGCCTGGCTATGCGCAGGCCTGGCCTTCGAGGGCCGGGTGGCCCCCGCAGATCCAAGCAAGCCCGGCTAAGCCCGGGCATCGCGCCCAGGGGCCACCAGCTGTCCGCTGGCTTCGTCGACGCCCGGAAACGGCAGCTCAGGTACGTGTGTACGATCGCGGCCATTTCCGGGCTTTGCTCCTTGCCAGCGAACACCTGGAGGCCCCTGTGCACGACCCGCTCACGGTGAGGGGCTCCGTTATTTGTTTGTGTAGTCACCGACGGAGCCGGCCCATCCATTCTTTGTTTCTGTGGGTCGGCGGGTTTGACTTGGAGGCGGGGCGAAGCTCGCCGACTGCAGGTTCATGTAGCCGTGGGGTGGTATGCCCTCCCGGGTGCCTTAATCGATTACTGCTCGGATATGGAGCGATCGATCGCATCCGCGACGGTGGGGGCATCCCGGGAGGGCATACCACCCCACGGCGTAACCACTAACGCTACGTCAACAGAGCGTGGACTTCAGCCCGGGCCTGGGCGGTTTCGCGGAAGTGGACGCCGTGGATGCCGAGCTCGTTGGCGGCGTCGACGTTGATCTCCATGTCGTCGATGAAGATGCATTGGTCCGGTTCGAGGCCGACTCTTTCCAGGGTCAGCTGGTAGATCCGCGGGTCCGGTTTGCGGCAGCCGACGAAGGCGGAATCGACCACCGTTTCGAACATCTCGTCGATCGGCATCATCGACCGCCAGGTCGCTTCCCACTCCTTCACGTTGTTGGTCAAGAGTGCGGTTCGGAACCCGTCGCGGCGCACTTCCCGGATCAGGTCGATCATGCCGGGGTTCGGATCGAGCGCCTCGAACAGCAGCAGGCCGAAGTCCTCGATCACCGGCCGATGCCCGACCAGGGGTTCGAGACCGTCGGCCAGCTGAGTCTGGAAATGCTTTTCCGTGATCTCGCCGCGCTCGAGCTGGAAGAGCGGGTTGTCGCCTTCCTCGTCGGCCAGGTTGCGGAGCGCCTCGCCGAAGGTCTTGGGTGGAATCCCGACCCGGTCTTGAACCGAGGCGAACGCTTCGAAGAGCGGCGTGGTGAGCACCCCGCCGAAGTCCGAGATCACCATCTCGATCTGGCTCATGTGACCGGCACCGCCGCGGGTCGAGTGATCTCGTAGCGGCCGAGGCCGAGGTGGCCGTCGAGCGACCACCGGAAGAGTGCCGTGTTGACCACGCCGCCGGCGATCTTCGCGGTGCAGCCGGTCACCACTGATCCGGCCCCGTGGAGAGCGGCGACCTCGTCGCTGGCCGGCCAGAGTTCAAGGGTGGCGCGGCGCTGGCGCCCGGCCGAGTCGTACTCGGTCGAGAGCAGCACCTCGTCGAACTCGATGTAACCGCCGGGGTGGGTGATCGCGGCGACGGTCTCCTCTTCGCCGTGGTCGATGTCCCCCCGTGGCGCGGCCGAGGCAACACAGATCAGTCCGCCGTCGGCGAGGATGATAGTCGCGTCCCGGGTCAGGCCAGACGGCTCCTCGGAGCTCTCGTCGCGCTTGTGGAGCACGCCCTTGCAGTCAAGTTCATGCGTCTGGCCGCGATGGACGAGACGGCCCTTGGTCTCAACGAGGCTGGCTTCGCGACGGCCGGTCAATTCTCCGTCGAAGCTGATCGGCTCACCCATGGAAGCGATCTCCACCGAAAGCTCTCCGTGCTCGGTTTCCAGCTCGAGCGGGGCGCCGTCAACCAGCGGGTCGAGGCCCTCGGCAGGAATCGGCGCGGCCGCGACCACGTCTTCACCCAGCATGACCGCGCCGTTGCCGCCGCTGGTCAGGCTGACGAAGAGTCCGCTCTCCGGGTCAAGGATTTCGATCGACTTGGTCTTCACTGCTCTCCGGACCTGAGCGTAGCTGGGGGAGAGGCTCACCGTCGGTTCGGTCGGTCACGTCGACCGCATCACCGTCGATGTCGTAGTCGGGCTGGCGCGAACCGCGGTAGTAGCCGTAGCCGCGGTTGCCCCAGCTCGCGGTGGTCGCGGCGACCTTGAACTTCGAGGCGAAGAGAGTCAGGGCGACCAGCCGGATCAGCCAGCGAGTTGGCGGGAAGAGCAGGAAGAGGCCGATGACGGAGGTGATGAAGCCGGGAATGATCAGCAGCAGGGCGCCAACGGTGATCATGATCCCGTCAAAGGCTTCTTTGGCCGGTGGCCGCCGTTCGTCGACCGCGCCGCGGAAGCGGCGCCAGTGGGCCCGGCCACGGTGCTTGAGGATCATCATCCCGGCCACCGAGGAGGCGAACAGCAGGAAGAGCATCCAGAAGAAGCCGATCCAGTCCGCCACCTGGACCATGACGAACAGCTCCGCGATCGGCCAGATGATCAGTAGGGCAAGGATTACGACGAACATGCCAGACAAAGGTTACGCACCCCACCGATTCCCGACCTCGTTACCATGCTTTTATGGCTGAAGATCAGGCAACCATGCCGACCGAAGAGGAAGTTTTCGAAGCGCTAGAAGAAGTGATCGACCCGGAGCTGGGGCTCGATTTCGTTTCGCTCGGCCTGGTCTACGACGTCGAGCTCGAATCGCCCGACGTCTACATCACCTTCACCCTGACCACGCCGGCCTGCCCGATCGGCCCCCAGGTCTCGGAGCAGATGAAGGAATTCGTCGGCGGCCTCGAGGGCGTCCGTGACGTCCACCCAAAGATGATCTTCGATCCCCCGTGGTCGCCGGAGATGATGACCGACGACGCCAAGTTCGCGCTCGGCTTCTAACCCTTCGACGAAGTCTTTTTGGCGCTGCCCTTTGGGACGGCGCTGTTCTTTGAGGCGGCCTTCTTCGAGGGACTCTTCTTTGGCTTGTCGGGGGCGATCGAGTTCTCGACCTCGTCCGCGGCCGCACTGAGCTCGGCCAGCGATTCGTTCAGCCCGCGTCGGACCTGACCGATGTCGGGCATCGCGTCGAAATCACCGATCAGCCCGATGTTGACCTGTCCGGCGTAGCTCATCACGCCCACCGCGAGCCCGTGGTTCTTGGCGAGGAAGGCGACCGGGTACGGCCGGTTGAGTTTGCGGCCGAGCACGTAGAGCGGGATCTGCGGTCCTGGCACGTTGGTCACGAGCAGATTGAAGAGGCGGGTCGAGAAGGTCAGGCGGGCGGCTTGGGCGAGCAGAGTGGGGGGAGCGAAGTCATTTAGACGGGCGATGACCTCGGCGCCCAGCGCCTGCTTGGACTGCTTCAGACCGTCCATCGCGGCGCTGACGATCTCCAGCCGCGCGACGGGGTCCGGTTCATAGACCGGCAGCGGCGCCCGCATGGTCGCCAGCTTGTTGCCGAGCTGGCCACGCTCGTCATCGGCTCGGACCGAGACCGGGACCATCGCCCGCAGCTCGAGGCCGTCGGTGTCGACCCCACGCTGGACCAGCCACTTGCGGATCGAGCCGGCGGCCACGGCCAGAACGACGTCGTTGACGGTGGTACCGAACACGTCCTTGATCCGGCGGTACTCACCCAGGTCGGCGCTGGTCCAGGTGATCCGGCGGTGGGGGCCGATCGGCACGTTCAGCGGCACGTCGGGGGCCGAATCGGCCAGCGCCCGGGCCACTTCGGCCAGGCCTTCGGCGCTCTCACCCACCCGTCCGGCGAGGCTGGAGGGCTTGCGCAGGGCGTTGATCGCCTTTTCACCCAGCTTCACCGGTTCGGTCGCGAGTTCCTTCGCGCCCCGCTCCAGCAGGCTGAAGTTCGACGGTAGCGGCTTCGGCTTCCATTCCTCCTTGGGCACAATCGGTTCGGCGTCGGGGGTCACGTCGAAGATGACCGTGCCGATGTCGACTCCCGAGATCCCGTCGATCATCGCGTGGTGGCTCTTGATGATGATCGCGAAACGGTCGCCCTCCAGATCCTCGACCAGGTACATCTCCCAGAGCGGCTTGGAGCGGTCGAGGGCCTGCGAGAACAGCCTCGAGGCGAGGATCTTCAGCTCACGTTCGCCGCCCGGTTTCGGCAGCGCGGTGTGCCGCAGGTGGTAGTTGAGGTTGAAGTCCGGATCATCGGCCCAGAGCGGCCGGCCGGTGCCATACGGCGGGTACACCAGCTTCTGGCGGTACCGCGGGACGAAATCGAGTCGTGAGCCGATGTGGGCCTTGAACTCGTCATAGGTCGGAGGATCTCCGTCGAAGATCATCACCGCACCGATGTGCATGTGAGCGTTCTCGTGCTCGTTGGTCAGAAACTGCGCATCTATTGCGGTGAGACGATCAAGTTCGTGACTGGCGGGTTCCATAGCTCCCCATCGTGGACTAAGACAAGATGCTACTCGGGTACCCTTGACCAATGCCCGAAACACTGACCACCGGGATCGAGAAAGTCATTCTGGCGGCGCCGCGCGGTTACTGCGCCGGCGTTGACCGGGCGGTCCAGACCGTCGAACGAGCGCTCGAAAACCACGGCGCGCCGATCTATGTGCGCAAGGAGATCGTCCACAACAAGCATGTGGTCGAGGAACTCGCGGCCCGCGGGGCGATCTTCGTGGACGAGGAAACCGAGGTTCCCGAGGGTGAGATCGTCGTCTTCTCCGCGCATGGCGTGGCGCCGGCGGTCCACGAGCGGGCAGCCGAACGGCAGCTCCGCACCATCGATGCGACCTGCCCGCTGGTCACCAAGGTCCACGTCGAGGCCCGCAAGTTCGCGGCCGAGGGGTACACGATCATCATGGTCGGCCACGAAGGTCACGAGGAGGTCGAGGGAACGATGGGGGAGGCCCCTGACTCGATCGTCCTGGTTCAGACGGTCGAAGAGGTGGATCGTCTGGAGATCGAGGATCCCGACCACGTGGCCCTGATCACCCAGACCACGCTTTCAGTGGATGAGACCGCGGAGATCATCGCCCGACTGCGCGAGCGCTTCCCCGGCATCGTCACCGCCAAGGGCGAGGACATCTGTTACGCCACTACCAACCGGCAGATCGCGGTCAAGCAGTTGGCCCGGCAGTGCGACCTGGTCCTGGTGATCGGCTCGACCAACTCGTCGAACTCGAATCGTCTGGTCGAGGTTGCCAGGGAGCACGGCTCCGAGTCCTTCCTGATCGACAACCACACCCAGGTCAAGGAGGAGTGGCTCGAGGGCGTCAAGACCGTCGGGATCACTTCCGGCGCCAGCGCCCCCGAGGAACTGGTCGAAGATCTGGTCCAGCTCTTCCGCGACCGCGGGGTGGAGGATGTCTCTGAACTTCGCACGGTCGACGAGTCGGTCCGCTTCATGCTGCCGAAGGAGATCCGCAAGGGTCTCCCCATGGTGAGCTGACCCCTGGCGAAGTCCCACTTTGTGCCACATACCGGCACAAAGTGGAAGCTCGGTGAGGTCTAGGCCACGGCCGGGGCGAAGCTGACCGACCAGATCGCCGGTGAGCCTTCCAGCTCGATCCCGATCCGGTGGGCGCCGTGACGGTCGTGCTCGGCCAACGGGTAGAGCCCGGGTCCGTCGATCTGGACTTCCGCGTGCGGCTCGCCGTCAAGGCTGACTCGCAGCTTCCCGCTTCCCTCAGCGGTCGCGTAGGCGCCGCCACCCTCGTACTCGACGTCGAAGGCCGGGCCGTCTTCGACGGTCCAGGGACGGTCCTCGAAGGGCACAAGTTCCTGACCCGGCGGCATCACCTCGGCGCCCGGTCCGTCGGTGGCCCGGACCGGGTCCATCGGGGCCGGCATCTCCGGCAGGTTCTCGAAGGCCGAGCCGAGCGCCGCCTGGATCGCCTCCTCGGTGCCCCGATAGTCGCCTTCGCCAAAGTGAAACCACCGCAGGATGCCGCCTCGTCCCCAGAGGAAGAGCGAGGGCCAGCCTTCGCAGCCGTAACCGGTCCAGAGCAGTCGGCGATCGTCGATCAGGACGGGAAATTCGACCCCTAGCCGGCGGAGTCCGCGCTCAGCGCCGGCGGGATCGGATCCGAAGGGAAAGCGCGGGGCCTGGACCCCTAGCACCCGCAGTCCGAGCGGTTCGTAGCGCTCGTGCCACTCGATCAGGTAGGGCAGAGTGCGGACACTGTTGAGCTGGCTGTAGTCGAGAAAATGGACCAGGACCGGACCCTTGGCGGTCAGGACCGGCATCTTTCCCGGGTCCTTGCCCACCCAGGTCGCCTTGCCCGGAAGTTCCGGTGCGGCTATGTCATCTCGGAGCGGGAGGATGAAATGATCGTATGGATATGATCAGGCTTCAGTCACCCCCTCTACGAGCTCTACGAGGAGAGAAACTCGTGAACACGAATCTGTGGGACCGCATCGAGCAGGCCCGGGCCGAGAACAACGTCCTGGAACATCCCTTCTACCAGCGCTGGTCAGCGGGAGAGCTGACTCGTGAGGAACTCGCTCACTACTCGGGTCAGTACCGATACGCGACCGAGGCGATCGCCAAGCTAAGCGCCGACATCGCCGCTCACGCGCCGGAATCCGAGCGGGCCGGGCTCGAGGCTCACGCGGCCGAGGAAGCCGATCATGTCGCCATGTGGGACGGCTTCGTCAACGCCGTCGGCGGCACGGTCGGAACCGAGCCAAACGCCGAGACACTTCAGTGCGTCGAGACCTGGACCAGGGCCGACGGTTTCGGTCGGCAGCTGGCCCGCATGTTCGCGATCGAGTCGGGTCAGCCGGCGATCTCGAAGACCAAGACCGAGGGTCTGGGCGAGCATTACGAGATCAACGACGCTCCCGGCAACCTCTACTTCACGGTCCACGAGGAGATGGATGTCCATCACGCCGCCGAGGGACGCAAGCTGATCGAGAGGCACATGAACGAGTTCAGCGAAGACGAGCTCGTCGAGGCCGCCGAGGAAGCCTTCAAGGCCAACTGGCTGCTGCTCGACGGGGTTGAGAAGGCACGGGCCTGAGTCTTCCTCTCGCACATGTCCTGTCCACCGGGCAGGACCTGCCGATACCGGCGTGGCTCTTCGCATGGGGAGCCTCGATTGTCCTTGTAGTCTCGTTTTTCGCTCTCTCAGCGGGCTGGCGCCGGGCCCGCTACGAGGGTGACACTTGGCGTCGGGTGGCGCCTGGCTTCGGCCGGGTGATCACCAGCCTCCCGGTCCGCATCATCTGCGGAGCCCTCGGCCTTTTCCTGCTCGGAGTCGCGATCTACTCCGGGTTCGAGGGAACCGAAGCCCCCGATCGCAACGTCACCCTCACCCTGCTCTTCGTCACCGCCTGGCTCGGGTTCCCGGTGCTGGAGGTGCTGATCGGCAATCTCTTTCCCGCCTTCAACCCGTGGAATGCGGTCGCGGCGCCGGTGGGTTGGGCCTGGCGCAAGGTCACCGGGGCCGCGCCCCGGCACCTCCAGTATCCGGCGAGTCTCGGCCGCTGGCCGGCCGCGATCGCACTCTTCCTCTTCGTCTGGATGGAGCTGGTCTACGGTGAAGGCAGCGGCGTCGCGGTCGGGGTCAGCCCCGAGTCGGTCGCCCAGGCGGCGGTCTTCTACTCGATCTACACCCTGGTCATGGTCGGCCTCTTCGGACGCGAGACCTGGTTCAGGAACGGCGAGGTCTTCTCGGTCTACTTCGGCATGTTCGGCACCCTCGGCAAGTTCGAGGTCCGCGGACGCGAGCTCGGAATCCGCCGTTTCCTTTCGGGGGCGAGCAGCTGGGTGGCCGGCATTCACGGCTCGGTCGCCCTGGTGATCTGTTCGATCGGCACCACCACCTTCGACGGTGCCTCAGAGGGGGTCTTCAAGAACGGCATCCAGTGGCTGATCGACCGCTGTGCCGACATTGGTCTCAACCCGACCGCCTCGGTCCGGACCTCGATGACCATCTTCATGCTGCTCAGCATCGCCATCGTCGCCCTGGTCTACCTGGCCGGCGTGCGGGGCATGAGCACGGTGCCGGGGGCGCCGGATCGATGGACCCTGTGGCGGACCTTCGCTCACGCCCTGATCCCGATCGCCTTCGCCTACCTGTTGGCCCACTACTTCAGCCTCTTCTTCTTCCAGGAGCAGGCCCAGTTCACCTACCTGCTCTCGGATCCCCTCGGCACCGGTACCACCGACCTCTTCGGCACGGCTTCCTACGGTGTCGACTACAACGCGATCTCGAACCAACTGGTCTGGTACGTCCAGGTCGGCGCCCTGGTCTGCGGCCACGTGGCCGGCCTCGTCCTCGCCCACGACCGCGCGATAACCATCTGGAAGGACTACCGAATCGCGGCCCGCTCCCAGTACTGGATGCTCGCGGTGATGGTCGCCTTCACCTGCTTCGGGCTGTTCCTGCTTTCGGTCTCGAATCAGTAAGCCCGGGCATCGCGCCCAGGACGCACCTGCGGGCGCCTAGCTTCGTCGGTCGCTCGCAGGTTCGGGAACGTACTTCCAGTACGCCCCCTTCACCGGCTTCGCTTGCCTCCTCGCCAGCCACCCGCAGGAGCGCCCTGTGCACGACCCGCTGAAGGTCGGTGTCAGTCTTGGTGGTGAACGGCTGCGGACCCTGGCGTGTGCATGGTCGCCGCTTCAGGTGTGACGGATCTCGGTCCATTACCGTAGTGAGCGGTATGAGACCTTTCTTTGCTTTTCTGGCTCCCTTACTCGCTGGGATACTTCTGGTTTCTGCGCCACTGGCTTCGGGTTCCGGCTTTCACTCTTCCAAGGGAAAGCCGGTCTACTGCCCGCTTGACGGCAAGAGCAAATGGGACGCGAGAAATCTCATGTACCGACGAGTAAGCGTGGCTCGCCGGATTGCGGCGAGACATGGATGCTCGGTCCGGGTGACCAGCGTCAACGGCAAGTCACTTCCCATTACCGCTGATCTGTCGTTCAGTCGGATCGACGTTTCGATCCGCGGCAAGCAGCGCCGAATAGTTGGTCTCGGAATCGGCTAGAGGATTCCGAGTAGGACTCGGGCGGCGGCGCTGGCTGTTTTTTCGGGTGACTTTTCGTGGAAGAGTTGGGTTTGCTGGTTGACTCCGGTTGCGAGCGATTCGATTGCGGTGATCGTGTCGGCGGGGGAGAGTGGGGGTGAGAGTTCGTCGGCCTCGATCGCGATGTCCAGGTCGTTTCTGAGGACGATGGTCCATCGACCCCAGGTCTCGGCGATCGTTTCTCTGACCGGCCCGGGGCGGCCGTCGAACTCGGTCGAGATCGAGGTCATCAGACAGCCTCCACGGAAGGGGCTGCCGGCCGAATAGGCATACCAGGTGTCGAGACAGCCGAGCAGCCTTTCCTTGCCGGGCTTCAGCTTGGCGTTGGGAACCCAGATCTTTTCGGTGAAGTCCCGGGCCCCCAACTCGATCACTTCCATCTGTAACTCCTGTTTGCCGCGGAAGTGCCCGGCGACCCCGGCTTTGCTCATCCCGAGGCTGGAGGCGAGCGAGCCGATCGAGATCCCTTCGAGTCCGATCTCCGAAGCAGCCTCGGCCGCTTCCCGCACGATCGCCTCATGCGTGGATGCGGCTTCGGCTCTCGACTTTCGCGGGCTCACAGCTTGACTATAGGAAGTGCGTCCGACTACAGATCGAGGGTGTCGCCCTCGGCCATCACGACCAGTTCCGGACCCTCATCTCCGTCGAGCGCGTTCTGAAGCCTGGCGATGATGTCATCGGTCTGTTCGTAGGAGGGCGGTTCGTGGATCCCGTCGTAGTGGATCGGGACCAGTCGTTTCGCATCGAGGATCCGGGCCGCGGCAGCCGCCTGCTCGGGACTCAGCGAAGCTTCGATGCCACTGGCCGGCTGCCGGTGTGGGAAGGAGGCGAGGGCGCCGTTGACCGGCAGGAAGGCCGCGTCGAAGGGGCCGAGCCGCATCTTGATCAGCCACCAGGAACCATGGAAGAGCGTGTCGCCGGCCTGGATGATCCGTTTGCCGTCGGCCTCGATCACCCAGGAGATCTGGGGGTCACCGAAGCCATCGACGGCAGGTACCGCGGTGGCCACGAAGGGTCCGACCTCGACCGTCTGCCACTCGTCGATCAGCACCTGATCAACCTTCGCCTCGGTCAGCTCGACCTCCGCCACGGCCACGCCGCCCGTTTCGAGCGGCTCCCCCTTCATCACTGCGGGACGGTGAAGCGAAGCATCCTCAGCGAGGTCGGCCGCGATCGCCGAGGCGTCGGTGTGATCGGTGTGAAGGTGGGTGACGAAAGCGGCCAGCGAGCTTCCGGGGTTCTGGCTTTCGAGGAGCGGGGTGCGGGGCGGGCCGACAAAGGCCTCGAT
This sequence comes from Thermoleophilales bacterium, assembly GCA_020636955.1. Classification (GTDB taxonomy): domain Bacteria; phylum Actinomycetota; class Thermoleophilia; order Solirubrobacterales; family 70-9; genus 67-14. The sequence continues at coordinate 20,114 of JACJWY010000016.1, read as the reverse complement.
CGACTTCCACCCGAGTACATGGTCGACCACCACGCTCTCACTCTGCGATTCGACTTCGATCCCGGCCCAGCCAAGTCTCCTGACGCGCATGTTCTTCCCTTCCATGTTCTGCTTTCTCGTCGTTCGTCGCAACCCGTGGAAGCAACGCTTGGGTGTTAAATAGCACACGATCGTTCGTATGGCAAATTAGTCTGGAGCGAGATCGGGTCGAGTCAGAGCGTCTGACTGGCCTTGCGGAAAACCCGAAGCCGGGCACTGCGGGCAGACCCGCTCCCTATGCTGCTTCTATGGGTTCTTCCGATCCCACCCAAGTCACGGCCGAAGCCGCGGACGTCGGGTCCGTCCACGCACCGGATTCTCCGATTGCCCTGGCCGACATCTCGGTTGTCGTGCTCACCGTTTCCGACCGCTCGGCACGAGGTGAGCGGGAGGACAGATCTGGTCCGGCCGCGGTCGAAGCGCTTCACGATGCCGGGATCGAATCGATCGGGGCGGCGGTCATCCCCGACGGCCGGGAGATCGTGGAAAGCGCGCTCGCGGACGCGATCGAAGCGGGGGCGGACCTCGTGCTCACGCTGGGTGGGACCGGGGTCGGTCCACGGGACCGGACTCCCGAAGGCACCCGACCGCTGATCGAGCTCGAGTTGCCCGGGATCGCCGAGGGGCTCCGGGCCGCCGGGGCCGAGAAGATCGCGACCGCGGCGCTCTCGCGGGGGCTGGCCGGGGTCAGCCGCGCGGCTTCGAATGGCCATCGGTCGGTGATCGTCAACCTGCCGGGATCGACCGGAGGAGCCCGCGACGGAGCCGCGTACCTGGCCCCGCTCCTGCCTCATCTGATCGACCAGCTGCGGGGCGGTGACCACTGATGGCCCTGGCCGAGATCACCGGAGAGGACCTCGATCTGAACCGCCACCTCGCAGCGGTCGAAGGCCGCGAGTTCGGCGCTGTCGCCACTTTCATCGGCCAGATCCGCGACCACGATCCTGAGGCTTCCGGCACGGTTGACCGGCTCGAGTACTCCGCGCACCCTGACGCGGAAAGCATCCTGCGGAAGATTGTTGAGGAGCTGGAGCGGCCCGAGGTCCGGATCGCGGTGAGCCACCGGACCGGCAGCGTGGCAGTGGGAGAGCCGGCCCTGATCGCCTGCGTAGCGGCTGCACACCGGCAGCCGGCCTACGAGGTCAGTCGCGAACTGGTCGAAAGGGTCAAGGCGGAGGTGCCGATCTGGAAGCATCAGGTCGCAGCCGACGGCAGCAAGAACTGGCAGGGGCTCAGATGAGTGGCTTGGTCGACGGCTTCGGGCGAGTCCACCGAGACCTGCGGATCTCGCTGACCGACAAGTGTTCGCTCCGCTGCACCTACTGCATGCCGGCCGAGGGGGTTCCCTGGATCCCCAAACAGTCGGTCCTGACCCCGGACGAGATCGAGCGGGTGGTGCGGGTCGCGGCCGACGAGGGAGTCGAAACGGTCAGGCTGACCGGCGGCGAGCCCTTGATCAGCCCGAACCTGATCGAGATCGTGCGCCGGCTGGCGGCGATCGAAGGTCCGAACGGCCAGATCGAGGTGGCGATGACCACCAACGGCATCAGGCTGCCTGAATTCATCCCGGGGCTTGAAGAGGCGGGGCTCTCCCGGCTCAACATCAGCATCGACACGCTCGATCCCGACCGTTTCATGGAACTCACCCGGCGTGACCGGCTGATCGACGTCCTGGCCGGGATCGAGTCGGCCCGCCGATCTTCGCTCAGGCCGCTCAAGCTGAACGCGGTCGTGATGCGTGGGATAAACGAGGACGAAGTGGTCGACCTGGTCGAGTTCGCGATCGAACACGAAGCGCAGATGCGTTTTATCGAGCACATGCCGCTGGACATCGGTCACACCTGGGACCGGGGCGAGATGGTGCCCCGGGAGGAGATCTTGGCCTCGCTTTCCGAGAAGTTCAGCCTCGAGCCGCTGCCGGGCCGGGCCGGGGCGCCCGCCGAGCTCTTCTCGATCGACGGTGGGCCGTACACGGTCGGCGTGATCGCCTCGGTCACCGCGCCCTTCTGCGCCAACTGCGACCGGCTGCGATTGACCGCCGACGGCCAGTTGCGAAACTGCCTCTTCGCCCGCGAGGAGCTGGATCTGAGGACGGCTCTGCGAAACGATGCCTCGGACGAGGGCATCCGCGACATCATGCGGGCCAGCGTCGCTGCGAAGCGGGCCGGTCACGGGATCGGCCGCCCCGACTTCGTCCAGCCCGAACGGGGCATGAACGCGATCGGCGGCTGAGTCGCGACGATCGGCCCCGAGGCCGGTCAGCCCCCGGCGAAAGGCGGCAGCACGTCGACCTTGCAGCTGTCGGGAAGCGCGGTGTCGAGCTCCCGCTGGTGCTCGCCGTCGACGAAGAACGAGCACTGGTCGAGGACCTCTCGTAGGCGCGCGTCATCACCGGCGAGCGCGTCGCTCAGGTCGGCCAACGTCGCCACGCCATCGAGTTCAGCCTCGGTGCCACCGAAGGCCTCGGCTGCGCCGGCGAAGAGCCGGACCGAAACCCGGCTCAACTTTCCTTCTGCTCGGCGGCCAACCGAGTCAGCGCATTCTGGAACTCGGTGAACTTCGCTTCGTACTGGTCGTCCGGTAGGCGGCCCAGGGCGAGCCCGAGCGCAAAAGTGGTCAACGGCGCGGCCGGTCGAGCGACATCATGCGCCACGTCCCGGGTCAGGTCGAGCACCGCCCCGATGTCCACCGTTTCTTCGATCTCGAGCAACTGCGCCACTTCCGCCATCCATCCGTCGAGGGCTTCCGGCGGCAGGTGTCGCGGGCTTTCCTGGCTCATCTCTCCACCTCCTTCTGTCTGGTCCATTCTTCGAGTTCCGTGGGAGTGTCGATGTCCCGGGACAGTCCTTCCGGATCTTGTACCTCGCGGAGCTTCATCCGCCCGAACAGATCCTTCATCGAGGCATCGGCTGCTTCACCGAACCGGGCCAAGGCGGCTTCGATTGACTTGCGCCGGTAGAGGCCGGCCAGCCACTGGACGCGGTTCTCGTGGAGGGCGATCAGCCCGTCGGTTTCTGGATCCACTTCGCGGAAGGATTCGAAGAGCAGGTGGCAGAGCAGGCGGGCGTGGGGGAGGTCGCAGGCCAGCAGCAGGATCCACTCGCTCTCGAGGTGCGGCAGAGCCGCGGCCAGGCCCGCGGCCGGTCCGCCGAAAGGCGGTTCCTCCCGGATCGAGACCGCCCCCTCGGCTTCGACGTCGCCGGCGATGATCACCTTCTCGGATCCCGTTTCGAGGGCGGCACCGACCACGATGTCGATCAGGCGCCGTCCCTCGAGCCGGATCTCTCCTTTTTCGCGACCGCCCAGCCGCGAGCCCCGGCCCCCGGCCAGCACCACCGCCGAAGGCGATTCGGGAATCAGGCCTGCCTCCGCCAGGTGCCCGACTTACCGCCGGTCTTTTCCTCGAGCCGGACCGATTCGATGACAACGCCCTTGTCGATCCCTTTGAACATGTCGACCAGTGTCAGGGCAGCCACCGAGACGGCGGTCAGGGCCTCCATCTCGACCCCGGTCCGGTCGGCGGTGCGGACAGTCGCGCTGATTACGACTCCCTCATCACCGGTCTCGAAATCGACGACGGCACCGTGCACCCCGATCACGTGAGCCAGCGGCAGCAGCTCGGCGCACTTCTTGGCCGCCTGGATGCCGGCGATCCGGGCTACGGCGAGAGCATCGCCCTTGGGCACCGATTCGTCCCGCAACGCATCCATCACGGCCGGCGGGCAGCGCACGAAGCCGGACGCGGTCGCCGATCTGATCGTGGGATCTTTCGCGGTCACATCGACCATCCGGGCCTGTCCGCTCTCGTCAAGATGGGTGAAGGTCAAGATTCTCTCCTCGGAGGGTGGTTGAACTGTTCCGGGTCACGCAGGCGGACGGTCGACACCATGTCTCCCACTCTGACCATCTCGGTCTCGGCGTCGACCAGGGCGTAGCCGTCGGCCGTTGCGAGGCTGGCGGCCAGATGGGAGCCGGACCCGCCGGCCGCGGCGGGCAGCACCCTCCGCACGCCCCCTTCGGCGATCCGCACCGGGATCACCTGCATCCGGCCTTCGGGGGTGCTCCAGTCCTCGGCGGCCTGGGCGGGCACCGGCTCGGGGATCACCCGGGCGGCCCCCTGCATCTTGCGGAGGGCCGGTCGGACGAACATCTGGAAGGAGACCCAGGCGCTGACCGGGTTGCCGGGCAGGCCGAAGACGAAGGGACCTTCGTCCCCCAGCCGCCCGAAGGCCTGCGGCTTGCCCGGCTGCATCGCCACCCGGTCGAAGCGGACCGAGTCGCCGCTTTCAAAAAGGGCCTTGACCGGGTCGAAGGCGCCGACGCTGACGCCGCCGGTCAGGATCAAGACATCTACCCCTCTGTGTCGCTCCAACACCGCCGGGAGTTCACCGGCACCGTCGCCCGCGTGGTCAACCTCGACCTCGGCCCCGGCCTCGCCGGCCAGCATCGAGACCAGGAGCCCGTTCGAGTCGGGGATCTGGCCGCGTGAAAGCGGCTGGCCTGGGGCGACCAACTCGTCGCCGGTACTGATCACCGCGATCCGCGGCCGGCGCGAGGCGACCACCTCGCCCACCCCGGCCGAGACAATCCCGGCCAGCGACTCCGGCGTCAGCTCGAAGCCGGCCGGACAGACCAGTTCGCCTTCCCCTCGATCTTCACCGGCTTCGCGCACGTGCCGACCCCGGCTCAGGGCATCGTGGATCCGGACGAGTTCGGTGCCGCCGTCAGTCAGTTCCTGGGGGATGACCGTGTCGGCCGAGCTCGGCATCGGCGCGCCGGTCATGATCCGCACGGTCTCACCGGGACCGAGGGGCGGGTCTTCGCCAGAGCCAGCCGGAAGGTCACCGAGCACTCGCAACGTCATCGGGGAATCCTTGCTCGCCCCGGTCAGGTCCTCGAAACGGACCGCGTATCCGTCCATCGCCGAGTTTGTCCACGGCGGCACCGGTATCGCCGCGGTGACCGGTCCGGCCAGGACACGGTTGCTCGCTTCGGCGACCGGCACGGCCTCGACTTCGAGCACCGGCACCGTAGCCAGGATCCGGTCGAGGTGTTCGGAAACTGTGATCACCAGTCAGATGGTATTGACGAGTCGGGGCAGAACCCATGGCCAAGACGTCCCGAAGGAATGGGGCCATGGGTTCCAGCTTCTATGATCGATCCATGGGTCGAGTTGTTTCAGAGCGGATGGTCACGCGGTTCCGTTCCGGTGCTAGGCCCAGCCGTCGGCGAGACGCCCTGGTCGGTGAAGAGCCGCTCGAGATCCGGGTCGATGGCGCTTCGTTGGCCGTGACCATGCGGACCCCGGGCAACGACTACGAGTTGGCGGCCGGGTTCCTGGTCTCCGAAGGCGTGATCTCGAGAGCGGCCGATTTCGGCGGCGCGACGTACTGCCGGGGCGAGGGCAAGGGAGACCCGAACGAGTACAACGTGCTCGACGTGCTGCTTGGAGACGGAGTGGAGCCACCCTCACCCGACCTGGCACGCCGCTTCTACACGACCAGCTCCTGTGGCATCTGCGGCAAGGCGAACATCGGTGCGATCGGGACCGAGTCGGCCTTCGATCCGCCCGGAGCGGAGCTGGAGATCGCACTTAAGGAGCTGTTGGCGTTGCCCGACCGACTGCGAGAAAGGCAGGAGGTATTCGAAGAGACCGGCGGACTTCACGCCGCGGCGCTCTTTGACGCGACCAGTGGAGAAATGCTGGTCTCACGTGAGGACGTCGGCCGCCACAACGCCGTCGACAAGGTGATCGGCTGGGCGCTGATGGAAGGGATGTTGCCGCTCGCCGGCTGTGTGCTCCAGGTCTCCGGAAGGGCCGGCTTCGAACTGGTCCAGAAGGCGAAGATGGCCGGCATCCCGATCTTTTCCGCGGTCTCGGCACCCTCGACCTTGGCCGTCGAACTGGCCGTCGCCTCGGAGATCACGCTGGCCGGTTTTGTGCGGGGGGACTCACTGGTCGCCTACAGTCGCCCCGACCGGATCCGCGTGGCAGTCGAAGAGGGTCAGGGCTCCGAGGAAGCAGTTGGTCGGGACTCGAGGATCGCGGTCCGATGAGCGGCTACAAGCCACCAGAGAAGGACTTCAGCGACGAGGAACTCAAGGTCGGTCCCCCGAAGAAGGTGGCGGCCGGACTTCCATCGATCGCTCATTCGATGATCCCGGCCCTGCGGAACTTCGGTCCCCGTAAGACCTTCCGGGCCTCGTTCACGATGAATCACAAGCGCGGCTTCGATTGCCCGAGCTGCGCCTGGATCAGCGAGAACAAGCCGCCGGCGATCGACTTCTGCGAGAACGGGATGAAGTCCCTGAATTCGGAGATCACCCCGGTCCTGATTCCCCGCGACTTCTGGGCCGCCAACTCCCTTACCAGCATGCTCGACAAGTCCGAGTTCTGGCTGGGCCGCCAGGGACGGATCACCGAGCCCGTGTATCGAGCCAAAGGCTCGGACCACTACGAGGTGATCGAGTGGGACCGAGCGCTGGACCTGATCAGTGACCGCCTGCGTTCGCTCGATTCCCCCGACGACGCGGTTTTCTACACCAGCGGCCGGATCATGAACGAGCCGGCCTTCCTCTACCAGCTCTTCGCCCGCGAGTACGGCACCAACAACCTGCCCGACTGCTCGAACATGTGCCACGAAGCGACCGGCAACGGTATGGGCTGGTCGATCGGGGTCGGCAAGTCGACCATCGCCTACTCGGATTTCGACCAGGCCGACCTGATCATGGTCATGGGCCAGAACCCGGGCACGAACCACCCCCGAATGCTGAACGCACTGGAGGGCGCCAAGCGGCACGGCGCGGAGATCGTCGGCATAAACCCACTGCCGGAGGCGGCCCTGCTGCGCTATCGCAACCCGCAGAAGCCGCGTGGACTGGTCGGCAACGGGACGGTGATCTCCGACCAGTTCGTGCACATCCGGACCGGGGGAGACCAGCATCTGCTGCGGGCGATCGGCAAGCGGGTTCTGCTGGCCGAGCAGGCCAACCCGGGTGAGGTGCTGGACCACGAGTTCATCGAGCGCTACTCCGAAGGGTTCGAGCAGTACCGCGAAGCGGCGCTCGCTCTCGACGAGGACGAGGTGCTCTCAGCCACCGGCCTGACGGCGGCCGAGATCGACGAACTGGCCGAACGCTACATCGCCTCGGACGGCACGATCATCACCTGGGCGCTCGGTCTGACCCAGCAGCAGACCGCGGTCGACACGATCACCGAGATCATGAACCTGCTCTTCCTCAAGGGCAACATCGGTCGGCCCGGGGCCGGCGCCTCGCCGATCCGCGGCCACAGCAACGTCCAGGGGGACCGCACGATGGGGATCTGGGAACAGATGGGCGACTGGTTCCTCGACGCGCTCCGGGACGAGTTCGGCTTCGAGCCGCCCCGGACGCACGGCTTCGACTCGGTCCAGGCGATCGACGCCATGGAGCGGGGCGAGGTCGACCTCTTCATGAGCATGGCCGGCAACTTCGTCGCCGCGGTCTCCGACTCGACCCGGGCCGAGGCGGGGATGCGGCAGACCGGGATGACGGTGCACGTCTCGACCAAGCTGAACCGCTCCCACGTGGCCTGCGGCGAGGAATCGCTGATCCTGCCGGTGCTGGGCCGCTCCGAACGTGATCCGCAGGCGAGCGGGGATCAGGTGGTCACCGCCGAGGATTCGGTCTGCCGGATCACCGCCAGCAAGGGCAACATGGAGCCGGTCGCCGAGGGGCTGATCTCCGACGTCTCGGTGGTCACCCGACTGGCGCGGCGGACGATGCCCGACTCGGGGATCGACTGGGCCGGTTTCGAAGCCGACTACGACCGGATCCGCGATTCGATCAGCCGGGTCGTGCCGGGATTCGAGGACTTCAACCGGAAGCTGGACGAGGAAGGTACCTTCGTCCTTCCGCATGGGCCGCGGGACAGCCGGACCTTCCCGACTCCTTCCGGCAAGGCCCGCTTCGCGGCCGCCGCGGTGCCGGTCCTCGAGGTGCCTCCGGGCCGCCTGCTGCTCAACACCGTGCGGGCGCACGACCAGCACAACACCGCGATCCTCGGGCTCAACGACCGCTATCGCGGCATCCGCAAGGGACGCTTCGTGATCTTCGTCTGCCCGGAGGATCTGGAGGAACTCGGGATCGAGGACGGCCAGACCGTCGACGTGTTCAGCCAGCGACCCGGAGAGGAAGACCGGGTGCTGAGGGGCTACCGGGCCACCGCCTACCCGACCAAACGGGGCTGCGCGGCGATGTACTTCCCGGAGGCGAATGAGCTGGTCCACCGTTCGGCGGTTGACTCGAAGAGCAACTGCCCCGCCTACAAGGACGTGGTCATCCGAATCGAGCCCGGAAAGACGCCCGTGGCGGGCGGAAGACCCTCCGCATCCTAGGGTTTATGCCGCTCTGAGGCACGTAAGTACGGATGAAAAGTCCGTATTTCTCCGCATTTGCGAACTGATAGCTTGCCCCCATGTCTGGAACCAGCTTCAAGGTCGCGGAAGCGGCCGAACTGCTCGGGGTCAGTGACGACACGGTTCGCCGCTGGGCGGCAGAAGGCCGTCTGACCATCAACGAGGGTGAAGGGTCAGTCAAGGTGATCGACGGGATCGAGCTGGCGCGGGTCGCCGCGGAGTCCCTGGTCGAGGCTGAAGGAGGCGCGACCTTTTCGGTCCGCAACCGCATGAAGGGCATCGTCACCGCGGTCAAGACCGATGGCGTGATGGCCCAGGTCGACATCCAGGCCGGGCCCTTCCGACTGGTCTCGCTGATCAGCAGCGAGGCGGTCGAGCAGCTCGGGATCGAGGTCGGCAAGGCCGTGATCGCAACCGCAAAGGCAACCAACGTGGGAGTGGAAATTGCTTCGTAGATTGATCGACAAGCGGCTTCTCGCAATCGCCGGTGCGCTGATCCTGGCAATCGGCGTCGTCGCCTGCGGCAGCTCCGATGATTCCGATTCCGGAGACAGCGGCGATCTGACGGTCTTCGCGGCCGCTTCGCTGACCGAGGCATTCACCAACCTCGGCAAGCAGTACGAGGCCGAACACGACGGAGCCAAGGTCAAGTTCAACTTCGCCTCGAGCTCTGATCTCGCCGCCCAGATCGACCAAGGTGCGCCGGCCGACGTCTTCGCCTCGGCCGACGAGCCGAACATGCAGAAGGTCGTCGATGCGGATATGGCCGACGGCGATCCCCAGGCCTTCGCCGGCAACGTGCTGGAGATCGCGGTGCCGAAGGGCAATCCCGGCAAGATCACCGGTATCGACGACTTCTCTGACAAGGATCTGAAGCTTGCGATCTGCGACCTCGAGGCTCCTTGCGGCAACGCAGCCACCGAGGTCTTCGACAAGGCCGGGGTGGACGCCTCGATCGACACCTACGAGCCGGACGTGAAGTCGGTCCTGACCAAGGTCGAGCTCGGCGAGGTGGATGCCGGGCTGGTCTACCACTCCGACGTGCTGGCGGCCGGCGACAAGATCGACTCGATCAAGATCCCCCAGGCCGATCAGGTGATCAACACGTATCCGATCGTCGTGGTCAAGGATGCGGGCAACCCCGAGGGCGGCCAGGACTTCATCGATCTGGTGCTGAGCGATGACGGCCAGGCCGAGCTGGCTCAGTGGGGATTCCGGGCACCCTGACCGAAGCCGGCGAGCCGCCGAAGGATCTCGCGGCTCGTCAAACCCGGCCGCCGGCCGCGCTCGCGCTGCCGGCGGTCTTCGCCGTTCTCTTCCTGGTCCTGCCGCTGGTCGCGGTACTGATCAAGCTGCCGTTGGGCTCGCTGGGCGAGATCCTCACCCGCAGCGACACCGTTCAGGCCCTCGGCCTCTCGCTCGGCACCGCGGCGATCGCCACGGTGCTCTGCATCCTGTTCGGGGTGCCGCTGGCCTGGTGGCTCGATTGGCTCAGCCGCTCCCCGCGAGGCCTTGCGTATCGCCTGACCCGGGCCCTGGTCCTGGTGCCACTGGTGCTGCCACCGGTGGTCGGCGGGGTGGCGCTGCTGATGCTGCTCGGACGAAAGGGAGTGATCGGCGGCCCGATCAACGACCTGACCGGTTTCACCCTGCCGTTCACGACCCCGGCCGTGGTGATCGCCCAGGCCTTCGTCGCTCTGCCCTTTCTGGTGCTGACCGTGGAGGGGGCGTTGCGTTCGATCGATCGCAATCTCGACGAGGTGGCGCTGGATCTGGGAGCCACCCCGGCCGAGGCTTTCCTGCTCGTCGTCCTGCCGATCGTGCGACCGGCCGTCTTCGCCGGAGCGGTCCTCTGCTTCGCCCGCGCGCTCGGCGAGTTCGGCGCGACCATCACCTTCGCCGGAAACCTGCCTGGTGTGACCAGGACGATGCCGATCGCCACCTACACGACGATGCAGAGCGACCCTGACGCGGCCCTCACCCTCTCCTTGATCCTGCTGGCCGTCGCGGTGGTGATTCTCGTCGCGATGCGAGACCGCTGGACCCGCGGCGCTTTCGGCTGAATTTCGGCCGGCTCCGACGGTCCGGACGGTTCATGGATTCGTAAGGAGGTGGGGGCAGGATTGTCACATGCCGCTGCTCATCCTCTTTGGTTTCATCGCCGGCGCCGCCACCGCCGTGTCGCCCTGTGTGCTGCCCGTGCTTCCGGTTGCGCTCTCTGCCGGGTCGACCGGCGGACGCCGGCGTCCGCTCGGGATCATCACCGGGCTGACGGTGTCCTTCACCTTCGCCACGGTCGCCCTCGTCTACGTGATCGATGCGCTCGGGCTGCCCGATGAGATCATTCGAGATTTCGCGATCGCGGTCCTGATCTTCTTCGGAATCTCCCTCATGGTGCCGTCGCTGTCGGCCTGGATCGAAGGACGGATCAGCCGCATGGTCGGGCGTTTCGGCCCACGCAGCAGCGGCGAGGGCTTCTGGTCGGGTACGGCGATCGGGGCCAGTCTCGGCCTGGTCTACGCGCCCTGCGCCGGACCGATCCTGGCCGGGGTGATCACCGTTTCCGCCTCGCAGTCGTTTACGGCCGGACGGCTGCTGGTCGCTTTCGCCTACGGTCTCGGCTCGGCCGCGGTGCTCTACCTGCTGATGCTCGGCGGGCGCAAGGCGATCGACCCGCTGAAGAAGAAGGTTCCGCAGATCCAGGCAGCGATGGGCGCGGTCATGATCCTCTTCGGCATCGGCATGTTCGCGAACCTCGACCTCAAGTTCCAGAATGCGATCGCTTCCGATCTGCCCGCCTTCCTGGTCAACCCCACCAAGAGCCTCGAGTCGAGCAACGAGACCCAGGACGCACTCGCCAAGGTGCGAAACAGCGGCACTGCGCAGGGCGCGAAACTGGCCGCGAAGGTCAGCGCCGCCGGCGAAAAGGACAACCCGGAGTCAAGCCTGCCGGTGATCGCCAAGGCACCCGATTTCACCGACAACCAGCAGTGGTTCAACACTCCCGGCGACAAACCGCTGACCATGGCCGGACTGAGGGGTCGCGTCGTGCTGGTCGACTTCTGGACCTACACCTGCATCAACTGCATCCGCACCCAGCCTTACCTCAAAGCCTGGGACGAGAAGTACCGCGACAAAGGCCTGACCATCGTCGGCGTCCACACGCCTGAGTTTCCCTTCGAGCGCGACGCAGGCAACGTCGAAGACGCGATCAAGCGGGCCGGCATCAAGTACCCGGTGGTGCAGGACAACGACTACGGAACCTGGGACGCCTACGGCAACCAGTACTGGCCGGCCGAGTATCTGATCGACGCGAAGGGACAGATCCGTCACACCCACTTCGGCGAGGGGAGCTACGACGAAACCGAGGACGCGATCCGCAGCCTGCTCGCCGAAGCCGGTCATGACCCGGGCAAGGGCATGTCCGGGGCGAGGGGCATCCAACCCTCGGCCGGGGTGACCACCCCCGAGAGCTATCTCGGGGCGGCCCGGGCAGATCGCTTCGTCAACGGGATCATCCGGCCCGGGTCGCAGGATTTCGGCGGCACCCCGAACCTGGTTCCGGATTCGCTCGGATACAGCGGCAAGTGGCGGATCGGTCTCGACAAGGCGATCGCTGACGGCGGCCAGCTGGATCTGAACTTCAATGCCAGGCGGGTCTATCTGGTGCTCAGCTCGCCCGGTCGTCCGCGCCAGGTCAAGGTCGACCTCGACGGCAAGTCGATCCCGGCGAAGCTGGCCGGTTCCGACGTCAAGGACGGCAGCGTTGAGGTGACCAACCAGCGCCTCTACAGCCTCGCCACACTGCCCTCGGTGGGTCGTCACGTGATGAAACTCGATTTCGACCCGGGAGTTGAGGGCTATGCATTTACGTTTGGCTGAGTTCCCGCGCCCCGCGGGTGGCAACATGGTCGAGGTGGAACCGGGCACAAAGCAGACGGTCATGGTCGTCGATGACGAGCCGACCATCGTCGAGGTCGTTTCGGGCTATCTCAAGCGAGCGGGATTCGACGTCACGACCGCCGCCGACGGTCCGTCCGCGATCGCCGATGCCTTGAAGGATCCGCCTGACCTGATCGTCCTCGACCTGATGCTGCCGGAGATCAACGGCCTCGAGGTGATGCGGGTGCTGGTCGAGGTCGAGAAGCTCGATCTCGCGGTGATTCTCCTCACCTCGAAGTCGGAAGAATCGGACCGGCTGGTCGGTCTGCGGCGCGGCGCCGATGACTATGTGGTCAAACCTTTCTCGCCGGCCGAGCTGGTCGCCCGGGTGGAAGCCGTGCTGCGCCGCGGGCGCGCGCGAAATGACCAGACCGCGGAGCCAATCATGGTCGGCGATCTGGTGATCGACCCTTCCAGCCGGATCGTCACCAGCTCCGGCGAAGAGATACCTCTGACCCAGCTCGAGTTCGACCTGCTGGCCTTTCTGGCGGCCCGCCCCGGCCAGGCCTTCTCCCGGGACCAGTTGATGGAGGAGGTCTGGGAAAGCGACGGTTTCGGGGACACGGGTACCGTGACCGTCCACGTTCGCCGACTTCGAGCCAAGCTCGGTGAAGATCGTGGCGGTGACCTGATCGAAACGGTCTGGGGAATCGGGTACAGGTTCCGGCCTTGATCCGCTCGCTTCTCATCGCCGTCATCGCTTCCGCCGCGGGCGCCGCCGCGGTCGGGTTGATCTACGGGGCCGAGGGCGCCGTCACCACCTTCTACCTGGTCGCGCCGGTCGCGGTCACGGTGCTTCTGATCGCTCACTGGGCTGCTCGTCATCGAGCCCGGATCGGAGGCATCAGCCGGCAACTGGCTTTGGCGATCCTGCTGGTCGTCGCCTCGATCCTGGTCACAGTCTGGATTGGGGCCGACCGTATGTTCCTCTCCGATCATGACGCGGCTGTGATATCGCTGATGGCGGCGGTCATCGGGCTGGTTGCTTTGCGGGTCGGCCAGGTCCTGCACGCGGGCATCGCCGCGGATGTCGACCGGATCCGGGCCGGACTGGAGCGGATCGGCGAAGGTGATCGTGCCGCCGCCGACCTGCCTGTTGGCCCCGATGAGCTCGGTGAAATCGCGGCGGACATCACGTCGATGACCAGCCGGCTGGCGGCCGAGGAACGTCGTCGCGACGAGGCGGAAACGGCGCGGCGCGATCTGGTCGCGGCGGTCTCCCATGATCTGCGCACGCCGATCGCCTCGCTCCGGTTGATGACTGAGGCGATTGCCGACGGGGTTGCGACCGGTGAGACCCGTGAGCGCTACCTGTCCGAGCTTCGGCTTCAGGTGCGGACCCTGGGTGACCTGGTTGACGATCTGTTCGAGCTTTCCCGCATCGAGGCGGAGGACATCAACTGGGTGATGGGCCAGATCGAACTCGAGCCCCTGCTGAACGAAACGGTGGATGTGATGCGGGTTCAGGGCGAGGCCCGCGGGGTCAACGTCGTGGCCGAACTTTCCGGCGAGCCGGTCGCGGCCCGAGCCAACCCCGAGAAGGTTCAGCGCGTGCTCTTCAACCTGATCCAGAATGCGATCCGGTACACGCCGGCCGACGGCAGCGTCACGGTCCGGGCCCGGCACCTGGACGGCCAGGTCGCGGTCGAGGTCGAGGACAACGGGACCGGGATCGATGGCGAGGACGCCCCGCATGTGTTCGAGCCTTTCTTCCGAGGCGGCCCCGACACCTCGCGCTCAAGCGACGGATCGGGGCTTGGCCTGGCCCTTTCCCGGGCGATCGTCGAGGCACACGGTGGCCGGATCTGGTTTGAATCAACCGGATCCGGCACCGTGATGCGGTTCACGCTGCAGCAGGAAGCCGCCGCCTAGCCGTCTTCCTTCATCGCGTCGCCGTCCGGCTTGGCCGAATCATCGGACTTCATGGCGTCGTCACTTTCATCCGACTTCATCGCGTCGTCAGAATCGTTCGACTTCATGGCGTCGGTGGAGTCGTCGGACTTCATCGAATCGCTGTTGTCGTCCGACTTCATCGAATCGTCGGCCGAGGACTGTGTGTTGCTCATCGCCTCCTGGCCCGAGTTGCTGTCAGAGGAGGAATCCGAAGAGTCACTCCCGCAGGCGACGGCAAATGTCGAGGCCATCAGGACGAGAAGCAGAGCGGTGATTTTTCGCATGAAGCGACGCTAGGCCGAAGGTGTTTCAGATCTATTAATTGCCGGAACTGCTTGGGTCTCAGCCCACGCTCAGCGCGACCGCGCCGGCAAGCACGAAGGCGATGCCACCGACCTGCTTCGGAGTGAGGCGTTCGCCCAGGTGAATCCTCGCCAGGAGGATCGTCACCACCGGGTACAGCGAGCTGAGCACCGCGACCACGCTGAGCACGCCCTTGAGGCTGGCCACGGCGTAGAAGGAGTCGGCCGTCAGGAGCAGGATCCCGATCAGGGCCAGCCAACCCCATTCCTGGAGTTTCAGCTCGCCTTTGGGTCGGATCACGAGGAAGGCCAGAGTGAAGATGCCGACCGAGCTGACGCGGGCTGAAAGCAGAGCCCATTGGGCGCTGCCCTGGGCGGAGTGGTCCATGGCCAGCATGAAGCAGCCCAGCCCCGCCGCGGTGAGCAAGCCGAAGATGACGCTGACTCCCGGCTTCGAAAGGGCGTGCGGCTCGTCTTCGCTAGAACTGCCGAGTGCCAAGAGGCTGACGCCCCCGATCGCGATCACGATCCCGAACCACTGGATCGCCCCGGGCGCGTCACCGCTGATCACCGAAGCGACGACCGGCACGATCGGGGCGGTCGCGGCCACTGCCGCGACGATGCTCATCTTGCCGACCGCGAGGCCGTGGTAGAGGGCGGAAAGGCCGACCACCTCGGCGACTCCGGCGAGGACCCCGTAGCCGAGGTAGCGGGCGCTGGGAATGTCACCGACCGCGAGGGCGAGGGTCGCGGTGATCGCGACCAGGGCCGCGGTCTGAGAGACCAACAGCACGGTGATCGTCGGCAGGTTCCGGCTCTTCAGTCCGCCCAGATAGTCGGAGACGCCGTACGAGAGGCTGGAGAGGAGAGCTAGGAGGACGGCCGGCATCGGATTCCGGGCAGCTTATGCGCTCGGGCACGGTCGAGACCGCCGACTCATCAATTTACATTCAATGCAGTAGATAAGTGCAGCCTTGAGTGCTATAAGTGGGTAAGTGGAGGACGCGAGGGGCTTCTCCATCGACGGGAGGAGACCCGATGAGAAGGTTCTATGTTCTGATCGCCGCTGCTGTCGCGGTGATCTGTCTGGCCAGCGCCGACATGTCGATCGCGGCTCCCACGCCGCTCGGCATTTCTTGTGTCGTGGCCGGCGACAATTCGTTCCAGTGCGGAAGCACGAGCCCGCGGAGCACCACCGAATCCTGGGATGGCACGCCGATCGACGTCAACGTCGCGCTGCCGGACCCGGCCGAGTTCGGATCAGATCCCTACCCGCTGGTGATGATGTTCCACGGCTACGGTCAGAGCAAGCTTTCCTTCGCCCAGATGAAGCACTACACCGACGAGGGATATGCGGCCTTCACGATGACCGACCGCGGCATGTACGAGTCATGCGGCAACGCGGGTTCGGTCGCCGCCGATCCGGACGGTTGCAGCGGCAAGTACGTGCACATGCTGGACACCCGCTACGAGGTTCGCGACGCCCAGTACTTCGCCGGCGAACTGGTTGACGAGGGGCTTGCCGAGCCGAACAAGATCGCCGCCACGGGTGCCTCTTACGGCGGCGGCATGTCGATGGCGCTGGCCGCCCTCAAGGACCGCATGATGATGACCGATGGCCTTCTCGTGCCCTGGACCAGTCCGGCGGGCACCCCGATGAGTCTGGCCGTGTCGGCTCCCGTCGCACCGTGGACCGACCTCGCTTACTCGCTCTCGCCGAACGGCCGGCTGCTGGACTACCTGCGCGACAACCCCTATGACCCGGAGCACCCCGGCGTGATGAAGGAGTCGATCGTCAACGGCCTGTACCTCTCGGGGAACGCGGCCGGCCGATACGCGCCCGCCGGAACCCTGCCCACGGCCGACCTCTCTGGCTGGCGGAACCGCATGGACCAGGGGGAGCCGTTCCTCGGCGATCTCAGCTTCACCTCGATGCTGACCGAGACGACCAACTACCACTCCTCCTACTACATCGACCACAGTGAGAAACCGGCCCCGATCCTGATCTCCCTCGGGTTCACGGACGACATATTCGGGGTCGACGAGGGACTTCGGTACACCAACCGGACGCTCGCCCAGTACCCGGACGCCGACCTCGGACTGTTCGTCGGCGACATCGGGCACCAGCGCGCCCAGAACAAGGGTGCCGACCTGACCGCGATGTCCACCCTCCAGGACCAGTGGATCAATTACTACCTGTCGGGCACCGGATCCAAACCGGCCGACGATGTGGTCGCGTACACCGAGGTCTGCCCCAACTCGGCAGCTTCGGCCGGTCCGTTCACCGCCAATAACTGGGCCTCGATCGCTCCCGGCGAGGTCATGGTCGAAGGTGGCCAGAGCGATCAGACGATCGAGCCGGACGGCGGCACCGCGAGCGTCGCCACGGCATTCGGTGTGGTCGCTTCGACGCCCTGCGCCAACCCGAGCGCCGACAAGGAGCCCGGTACGGCCAACTACGAAAGCGAACCCGCCCCGGCAGGTGGCTTCACGGTGCTCGGTTCGCCGACCGTGGTGGCCGACTTCGAAGGTGCCGGCACGGAATCGGAGATTGCCGCCCGGCTGGTCGACGTGGCGCCGGACGGGACCAAGCAGCTGGTCGCCCGCCAGCTCTACCGGCCCGGTGTGAGCGGCTACCAGGTGTTCCAGCTTCACCCCGGCGCCTGGAAGTTCGAGCAAGGCCACATCGCCCGGCTCGAATTGCTGCCCAAGGACGCGGACAGCCCCGCGGGCCCGAACAATCTGACCAACTACGGACGTCCGTCGGACATGCAGCAGCCGATCACCGTCCATGACCTGGTCCTGCGGCTGCCGGTGCTCGAGAGCCCCGGGGCTCTGGGTGGCCTGGTCAAGGCACCAGCGCCGAAGATCCTTCCGGACGATCGTTCCTCGTCACTGGATCTGGCGCCCGGCTACAGCGACTCCGAAACGATGGCTGACTGGGTCGCCAGCCGTCCCGGTCCGCCGCCGACCCCGACGCCGGCCAAGCTGAAGCTCAAGGGTCCGGCCAAGGCGAAGGGCAAGCAGGTGAGCCTGAAGATCAGCTGCCCGGCCAGCGCCAGTTCCTGCCCCAAGTCCCGAATCATGATTCAAGGTACGCCGAAGAAGGCAAAGGCGAAGGGCTCCGGGGTGCTGATCGGCATGAAGGCGGGGGTCACCGTCGCGGCCGGCAAGTCGAAGACGGTCTCGATCGGATTGACCGGTCCGGCCCGGAAGCTGTTCAAGGGCCGCAAGGGACTCAAGAAGCTCCCGGTCACCGTCTTCGCCAACGGAACCGCCGGTGAGACGGTGGCGAAGATGACCCTGAAGAGGGTCGGCAAGGTCAAGTAGAGCGTTTCAGGCGCCGCCGGAAGAAAGGAGCGGCTCGAAAAGCTCTTCCAGCTGGTCGGGTGAAATCACCTGGTCGGCTTCGTCCAGCTCATCGGCCTCGTGGGTGGTGGTCAAGGCGACCACATAGGCCCCGGCAGACTTTCCCGCTTTGATCCCGGCGGGCGCGTCTTCGACCACCACACATCTGGCCGGGTCAATGCCCATTTGTCGGGCAGCGAGCAGATAGGGATCGGGGGAGGGTTTGCCCGATTCAACATCCTGGCCGGTGACCAGGACCGCGGGATGCTCGAGGCCGAGGACCCGCAGGTTGGTCAGGGCGGTGTCGCGGCGGGCAGAGGTTGCCACGGCTACCCGAGCCGGGTCAAGAGATTTGTAGAGCTCACAGGTCGGTCTGATCGCGTCCGCGGCTGATGCCCGGTCGGCGATCGCCTTTTCGATCAGATCGGCTTCGCCTTCGACATCGTCATCCAGCCCGAAATGGGCTGCCACCTCGACGGTCCGGCGACCATGGACGATCTCGAGAACCTCGTCCGGATCGAGATCGTTCGAGTTCGCCCAGTCCGTGTAGGCGTCATGGACCGCATCGGCCGTGTCGATCAGCACCCCGTCCATGTCGAACAGGACGGTGGTGATGTTCGAAGGCAGCTTCAGAGGATCTCGGCGAGGCGGGTTTCGAGCCGCTCCGCGATCTCCTCGCGGACGGGGCCTTGACCGAGCCGTTCGACCAGCGACTGGAGGAAGCCCTCGACGACCAGGGTGCGGGAGGTCTCTTCACTCAGGCCGCGGCTCTCCAAGTAAAAGAGCTGGTCCTTGTCGACCTGGGCGATCGCCGCCGCGTGGGTGCAGGCGACATCGTCGGCGAGGATCTCGAGGCCCGGGATTGCGTCCGCATGGGCGTCGGTCGAGAGCAGCATGTTGCGGCACTCCTGGAAGGCGTCGGTCTGCTGGGCGCCTTCGTCGACCTTGATCATGCCGCGCCAGACCGCGGTCGAGTTGTCGGCCAGGACCCCGCGGAAGGCGAGGTCGGAGGTGGTGTGCTCGGCCGCGTGCTCCTGCAGCGTGTCGTAGTCGATGTGCTGCGAGTTGCCGCCGGCGTAGCCGCCGGTGACCTTCGCGTCCGACCCGGGCCCGGCCAGGTTGGTGGTCATGCGAACCTTGCCGCCGCCTCCGCCGAAGCCGAGCGTCGCCCAGTCGAGCGAGCCGTCCCGCTGGACCTCGCCCCGCTGGGTCGAGAAGAGCCACGCCTTCTCGGAAAGGTCCTGAGTCGAGACGAAGTGCAGGTTGGCGGCCGGGCCGACGACCAGTTCGACCACGGTGTTGAGCAGCGCGTCGGTCTCGTCGGACTCGGAGCCGTAGTGCTCCCAGACCTCGGCCTTGGCACCTTCTTCAAGCACGACCAGGGTGCGCCAGTTCACCGCAGCACCGTCGGTGTCGAGTCGGAGGTCGACCTTGATCGCCTCGTCGCATTCGACGTTCTTCGGTACGTAGACGAGTACGCCGTCATTGAGGGCGGCTTCGTTGCGGGCCACGAAAGGATCATCGGTCGAGACCAGCGAGCCGAGCTTTTCGGAGAGCAGATCCGAGTGGCTGGCCAGCGCCTCGTTGAGCGGCAGGACAACGACGTTCTCGCTGCCGCCGCTGATCGTCACCTCGGCCGGCGAGCTCCCGTAGGAGTCCAGATCCAGCCTCGAGATGTCGGTGAACTCCCAACCCTTGGTCTTGGCATGGGGAAGCTCAATCGTCTCGACCAGGGCGGCGCCCTTTTCGCGCCGCTCGTTCAGCCAGGCGGGCTCGGCAATCGTTGCGTCAGCCAATTGAACCCTCCATCTGCAGCTCGATCAGGCGGTTCAGCTCGACCGCGTACTCCATCGGGAGTTCCTTGGTGACCGGCTCGATGAAGCCGTTGACGATCATCTTCGAGGCTTCCTCCTCGGAGAGCCCGCGGCTCTGGAGGTAGAAGAGCATGTCGTCGCCGACCTTGGAGACAGTCGCCTCGTGGCCCATGTCCGCATCGGACTCGCCGATCCGGATCGTCGGGTAGGTGTCGGACTGGCTCTTCTCGTCAAGCAGCAGCGCGTCGCAGACCACCTTCGAGCGGGTGCCGGTGGCGCCGTCGGCAACCTCGAGAAGGCCGCGGTAGGTGGAGCGTCCACCGTCCTTCGAGATCGACTTCGAGAAGACCGAGGAGGTCGTGTTCGGGGCGCCGTGG
>JACJWY010000015.1 GCA_020636955.1 Thermoleophilales bacterium | reverse complement strand
CGGGTCGCTGACACGCGCCCCGCGGGGGCGCCGGGACCGGGGGAATCGTCGGCGCGGCTCCCCTCGCGGCTGCTCTTGCTGCGCTCCGGACGCGGTTCGCGGGCCCGGTTCGCGGCGGGCTGGAACAGCAGGGCGATCCCCGACACGGTCAGGGCGGCTCCGGCAGCAAGCTCAAGCCAGAAGCCGGATAGCAGTACCGCGACCACCCCGGAATAGGCCAGAGAGGCCTCCGTCGTGTCCTTCGCATCCGGCAGGTCGATCAGCAAGGCCACGACCAGGGTCAGGATCCCGATCGCAACCAGGACCATCGCGGCCAGGCGCCGAAGGCTCGAGAAACGCTTTGCGGTCGAGGCGATCGAACCCAGCAGAATCACGATCACGGCGGCGAAGGCCACGGCAGCGATCGGGACCAGGATCTTCGTGTGAACCCCGGCCGGGGTGGTGTGGTCGATCGCCGGGGCGCGGGCGAGATCCTCGAAGCCGGCGTAACCGGACTGGCCGATCTCGATCTGGCCGAGCCCCTTGAACTGGGAAACCCCGAGCAGGATCGCGGCCAGGGCAGCGATCAGGATCAGCGCCCGGCCGGGAGTGATGACCCGGTCCAGCGCCACAACCGCCCGGCCCAGGCCGGCGAGGGCACGCCGGGCCAACCGGTGGGCAGCCTTGAGGCCCTTGCCGACCTGCTCGATTAACCAAACCAGGCCCATCCCGACCGCGGAAAAGGCCGGGCCGAGTGCGGCCAGGGCAGCGATCACGGCGTTGCCGAGGAAGGAAGCGGTGCGGCGGATCTCCTGGCCGGTGGCGCGAAGCCCCTTCGAAAGGGGGTTGCCCTCGACCGGCTTGCGGCGGCGCCGGGACTGGCGGGCCCGCCGGGCCTCGATCCGCTGCTTCTCGGTCAGGCCAGGTCGCCTCGAGTCCGTGGAGTCGGGCTTCCCGGGCCCCGCGGCCCCGGCTTTCGTTGCCTTAACCGAGCCCGTCTTGTCCTTCTCGGCGGAGTCTTTGGCGGTCAGGCCGTCGGCCCGGCGGCGCGCGCCGGTGTCGCGTTCGGCTGACGCGTCGGCGGGGTCGTCTCTTGTCGGCTTGTCCGGGTCCACAGCGGTCTCTCCTCCGGGTGGTGAAGCGTGATCCAGATTATTGGACTCGGAGGTCGACGGTACCTTGATTGAACCGCCTTTCCTCTGCTATAGTCGCCCGTCGCTCGGGTCGGCCCTGCTTCCTGCGGGGCTTTTTGTTGGCCCGGTGCCCATCGGCCCGATTCCAGCCGGGTTTGGCCGGTCGAAGAAATTGAAGAGGTTGACCCCGCCAGAGGCTCTGGCCGGAAGGTCAGCCGGTAACGCAACGGAAACTTCCAGAACCAGAGAGAAAAAGTGGCGCGCTCCTTCCCCCTTGAAAAGACCCGCAACATCGGGATCATGGCTCACATCGACGCCGGTAAGACGACGACGACCGAGCGCATCCTCTATTACACCGGCCGCAAGCACAAGATCGGCGAGGTGCACGAGGGAGCCGCCGAGATGGACTGGATGGAGCAGGAGCAGGAACGCGGCATCACCATCACTTCGGCTGCCACGACCTGTGAGTGGCTCGGCCACCGCATCAACATCATCGACACTCCCGGTCACGTCGACTTCACGGTCGAGGTCGAGCGTTCGCTGCGCGTGCTTGACGGTGCCGTCGCCGTCTTCGACTCGGTTGCGGGCGTCGAGCCGCAGTCCGAGACCGTCTGGCGCCAGGCCGACAAGTACTCGGTTCCGCGGATTGCCTACATCAACAAGATGGATCGCACCGGTGCCGACTTCTACATGTCGGTGGACACGATCAAGGACCGGCTGGGCGCCAATGCCGTGCCGATCCAGCTTCCGATCGGGTCGGAAACCGAGTTCGCCGGAATCATCGACCTGGTCGCGATGAAGGCCACCATCTACAAGGACGACCTCGGCCAGGAACTCGAGATCATCGACATCCCGGCTGACATGGCCGATCAGGCCGACGAGTATCGCACCGCCCTGCTCGAGGCTGTCGCCGATCAGGACGACGAGCTGATGGAGCTCTACCTCGAGGGCGAGGAAATTGCCGAGGACCGCATCATCGCCGCGCTCAAGGCCGCCACCCTGGCGATCGAGATAACCCCGGTCCTTTGTGGCTCATCCTTCAAGAACAAGGGCGTGCAGCCGCTGCTCGACAAGATCGTCGAACTACTGCCCTCGCCGCTGGACATTCCCGCGGTCGAAGGTCTGCTGCCGCTGAAAAAGGGCGAGGAGGAGCGTGTGGAGGGCACCCGCCCGGCCGATGACTCCGGACCTTTTGCCGCGCTCGCCTTCAAGGTTATGTCCGACCCGCATGTCGGCAAGCTCACCTACTTCCGCGTCTATTCCGGCAGCCTCGAAGCCGGCGGCCGCGTGCTCAACGTGACCACCGGCAAGACCGAGCGCATCGGCCGCCTGCTGATGATGCACGCCAACTCGCGCGAGGAAATCGAGCGGGTCTACTCCGGTGACATCTGCGCCGGCGTCGGCCTCAAGCAGACCGGAACCGGCGACACGCTCTCGGCTCCCGACGCCCCGATCGAGCTCGAGTCGATGGAATTCCCGGACACCGTGATCGCGGTCGCGATCGAGCCGAAGACCAAGTCCGACCAGGAGAAGCTGGGCACCGCGCTGCAGCGCCTGGCCGAAGAGGACCCGACCTTCAAGGTCGAATCCGACGAGGAAACCGGCCAGACCCTGATCCACGGCATGGGCGAGCTGCACCTCGAGGTGCTGGTCGACCGCATGATCCGCGAGTTCAACGTCGAGGCGAACGTCGGCAAGCCGCAGGTCGCTTACCGCGAGACGATCCGCAAGGAAGTCCCGAAGGTAAGCGGCAAGTTCGCCCGCCAGACCGGTGGTCGCGGTCAGTACGGCCACGCCGTAATCAACATTGCCCCGGCTGCGGCAAACGAAGGCTTTGTCTTCGACAACCAGATCAAGGGCGGCGTGATCCCGACCGAATACATCCCGGCTGTCCAGCAGGGCATCAAGGAAGCACTCGAGAACGGCATCAAGGCCGGCTACCCGATGGTCGACGTCAAGGTCGAACTGATCGACGGCTCCTACCACGACGTCGACTCCTCGGAAATGGCCTTCAAGATCGCCGGGTCCATGGCGCTTCAGGAAGCCGCCCGCAAGGCCAGCCCGGCCCTGCTCGAGCCGGTCATGGCGGTCGAAGTGACCACCCCCGAGGAGTTCCTCGGCGACGTGATCGGCGACCTCTCGCGGCGTCGCGGCAAGGTCCAGGGGCAGGAACAGCGCGGCAATGCGCTGGCCGTCCAGGCCTATGTGCCGCTGAGCGAGATGTTCGGCTACGCGACCGACCTGCGTTCCTCGACCCAGGGTCGTGCCCAGTACACGATGCAGTTCGAGCGATACGAGGAAGTCCCGGGCAGCATCGCCGAGGAAATCGCCGAGAGTCGTTCCGGCGCAACCGCGGGAGCGGGGGCCTAGACCGTAATACCCCGCCGCGGCTAAATGGCTATATTCCAGAGGTTCGCCCAAATTGGGCGAAAGTCCTGAACCACCAAGCTTTAGCAGTCCAACCAGACGTAGAAACCAAGTTCCAGAAGAAACAGGAAAGAAAGGTCCCAGGAGAGCATGTCCAAGGAGAAGTTCGAGCGCGATAAGCCGCACGTAAACGTCGGCACTATTGGTCACGTCGACCACGGCAAGACCACCCTGACCGCGGCGATCACCAACACTCTCTCCGAAGACAAGAAGAGCTTCGAGGAGATCGACAACGCCCCGGAAGAGAAGGAGCGCGGGATCACGATCGCGACCTCTCACGTCGAGTACGAGACCCCGAACCGGCACTACGCCCACGTTGACTGCCCCGGCCACGCCGACTACGTCAAGAACATGATCACCGGTGCCGCCCAGATGGACGGCGCGATCCTGGTCGTTTCCGCTGCTGATGGCGTCATGCCGCAGACCCGCGAGCACATCCTGCTCGCCCGTCAGGTCAACGTCCCGCACGTGGTCGTGTTCCTCAACAAGGTCGACCAGGTCGACGACGAGGAACTCATCGAGCTGGTCGAGGAAGAGGTCCGTGACCTCCTCAACGAGTACGAGTTCGATGGTGACAACACCCCGATCATCAAGGGCTCGGCCCTCAAGGCCCTCGAAGGTGACGCCGACTTCCAGCAGCGCATCGTCGAGCTCGGTGAGGCTCTCGACTCCTACATCCCGGAGCCGGAGCGTGACCTCGACAAGCCGTTCCTGATGCCGGTCGAAGACATCTTCTCGATCACCGGTCGTGGCACCGTCGCCACCGGCCGTATCGAGCAGGGCATCATCAACACCGGTGACGAAGTCGAGATCGTCGGGATTCACGAGAAGACCGAGACCACGACCATCACCGGCGTCGAGATGTTCCGCAAGATCCTCGACGAGGGGCGCGCTGGCGACAACGTCGGTTGTCTGCTCCGCGGCACCAAGCGTGAGGAAATCGAGCGCGGCCAGGTTCTCTGCAAGCCGGGTTCGATCACCCCGCACACCAAGTTCCGGGCCGAGGTCTACTGCCTCAAGAAGGAAGAAGGCGGCCGTCACACCCCGTTCTTCTCCGGCTACCGCCCGCAGTTCTACTTCCGGACCACTGACGTGACCGGCGTCGCCAACCTGCCCGAGGGCACGGAGATGGTCATGCCGGGTGACAACGTCGAGATGACGATCGAGCTGATCCAGCCGATCGCCATGGACCAGGGCCTCCGCTTCGCGATCCGCGAAGGTGGCCGCACGGTCGGTTCCGGCGTCGTCTCGGAGATCATCGAGTAACGACCGATTTGCCCGGGGCGGGTCCCGAAGAGAAGCGTTTTCGGCCCGCCCCGTTTTTACGCCCACCGGCGAGCAGCAAGAGCAGTAACCGCAGTACCGCATAAGAGAAGCATCAGCAGCACCAGTAACAGATACGACCTTTGAAGTACCCCGGATTGTCGAACCACGGCAAGGATCCGGCCCCCGGGCCGAATTCAAGCCGCAGGCGGCGGGGGACCTTGACATCAGCGCCTCAGCTGCCAAGCCGGGTTGCGCCAGCAGAAGAAAGTTAGAAGAGAAGCCAAAGTGGCCGCTATTGCCGCACAGAAAATCAGGATCAGGCTCAAGGCCTACGATCACGACGCCATCGATCGCGCCGCACGCGAGATCGTCGATACGGCGGAGCGCACCGGAGCATCCGTTTCCGGTCCCGTGCCGCTGCCGACCGAGCGCAACATCTACTGCGTGATCCGCTCGCCGTTCAAGGACAAGGATTCCCGGGAGCATTTCGAGATCCGGACCCACAAGCGCCTGATCGACATCAAACAGCCCACCCCCAAGACTGTCGATTCGCTGCAGCGCCTGGATTCGCTCCCGGCCGGCGTCGACATCGAGATCCGACTGTAGGCACCATGTCGGCGATTCTCGGAAAAAAGCTTGGCATGACCCAACTGTTCAGAGAAGACGGTGAGGTCGTGCCCGTAACAGTGATTGAAGCCGGGCCCTGCCCGGTGACCGCGATCCGCCGCGAGGAGCGCGACGGCTACTCCGCCATCCAGCTCGCCTTCGACGAAGTCAAGGAGTCGAAGCTGAGCAAGGCCGAACTTGGTCACCTGGCCAAGGCCGACGCCGCCCCCTCCCGGGTGCTGGTCGAGTTCCGTGACGTGGAGCTCCCGGCCGCGTCGGGCGAGGCCGATAGCGAGGAAGCAGCCGAAGGCGAAGACGCTGGCGATGGCGAGGTCAAGCTCGGCCAGAAGGTCACCGTCGAAGCCTTCGAAGAGGGCCAGAAGGTCAAGGTTGCCGGCATCACGATCGGCAAGGGCTTCCAGGGCACCGTCAAGCGGCACAACTTCGGCCGTGGCCCCGTTTCGCATGGTTCGCACAACGTCCGTGCCCCGGGTTCAATCGGCGCTTCGGCCTGGCCTGCCCGAGTCTTCAAGGGCATGCGCCTCCCCGGCCAGATGGGCGGCAAGCGCCGCACCCAGCTCGGCCTTGAGATCGCCGGCATCGACGCCGACAAAAACCTGCTGATGATCAAGGGCTCCGTTCCCGGCGCCCGGAATTCGATTGTGGAGATTCGTACAGATGGCTAGCGCCAAGGCGCCCGTTCTGGGCAAGACAACCAAGGCCGATCTGCCGGCCGGACTCTTCGACGAGGCTTTCCACCAGTCGCTGGTCCACGAGACCGCCCGCGCCGACGCCAACGCGCGTCGCCAGGGTACGGCTTCGACCCTGACCCGCGGCGAGGTTTCGATGACCACCGCCAAGGCCTGGCGCCAGAAGGGCACCGGTCGTGCCCGGGTCGGCGCCCTCAGCGTGCCGAACCGTTACGGCGGCGGCGCTGCCTTCGGCCCGAAGCCGCGGCATTACACGGTCAAGGTCAACCGCAAGGCCCGCCGCAAGGCGATGCGTTCCGCCCTCTCGGTTCACGCCGAGCGCGGCAGTGTTGCCGTGGTCAAAGCGGCCGACTTCGAGACCCCCTCGACCAAGGACGCCGCGGCGGCCCTGGAGAAGTGGGGCGCCAAGCGCTCGACTGTGGTGATCATCCAGGCCGACGAGACCGGACTGCTCAAGAGCTTCCGCAACATCCCCCGGGTCAGCGTGCTCGAAGTGGGAGCGACCGGAGTCGTCGACGTGATCGGCGCCGCTTCGATCGTGATTTCCGAAGGCGCCCTCGAGGTGCTCGCCGCCCAGTCGGCCGAGATCAGCCGCGGCTCCGGGACCGAAAAGGACGGTGAGTGATGGATCCCCGCAGCGTGATCATCCGTCCGGTCATCTCCGAAAAGGCATACGCCCTGATCGCGGCCGGCAAATACACCTTCCGGGTGGACGACCGGGCCCACAAGTTCGAAATCAAGGACGCCGTCGAAAAGGCGTTCGGAGTCGAAGTGGTCAAGGTCCGGACCTCCACGGTCCGTTCCAAGCCGAAGCGCCGCGGCCTGCACTCGGGCCGGAGCCGCTCCTGGAAGAAGGCAATCGTCGAACTCGCCCCCGGCGACACCATCGAGCTGTTCGAAGGCGCGGCGGTCGAGTAAGGGCTTAGAGGAACTACCTAATGGCAATTCGCAAGACAAAACCGACAAGCCCCGGGCGCCGCTTCGCGACCTACCAGCTGCGCGAGCAGATCACGGAGACCGAACCGGAAAAGAGCCTGGTCGAGGGCATCAAGAAATCCGGTGGACGCAACTCCAACGGCCGCATCACCTCCCGCCATCGCGGCGGAGGGGCCAAGCGCCGTTACCGGAAGATCGACTTCAAGCGAACCAAGGACGGGATCCCCGCCAAGGTGGCGACGGTCGAGTACGACCCGAACCGATCCGCCTACATCGCCCTGCTGCATTACGCAGACGGGGAGAAGAGCTACATCCTGGCTCCCTCGCAGATCGAGGTCGGCAACCAGGTCAGCTCCGGCCCGGGCTCCGACATCCGGCCCGGTAACTGCCTCGCCCTCGGCGAGATGCCGGTCGGTACCACCGTCCACAACGTGGAACTGAAGGCCGGCCAGGGCGGAAAGCTCGGCCGCAGCGCCGGTACCGCGATCCAGCTGGTCGCCAAGGAAGGTGACATGGTCACCCTGCGCCTTCCGTCCTCGGAAATGCGGATGGTCCGCGCCGAGTGTCGGGCAACCATTGGCACGCTTTCCAACGCCGAGCATCAGAACGTCAAGATCGGCAAGGCCGGCCGCAACCGTCACAAGGGCAAGCGCCCGCAGACCCGCGGCATCGCCATGAACCCGGTCGACCACCCGCACGGCGGTGGTGAGGCCCACAAGACCCCCGGCGGCCATCCGGTCACCCCCTGGGGCAAGCCCACTCTCGGGTACCGCACCCGCAAGAAGGGCAAGCAGTCCGATCGTTACATCGTGCGCGGCCGTCGTCGCGGAAAGAAGAAGGGTAGGTAGACCGTGGGTAGGTCAACCAAGAAGGGTCCGTACGTGGAAGAGCGGCTGATGAGCCGGATCAACGCCATGAACGAGGCCGGCAACAAGAATATGGTCAGGACCTGGTCACGTCGCTCGACGATCTTCCCCGAGATGGTCGGCCACACGATCGCCGTCCATGACGGCCGCAAGCATGTGCCCGTCTTCATCTCCGAGTCGATGGTCGGTCACAAGCTGGGCGAATTCGCCCCGACCCGCACCTTCAAGTCGCATACCGGCGGTAAGGACTGATGGCCACCAAGTCCAAAAAGCAGGAAGAGGCGGTCGAGCCGGTGCTGGTTCGGGCCACCTCCAAGTACGTGCGCGTCTCACCCCGCAAGGCTCGCCTGATCGCCGATCAGGTCCGTGGCAAGCACATCGACGACGCCCGCTCGCTGCTGCAGTTTTCGCCCCGCTCGGCCGCCGAGGACATCTCCAAGGTGATCGAGTCGGCCGCCGCCAACGCCGAGGCCAACCACGACCTGATCGGGGACGAGATGGTCGTCGCCGAGATCCGGGTTGACGAAGGACCCACCCTGAAGCGGTTCCGACCGCGGGCGATGGGCCGGGCCACCCCGATTCACAAACGCACTTGCCACATCTCCGTGGCGCTGACACCGGAAGACGAGGAATAGAAGACCTATGGGACAGAAGATCCATCCCGAAGGCTTCCGCGTCGGCTACATCCACGACTGGAAGTCCAACTGGTTCGCCGACAAGGAGTTTTCGGACCTGCTGATGCAGGACCTGGCGATCCGTGACCACATCGAGAACAAGCTCGCTCACGCCGGCCTTTCCGACATCACGATCGAACGTCGCGGCGAGGTGGCCGTTGACATTCACACCGCCCGTCCGGGCATCGTGATCGGCAAGTCGGGCAGCGAGGTCGACGCGCTCCGCAAGGACCTTCACAAGATCACCGGCTCGCCGGTGAAGGTGAACATCCGGGAGGTCAAGCGTCCAGAGCTCGACGCCAAGCTGGTCGCCCAGTCGATCGCCGAGCAGCTGCAGAACCGCGTCGCCTTCCGCCGCGCGATGAAGCGTGCCCTGACCTCCGCCATGCGCTCCGGCGCCAAGGGTGTCAAGGTCCAGATTTCCGGTCGCCTGGGCGGTGCTGAAATGGCCCGCACCGAGGGTTACTCGGACGGCCGCGTGCCGCTCCACACCCTGCGCGCCGACATCGACTACGGCTTCGTTGAAGCCAGGACCGGCACCGGCCGGATCGGTGTCAAGTGCTGGATCAACAAGGGCGAGGTAATGCCCGAGGGCTTCGAGTCCTCGCGCACCTCGGACGAGCCGCCGGCCAGTGATCGTCCAGACCGCCGTGGCGGCCGTGGTGACGATCGCCGGGGAGGTCGTCGCTGATGTTGATGCCGAAGCGGGTCAAGCACCGCAAGGTCATGCGTGGCCGCCGCAAGGGCAACTCGAAGGGCGGCACCGCCGTGACCTTCGGCGAGTACGGGCTCAAGTCCCTCGAACGCGGCTGGATCACCAACCGCCAGATCGAGGCTGCCCGTGTCGCGATGACCCGAAAGATCAAGCGTGGCGGCAAGGTGTGGATCAACGTTTTCCCGGACAAGCCGGTCACCAAGAAGCCGGCCGAAACCCGCATGGGTTCCGGCAAGGGCAACCCGGAGGCCTGGGTCGCCGTGGTCAAGCCCGGCCGCGTGATGTTCGAGCTTTCCGGAGTCGACGAGGAACTGGCCCGTGAAGCAATGCGGGTCGCCGGTCACAAGCTTCCGGTCAAGACCAAGTTCGTCCAGCGGGAAGGAGCCGGAGAGTGAAGTCGGCCGAAGCCCACAGCATGAGCGACATCGAGCTGGTCGAAAAGCTCAAGGAAGTCCGCGAGGAATCCTTCAACCTGCGCCTCCGTCACGCCACCGGCGAGCTTGAGGACACGGCCGCTCTCGGCCGCGCGAAGAAGGATCTCGCCCGGCTCCTGACCATTGCCCACCAGCGCAACATCGATCTCGAGATCGAGACGAAGCACAAGTAGGAAGCCATGTCAGAAGAAGAAACTGAAAACACAGAAGAAACTCCGGTAGAAGAGGCCCCCGCCGCCGAGCAAGCTCCGGCTGAAGAGGCCGCTGCCGAAGAGGCCGCGCCCGAGGCTGAAGCCACCGAGGAGACCCCGGCCGAGGAAGCTGCCGAAGAGGCCGCGCCCGCAGCCGAGGCTGCCGACGAGCCGTCCGAACCCGATCCGCTGGACGAGCTCCCCTGGAAGGAACGCCGGCGCGTGCTCAAGTCACGTGAATCCGGCGAGGCCGGGCCCGAGCGAAGCGGCGAGCAGCGCCAGGCCGACCGCGAGACCGCCCGGGCGAAGAAGGCATCCGTCAGGCGCAACCGCCGGGCCGGGATCAAGTCCGCCCGCACCGGTGACGGTGTCGGCACCCCGCGGGCCGAAAAGACCCGCACCGGCAAGCCGAAGGAGCGCCAGGGCAAGGTCGTTTCCAACAAGACCGACAAGACCATCACGGTCCAGATCGATACCGCCCGGCGTCACCCGGTCTACGAAAAGATCGTCCGCCAGACCCACAAGATCCACGCCCACGACGAGCAAAACGAAGCCAACGAGGGCGACGTGGTCCGCGTGATCGAGACCCGCAAGCTTTCCAAGACCAAGCACTGGAAGCTGGTCGAGGTAGTGGAGAAGGCGAGGTAGACGGTGATCCAGCAGGAATCCAGACTCCGCGTCGCCGACAACTCCGGCGCCCGAGAGCTCCTCTGCATCCGCGTCAAGGGCGGCTCGCACCGCAAGTACGGATCGATCGGTGACGTGATCACCGCGACCGTCAAGCAGGCCAGCCCGCAGGGCAACGTCAAGAAGGGCGAAGTCGTCCAGGCCGTGATCGTGCGGACCAAGAAGGAGCTCGGACGATCCGATGGCACCTACATCGCCTTCGACGAAAACGCTGCCGTGCTGATCGACGCCCAGAACAACCCGCGAGGCACCCGCATCTTCGGACCGGTGGCCCGCGAGCTGCGCGACCGTGACTTCATGAAGATCATCTCGCTGGCTCCGGAGGTGCTGTGATGCGCATCCGCACCGACGACCAGGTCCAGGTGATCAGCGGCAAGGAGAAGGGCAAGCAGGGCAAGGTCCTGAGGACCGACCCCAAGGCCGGAACCGTGTACGTTGAAGACCTCAACATGATCAAGCGCCACCAGCGCGCCCAGCCTTCCCCCGACGGGCGAGGCCAGGGCAAGGAAGGCGGGATCATCGAGATGGAGGGTCCGATCCACGTTTCCAACGTGGCCCTGATCGACCCGACCGACAACCGGCCGACCCGCATCGGCATCCGCACCACCGACGACGGCAAGCGCCAGCGCTACTCGAAGCGCACCGGCGAGGCCATTTAGAGAGCAAGATGGAAGCAGCAACGACAACACAGCAGGCAGTGCCGCCGCCCCGGCTCAGGGAAACCTACAACGACGAGGTGCTCCCCAAGCTGATGCAGACTTTCGGCTACTCGACCCCGATGCGCGCCCCGCGCCTCGAGAAGATCACGCTGAACATGGGCCTCGGCTCCTCGGTTGATTCCAAATCGCGCGAAAAGGCGATCGGCGAACTTGCCCTGATCGCCGGCCAGATGCCGAACACGCGCATCGCCAAGAAGTCGATCGCTTCCTTCAAGCTGCGCGAAGGGATGCCGGTCGGCGCTTCGGTGACCCTGCGCGGGGCCCGGATGTGGGAGTTCCTCGACCGGCTCTGCTCGATCGCGATCCCCCGGATCCGTGACTTCCGTGGCCTCAAGGCGACCAGCTTCGACGGCCGCGGCAACTACTCGATGGGCGTCCGCGAACAGCTGATCTTCCCCGAGATCGATTACGACACGGTTGACGAGACCCGCGGTCTCGACATCACGATCACCACTTCCGCTCCGACGGACTACGAGGCTTTCGAGCTGCT
The DNA here is from genome assembly GCA_020636955.1 of Thermoleophilales bacterium. Classification (GTDB taxonomy): domain Bacteria; phylum Actinomycetota; class Thermoleophilia; order Solirubrobacterales; family 70-9; genus 67-14. Next base: position 44,680 of record JACJWY010000015.1, on the reverse strand, counting down.
GCTCGGCCTGGGCATGCCTTTCGCAAAGGAAGGCCGCCCGGTCCCCGAGGGTGCCGAGGAAAGCACTGAAGAGGCAACAGCCGAAGAAGCTGCTGCCGAAGAGGCTCCGGCCGAGGCCGAAGCCGCCGAAGAGGCCCCGGCCGAAGAGGCCGAGGCTGACGCAGCCGACGATGAAACTGAAACGCAGGAGGACCAGGCCTAATGGCCAAGACGTCACAGAAGGTGCGCCAGCAGCGCAAGGCGAAGTTTTCGACCCGCGAATACAACCGGTGCCGCCGGTGCGGACGCCCCCGGGCGTACTACCGGAAGTTCGGCATCTGCCGGATCTGCCTGCGCGAGGCCGCCCATGAGGGCTACATCCCCGGCATGACGAAGTCGAGCTGGTGACCTGATGCTTACCGATCCTATTTCCGACTACCTGACCCGCATCCGCAACGGCCTCAGCTCCGGCCTGGCCACCGTTGAGGTGCCCAGCTCGAAGCTGAAGCTGGAGGTCTCCCGCATCCTCGCCGAGCAGGGCTACATCTCGGGTTTCGAGAAGAGCGCTGCCGACGTGGGCGAGAAGATCACGGTCGAGCTCAAGTACACGAAGGACCACCAGCCGGTTATCACCGGACTCGAGCGGGTTTCCCGCCCAGGCCGCCGTCGCTACGTCGGCCACGGCGAGGTACCCCGGGTCCATGGCGGCACCGGCACCGCGATCATCACCACCTCCCACGGTGTGATGACCGGTCACGAAGCGAAGAAGGAAGGCGTCGGGGGCGAAGTGCTCGCCTACGTCTGGTGATGAGGAACCAATGAGTCGAATTGGAAGAAAACCGATCTCCCTCCCCGACGGGGTCGAGATCGACATCAAGCCCGGCCTGATCAAGGTCAAGGGCCCGAAGGGCGAACTCACCCAGGAGGTCTCGTCCGACATGACCGTGAAGACGGAGGACGGCCAGATCACGGTCGAGCGCCCCACCGACCGGCCGAACCATCGGGCCCTCCATGGCCTGACCCGCAGCCTTCTCGCCAACATGATCGTCGGCGTAACCGACGGTTACCAGAAGGTGCTCGAGATCCAGGGCGTCGGCTACCGTGCCGCGGCCAAGGGCAAGAACCTCGAACTGGCGCTCGGGTACTCCCATCCGGTCTCGATCGAGGCGCCGGAAGGCATCGAATTTGAACTTCCCCAGCCGACCGAGATCATCGTCAAGGGGATCGACAAGCAGAAGGTCGGCCAGGTCGCGGCGAACATCCGCGAGAGCCGTCCGCCGGAGCCCTACAAGGGCAAGGGCATCCGTTACCGCGGCGAACACGTCGCCAGGAAGGTCGGTAAGCGAGTATGACCGTCATTACCAAGCGTCAGCGCCGTCAGCGCCGCCGTTACCGGGTCCGGGCCAAGGTGTCCGGAACCGCTCAGCGGCCCCGGCTGTCCGTGTACCGCTCCAACCGTGGTGTTTTCGCCCAGCTCATCGACGACGTCGATGGCAAGACGCTGGCCGCCGCGAACTGGACCGAGCCGGAGCTCAAGGAGCTCCGCGGTACCGACCAGGCGAAAAAGGCCGGCGAACTGCTGGCAGAACGTGCAAAGAAGGCAGGCGTCGAGACATGTGTCTTCGACCGAAGCGGTTACCGCTACCACGGCAGGGTCAAGGCCCTGGCCGAAGGTGCGAGAGAGGGTGGACTGGAGTTCTAGGACTCCAGTACGGTGAATAGCTCATATGAAGGGAATGGATACAGCCCGCATCGAGATGGTCAGCCCGAAGGGGCTCGACCTGCAGGAGCGTGTGATCGAGATCAACCGCGTGGCCAAGGTGGTCAAGGGCGGTCGTCGCTTCTCGTTCACTGCCCTCGTTGCAGTAGGTGACGAAGAGTCGGTCGTCGGGATCGGCTACGGCAAGGCCCGTGAGGTTCCGCTCGCGATCCAGAAGGCCGTCGAGAACGCCCGCAAGAACCTGATTCGGATCCCCAAGTACGGGGACACGATCACCCACAAGATCATCGGCCGCTACGGCGCCGGTCACGTGGTGCTGCGCCCGGCCAGCCCGGGAACCGGCGTTATCGCCGGTGGCGGCGTGCGTGCCGTGCTGGAACTCGGCGGCGTGCGCGACATCCTCACCAAGTCGGTCGGAACCCAGAATCCGATCAACCTGGTCAAGGCGACCATGGACGGCATCATCCGCCTGCGCCGGCCCGAGGACGTGGCCGAGCTGCGCGGTCTGACGATCACCGAGGTGCTCGGGATCGACAAGGAAGCCGAAGCCGAGGCGGCTGCCGAAGAGGCAACTTCCAACGGCAACGGTGGTGCGCCCGAAACCGCCGCTCCGGAAGCGACTGCTCCAGAAGCCGCAGAAGCCACCGGGACCACCGAAGAGACCCCCGCGGATATCGCCGCGGTCGAGGAGAAGGCCGCCGAGGACACTGCGGACACCCCGGCCCCCGAACCGACCGAGCCCGCCGCCTCCGAGGTGGAGGCCGAGGTCGCCGCCGAGGAAGCACAGGCCGAGGTGAACGCTGAAGAGCCCGCCGCCGAAGGTGAGGCTTCCTGATGGCGAAGCTCTCGATCACCCAGATTCGTTCGGAAATCAACACGAACCCGAGCCAGCGTGGCACCCTTGCCGCCCTGGGCCTGGGCAAGCGCGGCCGTTCGGTCCAGCGCGATGACTCACCCCAGCTTCAGGGCCAGCTCAAGGTGGTTTCCCACCTGGTCAAGGTGGAGGAGGCCTGATGGCTGACAAGCAGGAAAGCCGCGAAGAGGAAATCGGCCTTCACAACCTGAGCCCGAAGCCCGGCTCGCGCCGCCCGAAGAAGCGGATCGGCCGCGGACCCGGATCGGGCACCGGCAAGACCTCCGGCCGCGGACACGGCGGCCAGGGCCAGCGCTCGGGCAACAAGCGGAAGGTCAACCTCGAAGGTGGCCAGACCCCGATTCACATGCGGATGCGCAAGCTGCGCGGCCCGCACATGAAGAAGTCGATGCCGTTCGAGAATTTCCGCACTGCGACCCAGCCGGTGAACGTGAGCGATCTCGAGGATCGCTTCGACGCCGGGGCCGAGGTCACGCCGGAAACGCTGAAGGCAGCCGGTCTGGCGACCCGCAAGGATCCGGTCAAGATCCTCGCCCGGGGCGAGATCAGCAAGAGCCTCACCGTCAAGGCCCATGGCTTCTCGGCCGCGGCCAAGGAGAAGATTGAAGCTGCCGGCGGAAGCTGCGAGCTGATCGACTGATGATCGCGACGATCGCGAAAGCGTTCTCCGTCCCGGAGATCCGCAGGAAGCTTCTATTCGCGGCCGCGATGCTGGCCCTTTACCGGCTCGGTGCCTACATTCCGGCTCCGGGCATCGATGTCGATGCCGTGAAAGAGCTGGAAAGCCAGCTGACCGGCTCGAACATCCTCGGTTTCCTCAACCTGTTTTCCGGCGGCTCGCTTTCGCGACTGTCCCTCTTCGCCCTGGGCATCATGCCCTACATCACGGCGTCGATCATCCTGCAGCTTTTGACCGTGGTCGTGCCCTCGCTCGAACGCCTCCAGAAGGAAGGCGAAGTCGGGCAGCAGAAGATCACCCAGTACACCCGTTACCTCACGGTCGGCCTGGCGGCGATGCAGTCCTTCGCCTACGTCTTCCTCTTCAACTCGCTTTCTGCCGGGGGGACCAGCGTCGTCTCGGACACCAGCCCCGCCAACGTGCTGATGATCGTGATCTGCCTGACCGCCGGCACCACGCTGCTTATGTGGATCGGCGAGTTGATCACCCAGCGCGGCATCGGCAACGGCATCTCGCTCCTGATCTTCGCCTCGATCGTCTCCGGCGTCCTGCCCGGCATCCAGTCCTGGTGGAACAACCCGAACCAGGTCTTCGTCGTGATGCTGCCGTTCATCATCCTCGGCGTGATCGTCGCAATCGTCTATGTCCAGGAAGGACAACGGCGAATCCCGGTCCAGTACGCAAAGCGCGTGGTCGGTCGCAAGATGACATCCGGCGGATCCACCTACCTGCCGCTCAGGGTCAACATGGCAGGCGTGATCCCGGTCATCTTCGCCGCTTCGATCATGGCGCTGCCACCGACCATCGGACAGCTGATCAACACCCCCGCGGCGATCGCTTTCGCGGACTTCCTCAGCCCCTCCAGCTGGGCCTATGTGGTCGGCGAGGTCTTCTTCATCATCGTCTTCACCTACTTCTACACCGCAGTCACCTTCAATCCGGTGGACCAGGCCGACAACCTGAAGAAATACGGCGGCTTCATTCCGGGCGTGCGTCCCGGCCGGCCGACCGCGGAATACCTGGACCGGGTGCTTTCCCGCCTGACTTTCCCCGGCGCCATTTACCTTGGTCTGATCGCCGCCTTGCCGACGATCTTCTTCAACAACGTGGCCTCGGGCGGGATTTTCTTCGGCGGCACCTCGATCCTGATTGTTGTCGGCGTCGCGCTCGACACGGTCAAGCAGCTCGAGGCGCAGCTGATGATGCGGAATTACGAAGGCTTCCTCAGGTAGAGGACTGCCCGTGGCCGAACTCAATCTGATTCTGCTCGGACCGCCCGGGAGCGGCAAGGGCACCCAGGGCGAGCGCCTGCAGGAGGACCTCGAGTACCCCTATTACGCGACCGGAGACATCCTCCGGGCCGCGGTCAAGGAAGGGACCGAGGTCGGCAAGTCCGCGCAGGAATACATGGACCGGGGCGACCTGGTCCCGGACGAGGTGATCATCGGGATCATCTCCGAGCGCCTCGAATCCGGCGAGGCCGACCACGGCTTCATCCTCGATGGCTTCCCCCGGACGGTCGTTCAGGCCGAAGCACTTGACGCCGAGCTGGAAAAGCTCGGCCGCCAGCTGACCGCGGTGATCCTGATCGACGTCGATGACGAGGAGATCGTCAACCGGCTCTCCGGCCGCCGGGTCTGTCAGGACAAAGGCCACGTCTACCACGTTGACCACAACCCGCCCGAGCAGGAAGGGATCTGCGACGTTGACGGCTCCGAGCTTTACATCCGGGACGACGACAAACCCGAAGTGGTCCGTCACCGGCTCGAGCAGTATCAGGAGAAGACCGCACCGCTGGTCGACTACTACAAGAAGCAGGGGCTGCTGAACAAGGTCGAGGGTGCCGACGATCCCGACCGGGTCAGCGAAAAGATCCGCACGCTTGTCTCCACGTTGAGCCTTGAAGAAGGCAGCTAGAAGCAAGTAATGATCATCCGCAAGACGGACGATCAGATCGAGAAGATGGCGGCGGCGGGGGCCGTGCACGCGCGCTGCATGAAGATGCTGACCGCCAAGGTCCGGCCCGGCGTCACCACCGCCGAGCTCGACGAGGTGGCGGAAAAGTTCATCCGCTCCCAGGGCGGGGTGCCGACTTTCAAGGGTTTCCGCGGTTTCCCCGGCTCGATTTGTGCCTCGCCGAATTCGATGGTCGTTCACGGCATCCCCGGCCCTTACAAGCTCGAGAAAGGGGACATCCTTTCGGTCGACATCGGAGTGACCCTGGACGGCTGGGTGGCCGACGGTGCCTCGACGATTCCGGTCGGACCGATCGACGAGACCACGCAGAAACTGCTCAAGGTGACCAAGGAGTCACTCGATCTCGCCGCCGCCCGGATGGTTCCCGGCAACAGGGTGGGGGACATCGGCCATGCGGTCCAGAGCCATGTCGAGGCCAACGGTTTCTCGATCATCCGCACCCTGGTCGGCCATGGGGTCGGCCAGAACATGCATGAGGAGCCGCAGATCCCGAACTACGGCACCCCGGGCCGGGGCCCGGAGATCGAGGAAGGCATGGTTTTCGCGATCGAACCGATGGTCAACGTCGGCGGGCCGCATGTCTACATGGATGACGACGGCTGGTCGGTCTTCTCCGAAGATGGCTCGATGGCCGCCCATTTCGAATACACGGTCGCCGCCACCGCCGACGGCCCCCGCATCCTCACACCCTGGGACGAGTAGTGAGAAAGCCTGCTATTGTTCCCAAGCGGCCAAAATTGGCCCTTTTTTCACGCCCGGAGTCCGTTTACTGGGACTTGTCGGGACATCTCTTCCAAAAGGAACGTTAGGACGATGAAGGTCCGAGCCTCGGTAAAACCGATGTGTGAGAAGTGCAAGATTATTCGCCGACGCGGACGCGTTCTGGTGATTTGTGAGAACCCGCGACACAAGCAGAGGCAAGGCTAGGAAATGGCGCGTATTGCCGGGGTAAACATCCCCCTGAACAAGCGGGCCGAAATCGGCCTCACCTACGTTTACGGAATCGGTCAGTCGACCGCCCAGGAGATTCTCGACGAGGTCGGCATCGACCGTGACACCCAGGTCAAGGACCTGACCGAGGACGAGGTCATCAAGCTGCGTGACGCGATCGAGACCCGCGAGGTCGAAGGTGACCTGCGACGCGATCGTTCCCAGAACGTCAAGCGACTGATGGAAATCGGCTCCTACCGGGGCCTGCGTCACCGCCGCGGCCTGCCGGTTCGGGGTCAGCGCACCAAGACCAACGCCCGGGGCCGCAAGGGTCCGCGCCGCATGAGTGTTGCGGGCAAGAAGAAGCCCGCCAAGTAAGGAGACCGAGAACTTTCATGGCAGCCAAGAAACCGGCCAAATCCCGTCGTCGCGTCCGCAAGAACGTTGCGGTCGGCCAGGCCCACATCAAGACCTCCTTCAACAACACCATCGTCACCCTGACCGATCCCGAGGGCAACGTGATTGCCTGGGAATCGGCCGGCAGCGCAGGGTTCAAGGGTTCGCGCAAGTCGACCCCGTTCGCCGCCCAGGTGACCGCCGACGCCGCCGCCAAGAAGGGCATGGAGCACGGCCTGCAGAAGGTCGAAGTCTTCGCCAAGGGCGCCGGTTCCGGCAAGGACACCGCGGTTCGCTCGCTTCAGGCCGCCGGGCTCGAGGTGACCAGCGTCAAGGACGTTACGCCGCAGGCCCACAACGGCTGCCGCCCCCGCAAGCGCCGTCGCGTCTGATCTGACGGCCGCGCAACCAGCCTTCCCCTCCCCGCAACAAAAGGATCCAATGAGCACAGATTTCCAGGTACCGACCATCTCGTCCGAGCAGGTTGAAGAGAACAAGGGTGTTTTCACCATCGAGCCCCTCGACAAGGGCTTCGGCTACACCTTCGGTTCGAGCCTGCGTCGCGTGCTGCTCTCTTCGCTGGGCGGCGCCGCGATCACCAGCGTCCGGATCGAGGGCGTTTCGCATGAGTTCTCGAGCATCGAGGGCGTGAAGGAAGACGTCACCGACATCGTCCTCAACCTCAAGAGCATCGTCGTGCGGATGCACACCGACGCCAGCGAGGTCGAGGTGCCGCTGGTCGCCACCGGCCCCGGTGACATCACCGCCGGTGACATCGATCTCCCGGCCGGCGTCGAGATCCTCAACCCGGACGCTCCGATCGCGACCCTCGAGAAGAAGACGAAGCTCGAGATGTACATGACGATCGGCCGCGGCCGCGGCTACTCGCCGGCCGAGGACAACAAGACCGACGATCAGCCGATCGGCGTCATCCCGATCGACTCGATCTTCTCGCCGATCCGCCGCGCCGCCTATCGGGTCGACTCGGCCCGCGTCGGTCAGCGGACCGATTTCGACAAGCTGTCGCTCGAGGTCGAGACCGACAGCTCGCTGGAGCCGCCCGCTGCTCTGCGCGAGGCCTCCGAGCTGCTGATCGCGAGCCTCGCGATCTTCACCGATCCGGACCGGGTCGAGGAGTTGACCGCCCGCGCGCCGGTGATCGCCGAAGGTATCGTCGTCGAGAACGGTGCTCCTGTCGCCACCGGTGGCGAGAACGACATCCTGATCGACGAGCTCGAGCTCAGCGTCCGTTCCTACAACTGCCTCAAGCGGGCCGGAATCGAGACGATCGGCCAGCTGCTGGTCAAGTCAGAGTCCGAGCTTGCCGCGATCCCGAACTTCGGTTCGAAGTCAATCGAAGAGGTCATCGAGAATCTCGAAGGCCGCGGCCATCACCTGCGCCAGGACTAGCATTACCGAGTAACCCTTAAGGAGAGAACGATGCGCCACGCAAAAAAGAGGAACAAGCTGGGCCGGGATTCGGCTCACCGCAAGGCGCTGCTCAGCAATCTCTCCAAAGAGATCATCGAGCACGAGCGGATCAAGACCAGCCAGGCCAAGGCCAAGGCTGCCAAGCCGGAGATCGAGAAGCTGATCACCCTCGGCAAGCGCGGCGACCTCCACGCCCGGCGCCAGGCCCTTTCGGTCCTTCGTCAGGACAAGTTCGCCGTCCACAAGCTCTTCGAGGAGATCGCTCCCCGCTACGCCGAGCGAAACGGCGGGTACACCCGGATCGTCAAGATCGGCCCTCGCAAGTCCGATTCGACCGAAATGGTCTTTCTCGAGCTCGTCTGATCACCGGTCGGAGAAGCTCTGAATGAGCGAGTTGTCGCAAAGGGGAGCCGATCGGCTCCCCTTTTGCTTGCTCCGCCCTTTCGGGATCCGGTTCCGCGCCCGGCCGGCGATCCGGTTCCGCGCCCGGCCGGGACCTGTGGCCGGCTCCGGCCGGGGCAACGGCGCTCCTTTTCCGGTGTTCCGGTGTTTCTGAAACTGGGCCTATACTGGGCAATTACTGAATTCCGGATCGATCGGACCAGGCTTTGATTTCCATCAAGGGGCAACACCAATTCCGGGCGAGAATCCTCGCCGTCACTCTCGTGGCACTGGCCGCGGGGCTGATGATGCTGGCCGGAAGCGCCCCCGCCAGAGCCGCCTGGGGGACGCCGGTTCTCGGCAATGCGCCGACCGGCGTCGCCACCGACAGCTCCGGGAACCTCTACGTCGCCGAGGCCTACGGGAACCGCTTCGTCAAGTACAGCTCGACCGGGGCCCAGCTGATGGCGGTCGGCTCGCCCGGTGACGGCCAGAGTCAGTTCAACTCCCCGAACGGCATCGCGATCGAATCCGGCGGGGCGATCTTCGTGGCCGACACCGGCAACAACCGGATCCAGCGCTTCTACCCGAACGGCAGCTACCAGACCGAATGGGGCAACTACGGCTCGGCCCTCGGGCAGTTCAAGCAGCCATCCGCTGTGGCGGTTGACGGCGGCGGCAACGTCTACGTCGCCGACACCGACAACAACCGGGTAGTCAAGTGCAATGCCTGGGGCTGGTGTGGAGCGGGCTTCGATTACAGCAGCATCGGCGGCATCGTCGGCCCGCTCGGAGTCACCACCGATTCCAGCGGCAACGTTTACGTTTCCGACACCGGCAACGATAGGATCGTCAAGACCGACTCGAGCGGCAATGTGCTCGCGGTCTGGAGCACCTACGGCTCCGGGCAGGGCCAGGTGAACAATCCAGCCGGCCTGGCGATCGGTGCGGGCAACAGCCTTTTTGTCGCCGACAAGGGCAATTCCCGGGTCCAGCGGCTTTCGACCGGCGGGGCCTTCCTAAGCGAATGGATCGTCCCTTCCCCTTACGTCACCGCCCAGCCGACCTCCGTTGCGATCGGTCCGGGCACGACCATCAACGTCGCCAATCCCTGGAACAACCGGGTCGATCGCTGGGACCCGCCGACCGGACCCACCGGTCCGACCGGACCGACCCAGCCCACCGGTCCCACTGGCCCCACCCAGCCGACCGGACCGACCGGGCCCACCAACCCGACCGGACCGACCGGACCGACCGGTTCCACCGACGGGCCCGTGATCAATCCCGACAAGAACAACAACGGAAACAACGGGAACAACAACGGCAACGGGAATAGCAACGGCAACAAGAACAAGGGCAAAAACAAGGGCAAAAAGAAGCAGGCGATCATCAAGCCGGTGAAGGTCTGGATGGAAGGCGGCGGCAGCGTCGCCAGACGGAGCAGCTCGGTGAACATGAAGGTCTCGGTCAAGAACAGCGGCGACCTCACCGCCCACAACGTTTACGTGTACATGGGCAAGAAGGCCCTGGTTGGCCGCCCCAGCGTCGAGGTCAAGCGGGGCTTCAACATCCAGACCCTGACCCCCGGCTGGACGGTGACCGGCACGGTCACGATCTTCTTCGGCCGGCGCGCCCACGGCAAGGTGGCCATCACCGCCCAGGCCTGGGGCAACTGGGGCAAGAAGATTCTCTACATCCGCCGCTGAACTGGCGACTTGACATCGAGTACGACGGCTCTTCCTTCCGGGGATGGGCCCGACAGGACGGCGGGGTCGACACGGTGCAGGCGAGGCTCGAACGGGCCCTGGAAATCGCGCTGAGGAGCGAGCAGTCGATCGAGCTGACCGTGGCCGGCCGGACCGATGCCGGCGTTCACGCACTCGGTCAGGTCGCGAGTTTCGAGTTTCACGGCGAAATGCCGGCGATGATCGTGCGCAGCCTGAACGGCCTGACCCCGCCGCAGATCGCGGTGCGGGCGGTGACCGCGGTCTCCGGCTTCGATGCCCGCCACGATGCGGTCTCCCGCACCTACTGTTACCGGGTGCTGACCCGCCGTCCGGGCAGTCCCTTCGCCGCCGACCGGGCCTGGTGGGTCTCCCGGCCGATCGACCGCGAAGCCCTCGATGCCTGCGCCCGCCTGCTGATCGGGCCACATGACTTCACCGCCTTCACCCCGACCGAGACCTACCACAAGCGCTTCGAGCGGATCATCCACTCGGCCGAATGGACCAGAGAAGAAGGCCTGGTGGACCCGACGAGCGGCCAGGCCGCCGGCGGCGACACCCTCCAGTTCTGGGTCACCGGTGATTCGTTCATGCGCAACATGGTCCGGATCCTGGTCGGGACCATGATCGAGGTCGCGGACGGCAGCCGCAGCCTCGAGGATTTCGACCGTCTGCTCAAAGGGGCCTCGCGGCCGGAAGCGGGAATCACGGCGCCGCCGCAGGGCCTCTACCTGGTCGGGGTCGACTACCCGGAGCCGCCGCCAAAGGTCGTCGCGGGCTGAGCGTTTCCGCCGTTTCATATCCTTGAGTGAGATGAGAATCCTGCTCACCAATGACGACGGAATCGGGGCCAAGGGGCTGCAGACCCTGAGGCGTGAACTGCGACAGATCGAAGGCGTGACCCTCGACGTGATCGCTCCCGACTCGAACCGCAGCGCTTCGGCCCGGTCGATCACCACCAGGGCACCGCTCTCGGTCGAGGAGATCCGCTTCGAGGACGGCGATCTCGGCCACGCCACCGACGGCACCCCGGTTGACTGCGTTCGATTCGCCCAGGTCGGCCTGCTGGGTGAGGCCCCGGACCTGATCGTTTCGGGGATCAACCACGGGCTGAACCTGGGTGATGACGTGACCTATTCGGGAACGGTCGCGGCCGCCCTTGAAGGCATCCTGCTCGGGCTGCCGGCGATCGCGGTCTCCCAGCAGTCGGAGAAGGGCGAGATGGATTACATGCCACAGCGCCACTACGAGTTCGACACGGTCGCGAAGTTCACCGCCGGGCTGGTCCGCGAACTGGCAGGCAACCCGTTGCCGGCCGACACCCTGCTCAACATAAACGCGCCGGGCGGAAAGGCCGAAGGGGTGGACGTGACCAAGCTGGGCAAACGGCTCTACCGCGACGAGTTGAAGAAAGTGGAACGGGACGTCAGCGACGGCCGGACCAGCTACCGGATTTACGGCTACGAACCGGGGCTTGACGACGAGCCGGGCACCGACATCGGGGCGATCGCCAGGGGCCGGCTCACCGTCACCCCGCTCAGTCTCGACTGGACCCACCATGACGAGCTCGAAGGCCTGCGGGATCGTGACTTCGAGAGGCTGCTGGGGGCGGCCGCCTCGTGAGCGGCGGGGAGGATGATGCGGGCAGGATCGCCGAGCTGCGGGAGATCCTCAACCATCACATCGTCCTCTACTACGAGAAGGATGACCCGGAGATCTCCGACGAGGAGTACGACCGCCTCTTCGCCGAGCTGCAGCAGCTCGAAGGGGCCAATCCGGAACTGATCACCGGTGATTCGCCGACTCAGAGGGTTGGCGCTCCGGCCTCGGCAAGCTTCGCCCCGGTCCGGCATGCGGTGCCGATGCTCTCGCTGGCCAACGCACGCAACGAGGAGGAGCTTCTCGCCTGGGAGACCAGGATCCGCAACCACCTTCAGCGCCGCGACGTCGACCCGGGCGAGATCACCTACGTGACCGAGCCGAAGATCGACGGCCTGGCGATCTCGCTGACTTACGAGAACGGGAAGCTCGTCCAGGGCGCGACCCGGGGTGACGGCCGGGTGGGGGAAGACGTAACCGCGAACATCGAGACGATCAAGACCGTTCCGGCGCAGATCGACGACGCACCCGGGCTGATCGAGGTCCGGGGCGAGGTCTACCTGCCGATCGCCGATTTTGCCGAGCTGAACCAGAAGAGGGTTGATGCCGGGCTGCCCGCCTTTGCCAACCCCCGCAACTCGGCGGCCGGGTCGATCCGCCAGAACGACCCCAAGGCCGCGGCCGAACGTCCGCTGGCGGTCTGGTCCTACGGGATCGGCGCCCTTGAAGGCATCTCTTTCGCCAGTCACTCGGAGGAAATCCAGTGGCTGCGTGACCACGACTTTCACGTCAACCCCGACATCGCCGTCCACGAATCGATCGAAGCCGTTCTCGAACGTTGCCACTGGTGGCTTGATCGTCGTGAGAACCTTGACTTCGAGATCGACGGCGTGGTCATCAAAGTCGATGACATCGGCCTCTGGAACGAGCTCGGAAACGCCGGCCGGGAACCGCGCTGGGCGATCGCCTGGAAGTTCCCGCCGACCACGGCGACCACGAAACTGCTGGAAATCGAATGGAATGTGGGTCGAACCGGCCATCTGGTGCCCTGGGCCAAGCTGGATCCGGTCCGGGTCGGCGGGGTCACCGTCTCCAACGCCACCCTGCACAACGAGGAAGACCTCGAACGCAAGGATGTGCGGGCCGGCGACGAGGTGGTGGTGCTGCGGGCCGGCGACGTGATCCCCCAGGTGATCTCCGCCCTGCCGCAGAAGCGCCCGAAAGGAGCCCGGAAGCCGGTCCCCCCGAAAACCTGTCCTGCCTGCGGCACCGAAGTGATCAAGCCGGAGGACTCGGTCTTTTCGATTTGCCCGAACCGCTCCGGCTGCCCCGGCCAGATTTTTCAGCACATCAAGCATTTCGTCTCCCGCGGAGCGATGGACATCGAGGGACTTGGCGAGAAGCAGGTCGCCCGCTTCCTCGAAGAGGGCCTGATCCGCGACGTGGCTGACATCTACGAGCTCAGGCAGGAGCAGCTGGAGGCTCTGGAGCGGATGGGGGAGACCTCATCCGGCAACCTGATCAGCGAGATCGACAAGTCCCGCGAGGTTCCCTTCCCGAGGGTTCTCTACGCACTCGGGCTGATCGGGGTGGGATCGGTCACGGCAGAGGTGCTGGCCGATGAATTCGGTTCGATCGAGGCCCTGCACGAGGCCGATCCGGAACGGATCGAACAGACCGAAGGGGTCGGTCCGATCATGGCCAGGCAGATCGCCGAATCGCTGGCCGACGAAGGGACCTGGGCCCTGGTCGGGCGGCTCCGGGATGCCGGACTGAAAATGGAGCTGGCCGAAGACGAGAAACGGCCGGAGGGGGGGCCGCTGGAGGGAAAGACCGTCGTCCTGACCGGCACCCTGCCCGACCTGACCCGCGACGAGGCAGGGGCGATGGTCAAGCGGGCCGGCGGCAAGGTCACCGGTTCAGTCTCGAAGAAGACCGACTATGTGGTCGCCGGTGAGTCGGCCGGCTCCAAGCTGGAAAAGGCCGAAAAGCTGGGGGTCACGGTCCTTGACCGGGAAGGCCTCGACCGGATCCTTGCCGGGGAGCTTCCCGCCGACTAGGCTGGGCGCATGAGTTTCAAGGGAGGAGTGCTGAAGGCCCTGCTGCTGGCGGCCTTCACGACGCTAGCCGTCACCGTAGCCGGCGCCTCGGCAACCGTTCCGGGCAAGAACGGCTTACTGCTCGTATCCGGTTACCTCCAGGGCGGCATCAACGGCAGCACCGGCCATGTCTTCACCGAGACCACGGCTGGCAAGTCGAAGGAACTGCTCGGCGCCCTCGATCAGTCATATTCGGATCCGGCGGTCTCCCCGAACGGAAAGCAGATCGTCTATTCGGTATATCCCGGATACCAGATGATGCTTGGACCCTTCTCCAATCCGCTGAAGGCAAAGGCGATCACGGCCCCGGAAGACGACGTGATCAATCAGGAGCCGGTTTTCTCTCCGGACGGCAAGTCGATCTACTTCTCGAAGAAGTACCTCCTCAGCTCCGGCGTTTTCTGGCATCTGAAGCGGTATTCGCTGAAGACCAGGAAGACCACCTCGTTCAAGGTCGACACAAAGATGGACTGGGGGCTTTCCGATGTCTCGCCGAACGGCCGATATCTTGCCTACAGCCGGGGAGGCGATGAAGTGCCGACCCGGATCAGGCTGCTCGATACCCGCAGCGGCAAGAGCCACACGGTCGCGACCAAGGCCTCGGCGCTCAGCCCGGCCTTCTCCCCGGACGGCAAGTGGCTCGCCTACACGGCGCAATTCGGAGATGGTTGGGAAGTCGTGAAATCGCGACTGGACGGCAAGGGGGTCAAGCGCCTGACCCATACCGGCGCGGTCAACATCGCCCCGCACTTCTCCCCGGACGGCAAGCAGATCGCCTTCACCCAGGGCACCGACGAGGACCGGAAGATCGGCATCCTCACCCTCAAGACCGGCAAGGTCAGATATATCAAGGCGCCGGCCCGGTACGCCGAAGTCCAGCAGTGGCTTCGCAAGTAAGAACCCGGCGAGGCAGGCAGCAACCCCGCGGGTCCAGCAAGCAGCAACCCCGCGGGTTTCGGCCGGGGCCGGCGAGGGAGGTCCCGGCCGCGTTGGTCAGAGCCGCTTGATCAGAGCCGGGCGATCAGGGCGGCAATCCGGTCCTGGGCCCGGTGGGCACGATCCAGGTTCCAGACGCCGTTCATCAGGATCGAGAAGGCGAACCGCTTTCCCGACAGGTTGAAGCAGTAGCCGGAAAGGGCGGAAACTCCGGTCAGGGTGCCCGTCTTGGCGTGGCATCTGTCCTGCGCGGCCGACCCTCGCATCCGGTCGGCCAGGGTTCCGTCAACGCCAGCCGTCGGCAGGGACTGAAACAACGAGCTGCCCCAGGACTGGCGACGGGCGCGGTAGAGAAGTTTGACCACGTCATGGGCAGTCGAGCGATTCCCGTAGGTCAGTCCGGAACCGTCGATCGGCCACACCTTCACGCCGAGGCTCGCCATTGTCCGGCGGACAACGGTAACTCCCTCGGCCGTCGTGCCCTTGCCCCGGATGTAGGCACCGAGATCCTTGAGCAGCGTCTCGGCCCAGAAATTAACCGAGTTCAGATTGGTGATCCGGACCATCCAGGGCATGTCCGGGGAGTTCTGCCAGGCGAGAAGACCCTTCTTGCGGATCCAGCGGGCGGGGGTCTTGCGCACCCCGACCTGGATCCTCACCTTCACCCCGCGGGCCCGGAGCGTGCGGGCGAGAGTGCGGGCAGCCAGTCCGGCCGGGTTTGAACTGAAGCTGGTCAGCGAAGCCGAAGTGAAACCGGCGTTGAAGGAAAGTCCCGAAAGGGGGCCGATCCAGGGACTTGTCGCATAACCAGAATCCGCGACACCCCTCAGCCGGTCGAAAATCGTGTCGTCGCCGAAGACCCGGCCTGTGATTCGCCGGATTCCCCGCTTCCGGATCTGCGCGGCGAGCCGCTCGACTGAGCTTCCCTCGCCGGCCAGGTAGCTGTTGAGGAAGGCATTGGTGCCGAAGCTCGGGTCACCCCCGCCCTTCAGGTAGAGGTTGCCCTTAAGGATCCCGTCCCGGATCGGCCCGGCCGCGTAAACGAGAGTCCGGAAAACCCTGTCGGGCCCGAAGCGGTCAAGCACCGTCGAGGTGGTGAACAGCTTGTTGTTGGAAGCCAGCGAACGCCTCGCCAGCGAGTTCAGCGAGCAGATGTCCTTGCCCGTGCCGAGATTCAACACCCTCAGGCCAACCGACCGGTTGCCGGAGCGGGCCAGCCGGCGCAGGGTGGGGCAGACCCGGGCGACGCTTGCGCTCGCCGCAGACGAGCTCGATGCGTCTGACCCGCCAGTCCGGAAGAAGGGGGTGACGGCCGGTCGGTCCGGGTTGGGCAGTGGTTCGGGAGGGGCGGCCTGCGAGGGAGCTGCAGCGACCAGAAAGAGGGCGGCAGCGGCGGCCACGAGGGCATGTTTCATCGGATGTTGCAACAAAACGCAGGCCGAAGGTAGCGGAAGGTGACATGAATTGCTGACATAATGGAAGCTGCATGGGCAAAGTCGTGAATATCGAGGACTCCCAGAAACGGCGTAGCAATGCGAAAAAGCGGGAACGCTCCCGCTCGGCGCTGGTTCTCGGCGGTGGCGGGTTCACCGGCGGCGTTTACGAGATCGGCACCCTGAGGGCGCTCGACCTGCTGGCCGTGAATTCGACGGTCAACGACTTCGACATGTACGTCGGCACCAGCGCGGGATCCTTCATCGGCAGCATGCTTGCCGCCGGGGTCACACCGGAAGAGATGATGCGAGTGCTCACCGACGAGGAAGGCGCCCCGATCGACCGGATCAGCCAGGACACCGTCCTGCGTCCCAACCTGGGGGAATACGCCAGCCGGATCGCCACCCTGCCACTCCACGTGGCGGGAATGGTCAAGAGCATGGTGCCGAGGTTCCGTGACCTCTCCGTCATCGACGTCGCCTACGGCCTGGCCGAACATCTGCCATCCGGCATGTACTCCAACGCCGGGATCGGGGCCTACGTTCGCGAGGCCCTGGCGACCAAGGGAATCGTTGACTCCTTCGACGCCCTTCAGCGCGAGCTCTACCTGACTGGCACCGACCTCGACTCCGGCGAAAGGGTCGTCTTCGGCGACAAGGAAGGCGACTGGGCCGGCATCCCCGTTTCCAAGGCAGTCGAATGCTCGACCGCCCTGCCACTCGTCTACGAACCGGTCGAAGTCAACGGCCGTTCCCTCGTCGATGGCGGCATCTACTCGACCACCAACGTGGACGTCGCGGTCAACCGCGGTGCCGAATTCATCGTGGTCATCAACCCGCTGGTGCCTTACCTGAACGACCGCAACGTCGGCCTGCCCACCGTTTCGGGCAGCCGGGTCCGCCGGATCGCCGACATGGGCCTTCCCGCGATCGCCAACCAGGCCTTCCGGCTCCTTCTCCACCAGCGGCTCGCGATTGCGGTCGAATCCTGGAAGGAACGCTACCCCGGGGTGGACATCCTGCTCTTCGAACCCGAACCCGACGATGAACTCATGTTCGGCACCTCGATCATGGACTACTCGCGCCGTCTCGACATCGCCACCCACGGCTTCGAAACCGTAACCGCCCGCCTCGCCGAGGATTACGCCTACTACACCGAAATGACCGAGAAGCACGGGATCGAAATCTCCGCCACCCGCCTGCGGCGCGTAGTCCGCAAGGTCAGGGAACAGGAAGGTTCAGACGCCTCGGTCTGGCGCCGCATTTTCGAGCAGACCACGGGCGCGCTGCTACGCCAGACCGGCACTTCTTAGGCCCGGGCCCCGCCAGGCCCGGGCAACGCGCCCAGAACGCACCTGCGGGCGCCTGGACTTCGTCGGTCGCTTGACGGTTCGGGAACGTACGAAAAGTACGTCCCCTTCACCGCCTTCGCTTGCCTCCTCGCCAGCCACCCGCAGGAGCGCCCTGTGCACGACCCGCTGGGGGTTGGTGGTGTTGGCACGTCGCGAGAGCCCACTTTGTGCCACATACCGGCACAAACTGGGATCTCGCGGTTCTTCACCTGACACCGGTCCCGGTCCCGGTCCCGGGGATGCATGCCAACCCCCACGGCGTGACCACCAGTCCCCACGAGGCGTGACGTGAACCCGCGAGGCGCGGCGAGAATCGACGAGGCGTGGGGCGAGAACCTACGAGGCGTAGAGCTCGTCGATTTCCTTCTCGTACTTGGTGGCGATCACCGGCCGCTTGATCTTCAGGGTCGGGGTGAGCTCGCCGCCTTCCTGGCTCAGGTCGTTCGGCAGGATGTGGAAGCGCTTGATCTGCTCGACCCGGGCGAAGTTCTTGTTTACCTCTTCGATCTGCTTCTCCAGCTCTTCCCGGACCAGCGGGCTGTTGATCATCGCTGAGGGCTCGTCGAGCATCCCCTGCTCGGCTGCGAACCGGGTCAGAGCCTCCTGGTCAAGTGTGATCAGGGCGATCAGATAGGGGCGCCGGTCTCCGATCACCACGCACTGGGAGACCAGCGGGTGGCGCTTGACTTCCTGTTCGATGTTAACCGGGGTGATGTTCTTGCCGCCGGCGGTGATGATGATCTCCTTCTTGCGGCCGATGATCGAGACGTAACCGTCCCCGTCGATCGAGGCGATGTCGCCGGTGTGGAGCCAGCCGTCGGTGATCGTCTCGGCGGTCGCCTCCGGGTTCTTGTAGTAGCCCTTGAAAACGTTGTCGCCCTTCATCAGGAGCTCCCCGTCCTCGGCCACCTTCAGCTGAACACCGTCGACCGGTCGGCCGACCGTGCCGATCCGGTTCGCCCCCGGCATGTTGGTGGTGCCGCCAGTCGAGGTTTCGGTCATTCCCCAGGCCTCGAAAAGGGGCACACCGGCCGCCTGGTAGAAGCGGAGGATCTCCGGATCGATCGGGGCGGCGCCGCTGATCGCAACCCGGAGGTTGCCGCCGAAAATGTCACGAACCTTGGAGAAGACGGCCTTGTCGGCGAAGTTGAACTGCTTCTTCAGCAGGAAACCGGGCTTCTTTCCTTCCGATTCGAGCTTGCGGTAACGCTTGCCGACCCGGAAGGCCCAGCGGAAAATGGCCGACTTCAGGCCACCCTCGGCTTCGGCGGCCGCAACAGCAGTGTCATGCACCTTCTCGAAGATCCGGGGAACCGACGGGAAGGACTCGGGCTTGACCTCGACCAGGTTGGGGACGATCTTCAGCTGGTCCCGTTCCCAGTAGGCGATCCGGCCGCCGATGTCGATCATCCCGTACTGGATCAGCAGCGCGAACACATGGGCGAGGGGGAGGAAGAGGTAACTGGTCTCGCCCTCTTCGATGATGTTGGCCGTGTCGGCCATGTCGAGCATCGCCCGGTAGTTGCCATGGGAGATCATGCAGCCCTTCGGAGGCCCGGTGGTGCCGGAGGTGTAGACGATCTTGCAGAGATCGTCCGGTTCAACCGCCTCGTAACTGGCCTTGTAATCGGCGGGGCTGCCGGCTTCACCGCGCTTGCGGATCTCGTCCGTGCTGATCGCGCCTTCGGCCTCGCCGATCATCAGCACCACGTGCTCGAGGGCGGGAAGCGAATCCCTGATCTCCCGGATCTTCGCAAGCTGGTCTTCGTCCTCGACGACTACCGCCCGGGCCTCGGAATGCTCAAGAACGTACTGGCATTCGGAGGGCGAGTTGCTCTGGTAGATCGGCACCACGGTGGCGCCCGCGCTCATCGCGGCGAAATCGAAGAGCGACCACTCGGGCCGGGTGTTGCCGAGGATCGCCACCTTGTCGCCGCGCTGGATACCAAGAGACCGGAGACCAAGAGTCAGCGCCTGGACCTCGGCAACTACCTGGTCGTAAGAGGATTCTTCCCAGACGCCGGCATCGTTCTTGAAGAGGAAGGCACCGTCGGCTCCATGGGCGGCCGCTGAATTCGGCAGCAGGTCGGCCAAGGTCCGGGAACGATTCGTCGGCTTGTAGGTGTCTGACAACTCTCTCTCCTGGGTGGCTATGTGGCGTCGCAGGGCAATTCGATCGATTGATCCTGCCACATCAGATCGGATTGGGCAGATCGAGGAATTCATGTTCGACTTCGAAGCGCCGCGCGACCAGGTCACCGAGTCCGGTGATCCCGCAGATTTCGGTTGCGTAGTGGCCGGCAGCGATGAAGTGGATCCCGCCCTCGGCGGCATCGGCCATCACATGCTCGGAGGGTTCGCCGGTCAGGTAGACATCGAGCCCGAGCGCGATCGCTTCGTGGATGTCGGAGGCACCGGCCCCGGTCACAACTCCGATCGTCGACACCGTTTCCGGACCTTCGGGAAAGACCAGGGGTTCCCGTTCGAGTTCGCGGGCCACCAGCTCGAACAGTTCGGTCGCCGGGATCGGCTCTTCGCGCCGGCCGACCTTGCCGATGTGTCGCCCTTTCGCCTCGCCGATCTCGCCCGCGACCGGTTCGAATCCGAGCTGCCGGACGATCAGGGCGTTGTTGCCGATCTCCGGATGCCCGTCCAGCGGCAGGTGGTAGCCAGCCACGCTCAGACCGGATTCGAGCGCGAGGCGAAGTCGTTTTGCCATCGCCTCGGTCAGGGCTCTGGGGTGGAAATCCCAGAACAGCCCGTGATGGGTGAGAAGCAGATCGGCCCCCGACTCGACCGCGGCCTCGATCGACGCAAGATGGGCTGAAACAGCGGTGGCAACCCGGCCGACTTCGGCCTTTCCCGGCACCTGGAGGCCGTTCGGACCGTAGTCGCCGAAGCTGTCGATGTCTAGCAACTCGTCGCAGAAAGCGATGATCTCGTCGCGGCTGGCCACGGCTCCACCATATAAGTGCGGCGCCCCGGCCCCATTCCGGGGCCCGACTGTCCCTAACATGTGCTCGTGGCCCAGAAGCCCGACACAGAAGTGGCTGCGCCCGGCGACGCCTTCATCGAGTCGCTGATGGACACCGATCTCTACTCGATGGGTGCCTATTTCTCCGATCGAAATCCGGAGCTGATCGATGAGCTGATCGATCGCAGCGTCGCGATCGAAGAAAAGGGCCTCGTCCGCTTCTCCGAGGAGGAAGGAATCGGGCTGGAGGAAGCGTTCAAGACGCTCCTGACCGGCCTCGCGGTGCGGTACTACAAGTCGGTCACTGGTTGAAATGAGCATCCTCAGGCAGCGTCGGCCCGGTCAATACCGGACGCTGATCATCCTCGCCGTGGCAGTCGGCGCCCTGCTGATCGCGCTGGTCGGCATGGCCACTCGCAAGGCCAGCAACGAATACGAGAACATCGAGGGAGCCCAGGACATGAGGGAGATCTTCGGCGGGGTACGCCAGCTTGACGACCGGCTGGGATCGGATGACGCCCCGGTCCAGATGCAGGTATTCCTCGACGCCCAAAGCGCCACCTACCGGGACCAGTTTCTCGACACCATCCCCGCCCTGGTCAATGGTCCGGTCCGGGACGGAAGCCTGAAGCTGCTCTACCGGAACCGGTCACTGACCCGGAACGCGACCGAACGGAGCTTTTACGGGATCCAGGCGGCGCAAAACCAGGGTTACGGCTGGCAATACGCATACCTGATGTTTCGCAACCAGGATCTGGCCAAGGAGCAGGGACTCGACGATGACTTCCTGACCCGCCTCGCCGAGTCGATCGAGTACCTCGACATCGACGAGTGGAAGCAGGACTTCGAGACCGGCCTGGAGGAAGGAAGCGCAATGAACGCCGAACTCCAGGCCCAGGACCAGATTGCGATCGACCTGAAGATCCGGGATGAACCGGCGGTCGTCGTAAACGGGCCGGGCGGTACCGAAATCGTCCAGGACGCCCCCGACCTGGCCGAGATACAGGCGGCGATCTCGGCGGTTCAGTAGGGCCGGTCGGGAGCAGTCTCCGACCCGCTTTTCTGTAGGCTCAGATCTCCTCGGGGCGTGGCGCAGCCTGGTAGCGCGCACCGTTCGGGTCGGTGAGGTCCCCGGTTCAAATCCGGGCGCCCCGATACTTCTCCGCCAACCCGTGTTGAAGGGTGTGTCCGCCGTCAGAGCAAGTGGCGGCCGGACACACGTCTTCGCCCATCGCAGTTGGCCGGCCCGACGGTAGGATCCCGTCAACCACAGGGTCCGGAACAAGTCCGGAGAAAGAAAGTTCGAGTCGCAGGATGACGACAACAGGGGGCAGGGAAATCCGCCGGAGCAGGCGGTTCGCACGGATCACCGCGCTGTTTGCCGCGGCGCTTCTGTCTGCCCTTGCCCTGGCGGCGGCCGACTCCGCCGATTCCCGGGCGACGACACCCCCGCCCGCCGACAAGGCAGAGATCTTCTTCGTGAACGGCGGCCGGATCGTCTCGATCAAGTCCGACGGCACCGACCGCGAGGTCCTGACTCGCAAGCACGGGTCGGTCAGCATCTTCTCCAGGGTGAGCGATTCCGCGCCCCTGCCTTCGCCGGACGGGCAGACCGTGCTCTTCACCCGCACCGCCAGGAGCCCGGGAAAGTCGGGAGTCATGGCGATCGACCACGAGGGCGGGCCGGTCCGCCGGATCCTCGGATTCAAGGCCGACCCCGACGGTATTCTGCCCCAGTACTCGGCGGTTGACTGGTCGGCTGACGGCTCGCGGTTTTTCGCCTTCAGGTTCCAGGCCATAGAGAAAGACAAGTCGACCACTGTGGTCAGAACCTCCCTCCTGTCGGTCAGGACCGACGGTGGCGGGATCAGGAACCTCTACTCGACCTCGGTGACCTTCTCCGACGAGAAACGGACTGCCGGCGACCGCTGGATCCCGATCGACGCTTCGGTCACCCCGAACGGGAAGACCGCGCTGCTCGCGGTCATCACTCTCAACCCGGGATCGAAGATGAGGCTGGCCCGGATCAACCTCGCTACCGGCAAACGCACCTGGCTTGCGAAGAACACCGGCCAGGCCGACATCGGGCCGGATGGCAGGACGGTCGTTTTCACCTCGGAACGGGACAAGCTGAACGAGAGCTGTTACGACGGCTTCTGCAGCTACCAGCCGAAGCTTTATCTGATCAACCTCGACGGAACCAACCTGCGTCGGGTGATCACCCCGAATCAGGAAGGCAGCTACTGGTCACCGGACTTTTCTCCGGACGGCAGCCGGATCGTCTTCACCGCGGACCGTGAAACCCGGCGAAGCTGGTTCGGAACGGAGATCTGGTCGGTGAAGAAAGACGGTTCCTGCCTTACCCGGCTGACCAACGGTTCACCGCGGAGCGGCGAGGCGGCCTGGGGGGCCGGTTCGCTCACCGGTCCGGGAACCTGTGGCGAGGCCGATCTCCGACCGGTAGTCGATGTCACCTACCCGCGGCGCGCGGAAACCATGAAACCCCGGCAGATGTGGCTCGGCCGTAAGTACGACAACCTCCTGCTCTCCGAAACCTGGACGGCTCACAAGTCACTGAGCTCCTATTTCGCCGATTGCGGTGCGCTCGACATCGACGACTGTCCGGGCATGATCTCGGTCAGGTCGACCCAGGTCTGCGGCGCGGGAATCGGCAACGAACTGACCAGCGGCTTCTACGGCGGGATGGAAAGCTTGCGGGGCGGACTGGTAATCGATTTCGGCCAAAGGGGTCCCTACGGCGACGGGCTTTCGACCCACCTGCTCACCGGTGGCATCGACGTGAGCATCGAGGCCGAGACCCAGATCGGGGTCAAGCCCGTCTCGAGACGCTGGCGGCGGGCGGCGATCGACCAGCTCAGGTACGTGGGCGCCAACGCCCCGCCGGCCAGCTACCACCGGCCCGTATTCGCCGATCGGACCATTCGTGCCGCGCACCGCCTGCTTCACATCTACCGGCGAACCGGATCGCTAAGGCAGGCGGCGATCGGTGCCGGGCTGTTCGGAGCAAGGGGCAGGAACTGGCGGCAGGTTGTTTTCCAGTACGAACGCAAGGGCGCCCTTTCCTGGCTCAGGTTCGCCCGGGACCTGAAGAAGATCGGCTCCTTCGGAACCGTCGGTTGCCCGAAATAGTGAAGCGGATGACGGGAAAGATCCTGCCAGCGATGCTGGCGGCGATGCTCATCTGGCCGCTGGCTGCCGAGGCGAAAGGTGGCGATCCGGCCGAAGTCAGCAGCGCCCTGGCCACGGTTGTTTTTTCCAACGGTGGCCGGATCCTCAAGATGAACGCTGACGGCAGCGATCGGAAAGTTCTGTTCGGCAAACACCGCCGGCCGGAAAACGACGGCCTCGGGGCGATCGAGCCATCGGTCTCTCCGGATGGAGAGAAGATCACTTTCGGCTTCCGGCGTGAAGCCAGATACGAGAAGCTGATCGACATCTGGGTCATGGACTCCGACGGCAGCCATGCCCGAAAGCTGTTCCGCTCGAGCCTGGACCGGAGGTTCGGGGATCCGGACTTCGGACCGGACGGGAAGATCGTGGCGGCTTCGTTCCGCAAGAACAGCCGGCTGGGGGTGGCCCGGATCTTCAGCGTGAAGACTGACGGCAAGGGGTTCAGGACGATCTACCGGCTGAGGCAGGAGGCCCGGCCCTGGGTGAGCTGGAAAAGCCTTGCCGAGCCGGCCGTCTCTCCCGACGGAAAGCGGCTGCTCTATCTGCTCGACCCCGGATACGACGGGACCTACTTCGAGAATGGCTACAAGTCCGCGCTGCGGGTGATGAACCTGGAGAGCGGTGCCAGCCGTGAACTTTCCGAGTATTCGCTAGGCGGTGCCTGGTCGCCGGATAGCCAGCGGATCGCCTTCAGCGAGGTTGACAGTTCCGGGGACGAAGACTTTTGCTGGAACGCCGATTACACCTGTCTTGACTACAGCCGCGTCCGAATCATCAACGCCGACGGCACCGGCGCCCGCGACCTGACCCGCGGGGTGGCCGATGAACGCCTGCCCGACTGGTCGGGGGATGGCAGGATCGTGTTCCAAGCGACCCGCGGGAAGTTCCGCGACATCGGCGAGACGACCGAAATCTGGTCGGTCCGGCCGACCGGCCGCTGCCTGACCAGGCTGACCAACGGATCACCCGCCAGCCTCGATCCGGTCTGGTCCGACCCGGAAGCTGCCGCCACCGCTCCGGTCGGCTGCGGTGCCAAACCTCCGGGCCCCAACCGGGAGCTGCAGCCGCTCCCGGCCACAATCTCGAATGTCGGCGACCTCTGGCTGGGCGCGAACTTCCGCAACCTGATGTTGTCCTACACCGAATCCGAACCGCGAAATTCCTCCCTGATCTACGGCGACTGCGGCGCCATCCCGGAGACGAAATGCGGTCGCATGCTGATCATCTACAACACCGATGTCTGCCAGTCCCGCGGCTACGCGGCAGCCTTCTTCGGCTCCGGAGCGGTCCGCAGGCAGCGGGGGATACCGCTCTTCCTCAGCCTCAAACCCGGCCGCGAAACGCCACCGTTCACGGTCGGCCTCTCCGGCCGGAATCTGTTTTTCATGATCGGCGGATCGGGAGTGGGTGACCACAGCCGGCAGAATCGAAAGGAGGTCGACGCTCTGCGGCCGGTCGGCGCATCGTTCACAGGTCTCGACCTTCCTGCGCCGCGAATCCCGACCGGTGACATCCGGGCCATGAAGAAGGTGAAGCGGGTCTACGACCGGACCGGCTCGGTGGCCCGAACCGCGGAGATAGTAGGTCGCGGCGAGTACTTCGTCCGCAGCAACATCAGGTTCGCCCGCAGCTTCAAGGCAGGCGACTACGGCCGGGTCAACTGCCCCCGTAGCGGCGGAACCCGTACCGATGCCGGCAATGACAGCTCCGGCTCCTCGCTCCGTCACCTGCTGGCGGGTCGACCATGAGGAGAAGTTTCGCCAAGAGAGTTATCGGGAGAGGTTCCGCCGCCGCGGCCCTGTCGCTTTGCCTGCTGGTTGGCGTCCCGGCCGTTTCCGAGGCCCTTTCGCCGCCGGAGCAGGGGCCGGGCGAGGTGGTGTTCGTCAACGCGGGCCGGATCATCTCGATAAACGCCGACGGGTCCGACCGGCAGGTCCTGACCAGGACGAAGATCAGCGTCGGCAGCCGCAACTTCGAGCGCGAGTCCCTCGAACTCGGTGACAGCGATCCGCAGATCTCGCCGGATGGTCAGAAGCTGGCCTGGCTTCGGACCACCTTCGCGGGCGGGGATTACCGGTTGCAGCTTCTGGTCGGGCAGCGCAACGCGACCCGCAGAGTTCAACTGATCGATTCAGTCAACTCGTTCATATCGTCGCTGGGCTGGACCCCCGGCGGAGGCCTGATCATCACCTATCTCCGGACGGTGGGCCGGGACCGAAAAGGCCACGAGCGTTATCAGCAGAGGCTCCTGACCATGAAAACCGACGGCAGCCACCGCAAGGTGCTGCTCTCCGGGCCGACCGGCGGCTTTCTCGCCACCCCCTGGCTCACCGCGCAGGCGATCTCGCCCGACGGCAGGTCCCTGCTCTACACGAGGGCGAACATGAAGCAGTCGCAGCTCCGGATTCGCGACCTCGATAGCGGCGCGGACCGACTGGTCACCTACGGGGTCATGCAGGCCTCCTTCTCGCCCGACGGCAACGGGATCGTTTTCAGCCCGGAAGATTGCTTTGCCGACGGGCAGGAATGTGATTCCGGCAAATGGCTGGAGCCCGGCCTCTGGACGGTCGGCGCTGACGGCAGCAACCTGACCCGGATCTATGCGAGCCGGGCCGGCGTCGAGTCGCCCTCCTATTCGCCGGATGGAAGCCGGATCATTTTTTCCAGCGCCCGCAACACACCGGGCTTCGATTCCGCATCGAGGGAGATCTATTCGATCTCCAGCGACGGCAGTTGCCTGACCTGGCTGACCAACGGCAGCCCGGCCAGCCACTCGCCTGCCTGGGGTCCCGAAACCGACGTGTCCTACGCGCCCCGCGGCTGCGGTGCGGACGGCCGTGGGCCGCTGGTCGAAATCAGGCCCCTGAAGCGCCGGAAGGTGGATGCGACGCCGCGGCTCTGGGCCGGTCCGCAGATCGGCAGCCGGCTGCTTTCCTCGCTGGTCGGTTACTGGCCCGGATCGGTCTCCGAGTACTACACCTACGGCGATTGCGCCTATTTCAACCCGGCCAGGTGCAGCCGGCCGCTGATGATCGAGTCGACCCGGCGCTGCCACGCGCTGGACGAAATTGAATTCGGCGACCGTCGCAGCTTCATGCGACGCCGCGGGGCTTTGGTCGTAAAGTCGACCAGCCGTGGCAGGCCGGGCAGCACGGCGGTTGCGAGCGGCCGGGCGATCCTGGGCATCGGGCAGCCGCCCTTCGATTCGGGCCGGGGCGGCAGGCCCAACACCTTTGCCGACCACCTCGAGGCGATCAGGCTGCTTCGCGAAGTGGGCAAGCCCTGGGTGCCGGGGTCGAAGCTTCCGGCCCGTGTCCGGAAGCCCGCCTGCAAGGGCTAGCCGCCGGGAATCAGCCCGGTCGTCCGGAGGCCAAGGCCCCCAGGTCGTTAGGGTTCGGGTACCTGTCACGAACCTCAAGAAACCAGTCACAAGGAGTCCCCTGATGGCATACGAAGTTCCCGATCTTCCCTACGCATATGACGCCCTCGAGCCGCATATCGACGAGGCGACGATGAAGGTGCACCACGACAAGCACCACCAGGCTTACGTCGACAAGGCCAACGCCGCCCTCGAAGGCACCGAATGGGCCGACAAGAGCGTCGAGGAGGTTGTCGCCAACCTGTCCTCGCTGCCTGCCGACAAGCAGGGCCCGGTCCGCAACAACGCCGGTGGCCATTACAACCACTCGCTGTTCTGGGAGATGCTGAGCCCCGATGGCGGCGGCGCCCCGGGCGGTGACCTCGCCGCCGCGATCGATGCCGCCTTCGGGTCCTTCGATGACTTCAAGGAGCAGTTCAAGGCCGGCGGCGTCGGCCAGTTCGGTTCCGGCTGGGTCTGGCTGGTCAAGGACGGCGACGGTGTGGCGATCGTTTCCACCCCGAACCAGGATTCGCCCCTGACCGACGGCAAGACCCCGCTGCTGGGTGCCGATGTCTGGGAGCACGCCTACTACCTCAAGTACCAGAACAAGCGTCCCGATTACCTGGATGCCTTCTGGAACGTGGTCAACTGGGATTACGTGGCGGAGCGCTTCGCCGCCTGAGCTGACCGACCGGGGCGGTGCCCCGGAGTTGCTTCGAAGGGCCGTGGTGCGTGCTGCGCGCCACGGCCCTTTTCGTTCCGGCGGGGCCGGGTTCGGTAGCCTGATCAACCGATGATCGGTCTTCCCACCAGGACCGCGGTCCTGCCCATACCCCCGAAGCAGCTCTTCTTCCTCGTCCTGCTGGCCTTTGCCGGTCTCGGGGTCCTGATCTCCGGTTGCGGCGGCGGCGATAGCGGGGACGATGTGGCTCGCGGCGCCCCCTCGGCCTCCGAGTTCCCCTCGGCCGAAGGGAAGACGATCGAACAGCTGCTGAACGACCAGACTCCCAGCGACAAGGTGGTCGCTCCGGCCGCCGTGGTCTTCCAGACCGGCGAGAACCGATACCCCTTCGGGGTCTTCAACGTCGATCAGACCCAGGTCGACGACGCCGACGTCGCTCTTTATTTCGCCAAGTCGCCGCAGTCGCCAGTCCAGGGCCCGCTGCCGGCCGAAACCGTCTCGCTGGAAACCAAGCCCGCCTACCGCTCGAAGGGTGCCGGTGGCCCCGGGGAGGCAAACAGCTTTTACCTGACCCACGTGAAGTTCGACCGCAACGGTCCCTGGCTGGGGATCGCGATCATCAAGACCGACGATGGCACCGAGGCGGCCCGGGTCACGCCGAGCCCGGTGGTCGGCCAGTACCCGCAGGTGGCCAAGGTCGGTCAAGAGGCTCCGAAGGTGAGCACTCCGACCGCGGAAAGTGTCGGCGGGGACCTCTCGAAGATCGATACCCGCCAGCCGCCTTCGGACATGCACAACGACAACCTCAAGGACGTGCTGGGCAAGAAGCCGGTGGCGCTGATATTTGCCACACCGGCGCTCTGCCAGTCAAGGGTTTGCGGCCCGGTGGTTGACGTCGCCCTCCAGGTTCGTGACGAGGTCGGTGACGGGGTCGCCTTCATCCACAACGAGGTTTACAACGACAACGATCCGAGCAAGGGCATCCGCCCGCAGCTCACCGCCTTCGGGCTGCAGACCGAGCCGTGGATCTTCCTGATCAACAAGGACGGCACGATCGAGAAGCGGATCGAGGGTGCGATCGGCGTCGACGAGCTGAAGTCGGACGTCGAACAGCTCAAGAAGAAGAACGGCCTCGACTAGCGCGGCCCCGGCGTGACGGGGTCGTCAGGGCTCCAGCGGAGTCCAGGTCTCGGCCGGCTCTGAGGGGCCGGGTTCACGAGGCGGGGGAGTGTTGTCGGCGGTGCGGGCCGGCCGCGCCTCATCCGGCAGGTGGAGGAGGTCAGCAGCCGGGTCCTTCGGCGGGATCTTGCTCATCGCCCGCTCGGTCATCGCGGTGATGGTCAGGCTCGGGTTGACGCCGGGGTTGGCCGGTACTGCCGAACCGTCGCAGACCATCAGGTTCTCGTAACCGAAGACGTGATTGTCGCGGTCGACAACACCGTCCTCCGGTCCGTGACCGACCACGGCCCCGCCGAGGATGTGGGCGGTTGTGGGGATGTTGAACAGAGACTCGCCGAAGGAAACCTGGGGGATGCCGCCGGTCCGCTTCGCGAACCACTTGGTCGCATCCTCGGCCGCCTGGATGAAGGTCGGGTTCGGGCGTTCCGGGTCCTGTTCGGTCTGCAGCCGGACTCCCTTGCCGAACTTCTTTGAGACCGGCTTCAGCCGCATCGCCGAATCCAGCGACTGCATGACCAGCAGGATCACCGTCCGCCGGGACCAGTGACGGGGCCGGAGCAGCAGGTGGAGGGTGTCCAGCGGGTGGCGCGCCATCGCAGCGAGGAACTTGATCGGCCGGGTCAGGCGGGTGCCATTGCCGGTGTAAAGGGTGTAGAGGCGGCTCATCACGTCCCCGGCCTGGCCGTAGGTGACCACCTCGATGTGGGTGTCTGGATCCGGGTAGATGCTGGAGGTGATCGCGACCGAATCGCTGAAGTCGCGTTCGTCGTCACGGGCGGTCACGGCCTGGATCGACTCGGAATTGGTCCTGACCACGTGGCCGACCCGTGGCGAAAGGTTCGGCAGGTCCCCGTTGTGACGGCAGTTTGCGAGCAGCTTGTTGGTCCCGAGCGCGCCCGCCGAAAAGATCACCGACCCGGCGGTGATCTTCTTGCGGCGGTGCCTGAGCACGGCGCCGGAACGGTCGGTCCTCAGCTCGTATCCGGCGGAGCCGTCCCCGGCCCCGTTCGGGGCGGCGATCGGCCTGACCGAGGTCACCTCCCGACCGGGGAAAACCTTGACCCCGAGCTTCTCGGCGAAGTAGAGATAGTTCTTGACCAGGGTGTTCTTCGCCCCGTAGCGACAACCGACCATGCAGGAGCCGCATTTGATGCAGCCGGTCCGGTCCGGTCCCTCGCCGCCGAAGTAGGGGTCGGAGACCGTCTTCTCGGCCTCGCCGAAGAAGACCCCGACCTGGGTGTTCGAATAGGTCCCGTTGGCGCCGATCTCGTCCGCGTATTCGTGAAGCAGGGCATCGGCCGGCCCGGTGTCGCGGTACAGGGTCACGCCCAGCATCCGTTCTGCGGTCACGTAGTGCGGGCCGAGCTCGACTTCCCAGTCGGCCAGGTCACCCCATTGTGAATCGGTGTAGAAGGCTGGGCGGGGGCGGTAAAGCGTGTTCGCGTAGCCGAGGCTGCCGCCGCCGACCCCGCAGCCGGAAACCACGTTGAGGTCCTTGAACATGGAAAGCCGGAGGATTCCACGCAGTCCGAACTTCGGCAGCCAGAAATAACGGCGCAGATTCCAGGCGGTCTTCGCGAAGTCCTTGTCCTCGAAACGACGACCGGTCTCGATCACCGCTACCCGGTAACCCTTCTCGGCCAGTCTCAGCGCGGAGACGCTGCCGCCGAAACCGGAGCCGACGATCACGTAGTCGTAGTCGTGAGCCATCGCTCCCAAGTCTAAACGACACGAATTCATGTCAAATGTTCGGCCACGGTGCGCAAAACCCCCCCGGCTCCGCATCCAGTCGCAGAGCGAAATGCGCAAAGCAGAGCCATTTCATCCGATTCGGGTGAGACGGGAGACCGAAACCTTTTGCTTAACGTTGGTTTAGAGTGTCCGGATGGCCTTCCGCGCTCCTGCGGTTGGACCCTCAGCCCTCTGGGCGCCTTATCTACGAGCCCTCCGGGCACAAAAACCTTTCCAAGGAGAGAGATGAAGCAACGTTTGGGAGTAATCGTCGGCATACTCGCGGCCTGTCTGATGGGCGCGGTTATGACGCAGGGCACTGCGAGCGCCGCCACTGATGCCAGCGCCAGCGCCGCCAGCCTTCAGAAGAAGGTCAAGAAGGCGAACAAGAAGGCCAAGGCCACCTGCAAGAAGGTCCGGAAGGCAAACGGCAAGAAGGCCAAGGCGAAGGCGAAGAAGCGCTGCAAGGCCGCCAAGAAGAACGCCAAACGTCTCAAGCGGAAGCTTCGGAACTACAACGCCCAGTTCTTCGATGTCTGCAAGCACGGCTGCAAGTACCGCACCGTCCAGGCGGGTGTCAACGCCGCCGGAAAGTGGCAGTTCAAGAACAAGAAGCGCACCGCCACCGTGCGAATCCAGCCCGGCACTTACTCAGAAGGCGTGATGTTGCGCGGCAAGACCAAGGGAAGCGACTTCGACAACCTGCGGATCATCGGCGTCAAGAAGAACAAGCAGCCGAACCCCGACGCTCGCCAGGTCATCCTCGACGGAACCAACGCGAAGACCATCCGCAAGGGGAACGACCCCACCTGGCGCCCCGGCGACCAGGCAAGTATCCCCGCCAACAACGCGATTGACGCCGAGGACATCGACGGCCTCGTGCTGAAGAACATGTGGGGACGCCACTACCAGAACAACACGTTCTTCATCTGGGCTTCCAATGTCGAGGCCGACAACTCCCACTGCTCCGACTTCGTGATGGACAACCTGGTCTCCTCGGATACCCGCTCGTACGGGCTGTTCTCCCGGAACTGCTTCGGCGGAAAGTTCCTCAACTCCGAGGGCTGGAACCACGGCGACTCGGCGCTCTACATCGGCGAGACCCCGTGCGACAGCCGGGACTGGAACAACCACGGTGACGGCACGGTTCCGTGCCAGAAGAACCCGGACTGGACGCTGGTCAAGAACTTCACCAGCCACCAGAACGTTCTCGGTTACTCGGGAACCAACTCGAAGTACGTGAAGATCGTCGACTCGACTTTCTACAACAACGGAGCCGGGATCGTGCCGAACAGTCTGGACACCGAGCATTTCGGGCCTTCCGGCTGGATGGTCATCGAGAACAACGACATCTTCTGGAACAACTACAACTACTACAACAGCGGTTCGGCTTTCCAGACGGTTTCCAACGGACTCGGCGAGATCGTCCCGGGCGTGAACGTCAACTACCCGACCGGTATCGGCGTCGTCCTGTACGGCACTGACGGAAACATCGTTCGCAACAACAACATCTTCGGCAACGAGAAGTGGGGCGCCATGAGCTTCTCGGGACCGCTTGGTGCGAACAAGTACGACGATGCCAAGAATCTCAACAATCAGTTCATCAACAACAATCTGGGCCGCGATGGTCTCGATCCGAACGGAACGGATTTCCTCGACGATCACACTGGCGGTGGCAGTTGCTACGAGAACAATGGTCCCAACCCGACCTACGTCCTTGGTAACGGCACCGTGGCCCCGGATGTCCTCTACCCGAAGAGTTGCCCCCAGCCGCTCGCTCTGAACAAGGACACGTCGAGCCTCGATCTCACCGCCGGCATCCAGGCCGACGATGAACTCAAGGGCGACGATCCGAACACGGTGCTCGGTTACGCAGCGGCGAACCCCCCGGCCTCGATGGAGTGCTCGTGGGTCAAGAAAGATCATCCGGCGTTCACCGACGCGGACGGTGTGAGCTACACCGAGGCACGTGCCGACGCGTACACGGACTGCTGATAACCCATTACCCAGACAGAGATGAGAGAACGATCATGAAGTCACTGCTGAACAAGCGGTTGCCAGGGATCCTGGCGCTGGCATTGGTGTCGCTGGCCGTGGGGGCGGCCAGCGGCCCCGCTGGCGCCGTCGCGTCCGGAACGACACCTGACGCCACAGCAAGCGGTCTTTCGAAGAAGCAGAAGAAGGCCAAGCGGGCGGCACTCAAGAAGTGCAACAAGAAGCACCGGGCCAAGGCACGAAAGACGTGCAAGAAGAGAGTCAACAAGCGTTTCCGGAAGCTCGCGAACCAGGCCCCGAAGGGGAAGACCTACAAGGTCGATCTGGGCGACAACTACTTCGCACCGGATCAGGTAGACATCAAGGTCAACGACTGGATCAACTGGAGCTGGGCGAATGTGGCCGGTTACGAGCCACACAACGTGACTCTGGCCGCAGGACCGAAGGGCGTTTCACGCAATGACTTCGGTTCGCCGACGACCGCTGCGCAGAGCACGAGGTTCAAGCGGCAGTTCTCCAAGCCGGGCACCTACAACTTCGTCTGCTCGCTGCATTACGAGATGACGTTGACGGTCAAGGTCACCAAGTAGCGGTGACCCGTGGCGAGATCGCTCCGGACATTCGCGGTGACGGCCGTGGTGGCGCTCTGTGCGCTCGCCACGGCCGCCACAGCTTCGGCTGAGGTTGGTTCGGCATCTCGCACTGGTGTCTCTTCTACTGCGGGATCGTTGACCACGAAGCAGAAACAGGCCAAACGTCAGGCGCTCAAGCGTTGTCGTTCGAAGCGTCTGCGTAAAGCACGCAAGCGTTGCCATCGCCGCGTAGTCCGACGGTTCGCCAAGTTGGCGGCACGTCGAACTGGTCCTCCTGCGGCTACGGTGAACGTGATCGACGACTTCTTCGTGCCGGATCTGGTCACCATCAAGCGTGGTGAATCGGTCCTCTGGGTATGGAATGAGATGAATCACGATCCACACAACGTGACCATGACATCAGGCCCTCGTGGAGTCGATCGGCATGACTTCGAGACATCTCTCTCGCCGGCGGTCATGTTCAAGTTCAAACGCAAATTCACGGTCCCGGGCAGGTACTCATTCGTCTGTTCTCTCCATTTCGGCATGACGCTGAACGTGGATGTCGAGTGAGGCTCCGGGTGCAAGAAGAAAAAAGAAAGAGAGTGTGAGGTAGCCCAATGGATCGCAGAAACTTCCTCGGAGTCGCCGGAGGCGCTCTCCTCTGCACCATCGGAGGTCAGGAGGTCCGATTGGATCGTCCTGCCGACCTCGAAAAGCTCGAAGCCGGAATCGAGATCCCGCCCAAGGTAGCCGCGGCCCGCAGCAACCCCGGCCTGACCAAGGCGGCAGCAGTAACTGGCGAGCGCAAGGAGTACTGGATCGCGGCCGAGCCCCGCAAGTGGAACATCATTCCGGCCAACAAGAACGGTAAGAAGCGCGATCAGATGATGAGTCAGACCATCAAGAAGGGCAAGACCACTTTCGAGGCGTGGGCTTACCGCCAGTACACAGCCAATTTTGGTCAGCCGATGGGTCCGGCGACGGTTCCCGGCCCGCTGCTCGAAGCTGAAGTAGGACAGACCCTGGTCGTGCACTTCCGCAACAAGTGCTCATCACCGGTGACGATGCACCCGCATGGCGCCTTCTATTCGAACGAGATGGACGGTGCGTACAAGGGGTACTGGACCGATCCTGGCGGATTCGTCCAGAGCAATCGCGACTTCACTTATATCTGGGAATGTCCCGAAGGCACGCAGGGCAGTTGGATCTATCACGATCACGGTCCGCTCGATCCGCTGCCTCTTTACAAGGGGCTTTTCGGCTCCCTGATCATCCGCGACCCGAACGTGCCGAAACCAGACAAGGAGTTCTTCGTCGGTTTTCACAGTTTCCTGCCGCCGGCGACGCGTCTGCGCAGCGGCTTTGACTGCATCAACGGAAAATCGTTCACCGGGAACACACCGACCTTCAGGGCAAACGTCGGCGATGACGTCGCTTTTCATGTCTTCGCCCTCGACGACAGCTTTCACACGTTCCATCTCCACGGCCATCGCTGGCGCGAGCCCGACGGAACCATCATCGACAACAAGGTGCTGGGCCCGGGAGATTCATTTGAGGTCCGGTTCACCGAGGACAACCCCGGACGCTGGCTATATCACTGCCACGTCTTTTCACATCTGCACAACGGAATGAGCGGTTGGTACATCGTCGAGTGATAAGGATCGCCGCATTTTTCGCGGTACTGGCCGGCATGGTCGCGGGTGCGATCATGATCCCCGCAACCGCCGGGGCCAAAAACACTCGAGTTTCGATCGCTGACTTCCAGTGGTCGAACAAGTCTCCGCACATCGACCTGGGTGAGTCGGTCACCTGGGACTGGATCGGGCCTGACACACAGCACTCCGTGACTGGGCAGCCGCCAAATGCTTCCGGATGGGATTCGGACCCGGGCTCTGTCGATCCACACCCGCTCGGCGATTCTTTCACGGTCCGATTCAATGATCCTGGCGTTTACGTATTCCAGTGCAGACTTCACACTTCCGTTCGCGGCACTGTGACGGTCTCGAACGTCCAAGGCGATCCGGACTCTGACCCGGGACCTCAGGCACCTCTAAACCTCGACTTTGAGGCTCCGACCGTTGACGGCTACTTCTTCACGACGAACGGACAGGATCCAGCCCCGGCAGTGATCGGTCCGAAGGGGAAGGGAATCGGTTTCCGCTTCTCGATCAGCGAACAGGCTTCCGCATCTGCGGATTACTTCAAGCTGGTACGTCGAGGGAAGGGAAAGCATGCTCGAACCGTCCGCATGTTCCAGGGTTACGGCGAATGGAACTCACATATCGGTTTCAACAACGTGCGCTTCGGGGCACGGACGCCTAACTTCCGGGCACGACCCGGCAAGTATCTCGCTTTCTTCCGAGCCGATGACGACGCCCACAACTCGACTGAAGACATCAAACTCCGGTTTGAGATCAAGGGCAAGAAGAAGCAAAAAAGCCGTAAGCACCATAGGCGCTGAACCGGTTTCCACCACTCCAGGTCAGCGCCGGTCGGTTTAGGTCCCGAGTTCGTCAGGGCTCGATGGACGCCGGTTCGGTGCCTATGCTTTGCGGGTGCCGACCTCGCTGGAGCGCCGACATAATCGCCGTCGCCGCCACGAGCGGACCCGCCAGGAACTGATCGAGGCTGCGTTGAACCAGTCCGCGGCCGGTTCCTTCAAGGATCTGACCGTCGAGGGCGTGACCCGCGAGGCCGGCGTCGCCCGGTCCGCGTTTTACGTCTACTTCGGCGACAAAGAAGAGCTGCTCTTGGGTGCCGTCGAGGACCTGATCGCCTCTCACCAGAACCGGCTGGGCCGCTGCTGGCAGCAGGGCGATGATCCTCGCCGTGAGATCGAGCGGGGCATCTACGGCATGGCCCGGGTCTACGCCGACAGTTCCAGTCTGCTCGCGTTGGCCGGCGAAGCTGCGACCTACGACGAAGAGGTCCGCGAGCTCTGGTCGACCGTGCTTGAGACGATCACCGAAGGCACCCGCGAAGAGATCGAAAGGCTGCAGAAAAGAGGTTCGATCAGTGAAGCGCTCGACCCCGAGGCGCTGGCCGAAGGTCTGGTGCTGATGACCGAACGAAGCTTCCAGATCCACCTCGCCCAGGGCGAGGGAGACCCGAACGAGGTCGCCTCGTCACTGACTAGAGTCTGGTGGGCCGCCCTCTTCGGCGCCCCTTCTCCAGTTGCTCCTGGAAGAGAGGGTGAAACGGTGCCGAGGGAACCCCCGCCGAGTCCCGAAGGGCGCGGCGTGGGGGAGCCCGAAAAGTGACTCCTTAATCAGAGCGCGAAGCGCTCGTTACTTTTCGGGGTCCCCCACGCCGGGCCCCTCTCAGAAGCTGACGTTTGGCGTCGCGCGTTCGGCGGCGTCTTCGATCTCGAAGAACTCCTTGTCGGTGAAGCCACCCTGGTTGGCGACGATCGACGCGGGGAACTGCTGGATCTTCGTGTTGTAGGACTGGACGTTCGAGTTGTAGATCCGGCGGGAGGCCTGGATCTCGTCCTCGAGCTCCGAGAGGTTGCGGCTGAGCTGCTGGAAGTTCTCGGTCGCCTTCAGGTCCGGGTACTGCTCGGCGACCGCGCGCAGATCGGCCAGGGAGCGGTTCAGCCCGGCCTCGGCCTGGGCGGTGTCCCCGACGCTCTGGGCCGCCATCGCGTCGGCCCGGGCCTTGGTCACCTCCTCGAAGACCTTTTGCTCGTGAGTCGCGTATCCCTTGACCGTTTCGACCAGGTTCGGGACCAGGTCATGCCGGCGCTTCAGCTGGACGTCGATTCCGCTCCAGGACTCTTCGACCCGGTTCCGCGACCCGATGATCCCGTTGCGTGTCGAGATGTACCAGAGCACCGCGATCAGGGCGATTACGACGACCACTATCAGCGCGATAAGTGCGCCACTCATAGGCAAGTCTCCTCGGTTGAAATGAGCATCGCGGGCATCCTACCCGCGAGTAGGCGATTTCGCCACGCTCATGACGGGTTGCCATCCCCGAGAAACGGTGATACCATCTCCTTCATTACATACCTGCCTGAGAAATTCTCAGGTAAATTTTGTTCCCGGGGAACGTGAAGACGTTCCCCGAATTTTTGCAACTTTGGGAAACGGGGGAGAGTTGGTTTTTCGCGCAAGAGTCTTTGTAGATTTCTGGAACTTTCAGTTGAATTGGAACAAGCGCGCCGGCCAAGTCCGAGCTGACTGGACCAAGGTTCCGCAGGTCTTAATTCTTGAGACCGAGAAGAAGTTGGCTGCGGCTGGGATCTCGGGGACCTTGTCTCTGGATGAAACTCTGGTCTACGCCTCCTACAACGCGACAAGAGACACGCGCCTCAAGGATTGGCTAGACAATTTTCTCGACCGCCAACCGAGTTTCCGAGTCAGTACTAGGGCACGCCGAGAAAAGGACAGAACAATTCATTGTCCAGAGTGCAACAAGGATCACAAAGAGTGTCCTTCTTGCGGTCAAGAATTTCGCTGGGCACCGGAGAAAGGGGTAGATACCGCTGTCGTTACTGACTTACTATCCCTTGCTTCGGAGGGTGCTTTCGACGTTGCAGTCTTGCTTTCTAGCGATGCCGACTACATTCCCGCCGTCGAATGGGTGCAGGATCGGGGCTTGAAAGTTGTCAACGCGACTTGGCGAAACGATGGAAGGGATCTGGCTCGATCGTGCTGGGCGTCAGTCGAAATCGACCAGCTCATACCCCTAATCTCCCGAGATTGACGGCGACTTTTCGAGCCTCGGTAGGGTGATCGCCGATGGGCAATCAGTCGGATCAGTGGCAGCAGATCGTGTCTTCCTACAAGGGCGAAGGTGAGGTCAAATGGGAGCAGACCGGGGGGATAAACCCGGTTGACGGGCCGGTCGCGCTCTGCGTGGGTGGCGGCAACCGGCTCACCGGCCACCTCGCCCCCGATTTCTGGGGTGCCAGCTGCGACGCCGATGAAGAGGAGGTCGGCGGGTTCATGCGCAAGGAGCTGGTCCCGACCGCGATCCTGGCCAAGGCCCATATGCCCGACCTGGCCAAGGTGGTGCCCGCCTTCAACGTCGAGTCGATCGAGGCGAATGCGGGCGAGTTTGTGAAGCAGAAGGTCTCACGGCTGAAGGTGGAGTTCGAATCACTCGAGTTCAACCAGCGCTTCCTCGCAACAGTTCCGAAGGATCAC
This sequence comes from Thermoleophilales bacterium, assembly GCA_020636955.1. Taxonomy (GTDB): domain Bacteria; phylum Actinomycetota; class Thermoleophilia; order Solirubrobacterales; family 70-9; genus 67-14. The sequence continues at coordinate 6,331 of JACJWY010000015.1, read as the reverse complement.
GACCCGATTGCCTTGCGCGAGCTTTTCTCGCCTGGTTTTCTCGAATGGACGACGACGATCGACCGCGAGGTGGACTTCGGGATAAACGACCGGCAGCTCTGGTTCCTCTGGCGGCTGCGGGAACGCTCCGCTGCGGAGCTGAAGCTGGCCCTGAAGAACGCGGGCGAGTTGTTCCGGCGGCTTCACGCGGAAATGGACGAGGACGGCATCCACACCTACCCGGCCGGACCCTGGAACGCGGGGCTTGCTCCTTTCCCGGCTGACTGAACGGATCGACCCGGCCGCCTTCAAGGTGGCGCTGCGGACCGCGATTTTCATGCCGGTCTGCTTCGCGCTCGCCACCCTGTTCCTCGATGGCCGTGCAACTCCGTTTGCCGCCTTCGGCAGTTTCATCATCCTTGCGATGGTCACTTTTGCCGGGCGGCCAGGCCCGCGCTTCTGGGCCTGGCTCGCGCTGGTGCTTGCCGGATGCGCCTTGATCGCCCTCGGCACCTACCTGTCAACCCGGGTCAACATCGCCGGCGTACTGGTTGCGGGAGTGGTTTCCTTCCTGATCTTTTTCCTCGGGGTGGTCAACCCGTACATCGCCGCCGCCCGCAACGGTGCGGTCCTGCTGCTCGCCCTGCCGCTGATGATCGAGGCGCCGGATGCGGCGATAGACGACCGCCTTTCCGGCTGGCTGCTGGCGGCGGTGATCTGCATACCGGCGACCTACCTCCTCTGGCGACTTCCCTGGACCGGCGAGCTCCGACGCCAATCGGCCCGCGTGTGTGCCGCCTTGGCCAGGCTGGCCCGGGACCCCGGCTCAGAGTCGTTGCGGGAGGCGGCACGCGAAAAGGTCTGGACGCTTCGACGCCGATTCGTCGCAACGCCCCATCGCCCGACCGGAGCGACGGGGGTGAGCGCCGCGATCGCCTCGCTGGTCGAGGAGCTGGGCTGGCTCCACGGGCTGATCACCATTCCCGGTGCGGGCATCGACGCCGACGGGTTCTACGCCAGGCGCCTCCGCTCCGCCGTCGCTGACCTGCTCGAAGCTTCCTCCCAGGTCCTGAACGGCGAGGCCGTGCCGCTTCCGGTCGCTCCGGTCACCGGTTATCTCGACGAGCTGGTCGAGAATTCCGCGACCGAACTGATCAAGGTCGACCGGGCCGGGATTGAAGTCGAGGCTCGGCAGCTCGAGCATGAATTCAGGTTGCGCAAGGTTGCCTATGCGGCCCTGGACCTGTCAAGAATGGTTGAGATCGCGACCGAGCGCGAGCGGGCCCCCGGCCTTCTGGGAAGGGCCTGGACCTGGTTTACGGTCAGAAGCCGCAGGCAGGTGCGGGAAACCGGCCGGATCGTCACCGAGCATTCGGCCCTGAGCTCGTCCTGGTTCCAGAACAGCATCCGCGGCGCAATCGGAATCGCCCTTGCCGTCTGGATGGCCGATCTGCTCTCGGTTCAGAACGCCTTCTGGGTTGTACTCGGCACGCTGTCGGTACTCAGAAACAACGCGATCGGGACCAGGGGGTCGGTCGCCCGGGCCCTGGCCGGAACCATGGTCGGGATCCTGATCGGAACCCTGGTAATCGCGCTGATCGGTGATTCGACAGTGCTGCTCTGGATTGCCCTGCCGCTCTCGGTCCTGTTTGCCGCCTACGCTCCCCGGGCGCTTTCCCTGGCAGCCGGTCAGGCGGGATTCGCCGTGCTGGTCATGGTCCTCTACAACCTGATCGAACCGGTCGGCTGGCAGGTGGCGATCATCCGGATTCAGGATGTTGCGGTTGGTTGCGGAGTCAGCCTGGTCGTCGGTCTGCTGATCTGGCCACGGGGAGCAACCGCGTTGATCCGGCATGCGCTGGCCGAGTCGCTGCGGGCCGGCTCGGAGCTGGTTAAGAACCGTGGACTTGCGGTTCTGGATGGCAGGCCCGGCGACAATGGTCCTGACTGGGAGGAGTCCCTGGCGGCTTCGGACCGGCTCGACGCGGCGCTTCGCCAGTACCTGGACGAAACCTCGGGCGAGCAGGTGGACCCGGAAGCGCTGATGGCCCTGGCCGCGGCCGGCCTCAGGCTGCGGAGGGTGGCCGACGGGCTTGGACTTATCCCGGAGGAGGCGTGGTTCGAGATACCCGACCGTGATTCGAGTCCCGGCCTCGAGCTGATGATCTGCGAGGTCACCGACTGGTACTCGCGGGTCGGCGAGGCGATCGAGCTGGCGAGCCCGCCACCGGCCCCTTTGGCCCTCGATCCGCAGCTGCCCCATGAGCTGATTTCCCGGCTGGAATCCGGCGGCACCGGGCCCGAAAGCCCCGGCGCCGGAATCGCCCGGATCTGGATCTACGAGAACTTCGCCTACCTGGCCGAACTCAGTGTCCGGTTCAACCAGCACGCCCGCGCTCTGTTCCACGCCCGCCGGGCGGACGAGGTCGCAGGCCAGCCCGGGTAGATCAGTCCGGGTAATCGTCCTCGTGCGGGAGCACGACCCGGGCGTTCCGCTCGTCCCCGATCACCTTCGGCAGCACTACCTTCGATGCGTTCGGATCGGCGGCGGCCCGGCTCATCGCCTCGTCCGTGCTCGCCGATGGCACCAACGCCTCGAGTTGCTTGAGGGTGGGGAAGACGATCGCCATGTCCCCGGCCCCGGCCGCCGTGAGGGCATCGGTCGGGTTGATCCAGAGCGCCTCGGTCATCTCGAAGTTGTCCGGCTTGACCTCGACGCCTTCCGGCGCGCGGGCGAGGAAGAACCAGGTGTCGAAGCGGGTTTTGACCACCTCCGGAGTGACCCAGCGGGCCAGGGGGATCAACTCGCTGGAAAGGTCAAGCGTGATCCCGGCTTCCTCCTCGAGCTCCCGGGCCGCACAGGTTCGAAGGCCGTCGAGCCCCTCGCCGTCCTCCGGATCCAGCGAGCCGCCGGGGAAGACCCAGACGCTCGGCATGAAATGCGATTCGGCCGAGCGCTTCAGCATCAGCACCTCGAGCAGGCCCTCTTCGGGGGTGCCGAGTTGCTCGCGGTCACGCAGCAGCAGGATGGTGGCAGCGGGCCGCGGCTCGGAGGGCTTGCCGAGATTGATTGCCTCCCCTGGTCCGGCTTCGGGAAACGAGTTCACAACCTGAACCGTACCGCCACCGGTAGTCTGGCGGCCATGAGCACCGCGACCTCCCAGCTTTGGATCTGCGAATCCTGCGGATTCATCTATGACCCCGCCGAGGGTGACCCCGACGGAGGCGTCCCGCCGGGAACCGCCTTCGAGGACATTCCCGAGGACTGGTTCTGCCCGGTCTGCGGGGCTCGCAAGACAGATTTCGAGCCTTACGAGGGCTGAACTCCCGAGGCCCCTGTGCACGACCCGGGTGTTGGCATGTCGCGAGATTCCACTTTGTGCCACATACCGGCACAAACTGGGCTCTCGGTGCTTCCCGTCCCCAACCCGGGGCAGATGCCTGTCGGAGTTGTCCATATGGACAACTCTCATGCCCACCCGCCGAAACGAGGGCCGGAACCGGCCCCTGGGGGCGTCACAGCACTCGGGAACACCTTCAACTCCCCCTTCGATGCCCCTGCTTCACCCCGGTGGGTCGGATAGCCGGTGCCCGAACCGGAATTCCGACCCACGAAGCATGCGAATCAGCCTCGGAGGTACGGGTGGGTCGGATTTCCGGGGCAGGTGACGGAAAACCGACCCACTGACCCTTGTGGACGGGCGGGGATGTGACGGATCGCCCGGGTCTCCGTAGTCTGGGTATGAACGGCATGCTTGAACCGGTCCCTCAACCTGACCCGTCCCTTTCCGGCGCCCGGTCCGGTCCGAAGAGCGGGCCGCGACCTCTTTTCGAGGACCTCTACCGGGGCAGTCGCGATGATCTTTACTCGTACGTGGCCGGGTTGCTCCGCGACCGGATTGCCGCGGAGGACGTAACCGCGCTCGCCTTCGAACGGGCCTTTCGCAAGTGGGATCGCTTTGATCCGAAGCGGGGGAGCGCCCGGGGCTGGCTTTTCGGAATCGCCCGGAATGCCGCCCTGGACGAGCTGCGGAAGCGCCGGCGCGAGATGCCGGGGATCGAGCCTGGCGGGATCGAAGCCCCCGGCTCGGTGGCCGGCACCGTGCTCGAACGCGAACAGCGGGCCGATCTGCTGGCGGCCCTTGGCACCCTCGCCCCGGCCGACCGCGAGATCGTCGCCCTCAAGTTCTTCGCCGGACTGACCAACACCGAAATCGGCGAGGCGACCGGCTACTCGCCCAGCAACGTGGGCACCCGCATCAACCGCGCAATGAAACGACTTCGGAGTGCGCTGGAAGCGGGACCCGAAGCAACAGATGGCCCAGCGCCGAATATGGAGGTGGCCCGATGAGCTACGACAACGAAAACGATTTCGGACTCGACCGCGAGCTCAGTGACCTGGCCCTCGCCCTCCGCGAGAACCGCCCGACCCCGGAACCGGAATTCGTGGAAACGCTGGATCAGGCCGTCGCCGACCACTTCCCGCCCCAGTGGGCCGACGAGGCCGCCCTGGGAAAGCAGGGCAAGGGAGGGATCGGAACTCTCGGCGAGCGCTTTCGCCGCTGGCTGGCGGGAAACCGCACCGTGATCCCGGCCTTCGCCGGTATGGCCGGAGTCCTCTTCATCGTGACTGTGATCGCGGTCAACGCAGGCAATTCGGGTTCTGGCCTGGACGGTGGCGGAAGCGACTCCTCAGGGACATCGGATGTGGCGACCGTGGCGACCGAGGAACCAGCGAGTGGCGGGGCGAGCGCTCCCACCGCCGGAGACGCGAGTGCTGACATGTCGGTTGTGCCTGAATCGGCTGATTCTTCGGGCGCCATCAATTCCAGCACCGGCGCGAGCGAAACTCAGGCGATACCGCCGGCGATGCTGGACAAGGTGCAGCCCGCCGGCAAGTCCCTGTCGCAGAACCGTGGTGTGGCGAAGGAGGCCGAAATCACGCTTGGGACCGACCCGGAAGGGGTCCAGGATGTGGCCAACAGGGTGGTCGAGGTGACCGATGATCACCATGGAATCGTGATGAAGTCGAATGTGGTCGATGGCAAGGAGGGGACTGCCGGGGCGAGCTTCAGTCTGCTCATTCCTTCCGGGCAGATCGAGAAGGCGGTGGCCGATCTCTCCGGCATCGCGGACCTGAAGTCGCGCAGCCAGGAGCTGACCGACATCACCGCACCGACCAACCGGGCCGAGGACAACATCGCCGACTCAAAGGCGAAGATCAAGAGCCTGCTCGGTGAACTCGAAATCACCTATGACGAAGACGACCGGGCGGAAATCGAACGGAAGATCCGTTTCGAGCGGCAGGAGAAGGAGTACTACGAGACCCGGCTCAACCGCCTGGAGCGGCGGGCGGACTACACCCCGGTGGACCTGCGGGTTGAGACCGGCGGTGACGGTGCGTCAGGCGACGATTCATCTGGCTGGGGCCTCGGCGACGCGGTCGATGACGCCGGCAAGATGCTTGGTGTCGCGGCCGGGGTGACCGTGATCGCCCTGGCGGTCGCGATCCCGATCGGCATCGTTGTGCTGATCGCCCTCGCGCTCAACCGCGCCTGGGTTCGCCGCTCCCGCCGCCGCGTCCTCGGAGACGACCAGTAGCCCGACGAGACGCAGAAAGTTGCCTCATGCGGGCAACTTTCTGCGTCTCGAACCCGGGCGGCAGTCGGTCACCCGGAAAGCACCGGCCGAGAAGGCGGGAGGCCACTTCCACGTCGAGGTCGGCCTTCACCTGCAGTGGGGACTCGACCCTGGTTCCTGTGATGTTCATCACATTGGCAACCTTTCCAATTGACAAATAGTTGCGAAAGCGCAAGTATCTTGGCATGACCGATATGGGAGCCATGGAAACGAGCGGACCGGCCGAAGCCGCAGCGGCCGGGCAGGAGCTGATCGACAACGCCTCGCCCGAGTCGCTCAGGGTTGCGCTGCAACTCGGAACGCTCTTCCGCCGGATGCTCTCCTACGGCGCGGCGACCACCGCACTGCTCGAAGCGGATGCCCACGGGCTCTCCTTCCTCGAGTTCAAGACCCTGATGGGTCTCGGCGTCTTCGAATCGCAGAACAACTTCTGCCTGGCCGACATCAGCGGCACGACCGGGGCCTCGATGCCGGCGGTCAGTCGCGCGGTTGACAGCCTCGTCCGCAAGGGTCTGGTTTCCCGGGTCGAGGACCCCGAGGATCGCCGCCGCCGGCTGGTCAGCCTCACCGACCAAGGTCACGAGGTGACCAACGCCGCCCTGATGGGCCGGGCGGTCGGCGCCGTGAAGCTCGCAAGCAGCTTCACCGACCAGGAACTCAAAAACCTGGACTCCCTGTTTTCGCGCCTGATCGAACGGGAAGACCTCGCCTC
>JACJWY010000014.1 GCA_020636955.1 Thermoleophilales bacterium | reverse complement strand
CACTCCAATTCGTCTGGTTCGTCCTGATCTCGATCCTCTGGATCGGGTACCTGATCCTCGAAGGATTCGACTTCGGCGTCGGCATGCTGATGAAGCTGATCGGCCGCGGAAACGACGAGAAGCGGGCGATCCTGCACACGATCGGCCCGGTCTGGGACGGCAACGAGGTCTGGCTGCTGGTCGCCGGTGGCGCTACCTTCGCCGCCTTTCCCGAGTGGTACGCGACTCTGTTCTCCGGTTTCTACATCGCGCTATTCGCAATCCTGCTCGCGCTGATCGTCCGCAACGTCGGATTCGAGATGTGGGGCAAGCGGGACTCGTCCGCCTGGCGGAACGGATGGGAATGGTGCATCGCGCTCGGAAGCCTGCTGCCGGCCCTGCTCTGGGGCGTGGCCTGGGCCAACATCATCGGTGGTGTGCCGATCGAGCCGGTCGTCACCCACGGCAAGGAATCACTCGAGTACACAGGCAATTTCTTTGACCTGCTCTCGGTCTACACCCTGCTCGGCGGGGTGGCTTCCCTGGCCATCTTCCTGGCCCACGGGGCGCTGTTCCTGGAGATCAGGACCGAGGGCGAGATCCGGGACAAGGCGAGAGACATGGCTGTGAGGGTGGCGCCAATCGCCGCGGCCCTCGGGGCCATATTCATGGCCTGGACCCTGATCCGTCAGGACTCGCTAGAGATCCTGTCGCTGATCGCCGCGGTGGTCGCCGTCGGAGGCTTCGTCTACGCCGCCCTGAACGCAAAGGCGAATCCGATGAAGGCCTTCATCGGCACGGCGGCCGGCATCGCCTTCTACTTCATCGCCCAGTTCGTGGACCTGTTCCCGAACGCCATGGTTTCCAGCATCGACTCTGCCTACAACATGAGCCTGAACATGGCCAGCTCGACCAACTACACGCTGACCGTCATGACCGTGGTCGCGGCGCTGCTGGTCCCGGTGGTGCTGCTCTACCAGGCCTGGACCTACTGGGTATTCCGGCACCGGCTTTCGGCCGAGGGCTTCGGCGATGTGAAGTCACCGTTGGACCTGCTCGATCAGAAGAAGGAGGCCGCGGACAGCCCGGAATCGGATCCGGCTTGAGCGCGACCTCCAAAGCGCCGGGAGCGAGTCGGCAGGCTCGTGAAACCCAGCGGCGGCTGGCCAGGTCCAGCCGCGTAGCCCGAAAGCATCTGGCGGTAACGGTCGGCCTGGGGGCGCTCCAGGCCGGCCTGATCATCGCCCAGGCGACCCTTCTGGCGAAGGTGATCGCCGGCGTCTTCATGGATGGCGACTCGTTCGCGGACGTCGCTCCGTGGCTTCTCTGGCTGGCGGTGATCTCGATCGGTCGCGGGCTGGCCGCCGCGGGATTCGAGAGTGCGGGACGCTTCGGTGCGGCCAGGGTGATGTCCGAGCTTCGCGAACGGCTCTCCCGGCACCTGCTGCTGGACCGGCCCGGAGCATTGCAGGACGAGCAGTCCGGTGACCTGGTCAGCTCCGCGATCGACGGAGTCGCGGCGCTTGAAAACTATTTCGCCCGGTACCTGCCCCAGATGGTGCTGGCCGGAATCGTTCCGGTCGCGGTCCTGGCCTGGGTGGTGCAGTACAACTGGGAGTCAGCGGTAATCCTCGCCGTCACGGCCCCGCTGATCATCGTCTTCATGGTGCTGATCGGCCTCCTGACCGAGCAGCGAACCCGAAAGCGGTGGGAGCGGATGTCCCGGCTTTCGTCACATTTCCTCGACCTGGTCGGCGGCCTGGCGACTTTGAGGGCCAACAGCCAGGCCTTTTCGCAAGCGGGTTCGATCCAGGCGGTCGGCGAGGAATACCGGCGGGAGACCATGGGCGCGCTGCGAGTCGGCTTTCTTTCCTCGCTGGTCCTCGAGCTGTTGGCGATGATCGGAGTGGCGATGGTGGCCACGGCGATCGGGATCCAGCTGGCCGGAGGGCATCTCGAACTGGTCGCCGGTCTCACCGTTCTGCTGCTCGCCCCCGAGCTTTACATGCCGCTACGGCAGCTTGGTGCGCAGTTCCATGCCAGCGCCGACGGAATGGCCGCGGCCGAACGAATCTTCGAAGTGATTGACCGGCCGGTGGCTGTGAGCCAGCCGGCTGAACCGGTACCCGCTCCCGACCCGGCCCGCTGGTCGGTTGCCATGGAGGGCGTTTCATACGCGTGGCCGGGTCGGGAACGGGTGCTGGAGTCGATCGATCTCGAACTCGAACCGGGCGAGACAGTCGCGCTGGTCGGCCCGAGCGGCGGTGGCAAGAGCACCCTGGCATCGCTTCTGCTCCGGTTGGCCGAACCGAAGACCGGCCGGATCACTTGTGGTGGCGTGAGCCTCTCCGAAGTCAATCCCCGTGACTGGCGCCGCCAGATCGCCTGGGTACCGCAGCGCCCGACGATTTTCGCCGACACGCTCGCCGGGAACCTGCGCCTGTTCAATCCGCAGGCAACCGACGGGCAGCTGGCCGAAGCGGTGGGAGTGGCGGTTCTGGGAGACCTGGTGGCCAGCCTGCCCCGGGGCCTTGACACGATGGTCGGCGAAGGGGGCCGCCGCCTCTCGGCCGGCCAGACCCAGAGGATCGCCCTCGCCCGGGCCCTCCTCTCGGATGCCCCGCTTCTGATCCTCGACGAACCCACGGCCCACCTCGACCAGGAAACGGAACGCGAACTGGCCGACGCCATCAACGAGGTCGCACGAGATCGGACCGCCCTGATCATCTCCCACCGCGATCAACCGATCGCCCGGGCCGACCGCACATTGGTCCTCGACCACGGAGTCCTGTCGCAAACTGCGGGCGCCGGCGCGGCAGGCGGGGGTCCGTCGGGCATCCCGTCGGCCGGCTCCCTTCGGGACCGGGAGTTCCGCCGAGATGCCCGACGGACCCCCGTTACCGGGACGGGAGTGGAGGGAAGGTGATTACCGCGAGAATCGAGAGGACCCCGCTGGGAAGGGCGGCGCTGGCAACCCGGAACCGGTGGAAGCTGTTTGCGCTTTCGGTGTTGCTCGGTACCGGCACGGTCCTGGCGGCAGTCGGGCTGCTTACTGCATCGGGGTATCTGATCAGCCGAGCGGCTCAGAAGCCGGAGATCCTTTCGCTGACTGTGGCGATCGTCGGAGTGAGGTTTTTCGGGATTTCACGGGCGCTGCTCAGATATGGCGAGCGCCTCAGTTCCCATGATCTGGCCTTCCGGACCCTGACCGACCTGCGCGGCCGGTTCTTTGATCGGCTGATTCCGCTGGTGCCGGCCGGCATCGACGGATCCCGGCGGGCGGATCTGATGAGTCGGTTCGTCGGTGACGTCGATCGACTTCAGGACCTTTATCTGCGGGCCCTCTCACCACCCCTGGTGGCGATCTTCTGTTCAGTTTTCTGCGTGGTCCTTGCTTCGATCATCCTGCCGGTGGCGGGGCTGGTTCTCGCGATCATGCTGCTGCTCGGTGGGCTGGCCGCGCCGGCCCTGACTCGCTGGGCAGCCCGCAGCGCCGGCCGGCGGCAATCCGCGGCTCGTGGCCGGCTGGCCGGTGATCTGCACGAGATCGCGTCTGGCGGGGCCGAGATCGCGGTCGCCGGGCGGGAGGAGGACTGGCTCGGACGCGCCGACGAGGACGACCGGCGGCTGGTTTCACTGCAGCGGCGCGATGCGATGAGCGGAGGCCTCGCCGAGGGGCTCGGGACCTTGCTGGCAGTCGGAGCCGCCGTCGCGGTTACCGCGGCCTCGATCCCGGCGGTTCATGCCGGCGAGTTGAACGGAGTGCTGCTGGCCGCACTGGCACTGCTGGCAATGGCCTCTTTCGAGGCGATCACCCCGTTGAGCCAGGCAGCGGCAGTCATCGATGCAACCGACGAGGCGGCAGGGCGGATCGAGGAGATCACCGAACGACCCGTGCCGGTCAGCGACCCGGAGCATCCGCGCCCGCTCCCGGCCGGGGGTTCGATCCGCCTGAAAGGCGTGAGTTTCTCCTACCCGGGCAGCGACGCGAGGATCCTCAACCGGGCCGATTTCGAACTGCGGCCCGGAGAAGCAGTCGCGCTGACCGGCCCGAGCGGCATCGGCAAGAGCACCCTGGCCGAACTGATGGTCCGTTTCCGGGATCCCACGGAAGGCTGCATCGGCTTCGGTGGCATTGACATCCGCGAGCTCGACCAGGAGGAACTCCGCGATGCGGTGAGGCTGGCGCCGCAGGATGCCTACATGTTCAACACGACGATCGCCGAAAACGTGAAGCTCGGTAGGCCCGAAGCCGACCGCGAGCGGATCTTCGGGGCCCTGGCGGAAGCGGGACTGGAGGACTGGATCAACTCCCTGCCGGAGGGAATCGACTCGCTGGTCGGCGAGGACGGTTCGAAGATCTCCGGCGGTCAGCGGCAGCGCATCGCCGCCGCGAGAGTGTTTCTTTCACGGGCACGTTTCCTGATCTTCGATGAACCGACCGCCCACCTGGACCCGGAGGGTGCTGCCTCCCTGGAAAAGCATCTGGTCGATCGCCGCGATGCGGGTTGCGGGGTCCTGGTGATCACCCACACGCTGGCCGACCCGGGAGCTTTCGATCGGGTAGTCGAACTGGACGAAGGCAACTTCCGCGAAATCAGCCGCTGATCAGAATCGGCCGCTGATCAGCTTCGCCGGGCGGGCAGGGCGGCGGTGATTGTAGTGCCTTCTTCACCCGACCGGACATCGAAATGGCCGCCGGTCAGGTTCACTCTCTCGCGCATGCCCAGCAGCCCAAAGCCGCCTCCGGCCTGACTCGGATCGAAGCCGGAACCGTCATCGGTCACCCGGATCCTGATCTCGCCGTCCTCCTCGACCACCTCGACGATGGCCCGGACCGCATGGCCGTGCCGGATCGCGTTGTTGAGTGACTCCTGGACAAGCCGGTAGACGGTGTCCTCGAGCAGGGGCTCGTAGCGGCCCGCGGCAGTGATCGCCGAGCCGGGATCGGCGACCGCGTCCGCGGACCGTGGATCGGCTTCAGCGTCCGCGGACCGGAGGTCGACAAACAGGTCGATTTCCACCCCGGTGCCCGAGAGACGCTCGACCAGCGAGCTGAGTGCTGCCTCGACTCCGAGTTCATCGAGGGCCGCCGGTCGCAGGTCGGCGATCAGGCGGCGGAGCTCGACGATGGTCTCGTCGATTCCGTCGATCGCCTGATCGAGGATCGGCGAAACCGGGCTCATTGCCGTGCGTCGACGGGTGCCGGAAAGCAGTACGCGGAGTCCGGCCAGGTTCTGGAGGGTTTCGTCGTGCAGTTCGCGGGCCCAGCGGCCCCTTTCCTGCTCGGCTGCCTCGATCGTCAGCCGCACCCTCTCGGCCGCCGCGGATCGGGCGTTGTCGATCGCGATCGCGACCCATTCGGCGAGGATCACCACCGACTGGATGTCAGTGTCATCGAAGGGGCCCGTGTCCTTCTCGGTCAGGTAGAGGTTGCCCCAGGCTTCGCCGCGAATCTTCACCGGAACGCCGAGGAAGGATTTCATCGGAGGGTGGCCAGAGGGAAAACCCTGAGAACGCGGATGCAGGCTCACGTCGTCGAGGATCAGCGGTTCCGGCTCCTCGATCAGCAGCCCGAGCACCCCTCCACCGTGGGGCGGATGGCCGATCTCGTCGCGCAGCTTTGTGTCGATTCCCCTGGTCAGGAACTGTTCGAGTTCCGCCCGGCGGGTGTCGAGCACTCCGAGGGCCGCGTACCGGGCACCGGTCAGTTCGCGGGCGGCCTCGAGGGCGTCGGTGATTACCGCCTCGGGATCTGATTCGACAACCAGGCTGCGGCCAACTTCGATCAGCCTCCGCAGCCGGGCTTCGTCAAGACTGACCGTCGTCTCTTCCACCGGCCGGATTGTATGGGCCATGGCTTCCCTCACCAAGTCTGCGGAAAGCTACGGAAACCTCCCGCCGAAGGGAGGGTAGCCTTTCCCTGATGGAATCAGGTCCGGAGAGTCCTGTCGAAAAGCTGACACTCGTCCTCGTGGATGACCACGCCGTGGTGCGCTCGGCACTGAAAGTGCTGCTCGAAGCCGAGCCCGACCTGGAAGTGGTTGCGGAGGCCGGGACCGCCGATGATGCGATCCGGTACGTCGGAGCCCACAAGCCTGACGTGCTCGTGCTTGACCTGAACATGCCGGGGCGGCCGAGCCTCGAGGCGATCCCGGACATTCAGGCCGCTTCACCGGACACCGGGATCGTGATCCTGACGATGAGGAACGAGCCGGCCTTCGCCCGGCAGGCGCTCAGGGCGGGAGTGACCGGATACGTGTTGAAAGAAGCAGCCGACGCGGAACTGGTGCTGGCAGTCCGTCGGGCCGCCGACGGTGACACCTACCTCCAGCCGTCGCTCTACCAGCATCTGGCCGACAAGGACAAGGCGGAGGGCCGCACCGGCCGCACCCTAAGCGACCGCGAAGTGGAAGTGATGCGCCTGATCGCCCTCGGACATACAAACGCCGAGATCGCCGACCAGCTTTTTCTCAGCATTCGCACGGTGGAAAGCCACCGGGCGAGCATCCAGAAAAAGCTGGACATAAACAGCCGGGCGGAGCTGGTCCGCTACGCCCTCGATCAGGGTCTGATCAGCGCCTGAGCCGGCCCGGGGTCGGGCCGGCTGCGCGAATAGATTGCCGGCGATGCTGATTCTGCTTCCTCCCTCTGAAGGAAAGGCTTCACCTTCCGGAAAGTCCCGTCTCGATCTCGACTCACTGGCCTTTGCCGATGCACTGCGCGACCGACGGGCCGGATTGATCGCCGCGCTGGAGAAGCTCGGAAGCTCCCCCCGGAAAAAGGCGATCGAGGCGCTCGGAATCTCCGAGGGCCAGGTGGGAGAAATTGCCCGCGACGCAGAGTTGGCAACCTCTCCGGTCGCCCCGGCATCAGAGGTCTACACCGGCGTGCTTTATGAGCGGCTCGGATTCGACAGTCTGACCGCGGCAGGCAAACGCCGGGCTTCGGAGAACGTTCTGATTTCCTCGGCCCTCTGGGGATTCCTCGCTCCGTCTGACCGGATCCCCTACTACCGCTTTTCGATGAAAGCGAAGCTGCCGAAGATCGGGGGCCTGCCCGCCTTCTGGCGAGAGTCGCTGGCAGCGGCCATGGCGGCGGGCGGTCACGACGAAGAAGGAGGGCTCGTCCTCGACATGCGCTCCGGGGCCTACTCCGCGGCCTGGAAGCCGAAACATGCCCGTTTGGTCACCGTCCGTGGATTCACCGAGACCGATGGCAGCCGCAAGACGATCTCCCACATGGCAAAGGCGGTGCGGGGCGAGGTCGCCCGGACCGCGCTCTCGACCCGGGTGGTGCCGAAGGATCTGGAAACCCTGGCCGGGCTGCTCGAGAAGGAGGGGAAGACGGTTGAAATCACCGGCAAGACCCTCGATGTGATCGAACCGGGCTGAGGCTGCCGCCCGCGTATCATCGAATCATGGCGTCGGTTCTGAAGAAATCGCCCCTGGGTGCTGCCGCCGCAGTCGTTCTGCTGCTCGGTTTGCTGGCCCTGTTGGTTTTATCTTCGCCTCAGGGAGACCCGGGCTCTTCGCCCACGGGAACGAATTCTGGTGGCCCGGGTCCGGCGGGCGTCGGCCCGTTTGTCAAATCCGAATCTGCCAGTTCGCCGTTCCCTCCGCTGCCCCGGAACCTGTCGGCCGGTCTGACCTACCACCAGATGGCCGGTCAGCGGATCGTCGCCGGATTCGAGGGCACCACCGTTCCTTCCGTGATCCGGAGGAGGATCAGGGCCGGATTGATCGGCGGGGTCATCCTCTTCGCGGACAACCTCGGTTCCCGAAAGCAGATCCAGCGGCTGACCAGCTCGCTCGAACGGATCGCGAGGCCTGACGGCCTCCGGCGTTACCCGCTGCTGATCATGGTCGACCAGGAGGGCGGCCTGGTCAAACGGCTTTCCGGCGCGCCAAACGCCTCGGCCGAACAGATGGGCGCCCGCGGTGCCGCCTACTCGCAGCGCCAGGGAACCCTGACCGGTCGCAACCTGAAAAACGCCGGCATCAACGTTGACCTGGCTCCGGTGCTCGACGTCGCCCGTCCGGGAGGTGTAATCGCCGACACCGACCGTGGTTTCGGTTCCACGGTGAAGAAGGTGAACGCGACCGCGATCCCCTTCGCCCGCGCCTTGCAGCGGACCGGCGTTGCCGCGACCGCCAAACATTTCCCCGGGCTCGGTGCGGCCGGCGAGAACACCGATTTCGCTGTGCAGAGGATCCGCCTTTCCAGGGCGGCCCTCCGCAAGGTGGACATGGCCCCGTACGGGCCCTTCATCGCTGCCCGCGGCAAGCTGGTCATGGTCGGCTCCGCGATCTACCCGGCTCTCGGTCCCAAACCCGCCATGTTCGAACCGAAGATCGTCCGCGGCCAGCTCCGGCAACGGCTCGGCTTCAACGGTGTGACGATTACCGACGCAATGGGAACCGTCGCGGTCAGCGATTTCGGCGGCGCCAAACGCGCCGCGATCGCCGCCGCACACGCCGGGATGGACATCCTGCTCTACGGTGACTGGCAGTCAGCCGGACGAGGCGAGCAGGCGATCGCCACCCGCCTTCGAGGCGGCAAGCTCCCCCGGGGCCAGTTCACCCGGGCGACCAACCGCACCCTCCAGCTCCGGGCCAGCCTCGGGAGTTGAGAGACAAACGGGAGACTGAGATCCAGCCCAGGTACTCCGGCTTCTCTCCCCGGGACTCAACCGAAGATCGAACTGGCGATGATCGCGCCGATGATCCCGACCATGCCCACGACGAGCGCCAGCTGAAGTGAGTCAATTCGGGCAGTGAGTTGGTCAAATCGCTGGTCCACCCGTTCGAACCGTTTATCCACCCGGTCAAACCCTGCTTTCATCTCCGAGCGGATTGCCGAATGGACGGCATCGTTCTTGTCAAATCCGCTCCGCAACTCGGTCCGGAGATCCCGGATATCGGCGTCGACCCTTTCAAAACCGTCCCTCACCGACTGGCTGAGGTCATCGAGCCTTTCGTCGGTCCAGGTGGTTCGTTGGGGATGGACTGCCATGAATTCAGAGTAGCGTGCCGATCGGGGTGCCACGGCCAGTCCGGTCGATCTTTCGCAGAATTGTTACTACCGCGTAACAGTCTTGTCGAAAATTGCGCGCTAGCGGCCAGTCCAGTTCGGCCTTCGCTTTTCACCGAAGGCGGTGATGCCTTCGAGGAAATCCGCCGATGTGAAGCAGGATTCCCGAAGCTCGACAAGCTCTTTCACCTGCTCTTCCGAAAGCACCGGGTTTTCGGTGATTGTGCAGATCGCCTGTTTGTTGCCCCTCATTGAGAGCGGCGCGTTGGCCGCGATTCCGGCAGCAAGCTCGACCGCTTCGTTCGCGAAGTCTTCGCCGGATCCGGTGGTGAGGCGATTCACCAGGCCGATTTCATCGGCCCGGGCAGCGGGAAGCATGTCGCCGGTGAAGAAGAGTTCCCGGGTGCGGGGCAGGCCAATCGTGCGGATGAAGCGGATCAGCCCGGTGTGGCCGTAGATCAGGCCAAGTTTGGCCGGGGGCATGCCGAGCTTCGCCTGAGGGGCGGCGATCCTGAGATCACAGGTGACCGCCATCTCCAGCGCTCCGCCGAGACAGTGGCCGTTGAGGGCGGCGACAGTCGGCCACGGAAATTCCTCGATCGCGTCGAGGGCCGCAGTGAACGGATGGGCGACCAGCGCCTCCGCGTCCTGCTCGAAGCTCTCGGCCGGAATGCCACCGATGTCGTAACCGGCCGAAAAGACCGGATCCTCTCCGGTGACAAGCAGGCAACGGACTTCGATGCCCGAGTCGAGGCGCGGCACCGTCGCCGTGATCGCATCGAGGATCTCGTGATCCAGGGCGTTTCGCTTCGGCGGGTTAGAGATGGTGAGGCGGGCAACCGCCTCGGCGGGAAAGTCGAGCCGGACCTTCTCCGTGCCGGTGTCGACCGAAAGGCTCATCGGCTTGCCAGTTGCCGGCTACTCGAGGACGATCAGGACGTCACCTTCGGTCACGGACTGGCCCTCTTCGCAGAGGATCTCCTTGACCACGCCATCATCCTCGGACTCGACCGGGATCTCCATCTTCATCGACTCGAGGATGATTACCTCGTCTTCTTCAGAGACCTCGTCTCCGACCTTGACCTGGATCTTCCAGACGTTCCCGGTGATGTGAGCTTCGATGTTCGCCATGGGCCGGAACTCTATTCGAAGGACTGGGGGTTCGGCTGCCGCGCCAGTCGCAGATAAAGTCCGCTCCGGTGGAGATTTCCCACGCCAATTCCCTTGCGGTGCTGATCGCGGCGAGAAACGAAGCCGACGTGATTGCCGGCACTATCGGATCGCTAAGGAAAGCCTTTCCCGGCGCCGCGCTCTGGGTCGCCGACGACGCCTCCGATGACGGCACCGCTGAAGCGGCAATGGCGGCCGGGGCGAAGGTAGTGAGCCGGGGCAAACCGCACGGCAAGGGCGGCAACATGACCGCCTGCGCCGAAGCGATGCTGAGTGACCCCGGCCCGGAAGGGAACGGTCCCCCCCGATTGGTTCTACTCTGCGACGGCGATCTGGCCCGCTCCGCCGGCAATCTCGCGCCGCTGGTCGAAGCAGTCGAGACTGGTGATTGCGACCTCGCCGTGGCAATGTTCGCGAAGCGGGTCGGTGGCGGATTCGGGTTCGCCCTCGGTTTCTCTGCCTGGGTGATCCGCAAGCGTTGCGGGGCCGAGCCGGAGGCGCCGATCTCGGGCCAACGGGCGATGAGACTGGAAGTGCTTCGGGAGGTCCTTCCTTTCGCTGCTTCCTATGGAATGGAGACGGGCATGACGATCGACGCGGTCCGGGCCGGATACCGGCTCGGCGAATACGAAATCGACCTGGCCCACAAGGCCACCGGAAAAAGCCTCAAAGGCTTCCTTCACCGGTTCCGCCAGCTGATCGACTTCGCCCGCGTCTGGTGGGCAAGGCGCGGCGGCCGCGGACCGGACGGGAGGCGACCCTCATGATCCTCGCGATCGATCAGGGCACTACCGGTTCGACCGCTCTGGTCTTCGATGACGAAGGCAAGATCCGGGGCAGGGGCTACGCCGAGTTCAAGCAGCATTTCCCGCAACCCGGCTGGGTCGAACATGAAGCGGAGGAGATCTGGGAGACCACCTGGGGGGTTGCCGCTCGGGCCCTGGCCGGGGCCGGCATCAGCGGCCCGGACCTGGATGCGATCGGGATCACCAACCAGCGGGAGACCGTCGTCGCCTGGGACCCCGAAACCGGCAAACCGCTGCACCGCGCCCTGGTCTGGCAGGACCGTCGTGGCGCCGCACGCTGCGACGAACTGAAGGCCGAGGGCCTCGAATCACTGGTTAGGGAGCGGACCGGCCTGGTGCTCGACCCCTACTTTTCGGCGACAAAGATCGAGTGGCTGCGCCAGAACGCCGAAGGGGCTGACCGGGCGGTCTTCGGGACGATCGACTCCTGGCTGGTCCACCGGATGTGTGGCGTGCATGTGACCGACCTGACCAATGCCTCGCGGACAATGCTCTTTGACACGGGCAAACTCGATTGGGACCCGGAACTGTGCGAGGTTTTCGGAGTGGATCCGGGATCGCTCCCGGAAGCGCGGCCCTCGGCCGGAATCTTCGGAACGACCACTGGGTTCGGCGGGGAGGTACCGGTCGCGGGCATCGGTGGCGATCAGCAATCGGCTCTCTTCGGGCAGATGTGCCACGAGCCGGGAATGGCCAAGAACACCTACGGAACCGGCAGCTTTGTTTTGCTCAATGCCGGACAGGAGAAACCCGATCCGGGCGAGGGGCTGCTGGGAACCATTGCCTGGGGGATCGGAGACGAAGTCGACTACGCCCTCGAGGCATCGGTCTTCGTGACCGGCTCGGCCGTTCAATGGCTGCGGGACGGACTCGGGATCATCAAGGACGCCCGTGAAACCGAGGCGATGGCCGCTTCGCTGGAGTCAAATGACGGGGTCTACTTCGTGCCGGCGCTGACCGGGCTCGGCTCGCCATGGTGGGATCCCTACGCCCGCGGAACCATGGTCGGGCTGACCCGGGGCACGACAAAAAGCCACCTTGCCCGCGCTGCCCTGGAGGCGATCGCCTACCAGACGGTCGATGCGGTCCGGGCCCAGGAAGCGGCCTCCGGCGAGCAGCTCGATATTTTGCGTGCCGATGGCGGGGCGGTCGCGAACAAGTGGCTGATGCAGTTCCAGGCGGATCTGCTCGGGGTGCCGGTCGAGATTCCGGAAATCAGCGAGACAACAGCTTTCGGCGCAGCCTGCCTGGCCGGGATCGGTGGCGGTTCCTGGACCATCGATCAGGTCCGCGGGATGTGGAGGCCGGCTGCCCGCTACGAGCCGCGGATGAGCCGGGACCAGGCCGGCTCGCTTCTCGCCGACTGGCATCGCGCGGTCGAGAGGTCACGCCGCTGGGCCTTGTAACCGGATGTTGCCGCCGGGGTAGTGCGCCCTAACCCATGTCCGAACTGAAGCCCCAGCGGTACAAAGACAACCGGCCCGCCGAGTATTTCGACCACATCCACGAACGGTCGAGAAACCACGAGCCGAACTGGGTTTACGAGGCGGTCCGGGCAGTGCTCACCCCGATCGCGGTCGGCCTCTACCGGACCCGGGCAATCGGCACCGAAAACGTTCCTGCCGAGGGTCCCGTCCTGCTGGCGCCCAACCACTTCTCGAACATGGATCACTTCTTCGCCGGGGTCTACCTGCGGCGGAAGATCCGCTTCATGGCGAAGTCACAGCTCTTCGGAGCTCCTGGCCTGACTCAGATCTTCAAGTACGGCGGGGTGTTCCCTGTGCGGCGCGGTTACAAGGACGAGGAAGCTTTCAAGACGGTTGATGCCATCTTCGAGCAGGGCGGCTGCGTTCTCGTTTATGCCGAGGGCGGACGCTCCCGGACCGGCGGCCTCGGCGAAGCCAAACCCGGCATCGGCCGGATCGCGCTTGATAGCGGGGTGCCGGTGGTACCGGTGGCGATTCACGGGTCGGCTTCGGTTCGCAAGTGGAAGAAGCTCGTGCTGCCGAAGGTGACCGTTCAGTTCGGTGAACCGATGACCTTCCCGGTGATCGGGAACGCCACGCGCGAACAGCAGCTCGATTGCTCGAAGGAAGTCTTCGACCAGGTCAAGCGGATGTACACGGCACTTGACGAGAAGGGTCGTCGTGGCGTCAAGCAGGCGCTGCGCGAGAAGGTGAAGGCGCCCGAACCGGGCCGCACGATCGAGCCCTGATCACTCCCAGACTTCGGGGGCGTTTTCGTAGTAGGCGGTTTCGTGGCCGGCGGTGATTTCCGCCGAGGGGTAGGTCTGGTGGAAGCGCCTGAGTTCGCCGAGGCTGCGCTTGTAGTTGTGCTCGTCATACATGCTGCCCGGAAGGCTCGCTCCCGCCTCCAGTTTGCTCTTCTCGTAGATCGCGTCGCCGCTGATCACCAGGTCGCGGTCCTTGAGCCGGCAGATCAGCGACTGATGGCCGGGTGAGTGGCCCGGGGTGGAAGCGAGGCGGATCGACCCGTCGCCGAACAGGTCGAGGGTGCGGCCGAAGCTGACGTAGGAGCCGACCTTGTCGGAATCGAAGGAGATCGTCCGGAAGTCGAAGGCGTAGTCGAACTGCTGGCGACGGTAGCCCTTGAAGTCGGGACTGCGAACCGTCGCCGCGTACTTCCACTCGACGTCGTTGACGATCAGGGTCGAGTCCGGGAACTCCGAGATCGCCGAGGCATGGTCGTAATGAAGGTGGGTAAAGATGACCATGCGAATGTCCGAGGGGCTGATGCCCTTCTCGCGCAACCGGGAAAGCACGTCCTGCCCCGGCTCCTGATGGGGACGCATCAACCAGGTGGTGAACTTGCCCAGGTTCGAGGCGGGATCGGATGCGATCGAAGGGTGAAGGCCGGTGTCGACCAGGATCAGTCCGGCCGAGGGATGACGGATGAGGAAACAGGGAATCGGGTTCGGCTCCCGTTCCTTTCGGGTCGAACGGAGAATCGCGAAGGTGCCCGCTTTCCCCTTGGGGCTGTCATGAAGGATCGGCGGGCTGCTGAAGGTTCCGGTGACCATCGGCTCCACGGTCACGGTTGCGCCATCGCTGCCCCCGGGGAGAGGCGTTTCGAGCGGTCTTGATTCAGCGTGAATGCTCACCCGCGTGACCTTACCGCTGGTCCCGTCAGGGATAGGATTCGAGCCAGCCAATGGGAGAAAACGTACGCTCAGAGATTTTCCGGGATGGCCTGCTCGACGGGAAGGTCGTGGTGGTGTCGGGAGCCGGAACCGGGCTGGGACGGGAAGCGACTCTGGAGATGGTCAGCCTGGGGGCGACAGTTATCGGCTGCGGCAGGCGTCCTGAACCGCTCGAAGAGACGGCCGGCCTGGCCACTGACCTGCCGGGAAGCTTTGAACACGAGCCGCTCGACATCCGGGATGAAGAGGGCGTCGACCGTTTCTTTGACGGAATCATCGAACGTCACGGCCGCATCGACACCCTGGTCAACAACGCCGGCGGGCAGTTCCTGACTCCGGCCGAAGCGATCAGTCCGAAGGGCTTTCGCACCGTGATCGAACTCAACGTGACCGGCACCTGGCTGATGACCCATGCCGCCGCGACCAGGGCTTTCATTCCCCAGGAGAAGGGCGCGGTGATCAGCGTCACCCTTTCTCCCCATAACGGCATGCCGGGGATGGTCCATTCGGGAGCGGCCCGCGCCGCGGTCGAGAACATGATGCGCACGCTCTCGATCG
Source organism: Thermoleophilales bacterium (assembly GCA_020636955.1). Lineage (GTDB taxonomy): Bacteria > Actinomycetota > Thermoleophilia > Solirubrobacterales > 70-9 > 67-14. The sequence goes on along the minus strand of JACJWY010000014.1, from coordinate 47,349 downwards.
AGTGGGCCCGGTTCGGCATCCGCACCTGTGCGATCGCGGCTGGTCAGTTTGCCACCGACACCTTCGTCAACAAGTACCCGAAGGAAATCGTCGAGGTGGTGGACCGGACGATCCCCATGGGAAGGGTCGGGGAGTCAGAGGAGATGGCATGGCTGATCGCCTTCCTGGCCTCCGATGCCGGTGATTTTCACTCCGGTTCGGTGATCACCCTCGACGGCGCTAGGGACAACTGGTTCGGCCCCTGGCCGCCCCCCTCGATCACCGGCGAGAGCGGCAAACCGCCAGCTGAAGAGCGCCGCAAGTAACGCGGCAGAATCCTTTCGACTTGCCTCCGTCGCTTATGCTGACTCTGGAGGCAGCCATGGGAAGAAAACTGAAGTTGTTGGCGGCGGCCGTTCTGATTCTCGCGGGGGGAGCTTCGGCTCCCGGCATTTCGTCGGCAACATCGGCCCCGAGAATGCTCGCGGTCCATTCACGGGCTAGCCTGGGTGGGGGCTACAGGTACAGGGTGACCTCGATTCTGGCCAACCGTTCAGGCAAGCGGGTCAGGGGTCAGGTCAAGCTCACACTTTCGCGCAGCCGGAGACCCGGGAAGGTCGCCCTCGGATCGCGGCGGGCCTACACGCGCAGATACGGCAAGGTCTCGATCGTCTCGAAGGCGACCGTCTGGCAGGGGGTTCCGGCCGGCCGGTACTTTCTGGTTTCCTGCTTCAGGTTTCCGGGCGGCTCCAGCTGCGCCGCCAGGCGGGTGAAGGTAAAGAGATACGTAAACGGAGCCCGTAGCGGTGGCGATTCGCTCTTTCCTGAAGTCGGCAACGGCGGCTACGACGCCCTTCACTACGCGATCAATCTCGACTACGACCCGCTGTCGAACGAGTTCAACCCCGGCACCCGGACGACGGTGACCGCCAGGGCGACGCAGAACCTGCGGCAGTTCAGTCTTGATTTCGAAGGTCTGACGGTCACCCGGGTGTCGGTGAACGGGGTGACGTCCGGCTTCCTGCGAAAGGACACGAAGCTGATCGTTGCTCCGCATAAGCCGATCGACCGGGGCCGCAAGTTCACGGTCACGGTGGATTACTTCGGATACATCAACCACCACGTGGACCCGGACGATTCGCTCGAAGGCTGGGTGAGGGCCTGCCGCTCGGGTGACCCCGGGCCAGACAACCCGGATTGCTTCGGCTCCTTCACCGTGAGCGAGCCGATCGGTGCCCAGACCTGGTTCCCGGACAACAACATCCCGTCCGACAAGGCCACCTTCACCACGGCGACCACAGTCCCGACCGAGAGCGACAGCGAGGAGTGGACGGCCCTCGGGACGGGCGAGTTCATCTCGAAGACCACGAGTGGCGGCAAGACGACCTGGAGGTGGCGGGAGACCCTGCCCACCTCGACCTACCTGACCACCGGTTCGGTTTGCCGCTGCGTCTACGCCGTCGGTTCGGCGACCGATAATTCGGACGGCCGGACCTTCCCGCTCTACAACGCCTATGACAATTCGGCCACACCGGCCCAGGCTGAGCAGATCGGCGAACAGCTGGACCTTCAGGGCAGCATCATCAACGAATTCTCGGCCTTGTTTGGTCCCTACCCGCTGAACTCGGGAGGGGTGTTCGCGGCCTCGACCACGGACGTCGGGTACGTGCTTGAAAACCAGGGCAAGATCCACTTCCCCGATCCCGGGATCGACAACGCCACCCTTGCTCACGAGTATGTGCATCAGTGGTTCGGCGATGCCGTCGGTCCGGCCACCTGGAACCAGATCTGGTTCAACGAGGGTTGGGCCCAATGGGGCGAGTGGTACCACGACTCACCCGCGACTCCGGCGGACGCTTTCACCGCCGAGTATGCCTCGACCGACGATCCCGAACGCTGGAACATTCCTCCCGGCACGCTGAACAACGATCCGTCGCTGCTCTTCGACGATTTCTCAACTTACATCCGTCCGGCGATGATGCTGGAGGGCTACCGCGAGATATTCGGCCACGCCAGGTTCACGGACCTGGCGAAGGCACTGCAGACGGACTTCGCCCATTCAACGATCGACGCTGACCAGTTCATCGAAACCGCGGTCGATGTCGCCGGGGTCGGAACCGTTCAGGAGGCTGCTCTGAGGGATTACTTCCAGCAGTGGCTATTCGGAGTCGGAAAGCCAACTCTGGTCCCGGACAACTTCCCCCCGGAAAGTCAGACCCCGGAAAGCTAGAAAAAGAAAGAGCCCCGGAGCCGCTGGTCGGTGACAGGCGCCCCGATATGAGCCGCCCCAATACGCGATCTGGGGCCTCCAGCCGCACGCTGACGCCGCCAGCGTGCGGCTGGAGGTTCCAGATCAGGTGTACATGCCGCCGAACTGGCCTCCGGTCACGTTCAGGACCTGGCCGTGAACGTAGTCGGAGAGGTTCGATCCGAGAAAGAGGACGGGACCGGCCGCTTCCTCCGGTGAGGCCGGGCGACCCAGCGGGATGATCATCGAGGCCATTGCCCGCATCTGCTCCGGGATGCCGAGCTGAATTTCCTCGCCGTCCGGCGCCTTGATCGTTTCGGCGTCGCCTTCCTTGGCCGCGGTGAGCCGGGTTTCGACGAAGCCGAATGCAACCGCGTTGACGTTGATCTTGAACTGGCCCCATTCCTTCGCCAGGGTTTTGGTCATGCCGACCACCGCCGACTTGCCGGCGCTGTAGTTGACCTGACCGGCGTTGCCCATGGTGCCGGAAATCGAGCTGATGTTGATCAGCTTGCGGAAGTATTCATTGCCTTCGGCGGCCTCGGCCTTGGCGGCTTCGCGCCAGTGAGGAGCAAGAGCCCGGGCGACGCGGAAGGGCACGATCGTGTGGATGTCGAGCATCGCCTGGAACTGATCGTCGCTCATCTTGTGGGCGACCCCGTCCCAGGTGTAGCCGGCGTTGTTGACCACGATGTCTACCGAGCCGAAGGCGTCCTGGGCGGTCGCCACGAGCTGATCGCAGGCGTCACCCTTGGTCAGATCGCCACCGAAGACGGCGGTCTCGCCATCGATTTCGGAAGCGGTTTGCTCGGCGACGTCGGCGTCGAGGTCGTTGATCAGCACTCTGGCGCCGTGAGCGGCGAAAAGCTCGGCGGTGGCGCGGCCGATGCCCCGGGCCGAGCCGGTGACGATCGCGTTCTTGCCTTCAAGTAGTCCCATCGAAAGAAACGCTCCTTGGATTGGTTGCAGGCCGCACTATAAGGGCGTTTTCCGGCCGATTGCGGCCTCGCAACCTGCCCGCAAAGTGACCGCAAGGGGTGGATTGGAACCTGCCGACAACAGCAACCCCGATTCCGGAGGTCTCGTCCCATGAAAACCCATCGCCGAATCAGCAAGGCCTGCGCCGGTGCGAATGTCGTCGTGACCCTCGTCTTTGTCGTGGCGCTGTTCTCCTGGTTCACCCAGGTCCCCGACGCCCAGGCGAACGGTGGCACCACCTCAAGCCAGCAGCAGGTCTCTTTCGATCACAGCTTTCCCAATGTCAAGTCCAACCTCAAGGTCAAGGTGACCAAATGAACACGCGAAACCGCAGCAACCCCGATGCGATCAACCGACCGGAATCGATCGGCGAAGCGATCAACCAGGCTCTCAGGAACCATCACGAGACGAGGAGTCTCGTTCCGGACCCGAAAACGAGACGTCTCGTCTCGCGGGGAGTTTCCGGGGTGCCTGCCGAGCCCGCCCGGAGCGGATTCATGGTCGGGCTCGCCCTGTTCACGATCCTGTTCGGCGCCTGGTTCATGTTCGCGGCCGAGAACGCCGGGGCCGCCCCCTACAAGGGCAAGACCAAGGGTGGAAGCTCGATCACTTTCGCGCTCAAGGGCAACCGGGTCACCGGGATCCGCACCGTGGTTCCGACCCTCTGCCTGGAAACCACTGGTGGTTACTCCTCCCGGGCCGGCAGCGAACTGTTCCGGCCTGCGGCGGCAGCGCGGGTCGGCCGGACGGTCAAGAGCAAGGCGCTGCAGCCGGCCGCGATGAACGTCGGTGCGAAGGCAACCAAGAACTACGAGGTCCGGCTGATCAAGCGCGGACGGGCGGTCTCGGGCAAGCTGAAACTCAATTTCTCGTTTCTTGTCCCGGATCTGTACGGGGCCCGTATTTTCATCTGCTCCGGCACCACCACCTTCGTCGCGAGACCCCGCTGATCTCGCCGGCGGCCCCGGATTCCGTCGGGGCCGCCGGGTAACTTCGAACCGGTGAAGATGATTCAGGGCTACCGCGAGTTCATCACTCGCGGCAACGTGATCGACCTGGCGGTTGCCGTCGTGATCGGGGCGGCCTTCACCGCACTGGTCAATTCCATGGTCGCTGACCTCTTGACTCCGGTGATCGCGGCGATCATCGGCGAGCCGGATTTTTCGGCCCTGAGCTTCACGATCAACGGTTCGGAGTTCACCTACGGGAACTTCATCAACGCCCTGATCGCGTTTCTTTCCGTGAGCGCGGTCATCTACTTCTTCGTCGTGCTCCCCATGAATCACCTGAAGCGGGACGAGGAGGCAACCCATCGGGAATGCCCCGAATGCCTCTCCGAGATTCCGGTGAAAGCGACCCGCTGCGCACAGTGCACGGCAGAGGTATCGCCGGCTGCCTGACCTGCGGGATCAGCTGCTTACGGAATCAGCTTTGAGGGCGCCGCGTCCTTGAGAAGCAGGTTGGCGAGCAGGATCACCACGGGCTTCCGGCCGTAATTGGCCGCGCGGTGGTGATCGTAGGGCTGCTCGATCAGCCACTGTCCGGCCCGGACCCTTGCGGTCTGTCCCGCCCTTATGACCCGGTCCAGCTTCGGGGCATCGCCGGCGCCCCGCATCAGCCTCGCCCTTCCGGACTGGACGTGGTAGGTGAGGACGCCTGACTGTACGTAGCCGACCTGGGTGCCTTGGTGAAAGTGAAGCGGGATTCTCGCGCCCGGCTGAATTACTACCCGGGCCAGGTTGAGGGCCCGTCCGGGAGCCCCGATCGGGTCCGGTACCCGGGCCAGCGAGTTGTATTTCGGAGCCGGCGCTTCGGTATCGGCAGAAACTGCGATCGCGGTTCCGGCGCCGCCCAGGGCGAGGATCGCCAGGCCGAGGCCCACCCTGATCCTCCGGCCGGTCCGGTGATTCCAGTTGATGCGGTTGCCAATCCTCATTCGGCGCCTCGCTCCCATGAGTTGAAAGTTACGACGGCGATTCTAGTTCTCCTGAGAAAAAACCGTGAACTTGCAGGGAAAACCGGTGACTTTCCGGCTTTGGACCTGCGGAGCTCGTGAAATCCGGACCTACGGGGCCCGGGAAAAGGTGATCGCGCCGTCATCGAAATCCGCCTGGCGGAGCTCGCGGAGGTCGGTCAGGTAGTTGTGATGGAGGACCCAGGGGGAGCGGTCACCCGCCTTGGGCAGGCGGTTTTCGGCCCGTTTGATGTACCCGGACTGAATGTTGAGTACCGGGGTCGTCTCCATCTCCCGGTCCGGGGCGACCGGCACCACGACCGAGGCCCTTCTGGTCTCCATCTCCGAAAGCAGTCGACTCAGGTAGGCCGCGGTGAGTTCAGCCTTCAGGGTCCAGGAAGCATTCGTGTAGCCGACGATGAAGCCCAGGTTCGGCACTCCGGCGAGCATCGCGCCCTTATAGACGAGCTGCTCGCCAATCGGTGCCGGCTCGCCGTCGACGGTTACCTGCATGTCGCCGAGGATCAGGATGTCGAGGCCGGTCGCCTTGACGATCACATCGGTTTCGATCTCCGGCCCCTCGCGCAGACAGATCCGGTCGGCTTCGACCCGTTCGATGTTCCCGGTCTCAAGCCTCGCGCCGCCGGAACCGAAAGCTTCGAAGAAGTCACCGTCGGGAGCGAAGCAGACCCGCTGGATCCAGGGGTCATATGCCGGATTCTGATGCCGCTTTTCCATGCCCTCCGGGAACTGCTTGCGGGCCCCGGTGATCAGCAGTCGACGATAGAAGTCGGGGAACCTGCGGGCGAGGTTGAAGAAGATTATCTCGCGGAAGACGCCCATCCAGCGAAGCAGCCAGCCCGCCCGTTTGCGGGAAAGGAAGCGGTTGATCAACTCGACCGACTTCGTGTGGGTGGGGACCGTGGCCACATAGCTGGGAGAGCGTTGGAGCATGGTGACCTTTGCTCCCGCATCGACGAGGGCAGGAACCACGGTGATTGCGGTGGCTCCACTGCCGATGACCGTGATCTTCCGCCCTTCGACGTCGAGCCCTTCCGGCCACTGTTGGGCGTGGAAGAGTTCGCCTTCGAAGCTTTCTTCACCGTCAAAATGGGGGGCGTAGCCGCGGTCGTAGCGGTAGTAGCCGGTGCAGCCGATCAGGAAGCGGCAGCGCATCTCGCGCGGGTGGTCTTCGGCGTCGGTGAAGGAAAGGATCCAGCGCTGCTGCCCGCTGTCCCAATTGGCGCCGTTCACCCGGTGCCGGAAGCGGATCTGGCGGTCGATCCCGTATTCGGCGGCGGTCTCCTCGATGTATTCGCGAATCTGCTCGCCGTTGCCGAAATGCTCGGTACCGGCCCAGGGGCGAAAGGAATAGCCGAAGGTGGACATGGCCGAGTCCGAACGGATGCCGGGATACCGGAACAGGTCCCAGGTGCCGCCGATCCGCTCGCGGCCCTCGAGGATCGTGTAGCTCAGGCCGGGGTGGTCCTCAACCAGTTGATGTGCCATCGCGATGCCGGAAAGTCCGGCACCGACGATGACCACATCGATTTCTTCGACCCGCTCCACCATCGTCCAGAGACTACGGCAGAAGCGGTGGCTGTTTGGGAAAAGCCGGTGCTCCTACAGACCGTAGGAGCGGCCGATCACCTCGAGCATCACCTCGTCGGTGCCGGCGCCGATCCGGTTGAGGCGCAGGTCCCGCCAGGCTCGCTCGACCTCGTATTCCTTCATGTAGCCGTAACCGCCGTGGATCTGGACGACCTCGTCGGCGACCTCGCAGGCCATCTGTGATGAGAGCAGCTTGGCCATCGAGATCTCCCGGACCGGATACTCGCCGTTGTTCACCCGCCAGGCAACCGAATAGGTGAACTGCTTCGAGGCCTCGATCTTGGTCGCCATGGCCGCGATCTTGTGGCGGATCGCCTGGAACTTGCCGATCGGCCGGCCGAAAGCATTGCGGTCCTTGGCGTATTCGATCGCCGTCTCGAGCAGGCGCTCGGCAGAAGCATTCGAGCCGGCCGCGGCGACCAGCCTTTCGCTCTGGAGCTCCCAGCTGATGTGGTAGAAGCCCTTGCCGACCTGGCCGAGGACCGAGTCCGCCGGCACCCGGAAATCCTCGAAGGCAAGCTCGCCCGTGTCCGAGGCATGCATGCCGAGCTTCTCGAGGTTCTGGGCGACCGAGAAGCCGGGCAGGTCGTTGCCATTCTCGTCGCGGATATCGATCAGCATCAGGGTGATTCCGTCGTGGCCGGCGTCGGGGTCGGTCTTGGTGACCAGAACCATGAAATCGGCCCGGGCCGCGTTGGTGATGAAGGTCTTGGAACCATTGATCACGTACTCGTCACCGTCGAGGATGGCGGTGGTGCGGATCCCGGCCACATCGGATCCGGCCCCGGGTTCGGTGATGCCGAGCGCACCGATCTTTTCGCCGGTTATTCCCGGAACCAGGTACTTACGCTTCTGTTCCTCGGTGCCGAGCAGATGGACGGGCGGGAGGACCATGTCGGTCTGGACCGCGAAGCCCATGCCGAGGCCGCCTGAGCCGGAATACGAAAGTGCTTCCGCACGGACCAGCGAGTAGTAATAGTCGCCGCCCTGTCCGCCGTATTCTTCGGGAAAGCAGAGGCCGAGGTAGCCGAGCTCGCCGGCCCGCTTCATCGCGGAATCGGGCCACTTTGTCTCTTCCCACTCGTTGCGGTGCGGGTGGAGCTCCTTCTTGACCCAGTCGGTCATGGATTCGCGGAGATCTTCGTGCTCCTGGGTGAAGATGAAGTGCTTGCGGCCGGCCTCGTGGTCGGGCTTGATGACGGTTTCGGTGGACACTCGATTCTCCTCGGTGAAGTCGTGGCCCTGAGGGATCCGCCGGTTTCGTGGCCCTGAGGGATTTGCCAGTTCTGAAAGTGGACAGTAACACTTTCTACTCTCAACTAGCTGGTATGGTCCGCGACATGAGCCAAGCCAGTCCCGACTTCGGGAAGATCAGATACGAGGTCGAAAAGCATGTAGCGACCATCACCCTTGACGATCCCGACACCAGAAATGCACTGTCCGACGAGCTGCTTTCGGAGCTGATCGCCGCCCTCCACCTGGTTCGTGGCGATTCTGATGTCCGGGTGGTGGTTCTTGCCTCCTCGCACGAAACGGTCTTCTCGGCGGGTGGCAACCTCGCGGCCTTCGGCGGCGACGCCAACGCGGTCGAGAAGTTCGAAGGCGCCGAAAGCTTCGTCGAGGCCTTCAAGCTGCTGGGCCAGCTGGGCAAGCCCTCGATCGTCGCGGCGCGGGGTCATGTGCTGGCCGGTTCGCTCGGCCTCGCCCTGGCCTGTGACCTGATCATTTCCAGCGAAGAGGCCACGTTCGGTACTCCCGAGATCAACGTCGGCCTCTTCCCGTTCATGATCATGGCACTGATCTATCGCAACGTTCCCCGCAAGAAGGCGAACGAGATGCTCCTGCTCGGCGGGCGGATGGAGGCCAGGGAGGCCAAGGAGGCGGGCATCGTCAACTATGTCGCCAAGAAGAAGGAATTCGACCTCGTCCTCGAGGACTGGACCACGATGCTGGCCCGCAAGTCGCCGCTGATCATGAAGCTCGGCAAGGACGCGATGTGGCGACAGATGGACATGGACCTTGCCGCCGCGCTCGACTACCTGCGCTCGCAGCTTTCGATCGAGCTCTCCAGCGAGGACGCGATCGAGGGCGTCAAAGCTTTCTTTGAAAAGCGCGAGCCGGAATGGAAAGGACGCTGATGAGCGAAGTCGAAAACGGTGGCGGAGGGCCCGAAGGCGGCGAGGCCGAGGCCCCGCAAAACCTGCTGCCGGGCACGGCGCCGCTGCCCGCGCTGACCGAGCAACTTCATGAACGTCGCGGCCGGGCCCGGCTCGGCGGTGGCCTGGAGAAGATCGAGAAGCAGCACGCAGCCGGCAAACTGACCGCCCGCGAGCGGATCGACCTGCTGGTCGACGAGGGCACCTTCAACGAAATCGGCATTCACGGCCGTCCGCATTACTCGCAGCCGGCGATGCAGAGCAAGGAGGCACCGGCAGACGGCGTGGTCACCGGCTGGGGTGACGTCGACGGCCGGCCGGTCGCGATCGTCGCCTATGACTTCACGGTTATGGCCGGCTCGATGGGTCAGACCGGGGAGATCAAGGTCACCCGGATCCGCGAGATGGCTCTTCAGAAACGGATGCCCCTGGTCTGGTTGCTCGATTCGGCCGGGGCCCGGATCCAGGAAGCCGCGGGGTCGCTCTTCGCCGGTTCCGGTCACCTCTTTCGCGAGGAGGTCCAGATGTCCGGCGTGGTGCCGATGGTCGCCGCGATGATGGGCCCCTGCGCCGCGGGCACCGCCTACATCCCGGGCCTCTCGGACTTCGTGCCGATGGTGGTCGGGCAGGGCGCAATGGCCCTGGCCGGGCCGCATCTGGTCAAGGCAGTGACCGGCGAGGAGATCGAGATGGAAGACCTGGGAGGGGCCAAGGTCCATTGCCGCAAGTCCGGGGTCGGTGACCTCGAGGTCAAGGACGACCCGGAATGCATCGAGGCGATCAGGAACTACCTCAGCTTCTTCCCGAGCAACTGCGAGCAGAAGCCCCCGATCGTCGAATCCGACGACCCCGAGGATCGCGGCTCCGACCGTTTGCTGGAGATCATTCCCGACTCTCCCCGCACTCCCTACAACATGTATGAGGTGATCGAGGAGATCGTCGACGACGGTCAGTACTTCGACATCAAGCCGAAGTTCGCCAAGTCACTGATCACCTGCTTCGCCCGGATGGGCGGGATGCCGGTCGGCATCGTCGCCAATCAGCCGAAGGTGCTGGGCGGAGTGCTGGACGTCGACTCGGCCGACAAAGCGGCCCGTTTCATCAACCTCTGCGATGCCTTCAACATTCCGCTGCTCTTCCTTCAGGACGTGCCCGGCTTCCTGGTCGGCTCAAAGGTCGAGCAGCAGGGGATCATCCGTCACGGCGCCAAGATGCTCTACGCGGTCAGCCGCGCCACGGTGCCGAAGATCACCGTCCTCGTCCGCAAGGCCTACGGCGCCGGCTACTACGTTATGTGCGGCCGGGCCTACGAGCCGGATCTGATCGTCGCCTGGCCCGGAGCCGAAATCTCTGTGATGGGCGCCGAAGGGGCGGTCAACATCATCGGCCGTTCGGCGATCGAGGCGGCCGATGATCCGGAGGCGACCCGCGAAGCGATGCTGAACGCGGTCCGCCAGCAGATCGACCCGTACATCGCAGCCGGCAACGCGATGATCGACGACATCATCGACCCCCGCGAGACCCGCCAGACGGTGATCCGTGGACTCAAGATGGCCAAGGACAAACATGTCGAACGGCCCTGGAAGAAGCATGGAGTGATGCCTGTATGAGCAAGTTCGAAAGTCCGGTGATCATCAGCAACTCGATCTCCGGGGTTATCGCCAACCGGGACCAGTGCCCGGCGATCCCTTACACCCCCGAGGAGTACGCGGCGGAGGCCCGTCGCTCGGTCGACGAGGGCGCCAGCCAGATCCACATCCACGCCCGCAAGCCGGACGGCACCCCGTCCTATGAGATCGAGGACTTTCAGGCGATCACCGAGGCGATCAAATCCGAATGCCCCGATGTGATCATCAACTACTCGACCGGTGCGATTGGCATCCCGATCGAAAAGCGGATCGCCTACCTCGAAGCCTGCCGGCCCGATGTCGCGGCGCTCAACATGAGTTCGATGAACTACGCCAAGTACTCGAAGCGCCGCAAGGACTTCGTCTTCAAGGCGGTCTTCGAGAACTCCTTTGACACGATCGTCGAGTTCATCACCGCGATGAACGACCTGGGCATCAAGCCGGAACACGAATGCTTCGACGCCGGCCACGTCGCCAACCTCGACCCGCTCTATGACATGGGTCTGGTCGAGCAGCCTTCGCAGATCTCCCTGGTCATGGGGGTGACCGGCGGCATCCGCCCGACCCCGCGAAATGTGGCGGTGATGGCCGATCAGGTTCCGGGTGGTCCCGAAGGCCCCAACAACTGGCAGGTGATCGGCATCTCCCGCGACCAGTGGAAACTGCTGGCCGCCTCGATCACTCTTGGCGGCAATGTGCGGGCCGGGGTGGAGGACAACCTCTACCTGCCGGACGGCAGCATGTGCAAGTCGAATGGCGAGCTGATCGGCAAGGCCCGGCAGATGGTCGAAGATGCGGGCCGCAAGGTGGCAACCATCGCCGAGGCTCGCGAAATGCTCGGACTCAAGGCGGCCTGAGCCGGCCATGAGCGAGCCGACCACATACGAGGCGAAGGTCGTCTGGGAGGGCGGTGACGAATCTGATCCCCGCCTCCACTCGATCGAACTGGGAGAGGAAAAGGTCATGGGGTCTTCCGCCCCCGGCAGTGGCGGTGACGCGGCCCGGTCCAATCCCGAGGTGATGCTGGTCGGGGCACTCTCTTCCTGCCACATGCTCTGGTTCGTCGCCTATGCCCGGGCCAAACGGCATCCGGTCGCGTCGTACATCGACGAAGCGATCGGTGTCATGGAGGGCGGCAAATTCACCTCGGCGACCCTGAGGCCGAAAGTCGAGTTCGAAGACGAACACCCCGGGCGGGAGTTCGTGGACGAACTCCATCACCGATCCCACGAACGCTGCTACATCGCCAACTCGGTCAACTTCCCGGTCACGGTCGAGCCGCAATGAGTGATCGTCTCCCACTTGACGGAATCAGGGTTCTCGACCTGACCCGGCTGTTGCCGGGCGGTTTCTGCTCGCAGATGCTGGTCGACTTCGGAGCCGAGGTGATCAAAGTCGAAGACACCGGCGCCGGCGATTACATCCGTTACGCCCCGCCCCTTTACGAAAGCGAAGCCGACCCGGCCGAAGCGACGGCATCCGGTCTCTATCTCTCGCTTAACAGGGGCAAGCGTTCGATTCGTCTCGACCTGAAGAGCGACGAGGGTCGAGATGCCTTCTACCGCCTTGTTCCCACGGCCGACGTGGTGCTTGAAGGCTTCCGGCCCGGTGTGGCCGAAAAACTCGGGGTCGACTACGCAACGCTGAGCGGGAAGAATCCCGGACTCGTCTTCTGCTCGATCAGCGGCTACGGTCAGGACGGTCCGTCGCGGGACCGGGCCGGACATGACCTCAACTATCTCGGCTCGACCGGGATGCTGGCGATGACCGGCCAGGCCGGCGGACCACCGGTCCAGCCAGCCGGCCAGATCGGCGATCTCGGTGGCGGAGCGATGAACGCGGCCTTCGGCATCCTCGCCGCGCTGATCGAGAAATCGAAAAGCGGCAAGGGCCAGATGGTCGACATCTCGATGACCGACGGTGCCTTCGCCTGGCTGGCGATGGCGGCCGGGGCGTATTTCGCCGGCGGTGAGGTGCCCCGGCGCGGCGAGGTGATGCTGGGCGGTGGCATCGTCTGTTACCTGACCTACGAGGCCGCCGACGGCTGGGTAAGTTGTGGCGCGCTCGAGCCCAAGTTCTGGCGCTCGTTCTGTGAAGGGACGGGCCACGAGGAACTGATCGAGCTGCAGTTCGAGCGGCCGGGCGGGGAGGCCTGGGAGAAAGTCGCCGCGGTGTTCCGCGAGCGGACCCGGGAAGAGTGGAAGGCCTTCAACGATCAGTACGACTGCTGCATCGAGCCGATTCTCGAGCTGGATGAAGCGATCGGGTCGGACCTGATGCGGGAGCGCAACATGATCGTTCAGTGGGAGCAGCCCGGCATCGGGTTGGTGCGGCAGATCGGCTCGCCGATCAAGATGAGCCGAACCCCGGCTGCCGAGCCGTCCGCTGCCCCCGCGATCGGTGCGGACACCCGCGAGGTTCTCGCCTCGGCCGGGCTGGCAAAGGACGAGATCGATGCCCTGTTCGAGTCCGGTGTCGCCGCGGGACCCGGAGCCGAAGGGGACATGGAGTTCCGGGCGTGACCCAGGCGGCGAACGGGGCGCTGCTGAAGATGTCGGGCCTGGTCGAAGCTTCCGGCGTCCCGGCTCCCACGATCAAGCATTACCTTCGCGAAGGCCTCTTGCCGGAGCCCGTAAAGACGAGCCGCAACATGGCCTGGTACCGGCCGGAAACGGTCGAGCGGATCCGCCTGATCAAGCGACTGCAGGAGGAGCGCTTCATGCCGCTCAAGGCGATTCGTTCGCTTTTCGAAGAGGATCCGGACCAGGCGGAGGCGATGCTTGATGTAGAGGACCGGATTCTCGAACGCGCCCTGGCCGGCGAGCGTACCCGGACCAGCGCGGCCGAAGTCAAGAAGTACGGCGTGCCGGCCAAGGTTCTCACCCGACTGGCCGAGATCGGGATCCTCACTCCGAATTCACGCGGTTACTCGCCGTCGGATGTGGAAATCATCGAAGCAATGTCCCGTTTTCGGGCCGGTGGATACGACGAGCAGATCGGCTTCACCGTCTACGACACCCTGCGTTACAAGCATGCGCTTGAGACCCTGGTCAAGGAAGAAGTCGACGTGCTGATGGAACGCCTCGAGGGGGAGATCACCCCCGAACATGCGGTCGAGCTGATCGAAGCCGGAGCCGAACCGCTAAAGGACCTGATCGCCGCCCTCCACACGAAACTGATGGTCGAAGAGGTCGAACGCCGACGCTGAGGCCGGAAGCGTCTGCGCTCACGGATCGACTTGCATCTTGCTTTCCGGTTAGATTAAGGTTTCAGAGACAGAGCGTCGCTCTGGGGGAACACATAGGCGAAAGTCGATTTGGGGGGTACAGGGTGTCACTAAGGAGAGTGCGTCGTGGAAACGGGAGCGTGATCGCGCGAGTCATTGCGGTCTGTTTCTCGCTGCTGTTGTTTGTCGGTGGCGTCGCCTGGGCGGCGGGAACCGGTCTCGTGAACCCCAGTTTCGAGCAGGGTTCTGGCAGCAATCTCGACGGATGGACAGTTAGCGCCTACGCTCCGTACGACGGCGATGGGCCCCGGGAGCAGGTATACGGTCCCGGGCAGGATCCCGTTCCGTGCATTGACGGTGACCCCTACGGGATATGCGTGGTGGAAGGGGCAGACACCTTCCAGGCCCAGACTTCTTCCGGCAGCGATGAACAGCAGGTGACCGTTCCGGTCCTGGATGGCGACAAGATGGTGCGCCTCGGGGGTCCATTCAAGAACAGCGGAATCCGGCAAAGCATGGATAGCCTCGCGATTGAACAGAGCTTCGAGGTCGATCCGGACAATCCAATCGTGAAGCTGAACTACAACCTGTTCACCTACGACTACTCCGGATACGACGACCTCTACCTGCGGGTCAGACTGACCTCCCCGGACATGCCGACGGTGACCGAGCGTTATCAGGGAGGTTTCGGTTCGGGTATTGATCTTAAGTCGACCGGCTGGCGAAACGCCCACATGGACCTGACTGACTACGCCGGTCAGGAAGTGAACCTCGAAGTCGAATTGAGGGGTACCAGTGACAGGCTGTACGGAACCTGGGCCTACGTGGATGCGGGGACCGCTCCCGAGTCTGTGGTGTCGCCAACAGGTACGACCATGAGCGCCCCCGAGACCACTCCCGGCGGTGACCCGCTCATGATCCACAAGTACGCAGACGAGTCGGCCGGGCAGGTTTACTTCACCATTCCCAGCTCACAGGTGTCGCAGTTCCCGGAAGGTTGCATGCCGATCGACCTGGCGATCCCGATCAATCCCGGGGCAGGCACCGTGAGCGATGTTTCGGTGCTATTCGCCGGCAGCACTATCCCGGCCACCGAGACCTCGGAAAACACATGGACGGTGAGCATTCCATGTGCCATGAGCGGGAGTCTTTTCGTCACCTACACGCTGACCGAGGGCGAGGATTCGAATGACTTTGTGATCCCGTTCGGAAGCATCACCCTGATTGACCCGCAGGGGGTGGTCTATGACCAGGACGAGTTCGACGCGGCCAAGTCTGACGGCAAGACCGACGAAGAAGCCCGCGCCGCAGCCGCAATCGAAGGCGCGACTGTGCGATTGCAACGGAAGGTCGGAGACTCCTTCGTGAATGTTCTTTCCGGTGATCCCGGGATTTCCCCGAACGTGAACCCGGAACTCACCGGCAGTGACGGCCTTTTCCAGTGGGACGTCGCCGCTGGCACCTATCGCGTGGTGGTCTCGATGGACGGCTACCCGACCGTGACCAGCCAGGTGGTGGACATCCCGCCGCCGGTGCTTGATCTGCACGTCGCGATGAAAAAGACGCCGGCTCCGACCCACACTCTGTCGGTCGAGAGTTCGGGCACCGGTTCCGGCACAGTGACCTCAATCCCGTCCGGGATCGATTGCGGCAGCGATTGTGTGGCCAGCTACGACGAAGGTTCCGAGGTGACGCTGACGGCGGCCGCGGCTACCGGGTCATCGTTTGCGGGTTGGTCGGGTGCCTGTACCGGTACCGGGGATTGTCATGTGACATTGAGCGAGGCGAAGTCGGTGACGGCGACGTTCACGCTTCAGAAGAGGACCTTGACCGTTTCGAAGTCGGGGGCAGGTTCCGGCACGGTGACTTCGGCCCCTGCCGGGGTGAATTGTGGTTCCAGTTGCACGGCTGATTTCGATTTCGGCACCGAGGTGACGTTGACGCCAACGGCCGGCACGGGTTCGTCGTTTACCGGCTGGTCGGGCGCCTGCACGGGTACGGGAACTTGCAAGGTCACGATGAGCGAAGCCAGGTCGGTTACAGCTTCGTTTGACAAGGACACGGTCCTGCCGACCGGCAAGCCCAAGTTCGGAGCGCTCAGGATCACGCCGAAAGCAAAATCGGTGAAGAAGCTCAAGAAAGCGATTTTCAAGGTCAAGGTCAAGAACGCCGGTGATGCGGCCGCCACGACGGTAAAGGTCTGTGCCAAGGCTCCGAAGAAACTGGCTAAGGTCTCGAAATGCGTGAAGCTCGGCACTCTGGCCGCAGGCGCTTCGAAGACGGCAAGCATTTCGGTCAAGGTCACGAAGAAGGCGAAGAAGGGCAAGAAGATCAAGGTTGCCTTCACGGTTACCGGCAAGGGCGTAGCGAAGAAGACCGGGAGCGGAACCCTGAAAGTGAAGAAGTAGCCTTCGCTCTGACATGCCCGAAGGCGGGTCGGGCGGCCGGTTGACGGAGGGGGTCCCCAGGCTGCGTCGGGTGGCGCCCACGGTCGCGCTACTTCTGCTCGTGTCGGGCGTGGCCGTTGCCGAAGGGGGCTTCGGTGACACCGCATATTTCGCCTTGATACTCGGCTCCGGGATGGCGTTGCTGTTCGCATCCTTCCGTCACCCGGAGCCTTTCCTGCATGCGCTGGCCAAGCCACCGGTCGTTGCACTGGGCTGCCTCTCGGTCCTGGGAACAATCAGCCTGCTGTGGTCGCCCTCATCCTGGGACTCGGCAATCCTCCATGCCCTCCTTCCGGGGGCCCTCGCATGCATCGCAATCTTCATCTCTTGCGCTTGCCGTGGCGACGAGCAAAGGCTCTTGGTCGAGTCCTGGCTGGCGGTTCTGGCGACCATCTTCGGGTTGTCCGGTCTGGTCGGTCTTGCCCTTGAACAGGATCCCCTGGCGATAATCCTCGGCGGTCACTGGCGCCCGGCCGGCTTCATCGAATATTCGCCGGCTCTGGCTTTCCTCCAGGTTGCCGCGATGCCGGTGCTTGCCCTCGGAGCTCGTGCGGACGGGCTGGCGGTCCGGATCACCTGCGTCCTGTCGCTTTCTATAGGGGGGTCGGTGACAATCCTCACCGGCGACAGGACGATGCTCCTTGCTGCCGCCTCCCTGATCGTCTGCTGGCTGCTTTGGCCGCAGTTTTCCCTGGGCGCGAATCGTCGTGAAGCGGTGAGGTGCGCGCTCCTCTGGGGGGTCGGCGGGCTACTTGTCGCCCTTACGCTGAGGAGTTCTGTTCCCGTTGCCGCCTTGCTGACCTTGGCCGTCGTGGCGGCTGCGGACCAGTATGCCTGCCCGGTTCGAGGACCGGGCCTGCCCTCCGTTCCGAAGTTGTCCGGTCGTTTGCGCAATGGTCTGGCCGTGGCTGCCGTCATGTTGATTGTGGCGGCGGCCGGTTCAGCCCTGCTGCTGGAATCAGGGAGTTCGGAAGGAGTCCAGGGAAGAAGCGGGATTGATCACGGCAGGGTCGAACTCTGGGGCGATTCCTTGAGAGTAGCGGCCGAGAAGCCAATCCTGGGTCACGGGCAGGCGTCCTACTATCTCGTGACCAGAACCGAGCAGTCGAGCCCCGTGCGCTTTGCGCACAACATGGTGGTCGAGTCAGCAGTCGAGACCGGCCTGGTGGGCGCATTGCTTTTCATCCTGGTTCTCGCCGGTTCAACCTGGCTGGCCTGGCAACGCCGTTTCAGTCCGCAAGCCTGGCTGTTCACTCCTGGCGTTCTGGCCTTCGTCCTTCTGGCACTCGTCGACTGGACCTGGTACCTGTCCGGCGTCAGCGCGATCTGGGCTGTTTGTCTCGGGGCGTTGATCGCCACTGACGAGAGCGGCAGTTCCGATTCTGGATAGGATCCGCCCATGGGTAGGGAGGTTGTGTTCAGAATGTCCGCGCGAGTGATGGCCGTGGTCGGTCTCTTCGCGACAATCGCTCTTGGCTTCGCCGGTTCGGCTACGGCGGCACCGTCCGACCGGGCCGGTGACGCAGTCGTGCTGAAGGGCAGCGACCTGGGGCAAATGGTCGGGACGATGCCGAACGACATCGTCGGGTTCGCCTGGGACGGGTCCTGGCAGCAGATCCCCGTGCAGGTGGATGAGCGGCACACGATCAGCGCCCGCCAGCTCTATCCGGACACACCCACCAACAGTTACGTGACGCTCAGTGACCCCAGCGCGTACCAGTCCTTCGACATCGAGGTCTACGCCGATCCGAACACCCGCTCCGGCGCCGACGAAGATGCGACCTTCGATACCGACGACGAGTTCGTCTTCATGGGCGGCGACGCCGGCTCGAACGCTCCGGCCTACGCTGATCCTCCGGCCGGGGTCGACGGCACCAGCGGTGTCAAGGTCGAGGTGAGTGACCCGCTCGGTGGCAGCGCCGCCGTGTATCTCTTCAAGAAGACCGGTGATCTCGATCCGGGCGCGGGCAAGGATTACGTCGACTATGACTTCAATCTGACCAACCTGCCGGCGGGCCAGTCGATCAAGGACGGCTACGGATACATCCATTCGACCAACCCCGAAGACTCGACCGTTACCACCGCCTACTACAAGCTCCACTCGGTCGACCGCTGGATGGAAGACGAGTTGGAAGTTAAGGCCGGCAACTCGAGCGGAGTCGACATCCTCGACCGCGAGACCGCCCAGGCCTATCTGAACCAGTGCGGGCGCAGCCAGTACACATTCTCCGGCCGCTGGACCGAAGACACCAAACCTGACAACGACACGAACACCGATGACGAAGGAACCTACGTCGCGGCGATCGACGGTCCGGTACGGGCGATCCGTTCATACATGGGCGCCAACTCGGGCCCGTACACCCAGCGCGAGCACATCTACTACGCCGACCACGAGCTGAACACCATCTACCTGCGGGTTCACGTGATGCAGGATCTCTACTCCTGGACGGACTATTCACCCGCCGCGATCGGCATGACCTATCGCGACTCGAACAACACGGCTGGCGTACCGGTTGACGGGACCCCCGACACCCTGGTCCCCACCACGACCGCCGACATCACCGGTGGCACCTACGCCTGGCAGCAGCTTTCCGGGACCCAGGGATCGGTCAGCACCGTGATGGGATCGCAGACCGACATCGACAATCCGAAGTTCGGCAACTACTACCTGGACGACTCGACCCCGGCCGGGGCCGACGAGGTTCAGTGCGGTGGCGACGGACAGTCGATCGGCGCCAGCGGCTTCGGGATCCTCGGCAAGGAAGGCGTTCCCTTCCCGATCACGCCGAACACCGACCCCCGCAACCCGGCCGGCTTCAACAAGCTGACCGTGTTCCGGACCCGGTACTTCGGTCCGCCGAGCGACGGAGCCGCGCAGGCGGAGAATTACACCGAAAGGGTCGCACAACCACTGACAGCAGCGGCCAGCGCCAACCCGGTCGTTGGTGGACCGAAGCTCAAGGTAAGCCTGCCCGGCAAGAAGAAGGCAGCCCGCAAGGGCAAGGCCTACAAGGTCCGGGTCCGGGTGGCCAACAAAGGCAACCTGGCCGGTAAACCGGTGAAGGTCTGTGTCAAGGGCGGCCAGCTCAAGTCGAAGGGTGCCTGCCGCCAGATCAAGAGCCTCGGCGCGAAGAAGTCGAAGACGATCACCGTCACGGTGAAGGTCAAGGCAAAGGCTCGAGGCAAGAAGCTGAAGCTGAAGATCACGGCGACGGGCAAGCCCGGCAAGTCGTCGGTCAGCAAGCGCCTCAACGTGAAATTGAAGCGCTAGACGTCGGGCTTCTCGTACTCGAAGGTGCCGCGGGTGACTGAAACCACCTGCTCGGCCAGCCTTGCGCCATCCGCGGGATCGACCGGGGTGGCGCTGATCCTGAGTACGACCTCGTCCCGGTCGACCTCTTCGAGTTCGATCCGGGGCGGGCGCAGGGTGGGAACGGTTATCGCCTGACGGAGCATGTCCTGGACCGTTGCCGGGCTGAGGTGACTGTCAAAGCGGGCCCGGAGGTCAATCGACTCGGGCTCGCGGAGTGGCTCGACCGCCAGTAGCAGGAGCAGGTTGTTGGGGATCAGCATCCGGTCCTGCCCCTTGAGGATCGTTGTGTAGAAGAGACCGAGGGTGCTGACCGTTCCCTCGACCGAGCCGGCCACCGGGCCGCCGGTCAGTCGCACCCTTTCTCCAACCCGGAAGGGCCGGGTGCTCTGGAGCACCACCCCGGCGAAGATGTTGCCGAGCGTCTGCTGGGCGGCAAGACCGAGCACGATGGTTACCGCGGCGCCGCCGACGGCAAGGGTGGCCGGCTTGACGCCGGCGATGCCCAGGGCGACGAGAGCCACCAGCAGAATGGTGATCAGGCGGATCGCAAACCCGAGGGTGCCCGCCGTGCCCGGATCGAGCCGGCGCATGATGAAAGGGGTGAGCGTGCGCCCCAGCGCCGAGGCGAACCCCCAGCCGAGGATGAACAGCAGGACGGCAGTGAGGATCCTCGCCTCGACCCCGTAACCCGAGGGCACGATCTCGTGCCGGTGGTTGAAGGCGAAGAGAACCGCCGCGATCAGAACGGCAAACAGGATCAGCCTCGGCCAGGTCCGTCCCTGACGGGCGTCCACGATCTGCTCGCCGAGACCCGCTTCATGCCACTGGTCGGTCCGGGTCTCGAACATCCACCGCGGCATCTGTGACCGGGTGCGCGCCGCCCGCCTTTCCTTGCGCTCGGCCCTTTTCTCTTTACGTCTTGAAGTCAAGGGAAGTCACCATACAAACCCCCCTTTCAAGACCCCTAAACCTGCCCGGGCGCGGAAACTTCCTCCCGTGAAGGTTTCCGCGCCCGCCGGGCCAATTGTCTGTCAGGGCGCTCCGTGCCAGCCGGCGGCATAGCAGGGGTCAAGTCCGCAAGGGTTGGTGACAACGCCGTCTGCCTTGATGAAGTCCGCGATCTGCTTGCGGATGACCGGCGAGCTGCGGATCACGGTGTCATGCGGGTCGATGCCGCTGGTCGTGCCGAAAGGCGTGTCCGACTTGCCGGTGGTCGGAGAAGTGTTGGTCAGCGGGGCGGGATCGGTGCCGTACAGAACTCCCGACTCGAGCCTTTGCGGACCGATATCCCAGACGAAGAACGCATTGCCGTTCCTGGCGGGCCCGGCCAGATCTCCCAGGGTGTCGTGCCCGTAGAAAGGCTCGATCAGGCCGTCGGGATGACGGTCCGAATCGACGACCCCGCCGTCGAGACCTCCGGGGCCCACCCGAAGCGGCGCCCCGATCGTCCGGGCCTCTACCTCGGTGGCGACGTTGGCAACCTGGTGGTCGCCGTAGGCCATCTCGATCATCACCTTGTGAGCGGGTGTGTTCGGCAGGGGATTGTCGGTCATGTTGTTCGCATAGCCATTCGGCTCGCCGCGATCCCACATTGTCTGCATCAGCGCGAACAGAGAGGTGCGGTCAATTTCGCTCGGATATGACGGGTAAAGGATCCGTGCGTACTCGGCGAAATCGGTGCTCCGGGTGAGCAGCGTCGAGTAGTTCATGCCCGGGACGTAAAGGACCGATCTGGTGAAGTCGGTCGCCACCGCTGTTAGAGCGCCTCCCGCAATCCCGCCCTGGCTGTTGCCGTAGTAGAAGAGGTTGTCGGTGTCGATCACCGAATGTCCTCCGAACTTGAAGGCGGGATCCGAGGCCAGGCCGTCCGGGTGGATCAACAGGCGTCCCAGGAAAAGGAAGTTCAGGAAACCCTGCTGAAGCCGGTCGGGAAGGGCCGGGAAATTGGACAGATCGGCCAGGGCCGGGACCGCCGCGGTATAGATGTCGTCCTCGGCCATCCCGATCCAGTCCGTGCCGCAGACCAATACCCCGTTCTCGGTTCCGAGCTGGCGAATGTTCCGGCTTGTCACCTCGTCGATCGACCCGAACAGTCCGTGTCCGTAAAGCGAAGGACGAACCTTGTGGGCGACATCCCAGGTACCCACGTCCGGGTCGTCGGAGTTGGTGTCCACCGCCGATCTCGGGATGTTGCAGGAGAACCGGGCTTCCATCGTGTTCCCGGGTATCCGCACAGGCTTCTGGTCATCGTCCAGGTTGAAAGTCGAGCCGGAGGGGCAACCGGCCTGGTTGAGGTAGCAAGGAACCGTGAAAGTTCCCTTGACGATCCGCGCGTCCTCGACTCCGTTTCCGGTCGCGATCGGGAAGTCCTCGACCGAGGTCACATTGAAGTCCGGTGCATCACCCTGGACGACACCGTCGGTCAGGTTCGTGTCGCCGAGTCCGGCGAATGCCCGGTCACGGATCGAGAGCATGCGTCCGGTCAGGTTTTCGGTGCTGGCCACGGTGAAGTCCCAGGCCAGGTAGAGCGAGCCGCGATCGATTCCGGCATCGGCAAGGTCATCGAAGATCGACTCGAAATGGGTCCGGCGGTTTTCGATAACCGGGTTGCCCGTGCGGTCGGTGTCCCGGTAAAGCCGGAAGGCCGCGGGCGCGGGGATCAGGTTGCCGGCCGAATCCTTCATGTTTCGGATCGCAACGATGTAGCGGTGGCCGTTCTGCAGGTTCTTACCCGGATGGATGATCAGATTGCGGTCGGCGTCAGCGGTGGCCTGGCTGTCGAGTTCCGCCCAGATCAGCTGGCGCTCCCCGGTGGCCGCGTCAATCAGCACCACCGGCTGCGAGGGCTCGAAGGCCCGGCTCATCTGTTTGATGGAAACGATCCCCGACTGGGTGAAGGCGGCCTCGTTGTCCATGCCCGGTATGCGCACGGTCAGCAGGGGACCGGGGCTGAACCCGTCCGACTGATTGAGCACGGTGACCGCGATGTGCTTTCCGGAGGAATTGGCCGGAGTTGACTCGGGATCGAGATCGAGGCGGCGGCCGGTATCGGAAGTGCTGTCTTCCCTCGTATAGAAGTCGTTTGGGAACGGAGCCAGGCACGCGTTTCCGGGGCCGGCGATGAAGTCGCACTTATCCGCATTGCCCAGATCCACATCAGTCGGGACATCGCAAAGCGACTTCTGGGCCGTCAGCTTGCGGCTTGCTCTGGCTTGCTTTTTGCGCTTGCCCGAACGGTAGGTGGCGGTCAATCTGAAAGTGGGAGCTCCGCAATCCCCGGCGTTTGTCTTGCCGGTCGCGTTCAGATTCAGAGAGATCGTCGACTTGCGGTTCGGCCTGATCTTCACGGTTTTTGTGCGGACCGAGGTTTCGTTCTTCGGCGACCAGCTGACCGACGAGGTACCGCGAAGGGTGACCTTCACCGGTTTCCTGCGGAGCTTCTTCGGTGCCTTGCGGGAAACCTTGAGGGTGACCCGCACCTTCAGCTTGCCCGATTTCTTCACATCGGCCTGGCGGGTTGACTGGACGGCGATGTTGCCCTTGATACCGGCCTTTGACTTGCTCTTGCCGGCCAGCGCACCGGCCGGCATCGCCAGCACCACAGCACAAAGCCCTGCCAGAACGAACAGCAGATTGAGTCGCTTCACTGGATTCCCCGTTTCCCTCTCGTTTCTCCCGGGGGCCGCGAGGCCCGGATCCGGATCATACAGCCGGACCGGATATGCTGGGACCGCAGCGAAGTGCTGCTTCGGGGTTTATCTGAGGGAACGAGTGGCGGCCGGGGGGCCGCCCGAGGAGAGAGGAAAGTCTTGAAACTGATTCGACTGTTCGTCGCCGCGTTGGCGATGGTCCTGGCAATCGGCTTGGCTACGGGCACGGCAACCGCCGCGCCGACCATCGCCAAGCAGGCCAAGAAGCTCTGCAAGAAAAAGCGGGGCAAGGCAAAGCGCAAGTGTGTGAAGAAGCAGACCAAGCGGCTTAAGGCGAAGGCGAAGCGGGAGCGTCTCAAGGAGCTGAATCGCCCCGGCGTCACGATCCGGACCACCCAGTACGGGATTCCGCGGATCACCGCCGACAGCTGGCGCGGCCTCGGTTACGGCTACGGCTGGGCGCTGGCCAACGAGAACATCTGCTCGATGGCCGAGATCTACACCACTGTGCGCGGAGAACGGTCGAAGTACTTCGGTGCTGACGGAACCTGGATGCTGACCGGTAACGGAATCCAGTTCACGAACCTCGAATCAGACTTCTCGCACAAGCGGATCATCGTTGACAAGACGATTCCGAAAATCCTCAAGATGAAGCCGCCGAACGGCCCGGAACCCCAGGTCAGGCAGGTAATTGACGGGTACGTGAAGGGCTACAACGCATGGCTCGGCAAGAACAAGTCGAAGATTCAGGACTCGACCTGCAGCGGCAAGCCATGGGTCAAGAAGATCACTCCGCTTGACGCCTACCTGCGCTTCTACGAGCTCTCGACAATGGCCGGTTCCGGGGCCGCCGTGGACGGCATCGCCAACGCGGTTCCGCCCTCGGCAGACATGACCAGCGCCCCTGCGGGAGCGAGTCCCTCGAGCCTGAACAAGTCCGACTTCGCGAACCTGGAGTCGAACCCGGACATCGGTTCGAACGCCGTGTCGCTCGGCTCGGCCGCAACCTCGACCGGCAAGGGAATGCTTTTCGGCAATCCCCATTTCCCGTGGTCTGGCTCCGAGCGATTCTTTGAATCGCAGCTGACCATCCCGGGCAAGATCAACGTTTCCGGCGCCAGCCTCCTGGGCAGCCCGGTCGTCCAGATCGGACACACCCGGAATGTCGCCTGGAGCCACACGGTTTCGACCGCCCGCCGTTTCGCGTTCTTCCGTGAAACGCTGGACCCTTCGGACCCGACCAGGTACATGGTCGATGGCAAGTCGATACCGATGAAGCAGACCAAGGTCACGGTCGACAAGGGCAACGGTGACACCGAGACCCGGACCCTGTACTCGACCAAGCACGGTCCGATTTCGGTGTCGATCCAGAAGACCCCGCTGTTCAAGTGGACCTCGTCCACCGCGTACGCGCTTTTCGACGCGAACGCCAACAGCCTGCGGGTCGTCAACCAGTTCTTCGATTTCAATCGCGCGCAAAGCGTGGCTGACATGAAGAAGGCACTGTTCAAGGATCAGGGTGTGCCGTGGGTCAACACGATCGCGGCAGACTCGAAGGGCAACGCCATGTACGCCGACATCTCGGTCGTACCGAACCTGACCGACGCCCGGGTCGCGGAATGCAATACGCCCGGTGTCGGCACCGTCGCCTGGGCCAGCTCGAAGGTGGCGGTCCTCGACGGTTCGACCACCAGCTGCGACATGCAGCAGGCGGCTGGTGCGGTCGTCAAAGGTGTTCTGCCGCCCGGTCAGATGCCGCTTCAGATCCGCAAGGATTTCGGGTCCAACATGAATGACAGCTACTGGCTGTCGAACCCGAAGGCGCCGCTGACCGGATTCCCGAGCATCATCGGGAACGAGGAATCGGCGCGGTCGCTGCGGACCCGCAACGGGCTCCACCAGATCACCACCAGGCTGAATGGCACCGATGGTGATCCGGGCAACAAGTTCACGATCGAGCGGGTACGTCAGTTCACCACGAACAACAAGAACTACGGGGCCGAATTGCTGATCCCCGGCATGGTGAGCTACTGCCAGTCGCATCCGATGATCGATTCGGTTGACGTGAGCGCCGCCTGCACGGCCCTGGCGAACTGGGACCTGACCGAGAAGCTCGACTCGCCCGGTGCGTACCTTGGCCGCGAGGTTCTCTACAACCTGCTGGCGGTGGATGGCGGTCCGTTCGCGACCCCGTTCTCGCTGAGCGATCCGGTGAACACGCCCAGTGGTCTCAACACCTCCAACCCGGCGGTGCCGAAGGCCCTCGCGGACGCGGTCACCTACATGAACAGCATGTCGATTCCGTTCGACGCTTCCTGGCGCGACTACCAGTACGTGACCAGGAACGGCGAGAAGATCCCGATCCCCGGTGGCCCGGGCGGTCAGGGAGTCTTCAACGTCACATCCGCCGTGTTCAATTCGAGTACCGGTGAATACGACGACGTGCGACACGGGTCCAGTTTCATCATCACGGCGTCAATCACCGGGGCCAAGTGCCCGGATGTGAAGACGATCCTGACCTACTCGCAGGCGGCCACCAACGACAAGTCACCGCATTACGCGGATCAGACCAGGCTCTACTCGAACGGTGGCTGGGTCACCGACCGCTTCTGCCCGTCGCAGCAGAAGAAGTCCCCCGACCTCAAGGTCACCAGCCTCAACGGTGGTGCCAAGGCGGTCAAGAAGGGCTGGTAATCCCGTCGGCTACTTGCCGGTAATCTGTGGGGGTTGATTGACTCGTCAATCAACCCCCACGGATGAAGGCAGCAGTCGTACAGATCAACTCGGGCACAGACCGGTCCCGCAACATCGAGCGGACCGGCACGCTGGTGAATGCCGCCGCCGTCAAAGGCGCCGATCTGATCGTGCTGCCGGAAAAATGGTCGCTGCTGGGTGACGGACGGGCTCTCGCCGAGGGTGCCGAAGGAGTCGACGGCGAAGCAATCACCGCGGCCACCAGCTGGGCGGCCGACCTGGGCGTCCACCTGCTGGCGGGCAGCGTCACGATGCCTTTGGAGCCGGGCGATCTGTCGCTTTCGGCGCTGCCAACCAATACCTCGATCCTGATCTCCCCCGAGGGTGAACAGGTGGCCCACTACGACAAGCTCCACATGTTTGACGTCGAGGCGGGCGGGATCGAATACAGGGAGTCCGATCACGAGCAGGCGGGGCAGCATCTGGCAGTGGCTGAAGTCGGTGACCTGCGGGTCGGGCTGACCATCTGTTACGACCTGCGCTTCCCGGAGCTCTACCGGGCACTCCTGGACCGTGGCGCCAACGCATTTACGGTTCCATCGGCTTTCACCCGGGCCACCGGCAAGGACCATTGGGAGATCCTGCTGCGTGCCCGGGCGATCGAAAACCAGGCATTCGTCCTCGCCGCCAACCAGACCGGCAAGGCTGATCCCACCTTTGACTCATGGGGTCATTCGATGATCATCGGGCCCTGGGGCGAAGTTCTGGCCCGCATGGAAGAAGAAGAGGGTTTCGTCTGCGCCGACCTCGATCTGGCCGGCCTGGAAGATGTGAGGCGGCGGTTGCCCGCTGTCGAGCATCGGCGGCGCGAACTCTTCGGCGAAGGGGCCGCAAGTGGCGCGTGAGGCGGCACCGGAACGGCGCCGGCAGATTCTCGACGCGGCCGTTCGCGTGTTCGCCCGGCAGGGCTTCCACGCGACCCGCGTGGCCGACATCGCCGACGAAGCGGACGTCGCCTACGGACTCGTCTACCACTATTTCTCCTCGAAGGAAAACGTGCTCAACGAGCTCTTTGCCCAGCGCTGGTCGCTGCTGATCGAAGCGATCGACGAAGCCGATCGCAGTGCCTCCACCCACGAGGAAAAGCTCGGTGCCGTGGCCGGTTTCATCATCGACTCTTACCGTTACGACCCCGACCTGATGAAGGTGATCATCGTCGAGGTCACCCGCGCTGCCAATTCATTCGGTCGGACCCACCTCGACGAGATCAACCGGGCCTATGAACTGATCGGCCGGATCGTCGCTGACGGTCAGCAGAAGTCGGTGTTCCGCGAAGACATCGATCCGGCATTTGCCGCGATGGTCTTCTACGGAGCGATCGAACAACTGCTCTCCGGCTGGATCTTCGGTGTGATCCCGGGCAGCGACCGGGACTTCGACGAAGCTCGCGACCTCCTGGTCAAGGCGATCTGCGAGGGCCTTCAACGCCGCTGAGTCCGGAGCCCGGAATTGGCCGTGCCGGTCAGCGGCAGTCTTTAGTTCTCCGGAGGCTTGGGTATTGTGACCTACACATGGACAACGACATCGTCAGACGAATCACCTGGAGCATCATGCTCACCGCCAGCAGCGCCCTGGCGAGCCTGATCGCTTCCCGGCTCGCCGCAGTCGCTTATCGCCGATTCTTCAACGAGGATCCGCCGGAATAGACCGTGGCGCCCCAGGATTACCAGCCCCCGCCTAACCAGCGACCGCCCGGCCGGCCCGACCCTGACCGCCCGGCTTCCGATAAGACCGTGGGTGAAATGGTCTTCGAGGTTTCCGAACGCACCTCGAACCTGATCCGCGAGGAGATCGAACTCGCCAAGACCGAGGTCAGCGAAAAGGTCACCACCCTGGCCCGCGGCTCGGCGGTCGGAATTGCCGCTGGAGTGTTCGCCTTCCTGGCCCTGATCCTGCTGATGAATGCGTTCGCCCTGGGCGTTGCTTCCCTGTTCGGTTGGGGATACTGGGCCGGGTACCTGCTTGAGGGCGTGATCTTCATCGCGATCGCAGCCGGAGCCGGATATTTCGCCTACAACTCCTTCGAGAAGACCGGCGCGCCGATCCCGACCGAAGCGATCGAGGAAGCCCAGAAGACAAAGGCCCTGCTCACGCCCGGAGACGAATCCTCATGAGTGAAGAGAAGCCGGAAACCGGCTCGTCCGGACCCGATAATCCGGTCGAAGGCATCGAGAAGCCATTTCGCCCCGATGGCGTGGGTCCCGAAGCTCCGCTGGATCGCACACCGAACCGGCACGCCGTTCCCGAAGGCACCCCGGCCCCGCCGGCCGGAACTCCGGGCTCGCCCTTTGCCACCCCGCCACCGAAGCGCAACTCGGCGCAGATCCGAGCCGACATAGACGCCCAGCGAGCTGAACTCGGCAAATCGGTCGACCAACTGCGCGACCGGGTCACCGAACTCACCGACTGGAAAAGCCAGCTTCGCAAGCATCGCAAGCAGATCATCGTCGGCGCTGTTGCGACCGGATTCGTGGTCGGCGGGCTAATGGCCCTCCGCCGCCGTTAAAAACCCCCGGGCACCGCGCCCAGGGGCCTCCAGTCGCACGCTGGACTTCGTCGGTCGCTCGCAGGTTCGGGAGCGTACTTCCAGTACGCCCCCTTCACCAGCTTCGCTTGCCTCCTCGCCAGCGTGCGACTGGAGGCCCCTGTGCACGACCCGCTGGGGGTTGGTGGCGTCGCGGGAGTCTGCCGTGGAGCGCCGGGGTCGGTTCGAAGCGAAGTCTTGTGTTCGACCCTAGACGGGTCGGGGTGACATGGTGCCGCAGGTTTACCCCCCAAATCGGGGGTAAACCTGCGGCACCGTTGTCCCGGGTCCGGGGTTGTGGGTGCGGTTCCGCGGATCTGGGTCCAGTTGCCATAGCCGGGCTGGGGTTGCGGGGCGGGGTTGGTGTAGCCGTGGGGGTTGGTCATGCGTCCCCGGGGAACTCCCCGCGGACGAGCGCAGCGAGTCCAAGGGCCCCGGGGATGCATGCCAACCCCCACGGCGTGACCACCGGGCCACACGGCGAGACCACACGGTCCGGCGGTGCGAGTACCGAGCCTGCGGCGTGAGGACCCGCTCCGGTCAGCGGTAGTTCTGGCGGCGGAAAAGGTCGTCGGTGATCGAGGCGACGCGGTCGAGGAAGAGGATTCCGTCGAGGTGGTCGATCTCATGGAGGGCGCAGCGGGCTTCGAATCCCGCCAGTTGGACCTGGTTGATCCCGAGACCCCTTCGACCGTCGAGGAACTCGATCGTGGCCTTACGGGGCCGGCGGACATTGGCGGTCAGGTCGGGGAGGGAAAGGCAGCCTTCACGGCTGACCCTGGTGCCCTCGGAACGGTGAACCACCCTGGGATTGACCAGGACCATCAGCCCATGTGGTTCCTTCGCCTTCGGGTGGCCGGTTACGTCGACCACGGCGATTCGGACGGACTCGTCGATCTGCGGGGCGGCAAGCCCGACGCAATGATCGAAAGAGGACATGGTGTCAAGCAGATCGGTGATCACACGTTCGGTTTCCCCGCGATCGGCCGGCCCGGTCTGGGCCGGGGAGCAGACCGATTTGAGCACCGGATCGGGGTAGGTGAGTACCTGGCGAACAGCCACTGGAAGAGGAGCTCAGATCGATGTCAAGGCCGTCTTCGAGATCGAGGCCATTTAGAAGACCTCGGACTCGAGTTCAGCCAGCCGGGCCTCGAGTTGCTTTGATTGCCGCAGGTGCTCCAGGGCCTCGTCAAGTTCCGCATCAACCCCGTCCGGGACGGCGATCTCGACCATCAGGGTGAAAAGGGCGGTTTCAAAGTCACCGGTACGGCGGGTCCGGAGGTCGGTGATGTTGACGCCGAGTGAAGCCAGGGTTGAAGCCGCGTCGTGGACGATTCCGGGCCGGTCCGCCCCGTAGACGGTGAGCACGTGAGTTGGGGCGGCGCCGCGGTCCAGGCTCCCGACCGGGCTCACGGTGATCCCGCCCAGTTCGAACTGCCTTCCCACCTCCGCCAGTCGCTCCTCGATCGAAGACAGGGATGCGTCTTCAGGAACCGAGACGATCAGCATCACCGCGAACTGACCGTGGAGAATCGACATCTGGGAGTCGTCCGCATTGCCGCCGGCCTCGAGCAATGCCCCGGTGATGGCGGCGACTATGCCGGGCCGGTCGCGACCGATCGCGGTGACCGCGAGGTCCATCAGAACTTGGAGCCGACCGCGTCGGTCGGCATGGTGCCGATCGCGACCAGGCCGGGACCCGCGTGGCAGCCGAGCACGGTGGACATCTCGTCCAAAAAAGCGCCCTCGCATTGGAAGACTTCGCGGCAGTGGGCTGCGAGTTCGGCCGCGAGTTCCGGGGCCTGGATGTGCTGGGCGGTCCAGGTGATCTCCTGACCGGAAGCCGCCTTCTCGCTGGCGAAGTCCTTGAGGCGCTGCATCGCCCGGGTGACGGTGCGGACCTTGTCGACCGGTTCGACCGTCTCCCGAAGGGTGATCAGGGGCTTGATCTTCAGAGCGCCGCCGATCCAGGCCTGGGCCCCGCCGATGCGGCCGCCCTTCCGCAGGTACTCGAGCGTGTCGACCAGGATCAGGGTGTCGAGTTCCTCCCGGGAATCCTCGATCTGCTTCACCACCCCGGGGACATCCTTGCCTTCCTTGATCGCATTTGCCGCGGCGAGTGAACAGAGCGCGAGGCCACCGGCGGTGGTTCGCGAGTCAACCACGGTGATCCGGTCTCCGCCTCGCCCTTCAGCCTCGAGCTGGGCGGCCGCCTGGCGGGCGGCTTCGCAGGTTCCCGAAATCGCTCCGGAAAGATGAAGCGAAACGATCTGCCTGCCCTGTTCGAGCAGGGGACCGTAGACCTCCATGAAGTCCCCGATCGAAGGCTGGGAGGTGGTGGTCAGCTGCGGTGATTCGAGCACCGCCTTGTAAAAGGCCGCGTAGTCGTCGATCTCGTTCTCGGGCCGTTGTTCGCCATTGAGGATCACGTACAGATTGACGACGCTGATCTCGAGCCGCTCGCGATCCTCCCGGGTTAGCGAAGCGGTCGAATCGGTCACCAGTGAGATGGTGGACTCGGCAGGCACCTCACGGTTGTATCAGAAGGTGCGTCAAATGGCAGGATCGGTGCGCAGGATCACAGGAGACAGTCGGCCCACCCGCTACTCTTTAAGCATGTCCGAGAAGCCCGAAGCCGCAATCACCCTCACCGAAGCCGCCGCCGACAAGATCGCCGAGCTGATCGGTGATTCGCCGGAAGGTGAAGAGCAGTCGCTGCGGGTTGCGGTGCGTGGTGGCGGATGCTCCGGATTCCAGTATGCCCTCGCCTTCGACAACAGGGACGAGGAAGACCACGTCTTCGAGCACCGCGGTGTTTCCGTGATCGTGGACAAGGTCAGCATGCAGTTCGTATTCGGTTCTGAGGTCGATTACGTCGAAGGCCTGACCGGCGCCGGTTTCCAGGTGAACAACCCGAACGTCGTCGCCGCTTGCGGCTGCGGCTCTTCCTTCCAGGTGAAGGACGACGCCGAAGCGGCTGCCACCACAGCCTGACGGGCATCCCCCGGGCTTTCACGCCCGGGTGAAATTTTCCTCCCGGTAGCGCCGGGTTATCAGAACTTTCACAGGCTGTTGTCCGGATGAACACATCCGGGGACCGAGCTGACTCCAGACTTGCGGCTTAGCGTGGGACAGGCCCACGAAACAAAGCAAGATAAGGGGAATCTCAGTGAACAGCTCTACGAGACTGTATGGGGGACGAGGGAGCCGCATCGGCCTCGTGTTCGCCGCAGGTTTGGCAGTTGCTTTTCTGATGTGTCTCGGGATGACCGGCAAGGCCCAGGCCAGCAGCGTCAGCTGCTCCGGCACGATTGCGCCGACCACCGAAGGTCACGCCGAGGACGAACTCGTCTACGACGTCAAGTGTGACGAGGACATCCAGGGTTACTCGATCACGTCCAACCGGGAACTCGCTTACTTCGGCACGGAGACGGTCGTCTTCGGTACCGACGGCGAAGTCGCCGAGGGCGAGTCCTTCGGCTGTGAAGGCAGCATCCCGTCCTGGGGCATCGGATGCCAGGGCAAGATGAGTGCCGGCAACACCGTTGAGTCAAGCATCGGCACCTCCGAGGCGCTCTGCGAGGCCGCGGTCCAGCCAAAGTTCTGGGTCACGGCGCTGACCACCCAGGACGTGAAGGGCACACCGACTCCGTTCGTTTCGGAGCCTTACCTGCTCAAGATCACGCCCTGCGCGGTCCTCAACCCGACCAAGAAGGCAATGGCAAAGCGGGACAAGGTCTGCGCGAAGGTCGCGTCGGCCAAGAGCAAGAAGGCTCGTACCGCAGCCCGAAAGCGCTGCAAAGCGGCGATCAAGGCAGTCAAGAAGCTGAAGGCTTCCTGACTCCCGCTTTCAGGAGAAAAGGAAAGAAAGGAATGAAAATGACACGCGCAAAGTCAAGCGTGCTCTGGTTCCTGGTCGCCCTGGCCGCCCTTGTGGCAGGTCCGGCAGCCGCCAGCGCCAAGCCCACCATCACCCTCAGCGGTTCGACCTCGGTCGCCCCGCTGGCAACCCTGCTCGCCCAGAAGTACGTGAAGTCCTGCAAAGGCTGCGTCAAGTTCAAGCTGCTCCAGGGCGGCTCGGACGTCGGCATCGCTGACGTCTCTCGCGGCCGGGTCACGGTCGGCATGTCCTCACGTGATCCGAAGTCGAGCGACCCGGGCGGAATCGTGTTCAACCGGATCGCCAAGGATGCGATCTGCCTGGTCACGAACCCGTCCAACGGAGTCTCCAGCCTCGACCAGAACGCCGTCCAGTCGATCTTCGGCGGTTCGGTGCGCAGTTGGAGCCAGGTTCCGGGAGCCAAGCAGAGCGGCACGATCGACCTGTTCGTTCGTACCCCTGCCTCGGGCACCCAGGACGCCTTCCAGAAGATCTTCCTGGGCAGCACCAAGGTGTTCTCGGGCGCTTCTCAGAAGGCCTCCAACGGTCTGGTCCAGCAGGCAGTCCAGCGTGACAAGGCCGGCATCGGCTACGTGTCGCTGGCCTTCACCAAGGGTCTGACCAAGGCCGCCTACAAGGGCGTTCCCTGCACCCTGCGGAATGCGAAGTCCGGCCAGTATGGCGGCGTTCGCAGCTTCTACTTCGTGACTCGCGGCGCCCCGACCGGCGCGGTAAAGAAGTGGATCGGCTGGATCCGCAACAACAAGGCGGCGCTTCGCATCGCGGCCAAAGAATGGGTTCCCTTCAAGTAGTCCATGGAGGCAGCCTCTTTCAACGAAGTCGACCTCCAGGAACAGACCCTGGAGGTCGACCGGACGGACAGGCGCGTCGAGCTCTTGCTCGGCGCGCTTGCGTCCACCATCCTGCTTCTGATCGCAGGAATGATCATCTTCGTCTTCGTGAAGGCACTCCCGTCCTTCACCCACAACGGACTGGCCTGGTTCGGCTCCGGCGGATCAGTTGACGATCAGCTGATGAACATCTTCAATTCTCCGGCCGAACCGGAGAATTACGTTTACCACCTCAGGGCCTGGCCGCTGCTATACGCGACAATCCTGATCACCGGCGTCGCGGTCCTGATCTCGGTTGTCTTCTCGGTCCTCTCGGGAATCTTCATCGTCGAATTCGCGCCCGAGCGGCTGCGCAAGACGATCGAGCCGGTCGTCAAGCTTCTCGCCGCCGTTCCCTCGGTCATCTACGGGTTGATCGGCATCCTTGTCGTGGTGCCGTTCGTCGCCGAGCACCTGATCTCGGAAGGGCGCAAGGAATCGGTCGCTTACGTGATCCAGCTCGACGGGACCAGCATCCTGGTCGGGGTTTTCATCCTGACGATCATGATCTGCCCGATCATGATCGCGATCATCGTCGACGCGCTCCGGGCCGTGCCGGACAAATGGGTCGAGGGTGCCGCAGCGCTGGGGGTCAACCGCTGGCGCGCCATGCGTACCGTTTCGCTGCGGGCAATCCGTCCCGCGATCGTTGCCGCGCTGGTTTTGGCCACGGCCCGGGCCCTGGGCGAGGCGATCATGCTCTCGATGGTCGCCGGTTCGGTTGGCTTCGCCCCGAATCCGCTTGACGGCTTCACCTTCTTCCTTGAACCGGCGAGACCGCTCGCTTCGACCATCGTCGACAACGCCGAAGGTCTTTCGGTCGCCCCGTTCGGACAGACGATGTACGCGTTTGCGGCGATCCTGCTTATCTCCAGCGCCTTCCTGTCGTTCGCGGGCTGGGCGGCGCGCAAGTCCTTCAGCCGCTACACCCTGGGGGCCCGGTGAGCATCGAGGTTCGCACCGCGGCACCCGGCCCCAGGCCCAGCCTGGTCAAGGACCCGACCGATCCGCGACCCACCCCGAAGCCTTCCGCCGCCGCTGCGGCCGGCATCTCCCATGACACCGGTTGGAGCATCGGTGACAAGGCCGGACTGATCGCCGCCTGGGTCTGCGGGATATCGCTCTGCGTGATCGCCGCCTCGATTGTCCTGTTCATGGCCTGGAAGGGCATCCAGTTCCTTCATCTCGACATGCTCACCACTTCGCCGCAGGCTTCGCTAGATCAGTCCGCTAACGGAGGCTTCCTCGACCCTCTCGTCGGCACGCTCCTCCTGACCGCGATCGGAATCGCTTTCGCCGTTCCGACCGGGGTCGCGATCGCGGTCTGGCTGACCGAGTACGGTCGGCCGGCGGGTCTGGCCCGGCTGGTCGAGTCCGGGGTCGAGATCGTGGCCGGCACGCCTTCCATTGTGCTCGCGATTTTCGGATTGCTCGTCTTCCAGCAGAGCTTTATGGGCATCTTCTCCTTCACCGCCGAGGGTGGTGCGGTTTTCGGTCGCTCCTTCCTGACCGCCGGCGCGATGATGGCCCTGATCGCCCTGCCGCTCGTGATCGGTTCGACCCGGGAGGCGCTCAACACGATCCCCCGTCATGTGCGGGAAGCGTCCTACGCCCTCGGGAAGGACAAGGCTTCGACAATCCGCCGGGTGCTCTTGCCGAGCGCCAGGAACGGCATCGCCACCGGGGCGACGCTCGGGATGGGCCGGATCTGCGGTGACACCGCGATCGTGGTGATCCTGCTCGGCGCCTCGATGCAGACCACGCCTGAATCCGGCTTCTTCGGTCTGTTTCGCGGAACCGGAAGCACCCTGACCAGCTACGTGTACAACAACTCGCCGGCGGGTGAGGGGAACGCTCCGGACAAGGCCTATGCGGCCGCGTTCGTGCTGCTGATGATCGTGATCCTCCTCAACTTCGTCGTCAGCCTGATCGGAAAGAGGAAGGCCCCACAGTGGAACTGACAGAAGACCATCCGCAAGACGGATCCGCCCCGGCCGCGGTTGTGCCGCCGCTCCGGCGGATCGTCGTCGAGTCGGAAACGGTGCCGATCAGGGTCGGCGATTATGCCGGGCCCCCGGACCCGAACTACGGGCGGGATCCATGGCAGGTCGGGACCGGCACCGAGGGCGAACCGGTATGGGTCGAAGAGCGGATGCGAACCGAGGACCTGTCAATCGCCTACGGCGACAACCGGGCGGTGAAAGACGTTTCGATCGAGGTGAATTCGGGTGAGGTGCTGGCCCTGATCGGGCCTTCGGGTTGCGGCAAGACGACCCTGCTTCGTTCGCTGAACAGGCTGGTCGAGCTGACCCCGGCCGCGAAACGGACCGGCCGGATCATTCTCGACAACCAGAGCGTGGACGACTTCGACGTGACCCAGCTGCGGTCCCGGGTCGGAATGCTTTTCCAGCAGCCGAACCCCTTCCCGATGAGCATCTTCGACAACGTTGCCTACGGTCTGCGCGAAAGGGGCAGCAAGAAGCCCCGTCGCAAGATTCTCGAGCCGGTGGTGGTCGACGCACTCGAGCGGGCCGGCCTCTGGGACGAAGTCTCCTCCAACCTGAACCACCCGGCCCTGGCCCTCTCCGGGGGCCAGCAGCAGCGTCTCTGTATAGCCCGTTCCCTGGCGGTTTCGCCCGAGGTGCTCCTGCTCGACGAACCATGTTCGGCCCTGGATCCGATCTCGACTTCGATAATCGAGGAGACGATCGTCGAACTGAAATCCGAGGTTGCGATCGTGATCGTCACCCACAACCTCCAGCAGGCCGCCCGCATCGCCGACCGGGTGGCCTTCATGTACCTCGGGGACCTGGTCGAGCAGGGGGCCGCCGGGCAGGTCTTCGGGGCTCCTCGCGAGGAACGCACCCAGGACTATGTGGGCGGAGGTTTCGGGTGAAGCTGCCCTGCTTCATCCTCGCCGGGGTCCTTCTGGCCCTGGTCGTTTCCGGCTGCGAGTCAACCCAGTCGCGGAGCGCGAAACTCGAATCCGAAGGCGCCGACCTGGTCCATCGGAAGACCTTCGACGTCGGTGCGGAGAACCGCCAGATCGACGTGGTCGAGAAGGTGGTGCTCACCGACGTCAACGGAAGTGCGGTCGCCGTCGTGCTCAAGAACAACGGAACCGACGGGTTGTCCGACGCCCCGATATCCGTCAACGTCAAGGATGCCAAGGGCAAGTCGGTGTTCAGGAACAACCTGGCCGGCACCGAGTTTTCGCTGCTGCACGTTCCGGTGGTAAAGCCCAAGTCGGAGGTCTTCTGGGTCCACGATCAGATCCTGGCAGTAGGTGGAAAGCCTTCGTCGGTCGATGTGACCGTCGGAGAAGCAAAGCCATTGCCAGCGGATATTCCGGAGATCCAGGTTTCACCGCCAAGGCTTCAGCGTGACCCGGTCTCCGGGCTCGAGGTGACCGGCACCGCGGTCAACAAGTCCGACGTGGAGCAGTCGGATCTCATCCTCTACGCGATCGGCCGCAAGAACGGAAAGATCGTGGCCGCCGGCCGAGGCTTGATCCCGAAACTCAAGACCGACGGAACCCCTGCCTCGTACCACATCTTCTTCATTGGAAACCCGACCGGCGCCGACATATCGGTAATCGCGCCGCCGGTCACTCTTTCAGGAGGGACCTCATGACCGACCCGAACACCGGCCTGCCGGAACCGATGAGTACGCCCGAGCGTTGCACCGGCTGCGGCAAGCCCATGGCCGAGGATCAGCGCTATTGCCTCAACTGTGGCAAGCGCCGGGGCAAGGCGAGAATCGAATTCGAGAGCTATCTGCCCGAGGCCGGCGGGAGCGGCGCGGGCGCCCCGCCGCCCCCGGCCCAGGGTGATGTCCGACCGGTCCCCGCGGAAGAGCCGGACATGCGTCCCGAGCGCGAAGTAACTCCGCTGATGGCGGCGGTCGGTCTCTGCGGCGTGGCCGCGATCCTGCTACTCGGCGTCTTGATCGGACGCTCCGGCGGTGGCAATGACAGCGGCAGCGCCCAGCCGATATATGCCTCGACCGGCATGCCCGCATCTTCCACTTCGAGCACTTCGACGACTTCCAGTTCGACCACGGTCACTACCGACTGGCCGGAAGGGCAGGAGGGGTACACGATCGAGCTGGCGACCCTGCCGAAGGATGGCACCGACGCGGCCACCGTGGATTCGTCGAAGACGCAGCTGACCAGTCAGGGCGCGACGGACGTCGGGGTTCTCGATTCCGATCAGTTCGGCAGCCTGCCCCCTGGCAACTACGTTCTCTATTCGGGTGTTTACAGCTCGAAGGGCGAAGCCGAAACAGCTCTCAAGAGCCTCAGCGGCAGCTTCCCGGACGCCCAGGTGATCCAGGTCGCAGCCCAGGCAAGCTCCGACACTGGCGGTGGCGCTGCAAAGACCGCCAGCAACAACGGAGGCGGTGCCAAGGCCGCCGACGACGGCAAGGACACGACCCTGACCGATGGCGGTGCTGCCAACAGCACCAAGACGGTCCATGCCTCGAAGGAGGATCTCCAGAACCTGGACGAGGCCACCGGGGCGGAATACGAAGAGATCCAGAAGAAGCTGCCGCCGACCATCGCAACTCCGGGCAAGGCGCCGCCCAAGGACAACAAGCCGGCCGGAGGGGGCAGTGGCGGCGACGCGGTGACGATCGGGTGATTGCGTTGAATCTTCCAGGAAGAAAAAAAGACACGCCACCGCCGGTGCCGGCACCCATGTCCAGGCTGGAAACCCGCCGGGAAGAGTTGCGGACCCGCTACGCCGAACTCCAGTGGGATCTGGGCGGGGCCACATACGAGATGGCCGCCAGGGACTATTTCCGCCTCGACGTGCTCGCCTCAATGGCCGCGAAGCTCCAGGTAGTCGACGCCGAGCTGGCCGAGATCGAACGAATGGCCCGGCTCGAGCGGGCCGGGGCGGCCGGGAGCTGCGCCGGCTGCGGCTCGCTTTATGCCCGCGGGGCGATCTACTGCTGGCGTTGCGGCCGCAATCTGAACGAGGGTCGCGGCACTGTGGTCGGGCCGGCGATCGTGGCTCCGTCGGTCCCGGAAGGCTCAAGCCGTCAACCGGATCCGGTTGTCGACCCGGGAATGGACGAGCCCGCCTTCCAGCCGACTTCCCCGCCGGCTGAACCTGATGACCGGCCCCGGGGGTACCGGCCGGCCCCGAGGAGCTACCAGGCTTGAAACCGGGCCGGCCCGAAGAACCCGGCGTATGGGAAAGGATCCGCGATTGGCGTCTGCCGGTCAGATACAAGGTTCCACCCCGCAACGACCTGATCGCATTTGCGCTCATGGCCCTTGCTTTCGGTCTCATGGTCGGGCTGGCAATCGCCCCCGGATGGGGCAATGCCGGCTCGGCCCGGGCGGTGATCGGCCTGCCGACCGAGGAAGCCGACGATTCCGGTGCCACGGGCGTCACCGGAACAACTGTGGCCGCCCTCCAGCCACCTGCGGGTGGAGAGTCCACTTCAACTGGCAATGGCGGCGGGGCGGGTTCAACCCCTGTCACGCCCTCAGGCGACAGCACGGTCACTTCGACCCCGATCACCACCGGCACCGACACGGGTGACGACGGTTCCGACACCCCGACCACCCCGACCGACAACAACGACAACTATTCGGATCCGCCTGCCTCCGAAGAGCCTTCCGACCCCGGTGATGAAGAACCGGGGCTCAGCGCGACAGTGGTTGGCGCCGACGATGCCGGTTACGCCGTCGCCGACAGTGCCGGCAACCTGCTCTACATCCACTATCCGAACCCGGCCTCCACGGAGCCAAAGGTGGGCAAACGGATCGCCACGGACATCCAGCCGGTGGACAACGGTACCTTTGTCCAGTCCGACGCGCTGGAGAGCAAGGGCAGCGCCTCCAGCTCGAAACTCAGCGGGGTGGTCTCGTTCATCGACCCGGACAGCGGCGTGATCACCGTGTCGAG
This sequence comes from Thermoleophilales bacterium, assembly GCA_020636955.1. Lineage (GTDB taxonomy): Bacteria > Actinomycetota > Thermoleophilia > Solirubrobacterales > 70-9 > 67-14. Next base: position 8,190 of record JACJWY010000014.1, on the reverse strand, counting down.
CCGGGGCGTGTCGGTGGCCGTCAATGCGGAAAAAGCGATGGAGAAGAGCGCCAGCCCTCCGGTCCTCGGCTCCTGGGTGACCGGAACCATTGACTTTCCATTCGCGACGGGGAGCCGTTTGGTCGGCACGGGGAGGCGGTTGACCGATCGGGCTCCGCGTGGCGCCGCCAACTCAACTCCGTCGATCAGCCCGCAGAGTGAAGAGGAGCCGATCGGGGAGCAGCCGGTTGAGGAGGAACCGGTGGATGATGAAACCTCAGATGACCCCGCCGACGATCCGGTCGAGGAGGAGCCGATCACGATCCCGGCAATAACAGTCAAGTCGATCGAGGCCACCGGCGACCCGCTCACCCAGATCGAAATGACCGGTCCGGTCAGTTGGGATTCGGAGACCCGCCAGCTGACGATTTCCGCCGACGGGTTCGGCGTGCTAAACCGCGAAGTCGTGATCGGGGTCCTGAAGAAAATGGCCCTCAAGGGGATCGAGGACGGGCTGAACTACGCCGCGTCGATCGACCTCGGAACTTCAGGCGCTTTGAGCCTCGCCGGCCTTTCGGCGAATTTCAGCCTCGATGCCGCCGGGGATCCAAAGCAGGCCTTCGGCACCCACACCGACTGAGACCGGACTCTCCGGGCGGTTCTACGAACCTCGATCGCTACATCAAAACGATCGATTCCGATCGGGGCTCTACGAACCCTCGATCGTCATCGGTGGCGACTTGTACGGCTCGTCGCTGACCGGAACCTCGGCGGCGGGAGCGTCCCCGGCCGGCTGTTCAACTCCCAGAACTTCGGCCAGTTCGCCGGTCTCGAACATCTCCTCGACGATGTCACAGCCGCCGAGCAGCTCGCCGTTGACGTAAAGCTGCGGAAAGGTCTCCCAGTCGGAGATCTCGCTGGTCACCGCGCGCAGCGGCTGAAGCACGGGGAGCACATCGACGGCCCCGTATTCGACGCCCATCGAGTCGAGCACCTGGACGGTCCGCATCGAAAAACCGCAGCGCGGGGCGGAGGGGGTGCCCTTCATGAAGAGCAGCACCGGGTTCTGGTCAATCAACTCCCGCACCTGATCGGTGAGCGTTGTTTCCTGTTCAGCCATGGAATTGATGTTACGCGATGCCTTCGGCCCGTCCGGGCTGCCGCCGGCAGCTCAGCCGAGGATCCTGATTGTCAGGGCGTGAATCGTGCCGTCATCGAAGCGTTCCCGAACGGCGGCCTTGACCAGCCGGTGCTGGTCGATCCGGCTCTTTCCTTCGAACTGGGGCGCCGAGACTTCGGCCCGCAGGTGATCACCGGTGCCGGTCTCGTCGATTACCTCGGCGCTCGACCCGGGCAAGGCGGCCTCGATCATGCCTTTCAGCTCTTCCAGGTCGGCAGCCATCAGTCGTTCCCCATCGCGGCGCGAGCCTCGGCCTGATCGGCAGCGGTCTCGAGCATTTCGTCGATCCGCACGAACTTGACCCTTGGCCGGCCGTGGGGCTCGCCCTTGCCTACCTCGGCCGCGTCGATCTTCTCCCAGCCGCTGAAGGTGACGAAGTTCGCGCCTCGTTCGGTCAGCAGTTCCTCGATCGCCGCAGGCTCCGGATTCTCCGGGTCGAGCAGCCGTCCGGCGGCTACGTCCTCGAAGAGATGGGTCACGGTCTCGGTGGCGCATTTCTTGTTGGTACCGATCACTCCGGAGGGGCCGCGCTTGATCCAGCCGGCCGTGTAATGGCCGGTGCGATGTTCGCCTCCGTGGCTTTCCAGCACCCTTCCGTCCTGATTGAGGATGGTGCCGCGGCGCTCGTCGAACGGCACACCGCGGAGCGGAACCCCGGTGTATCCGACTGAGCGAAGGATCAGGTCGCAATCAAGTTCCTCGCGGTCGCCAGTGTCGCGGGCCCTGAGGCTGCCTTCCTCCTCGACCAGTTCGTTTCTGCCGATCACGATGCTCTCGACCTTGCTTCCTCCCTTGATTTCGATCGGGGAGGCAAGGAACCTGAGCAGGATCCGCTTCGGCTTTCCGGCGGGTTCGCGCGAGGCGTATTCGTTGACGATTTCGACGTTGACGCGGGCGGTCTTGTCGGCTTCGTCGGATTCGATCCAGGCCTGGCTGGCCGGATCCAGGGCCACCTCATCCGGGTTCACGATCACGTCGGCTTCTTCCAGCTCGCCGAGCTCTTTGACCTCGGGGTTGGTGTAGGCAGCCTGGGCCGGTCCCCGCCGTCCCAGCACCACGATCTCCTCGATGCCCGAGGCGTCGAGCAGATCAATCGCATGATCGGAGGTGTCGGTCTTCCGCAGTTCGGCGTCATCAAGGGCGAGCATGCGGGCGACGTCGAGGGCGACGTTGCCGTTGCCGATCACCACCGCCCGCTTTGCTTTCTCCAGCCGGAAATCCCGGTCAGCGTAATCCGGATGGGCGTTGTACCAGCCGACGAAGGCGGTCGCCGCGAAGCTGCCGGGGAGATCCTCGCCGGGGATGCCCAGTTCGCGGTCGGCCTCGGCCCCGAAGGTGTAGATGATCGCGTGGTAGTGGTTCTCGAAATCCTCGACGTTCAGGTCCCGTCCGACTTCGACGTTGCCGAAGAACCGGAAACCTTCCTTGGCGGCGGTCCGCTCGTAAACCCTGGTAACCGACTTGATCTTGGGATGGTCGGGGGCAACGCCTCCGCGGACCAGCCCGTAGGGGGTCGGAAGGCGATCGAAGAGATCAACCTGGGCGTGGGTTTCCGGATCCTTGATGATCTGGTCGGCGGCATAGAAGCCGGAGGGGCCAGCGCCGATTATCGCTACGCGGAGCGGGTTTTCGGGGGTTCCTGGATTACTCATGCGGCCAACAAGAATAAGCAATCCCGACCGCCGGGCCGTTCATCGCGTAAAGGGTCCAGGCTCGCTACTTGCCGGCGCGGGCGGCGACCCGGTCGATCTCGTCGACGAACCGCGGCCAGAGCTGCTCGGGGATGTCGTGACCCATGCCTTCGTAGATCCGGAGCTCGGCCCCCGGAATCGCCCGGGCCGTGGCCCGTCCGCCGCGCGGGAAGACCAGTTTGTCCGCCGCGCCATGAAGGACCACCGCCGGGATATCGAGGCGGCTCAGGGCCCGGTCGCGCCTCGGTTGGCAGTTGATCGCATGCAGCTGACGGGCGGTGCCGTCGAGGTGGATGCCACGTTCATAGGCGATGGTGGCGATCTGGCGGAGCCGATCCTTGTCGGTGGGGAAGTCCGGCGAGCCGATCGTCGCGGCCAGCACTTCCATCCCCGCCAGGTAACCCTCCAGCGTGTGGGTCGGGCGGGTTCGCATCAGGGCGGCCAGTTCCTTTACTCCCGGGAAGGCATCGAGCCGGGCGCCGGTCCGGGACATCATCGAGGTGAGCGAAAGAACCCGGTCCGGGTGCTCGATCGCCATCGTCTGGGCGATCATTCCGCCCATCGAATAGCCGATCACGTGGGCGCCATCGACGTCGAGGTGGTCCATCACCCCGACCGCATCCGCCGCCATGTCGTTCAGCGTGTAGGCCAGGCCCCGCGGTATTCCCAGCATCATCGCCGGCAGGGCGGGGGTGCCCTTGTGACGAAGGACGGTCGAGGCCCCGTTGTCGCGGTTGTCGATCCGCACCACCCGGAACCCGCGGTCGGTCAGCATCTCGATCAGCGGGATATCCCAATAAACCATCTGGGTGCCGAGGCCGGGGACCACCAGCAGCACGGGATCGGATTCGTCCCCGTGAACGTCGTAGGCGATCTCGACCTGGCCGACGGGAGCGAATTCAACATCGGGGATCACGGGAGCGTTCTGACCTAGAGTTTCGGTTGTCATGCCGGACCTGAAGATACCGGGGAGGGACCATGGACCGGACGAAATCGCCGGTCACGACCCCGTTTTCGGACCGGTTTCGGCCGCCCTGGCGGTGTTGATGGCAATTTTCTCCCTGTTGGCTTGGGCGGATCCGGCGACGGCCGACGATCTGGCCGCGAGTGACGCTGCAGCGGGCCATCAGGGTCAGGTCACGATCATCGTCCTGCCGCCGGGTACCTCTCCGGCCGACCTGGGTGGTCTCGAGCATGCCGCGATCGGTCTGATGAACCCGGGCCTGGGGGACGTTTCCGCCCAGCAGACCTGGCTCGATGTCTCGCAGGGTGCCAGGGCGTTTGACTCAGCGTATGACACACCGTTAGATCGTGTGTATCCCGGCGGAGAATTCGCTCAGGGATGGGAAAAAGTGATACGGCGGGCCAAGAGCAGCGAGGCCACGGTGATTCCCGGCCTGTTGGCCAGCGTGCTGGCCTCCCGTGACATCGACGCGGTCGCCGTCGATTCGGCCGGAGCCGCTGCCCTGACCGTGGCCCGCCGCGACGGCGGAGTGGCGAGGGCGCCCCAGGCCTGCGGCGGCCCGGAATCGATGCTCGATTCCGACTCTCCAGGGGTGGACGCGGCTATCCCGGGTTGTCCCGATCCGGTCACGGTGCTGTCGATGCCGCTCGATTCAGCCTTCGATGCGTCGGAAAATCGCAAGCGGGGGGATCTGCAGATATTCATCGAGCAGCCGCCGGCCGGTTCAGGAGACCAGCTTTCGATCGCAATCGCCGGTCCGGGAATGGGCGGCGAACTCCAGTCTCCCAGTACCCGCACCGACGGATACGTCCTGTCGACCGACATCGCGCCGACGATCCTCGCTCACTTCGGCATCGACGTGCCCAAGGCGATGACCGGGCAGCCCATCGGCTCTGGCGGCAAGCTGGATGTCGAGAAGCTCACTGACCTCGAGAACCGCTACGAGCAGGTCGGCAAGCGGCGTGGCGCGGCGCTCGCGATTCCGCTTCTGCTCTGGATCGTTCTGGCTGGTCTCGTTTCGTTCGCAAGTCGCGGCCTGTATGCGAGGCCGGCCCTGCGGCTGCTCTGTCTCTCCACCATCCTGCTTCCGGCGGTGCTGCTTTTGACCGCCGCGCTGGAGCCATCGCTGGCGGTCGAGCGGGCGATCGCCACTCTGCTCCCGGTCCTCGTCGCTGCGATCCTGATGCGGATCGCGCCGGGCTGGCTTTCCCTGGCGCTGGCCTGCGGCTTGACGGTGATCCCCTATGGCATCGACATGCTGGCCGGTTCGGCCCTCACGCCGCGGGCTGTGATCGGTCCGAATCCCGGGCTCGGAGCCCGCTTTTACGGGATCGGCAACGAACTCGAATCGACGCTGATGGTGCTCACCTCAATTGGCACCGGCGCCGCGTTGACCTGGTCGGGGACCGGCGGCCGGCGGGCCGCCGGCTGGTTCCTTGCGCTCGGGGCGGCGGCCACGGTGGTCTTCGCGGCTGGGCGTTTCGGAGCCGACGTGGGGGCCGCGATCGTCTTCCCGGTTTCCGCGGTTGTTGCCGCCGCCTTCGCGGCCGGCCGGCCCCGTCTGGCCTGGATCGGTCTGGCCGCAGCGGTGGCAGCTCTCCTCCTGATCGCGCTGGCAGACACGGTTACCGGCAGCGAGACCCATTTCGTCCGCTCGATTTTCGGCGGAACCGGAGGCTCGGTCTTCGAAACTGTCGGGCACCGGCTCGATGCCACCCTGGAAAGCTTCACCAAAGTGTCACGGATACCGGTGACCCTGATCGCACTGGCGTTGATTGCGGCCGCGGTCTGGAAGCGCCGCATCGTGCTCGGCTGGTTCGCCGGCTCGCCGATGATGATCCCGGCGATTGCGGCCGCGGCGGCCGGCTCCCTGGTCGGCGCCCTGACAAATGATTCGGGCGCCCTGTTCATTCAGGTCGGCACCCTTTATCTCGCGCTGGTAGCGGGATTTGCCTGGACCACGTCGAAATAGTCCCCTGACCCGGGTAAACCGTCAATCGGAAAGCCGCCACCTGCTCTATCCTTGTCAATCGTGCGAATCGCCCTCGTCACACCGTATTCGTGGACCTATCAGGGCGGCGTAAACCGGCACGTCCAGTCGCTTGCCGAGGAGTACATCTCCCGCGGCCACTACGTCCGGGTTATTGCGCCGTTTGATCCACCCGATCGCCTTTCAAAGGTGCTTCACCGTGCCCCGGCGGAGGACCGGGAGATCCCGGATTACCTGATCCCGGTCGGCCGGACCTTCGGCATCAACGCCAACGGGGCCGTTTCGAACATCCCGCTTTTCCCTTCCGGCGTGGTCGAAACCAGAAGGGCGATCGAGCAGGGCAACTTCGACGTCGTCCATCTGCATGAGCCGACGACCCCGGCCAACGGCTGGGACACCTGCCTTTCGAGCGATGTGCCGGTGGTCGGCACCTTTCACGCGTATTCGACGAAGCCGCTGCCCAACTACATCGCCAATGTGGTCGGCGCCAGACGCACCCTGAACCACCTTTCGGCCCGGATCGCCGTCTCCCAGGCGGCCGCCTGGACCGGCCGGCGCTGGTTCGGCGGCAATTACACGATCGTCCCCAACGGAGTCGACATCGACGCGGCACCGAGAGGCCCCAAGCCCGAGACAGATCACCTGCGGGCCCTCTTCGTCGGGCGCCCCGACGAACGCAAGGGGCTTCCGGTACTGCTGCGGGCCTTCTCGGCCCTGGTCGATCACGTGCCGGCCCGGCTTTCGGTGGTCGGGGCCGAGCCCGAAGACGTCCAGAGGATCCTCGCCCACCCCGAACTGGCCGATCATCTGGACCTTCACGGGCGGGTTTCCAACGACGAGCTCTGGCAGCAACTTCATGAGGCCGACGTGCTGGTCGCCCCGTCCCTTTCCGGCGAGTCGTTCGGAATGATCCTGACCGAGGCTTTCGCCGCCGGCACGCCGGTGATCGCCTCCGGGATTGCCGGGTACAGCGACGTCGTCACCAACAACTACGACGGCATCCTGGTCCCGCCGGCTGATCCGCAGGCCCTGGCCGAAGAACTTCAGCGCGCCCATCACGAACCCGAACGTCTCGCCAGGATGGGTGTTGCGGCGCGCGAAAGCTCGAAGCGATACGCCTGGAGCTCGGTTGCCGACCAGGTCATGAATGTCTACGAGCGGGCGATCGAGGTTCCCGGGCCCGAAGACGCGACAGACCGCATCCGGCGACGGATCGGGGTCGCTCCCTCGGACGGTTTGCCCTGGACCCCGGCGGTCAAGCTGCCCTCACTCGATCCCGCCCCGGCGACCGGTGCCGGCGGCCGGAAGTCCTGGATCCGCAAGGCCGCGCTGGGAGCGGTCGCCCTGCTCGGACTGGGCCTCACTGCCATGGCCCTGCAACGGATCGACCTCAACCAGGTCGCCGACGCGGTCGTCCGATCCGACCTTTCCTGGGTGTTGATCGCCTTGGCACTGATGGCATCGTCACTTTTCGTGCGCGCCTGGTCCTGGTTTTTCATCACCAAGTCCGCAATGCCCCATTCCGGCCTGAAGCGACGCGATTTCGCTTCGGCAACGATGATCGGGGTGCTGATGTCGGCCACCCTCCCGGCCCGTCTGGGCGAGCCGGCGAGGGCGATAAGCCTTGCCCGACACACCGGGCGGGCCAAGGAGACGCTGCCCGTGGTGGTCGGCACCATCGTCTCCCAGACCATGTTCAACATCCTCGCGATCCTTTTGCTCGGCGCGTTCGTCCTCAGCTCGATGGACAACCTCTTCCACAGCGCGACCAAGCAGATTCTGCTTTTCAGCCTGATCCCGGCCGGGCTGCTCCTGGCCGTGGTGATCGCCCCGACCATTCTCGGCAACCAGAACGGCGAAGGTCGGCTGGCCCGGATCGGTGCCGCGATCCACTCGGTCATGGTTCAGGTCAGAAGCGGGCTCACGGTCTTCAAACATCCCCGGTATGGCCTGCCGGCAGTCGCCCTTCAGCTTTTCGCCTGGGTAATCCAGCTGCTCTCCTGCTGGGCCCTGATGTTCGCCCTCGGGCTCGACAACCAGGCCGGTCTTGCCGCTTCCGCCGCGGTCTTGCTGGCGGTAAACGTCACCGCCGTGGTTCCGGCCACCCCGTCCAACATCGGCGTCTTCCAGCTCGCCGTGATCTTCGTGCTCCACAAGGGCTGGGGCATCTCGACCTATGACGCCCTCGCCTACGGCGTGATCCTGCAGGCCGTTGAAATGGCCACCGCTGCCGCCCTCGGCGTACCTGCCCTGCTCCGCGAAGGCCTGACCTGGTCCGACCTGCGAACCCAGGCGATCGCCAGCGCCCCGGTCGAGCTCGATCCGTACCCGCAGAGTCGTCGCACCAGCGAGAAGCGGGAAGTCACCTACACCCGCTGACCCGGGG
>JACJWY010000013.1 GCA_020636955.1 Thermoleophilales bacterium | reverse complement strand
CCGGCGATCGCGGCCAGACTGAAGAGCAGCGCCAGCCGGAACCGCTCATCCGAGGTCGGCAGGTACCCCTCCCGACCGGCCCGGAGCAGGGGCTCGATCGTGGCGAGAAGCCAGGCCCTGGCGCTGCTCCGAGACCCCGGGTCACCAGACCCTCCCTCATCCGTCCGGCCCTCGCCGAAGGCCTCGGCGATTGCGGCCACCGCGAGCACGGCGGCCAGTCCGGCCAGCAGGGCGGGCAGAGTCGCGTTCAAGGATTCACCTCCTCGATTCCGGTCACCTTGCGCTTGCCGTCGGCGATGCGCGAAATGTGGACGACCAGATCGATGCCGCGGCGAAGCTGGGCTCCGATCACGTTGAGCGGCAGCCCGACATCCGCCATCAGGGCAAGCACCTCGATCCGGGCCAGCGCGTCGGTGGCCGAGCTGGCGTGAACGGTGGAAAGGGCACCGTCATGACCGGTGTTGAGCGCGGTCAGCAAATCCAGTGCTTCCGGGCCGCGCACCTCGCCGATCAGGATCCGGTCGGGTCGCATCCGCAGGGCGTTTCTGAGCAGGTCCCGGATCGTCACTTCGCCCCGTCCCTCGATGCTGGGCGGCCTCGATTCCAGCCGCACCACATGTGGCTGAGCGAGGCTGAGTTCGGCCGCATCTTCGATCGTGACGATCCGCTCGTCGGCTTCGATGAATCCGGAAAGCGCGTTCAGCAGGGTTGTCTTTCCCGAACCGGTGCCCCCGCTGATCAGGATGCTGCGCCGGTCCGCCACCTCCCGGCCAAGCCGTTCGGCCTGGCTGGCAGTCAGTGTGCCCCAGTCGACCAGGTCCGCGACGGTCGGCCGGTCCCCGGGGAACCTGCGGATCGAGACCGCCGGCCCGTCAACCGCCAGGGGCGGGATCACCACGTTGACCCGGGAGCCGTCCGGCAACCGGGCATCGGCCATCGGGCTCAGCTCATCGACCCGCCGGCCGAGCGGGGCAAGAATCCGTTCGATCGTGTTGCGAAGCTGCTCCTCGTCCTCGAAGGTGACGCCGGCCGGCTCGATCCTGCCGGCCCGTTCGACATAGACCAGGTCCGGTCCGTTGACCATCACTTCTTCGACCGAGCCGTCCTCTAGCAACTCTTCGAGCGGGCCGAGGCCGGATGCCTCTCGCAGGATCCTCCCGACCAGCTCCTCCCTTGCTTCTGGGGAAAGCATGATTGCCCGCTTCTCGACCTCCCGGCGGATCGCTTCACCGATTCCTTCCTCCGTGCCCTCCGGGCTGGCCCGGCGACTTTCGATCAGCCCGGACCGGATCTCGGCGGCGAGCCTTCCCAGCGGGTCCATTTCAGCCCCCGGCCGGCGGCAAAACGGTGATCCGACGGGCGAAAGTCTGCGCGTCGACCAGCCTGATTGCCTGCTCCCGGGTCAGGCCGAGGGTGACTTCGGTCAGGCCGGGTCCGGCCTCGCTCTGGCCGCTGCGACCGACAGCCATCAGGGGCACCCTGCGGGCCGCAACCACCGTCCTGCCCCCACCCCGGTCGTTGTCGGTCGTGACCAGCACGTCGACCCGGCCCGATCCGGCAAGCGCCCCGGCCCCGGCCACCGCGACTTCGACCGCGTGGCGTCCCTTGCCGGGCGAGGGCCGTTTTGGCTTTTCACTTCCCGGCGGTTCCAGGCCGGGCCCGGTCAGGTAGCTGCCGGCCGGCAGCGGCCCCACCGTCTTCAGACCCACGGCATCCACGGGAGCCGCCAGGGCCCCGGTGGGAACGAACCTGACCGGAACCTGGCGCACCTCGAAGCTGTTGTTCGCCACCCTTGGCGAGATCACCTCGCCGGCAGCGAGGCTCCGGGTGAGAACGACCACCGGCCTGAGTTCGCCGTAGCTTCCGGCAACCGAGGACGAGTACCCGCCGACCAGAGTCACGGCCAGCAGCCCGGCGCCGCCAGCCGCCAGGAGCATGAGGATTGCCCTTCGCCGGCGACTCATCGATCCTTCTAACCCTCGATCCCCACCAGCCCCGGCGCGGAAGCGGTGATTCTGGTCAGGCAGGGAAGGGTCAGGGTCGCGGTGGAACCCCCGCTTCCGATCTCGATTTCGAAGCGGCCGTCATGTTCACGGGCGACTTCCCGGACGACCGCCAGTCCGTGACCGTGACGCTGGCTGCCTCTCAACTTCGCCATCACCTCGGACGGGTTTCCGTATCGGTCCGGGCTCCGCTTTTCCTGACCGTCGTCAGTGACTTCGATCCTGAGCCGACGGCCGATCACCAGCACCCTGACCATGATCCGCGGCCCGCCGTGTTCGATCGCGTTGACGATCAGGTTCTCGATCGCCCCGGAAAGCACCGCCGGGTCTCCGGTAACCAGGGCTTCGGGCCCGGTCCAGCGCATTTCGATCCCTCCGCCGGCCATCCGGGCCCTTGACTGCCAGCGCCGCACGCAGGCTTCGGTCATCAGCCGACAGGCAATCGGCTCCGGCCGGATCTGGTCGGGCGCCCCGCCGTTTACCTGCCGGTCGACTTCACCGAGCGCCCGGATCGCCTGCCAGACCGGCAGTGCCGGGGTCATCCGTCCCGGCCCGGCCGGCAACGCGAGTGCGATCGCCTGCAGCGGTCGCCTCGCTTCGTGGAGAGCCCGGTTGACCAAGTGCCGCCGGTGGGCGTACCAGGCTTCCCTCGCCGCGACCAGTAGCAGCGCGACCAGCAGGGGCAACAGGTTCGTCAGCTCGGTCCTCACGGTCCCACCAACCTGTATCCGACGCCCCAGCAGTTGACCACGTAACGACCGTGCTCGGAGTCGAGTTTCTTCCGCAGGCGACTGCAATGCGCCTCGAGGGTCCGGGTGTGTCCGGCCGAGCGGTACCCCCAGACTTCCCGCAGGAGTTCCTCCTTGGAGAAGACCCGCGACGGTTCCCCGGCCAGAACCTTGAGCAGGGCGTACTCCTTCATTGAGAGACGGATATGCCGACCACCGACCCTGACCGTGTGCTCGACGTCGTTGATCTGGATATCCCCGACCTGGAGCAGCGGATGGCTCTTGCTTCGACGACGCAGGACCGAGTTGATCCTCGCCAGCAGCTCTCCGTAGCTGAAGGGTTTGAGCACGTAGTCGTCTGCCCCTTCACCCAGCCCTCTGATCCGGTCGCGTTCGCTGCTGCGGCCGCTGACGATGATCACGCCGAGGCCGGGGTCGATCCGGTTTGTGCTCCGGTCCGGGTTCCGGATCTCCCGCAGCAGATCGATACCACCGGCATCCGGCAGGCCGAGATCAAGCAACAGCAGATCCGGCTCGCCATAAAGGCAGAGGCGCATGGCGTCAGCGGCGGTCGGCGCGGCCAACACCCCGAAACGGTCGGCGGTCAGGTGATCGCAGAGCAGCTCGAGGGTCGCCTCGTCGTCCTCGCAGACCACGATCCGGGCAGTTTCGTCACGCTGAGGCAGCATCGGCTTCCCCCGTCACGGATCGGTCCCATTTCTCGACATCCCAGTCCGAGGGAAGCTCAAGCACCGAGTCGGCCTCCGGCACCCGGACCCGATGTCCAGGACCGACCTCCCGCACAGCGATCAGCGGCTGGCAGTCCGGCCCGAGGAAAAGCAGATCCAGCGGAAAGCGCATCCCGTAGGTATGAACCGAACGACACCGCGGAATGAGCAATCCTTCCGGGGCCCGATGCCGGTCAAGCAAGGCCAGCCCGAGCAAACGGGAAAGCGGCCCGGCAGCGACCACCACCTCAAACCCGTGAACCTGCCGCCGCTCCAGCCGCCGGAACCGCCTCGCCATCCCCGTGATATCCGCGCCAATAGCCATGCCCCACTAAGGCCCGGGCACACCAAACTCTCCCCCGCTGAACCGGATTGGCGCTGCAACGAGTCTTTCGGGGTGCAACCGCCCGTTCAGAGGCGGCGGCGCCAAGTCCCTAAAGGCAGCCTCAAGGCATGATGCCCGGGCGCCCAAGGACCATGCCGCGGGTGCTCAAGGCTTCAACCGTGGAAAGCAAAAAGACCCGCAGAGGAAACTACGAGTCGGGCACTGACTATGTGCTCGAGTACGGCAATCTCAGGTTCTCGTTTAACGAACGGGACTTCAGCCAGAGAGTCGAACAGGCCGCAGTGCGGCTCGGTTTCGTGACCCCCGGCCTGACCTTCGCCGAACTCAACGACCTGCTCCATCTCGCCGTTTCCGGCGAGATCGAAGAGCCCAGCTCGGAACTAGGCATGCACGTCACCCACAACTGGGAAGACCTGACTGGGCCCGGCAACCAGAGCTTCGTCCACTGGCTGCGGCGCCTAGTTTTCCGCGGCGCCTGGCTCGACCAGCGGGTCAAGGAAGGCGAACTCGACATCGTCTTCGACGAAGGCCGCCAGTCCTTCGGCTACGTTCAGCCCGATCGCAGCCCGGAAATGATCGAGCTGGCCAAAGAGCCGAGTTGGCGCCGCGTCGCCTTCCGCCGCTGAGCTAGAGCTTCTTCAGCAGTTCCTCGTTTGACCGCGAGCCCTTGATCAGCTCGGCCAGTCGATTGGCCGCCGGAACCGGCTCCATGTCCTTGAGTTCGGCCCTGAGCCGCCGCACCGCGTCAACCTGATCCTTGTCCAGCACCGACTCCTGGCCGGAAACCGCGCAGGCGGTGACGTCGAGCGAAGGCTCCACCCCGGAGGCGGCGAGGCCGGCATCGAGCCGGATGGTCGAGTTCTCGGTGGTGTGGACCGCGTCCATCACGTCCTGGTCACCGGGCGAACCCCAGAGGGCGGTGGCAATCACGGTGATCGAACCGGCACCTTCTTCCTCGAGTTCGCGACCGGCCCCGAAGAACGGTTTCACAGCTCCCGGGTCACCGTAGGCGTTGCCAAGCCTGGTCAGCGAGTCAACGATGATCACGACATCGCCGCCAGCCTCGGCCTGGCGCTTTACCTTGGCCAGGATCCGCTCGGCGGTCCGGACCTGCTCGTGGGCGCCGAGATCGGCGGGCGCGGCGGCAATCTCCACCTCCGGCACCTCACGCGACCAGGCGGTCACCTCTTCCGGGCGCTCGTCGATCAGCAGCACGATGATCTCCGCATCGTCACCGGCGCCGCGAGCGATCGCCTTGGCCAGCGACCTGAGGAAGCTGGTCCGGCCGGAACGGGGCTGCGCCTCGACCAGCACCCGCTGCCCGAAGGCCAGCGGGGCGAGCAGATCGACCGAACGGGCGAGGATGTCATCGGCCTCGCCGCTCAGCGGCATATGGCGATGAGGGGCAACCGGGGTCAGGCTCTCGAAGCGCGGAGAGCGCTCGTCGACCGGCGGCTCGCCGTTCACCTTCTCGACCCTGACCAGCGACGGCCGGCGCTCGCCGCGGCGGGCGGGCCTGACCGGTCCGCTCACCTCGTCGCCGGAGCGAAGCTCGCAGCGACGGATCTGGGCGGGTGAAACGTAGATACCGGCCGAGGGGCCGTCCTCGGCCCGGATGATGCCGCTGCCACGCGGCAGCACATCGAGCACGCCGGTGATTTCGGACAGTTCGGGCTCGGCACCGCGGTCAGTTTCAGCCTCCGCTGCGGTATCGCCGCTGCCTTCATCCTTTTTCTCCGACTGCCGGTCCCGATCCCGGTTGCCGCGACGCTCGCGGTCCCCCCGGCGGCCACGATCACGGTCGCCACGGCGGCGGCGCGAGCCGCCTTCGGATCGATCGGAAGCGGCGGATTCAGGCTTGTCAGCTTCGCGGTCACCGTCACCCAGCTTCTCGATCAGCTCGTCGCGACGGAGCAGCCGGAACTTCTCGATGCCTGCTTTGCCGGCCAGCTCGTGAAGCTCGGCCAGCGACTTCGATTTCAGATCGGACATGTCAGCCCTTGTCGGCGGCGACCAGGCCGCTCAGCCACTCGCCGAACTCGGGGCGGCTCTTCCAGTCCTCTTCGAACTTGGCGGCGCCCTCGGTGGTCAGCGGATGGTTGAGCATCTGGTGGAAGACCTTGGCCGGCACGGTGGCGATGTCACAGCCCAGCGAAGCGGCGACGACCATGTGCTCGGGATGACGGATCGATGCGGCCAGCACCTTGGAATCGAGATCCCGGGCTCGCAGCACGTCAACGATCTCCTCCAGCACTTTGGCTGAATCGACCGAAATGTCGTCCAGCCGGCCCATGAAGCAGGAGACGAAGGTCGCCCCGGCCGAGGCGGCGAGCAAAGCCTGGTTCGGTGAAAAGACGAGGGTCATGTTGACCATCGCCCCGTCGTCGGTAAGCGCCCGGGTTGCCTTCAGGCCTTCCGGGCCGAACGGGACCTTGACGGTCACGTGCTCGTGGAGTTTGCGCAGGGCCTGGCCCTCGGCGATCATCCCCTCGGCGTCGGGGGATACGACTTCGGCCGAAGTCGGGCCGTTGACCAGGTCCGCGATCTTGCGGATGATGTCACCGGGTTCACCGTCTTCCTTGGCGAGCAGGGAGGGATTGGTGGTGGCGCCACTTAGTACGCCCCAGGCGGCAATCTCCTCGACCTCGGAAACGGCACCGGTGTCAATGAAAAGTTCCATGCCGCAAGGTTATTGAGTCTGGCGGATCAGGTTCCGGCCGGATTGAGACCTTCCGCCCTGAGAGTGTGCAGCCACTCGTCTATCTGGCGCCTTTTCTCGATGTCACCCCAGCCGAGCGCCCGGGCCATCACCGCAGTCAGAGGCTCGACCGATTCGGCGGTGGCGAGGCTCGAGGCAGCGGTCAGGCCGAGCCTGGTCCGGCGCAGCAGCACGTCGGCAATCGAGCGGGCCTGCTCGAATTCGATCGCGATCTGAACCTCCGCCATCAGATCCGGCATGCCCTCGACGATCGGTTTCGCCATCTCCGGGTCCGCTTCGGCCAGCCTGACGACCGAGCGGGCAGCGTGGCCGTAACGGAAGGCGAGCTGGGCCAGGGAATCCTTGCCCACCCCTTCGGGGGCGTTCAGCTCGGCCGGGTCGATTTCCATGCCGAGCGGTATCTCGGCGGTCTGGCAGCGTGCTTCGCGCCCGGCTCTCAACACGATGCGGTCCACCGTCTGCTTCGCCATCCGCCGCCAGGTGGTCAGCTTGCCGCCGGTGATCGTCAGCATTCCGGAGGAAGTCTCGTAAAGCTCGGCCTGGCGGGAGATGTCGACTGACTTGCGCGGGTCGCCGGTGCTGATCAGCGGCCGTACCCCGGCGTATGCGCCGACGACGTCCGAATCGGTCAGGGAAAGATCCATGAACTCGTTCAGCGCGTTCATCAGGTATTCGATGTCGTCTTCGGTCGCCGCGACCTCTTCGATGCCGCCGTCATGGTCGACATCGGTGGTTCCGACCAGGGTCCGGCCATACCAGGGCAGAGCGAAGATCCGGCGACCCTCCCCGGCCGGGACGATGCAGGCGGCCTTGCCCATGTCGACATCGTCGGCCGAGAACAGCAGGTGGGCGCCCCGGCTCGGAGCGATCCGCGGGATGTCTTCCTCCCTTTCGATCTCCCCGGGACGGATCCGGTCGGCCCAGACTCCGGTCGCGTTGACGATGTTGTCGGCTTCGACCATCACCGTCTCGTCCGATGCCCGATCGGTGAACTGAACCTGCCTCGCCTTTCCGTTTTTCTCCAGTACCCGGTCCACCCTCGCCCCGTTGAGGCAGACCGCGCCGAAACGCTGGGCCTCACCGAGCACGGTCAGCACGAGTCTCGCGTCGTCGGTCTGGCAGTCATAGAAGAGGTAAGCGGATTCGGGGTCGCGCTTCTCCAGCGCCGGGACCAGGTCGAGCAACTCCTCCCGGTCTATCGTGCGATGCCGGTCCGGTGACCATGATTCCTCTGCCTCGGCCGGGCGCCTCCGCCAGCGCCGCTCCCGCCGGTTGCGCCCGCCGGTCGCGCCGGCCAGAACGTCGTAGGCGTTCAGCCCGAGACCGAGCTTGCGGTCAGGCTTTTCCTCGCCGAAAGTCGGGACCAGAAAAGGGGTCGGATAGACCAGATGCGGAGCCAGCTCGACCATCAGTTGCCGTTCCAGCAGGGCTTCCCGGACCAGACCGACGTCGAAGTTCTCGAGATAGCGCAAACCGCCGTGAACCATTTTCGAGGACCGCGAGGAGGTGCCGATCGCGTAGTCCCGACCCTCCAGGAGAGCGACCGAGTACCCCCGGGACGCTGCGTCCAGGGCAACCCCGGCCCCGGTGATGCCGCCACCGATAACCACCACCTCGAAATGCGATCCGGCGATCGCTTCGAGTGATTCGCCGCGGCCTACCAACGGAACCGCCGGCCGAGCAGGATCGTGCCCCCGCAAAGGACGCCGCTCACACCCAGCGCGATCAGGATCGCAACCAGGGGCGAAGGTTGCGGCCCGGCCTCCGAGGCGGCCAGCACCGCGTCACTCGGAGCTTCCGGAACCAACGGGAAGGTTGTGTCGGTCGGCGGGACGGTGGTGGTCGACGTTCCGGTCGAGTTGTCGCCATTGCCGGTTCCCTGTCCGCCGTTGCCTGAACCGTTGTTCCCCGAACCGTCGTTTCCCGAATTGCCGTCACCCACGACTCCCGAGTTCCCACCAACCCCGGTCGAAGGAGCGGGAGTCGAGCCGGCCAGCGAGCCTGCCGGAAGGGTCGTCCCTCCGGTCGAGGTGCCGCCGGTTGAAGTTCCACCGGTGCCGGGCGTGGCCCCGCCCGAATTGTTGCCCGGGTTCGTGTCCTTTTCGCGGACGGGCGCGGTGATCGGCAGCGGCTTGCCGGCCAGGGCGGTGGTGCCGTCGGCGGTAACCCAGACCCTGGTTGTGTCGTTGTCCTTGGCGTAATAGATGCTGCCGTCTTCCTGCTGGACGGAAAGCAGGTAATCGGCGGCCGAATTGCCGTTCTTCTTCAGGTAGTTCACGCCCTTTCCCTGCGCAACCAGACCCTGCATCACCAGGCCGGTCGACTGGGCGTTTACGTTGCCGCTGTTTTCGAAACCGCCGGATTTCTTCTGGATGCCGTCGAGAAAGTCGATCGCCCGGTTGGCAGCCTTCTTTCCGGTGATCGCCATCAGCGAAGCGCCGGTCGAGTCGGCGTCGCTGTTGCTGCCCTTCGAAATCCCCCAGCCGCCATTATCGTTCTGGGCCTTGTAGAGCCACTTGAGTGAATACTTGGCGTCCTTCTTGCCGCCGACCGAGCGGAAGGCGAGCACGGCGAAGGCGGTCACGTTCACGTCATTGCCGAAGGAACCGTTGCCGCGCCGGTTACGAAGCGCCTCGATCAGGTTCCTGCCCTTGAAGTCCCGGGGATTTTGCCCGACCGTTTTCATCGCGAGGATGGTCAGGGCGATGTCGCTGGCATCGGTGATCTGTTTGCGGTGGTTGACCAGATAGCCGTAAGGGGTCGCGTTGGTCTTCACGTCCAGCGGATTGGTACCGGTCGCAGCCAGGGCGAACATGGCCCGGGTCGTGATGTTGACCGACGAGGTGGACCCGGGGATCGAGGAGAAGCCGCCGTCGGTGTTCTGCTGGGTCTTGAGCCAGGTCGCAGCCCGGGTGGCCTGTCCCGTGTAGGCAGCCTCGGCTCTTGACGCGGGGCCGCCGGCGAACGCGAACAGCAGCGCGGCCAGCGCGATCATCGTCGCTCCAGCGGCTCCGGTGAACGGAGAACCTGAACCACCGGTGCCTGAGCGTTCCGGATCGGCCCGGCGCCACTGGAAGCGTTCCCGGAAGCGGGAAAGCGCAGCCACCATGGCCGGCCCGGCGGCCAGGGCGAAGATGATGTTTCCGGTCATGTGCGCGATGTCGAAGGGAATTGCCCGAACCTCGAGTGCAAGGTACCGGTCCAGCGACATCTCACCCCCGAAACTGACCATCGTCTCAAGATTCATCCAGGCCCCGAAAACCAGTCCGGCCACTCCGCAGAACGCGGCAAGGCTCCATCGGTTGACCCTGCCGCGGGTCAGCTGGAAGAAGGCCGCGCCCCCGATCCCGCACATTCCCCAGGCAACCATCTGCCAGGGAGTCCAGACGCCCTGACCGAGCCAGAAGTTGGAGACCAGCCCGCCGAGCGCACCGACCGCGAAACCAGGCGCGGGCCCGAGCACGTAACCGGCGATGATCACGATGTCGGTGGTCGCGACCACGTTGGGGATCGGAGCCAGCACGATCCGGCCGGCCACCGCCAGCGCCGCCAGCACCGCGACCAGCGCCACGATCTGCGACGGCGGCCGCGAACGCTCGTACCAGAGCATGCCGGCACCGAGTGAAACCAGCAGCACGATGACGCTGATCAATTGCCAGCTCATTCCCCGGCCTCCAGGAACTCGACCCCCTGGGAGATCGAGACGAGGCCGGACCGGTCGAGCACCCTCGCCGGCTCGGAAGCGAAGTACCAGCCGCCGCTGAGAACGGTGGGCATGCCGGCGTCGGCGATCACCTCACCGTCGCCGAGCAGGATCACCCGGTCGGCGAAGGAGACTGCGAACTCCACATCGTGAGTGGAGATCACCACCGCGGCTCCCTGCCCGGCCAGCCGCTCGGCCAGCTCGGTCAGATGTCCCTTCAGGCCCCGGTCCATGCCCCGGGTCGGCTCGTCCAGGCAGACCAGTCCGGGCAGCGCCTCGCCTTCCATCCGCCCGGCCAGGGCAATCGCCAGGGCCAGCCGCTGCCGCTCCCCACCGGAGAGATCGCGAGGATCACGATCCGGCGAGATATCGAGTCCGACCGCCCGCAGAGCCGCTTCACCGGCCGGTCCGGAAATCTCGTCGCCGATCCGCTCGCGGACCAGAAAGTCGCCGGGGTTCTGGGTCAGCAAAGCAATCCCTCCGGGGGTCCCGACCTTGCCCGAAACCGGTTCGACCAGACCCGCCGCCGCTCTCAGCAGGGTGGACTTGCCCGCTCCGTTTCTGCCCATCAGGGCGACCTTCTCCCCGGGGAGCACTTCGAGGTCGATTCCCCGCAGCACGTCGACCGGGCCATCACCGGGATCCAGCTCGACCCAGAGCCGTTTCGCCTCGAGCACGGTTCCTTCCCCCGATCCCGGCCCCCTCACACCGGTTCCGGGGGCGTTTGCCCACCGGTTCGGTGGGTGATCGCTCCCGGAAGATTCGGCGTGAGGAGTTTCCGCCTGGGGATGGCGGTTTCGCAGGATTTGGCGGGCGTCGCGGACCCCGACCGGAAGCGGTTCGATGCCGGCCCCGGCAAACATCAGGGCCGAGGGTGTCGCCAGTTCGGGTTTCCGGGCGACCGCCCAGGCGAGAAATTCACGGGGTGCCCCGTCGAATCCGATCCGGCCGCCGTCCATGGCGATAACCCGATCGGCCGCGGCCAGGCAGCGCTCGAGCCGGTGCTCGGCCAGCACCACGGCTACCCCCCACTCCTCGTTCAGCCGGCGAAGCAGCCAGATCAGCTCGTCACCCGAGACGGGATCGAGCTGGGAAGTGGGCTCGTCGAGCAGGATCAGTGGCGGCCTGGTGACCAGTGCCACGGCGAGGGCGACCCGCTGGAGCTCGCCGCCGGAGAGCGTGACCACGGTACGGGGCAAGAGATGGGGAATTCCCAGCGCCAGCGCGACCTCCTCGACCGCCCGCGCCCTTTCGGCGGGATGGTCCCCGCGGAAGCGGAGCGGCAGGTCAAGCTCGGCCGCGACCGTGGTCGAGACGATCTGGGTTTCAGGATCCTGCGCCACATAGCCGACCAGATCGGCCAGCTCCCCCGGGCCGCTTTCGAGCGTCGACCTGCCACCGATCCGCGCGGAACCGGAGATCTCGCCCCCGTGAAAATGGGGAATGAGCCCGCAACCGGCCCTGAGCAGCGAAGTCTTGCCGGAACCGGACCCTCCGGCGAGGACGATGAACTCGCCCGGCTCGATCGCCAGGTAGACATCCTCGAGCGCCATGGTGTCGGCCCCCGAGTAGCGATATCCGAGACCTTCGAATTCGAGGGCGAGTGACGACCGACGATCGGTTGCCGGCTGTGCGGTTGTCGGGTTCACCTTTGGTTCCCCCTTCCGCCCCGGCGCCAGGTCACGAATCCGCCTGACAGAAACGCAACGGCAGCAAGCGGGGCCTCGACGCCCATTGAATAGCTGATCTCCGGATAGGTCTCGAACCGGCCGGAGCCGGCCAGAAGTTCGAACAGGGCGATGAGAGTAAGGATGGAACCGGTGATCCAGAATCGCCGGTCGAAGCGCGAGGAAACCGGGCGGAAGCGGACCGACCCGCCCGAGATGCCGTAGCCGCGAAGCTCGAGGGTCGCTGCCACATCGACCGCCCGGTCCAGCGATCCGGCCAGCAGGCGATGCGCCATCGCCCCCCTGCCGACCGGGCTGGCCGCCGGGCCACGAAGCTCGGCCGCTTCGCCGATCCGGGCGTAATCGGTGGCGGCCAGCGGGACCAGCCGCGAGATCAGGGTCGCTGTGAGGGCCGAGCGACGGGCCACCCCATGTACCGCCTGCAGGATCCGGTCCGGGTCGACGCAGGCCGACCAGACTCCGATCACCACCATCGTCCCGAGAACCCGCAGGGCGATCACGCCGCCGGCCGCGATCGCCTCCGCGGTCACGTCGACCTGACCGAGCAGCGGCCAGTCACCGAGCCGGGCCAGCACCGTCGCCCCGCGGCCGGTGACCAGGGCGTTGATGATCACCATGCTCACCGCGAGAAAGGCCCCGAGCCTCAGGGAAAAGCGGACGGCCTTGCCGGCACCGCATCCGTAGCCAGCCAGGGCGGCTCCGGCCGTGGCGGCGATCAGCACCAGCGGATCGGAAGAGAAAAAGCTGACCAGCAGGTAGGAGCCGAGATAGAGCGCGACCGGAGCCAGCGAGGCGCTCTGAACGGTTTCCCGCCGGGGCACATAGGCGATTGGTGAGAGCTTCTTCATGGTCGGCCCTTCAGGGTACGGGCAGCGAGGAAACCCGGCCATCGCTGACCACCGCCGCGTATCGCCTTTCAAGGTCTTTCGGGTTGAGAGCCGCCGCAGCCATCTGGACACCCTTGTCCGTCAAGCCCGTAACCAGCCAGACCGGGGGATCGTCGCCCTTGCGCATCGCCGCCAGGAGTCCGGCATCACCGGTGTAAAGATGCCGGACCTTTGCTTCAACGTCGAGGCCGAGCAGTGACTTCACGCCGAATTCGGCGAAGACCCCGCTGCTCTGCGGTCCCTTTTCGAGCCGCCGGCCTTCCGGAGTTTCCTTCAGGTGATCCCAGGTGCCGACCGTGAGCTTCATGTTCTCGCCAGTGTCTTTCAGCGTCACCCCGTCACCCTCAAGCTGGTTGCGGACCATGGCGCAGGCCGTCTCGCCACCGAGGCAGTCAACTTCGACCCCCCAATGACGGTTGTCGTAACCGGTCGAGAAGGGCGCCGGGTATTGACCGACCACGGCGCCGACTTCCATTGCATCGGTCCAGTCGCGGTAATCCCACCAGACCTGGTCGCCACCGGTCACCTGGAATTGGGCCGAGCCGCGCTCGGCGACGATCCCGTTCACCGCGAAGAACCAGTCGTAGCTG
Source organism: Thermoleophilales bacterium (assembly GCA_020636955.1). Classification (GTDB taxonomy): domain Bacteria; phylum Actinomycetota; class Thermoleophilia; order Solirubrobacterales; family 70-9; genus 67-14. The sequence continues at coordinate 61,261 of JACJWY010000013.1, read as the reverse complement.
CGGCCGCCGTCCTGGTCGCCGGAGAGCCCGTTCACCGACTGGACGAATTCGCCGCCATAGCGGGTATCCAGATCGCCGTTTTCGTCGAGGATGCGCATCGCGTTACTCGACTCGTTCACCGGCAGGTCCGGCTTGTCGATGAGCAATTCGGACCCGTAGTCACGGGTGACCAGCAGGCTGGCCTCGCCTGTGTCCTTGCCGGGGCCGAGCCCGCAGCCAGCCACCAGGAGGCTTGCCAGAAGCACAGCCGCCATGCCGACGGCCGGGGCGAAACTCCCCCCGGTCCGTCGGCTGATGGCTGCGAGCATCATCGGCCCCGATTACTTCCTGATCGAGACGTACACCCGGTTGGAGGGGATCAGTCCGCTCTTGCGGGCGACCATCCGGGTCTTGCCGGTGATCTTGACCCTGGCGTAACCCTGCGGGTCGGTGTAGACATCGCTGGCCCCACCGGTGATCTTCGCCCCCTCGACCGGCGACTTCTTGCCGGCGGAGTCAAAGCTCATTACCCGGGACTTGACGGTCACACCCTTCCTGACTTTGGCCGGGGTGTTCAGGTAGAGCAGATCCGGGTTCAGTTGCTCGTAGGTCTTCGCCAGGTAGAACAGAACTGAGTCACCCTTCTTCAGCTTCAGACCTTCCGCACCAGTCGGCGCTGACTTGAAGTTGTTGTAGAGCGACCACCACTGTTTGCCCTGGGCGGCTATGCCGCCGATCCCGCAGACCCCGAAGCCATAATCGCTGTCGGCGATCGTCAACGGCTTCAGCGCGGAGTACTGCATCGATGCCTGTGCGAGCAGCCCGATGCCGGTCGCTCCGGCCACGGTCCGGGCCGGGCCGGTGCGCCCCCCGAGACAGTCGTCGTTTGGCTTGACCTTCGCGGTGCCTGTCCTTACCGTCCGATCGAAGACGATCTTGCCCTTGAAGGTGACAATCCGCAGATGCACGGGAACCTTCGTCCCGGCATGGGCCTGCTGGCTGCTTAGACCGAGCAGGAGGACCAGCCCGAGCAGCAGCCCGACGGCGGGTGAGGTAATTCGATTGGTCATGCGTTCCTTTTGTCCGGCGGCCTTACGCGAGACCGCTTTTTCGGTGCGTTCACCTGAGTGAGCGCAAAGCCGGCAGGTCTTCGGACTCGGACGTTTGCGAGGAGGCAGCCTTCCCAGACCTTTGGTCCAGTGGCCATGTGCCTTCAAGGACGTCCCTACCGCTGCGCGTCAGTTCCGGATTTCGACCGGATTCCCTGACCCCGCTGAAGGGGTGCGACCGACTTCAAAGGCGATGATAGAGCGTCCTGCCGCGGCGTGACCTGTCAAGATGCCGGATTCGGCCTCCACTCCATGGACTTTTTCTCTCACTTCATAGAAAGGCTGCCCCTCGCGGTCGGCCCCAGCTGGCTGGACCCGGATTCGCTGATCCGGACATTCGGCATGCTCGGCGTGCTGGCGATCGTCTTCATGGAGTCGGGACTGATGGTCGGCTTCTTCCTTCCCGGCGACTCTCTCCTGTTCACGGCCGGCCTGCTTTCCGCCAATGATGTGCTGCCCGACATCTGGGTGCTCCTGGTCACGATCCCGATCGCCGCTATAGCCGGTGACCAGACCGGCTACTGGATCGGCCGTAGGTTCGGGCCGCCACTGTTCAATCGTCCCGACAGCCGTTTCTTCAAGCGCGAATACGTCGACCAGACCGCCGCCTTTTTCGAAAAGCACGGCCCCCGGGCGATCATCCTGGCCCGCTTCGTCCCGATCGTTCGCGCCTTCGTTCCGGTCATGGCCGGCACCTCGCAGATGCATTACCGGACCTTCCTCACCTACGACATCATCGGCGGCATTCTTTGGGGCGCCGGCGTCACCACCCTCGGCTATTTCCTCGGCCAGATCGAGTTCGTAAAGAACAACATCGAGTTCATCCTGATCCTGGTGGTCGCTCTCTCCGTGATCCCGGTCGTGCTGGAGATCCGCAAGGCAAAGCGCGAAGCCGACAGCCACCAGAAGCCGGAGCCGTTCGAGAACCCGATCGACGAAGAGGGAGAACCGATTCACGAACCCGGCCAGGACGCCGGGCTCGACTCGAAATAGGCCTCCGGCTAGCCGAACATGGCCTCGAGCGCGGCCATAGCGCTGCCCACAACCTCCAGGTCGCTCCTGCCCGCCAGGCGGTGGGCGTCGTGCCCGCCCGCCAGAGTCATAAGGAACGGCTTGCCGGTCACCGGCACTGCGTTTACCCAGCTACCCCAACGCCCCGGCTTCCGGGGGTCGATCCAGCTGAAACCCTCCGCCCCCTCCGGCCAGAAGGGCTGGTCGAAGGCCAGCCAGACCTTGTCGAGCAGGCCGGCTCCGAGCTGACTGATCGCGGTCCTGCTCCCTGCGGGCAGGCGGGGATCGAATTCGATCGCGCCTGCCTTGAGCGCACCGATCGGGACCGTGATCACGACCGCCTCCGCCGCAACCTCCTCCCGATCGGCGTCCACCCCACCAGCGATCCGCACCTCACCTCTCCGCTGACTGACCTTGCGGACCTTGAAGCCGAATCGGACTTCCGCATCGCCGGAAAGTCGGGCGACCACTTTCGAATAGGACCCGTCCAGAAGCACGTCGCCTCCGCCCAGCCAGTTCCCTTCCCAGGTTGCGAGCGCGGCAAGCTGGTCCGGGTCTGCTCCGTATTCCTGGGCGACCTCGTTCTGGATCGCCCACTCGAGTCCGGGTCCGCGCCGCCTCGGCAGGATCGCCTCAAGGGGAAGGTCGGGATACCGGGCCGATCCCGGCCCGAATGAATTGACCGCCTGCCAGTAGCGGTGCTCCCCCGATACACCCAGGGGTTTCTGCCCGGGAACCGGGAAGTCGAGTTGGTAGCTGAACGGGTGGAGACCGATCCCGGCCTCGCCGGCAAGCCCGGTCAGCGGATTGCCGTCCACGCCGTGGATCCAGGAGGCGCCGAGCTCGACCGGGGAGCCGTCCAGGTCGGCCTCGCGAACGCGACCGCCGACCCGGTCGGAAGCTTCGAGGAGCACAGGCTCCAGACCCTGACGCGCGAGTTCACCGGCACAGGAAAGCCCGGCAGCACCGGCTCCAACCACCGCGACCCGGGCCCCTGGCGCAAGCTGCCCGGCCGCGTACTTTGCCGCGTCCCTGCCGGCCTGGATCGCCCCGTGGACGGTGGCCGGAATCTTCGCGGTCGCTTCCCCGGCGAAGGCGATACGGCCGACCGGCTCGGCCAGCATCCGGCGGATCTCCGACCCATACCGAGTCGGGGCCAGATACGAGTAGGAACAAAACGCCAGCGGATCATGCGACCAGTCGGTCCGGATGAAATCAACCGGCTTCGGCACCCGCATCTCAGCGAGCCGGTCGATCACCTCTTGACGCTGATCCAAATCCAAACCAGCCGGTCCCTCACCGGCCACCCCGGAAGAATCATCCGAGCCACAACCGGAAATCCCGATCGCCCCGCCGAAGCCGGCCAGCGCCAGGCCGGCAACCGTCGCCCTGCCCAGTTCACGTCGGGTCATTCCGATAGCCACCACCTGATTCTCCCGTGCAACCAGCGAGCCCGCCAGCACTAGTCCCCTTTCTTTCCGAAAAGGACAGAACTGTACGCTGAGTTCGCAGCCAAGAAAAAGAGGAAGGAGCTACACATGAGCGGGAGCGCAGCGAGGGACGATCAGGGCCGAACTGACGCCACTGAAGCGACCAGGGCGGCAAATGAAGCGCTCGCCTCGAACCTCAACTTCGAGGACAGACGCGACTTCGACGAAGCGGGTCGCGGCCTGCTGGCTCCACTCCCCGACCACGGACGGGTAACCGGCGAAGACGGCGGCCTGGTCTGGGATCTTTCGCGCTTCGAATTCATCCATGAGCACGAGGAAGCGCCACCCACCGTCAACCCGAGCCTCTGGCGGCAGAGCCGGCTGGTCGTTCAGGGCGGTATTTACGAAGTGGTTCCGGGCCTCTACCAGGTGCGGACCCTCGACCTTTCAAACATCACCTTCGCAGAGGGCCCCGACGGGCTGGTCGTCTTCGATCCGCTGATATCGACCGAGACCGCGAAGGCGGCGCTTGATCTCTACTACGAGCACAGGCCTCACAAGCCAATTGTTGCGGTTGTCTTTTCTCACAGCCACCTCGACCATTTCGGCGGCGTGCGGGGCATCGTCGACGAGGCCGACGTGGAGGCGGGCAAGGTCAAGATCGTCACTCCAGAGGGATTCCTCGAGGCCGCCGTCGCCGAGAATGTGCTTGCGGGCAACGTGATGAGCCGCCGAGCCAGCTATATGTACGGGAACCTGCTGCCGGCCGATGACAGGGGTCAGGTTGGTGCCGGCCTGGGCGTGACCACCTCCTCGGGCACGGTCAGCCTGATCCCTCCCACCGACATCGTCACCGAAACCGGACAGAGGATGAACATCGCCGGCCTCGACTTCGAATTCATGCTCGCTCCTGACAGCGAAGCGCCGGCGGAGATGCATTGGCTCATTGAGCAGTTCAAGGCAGTCACCGCCGCGGAGAATTGCTGCCACACCCTTCACAACACATATTCGATTCGGGGCACCAAGATCCGGGATCCGCTCGCCTGGTCCAAGTACCTCGACCAGACGATCGACCTTTGGGGCGACAGGGCGGAAGTGATGTACGGGATGCATCACTGGCCCGCCTGGGGCCGGGAGAGGGTGTTGGAACTACTGGGTATGGGACGGGACGGTTACCGCTTCATCAACGACGAAACCCTGCGTCTGGCAAACCATGGTCTGACCCCGTCAGAGATCGCCGAGCAGGTCGAGTTCCCCCCGGAGCTTGGTCGCCACTGGGCGATGCGCGGCTACTACGGGAGCCTCAACCACAACGTCAAAGCCACATACGTCAACTACCTCGGCTGGTTCGACGGCAACCCGGCGACCCTGCACGCCCTGCCACCCGAGGAGGCTGCCGGACGCTACGTCGACATCATGGGAGGAGCGGACGCGGCACTGGAAAAGGCAAGGGGAGCGTTCGATCTCGGTGACTACCGCTGGGTGGCCGAGGTCGTCAATCACATCGTCTTCGCCGACCCGGAGAACAAAGAGGCTCGCGAGCTGCAGGCGGACGCCCTCGAGCAGCTCGGCTACCAATCCGAATCCGGACCCTGGCGCAACTTCTACCTGACGGCGGCGAGCGAGTTGCGCAAGGGCGTGCAGGAGCTGCCGACTCCCCGGACGGCAGGACCGGACATCGTCCGTTCGATGGAGCTGACCCTTTTCTTCGACTACCTGGCGATGAGATTGAACGGACAGGAGGCGGGCGACCGGCGGATCACCCTCGGCTGTGTGCTGCCCGACCTGGACGAGTCTTGGACGCTGATGCTTCGAAACGGCGCGCTGAGCCACCGTCGTGGAGCTTCAGAGGATGCGGATGCCACGGTGACCATCAACCGCTCCGACCTCAACGACGTGATCCTCGGCACGGCGCCGCTAGCCGATCAGATAGCCGACGGCCGGGCAAAGATCGAAGGAGACGAAAAGGCGCTCCACGACCTGATCGGTCTGCTGGACGATTTCGAGTTCTGGTTCAACATCGTCACCCCCTGACCGAGCGGCCGCGGGCACAACCGGGTCTCCGCGGGTAATCAGTAAAACCGGATTGGATGGCTAAGGCAAATCGAGGGCGGGGAGTACCGCTACGGGGATTCGAACCCCGGTTTCCGGACTGAGAATCCGGCGTCCTAGACCCCTGGACGATAGCGGCGCGTGGCGGGCATTCTAACAATTCGGGGCCGGATCGACGGTCAGGGGAGGCCCGCGATGACGCTGCCCGAACGCTTCGAGCCGGGCCGCAACCGGAGCGCGCCGGAGCGGCTCAAGCCGGTAGAGTTTCGCCTCCGCGCGGCTGTGGCGGAACTGGTAGACGCGCAGGCTTCAGGTGCCTGTGTTCGCAAGAACGTGGAGGTTCGACTCCTCTCAGCCGCATCGAACGATGAGAATATTTTCCTGGAACGTCAACGGCATCCGCGCCGTCATCAAGAAGGGTGACTTCGGCTCCTTCGTCAAGAAGTACGACCCGGACATCTTCTGCATGCAGGAGACCAAGGCCGAGCAGGGCCAGGCCGAAATCGATCTCCCTCATTACGAGGAGTACTGGAACTCGGCCGAGAAGAAGGGGTATTCCGGGACGGCGATCTTTACCCGCCAGAAGCCGATCGCGGTACTGAACGATTTCGCCGCCGAGATCTCCGAGGAATACAACCTCCACAATGACTCCTACGGCGACCCTCATGCGGAAGGCCGGGTGATCACTGCCGAGTATGAGAATTTCTTCCTGGTCACTACCTACGTTCCGAACGCCAAGCGGGACCTCTCGAGGCTGAAGCTTCGCGACAGGCAATGGGATCCGGCCCTGCTCCATCACATGAAGATGCTGGACGCGAAGAAGCCGGTCCTGGTCTGCGGCGACATGAACGTCGCCCACACCGAAGATGACCTCGCCAACCCGAAAGCCAACGTCGGCGAGCATGGTTTCACCGAAGAGGAAAGACGCGGCTTCCAGAACTTCCTCGATGCCGGATTCGTCGACACCTTCCGTCTCTTCACCGAGGGCAACGGCCACTACTCCTGGTGGTCCTACATGTCGAAGGCCCGCGAAAGGAACGCGGGCTGGAGAATCGACTACTTCCTGGCCTCCGAACGCCTGAAGAAGGCGATCGTCGGGGCCGAGATCCACAACGACGTGATGGGCTCCGACCATTGCCCGGTGAGCGTCGAGCTGGACGAGAAGAAGCTCGCCAGGACCTGACGGTTCGCCAGGACCCGAAAGCTCTCCGGGGGTTTTCCTCCTCCTGACGTCAACCCGAAAAAAGGGGCGACCCGCAGGCCGCCCCTTTTCGTGGTGTCAGGCTCCGTCAGGAACCCTTGGGAGATTCGCTCAGCGACCGTTCCGGCACTTCTGGGCGGTCTTCGGTGAGCTCACCTTGGTCGTCTTCGAGGTCGCCTGACCCGTTGCCGGGTCACGTTCCCCGAGGAAGAAGGTGGCTGACGACACGAGCGGGCTGTGCGGGCAGCTGCCCAGCACGTACCTCGGATTGAGTCCCTTCACGGTCAGTCCGAGATCGGGGGCCTTGAGGGTAGGGCCCGGGAGCTGCAGCTTGAACTGGCCGACGGCCGAGTCGAAGCTCAGGACCGGAATCGCCAGGTTGAGCATCCGCCCCTTCAGGGTGGCGTTCATCAGGATGCCGACGCCGGTGCCCTTCGAGTAACCGTAAATCTTCAGCTTCGGCTGACCCTTGCGGTTCTTGCCGGCGTTGAAGGCGACCAGGATCGGATCCTTCAGCGGCGCGGTCTTCTGCTTGGACAGGTAGATCATCGCCCTGCCGGTGCCGACCACGGCCTTGCGGCAGCTGTCCACGACCCGCTTCGGTGACCCCAGGCTCGAACCGGAGTTCAGCTTCTTGTCCGAGCAGACCTTTCGGTTCGGCTTGAGGGTGAATCCGGCGGGGAACTTGAACCGGATCGCCTTGGTCGGGTTGACGGTGAGCGAGGTCGCTCCCGGAGTCACGGTTGCCTGAATGGTCAGTTTCGAAGGCACACGCGCATGGCGCTTGAACTTGCCGTGCTTGGGAACGAGGGTGGTCTTCGAGTAAACGCTCTCACCTGCGGCGCTGGCCTGGGAGGCTGCCATGAGCGGCACCATCAGAGCCAGGGCAACAGTCAGGAACTTCTTTGTTTTTGACATGGCACTGAGCTACCCGATTGGGCGCTCATCATGCGATCTTTAGCGAACCTTAAGCAAAAAGGGACGGCCCGGAGGCCGCCCCTTTTGATCATTCTGTACTGGCCGGTCTACTTGACCTTGACCTTGGCCTTGGTTCCGGCGGAGAAGCCGTTGCCCTTGACCTTGAACTTCACGGTGACCTTCTTGCCCTTCTTGCCCTTGACCTTGGCCTTGACGTTGTAGGTCTTGGACTTGCCGGGGGCGATCTTGCCACCCTTGACCTTCGCACCGGGAGCGGTGATTACAACGTTCTTGGCCGAGGCCGTGCCGCTGTTCTTCACGGTGATCTTGAAGGCGCCCTTCTTGCCGTTCTTCACAGCGTTCGGCTTTTTCGAGACCTTGGCCGAAACCTTGGCCTTTCCGGCTTTGCCACTGCAGGCTTCGTTTGAGGTTGGCGCGGTCTTGGTCGTGGTCGGGCTGGTGTCAGCACCGGTCGCCGGATCGCGGGTACCAAGCTCGAAGACGGCGTTGGTAACCAGCGGGCTCGATGAGCACAGCGCCTGAACGTAGTTCGGGTTGTGACCCTGCGTGCTGACGCTGATATCAGACCAGTTACGGCTAGGACCGGGGAACTCGAGATTGAAGTTGGCGATGGCCGAGTCATAGCTGAGGACCGGAATCGCGATGTCCAGGACGCGGCCCTTCAGGGTGCCGGTCATCAGGATGCCGACGCCGGTGCCCTTCGAGTAACCGTAGATCTTCATCTTCGGCTGACCACTGTTGGTCTTGCCGGCGTTGAAGGCGACCAGGATCGGATCGGTCAGAGGAGCGTGACATTCCTGAAGAGCAGGATGGTCGCGGTACCGGTACCGACCACCGAACTCTGGCAGGCGTTGACGATCGTCGACGGACTGCCGAGCGGTGACTGGGAATTAAGCTTGCTGTCGGGGCAAACCTTCGAGTCGGGGCGGAAAGTCATGCCCTGCGGGAAGGTGACCTTGACGTTCTTGACCGGATCGGCCGTGGCCTGACCGGCACCGGGAGTCACCACGACGTTCAGCTTCAGGTTCGAAGCGACCGTCTTCTCCTTGTAAAAGGAGCCGCTGCGGGGAGTGAGCGACGTGTCGGCGGTAACGGATTCATTCGCCGCCTGGGCAGCACTTGCGGCGCTGAAAGGAATCAGGAGGGCGACCAGTGCGATCAGGAACTTCTTCAGGAAACTCATTTGGTCCTCTGTGGATTGTTGTGAACGAGGGGAAACAGGAAGCCTCCGCCGTCGGCGAAACGCATCCTCACTAATAACTACCCACCGGACGGGTAATTGTTGCTCTCTTTACGGAACGTTTACCCCGCCCGCGAGAACCGGCTACCGGACCCTGACTCTCGCGCTGAACCGAGCGGTGCTCCTCTGGGACCTGACGGTGATATTCACCTTCGCCCTGCGACCCCGCCGGCCAGTGATCCGGGGCCTTATGACCAGGTTCCGGGTTGCGCCCGGGGGAATGTTCGCCACCCGACGAGAGCCTCGGGCACCACCCGAAGCCACCAGCTTCACCCGCCTGGCAGTCGCGGTGCCACGGTTTTTCACCGTAACCCGGAAAGCCGGCCGGCTACCACGCCGGGCCGACCCCGGAAACTGTTTCCGGACTCCGGTCAGTTTTTCCCTGCCGGGCAGGCCGACGCAGGGATCGTTGAAGTCCGGGGCGTCGACCTTGGAGGTCGGTCCGGTGTCGGCGCCGGTAGCGGGGTCACGCTCGCCGAGCGAGAAGGTTGCGCCCGATGTCCACAGGCCATCCGAGCAGCGGGCCTTGACGTAGTTGGGATCCTGACCCTTGATCGTCCTGAAGCCGTCGGGCTCCCTTTCGTCGGGTACTTCCATTCCGGTGCCCGGCATGTTGAACAGGAACGATCCGACCGCCGAGTCATAGCTAAGTACTGGCACGTCCACGGTCATGTCTCCGTTAGGCAAGAGCGACCCATGCATCAGGATTCCCGTCGCCGTCCCCTTTGAGTAGGCGTAAATCTTGATGCTCGGATTTCCCGCGGGGGTGCGGCCGTTGTTGAAGATCACCATCTGGGGATCAAACAGTGGTGCCGAGGTCTGTTTGAAGAGATAGATGAGGCTGGTCGCGGTGCCGATTACCGAATGTGGGCACTTGTCGACCATGAAGCTGATTCCGCTGGCCAGATTGCTCTGCGGCCCCACCTGGCTTTCCGGGCAGACCGGGGTGACGTCGTTGTGGGGATTGAAGGTCATGTCCGTATCGAAACGGATCAGGGTCTGCTTCAGCGGGAGGATCGAACTTTGGCCTGCGGGAACGGTCACGGTTGCCTCGATGCTGGACTGAACGGGAACCCTGTACTCGCGATAAAGGCTTCCCTTCATCGGGGTCACACCCGTCCTGATCGAAACCGACTCGTTGGCCGCGATGGACTTCGCCGGCGCTATCACGCAGAGGGCACCTACAACGAGTCCGGCCAGCAGGTTGAGCCAGGCCGTCGGATTCAGTCTTCCAGTTTTATTGCTCCTTCCCCGCACCCTTCAATTCCCTTCGTGGCCACGTCCGGAAGGTGGCCGATCACATTCGCACCGGACAAGAAGAAAGGGCGGCTCCGAAGAGCCGCCCTTTCCAATGCTGGGCTTTGGTCGACTTACTTGACCTTGACCTTGGCCGTAGCCTTGGCCGAAACGCCCTTGCCCTTGATGGTGAACTTCACGGTCACCTTCTTGCCCTTCTTGCCCTTGACCTTGGCCTTGACCTTGACGGTCGTCGAGCCCTTGGCCGGGATGTTGCCGGCGCTTGCCTTGCCGCCGGCGGCAGTCACCTTGACGCTCTTGGCGACAGCGGTGCCGTTGTTCTTGATGGTCACCTTGAAGGTGCCCTTGGCACCGTTCTTGACCTTGCTCGGTCCCTTGGCCTTGCCGGACAGCTTGGCCTTGCCGGCCATGCCGGTGCAGCTCTGCGTCTCGGTCGGCGACTTGACGTCGGTCTCGGGGCCGGTGTCGGCTCCGGTGGCCGGGTCACGTTCACCCAGGGTGAGCACGCCGTTGGTGACCAGCTTGCCCGAGGACGGGCAGGTCGCCTTCACGTAGTTCGGGTCAAGACCCTTCGCCACTACTCCGATTTCGGGCCGGTTGAGAGCCGTGTCCTTGCCGTCACCCGGCAGGTTGAACTGATAGACCGAAGTGGCCGAGTCGTAGCTCAGAACCGGAACGGCAACGCTGAGCACGCCGCCCTTGACCTCGCCGCGCATCAGAATGCCGACGCCGGTGCCCTTCGAGAAACCGTAGATCTTGATCTTCGCGTTGCCGGAAGAAGAAGTGCCGGCATTGAACATGATCAGGATCGGGTCATCCAGCGGTGCCGAGGTGTTCTTGAACAGATTGAGCGTCGCTGTGCCCGTACCCACGACCGACTGCTTGCAGTCAGCCAGGATCTCTGACGGGCTACCAAGCGCTGACTGTTCATTCAGCTTCGATTCCGTACAAACCGGCATCTTCGGGTTTGGGTGGAACGAAACCTGCGACGGGAACGTGACTTTTGATTTCTTCAGCGGAAGAATCGTCGGCGTACCGGCCGGCACGTTCACCTGGGCGTCGATCACGAGGTTGGCCGGGACCGGGTAGCTCTGGTAGAACGATCCGGACCTGGGCGTCGCCGTGGTCTTTACGACTGCTGACTCGTTGGACGCCTGCGCCGAAGCCACCAGCGCCAGCGAGGCCATAAGCGCCACGAAAGTGGCTACAAGCTTCTTCATCTGGGTCTCTCTTCTCTCCTGTGGATTGCACATGGTTGCGACTTGTCAGCCGCTCCCATTCCCTAACCGGTCGCAGCTTACATGATGGGAAACCCGAATTCACGCCCGAAGTTTCGGTCTTTCCCTCACCAATTCAAGACTAGATGCAACAAATGGCCAATTTGTCGCTTACAGAGCAGATTCCAGCCCTGATCGGAGTTCCGCCGCTTGGGCCGGCGGATGGGAGATTCTGCCCCGCCTATGGCTGACGGAATACGTGCAGGTACTGAGTGGCGGGCTGCGAACTGTCCCCGATCGGGGTGAACGGGCTCTGCTGGCTGCAGGGCGAGGCCGGAACGTCGTTGGTCTGGCCATTGCCCTTCATCAGGAACTCGATCAGCTGGTCGTAGAGCTGCTCCTGGTAGGCGGCGCTGAAGCCATACCGGAGGTTGACCCCGAACTGGGCCTGCTGGACCGGGGTCAGACTCGAGTAAGGCTGGATTGTCGCGTTCGTTCCGGCCGAGCAGTTGGCGGAGTTGAAGACCTTCATGCCGCCCGAAGCTATGTCCAGATTCGAGCCGGGCGAGGTGTAGGGATTGGTCCTCGCCGAGGTCTGGCCGGACGGGAAGCCGGTATAGGAGTCGGGGCCGAGCCTGACGCCCGCCCGCAGGTAGTGAACGAAGGGGTCGGTGCCGTACTGGCCGCCGGCGTTGGTCGCCGCCGCCGCGTTGCCGATCGTCGCAGCGAGTTCCTTGCGGTAGATGCTCGCGGTCTTGAGGAAGGGATTGAACTCGGCGAAATAATCCGGGATCCGGGCCAGCAGGGTCGGAGCGTCATCGTCGAGGAAGGCGCGCAGCGAGGGGAAAGCCTTGGGCGCCTTCCGGATCACCGGCTTCAGGTTCGTGTAAAGACGTTTGCTGGCCGGGGCGAGTCGGGCCGACGCCTGGAAAGTCGGCGAAAGCTGCCTGGCGACCGGAATCAGCTTGCGGACCACCGGGGTTGCGAACTCCGAGAAATTGCCGAGCCGGTCCTGCGTGGCCCGGGACTCACGCAGGAAGGTCGGGAAGACCCGGAAGAAGTCCTTGAGTTGTTCGTCCCGGTCGGCCAGGGTCGTAAAGACGGTGTCGGTGCTGCGGATCATCCCGCTGAGCTGGCCCTGGCGTTTGCTCAGGGCGTCAAAGACGACGCCGGTGTTCTTGATCAGCCTGGAAACGTCCTGGTCCTGCTGGTTCAGCACCTGGAGCACGTCGGTCAGCGAAGTAACGGTGCCGGGCAGGATCCCGAGGGTCTGGTTCAGGGCCGCCCCGCGGCCGCTGATCGCGACCGAGTTGTCAATCGCACCCTGCATGAACGCCTGCCTGGTCTTTTCGTCGAAGGTGCGGAAAATCTCGTCGAGCTGAACCGACTTCGCGACCTGGGCGGGCGGCAGCTGGTCCCCGTCTTCGAGCATGCCGTCGCGCTTGTCGCCAGGGGTGAGTTCGATGTAGGCCTCGCCGAGCAGGCTTTTGGCCCGCAGGATCGCCCTGGTGTCCTTCGGAATTGGCGCGTATTCAGGCTCCAGGTTCAGGGTGACGATGGCCGAGCCTTCCTCGTCCCCCTCTCCCAGGTCGATCGACTTGACCCGGCCGACCTCAACCCCGGAAATATCGACCTCGGATTGTTCGGCCAGCTGGCCGACCTGCGTGAGCGGAAGCTTGACTTCATATCCGCGGGCCGCCAGCGGGGTCGGACCGCCGAAAGCGACCCAGACGAAGAGCAGCAGACCGAAGCAGGAGAGCGCAAACCCTGCGATGGCGATCATCTGTCCGACTGAAGGGGCCTGTTTATTCATGGAGTCGCACAGATCGAGGTCGCGGGGGCAAGCTGGTCCAGGCGGTAGGCCGGCTCGAGCTGCGGCAGGCCGCCCTTGACGCCTTCAAACTGCGTCGCGGTGTTGCAGGTGATCAGGCTGACTCCGCGACGCACCGGGCCGTCAGCGTCCTGGAAGGAGACCGAGGCGTTGAAGTTGTGGTTCATCCAGGGCAGGTAGAACAGGAAGCCCTCGGAATCCCCGGGCGGGTTGTAGGCGAGCATGTTGAACAGGGTGTTGAGCTCAGTGAATACGCCCTGCAGGTTCGGCGTGGTCTTCGCTCCAGCCTTGCTGGTCTGCCCGAGTTCGCGGAAGACCGGCTGGACTTCCCGGGTGAAGGGCCGGATGTCGTTCCGAACCAGCGGCGTCGTATCGGTGGCCAGCCGCTCGACCGAGAGCAGTGAACCCTTGAGGTTGCGGGCGCCCGGGATCAGACCGAGCAGAGTCGGCCTGGTCAGGCGGGAAAGCCGGTCGGACTTCGCAAGGTTGACCTTTCCGGCCTGCAGGGTCGACGGGAATTCACGCAGGGCTTCCCGCAACGACGCTTCCTGGGCCGCGTAATTGCCCAGTGACTTGCGGGAGTTGGTGATGAAGTCGGCAACCACCTGGTCGTTGTTGCCGAGCTCGGTCGCGACCTGGCTGAACGAGTGGATCCCCTTGGCGATGTACTTGCGGCGCTTTTCCAGCTCGCCGTTCAGGCGGGCCGTGTAGGTGGCGAACGGTCCGAATCGACGCAGGGCCTGGGAGAGCTCGGGGCCCTTGTCGTGGAGGCCCTCGCCGGCGCCGTTCAGCAGCAGGACAAGGTAATCCTGGGTGTCGCGGTCCAGCGAAGCCAGGATCTGGTCCATCTGCACGTTCGACATGCTTTGCGAGACCGGGAAGGTGGTTCCTTCCGGCGGGGTCGGCCCCTTGGTGCCGGGGTCGATCTCCACCACCATGTCGCTCAGCCCGGTCTTCGGCCGGAGCAGGAACTGCGCGTCGGGGTGGATCAGGTCCTTGTATTCCGGCTCGATGTCGAGCCGTACCTTGGCGACGCCGTCATCGAGGGTCGAGGCGCCGACCTTGCCGACGTTGATGCCGGCAATCACCGCCGCCTGACCCTGCCCCGGAGTGACCGCCTGGGCGGTTTCCATCTCGACGTTGATCGAATAGAAGTCCTGACCAAGCCAGGGGATCCAGGACGGCAGTGCCGCCTTCTGGTTCGACAGGATGAACAGCAGCACGGCCAGCGCGATGATGATCAGCCCGGCGATCGCGAGGAAGTCCTTGAAGTGTGTCTTTATCGCGCGTTTCACGGGTAAGCCGCCGGACTTGGTGCTCCCGGACCGGCCATCGGTCCGTTGAGGTCGGGGAGTTGCTGTTCACTGCAGAGCTGGTCGCTCACGATAGGCGGCGTCCCGGGCGCCAGCGGGCTGGTCCCGAGCGGCGCCGACTCGAGTCGGCCGTACTGGGTGTGGAAGAGATCGGAAGATTCCTGCGGATCCTCCATCTTGACCGTAATCGGTCCGCCACCACCCTGGATCCGCGCGTAGGCGCCATTGCCGTCGAGCATGTTCGAGCCACCGGCGGCGCTCACGGCCGCGTAGAACATCTCGTTCGAAGCGGGCTGACCGTTGCTGAAGGCACCGTCGTTGATCACCTGATCGCCGGTCGGGCTGATCGTGTCCGCGATGCAGAGTCCGAAGTTGCGCAACTGCGGAAGCAGCGCCAGCGTAGCCGCGGCCGATTTCGCCGCCGACGGGGTCGAACGCCTGATGATCGTGGCCAGACCGCCGAGCTCGCTGTCGGAAAGCAGCGGCTTCAACTGGCGTAGGAGCGGCCTGGTAACACGGATGGTGCGGGGCAGCTCGTTCAGACCGGGGGTCGACGCGATCGCGAATCCGCGCAGGGCCGGCAGGCTCGCGTTGAGGCTGGTCAGAGCCCGCCGGGCGACAACCAGGGTCGGCCCGAGACGCTGGATGGTCAGACCGAGATTCTCCGACTCCGCCGCCAGCGCCCCGGTGAAAGTGGCGAAGTTGGTCACGAAGCCCTGGAGGTCATCGCCACGCTCGTCGACTGCTCCGGTCACCCGGGAAAGGCCGCGAAGCAGGTTGCCCAGGTCGTTCGGTCCTGTGCCGAGAGTCGCCGCGTTGACGACTGCGGTGCCCCGGGCGGCAACCTCACCCTGTCGGTAGGCGAGATTCAGGGCTTCACCGCCGCTCAGGCCCTGGACGAACGGCTCGAAGGTCAGATCCTGCTCTGCCGTCGGCTTTTCGTTGAGTCCGGTACCGAGGCTTTCCAGCAGGCGCTGGATGTTGGCCCGCTCGGGAGTCTGGAGCGTCCTCAGAACATCGCCCACCTGAACGCTGGTAGCGGTGTGACTGAGCGGGATCATGCCTTTGTCAGGCATCTCCTTCGAATCGGGCGTGCCCGGATCGAGGTCGATGAACCAGTTGCCTTCGAGGAAGAGCCGGGGACGGATCTGGGCGGAGGCATCCTCCCGGACGGGCCGGCCCTCGTCGTCGACCGTGAAGGTCACGACCGTGTTGTCGCCGTCCTGCTCCATGTCGGTGACCTTGCCGACGTTTACACCGGCGATGCGGACCGGAGACTTGATCGCGATGTTGACCGCGTTGCCGAAGGTCGCCTTGACCTGGTAGCCGGGGCTGGTGAACGGAATCGACTTGGTGAAGGCCAGGTAGAGGCCGAGCAGGACGATCACCACGGCGATCAGGCCGAAGAAAATCGGTCCCGGTCCGCCCCACTGACGGAAGAACTGCTGGTTGTAGCGGCTGGGCTTTCGGTGGTCCCGGCTCACTTGGTCACCCAGTTCAACTGCTTCTCGGACTGGTTTTCGGTGACGATTCCCGAGTCACCGGGGTAATTGCCGATCTGCGGCGCAAGGACCCAGTTGCCCTGCGTGTTCCACGCTTCGGGAGCATTTCCGGGCTCGCATTCACGCGGGCTCTGGCCGGGCGCAGCCGTGTTCGGATACGGATTCGAATGCAGGTAGTTGAGATTGGAGGTCTGGTAGGTGCCGCCGCCCTGGGCGTATGTAGCTGCCGGGCCGCCTTCGGCGTTCGGACCAAGCGGCGGCAGGACGCCGACCGCCCGCACCCAGTTGCCTTCCGGATTGCTCGGGGAAGTCGCGCTCGCAACGTTCCTGAGCAGCAGGGCCACGTAATTGCAGACGTTCTGTGACGGGGTGACCTGGCGCAGCAGCGGGGTCAGGATCTTCTGGGTTGAAATCAGTGTGTTCAAGCCATCATTGACCGAAGCGTTTTCTCCGAAACGCCGCAGTGAGCGGGCGGTCGGTGCCAGCTGGTCATAAAGCTGCGGCGAGGAGCGCAGGACCGGAATCCCGATGTCAAATGAATCGGCCACGATCGGGGCGCTCCGTCCCAGGGCCCTGGCACCGGGGTAAAGCTCCTTCATGAAGCGGGCGGAGCTGAGCAGGAAGGGCCGGATCCTGGGACCGTTTCTGATCACCGCCAGTTCTGCCGGCACTCCTTCGGTGATCGAATCCTGGATGTACGGGCGGGCAACCTCGGCCAGGGCCGTGAACGTGGTGTCGAGCTGCACGAACATGTCGGCCTGGGTCTCGGCCACCGGAGCGACTTCCGCGGCTGCCTGCGCAAGGCCGCGGACGAAGCCGTGAAGGTCGGTCTGACGGGATGAGAGATTCTTCGCCACCGGCTCGGCCACCCTGAGCAGCGGCGGCAGATCCTGAATCAACTGGTTGATGTCGGCCCCGCGAGCGGCGAAGCCACCGCCGTACTCGGCGAGGTTCTTCTGGATCGCCTTCCGGACCGGCTCCTGGAACATGTTGAACCACTGGTCCATGTCGACCGGTTCCTCGGCCTGGGATTCGGGCAGGGTCCCGCCCGACTTCAGACCCTGATCGGACTTGCCCGGGGTCAGCAGCAGATATTTGAGGCCCATCGCCGAACGCTGACGGACCAGCACCGTGGAATCCTCGGGAATCGGCTCGACGCTCTTGTCGAGCTTAATCGTGGCGACCGCGATCGACCGACCGTCGTCCAGTTGCTCTGCGTTGACCTCGCTGATCACACCGACCCGGACGCCGGCGATCCGGACTTCGTTGCCGGAGACCAGCGATGCGGCCGACGGCAGTTCGGCCTTCACCTTGTAGGTCGGGACGAAGGGCAGCCCCTTGTTCGCGTTGTACGAGAAGAAGACGCTGACCACTGCGATCACGGCGGTGATCGCCCCGACCAGGACCGGGCTCGCGGAGATTCTTGAGCGGCGGCGTTTCATGGTCCGAGGAGGTAGTCGAGGATTTTCATGCGGCCCGAGTTGCCGGAAGTCCCGGTCGCGCCCGTTACGCCGCGGCTGCGGCCTTCAACCGACCCGGGGACGATGGCGCTGCCCGAGCCGGTCGGCCCGATCGGATTGCCGAACTCATCGAATCCGGTTTCACCGGTGTTGCCGGTCGCGCCGGTCTCGCCCGTGAGGCCCGACGGTCCGGTCGGAGCGGTGACACCGGTCACTCCGGTCTCCCCGGTCGGGGTGAGAGTTTCCCCGGTGGCGCCGGTCGGCCCGGTCGTGCCGTCGATCTGATCCAGATCTTCGAGGCCGCCCACGGTTGCCCGAAGCACGCTCGAAGCGCCGGCACCCGACCACTGGGTCGAGCAGTCGCCGACCCTGTACGCGCGGTAGGTGGTGCAGCCGGAGACGATCAGGTTGGTGCGCTGGTAGTGCCCGTACTGGTCATATCCGTTGAGCAGCGACGAACTGTTGTACAGGAAGTTCATCAGGTTGGAGTAGCCGTCGGACTGCCGGATGCTGGTCAGGAAGAAGCTGAGGTTGGCGGCCGGCGAATAACCCTTGCGCGACAGGTTTCCGAGCTTCTTCACGATCGGCTGTGAGGCGACAAGGTCAGGTCCGGCCGTGCGGGTTGCCTGACCGAGGCTGGTGATCGAGATCCTCGAGGCGTCGGCAAACGGCCCCAGCTTGGTCTGAACTTCGCTGATGTCGGCGGCCGCCGGACGCAGGACCTGCATCACGGGGGTCGCGTTGTCTGCGAACTTGCCGACCGCGTTGAAGTCGGCCCGCAACTGTCGCAGGGTTTCGGGCAGGTTCTTCAGGTTCTCCTGAAGGTCATCGCCCCGTTCGGCGGTGGCCTCCGCCGTGTAACCCGCGTTCCTGAAGAAGTTGACCATGTTCTTGCGCTTCTGGGCCAGAGCCGTCATGTTCTTCTCGCCGTCCTGGGCCAGCTGGGCCAGGCGTTTGTTCTCGGAGGCGAGGATTGCCAGCACCTTGTTGACCTGAAGCAGGGCCGGATTCGCACGTTCGACCGTCTCGCGCAGGTCTTCACCCCGCGTGGCCAGACCGGCTCCGAGCTCGTTCAGGATGATCCGGAAACGCTGGGCGTAGGGCAACCGGTAGATGTTGTTGATCAGGTCGAGATCGACGGACTGCGCGTTGTTCTCGATCGGCAGCAGGTACTCGCCCGCTCCCGGCTGGCCGTCCGGAATCTTTTCCAGCGAAGGCGGCGGCTCGGAGCCGGCCGGACGCGGCTGGGTCACCTGGCAGTCGAGGAATTTTTCGCCGATCAGCGACTGCGGCCGGATGATGCAGGAGGCGTCGTCCTTCCAGTCCTGAAAACCCTTGTCGGTGATGTTCATCACCACGATCGCCTTGCCGGGAACGTCGGTGCCGGTTTCCTCTCCCGGCCGGGAAACATCCACCGAGCTGACGCTGCCGACGTTGGCCCCGGCCACGCGGACGTCGATGCCGGGCACCACGAAAGCACCGTTGTCGAAGACCGCCCGGACCTCGTACGCGTCGCTGTCGTCGTTGCAGCTTTTGATCAGCAAGACCGCGGCGACGATCACCAGGATCACGAGGAGGATTGTGATGATCCGCTTCAGCATCACGGCACCTGCGTGGGGTCGCATTTGCCGGTCAGGTTGCCGTTGTCCAGGAAGGGGTTGGAGCCCGCGATCGGCGTCGCCGAGCCACCGGGACAGCGCTGCAGGCCGGTGACCACATCGAGGCCGCCATTGACGGCGGTGTCGGACGGCTGAATCGCGCTGCCGTTCAACTGGAAGATGTTCGACACCGGGGTCACCTTCACATACGGACCCTGGGCGTCGTAGGGAGCGGCGAGCGCCCCGATCTTGGCGAAGGCACTGAAGATATCCGGCGAGTAGGCCCTGGCCTTGGCCGCTTCTTCCTGATTGGCGTTGAGTGCCCTGACCACCGCGCTCACCGCCGGGTCGGCCTTGCTGTGGAGCGGGATCAGCTGGGAGAGCAGATCGGAAGTGTCGTTGTTCGGACCGGGTCGCCCGGCGGCGGTCGCCAGGTTGTTGAAGACAGGACGGGCCCGGTTGAGAACCGGGCGGAGATCATTCTTCAGGTAATTGGCAAGTCCGGCGTCCGCAGCCCGGCCGGAAGCGGCGATCATCGGCTGGACGTCATCGAGCGCGGCCCGGAGGTTGGCGAAGGTCGTGTTGCCCTGCCGCAAGGTCGGCGGCAGCTCGTTCAGGGCCAGGGCCAGCGATTCATTGTTCTCGGCGATCTTTCCGAGGGCGGTGTTCGAGTTGCTTACCAGCTCGGTCAGCTGCGGAGAGACGGACGCAAGCTTGGTCACGAACTTCGAGGTGTTACCGACGAACTGGTCGAGCCTGGTGTCCTGATCGGCCAGTTCGGCCATCAGCCTCTGGGTGCTCGAGAAGGCGGCACCGCTGTACTTGAACGTCTTGTTGGCACCTTCGGCACCCTTGCCGGCATAGATCGCGGCAATGCCCTGGATCCAGTTTGACCAGCCCTTGCGCGTGGTCTTGTCGAAGGTGTCGAAAAACTGGTCGAGCTCCACCGCCGTCTGGGTTGATCCTTCTCCGAAGTCGTAGCCGTCGGGCAGGACTTTCTCGTTGTCCGGGCCGGGCTGGAGCGAGATGTAGTGGTTGTGAAGCGAGGAGAGCGAACTCTTGCGGATCACCGCAGAGGTGCCTTCATGCAGCTCGCGGTCGATCTCGACATCCATCTTTACGCGGTTGTCCTCGGTCAGCTCGACCGAAGTGACCTTGCCGACCGGAGAACCGCCGATCATCACGAAATTCCCGGAAACCATGCCGCTTGCGCTCTGAAAATCGAAGGAGTATTTGTGGCCGGAATCGCCCTTGAAGATCAACGAGGCGACGAAAACGATCGCAACAACAAGCGCGCCCAGAGTCACCACTCTGAGCACCGTGGAACTGCGTCCGCGATTGACGCGACTTGGATTTGCTTGATTGGCAGTCGTCAATCTGAGCTACCCGGTGATTCTCCCCACCAAAGAAGCCTCCTTCCTGTGCCGCGCATGCTACCTGAGCGACCGGCGTCAGTGCCTTACGTCAGGAGCCGGTCCAGCCACCGGCCAGACAGGGGCCGGGAGCGCAGGGATTAGTTACTGCTCCGCCCTCGCGAAGAAAACCGTCGATCATGCCGATCGCAGTCTCGGACACACCCGGGAACTCATGAGGATCCTCGCCCAGGACCGGGGCGATATTGGCGAACGGCGGCGGACCGGTCCCGATGAAGCCGGCAGACCCGGAACCCGGCCGGAGCGGCCCCCCGTCCCAGTAGGCGATCGCCGAGCCGTCGTAGGGGAAAGTGGAAACCGGGTCCATGCCCCAGCGCACATCCACGCCCGGCCAGCGGCCGGAAGAAATGAAGGGGACGATGGCCCTGGCGCCGATCGTCCTGGCCTCGACGTTTGACTGCCAGTTGGTTACCTGGTGGTCCCCGAAGGCCAGGTCGAAGAGAACCCGGTGGGTTGGCGAGTCCGTCAGCGGATCCCCGGTCATGCGGTGGGCGTATCCGTTCGCCTCGGCCCGGTCCCAGAGCATCTGGATCAGACCGAGGGCCAGCGGTTGCTCGGCTCCGTTCGGATAAGCGAGATCGAAAACGGACCTCAGGCGGTCCCAGGCGGCGGAACGAGAAATCAGGACCGAATGGTTCATCGCCGCCGAGCCGAGCGACCCCCGGTCGATGTCCGGGGCCAGGGCAATCAAAGCTCCGCCGGTGATTCCGCCCTCACCGACGCCCCGGTACCAGGCACGGGCATCGGTTCCGGCGATGATCGCCGGTTCCAGACCACTACCGGGAGGAACCGTCGTGTTCCCGTCTCCACCCGGCACCTGGGAAGGATCGGAGGCAAGCGGGTCGACCCTGAAGGCAGCCCGGGAATCCAATCCGCCGGGATGGATCATCAGCCGGGCGAGAAGCATCTCGTTCAGCAGCGCCTGTTGCAATCGATCGGCCACCTGCGGGAATGCCGAAAGGTCGCCGAAGGCGTTTTCAAGGGTCGATTCGTCACCGTTCGAAAGCCCGATCTGGTCGGTGCCGCAGATCGTGAAGCCACGGGTGGCAAGTTTTCGCTGGGCCTCATTCGCCAGCTCACCGTCAATACTGCCCAGCAGGTCATGGCCGTAGAGGAGTGCCCGACCTCGCAGGTTTTCGTCCGGCAGGGCCCCGGGATCGACCGAGCCGGGGTCGGTGAGAACCCTCGGGATCAGGCATTCGAAACCGGCCTCGTAAGTTCCGGTCTGCCGGGGCTTGCCGTCAGGGTCGAGGTTCATGGTCGCCCCGGCACCGCACTCATCACCGGTAGATGGTTGCCTGAGATAACAGGGGACCTCGAAGGTGCCTTCGATTCGTCTCGCGATTTCCGCGTCCACGTTCGTTTCAACCGAATCGACCCTGAACTCCGGGGCATCGCCCTGCAGCTTCCGGTCTGAAAGGTCGTTGTCACCGAGTCCGGCGAAGGCCTGGTCTCTCATCGAGCGGGCCCGACCGGAGTTGCTTTCGTCGCTGGCCGTCGTGAAGTCCCAGGCGAGGTAAAGGTTTGACCGCCGGATGCCGGCCGCCCGCAGGCGCCTGAAGATGTCTTCATAGAAAGTGCGGCGGCCGTTGATCCTCGGATCGCTCGAACGGAGGAAGTCCCTGAAAAAGCGGAACCCCGCTGGCGCCTTTAGCACGGAGCCGGCGGAGTCCTTCAGGTTTCGAAGGACCACCAGGTACCGGGTCGCCGGATCGAAATTGACCATCGGGTGGATCAGCAGACTCGTCGACGCCGGGGAACCGGCCTGCGCATCGATCTCCACCCAGATCGGCTGGCGTTCCCTGGTGCGTGCGTCGAGCACGATCACCGGCGCGTTGCCGTCGAGAAACCGTGACGGATCGGACAGCCCGACCGGATTGGTCCGGGCCAGCGCGGTCGGGTTGTCGAGGCCCGGAACACGGACCGAAATCGTCTGACCCTGGCTGAAGCCGTCGCTTGCCAGGTATGGACCCGGGTCGATCCTCCGACCGGATTTGTTTGCCGGCATCGCCTCTGCGGAGAAGTTGATCCGCCTGCCGGAAGCGGTTTCCGGATCGGCCAGGGTGTAGTAGTTGTCCGGGAAGGGGGACATGCAGATGACGGGATCCTGGGCGGCAATGAAGTCGCAGCTTGAGGCCCGCGACATGTCCAGCGCACCCGGCCGGCAGTCCGGAATCTGGCGGAGCATCGACTTGCGGTTACTCCTGACCGCACCCGCCTTGACCTGGAGTTCCCGGTCCTGACAGGTCGCGACGGCTGCCTTTCCGGCCTCGTTCAGCTTCACCTTTATCGTCCGCCACTGACCGGCCCGCTTGAAGCGTGGCCGGGCGACAACGGTCAGGGGTTTCATCAGGTCCTTGCTATCGAAGGTGGAGGAGAAAGCCCTGACCCACAGTTTCCCCTTGCGGGCCGAGCGG
This sequence comes from Thermoleophilales bacterium, assembly GCA_020636955.1. Lineage (GTDB taxonomy): Bacteria > Actinomycetota > Thermoleophilia > Solirubrobacterales > 70-9 > 67-14. Next base: position 38,272 of record JACJWY010000013.1, on the reverse strand, counting down.
ACTTTGACCGGCAGCACGCCGCGATTGACCATCGGCTTCTGACCGGCGTCGATGATGTTCACCTTCACCGTTGGTTTCGGAGCTGATTTCGCCGCGGCAGGACTCGGAAAAGGTCCGGCGATCCAGCAGGAGATCGCCAACACGAAGGCGATGGCGACTGGAAATCCGGCGGACTTTGATGAGGTAATCAGCATCTTCCCCAAGCTGGCCAGCCTGTCGGCGGGCTCAACCTACCAACCCGACCCCCGGCCGGAAGGTGCGGACCGCAGGGGGCGACGGGGTCTCGCAGCTACTTGAGCAGCGAGCGCAGGTATGCCAGCGGGTCGATCGGGTGGCCACCGGTCTGCCAGGGACCGATCCAGTATTCGAAATGAAGGTGGCAGCCGGAAGAGTCACCCGTGTTGCCGACCCGGCCGACCTGGGTCCCGGCGCCGATCACCTGGCCCACCCTGAGCGGCGACCGGCGGATCATGTGCATGTAGACGAAGTTCGTGCTCGTGCCGAGATTGTGCAGCACTACGTAGTTGCCGCCGCCCCCGTCCCACTGGTTGTAGATGACTCTCGCCTTGCGGATCGACACCAGCGGCGTGCCGCAACTGGCCGAGACATCCTGCCCCTGGTGGGTGTGACCGGTCCGCCCCGCTCCGAACCGCGACCCGGAGCTGCCAAAGCTGATCGGGCCCCGAACCGGGAAGACCAGGATCGGGATCGCGCTTATCGGGAAGATCCTCAGTTCGTTCGTGGTCCGGGTGCGGTTGCCGGACGAATCGATGACTCCGACGAACCCGCGGACCGCCTGCTTCGGAACCGTGACCCTGACGGCCCCGCGGCTGCGGGTGCGAAGCCGGGCCGCGACCCTGCCCTTCCTGGCGGCGAAGAAAACCCGGGTAACGCGACCGAGGTTGTCGCCGCGCAGAGCGATGATTGCCCCCCGGGTCGGCTTGGTCGAGGAAACACATTGCTTGAGGCAGAGGACCCGGCTGATCTTGGGGAAACCGGGAATTGCGAGACCGCCTCCCGAGCTGACCGCGGAGCTGCTCGCGTCCGGGCCGGCACTTCCTGCACCGGTTCCTGATCCTTGACCGGACCCGACCTGTTGACCGGATCCGGACCGGGCTGCCGAATCGACCGGCGATGACTTCAGGGAAGCCGTTCCGGCTCCATCCAGCGCGGCAGCGCCGGCCTGGGCCGGAAGCAGCACGATGAAGGTGAGGGCGAGAAATCCGAGGACGACCAGCATCAATCCCGAGGGAGTGATCGTCTCTCTCTTTGCCCTGCGGGTCGGCGCTCCTCGCATCGGCGACACCATACATGAGTTCTAGACGATTTTTCCGTGAGCTGCTGCACACAAACTTGCATATGCGAGCACCCCGACTTCACAGTTCATCAGTCGCTAAGCCAAGTCTGTCCCACGGGAGGGCGGCCCTGAACTAACCTTGTCCTGAGGTACAAGCGACCATATGGCCGCCCGGGGATAGCCTCGTTTCCGCTTTTTCCCTCGAAATCAAATCTTGCCACCAGGAGGAACGCTCCAATCATGACTGCGATTCGCCAGAAGAACGTCACCGCTGCCCAGTGGACAGCCAACGGTTCCGCCGTTGAACCGACCGATCTCACCAAGGAAGAGAACGTCGTATTCGGCAGCAACGTCTTCTCGATCAAGACCCAGAAGGAACGGCTCCCCGCCGATGTCTTCGACCGCCTTCAGGGCACGCTGGAAAAGGGCGAAGCCCTCGATACCGAATTGGCCGACGCCGTTGCCGAGGCGATGAAGGACTGGGCTCTCGAGAACGGCGCGACCCACTACACCCACGTCTTCCAGCCGCTGACCGGCCTGACCGCCGAGAAGCACGATTCCTTCTTCCGCCCCACCAGCGATGGCGGCTCGATTGCGAAGTTCAAGGGCGGTGAGCTGATCCAGGGCGAGCCGGATGCCTCTTCCTTCCCGACCGGTGGCATCCGCGCCACCTTCGAGGCCCGCGGCTACACCGCCTGGGATCCGACCAGCCCGGCGTTCCTGCTCGAGAACCCGAACGGGACGCTGCTCTGCATCCCGACCGCTTTCGCGTCGTGGACCGGTGAGGCGCTCGACGCCAAGATCCCGCTGCTGCGCTCGATGGACGCGCTGTCGATCTCGGCCGTGAAGGCGCTGAAGCTTCTCGGCGACGAGGAGACGGTTCGCGTGTTCACCACGGTCGGCCCCGAGCAGGAGTACTTCCTGGTCGATGAGCAGTACTACTACGAGCGTCCCGACCTGGTGACGACGGGCCGGACGCTGTTCGGCGCGCAGCCGCCCAAGGGCCACGAGCTCGACGACCACTACTTCGGGTCGATCCCCGAGCGCGTGCTCGCCTGCATGATGGACACCGAGCGCGAGCTGGTGAAGCTCGGCGTGCCGGTCAAGACGCGCCACAACGAGGTGGCGCCGGGCCAGTACGAGATCGCGCCGATCTACGAGAACTCGAACGTCGGCTCCGATCACCAGCAGCTGACCATGCAGATCATGCAGAACATCGCCCGCAACTACGGGCTGATCTGCCTCCTGCACGAGAAGCCCTTTGCCGGCGTCAACGGCTCCGGCAAGCACAACAACTGGTCGATGGGGACCGACGGCGGGCACAACCTGATGGACCCCGGCGACACCCCGGCGGAGAACGCGAGCTTCCTGTTCTTCTGCACGGCGGTGATCCAGGCGGTCAACAAGCACCAGGGGCTGCTGCGCGCATCGGTCGCGAACATCGGCCAGGACCACCGTCTCGGAGCGAACGAGGCGCCGCCGGCGATCATCTCGATCTTCCTCGGCGCCGAGCTCGACAAGGCGTTCGAGTCGATCCTCTCCGGCGAGGGTGACGGCAAGACCGAGGAGGCCGTGCTCGGGCTCGGCACCCCGGTGCTGCCGCCGCTGCCGCTCGACGGCGGCGACCGCAACCGGACCTCGCCGTTCGCGTTCACCGGCAACAAGTTCGAGTTCCGGGCCCTCGGGTCGAGCATGTCGCTCGCCTTCCCGAACACGGTGCTGAACACGATCGTGGCCGAGGCCATCGACGAGCTCGCCGACAAGCTCAAGGCGGAGCTCGACTCCGGCAAGGACATCGGCGAGGCCGTCGGCGAGGTCGTCAAGGAGTCCTACGGCGCGAACCGCCAGATCATCTTCGGCGGCGACGGCTACTCCGAGGAGTGGCATGCCGAGGCCGAGAGCCGCGGGCTGAAGAACCTGCGGACGACGCCGGACGCGCTGCCGGAGGTCATCTCCGACAGCACCGTCGCGGCCTTCGAGAACTACAACGTGCTGTCCAGGCGCGAGCTCGAGGCACGCTTCGAGGTCTGGGTCGAGCAGTACGCGATGAACGCCAACATCGAGGCCGAGACCGCGGCCACGATCGCCCGGACGCAGATCATCCCGGCTGTCGCCAAGCACTTGATCCTGCTCGACGACGCCGACGCGGACCTGCTCGAGAAGGAAAGCCGCGGACTTTTCGACCAGCTGGTTGACAAGACGCTCGCCCTTGAAGACGCCAACCAGTATCCGGACGGCATCGAGGAAGAGGGTCTGGAGCTCGCGGTTTACGCGCGTGACAAGCAGCTCGCCGCGATGCATGAGGTCCGCGAGGTTGCCGACAAGCTCGAGCGGATCGTCTCGGACAACTACTGGCCGCTGCCGAAGTACTCGGAGATGATGTTCATCAAGTAACGACAGCTACTTGTAGTCGCATCTCCAATCCTCGGGGGAAACGAGGAAGCAGAAGAAGGGCCCCGATGTCGGGGCCCTTCTTCGTTAAGCGGGGTCGAGGTCTTGACCGTCGGCTACGCTCTCCCGGAGTCCGAGACGACAGGAGGCGAGCGTGGAAGCCAGCGACCCGAACAAGGATCTGCGAGACGAGGCCGTCAAGAGCCTCAACGCCAAGCATGACTTCATGATTCACCTCGCCACTTTCGGCGGCGTAAGCATTTTCCTGGTCTTGATCTGGGCCCTTTCGGGCACTGACAACTTCTTCTGGCCGATCTTCCCCATCGTCGGGTGGGGAATCTTCGGATTGATACCGCACTGGTGGTCCGTCTACAGGTCGAAGGGCCTCACAGAAGACAAGATTCAGGCCGAGATGGAAAAGATCAGGCGTGAAGGCGGTCCCTCCGTCTAGACCGGGAAGGCTCGCGGTTCAGGAGCGGACCACCACCACGGTTCCGATCGTTGCGAAGCGATAGACCAGTGGGGCCTCCGGAGCGGGCACCCGGACGCATCCGTGAGAGGCGGGATACGGCGGAACGTCGGGATATTCGTGGAAGGCGATGCCGTTGTTGAAATAGGAGGCGTAAGGCAGCCAGGTGCTGAAAGGCACCGACCATGACTGAAGCTCCTTGCGGAATACCTTGTAACGGCCGGTCGGTGTTTCAGTTCCGGGACCGCCGGCCGACACGTGAATGGTCCTGACTGCCCGTCCGTTTCGCACCAGCATCAGAACGCCCTTGCCAATGCGGACTTCCATCAGCCTTTTCGGTCGCTTCGCGTTCGGGCGGGGACGCTTCGCCGTCCTCAGCGCCGCCTTGGTCTGCGGTCCCGCGACCCCGTCCCGGGCTAGGCCTTCCCAACTCTGGAATGCCATCACCGCCTGTTGGGTCTGATAGCCGATCACGCCATCCACCCCGCGCTGAGGGAGGTAACCGAGGTCCGCCAGCCTTTGCTGGATCTGGAAGGCACCGGTGGCTCTTACCCCGTACCGCTCTCCGTTGGCGGGCAGCGGTGGCCGGCTGTCGGGCTCGGCATAGTCGGCGCGGTCCTTCGGAGTCGTGACCGTGATTCCACCGGACTGAACCTTCACTTTGTCGATGCTTTTCAGCGAGGTCAGCGTGTAGGTGACCTGGGCGACCCTCCCCTCCACCGCCTCGTTCTGGCGCCGCGTGCGACGGGCGGGATTGGCCGGAATGTTGCCGAGGAACTCCCGGGAGAGCTTTACCGTGGCCCTACCGTCCCCGGACACGGTCACTTTGCTGACCCGGGTACCGCCGGGGATGTAGGTCCGCTCCTCCGGCACGTCCAGCAGCGCCTCGGTCGCAGCTTCCGGGGCATCCCCGGCCGAAATCCTTTTGGAGACCGGGTCGAACTGCTCGCCTTCGGTCGAGTAGACCTTGACCAGTTCGGTTCCGCCAACTCCATCGCCGGGTCGGTTTGCTGAGTCTTCTTCGATCGAAGAGCCGCAGCCGGCAAAGGCGATCAGACAGGCGGACGCAACGGAGGCAACGGCGAGCTTGCAAGGGACGGGCACGGGCACACTCTAAACGCGCGAAAACGGGGAAACGGGGCCTTCGGCTGCCGCGTCGGGTGGCGATCGCCCCCGTAATTCTCGTTGGGGATTTCTGTTTGTCTAGGATCCGGGCATGAGGATGAGGGCTGCTGTACTCGAGGAGTTCGGTCAACCGCTCGTGGTCCAGGAGGTTGACCTGGCCGAGCCGAAAGCGGGCGAGGTGCTGGTGCGCCTGGAGGCCTGCGGGGTCTGTCACACCGACATGTACACCGCTTCCGGAGCCGATCCGTCGGGCTATTCGCCCTGCGTGCTTGGCCACGAGGGCGGCGGCATCGTCGAGAAGGTCGGTGAGGGAGTCGCCTCGGTCGCCCCGGGTGACAAGGTGGTCACGCTATTTTCCCCGCAGTGCCGCGAATGCGTCCACTGTGTCGATCCCCGGACCAACCTCTGCATGGCAATCCGGGCTGAACAGAACCTCGGCCACCTGCCCGACGGCACCACCCGGCTTTCCCGTGACGGCGAGGAAATCCGACATTTCATGGGCACCTCGACCTTCGCCGAGTACACGGTGATGCCGGAGATCGCCCTCGCGAAGATCAGTCCGGAAGCGCCGCTTGACCATGCCTGCCTTTTCGCCTGCGGGCTCTCCACCGGTCTCGGCGCGGCCATGTACACGGCCAGGGTCGAGGAGGGCACCACTTGCGTCGTCTTCGGGGCCGGCATGGTCGGCCTCGGAGCGGTCGCCGGCTGCCGGTTGATGGGTGCCGAGCGGATCGTCTGCGTCGACCTCTCCGACGAACGTCTCGAGATGGCGAAGGGGCAGGGTGCAACCGATCTCTACAAGGCGGACGAAAACACCGTCCAGTGGATCCTCGACGAGACCGGCGGCTACGGTGCCGACTACACCTTCGAGGCGACCGGCCTGGTCAATGTGATGCAGCAGGCAGTCGAGTCCGCCCGCATGGCCTGGGGCCTCTGCACGGTAGCCGGGGTGGCCGGCAAGGGCGAGACCCTCGACATCATCCCCCGCTGGCTGATCACCGGCCGCCGGGTGGCAGGCTCATCCTTCGGCGGAGTCAAGGGTCGCGATCAGGTGCCCGAGCTGGTGGACCGCTACCTTGCCGGTGAGATCGATGTCGAGCCTTTTCTCTCCCACCGGATCACCCTCGATGAAGTCAACAAGGGCTTCGACCTGATGGAAGAGCAGAACGGCATCCGCAGCGTTATCGAGTTCAATTAGCGTCCGGCACAAGTAGCGTCAAACGCGAATCCCCGCCCGGCACAACCCCCACCCCGAACCCCGAAAGGTCCGCCCATGATCATCCAGCGAGTCGAACAGTTCGAGTGGCTCTCCAACTCCTATCTGGTCTGTGACAGTGAGGGCGGAACCGGGGTGCTGATCGACGGCAACGGGGTGATCGAACCGCTGCTCGAAAGGGTCGACCGCGAGGGCATCACCCTCACCCACATCCTCCTGACGCACGAGCACTGGGATCACGTGGTCGACCTCCGTGAGGTGGCCGACCGCTACGGGGTACCGATTCTTGCCAGCCAGAAGACGGCGGACCTGGTCGACTTCAAGGTCGACGAGATCGTCGAAGACGGCGACGAGACCATCTCCGGCGGCCTGACCATCAAGTGGATCGCGACGCCCGGCCATTCCGACGGTCACATGGCGCTGCTGATCAACGGGACCGATGTGATCACCGCAGACGTGATCTTCAAGGGCACGGTCGGCGGCACCGTCGCCCCCGGCGAGAGCGGCTTCCCGGAACTGAAGAGCTCGATCATGGACCGGCTTATGACCCTGCCCCCGGAGACCCGGATCCACCCCGGCCACCGCGAGCCCTCGACGGTCGGTGAAGAATGGGAGAACAATCCTTTCATCCGAGTCTGGCGCGGCCTCGACCAAGAGGGAAGCGAGCCCTGCGAGGTAAACAACTTCGGCTCGGCCACCCTGATCCTCTGGGCCCCCGACTACGACGGGACCAACAAGGCCTGGATCCGCCTGCCCGACGGCGAGGACAAGATCACCGGCGGTTCGCAGATCCTGAGTCGCGGCTAGGGGCGGAAACGAAGGCGTCCGAGGCCGCCGGCGAAGGCGCCGGCTTCGGCCAGCCCGCCGAGGCCGAGCAGGGCACCGATGCCGAGGGCTGCCTTGACGGCGCCCGGCACCCCTCCACCGGATGAGTCGTCGGCCGGGTTGGCCTGCTCGGTTGCGCCGGACTGATCTCCGGTCGACGGGATGGCGGAGGCCACCGAGGCAGGATCGATCAACTGGCCACTGACCGTCTGGAGACCGTCATCGGCAGGCTGTTTGTCCTGCTTTTGTTTCTTCGGCTTCTGGTCACCGGTTGAGGGAGCCGGGCTCGACGGGCCGGTGCTGCTGCCGCCGGTATAGCCACCGTAGCCACCGGTGTATCCGGGGACGTAATAGTTCGAGCCGTTTCCGGTCCCGCCGTTACTGCCGCTCCCGTTGCCGCCGGATTTGTTCTTGTCCTTGGAATTGTCGTTCTTCTCCGGCTTCTGCTTCACCTTGCCGACGGTGATCAGGGCCGATCCGTAGTAGGAGCGGGGATTGGCGGTCGAGGTCACCGTGAGGACGACGCTGAACTTCTCGTTGTCGCCGGTGAATTTGTGCGACACCTCGTTGGACGTCGTGGTCCGGTCGGCGGTTCCGTCCCCGAAGTCCCATTTGTAGGTGAGTGTGCCGACCTTGTTGGAGACCTGAGCCGTGAAGTTGACCGTGGTGCCGGTCTGAACCGTCTTCTTGGCCGGGCTCACCGTGACCGTCATGTCCTTGGGCTGGTCGATCCGGATCACCGGCCCATTGGTGGAGACGTCGAAGGTGACTTTCGACCCGCCCTGGAGCTGCATCGTCGTAGCCGTGGTGGTCGCCGTGAACACCGGGCAGGCGTCGTTGCCCGCCCGGACCTGGTTGCCGGTGCAGCTGACCACCGAACCGTTCGGCTTCTGGATCGAGATGCCCGGGATGGTCGCCACATCGAACTGGCCGCCAGCCGACGGCTGGGCTTCCTCGAGGATCTGTTCGACCGTGTAGGAGCTCTGGCCGTCCTGGGGAAGGTTGACGTTCACCGCGGGATTGCTCACCGACCAGTTGTAGCCGGTGACGGTCACCACCCCGGGCTGAAAGCTGGCGGCATCAGCCCGGTTCGAGGGGCCGAAAGCGATCAAAAGCAGCGACAGCAACGCCAGGGCGGACCCGAAGGTGAGCAGACGCCGTTTGGTTGCCGGATGGGTCATACGTCTCAGTTGGGGAAGGTGTAGGAGATCGTGAAGTAACCGAACCGGTCGGGACGTTCGTCCTGGGGCTGGCCGTCAAAGTCGGGGCTGAAGGCCGGGTAGAAGCCGGCGAAAATACCGGTTCCCTCGGCAGGCACGTAACCGGGAATCTTCACATACTTGCGGGTGCTGGTTCCGTTGCCATTGTCGACAACCGAGTCGGATTGGGCCCGGCTGGGAATCAGCTTTACCATCACCGCCCGCTGGTCGGGGAAGGGCGTTCCGTCGGTGCCGTTGACTTCGAAGATCAGTCGGGAGTTGTCGTCACCGTCGATTTCGACTTCCGGGTTGGCGGCGGTGAAGTTGATCGTGTTCTGGCAATAGCGGAAACCGACCAGGCCGCTGCCCTTGATCAATGTGTTCTCCGTGCCTCCACCGGACTCCGGCACGGTCCAGCCGGAGGCGAAGGGGAAGTTGAACGAGTAGACGAGGTTGTAGGAACCGCTGGCCGGGTCGGCGGTGGCGCCGTTTTCCACCCTGGTTCCTTCACCGCTGGCGACGTAGTTGATGAAGCTTTCGCGGACGTACCACTTGATCGTTGCGGCGGAAGAGATGGTGACCGCATCTCCGGGTCGGGTCTTGACCGGTGGAATATCAGGTACTTCTCCGGTCGGATCGTTGACCGGGGTCACCTTGTAAAGCGAGTAGAGGTTGAAGCTGCCCCAGACCGTTCCGGCCCGCAGCTTCCTGCCGCCCTTCAGTCCGAGCTTGCGGTTGATCAGGTTCGCGGCGGGCCGGACGAGGCGGGCGGTTCCGGTGCGGGTCAGGGTTCCCTTGCCGGCGTTGTACTTTCGCTTGCCTCCAGTGATCTTCAGGAAGGAAATGGTCCTGCCGCCGATCTTCGCCTTCAGCCAGGCGGGCTTTCCGGGCGCGGAAAGAACCTTGAGCTTGCTGACCGCCAGTTTGCGGCCCTTGCCGAGAAGCCTGGTTCCTCCCTTGAGCGTGACCGCGGCCGGTTCGCCATATCGGACCGACTTGACGGGGAAGGTCGGCCGGCCCGTGAACCCGCTGGCCGGCTTGACCAGCCGCTGCCTCACCCCGCTCCGTTTCCAGGCCTTGCGGGTCGCGCGGACCGGGTTCAGGGTGAGGTCACCATCGAGTTCGACGACGGGCCCGGTCGGCTGGGTCGCTTCGCAGGCTTCCAGCGTCGCTGCCCTGGCCGGGTCCGCACCGGTTCCGGCCGCCACGAAAATGGCAAGCAGAACCGCGACGAGGGCGAACCCGTAAAGGGTCGCCCTCGTCGTTACCGGATTACCGGCGGAATATGAGGCCTGGTGCCTCAGCCGAGCCCCTTACTCGGTCTCCAGCGAGACTGTAATCGGGTCGAGTGCCGTCCCCGGCGTGTAGCTGCCGGCGATCGTCCCGGCTTCTTCACTCACCGTCGCCGGGATGGAAGCCCATGTGACTGTGCCCGAACCGTAGGTCGGAGTCACTCCGCTGAGGTCGAGGTCGGCCAGGTCGATCCTTTGGGAGGTCTGCCAGGGACCGGCCGGGTCGGCGCCGCCGTTCGTGTTCTGGCTGACTGTCGCCACGAGCCGCGAGTGATCACCGTCGATCACGATGGTCGGGTCCGAGATCGAAAGCCAGAAGAAATGGCCGGACTTGCAGTACAGGCCAGTTCCGGTTCCGTTGACGATTGCCTGATCGTCATCCGTGGCCGCCGTGTTGGCCGCATACTCGGCGTCGGAAACCGGATAGGAGAATCCGAGCGGCACATTTGGCGGGCTCGGGTTGCTGATGACCGAGGCACCATCGAACGGCTGGAATGAACCAGCCGGTGGCGCGAACTGGAGGTAGTTCCGGAATGAACTCTTGAAGCCCCAGCCAATCGGATCGCTGGTCGCGGCGACCGCACCCGAAAGGGTCGGCAGTTCCGAGGCAACCGGCCAGGAGTTGCTGGCCACACTTGCCACCGGGACCGAACATTCGGAGTTGTACTGATCGACCGGCAGGGCGTTGGCCGTGTTGATCGAGAGAGCGACAGGGTCCAGTTCGGTGCCCTCCGTGTAGTCGCAGGCGACCTGTTCGCCAGTGCCACAGATGGCGTCCGCGCCGGCCTGGGTGAAGGAGGCGCTGATCTCGCCCCAGTCGATAGTTGTGCCCTCGGTAGCCGCGGTCTGGTTGATCTCGCCAAGATCCAGATTGGCGAGGTCGATCCGTTGCGGCTGGGTCCAGACGCCGGTCAGGTTGGTGTCAACCGTGGCGATGATCCGGGAATCGTCTCCGTCGATCACGAAGGTGGGATCGGAGATCGCGACCCGGAAGCTGTGCGCGGTCGCGCAGAACACGGCCGTGCCGCTGGTCTCGACCACTGCCTGGTCGTCATCCAGCGTGCCGGTGCCGTTGTCGCTGTACTCGGCGCTTTCGACCGGGAAGTCAAAGCCGGAGATGACCGGAGGCCCGCCGACCGTAGTCGCGCCGTCCAGACCATGCATGCTGCCCTGGGCGCCGAAGATCACGTAACTGCGGAAGCTCGACTTGAACCCCCAGCTCATGCTGGACAGGCCACTGATCGACTCCGGGTTGCTCAGGGTCGGCAGAGCAGCCGCGGCGGGCAGGCTACCGGTCACCTTGCTCGTGGCAGCGACGTCGCATTGCTCGAGGTAGGGGTCGGTTACCGGGCAGCCCTCGGCGTCGGGATTCTCGACGCAGGGATCGACCGGAGGCTTCTCGCTCAGCTTGAAGTTGACGGAGACGGTGCCGAGCTTGCCCTTGGGGGCCTTCTTCAACTTGAGGGCCTTGCGGATCCGGGCTGCCGCCTGATTGGTCAGGGCCAGCCTGGCTCCGGTCAGCTTGGCGGTACCGGCAGACTTGTTCACGGTCGACTTGCCGGTGACATTGAAGACCTTGATCGTCTTGCCGCGGAGCTTGCCTCGAATTGCGGTCTGCTTGCCGAAAATTGAAATACCGAGACCGGTGACGTTGACCTTGCGTTTGCCCTTGGCAAAGCGGAGGCCGCCACCGGCTTCAACGCCGGCCTTGACCTTGCTGCCAAAGAAGCCGTTCTTCGCGGCCGAGGTGACCTTCGCCCCCTTCTTGCCGAAGCGCTTGGCGACCTTGGCCGGCTTGACCGCCCCAACCTTTCCGGCCTTGCCGGAGGTGATGTTGAGGACAACTTTGCCCGAGGTGAGCGGCGCCGCCTGGGCAGACCCCGGGTGGAGGGCGACGAGCAAGAGAACCGCTGCGGCAAGAACAGTGAGGGCTGCCTTGAAGCCGCGGCGGGCGGGAAGGGACGAACTCATGTGTGAAAGATCTCCTTGAAACGTGGTCTGAGAGGTGAAAATGCGAAGTTAGGTCTGCCTTAGAAATCCACACTAACACGATTGGGATTAGGAGGGCCTAATGGCGGTCGAGCCACTCCACATGGAGGGCCGAGCGGCCTTCTCGCTGTACGAGTTCCGCCTCGACACCCCACACGTCGCTGATCAACTGACTCGTTAACACCGCTTCGGGGGTCCCGGTTGCGATTGTCCGTCCGGAACTCATCACGACCACCTGGTCGGCAATCGCCGCGGCCAGGGCGAGGTCGTGGACGATCAACACCACCCCCATCCCCTCCCCGACCAGCTCGCGCAGCATCTTCGAGATCGCGGCGGTCGCACCGAGGTCGAGCTGAGCGGTCGGTTCGTCGGCGACCAGAACCGGCGCGCCCTGGGCCAGGGCGATCGCGATCTGGACCCGCTGCATCTCCCCGCCGGAGAGGGTGCTGAGGTCACGCTCCTCGAAACCTTCCATCCGGGCCCGGGCGATCGAATCGGCAACCGCGTCGCGGTCTCCGGCCGAAAGTCCCTGTAGCGGCTTGAGATGGGTGGAGCGGCCGATGTTCACCGCGTCCCTGACTGTGACCCCGGTCGGCACCTGGGCTCGCTGGGGAACGTAGGCCCGCACGTCGGCCAGCCTTCGGCCGTGAAGCTCGGTCAGGTCCGCGCCCATCCAGCGAACAGCTCCCCCCTGCGGTCGTCTGAGGCCACAGAAGGCCCGGGCGAAAGTGGACTTGCCGGCCCCGTTCGGGCCCACCACGGCAACCAGCTCGCCTTTGTTCAGAGTCAGACTGGCAGATTCGAGGATCCGCTCCTTGCCAATCCTCACCTCGACCCGGTCGGCCTCAAGCAATGGCGCCCGATCATCCAGTTCGACCTTGCCACGACCGAAGGCCATCAGACAGCCTTCCTGAGCAGCCAGAGGAACAGGGGCACGCCGAGCAAGACCAGGAAGGGACCGACCGGCATCTCGACCGGCGAGGCAATCGTACGGGCCAGGGTGTCTGCAGCAGTCAGGAGCGCGGCGCCGGCCAGAGCCGATACCGGCATCACGTATGAGTGGTTGTTGGTGCCGCCGAGCAGTCGGACCAGATGCGGAATCAACAGACCAAGGAAGGCGAGCAACCCGGCGATCGCGGCGGCGGCCGAGGCGAGAATGGCCGCGGCGAGGGCAGCGGTGAGCCGGATCAGCCGGGGCCGGGAGCCGACCGAGGCGGCGACGTCGTCGCCCAGCATCAGCCGGTCCAGAGGCCGGATCATGAAGGCGGCCAGCACGAAGCCGACCGCGAAGTAGGGCCAGATCGTCTCTAGGTTGTCCCAGCCGGTGGAGGTGAGCCCGCCGACCAGGAAGAAGACCGCATTCGGGACCCGGTCCGGATAGACAGACATCAGTCCCGCCGTGGCGGCCGAGAAAAGGGCGGCGATTGCGATGCCGGCCAGGATGATCCGGGTGATGTTGCCGCCGCCTCTGCCGGTGAAGCCGATCAGAAAGACCAGGAGTGCGGCGAGCAGTCCGAAGGCGAGAGCGCTGAGCGGAAGCAGCGCGACGCTGGCCGGACTGAGCAAGATCACCAGCATCGCCCCAAAACCGGCTCCGCCGGTCACACCGATCACATCCGGCGAAGCGAGCGGATTGTTGAGCGCGCCCTGGAGGCAGGCGCCGGCAACACCGAGTGCGGCCCCGACCACGATCGCCTCGACCGTCCGCGGCAGGCGCAGCACCTCGATGATCTGCTTGCTGGTTTCGGGAACCTGTCGACCGAACAGGGTGTCGAGCACTTCGCCGAGCGGAATGTGAACCGCGCCGAAAGCCAGCGAGGCGCAGGCGGCCGCTACCAGGGCGAAGAGCATCCCCACGGCGACGGCTATCGGCCTGACTGAGGTCAGTTCACTCCCCCGGAAGTCAGGGTCAGGGCCCGAAGGCCCGCTCGGTCACCAGTTCTTCAACCACTTCGACCGGATCTTGCCAATGATCTGCCCGACGTCGGTTCCGGCCTGGAGAAGTTCGTTGTCGACAGAGACGAAGACCTTCCCGTTCTTGACCGCATTGGTGGTCTGCCAGGCCTCGTTGTTTTCGATGTAATCGGCGACCTGGCCGATGTCGTCACTGTTGCCATGTGGAACCACGACGATGATGTCCGGGTTCTGGGCCACCACGACTTCGTCGGAAAGCCGGGCGAAGCCCCCGCTGTTGGTGGCACCGCCGGTGACCAGGTTGCCTCCGGCCGCACGCACCAGCTGGCCGCCCCAGGAGTTCTTGAGGAAGGCCATCGCGGTGGTCCCGATGCCGAGCACCACCAGAATCTTCGGATGCTTCGTGGTCGGCTTTGTGGCCCGGTTGACCCGCTTCTTCATCGAAGCGATCAGACGCCCGGCCTGCGCGCTCCGGCCGATCTTGCGGCCGATTTTCCTGATCGTCGGATACACCTGCCCGAGTCCGGTCGGGTCGGCGTAGACGACCCGGATGCCGAGCCGCTTCATCGCCGAGGTGCCCTTTGACCAGCGAGTGGAGCTGAAGACCAGGTCCGGCTTGATCTTTGCCATCACCTCGAGGTTGGGACCGTTCGGGTGGCTGAGCTTCAGAGTCTTGACGTTCCGAAGCCGGGGGTCGAGCCGGCGGGAGCCACCGATCGTCTGGCCAATTGCGATCGGCTTGACACCCATCTTGATCATGGCCGAAGCCGCGAAGGGACTGATCGCAACAACTCTCTGTTTGCCGGCCGCCTCGGCGTGAGGAGCAGCCAGGGCCAGCCCCAGGAGGACGGCGGCCAGCAGCATCACCAACCCGTGAATGCGGTTGAAACGGGGCTGGGTGCGTGCGGCGACGGTCGTCATTTGGGGGTTGTACTCCTTCGAGGGGTAGGCAAGTAACCTTTTGAACACGGCGCGGCGGCAAAGGTCTTGGACCTGCGATCGTTCCGGCGTCGATTCGAAGATAGGGTACCCTAACACCCCCCTCAACGCAGCAGACCTCATCAAGGAAAGCGAGAAAACGGTGGCCACCGATACCAAGATCGATCCGAAGCTACGGGCAGTCGTCGGCACGCATGACGTCAACCCCGACACGAAGATTCCGGACGTGGCCCCGATCGCCCGCGGCGGACGCCGCCGCAGTGCCGCCGAGGAATCCCGGACCATCGTCGCCAACGCGACCCACGGCACGCTCGGCTCCCTGAGCGATGACGGCACCCCCTGGGCCTCGCTCGTCACCTACGGGGTAATGGATGACGGCAGCCCGGTGTTCTGCCTCTCCACCCTCGCCGAGCACGCCCGCAACCTCGAGAACAACCGGCAGGCTTCGCTGATGGTCGCCGACCCCTTCCACAAGGGCGAGGTTCTGGCCGGTGGCCGGGTGACCCTGGCCGGCAAGGTGAAGCGATCGGATGAGCACCCGGACGAGGCTTCGGCCCGGGCTGCCCACCTCGAGGCGGTGCCGTCGGCCGCGATGTACGCGGACTTCAACGACTTCTCCTTCTGGATCCTAGAAGTGGACCGGGTTCGCTGGGTCGGCGGCTACGGTCGCATGGATTCGGCCACCGCCGAGGACTACCGGAACGCCGAGGCCGATCCGGTCCAGCCGCAGGTGCCGGATGCAGTTGCCCATCTGAATGCCGACCATCCCGACGCGCTGCTGGCGATGGCCCAGGCCTTCATCGACCTTCCCGGGATCAGCGAGGCGAGCTGCGAGAGGGCCGACCGTTACGGGCTGGACCTGCAGCTGGTCACCGCCGAAGGCGAGAAAGCCGGCCGGGTCAGCTTCACCGACCGGATCGACACCCCTGGCGGGCTGCGCGCCGCCACGGTGGATCTGGCCCGCCGCGCCCGCCAGAAGCTCGGCTCCTGAACAAGGTCTCGCGCCTGCGGGGCCGCCCGGCGGCCCCGCTTGCTCAACAGGGCGGCTTCTTTACCCGCTGAACCGGGCGGCTTCCTCGGAACCGGAAGTCGCATTGCCGGCGCTGTATGAATGGGCGCCGGTGCCGGCCAGGTTGCCACCCTCGACGATCAAATACTCGTCCCGGATCGGCCTTTCCCCCATCCAGCATTCGAGGATCTCCCGGGTGCCGGCCGCATACCGGGCCTGGGCCGAAAGCGAGGAACCGGAGATGTGCGGGGTCATGCCGTTATGCGGCATCGCTCGCCAGGGGTGATCCGCCGGGGCAGGCTGCGGGAACCAGACATCTCCCGCATAGCCGGCCAGATGCCCGCTCTCGAGAGCGCTGGCGACCGCGTCCCGGTCACAGATCTTGCCGCGGGCCGTGTTGATCAGGTAAGCGCCGCGCTTCATTTTCCCGATCATCTCCGCGTCGAAGAGATGCTCGGTCTCCGGATGAAGCGGGCAGTTGATGGTCACCACGTCGCAGACCTCGACCAGCGACTCGACCGTCTCATGGTGGGTCAGGTTGAGCTCTGCTTCCACCTCGGCCGGCAGTCGGTATCGGTCCATGTAATGGAGGCCGACGTCGAACGGGGCCAGCCGGCGCAGCACCCCGAGACCGATCCTTCCCGCCGCCACCGTGCCGACCTGCATACCTTCGAGGTCATAAGAACGGGAAACCGCATCGGCGATGTTCCAGCCTCCGTCGAGCACGATCTGATGTGAAGGAACGAAGTTGCGGACCAGCACGAGGATCGACATGGCGACGTGCTCGGCCACACTGATGCTGTTGCAGTAGGTGACTTCGGCGACCGTGATCCCGGCATCCATCGCCGCCTGGAGGTCGACATGGTCGGAGCCGATGCCGGCGGTGATCGCAAGCTTCAGGTTCGGAGCGGAGGCGATCCGCTCGGCGGTCAGGTAGGCAGGCCAGAACGGCTGCGAGATGACCACGTCCGAATCGACCAGCTCGCGCTCGAAGGCCGATCCTTCCCCGTCCTTGTCCGAGGTGACGACTAGTTCGTGTCCGGCATCCTCGAGGAACTTCCTCAGTCCGAGCTCGCCGGAGACGCAGCCGAGCAGCTCGCCCGGCGTGAAATCGACCGTCGAGGGCGAGGGCATGCTCTGCCCGTCCGGATACTTCTCGAGCGTCGGGATGTCATCGCGCGCGTACTGCGGCGGATACCCGTCAACCGGGTCGTCGTACAGAACGCAAAGAACCTTCGCCATCTCTCCTCCTGTCCAGTCGTGACAAGTGGACAAAACCTAACCGACCCGGAGGAGCATGTCTGCATCGTCAGCGAAAGGATCAAGAACGGTTTGAATCGTCTAGCGACGGGCCCGGGCCACATAACTCTGACCCTTCCGCAGGAGCACCGTCCGCTTGCGAATGAAGTCGCGCACGGCAACCTCCCCGTTGAAGACTCGGAACAGGCTGGATTTGTTGCATCGATCCTGAACCAGCCACGTGGTACCGCGGACCGACGCAGAACCGTACTTGCCCTTGGTGGTGTAGCGCCCCTTGCCTGAGCCCCAGAGTCTGCGACCACCGCGGCGCCTGTGGGCAGCCCGCGGAGCCAGACCCCTCGCCGCCAACATGCTCGAACCGGCTGAAGCGTGACAGCCAAGCGACCCCTTGAGGGTCAGCACGGTGGGTGCGTTTGGTTTTCTGGCCTGGGAAACCCGGAAAAGACCGAACCGGAACCGGGCCCCGGACGAGCTTCCCGTCTTGCCGGTCGCCGAAACCAGGCTCACGGTTCCCTTTCGGGTGTCGACCAGACAGCCGACCGGTACCGTTTTGGCTTCGCGAAGTGGCCTGAACTTGCGATCCCCGCGGCACCTGGTGGTCACTTTGCCACGAACAGATCTGGCGACGAATCGTTTGCCCAGGATCGGCCGCCCCGCGTACTCGACCCCCGGGAAGGCCAGCAGACCGAATCCACCGTCGGTTTCCACGTCGCTTCCCACCTTGCTGTTGCTCGTGAGATTGATCGTTGCGAGCCGACGCGAGTCGCCACCGTCGGCGCCGTGAGCCACGTAGGCCAGATTGCCGGTCGGGGGGATTGCAAGCTTTCCGGGATCCACAAGCCCGGGCACGGACGGCTGGATGACGGTTCCGGTATCCAGGTTGACGACGGCCAGCCCTCCACCCCCTCCGGTTCCCCAACTCACATAAGCCCTGCTTCCATCCCTGGAGAGGGTTATGTAGTCAGCGGAGCCGGGAATCGGGATATCGGCACCAGCGGCAGTCCTGGTAGCGGTATCGAGGATGCTGATTGTGTTAAGTCCCCCGTTCGCCGTGTACAGCTGGGAGCCATCTGGAGACATTGCGAGGTCGTTGACAAATAAACCGGTCGGTATCGCCGGCCCATTCAGGGCCATCGTGTCCGTGTCGAAGACCAGCACCTCATCGGGCCCAGCAGTAGATACATAGAGTCTGCGCCCGTTTGGACTAACCAGAGGTTCGGCGTTCAGCCCTCCACCGTTGTGCAACACCACAGGCTGCCCGACAAGGGATTGATTGTTCGTGTCGATGACCGATATGGCCTGAGGATTTCCCGCCCTGTCCACCACCATGAATGCCCGGGAGCCATTCGTTGTGAAAGCCACACCGAGTATCCGCAGAACATCGTCCTCTTCGGGGAGTATGCCCGGGCCGATCAGAGTGTTGGTAGCGAGGTCGACCACGGACACGTTCGGATCGACGTACTTGGTGATGTAGGCCTGGTCCCGATCCGGATTCAGGTACACGCCCGTGGGGAACTGACCCAGTTCTATCTCCGGCTCGGAGATCTTCCAGGTACCGATCTCCATGACCGCGGCGTTACCCGAGATCAGGTCACGACCGAAAAGCAGCCTTTGGGCCGACGCTTCGGGCGCAAACGCCGCCAACAAGGTTCCGGCCGCCCCGAACAGCACCAGTGCGGAGGCCATTACCCTTGCCCTGTAGCTCCCTTTGCCGACCCTTCCCATCTTCATCCGCCTTCCCCTTCCCGGAGTTCTTTCCGGGAGATCCCGTTTTATCGTTGCGAACCAGACGGACGGGATGCCGCCTTTCTTCCAGGAAACGGAAACCGTCCCTAAAGTTGCGCCTCGATCGCTTCGATTATTTCGGGATCGTCCGGGGCGGTCGGGGCCGGGAACTTCCTGACCAGCTTTCCGTCTCGGTCGATCAGGTACTTGGCGAAGTTCCATTCCGGCTGCTCCGACTGGGCCGCCAGTTCGGTGAAGAGCGGGTTGGCCTCGTCACCGACCACGGTGCTCTTCTCGAACATCGGGAATTCGACCCCGTAATTGATCTGACAGAACTCGGCGATCTCGTCGGCAGTGCCTGGTTCCTGCTCGAGAAAATCGTTAGCCGGGAAGCCGAGGATCGTGAAGCCCTGATCTTTCCGGTCGGCGTAAATCGCCTGCAGGGCCTCGAACTGCGGGGTGAGCCCGCATTTGCTGGCGGTGTTCACGACCAGGGTCACGCTACCCACGTACTCCCCCAGGTCCTGCTCGGTGCCGTTCAGCCGTTTCATGGTTCCGGTCAGGACGACCGGGCGCTCGCTATCGCTCATAGCCGGATCCTAGCGCCGGATCGGACACCCTGCGACGGATCGGGGATATGGTGCGCGGCATGAGTCTGCCCCGGATTCCCCGCGACCCTGAAAACGACTACAGCCGGGAGGCGGCCGAGGCGCGCCGCAGGCTGGTCGCCGAGCAGACCGGTGCCGAGCTCGAGCACGTCGGCCAGTACTCCTTTGACCCTTCGGTCCTGCCGGGCAATATCGAGAATTTCATCGGGGTCGCGCAGATGCCGATCGGCCTGGCCGGTCCGCTGCTGGTCGATGGCGAACACGCGAAGGGCGAGTTCTACGTACCGATGGCGACGACCGAGGGAACTCTGGTTGCCTCCTACAGCCGGGGCATGAAAATGGTCGCCGAAGCGGGCGGAGTCAAGACCACGATCGTCGATGACCGCATGCAGCGGGCCCCGGCTTTCATCTTCGACTCGGCCCGGGAAGCGAAAGAGTTCGTGGGCTGGCTGGACGAGAATTACGACGAGGTGAGAGCGGCCGCGGAGTCGACGACCTCGACCGGCAAGCTGATCGAGATCGAGCGCTACCACGCCAGCCGCTTCGTCTATACCCGCTTCGATTACACGACGGGGGATGCGGCGGGCCAGAACATGGTCAGCAAGGCGACCTGGGCGGCCTGCGAATGGATCAAGTCCCATCACCCGCCCTTGATGGATTACATGCTGGACGCGCAGCTTTCGACCGACAAGAAGCACTCCCACATCAACAAGCTGAAAACCCGCGGCAAGCGCGTGATCGCCGAGGTCCAGATTTCTTCGGAGATCCTCGAGAAGCACATGCGAGTCACCTCGCGCCAGGTCTTCCAGGCCCGTCAGATTTCCAACCAGGGGGCGATGCTTTCCGGCAGTTCGGCCAACACACCCCATCCCGCCAACGGCATCGCCGCCGTTTACATCGCAACCGGACAGGACGAGGCAAATGTGGCTGAATCGCAGGCGGCGATCGGTTACACCGAACTGAGGGGTGAGAACGCCGACTACTACTACTCGATCACCCTGCCTGCGCTGATCGTCGCAACCTACGGTGGCGGCACCGCCCTGCCGACCCAGAGCGAGTGTCTGAAGGTGCTCGGCTGCGACGGTCCCGGCAAGGTCAACAAGCTGGCCGAGATCATCGCCGCGACCGTGCTCTGCGGCGACCTTTCACTCGGCTCCGCCGTGGTCGCCGACGAGTGGGTCGAAGCGCATGACGAGCTCGGTCGCAACCGCTAGCCGCGCGCTACACAGCGTTGAAGTTATCCGCACATAGAGCGAATAACTTCAAGTCTGTTTGTTTCTCCCGATCCGGTTGCCGTGGGCAGGCATCGCTTCCGGGAAGCCGTCCGGGGTCCGGACCAGATCGCGGGCCAGCCACCAGAGCGCGACTACCGAGACCCACAGCAAGGGCAGCAGCACAGCGATCTCGACCGGATCGTGGTTTCGGATCAGGACCACTCCCAACTCGCAGGCAGCCAGCAGGACCAGCATCACGGCGATCGCGCGGTGAAACCTGCCCGCCTCTGAATGCGGCCAGGAATCGACGGCCCTGGTGATCTCCCGGCCGTGATTTGAATCCGTGCAGTCACCCTTGGCCGGACAGGCATTGCAGACTGCCGCCTTGGCCCGGTAGCGAACCAGCCTCTTTTCCCGGTCGAACTCGGCCGGCCAGAGCTGCTCGCCCTTGTGGCAGACCCAAAAGTCATGCTGGGCGTCGTAATCGAAACCCGAGGTCCGCCAGGCCTGGGAGCGGTTGTGGGTGTGGCGCGAAAGCCATTCGAGGACCATCGCCCCGGCCAGCAGCAGGACCCCGTAACCGCCGGCGAGAAGGACTTCGGTGTTCAAGTTCCCGGGGTCGGCTCGGGCCGGGCGGGCATGTCCGGCGGTTCGTCTTCCATCGAGGTGCCCGAGATCACCGTAAAGAGCTCGGCGTCGGCTTCTCCTTCGCCGTCCCCTTCCCCGCGACGGGCGATCGTGTACTTGACCCCGAGGAAACAGATATAGAGCACCGGTATGGCCCCGAAAATGATGAAGACCAGATCGCCTGGGAGCCGCAACCATTCGAGCATGTTGGCCGTCTTGTCGGTCAGGAAGTCAAACTGGCGGGCTTCGAAATACCCGTCGTTGACCGACTTGTAGAGCTGCATGATCCCCAGCGGCAGCAGCGTCGCGAAACACATCCAGGCGAGGCCGATATTGGTGCCCCAGAAGCTGACCTTCGCCCACTTGTCGGGCCACTTCTTCGAAGGGATCATGTACCGGAGGCAGAACAGCGACAGGCCGATCGCCAGCATGCCGTAGACGCCCATCATCGCCGCATGGGCGTGGTTGGCGGTCAGGGCGGTGCCGATCTCGTAGTAGGAGACGATCGGCAGATTGACCAGAAAGCCGAACACTCCGGCCCCGAGGAAGTTCCAGAAGCCGACCGCGACCAGGAACATGACCGCCCAGCGATGGGGAAATTCGGTTTCCGATTTCGATTCCTGGTTGGCCCCGAGCTGCAGGAACGACCAGGCCTCCACCGTGAGGAAGGTGAGCGGCACAACTTCGATCGCCGAGAAGAAGGCGCCGAGCGCCATGTGTTCGGATGGGGTTCCGGAGAAGTAGAGGTGATGCATGGTGCCGACCACTCCACCGACCGAATAGAGCCCGATGTCTAGCAGGATCACCATCAGCGCCACCCTTTCTCGCACTACCCCGAGCAGCACGAACATGTAGGCGACCATCACCGTGGTGAAGATTTCGAGGAAGTCCTCGACCCAGAGGTGGACCACCCAGAAACGCCAGAACTCGGTGACCGAGAATTGTTCATAGGTCTGGGCGAGCAGGCCGACCGCATAAAAGGCCGGAATCGCGCAGGCCGCGAGGAAGAAGAGCCAGGGCATGTTGCCCGGGTGTTCGCTCCTCAGCCGCGAGCGCATTACCCGGAACAGCATGTAAGCCCAGAGCACGAGTCCGACCACCAGCAGCACCTGCCAGAGACGGGCGAGATCGAGATATTCGAAGCCCTGAAGCCCGAACCAGTTGGTCGCGGCATCCTCGAGCACGCCGTGAATGCCCAGATACGAGCCGATCAAGGTGCCGAAGACGACCACCGCGAGGGCGATCAGGAGGAAATACCCGAGCTTTCCCTGCCCCTTGGGTTCGCGCCGGGCGATCATCGGGGCAAGGAAGATTCCGGCCGCGACGAAAGAGGTCGCAACCCAGAAGATGGAGAGCTGGACATGCCAGGTACGCAGCAGGTTGTAGGGCAGGATCACGGCCAGGTCGAAGCCGAAAAAGCTGGTGAGTTCAGCCCGGTAGTGCTGCACTGCCGCCCCGACAAAACACTGGATCAAAAACAGGACTGCCATCACGAAGAAGAACCAGGCGGTTGACTTCTGACCAGGAGTGAGAGAGACCGTGGACGGATCTCTGAATGACACGACGGTCTGCTCGCGTCCGTGCCAGCCGAGGTCGCGGTAACGGCCGAAAGCACCGAAGAGCAGGCCGATGCCGCCGAGCAGGGCGATCAGGGAGATCGCCGACCAGACCAGGGCATTCGCCGTCGGTTTGTTGTCGACCCTTGGCTCGGACGGCCAGTTGTTCGTGTACGAGTAGTTCTTGCCGGGCCGGTCGGCTGCCGCCGCCCAGGCCGTCCAGGCGAAGAAAGCGGTCAGATTCCGCAGGTCCTGTGGATCCGTAATCGCTTCGGGGCGCAGGCCGTGCTCGGTGTCGTCGACCGAGAAGTACCGCGTGTAGTACGGGATCAGTTTCCGGAAAGCATCGGCCTGGGTCTGGCTCAGGGTCAGCTCGCCGCTGTCTTCGTCGTACTGGTTGTCGCGAAACTGATCGATCGTCTTTTGTCGGGCGACGTCACCGGCCGGGTCGGGGCGGGAATCCGACCCGTCGATTTCCATCCCGTCCTGGTCGACCGGTGGCCCGCCGTTCCCGGCGATCGCGATGTTCGACGAGCGGCGCAGGTAATCCGCGGTGTAGTCCGGGCCGAGGTAGGCACCGTGACCAAACACGGACCCGTATTCCATGAGGCCGTTGTGCAGGAAGACCTGCTGGCCGGCCGACACATCGTCACCGTCGAACAGCAACTGGCCCTGCGGGTCGAAGACCTTTACCGGTACCGGGGCGCCATCTTCATAGGTCTTGTAGGCAAGGATTCCGAGCACCGTGAATCCGAGCAACATGACGATGACAACGGCTTGCAGCCAGCCTTTGCTGAGCAGAAAACCTCGACGGACAGACTTTTCTTCCACGGATCTCCTTCCGCAGTTCGCCCTCCCGAGCGAATCTGGACTGGGACGAATGCTCCTCCCTGTCCTTCTAACACCTGAAGTGGGCAATTTCCATGTGGAGAACTACGGAATCGAATGTGACACGAGGCGTTGTCATTCAATTAGGCTGATCCCATGACTTCTACCG
This sequence comes from Thermoleophilales bacterium, assembly GCA_020636955.1. Taxonomy (GTDB): domain Bacteria; phylum Actinomycetota; class Thermoleophilia; order Solirubrobacterales; family 70-9; genus 67-14. The sequence goes on along the minus strand of JACJWY010000013.1, from coordinate 14,620 downwards.
CCACTGCGCGCCGGGTTCCGCCCATGGTTGACGAGTCGATGATCTCCCAGATCTGGAAGGTCTCGACCGCGAAGAACAGCATCTTTGACGAATCGCGCGCCAAATACGGTGATGCGTTCGGAATGAACATCAACCGCGGGAACTTCTACTTCTTCGCCCACCCGGATCAGGTCAAGGAAGTTTTCACCGCGTCTCCGACTGCGCTTCACGCCGGCAAAGGGAATGAAATCCTTGCCACAGCCCTGGGCGAGCATTCGGTTCTGTTGCTCGACGAGTCCGAGCACATGCGCCAGCGCAAGCTGCTCTTGCCATCCTTCCATGGCGAGAAGCTGGCCGCCCAGACCGCCGCGATGGAGCGGATCTCCGAGGAAGTGGTCGCGCAGGTTCCAAAGGGCGAAAGCTTCCACATGAGGGAGACCAGCCAGAAGATTGCCCTCGAGGTCATCCTCGAGCTCGTTCTCGGAACCGCTTCGACCGGCGAGCAGCACGACCAGCTCGGCAAGGCAACTCGCGAGCTGCTCGAATGGATCGGCAAGGGCTACCGGCTCGCCCTTTCGTCGGTGCTGGGTCCCCGCAGCCGGCCGATCAAGGCGATGTACAAGCCAGCCCTGGCCCCGCTTGACCGCGGGATCTATGGATTGATCGCCGAAAGACGCGAGGCCGACGACCTCGAGGATCGCCACGACATCCTCTCGATGCTGCTGCTGGCGCGGGACGAAGACGGCCAGCCGATGACCGACGTCGAAATCCGCGACGAACTCGTCACCTTGATAGTCGCCGGTCACGAAACCACGGCGACCGCCCTGGCCTGGGCATTCGAACGGCTGACCAGGATCGAGAACGGAACCGAGCACCTGCACGAGGAGGCCGTTTCCGGCGAGGGCGAATACGCCCGCTGGGTCTCCCAGGAGGCCCTCCGCCTGAGACCGGTCCTGGATTTCGTCCTGCGCCGGGTGATGGAGCCGATCGAGATCGGCGGGTACCAGTTCGGTGAAGGCGACGTGCTCGCCCCCTCCATCTATCTGGTGCAGCGCCGCGAGGACATCTATCCCGACCCGCTCGCCTTCAAGCCTGAGCGCTGGGACGGCGTCAAGCCGGGCACTTACACCTGGTTCCCGTTCGGTGGCGGAGTGCGGCGCTGCATCGGCATGCAGTTCGCAATGGCCGAAATGGAGATAGTGATGCGGGCGGTCGCCCGGGCGGGGGTTCTGCTCCCCGTGGGCCCGGACGAGCCGACCGTATCGAGATTTATCACCTCCTCCCCGAAGCGGGGAGGCCAGGTGCGCTTCGCCTTCTAGCCGGTCAGGCGGTCGGCTCGGGGACGATGCGAATGTAGGGCTTGGGCTCTTCCCAGTCGCCGAAGATCTCCTTGGCCTGCTCGTTGTTGACCGAGCCGGCGATGATCACGTCGTCGCCCTTCTTCCAGTTGGCCGGAGTGGCGACCTTGTGGTTAGCGGTCAGCTGCAGCGAGTCAATCACCCGGAGAACCTCATCGAAGTTCCGGCCGGTCGTCATCGGGTAGACGAGGATCAGCTTGACCTTCTTGTCCGGGCCAATCACGAAGACGTTGCGGACCGTCTGGTTGTCGGCCGGGGTGCGGTCGGCGGCGTCGCCCTCGACTTCGGCACCGAGCATTCCGTAGGCCTTCGAGATCTCGAAATTGGCGTCCGAGATCAGCGGGTAGTTCGGGGCCGTGCCCTGAGTCTCCTCGATATCCCTGGCCCAGTCCTCGTGCTTGTCGAGCGGGTCGACCGAGAGGCCGATGATCTTGACCCCGCGCTCGTCAAAGGCCGGTTTGGCATTTGCCATGTATCCGAGCTCGGTGGTGCAGACCGGGGTGAAGTCCTTCGGATGCGAAAAGAGGACCGCCCAGGAGTCGCCGATCCAGTCGTGGAAATCGATCGTTCCCTCGGTGGTCTCGGCTGTGAAATTCGGTGCTTCCTGTCCCAGCTTTAGGGCCATGCTTGTTCTCCTTAGAAATCGACAGTGAAGCAACTATAGCCAATATGACCCATATACCTGATCGGGATACAGGTATTTAGCTCAGATCGACTGCCCGGCTCCTTCGAGGAAGCCGATCAGAGCTTCGGCGCCATTGCGCTGGGACGGCCCGCCGGCCAAGCCACCGAAGACGCCTTCCCCGGTCATGAGGAGGATCTTGAACTTCTCCCCACCGGAGGTTTTCAGCTTCACTTCGATCGAGACGGAATCCATGATCAGCGAGGTCGGAGAGCTGCCCATGCCTCCCCCGCCGCCGTAGCTGCCCCTGGCTATCTCCTCCTTGCGAATGAAGGTCGGAGCCTCGGTCGCCGCCCGGCTTTTGCGGTCAAGTGGCTGAATGATCAGCCGGTGTTCGGTGACCCCGAGGGCGCTGACCGTCTGCTTGAACATGCTGCGCTGCCAGTTGACCGCGGCCACGCCGAGCAGGCTCTCGCCCGATTCGAGCAACGACCGCAGGTGATCCCCGTGGATCCGTTCGAAGTCGTTCTTGCGGTCCTTTTCAGGATTGTCCGGCTTCTTCGGCTTGAGTTCCACCCCGGCCCCTTCAGACCCTCACCACATATGAGGTGTAGTCGGTGATCGGACTGTCGCTGCTGACGCTGGCGAACTCGTAGATGTCGCAGAACTCGAACTTCGAACCACTTTCCATCTCGTAGCTGCCGTTGACCGCAGCGCTGCGGCCTTGTGTGATGAACAGCTTGAACTCGACCCGCCGGGCATTCTTGCCCGCCATCGACTGAAGCCAGGCCCGCATTCCTTCACGGCCCTCGATCGTTCCCTCGCCGACCAGCTCCCAGGTGACATCCTCCGCGACGAACTGCAGGGTCTTCTCGATGTCGCCTTCGATGAAGGCGACGTTGAAATCCCTCAGCCAGACCTGCCGTGGCGAGTTCTTCCCGATCTCCGGAAGGATGATCTCGGTACCGCTCACCCGGCTCGACTCTCCTTCGCTCTCATGCGCCTACCCTAACCCCAGCTTGATCGAACTGATAATCCTCGCCAGCGTTACTGCGCTCGCCACCGGGATCGGGGCGATCCCGGTCATGCTGCTCGGCAACCGGGCCAGGTCGATGGTGCCGCTGCTCCTGGGAATCGCCGGCGGCGTCATGGGGGTCGCCTCGGTGATGGGCCTGATCATGCCCGCCCTGGACCGGGGTACGGTGGCCGAAGTCGCCGGCGGAGTGCTGATCGGGATCGCCTTCCTCATGGTCGCCCGCCGTTACCTGAACCACCTGCCCCGAGACTTCAGCCGGGCAGGAGGCAGTACCGGCCTGCTCGTTTTCCTGGTGCTGCTGGTCCATAGCCTCCCTGAAGGTTTCGCGGTCGGCACGGCCTACGAGGCGGATCCCGCACAGCTCGGAATCTTCGTTGTGATCGCGATCTCGATCCAGAACATCCCCGAAGGCACCAGCGTCGCGATTCCTCTCGCCGCCGCCGGTGCATCCGGCAACAGGCAGTTCTGGATGGCGGTCGCCAGCAGTGTCCCGCAACCGATCGGAGCGGTCATCGCCTACCTGCTCGTTCAGGAGATCTCCGCCCTGCTGCCGGTGTCCTTCGGCTTCGCCGCGGGCGCGATGCTGGCCCTGACCCTGATCGAGATCCTGCCCGACGCCTGGGTCGAAAGCCCGCGCCAGACCTTCGTCGGCCTCGCCGTCTCAATCCCGCTGATGGTGGCGCTCAGCCTCGCGCTCGGGGTCTGATTGACTTGGCCGGACCAGGCTGAACCCGCCGAAGGGGAGAGATGAACCGGGACGACGAGCGAATCATCGAAGGCATGCGGCGTCAAGCGATACTCAATGCAGATGCGCTGACCGAGGCCCGGAGACTGGGCTGGAAGGCAGGATTCGGCACCGAACCAGCAATGTCCGCGATAGGCACGAGCCAGCCGCTGGCAGGGTTCCTGACCACCTCTACGCAGGTTGATTCCGGCTCGCGGGTGAAGATCAGCGGTTGGGGCATGCCCCTGATCGAGTCCGAGGTGGCGGTGCGGGTCGACAAGGAACTCGGCCCGGGTACGACTGCCGAAAAGGCACTCGGGGCGATCGGCGCAGTCGCCGCCGCAATCGAGCTGGTTGACCTTGGACCGATCGAAAGCCTGGAGGAAGTCCTCGCCGGCAACATATTCCACCGCCATGTCCTGCTCGGCGAATTCACGGAACTCGCTGAGGATGAACTGGAAGACGTTCGCATCACGGTGACCGCGAACCATGAGATGGCCGGGCCCTCTAACCCCCGCGAGCTGATCGGTGATCTCCCGGCGGTCGTCGCCGCGCTGGCCGATCAGGCCGACCTCGTCGGGGACCTGATCCGGCCGGGGGACATCGTGATCACCGGGGCGGCGGTCCCTCCCGCCCCGGTTTCAACCGGGGACCGCTATCGGGCTGAGCTCAACGGCGGCAGTTCTGTTTCGGTCGAACTCGTCTGACCCTCGATTCCCGGTTCGATCATCACCGGGAACGGCAGTCGCAATTTCAAACGAGCAGTTCGAGGATCTCCGAATGGTTGCCGATCACGTGGTCAGCCTCGGCCGCCTTCTCTTCGTCTTCGGCGACTCCCCGGTACCGGACCGGGGTCAATCGGGGCGACTGGATTTGAACCAGCGACCTTTCGACCCCCAGTCGAATGCGCTACCAAACTGCGCCACGCCCCGTGCGTGATCGGGGACTCTAGCGGGAGAAGGGTCGGCGGGGCGGCGTGAAACGGCCGTCTGTGGTCGAGTGAAGCGGGTGACGGGAGTCGAACCCGCCCTAGGAGCTTGGAAGGCTCCTGTGCAACCGATACACCTCACCCGCGTGGGAAATACGGCCACGGATTATAGGGGCCGGTTCCCGGTCTTGATCCAACACAAACCGGTCCGGGAAGCGGGGCGCCCAGGACTCGAACCTGGAACCTTCGGCTTTGGAGGCCGCTGCTCTCCCAGTTGAGCTAGCACCCCGGAAGATCTGATCCTAGCGCCTTAAAGTCGGAGGAGCATGTCCGCACGGTGCTTGCGGCATCCGATCCTGATACGAACATATGTTCGTGCCTTCCAGGCTGCCCCCACGAGTGAGAAATGAGGCCAGAGATCTTCTCGAGGACGGCTGGTCGGTTTCCCGTATCGCCGAGAGATTAGGAGTCGACCGAAGCACGGTCAACCGTTGGCGCAAGCACGGATTTCCAGTCGACCCGACTCCCTATGAGTTCCGTCCGGAAGTATGGCCCGATTCTCGCCGCGAGACTTACGCCTATCTCCTCGGCCTCTATTTGGGCGATGGATGCGTGAGAGATCACGCACGAACCCACTCTCTGGTCATCGCCTGCGATGCCAACTACTCCGACATCCTGGAAGCCGCATTCGGGGCGGTCTATGAGTTCTGTCCCCGACCGCCGGCGCTAACCCGCGCGAAAGGAACTCGTGGAGTTCACGTCGTGTCCTACTGGAAAGAGTGGCCACTTTTCTTCCCTCAGCATGGGCCGGGGAGCAAGCTGGACCGGAAGATCGAGTTGGTGGCTTGGCAGGTCGAGATCGTGGATGAGCATCCGACGGCTTTTCTGCGGGGGTTGATTCATTCGAACGGTTCCCGGTGCATGAACACCTTCAAGATGATGCTGAAGGACGGTCCGAAGGAGTACTCGTATCCACGTTACTTCTTCACCAACTACTCGGCCGAGATCCAGGCGATCTTCTGCCGGACCTGTGACCGATTGGGGACCCAGTGGAGCCGGTCAAACTGGCGGAACATCTCGATCTCTCACCGGACCAGCGTCGCGATACTCGATGAATTTATCGGGCCGAAGGCGTAAATATCAGCTCGCGATCAGGGTCTGGGGCCCATCCGGGGAGACTCCGTCCGGATCAGGGTCTGGCGGACCGGCGTGCTACCTCTATGAGGGCGGCACAAACCAGGAAGCAGCATTCGGGGTTGTTCATAGTTGGGTAGCTCACTCAAGACTTCAGGCAAGTCAAGTTGTCGGTTGGTGAGGGCAAAACGCCGGGACACCCCGTTGCGACGGGGCATGGGGAACCTGCCCCGTCCCCCGGCAAGGCAATAATGGTGATGCGAATCACCTTTCAGCCATGTCCAATGCAGCTACAGATGTCACCCCGCCCATCCCCGAGAGCGTCCTCGTCGGCGGCGTCGGTCTGGGCGCGGTTCCCAAGCAGCAACGCGGCATAGAAGTCCGCGACCGGCTCTACGAAGCGGCGATCCGGGAAATCGACAGCAAGGGGATCGAAGAGTCCCGCGTGGAGAACATCGTCGCCGAGGCCGGCACCAGCTGGGGCACCTTCTTCAGGTACTTCCCGCGCAAGGAAGACATCTTCCTGCATGAGTCGGCCCGAAACTTCCGCGAACACCTCCGCCCCGCCTTCGACGAGGCAGTATCTGACGATTCGGCTTCGATCCGGGACAGTGCCCGGACCGTGATCCTGCTGATCATGGAGCCACGCATCAGCCCCCGGTTCCATGCCGAGATGCTGGCCGAGGTCCTGAGGCACCCGGCCCGCTTCGCAGCAATACTCGGCGAGGGAGAGCTGCCGCTCGCCGTTCTGATGGCGGGCCTGCTGGTCGAAGGCCAAAAGCGCGGCGAGGTGAAGGCCGGTGCCCCGATCCCGGTCTGCGCGGCCGTGCTGCTGGCCGGAGTGATGTTCTCGGCCTCGACCGTCCTCGAGGCCGTGGCCGAAGGCACACGACCCGGCAGCGACATCGCCGAAGTCGCCAACCAGGCCTTCGACCTCGCTTGGTCGGGCGTCGGCACCTGAAATTCGTTCCGGCAATTCGTACCGGCAGAGGGCCGGACCAGACATTGCCAGACCCGAGGTGGGAAGATTCCGGCGAGCCGTTCTCAACGGCGACCATGCGGACGTGGCGGAACTGGTAGACGCGTCAGGTTTAGGTCCTGGTGCCCGTGAGGGCGTGGAGGTTCGAGTCCTCTCGTCCGCATAGCTTCATCCCGACCGGGTGAGGCTCAAGGCAGAGGTCGGGCTAGTTTTGGGGGCCATGTGCCGACTATTTGCCCTTCACGCCGGAGCGAACGATGTGGCCGTCGACTTCTGGCTGCTCGAAGCACCCGACTCGCTGGCCAAACAGAGCGAAATCAACGCCGACGGGTTCGGGCTCGCATCCCTGACCACCGACCACGAACTGATGCTGATCAAGAAGCCGGTCGAAGCGGGGACCGACACTTCGTTTCAGAACACCGCCCGACACCTTGAAGCGGCCGAAATCGTGGTGCATCTGCGATTCGCCAGCACCGGGGGCAAGACGATCGCCAACACCCATCCCTTCATCCAGGATGGCCGGCTCTTTGCGCACAACGGAATCATGGGTGACACCGACCGGATCGAAGCCGAACTCGGCGAGGACCGGGCGATGATCACCGGCGACTCGGATTCCGAGCGCCTCTTCGCCGTGATCACGATGGCAATCCGCCAGCAGGGTGGCGACGTCCGGGCCGGCATCCGCGAAGCCGTGAACCGGCTGGCAGACGAATACGAGCTCTACGCGCTCAATTTCGTCATCGCAGAACACGGCCAGATCTGGGCCTTTCGCTACCCGGACAAGAACGACCTCTTCATTCTCGAACGCAAGGCTGGCGGCACCGGCGGCAGCGACGCGCTCGACGCACACAGCCGGGACGGGAACCTGCACGTCAGGTCGGGAGAAGCGGCCGAGGTACCGATCGTGGTCGTGGCCAGCGAGAAGATCAGCGACGAAGCGGGATGGGAAGAGATCCGCTCGGGCGAGCTCGTCCACATCGACTCCGACCTCAAGGTGGATCGCGAACTGATCATCGACCATCCTCCCCGCCACCAGATGGTCCTCAAGGGTCACGAAGAGAAGACCCAGAGCCTTTGAAAAGGATCCGGCGGCAGTAGCCGGGAATGCGGGCATCCGGGATTGAATCTATGATCGCTTCATGGCGGTAGGAGAGGCAAGGCCCGGCTACGAGCTGTGGCGCCCGAATCGGGAGAAGGCCGATTCCCTGACCACGCGATTCATCGCGGTCCTGTTGCTGGTCGTTTCGGCGATCCTGATGCTGATCGTGACCCTCGGGGGCTGGGACGTCCTGGTCGGCGGAAACACCTACGGAATCATCTCCCTGGTCTTTGTTTTCGTCTACATCCTCCTGGCCGTGATGATCTGGCGCTGGAGCCGCGGCGCGCTCACCCTGACGATGGCGCTGTCGGTGCTGCTGGGAATTTTCTGCGCTGTCGGTGCTCCATCCTGGTTTGCCCGGGACAAGTCCGGTTTCACCGAGGCGTCGCTGCCTTCGGACCTGATCGGCCTGCTCGTTCTCCTGCTTATCCCGGTCCAGATCGCCCTTTTGCTCGCCTGTGCGATCGGCTTCCGCCAGGAATGGCAGGTCGAGGAGGAACGCCCGATCGGGTCCGGCGATTCCGGGGCCGACGGCGAACAAGTCGAGACCGGCTCGCTGGCCGGCGCCTCCTGAGCCGGGCGCCGTAGACTTGAACGTCCCGGCGGCGGTGGCGGAACTGGTATACGCGACGGACTCAAAATCCGTTGCCCGCAAGGGCGTGTGGGTTCGATTCCCACCCGCCGCATAGGGAGAGGATCTTGGAAGCAGCCGAAGAGAAACCGACCGCCCGCAACCGCGAAGAGAGGACTGACGTTCTCGCGAGCGGCCCCACCGGCGTGGCCGGCAGTGACCTCGAGCGTCGTGCCGCCGCGCGACTGGTGGATGAGCTCGAAAACAAAGGACGCTCGGCCAGGCTGCAAGAGGTCCGGATCCCCGCCTCGGAGTCGGCGACCGTCGCCCTCCATGCGGCCATCGTCATCGCGGCCAGCCTGATCGGGCTGAAGTGGCCCGGGATCGGAGCCGCGATCTGTCTGATCGCCATCTTCTCCTTTTATTCCGAGAGGGGCCTTGGCCTGCGACTGATCGGCCGCGCGATTCCCGGCCGCCGGACGACCAATGTGCTCTCCCCTCCCCCCGGCCCGGCCTGGGAAGAAGTCGAGGTGATCTTCGCCACCGGATACGACGTGCCCGACTCCTATCCGGTCGGCGAATGGCTTGCGCGTCACTTCTCGGGACGGCTTACAACCGACCGGATTCTTTTCTACGGGGGAATGATCGGCACCTTCGCCGCCCTGATGATGCGGGTGGCCGGCGTCGAGGACACCTCGCTCAGCGTCCTCCAGACCCTGACCGCGGCGATACCCCTGGCGATAGTCGCCGCCCAGGTCGACCGTCAGCTGGCCGGCACACCGGTGGCCACCCAGGAAGACCTCGCTCCAGCCCGTGACGTCATGGCGGCCGCACAGCAGGCCGACAACGAATCGGAGGGGGATTCCGGAATTGCGGTCTGTCTCTTCGGATCCGAATATGCATCGGCCGGCGGCGCCAGCACCTTCTTTGCCGATTCCCGCCTGAAACTCAAGCCGGAATGTGCGCTGGTCAACCTGGTTCGCGGCGCCCGTTCCTCGACCCCCGAGCTGACCGGAAGCGAAGGCGACCTGATGCCGACCCGGATGAACCCGGAACTCGCTGCCGGCAGCCCGCTCAAGCCGAAGACGGTCGCCTTGCGCGAACAGACCGCCGCGACCATCGCCCGACGCCGGGGCCTCCGGGCCACCACGGTGGTCGGTCGTGGCGAGGCGGGAGTCGATGTCCTGCTCGATGCCTCCGAGGGTGCCCTGCCCGACGAAGCGGGACCGAATTGAATCCCGAACCGCTCTGGTCGCCAACCCGTGAGGCGATCGAAGAGTCACAGCTGACTGCCTGGGCCCGGTGGCTGAAGCAACAGGGAATCGGCCCGGGCAGCGAGGAGTACGCGGATCTCTGGCAGTGGTCGACGGATGAGCCCGAGCAGTTCTGGCGGTCGATTTGGGATTACTTCGAGGTCATCCACGATGGCGAACCGGCCGAGGTCCTCTCCGGCAACGAAATGCCTGGTGCAAGGTGGTTCGAAGGCACAAGGCTCAACTACGCCGAACACATATTCCGCGACCGGGACGACTCCGCGACCGCGATCTTTGCCGCCACTGAAGTTCGGCCACTGGAAGAAGTCAGCTGGGGCGAGTTACGAGAGCGCGTGGCTGCCTGTGCCGCCGGCCTGAAAGATCTCGGGGTGGAGCCGGGCGATCGGGTGGCCGGTTACATGCCGAACAGCCACGAGACCATCGTTGCCTTTCTGGCTACCGCCAGCCTCGGTGCAGTCTGGTCCAGCTGCTCCCCGGACTTCGGGGCCGGCGCGGTCACGGACCGGCTCGTCCAGATTGAACCGAAGACTCTCTTCGCGGTGGATGGCTACACCTACGGAGGCAAGGGATTCGACCGTCGAGATGTAGTGGCCGACCTGGTCGCGGGAATGCCTTCGGTCCGGCAGGTAATCGTCTTGCCATATCTGGAGCGGGAACCGGACCTGAGTCCGATCGCGGGGGCAATCACCTGGGATGAACTGCTTGACGGCGATCCCGAAGCCGAATTGACCTTCACGCGGGTACCCTTCGACTCCCCCCTCTGGATCCTTTACTCCTCGGGCACAACCGGGTTGCCCAAGCCGATTGTCCAGGGGCAGGGCGGGATCCTGCTGGAGCATCTGAAGAAGATGCACCTCCACTTGGACGCGAAGGAGGGCGACCGGGTTTTCTGGTTCACCACCACCGGCTGGATGATGTGGAACTTCCTCACGTCCTGCCTTTTGACCGACGCGGCGATCGTGCTCTATGACGGCAACCCCGGTCATCCGGACATGTCGGTGCTCTGGCAGTTGGCCTCGGATGCCGGGGTGACTTGCTTCGGCACCTCGGCTTCCTACATCTCGGCCTGCATGAAAGACGGGGTCGAACCCGGCGCCGACGACCGCGATCTCTCGAAGCTCCGCTCGGTCGGATCAACCGGTTCCCCTCTGGCGCCGGAAGGATTCGACTGGATCTACGATCACATCGGCGAGGACACCTGGTTGTTCTCCACCTCCGCGGCACCGACCTCTGCCGCTTTCGTCGGCGGCGTCCCGACCCTGCCGGTGTATCGGGGCGACTCAGGCCAGGCACTCGGTGCCGCGGTCGAATCCTGGGACGAACAGGGCCAGCCACACATCGGTGAGGTCGGCGAGCTGGTGATCACCAAACCGATGCCGTCCATGCCCCTTTTTCTCTGGGGCGACGAGGACGGTTCCCGCTACATCGACAGTTACTTCGATGTTTACCCGGGAATATGGCGGCACGGAGACTGGATCGAGATCACCGAACGGGGCACCGCGATCATCTACGGCCGTTCCGACTCAACAATCAACCGCGGCGGCATCCGCATGGGAACATCCGAGATCTACCGTGCCGTCCTTGCCGATGACGACATCGCCGACGCGCTGGTCGTCGACATCCCCAAGGAAGGCACCGAAGGCTGGATGCCGCTATTCGTCGTTCTGGCCGAAGGTGCGGAGCTCACCGACGATCTCAGGAAGAAGGTCGCCGGCGAGATCCGCAGCCGCTGCTCCCCGCGACATGTCCCCAACGAAATGATCGAGATCCGGGAAGTGCCCCGCACCCTGTCCGGCAAGGTGCTGGAGGTACCGGTGAAGCGCATCCTGACCGGCACCCCGCCGGAGAAGGCAGCCAGCCGCGACTCGCTCGCCAACCCGGAAGCGCTCGACTTCTTCAGCCAGTACGCGAAGGACCTCTAGGCGGCCTGTTGGTCCTGTCGGGATCGGCCGCTTTGCCCCGCCCCTCCAGCCCGGCCTGGATCAGCGCCGCCATCGCGACGCAGGCCCAGAAGCCGACGACCATAGCCGCGCCGAGCACGTCGCTGACCAGGTGCCAGCCGGCAACGACCACCCCGGCCGCAACGGCAAGTCCATAGGCGGTACCGGCGATCGCGGCCCAAGGTCGCCATTTCGGAGGGGTAACCAGCCAGAGCCCGACCGCTGAAGCCAACGCGGCTGTGGTGTGACCGCTCGGATAGCCGATCTCGATCGGGTAACTGACTCCCAACGCACCCTGGAATCGCGGGTGGGCCATGATCAGCTTCATTACCTGGGTGGTCAGGTTCGCGCCGGCGATCACACCGGCCGCTGCCAGAAGATGCCAGGGACGGTTCCAGACTACGGCCAGGGCGATCAGGCCGAAAAAGATCAGGATCAGCGGCGCCGGCTCGGCCAGTTTCGCTCCGAAGGTGGCCAGATCGTCGAGCCGGGAGCCAGGGGTAGCAAGGAAATGGGAGGTGACCCGGGCGTCGAAGTCACTGATCCTGGTTGAACCGTAGAAGAGCAGGGCCAGGAGAGCCGTGCCGAAAGCGCAAAGAAAAGCGCCCCCGAGGAGCTTGCGGACGGATTGATCCATCCAAAGACCCTAGGGGACACTTTCCTTCAGCCAGTGGTGCGCGACGGCTCAGGCGCGGATGCAGGCTCCACGCAGCGAATCCACGCGGTCAGCCTTGACCTTGACCTTGCCTCCGACGCAGATGATCCGGTCCTCCTGACCGTCCCTGGCGTCAATGCGGGCATTGCCCCTGGCGCGGTAGGTGTCTCGACCCGGGCCGCCGATCAACAGGGTCCTCCCACCGGTCGATGAGGTCAGCTCGTCCGATCCTGCCCCGCCCAGCGCTACGCCCGGCTTCTTCAGGGTGAGGCTGTCTGCCCCCAGCCCGCCATTGAGGACTCCGTTCTTGCGGACGGCGACCAACGAGTCCTTGCCAGGGCCACCGAGCAGGAGGGAACCGCCTGCTCGAGTTGACATCCGATCCCGCTTTGGTGTTCCGAAGCCGACCCGGCCCAGGTTGAGGGCCTTGCGTCCGCTCTTGCGACAGGTCAGCTGGATGCCAGCCTTGCGACCGTCGATGATCGCGCCCCTCTTGAGGGAGACTCCCTTCTCGCCAAAGCTCAGGAGCCGGCTGCTGCTGCCGCCCCAGAGTTCGGCGTTGAGCGGCGAGTAGCCCTCAGGACATTTCGCGCCGAGCTGCCTGGGCATGGCCGCGGACACGTTGACCAGCCTGATGCCAGGATCGGAGCTTGCCGAGCTGGCCGAAGCACCCGAAGTGGTCAGGCCGCTTGAAAGCAGCGCATCTCCGACCGGCTCCGACGAAAGCGCTGCGGTCGAGCTGGATGAGGGGTTGCTTCCGGTCACCGTCACGTTCATCTGCTTCGATTCGGCCGGAGACCACCCGCACCAGCTTCCGGCCTTCTTGCAGTCCTTGGTGTATCCGGCGTAGGCCACCTTGAGTGAGTAGGTCTTGGTTTCGGTGCTGCTCGGTGCGACCCACTTGATCGTGAACTTGCCGCTGCTGATCGAAGCGCCGACCGGGTTGCCGTTGTAGACGGCGCTCACGCCATCGACCATGAGCCCCACGCTGCCGGGAGTGTCGCTCGGTCCGACCGTGCCGGTGATCGTGATCTGGCCGCCTGACTTCAGATCCCCGGAAACGCCGGTAATCGAGGTCGAGGTGATCTTCTTGAGGGCGTTTTTGATTTTGCCGTCGCCGTTGGCGCAGTCGTTGCTGGTGCTGTATTCGTCGCTGTCGACCGAGCCGGTCGCGAAGATCACACCGGACGCAAAGTGCCTGGTGCCTGTATCCCAGTTGGTGAACGTGATCCAGTAGCTCGGCCCGGAGTCGCCCCAGACGTAGGTCAGATCGCTGTCACTCTTGTACTTGCACTTGGTCTTGAAACTGTAGCCGAGCGCGGTGTCAGACGACCAAGACTTGGTGTCCCACGCACCGATCGACTTCTTGCTCGACCAGTGGTGCACCCCGCATTGGAAAGGCGGATCGCTCTTGGACGAGTTGAACAAGTACTCCTCGGCCGGACAGCTGTCGGCTTGCGCCTGGCCCGCAGTCCCGATCAGCATGGCGCCGAACAGTCCGGAGGCGGTGATCAGACAGGCTATGAATCTCATTCCATGCTCCCTTTGCGTTGAATTCTGGTCGCCTCGCACGACCCTGGAAGCACCATAGCAAAAAGTTGACGTGCGTCAACTTTTGAGGCCACAAAGTGTTCGGGCGACCCGGATCGGCCCCCTTTTCCCCTGGCAACACCCGGACTAGGCCGGGGTAATGGGGCTGCGCCGCTCGGTGAAGGAGCGGTCGCGGCCCTCGGCGAGGGCGAAGCGCTTGATCAGTTCGGTTCGCAGATCCTCGGGCTGGATTACCGCGTCGATCACCATCTCCGAGGCGAGATGGAGCAAGTCCACTCCTTCCGCATACTCTTCGCGCTTTTCGGCGACGAACTTCTCGCGTTCCTCGTCGTCCTCGATCGCCTGGATCTGGTTGTAGAAGACTGCGTTGACGGCGGCTTGCGGGCCCATCACGGCGATCGAGGCATTCGGCAGGGCGATGCAGCAGTCCGGCTCGAAGGCCGGTCCGGCCATCGCGTAGAGGCCAGCGCCGTAGGCCTTGCGGACGACCACCGAGATCTTTGGAACAGTCGCTTCGGACATCGCCGAAATCATCTTGGCGCCGTGGCGGATGATGCCCTGCTTCTCGACCGCGGTGCCGATCATGAAGCCGGGAATGTCGGCGAGGAAGAGCAGCGGAATGTTGAAGGCGTTGCAGGTAGCGATGAAGCGGGCCGCCTTGTCGGCCGAGTCGACGAAGAGAACCCCGCCCTTCTGCTTCGGCTGGTTGGCGACCACCCCGACCACCTTGCCGTCGATCCGGCCGTAGCCGACGATCAACTCCTTGGCCC
>JACJWY010000012.1 GCA_020636955.1 Thermoleophilales bacterium | reverse complement strand
GGATCGATCCGTCCCTTCAGCCAGGCACGTTTCGTCCGGTTCTGTTTGAGCAGCCAGGTTGTGAAGAAGCGGACATCCCGGGTCCGCACGTTGACCAGCCTGACGAGCTCCGGTTCCTTGATCGGTTTCGAGGAAAGCGGGCTGCCGTAGATCCCGTCGACCACCTCGCCGCCCGGGAACTCGACCGCGAAGGCGTCCCCGGTGTGATCGATCGAGGCGACCATGTACCCCCGGCTGGCGAGGTCGTTGATCAGCGAGGTGTAAACCGCGCGGTCGGCGGTGTAGGCGTGGGAGAAAATGATCAGCGGCAGCGCCTTCCGGGTTACTGCGCCGCCAAGACAGGCGCGGGTGTCGATGTCAACCGTCGCATCGAGGTTCAGGTAGGAGAGCAACCGACCGGCAGTGCCCGGCGGCAGGTAAGGGGCTCTCCGGCAAGCTCCCGCCCCTCGCTTGCGGGGATAGGTCACCTGGACCATCAACCGCCTTTTCCCCGTCATTTCGAAGCCGGCCGGGCGAGACCTGTCGATCAGCTCGAAGGAGCGGGTGCCGATTTTCAACTTTCCGGTCAACGGCGGAATTTCAAGGTTGAGCGTCTCATCCGCCCGTGCCGGAACGACCGCCGCGAGCAGCGCGATCAAAGTCAGTCCAAGCCCCGCCAGGCCTCTCCCGAATCCCATGCCTTCAGATTAGCCGGGAACGTCGGCAGCGCTCATCTGGTCGGCTGGGCGGGCCAGGTTGCCGTAACGGTTTCTGACGACCAGGATCCAGATCGCTCCGCCGATGACCATGGCCAGGCTCTCGAGCTGGGCCTGGGTGAGACCCATCACCACATCGGTGTTGCGGCGCAGGAACTCGACCAGGAAACGTTCCGCACCGGCATAGATCAGGTAGATCGCGAAGAGGATCCCCAGCCGGAATCGGTCCCGAAGCCGCCAGAGGATGAAGGCGCCGAGCCCCATGGTCAGGGTTTCGTAGATCGGGGTCGGGTGAACGCTCACCCCGGGCGGGGTCGGCACGGTGCCGTCCGGATAGCCCATTGCCCACGGTCCGTCCCATGGCTTGCCGTAGTCACCGTCACCCGAGAGCTGGCAGCCGATCCGGCCCACGGCGTATCCCGCGGCGAGTGCAGGGGCGGCTGCGTCAAGCAGCCAGAGATTGAGGAACTTCCGCCACCAGGCCCAGAGGAGCACCCCGATCGCCCCGCCCACGGCGCCGCCGTACCAGGTCAGGCCGGAACCGGAGAAGATATTGCCGAGGAGATCGTCCTGAACCTGGGAGTAGTTGTCGACGATGAAATAGAGCCGGGCGCCGATCAGGCCACCGATCAATGCGGCGAAGACCATCTCGTAGGCCCAGTCCGGGGGTTTGCCGATCTCGCCCAGCCGCATGTGCATGATCCAGCCGGAAACGATGAAAGCGGCAGCGAAGGCGAGACCGAAGGTCTGCAGGGTTATCGGCCCGATCGAGATCTCCGGAATCACTCACCGGACCCTACCCAAAGGCGACAGTGCGGACCGCGCGATCAGGCGAGTAGCCCCGGCGGGAGTCGAACCCGCGCTTCCAGGTTGAAAACCTGGCGTGCTAACCGTTACACCACGGGGCCGCGCGGCGGACATTCTCTCAGTTGGCCGCCGCCTGCGGCGTGCCGCCCGCTTTCTTCGCCTTCGAGATGGCAAGAGTCAGTCATAACGACTGACTCTTGCCATCTCGCTCCGATCAAATCTCAGGGGGCAAGCAGGTACTCGAGCAGGGCCTTCTGGGCGTGGAGGCGGTTCTCCGCCTGATCCCAGACCGCGCTGCGGTCACCGTAAAGCACATCGGCCGTGATCTCCTCGCCGGGATGGGCGGGCAGACAATGCATCACAATCGTCTCGCGCCTGGCATGCGAAAGCAGATGGCCGTCGATCCGGTAGGGAGCGAGATCGGCCCGGCGCTGTTCGGCGGTTTCCTCGTCACCCATGCTGACCCAGACGTCGCCGTAGATCGCATCGGCGCCTTCCACCGCGGCGATCGGATCATCGGTCAGAAGCGCGGGGACATCGCCTTCGAGCTGATAGCCGGAGGGGGCCGCGACCACGACTTCGACCCCGGTCAGGGAACCCGCCACGGCCAGCGAACGGGCGACGTTGTTGCCGTCACCGACATAGGCGACCTTGAGGCCGTCGAGCCCCCCGAAGCGCTGCTTCAAGGTCTGCAGGTCAGCCAGGGCCTGGCAGGGATGGAAAAGAGGGGTCAGCGCATTGATCACCGGCACGCTCGCGTGTTCGGCCAGCGAAACCACGTTCTCATGGCTGCCGGAGCGGATCACGATCGCGGCGACGAAACGGGAAAGCACCCGGGCCGTGTCCTCCACCGACTCGCCGCGGGAGAGCTGCATCTCGCTGCCACGCAGGACGACGGGGTGGCCGCCGAGTTCAGCGGTACCGACCTCGAAGGAGATCCGGGTCCGGGTGGATGGTTTCTCGAAGAGCATCGCGACCGACTTTCCGGCGAGCGCCGATCCTCCCTCCAGCGGGCGTCCTGCCTTCAGCTGCTCGGCCCGGTCGATCATTTCGACCAGGCGGCCGCCGGAGATCTCGTGGCCGTCGATGTAATGCCTGGGGCGTGATTCGGTCAAGGGGGAAATACTAAGGCCGCTTTCAGCCTGAGATAGTGGTGGGTCCAATGTCTGCAACACAGCCCTCCAGCCCTCCGACCCGTTTGCGCCGCGGCGAAACCTTCGAAGCCGAGATCGAGACCCTCGCCTACGGTGGCCGGGGAATCACCAAGCCCGGCGGCTACGTCGTGTTCGTAAACGGCGGACTGCCAGGCGACCGGGTGAGCGCCGAAATCACCAAGTCGAAGAAGGGCTACGCCGAAGCCAACGCGCTCGAGCTTCTCGCCCCCGGCCCGGACCGGCTTCGGGACACCGATATCCATCAGGGCGAGGCCTGTCCCGGCGCCCCCTGGCAGGCGCTGGGCTACGACAGGCAACTCGCCTTCAAGGAGGAGCATGTCGCCGATGCCCTGACCCGGATCGGCAAGCTCGGGGACATAAACATCGACCCGATCATCGGGGCCGACGAGCAGTGGCGCTACCGCAACAAGGTCGAGTATTCCTTCGGCGAACAGGACGGTGAACTGGTCCTGGGTTTCCACCCCCGCGGACGCTGGGACGAGGTGCTTGACATCGAGGATTGTCACCTTTCCTCCGAGGCGACCAATGCTGCTCGCAACGAGGTGTTGGCCTGGGCCCGTTCCGAAGGTCTCAACGCCTACGACCCGCATGACCACCGCGGCATCCTGCGCAACCTGGTTATCCGCGAGGGCCGCCGTACCGGTCAGATCCAGACCCGTCTGGTCACCTCGCGGGCCGAGTTCCCCAGGCCGCCGGTCGACCTCCACACGGTGATCGACGGACCATCCGGTTCGACCTCCGGCCCGACCGGGGTACTCGGCGAGGAAACGCTCCGCGAACGGATCTTCGATCTCGACATCGAGCTCTCTCATGACTCTTTCTTCCAGACCAATACCGAGATGGCCGAGAAGCTCTACGGCCTCGCCGCCGAGTACGCCGGCCTGACCGGCACGGAGAAACTCTTCGACCTCTACTGCGGGGTGGGGACGATCGGCCTCAGCATGGCCCGCGAGGCCGGACAGGTCTGGGGCCTGGAGATCGTGCCCGAAGCGATCGAAAACGCCAAGCGAAACGCGAAGGCGAACGGGATCACCAACGCGCGCTTCCTGGCGGCCAATGCCCGGACCGGCATGCGGCCCCTGATCGAGGAAGCCGGCCAGCCCGATGTGGTGACGATCGACCCGCCCCGGGCCGGGCTCTCGGCCAAGATCGTCCGCCGGCTGATCGAATGCGAGGCCCGTCGCATCGTCTACATCTCATGCAACCCGACCACACTCGCCCCGAACGCGGCCCAGCTGGTCGAAGCCGGTTATAGGCTGACCCGCGTGAGACCGGTCGACATGTTTCCCCAGACTCCCCACATCGAGTGTGTCGCCCAGTTCGACCTGGTCGGCGAGGTCAGGTACGTCGAATCTCCCAGCGCGGCCAAGCGTCGCGAACGAGACGAGCGGCGCCAGGCCGCGAAGGAGGCAGGTCAGTGAGCCGTCCCGAACAGAAGCGCGCCTTCGGTGTTGCCGCCGGTTTGCCGGAAGAGGTTTGCGAACCCCTGGCTGCCGCCTGCGAAGAGGCCGGCTATGCCTCGGTCTGGGCCAATGATCATCCGCTGGCCAAGGGCCTCGAGACGCTGGCCGAATTCGCCAAGGGTGCGGACAAAGTCGAGCTCGGCGTGGCCGTGATCGCCCTTGATCGCCAGAGCCCGGCCGACATCGCGGCCGACATCGAACGGCTGGGGCTCGATCCCTCCCGCCTCTGGATCGGAGTCGGGGCCGGGTTCACGAAGAAGCCGCTGACTTTCATGACCGAACAGATCGGCGAGTTGCGGGAGAAGCTGCCCGGAATCCGGGTGATCATGGCCGCGATGGGGCCGAAGATGTGTGCCCTGGCCGGTTCGCAGTACGACGGCGCCTTCTTCAACTGGATGACACCGGAATTTGCAGCCGGTGCCCGGACCAAGGTCGAGGCGGGTGCCGCCGAAGCCGGTCACGATGCTCCCCCGGTCTTTGGCTACGTCCGCACCGCGGTCGGGCCCGACGCGGCCGAGCGCCTGGCCAAGGAAGAGTCCTTCTACCGGGATCTCCACGACGGCTACCGCAACCACTTCGCCCGCCTCGGCGAGCCCGAAGGAACCGTGGGCGTGGCCGCCGCCGACTCGGCCGAAGCCCGGCAAAAGCTGGCCGCCTACGAAGGTCTGGATGTGGTCGTCGTCCGAGGCCTGGCTTCGGCCAGGGTCGAGCCGATGATCGAGCTCGCCCGGGCCGCTGCTCCGGCCTGATCCTGCCCCGACCGGAGCAGGAAATGCCCCGCAAATCCCCATAAAGAGCGGTTTTCCGCCGGTCGTTCTGGTTGGATTGGCGCGATGTCTGTGCCTCCGCTTGACCCTGCGACCAGTCCCTCCACTCCGCCCGACAACCAGGGCGGGATGGACGTCAGCCGTCCCCGCACCCCGGCCGGGGTTATCGGCTGGTCGATCTTCGCCAGTCGCTGGATCCAGGCCCCGCTCTATATCGGCCTGATCGCCGCCCAGGCGGTTTACGTGGTCAAGTTCTGGAAGGAACTCGTCCACCTGATCACGGACTTCGGCAGCCTGGACGAGAACGATGTGATGCTCACCGTGCTCGGTCTGGTCGACGTGGTGATGATCGCCAACCTGCTGATCATGGTGATCATCGGCGGCTACGAGACTTTCGTCTCGCGAATCAAACTGCAGAACCATCCCGATCAGCCCGAATGGCTCTCCCACGTGAACGCCAACGTGCTGAAGGTGAAGCTGGCAATGGCGATCGTCGGCATCTCCTCGATCCACCTGCTCAAGACCTTCATCGAGTACGGCACCGCGGACACGGGCCTGACCTCAACCGAGGTGATGTGGCAGACGATCATCCACTTCACCTTCGTGCTCTCGGCGATCGGTCTCGCCTACATCGACCGTTTCCTCTCGCCGACCAAAGACGACGGGCTCTGAGCCGACGCTCGTCACCCGGCTTCGGGCCTGCCCCGGAATATTGAATCGGGCGGCCGGGTAGAGTCCGGACATGCCCGATCGCGAGAAGATTTCCCGTTACGCCAAGGCCACCGCGAAGCCAGGCAAGGGAGGTGAACTCGCCGAAGTTCTGCTCGAGGCTGCCGAGGCCAACCGCGCTTTCGAGGGCTGCCTTCAGTACGAGGTGCATCAATCCGTTTTCGATCCCGACACGGTCTGGGTGACCGAAGCCTGGGCCGACCAGGACTCCATGAAGTCTTCCCTCGAGGACGAGGGAAACCGGAAACTCATCGAGGACGCCCGTCCGATGATCGAAGACATGGAAGTGATCGAGCTGGTTCCACTCGGGGGAATCGAGGCCCGGCTGGCCGACCCCCGGGCCGCCACTCCCAAACCCGGCTACAAGTTGGTCAACGTGGCCGACGTTGAGGATTCCGCCAAGGGCCACGGGCTGGACGAGATCCAGGAGGCCCGCTTCGCCACCGGCAATCTCGAATCCAGCCAGGTCGGTGTCACCTGGTTCCGGCTCCATCCGGACCAGCGCCAGCCCTTCGGCCATCACCACGACAAGGCCGAAGAGGTCTACTTCGTGGTTTCGGGCTCGGGCCGGGTCAAGCTCGACGACGACATCGTGGATCTCTCAGAAGGTGACCTGATTCGGGTCGGCCCGGAAGTGATGCGCTGCTTCGAGGCCGGGTCCGACGGAATGGTCTACTTCGCGACCGGCCAGCACTTCTCCGGCGACGGCGACATGAAGCCCGGCTGGTGGAGCGACTGAGAACGGCATCCCCCCGAGGTCACCGAGTTTCCACTTTGCGCCGGTATGTGGCGCAAAGTGGGCATTCGCGGTCGGGGCAGACCGTCGGGCGAGCGGCCGGGACGGGCTAGTACGGAGGGAGGTCGTCGTGCCAGCGGCCGAGGGTGCGGAAGGCCCGCCAGAAGCGGCGCTTGGCGGTTTCCTCGTCGAGGGCACCGTCGATGTCCGGCGTGAAGAGGGCGTCGCAGGCCGGGGTGAAAGCCTGG
Organism: Thermoleophilales bacterium; assembly: GCA_020636955.1. Lineage (GTDB taxonomy): Bacteria > Actinomycetota > Thermoleophilia > Solirubrobacterales > 70-9 > 67-14. The sequence continues at coordinate 79,062 of JACJWY010000012.1, read as the reverse complement.
ATCTCGCCTTCGCGGGCATCTAGAGGACGGGCCAGTGGCAAGGCCAGATTGTTGATCGTCTCCAGTGCCGGCTCGCCCATCACGACGACGATGCGAGGCTGGACGATGTTGAACTCATCGGCCAGGCGGGCGACGCATTCCGGATCGGCCTGGGTCGGATCATCGACCGGGCACTTGGCGCAGACCGTTCCGTAGATCACCATTGGATCGATGCCAAGCCGCTTGAAGGACTTCATCAGGGCATTGCCGGCCCGACCGTAGAAGGCGACCCCCTCCTCCACTTCGGCGGTGGTGGGGGCGAACTTGACCAGCATGATGTCGGCCTGCGGGTGGCCGGAACCAAGCACCGGCATCACCTGGGTCGACAGGCAGGCATCGCAGCCCTGAAGGTCCCGGCTGAGCTGGTTCAGCTCGCGGATCGCACGTTCGAGGTACTTCTCTTTGATCTCGTTTTCGGTCGCAGGCATCGCTGAATCTCTATTAGACGCCTCACGCGGCGCTCCTGCCATATCCCGGCTTTCACCGGGGCCATGCATCAGCTCTTGCCTGCTGCACGTTTTGGCCCACGCGACTGCTTCGGCCCGCCCGACTGTTTCGGCCCGCGGGCCTTGCGCCGGCCGCCTCTCACCGCGCGCGGATCCACGACCTCCCGCTTGGCCGCCTTCGGCCGGCCGGTGGTCTGGATGAATTTCAGCGCCTGGACGTAGACCAGGTTCTTGTGGCGGCGGGTGATCTCCGCCTCACGCATCGCCTCGAGGAATTCCTCCGGCCCGTCGAAGGCATGCAGGCGGTTGCGCACTGCCCCGAGGCCCTGAGCCACGTGGCTGTCGGACCCGGCGGCCGGGATGATGTTGTACTTGCGGGCAAAACGCTCGGCCTCCTCGTTGAACGAGGAGATCGCCACCCGGGGGTTGAAGACTTCCATCAGGTCGATGTCCTCGACCATGTCGAGCAGGTTCTCGTAATCCGGGACCGAGTGGAGCCGGTCGAAGGGATGCGGCACATATACGAGCCCGCCCTGTCGCTTGATCTCGGCGATCGTCTCGGCCATGGTCAGGCCCTTGGGGATCTTCTCCTTGAGGAAAAGGCCGATCACTTCGCCCTGCTCGCCGGTTTTTACCTCCTCGGCAACGATGATCTTGAAGTCATCCATCGTCTCGGTGACCTTCGCGGCCTCTTTCGCGCCGGAAACCTCGTTGTGGTCGGTGATTGCGATCGCCCCGAACCCACGGTCCCGGGCCGTCTCGATCAGCACCTTGACCGGGGTCGCGCAGTCGCTCGAGTGGTCGGTGTGCATGTGCAGGTCGACGTCAATCAGCGGTCTGTCCCGAAGCTTGCTGCGCAGCGCTTCGTTTCCGGCCGGGTCGTGACGCCTGGATACCAGTCGTTCGTAGATGCTCTCGAAACGGTCGGTCACTTCCGACCAGGTCTCCACCCCGAATTCCCCGCAAGCCGAACGGAACCGGTTCCGCAGGTTGTCGTCCTCCCCGAGCCGTCGGATCTGGCCGGCAAGGGTCACCGGATCGCCAGCCGGGAACAAGAGGCCGCGCTGTCCGTCACCGACCAGTTCAACGTAGCGGCCGATCGTGGTGGTAACCGGAATGGCCCCGGAGGCGATCGCCTGGCGGACCGCCGCCGGGTCCGGTCGCGGGCCGTTCGAAGCAGCGACGAAAACGTCGGAATGGGAAAGCAGTTCGGCCAGGGTGGCCTGATCGGGACCGATCACCTTGATCCGGTCGCGGATCTGCCGGGCGACGCGAAGCTGAACCGAGCCCGGTTCGTCGGCATGGATTGTCGCCGTCCACTCGAGATCTGCGGGCAGTCGCCGCAAGGCGCGCAGGAAGAGGCGCAGAGCGCCGGCCTCCTCGCGTTCCGAAAACGCGATCTTCAGCGGCGGAACCGCAGAATGGGCCGGCTCGACCGGGTCGATTCCCGGGTGGGTGATCTCGTAGGAACCAGGGAAATACCGGTTCAGCAGCTTCGCCGAGGTCTTCGAGGAAGCGGTGCGGGCGTCAAGCCGGCCGAAGAAGATCTCCAGCAGCGGCCGGGCGAACTGGGTCGCAAACGGCCGCTCCTCGGTCTCGTGAAAGGTGCCCACGTTCAGCGAAAACGAATGCCTGAGCGCGGTCGATGAGAATCCGGGAACGAAGGGGTCGTGAACATGGACGATGTCGAAGCGGGCGGTCCCCAGCAATGCTTCGACCCGGTTTCCCATGTCCACCGAGACCGGGGCCTGGCGCTTTCCGGCCCGGGGGATCTTCACCCCGCCGCCCATCGAAAGCACCCGCGGCTCCTCTCCCGGAGCGAAAAGGGCCTCGGGGTCGTCCCTGAGTTCAGCCAGTGCGGCCTTGGTCTCGACCACGCCGCCACGACCCCCGGACGGGGCCGCAACCAGCACCGAATGACCGCGCCGGGTCAGTTCCTCGCTGACCCGGCGCGTGTACTCGTTGATGCCGCCCCGCTCCGACCAGGGGAACGGGGTGAACTGGACTATCGAAAGTGGTTCCAGGGGATCAGGCTTCGGACTTGGTGTCCTCGGCCACCTCGGCCACCGGCTTGGCGCCCCCGAGGGGCGACTTGCCGCGGGCGTTCTCGAGGATGAAGTCCTCGGTCTGCTGACGCGCCTCGGCGTCCGGCCGCTGGTTATGCGGAGACTTCATGAGGTAGGAGGAAGGACCGTCGAGCTGGCCGGCGATGCCATTGTTCAGGGCGAGCTTGATCAGGCGCACCGCGTCGATCACGACGCCGGCCGAGTTCGGTGAATCCCAGACCTCGAGCTTGAGTTCGACGTTGAGCGGCACGTCGCCGAAGGACTTGCCTTCGAGACGGATGTGGGCCCACTTGCGGTCGGTCAGCCACGGCACGTAGTCCGAGGGGCCGACGTGAACGTCGCGGTCCTCGAGTTCGGTGCCCATGATCGAGGTCACGGCGTTGGTCTTCGAGATCTTCTTCGAGTCGAGACGCTCGCGCTCGAGCATGTTGAAGAAGTCCATGTTGCCGCCCACGTTGAGCTGCGAGGTGTGCTGCATCTCGACGCCACGTTCGTGGAAAAGGCGGGCGAGCTGTCGGTGGACGATGGTCGCACCGACCTGGGACTTGATGTCGTCACCGATGATCGGGAGCCCGGCTTCCTTGAAGCGGCCGTCCCAGTAATCCTGGCTGGCGATGAAGACCGGCAGGCAGTTGACGAAGCCGACGCCGGCGGCGAGGGCCTGCTCGACGTACCACTTGACGGCATCTTCGGAGCCGACCGGGAGGTAGCAGACCAGCACGTCGGTCTTGGTGTCCTTGAGGATCTGGACGATGTCCGCGGTCGGGCCCGGGGCCTTGGTGATTACCTGCTTGAGGTACTTGCCGAGGCCGTCGAGGGTCATGCCGCGTTCGACGGTGACCCCGAGGTTCGGAACGTCAGCGAACTTGATCGTGTCGTTCTGTCCGGACCACATCGCTTCGGAAAGGTCCTTGCCGACCTTCTCCTGATCGATGTCGAAGGCAGCCACAAATTCGATGTCGTTGACGTGATAGCCGCCGAGGTCGACGTGCATCAGTCCGGGAACCTGATCCGCGGGATCGGCGTCCTTGTAGTACTGGACTCCCTGGATGAAGGAGTTGGCGCAGTTGCCGACGCCGACAATGGCCACTCGTACCTTGTCGTCACCGCCACGGCTGGCGCCGTTGCCGTTTCCGTTAAGTCCGTTCTCAGTCATGGGTAAGCGAAAGTCTCCTGTGGGTGGGATGGCATCTGTTGCCGGTTGGGCTCCGGTCCGCACGCTGAAAAGGGGCAAAAAGCCACGCCTGATCCGGGCGCGGGGCCGGGTCGACCCCTAATGACACCACAAATTGGCATCGGTTACAGGGATCCGCCGGGAAAAGTGACGCTCTTCACTCGGCGCTTGCGGCCGCATCGAGCTTTTTCAGCTCGCTGCGCACATGCCAAACCCGCTGCAGGGTGGTTATCGCGGTCAGCCCCGCCATCACATATATGGCGATCGGCAAGAGGTCGAAGCCGGAGATGACTTCCTCCCCGCCGAGGACCAGACCGGCCGAAAGGATCACCACCCGCACCGGTCGGGTGGCGATGCCGACCTTGCATTCGACCCCCAGCGCCTCGGCCCGGGCCCGGGTGTAGCTGACCATCAACGAGCCGAGCACGACCACCACGCACATGGCTGCGGCCACGCTGTCTCCGCTGTCGGCGAACTGCCAGGCGACGGCGGCAAGCACGATGCCCTCTTCGATCCGGTCGAGGGTGGAATCGAGGAAGGCACCGAACAGCGTGCCCTTGCCCGACATTCGCGAGTAGCGACCGTCGAGAGTGTCCATCACCGATCCGATGATGAAGGCGATGCCGGCAAAAAAGAAGTCCCCGTGAAGGACGAGCCCGGCGGCGATCAGGTTGCCGACCAGACCCATCATCGAAATCGCATTTGGCGTCAGTCGAGACTGGATCAGGGCGTTGCGGGCCTGCTCCCTGAATTCCTGGGCCGGCCTGCGCGGACCGTTCTGACCGCCACCCGGGCCGGACGAAGACTCCATGAAAGGAACTCTAGAGGCTTGATGTGGTTCAGGCCCGTGTCAGCGTTCGGGGCGGCAATCCCGATCGGAGCCGAACCTGGCCCCGGGGCTGAAGTCGGCCGCAACTTTGAGCTGACCGGGGCGATCGAGCGTGACCCGGGTCCAGTCACCCCGGCCCGCTTCGACGCAACCCAAACCGCCCTTGACCTTCCAGTACGGAGTTGACCTGATGCGCACCTCAAAGGAGCCGGAGATCGGGGCGGCGACCGTGAAACCGTCGGTGTCGAGTTCGGTCAGGCGGGCCGGACGGGTGACCATCGGCTCGGCCCCCATCACCTTGAAAAGCCGCCAGTCGCCGCCGACGGGAATCTCCCTTAGGTAAGGCAGTCCGGAGCGGATCAGGGCCGCTTCCTTGACGCCGGCGTAATCGAGTTCGGTGTCGGCCGGCAGGGCCACGTAACCGACCGCCAGGCGATCAAGCCATTTCCGGTACCGGTCGGCTCCGAGGTGATCGGCATAAAAGAGCGGGTTGTAGTTGCGGTCGGTCTGCCGTTCCCAGCCCCGGGCAAGCGGGAATTCCGGGGCGGCCCGGGCCGATTCCCAATGCGAAGCGATCGGCACCACTTCGACCCGGGCCGGCTCGCGGGCCAGGCGTGGCTCGAGCGCATCGGCGAGCGGCTGGTAGAAGGCCTGGGTCACGGCCGGGTCGTCGTCGGTCAGCCGGAGGTCCCGGATCACCGGACCGACCTGCCACCAGACGATCAGCGGCAGCAGCAGGACCAGCACACCGCGGCGCCAGATTTTCGGGGTCAGGGGCTCTGCGGCGAGGGCACAGAGCAAGACGGGGCCGAGCAGCAGGGCGCCCAGCCGGTTCACGTTGCCACCCATCGGCGTGCTGAGCACATAGGAGGCGACCAGCGCGGCGGCGTAAACGAGCATCCCGACCCGGACCAGGCGCTGACCGGGCGGCACCATCGCCGCGCTCGCCAGGGTCAGCACAATCGCCGGAATGAAACTCGAGGTGACGTACGGCTCGTCACCCCCGCCGGGAAAGAGCAGGGCGACCCCGGCAGCGACGACGAAGGAGACGACCGCCAGCTCGATTCCGCGGCGGTCGGAACGATCGGCGAGAAAATGGGCAAAACCCAGACAGGCGAGAAAGAGGGCCGCCACCGGGCTGGCAAGACCGACCGACCCGGCCAGGATCAGGGCCGGAATGCGCTGGTTTCGCTGGGCGGCGAAGACCGCCGCCATGGCCAGCAGGGCACCCAGCGCGAACGTGAGCCGCCCCGAGAAGAGGCTGATGGTGGCCGCAAAGGCAAACCAGATCGCCCCGGCCTGGGCCCGCTCACCCCAATATCGCCTGACGATCAGGGTGAAGAAAATGACCGTGCCGATCACCGCCAACGAACCCATCACCCGGAAGCCGAGCCAGGCCCCGAGCGGCGGCGACAAGAGCGAATACGAAGGCAGGTAGTGGCCGCCGAACCAGTAGTTGTTCCAGACGGTCGGCCCGGAAATCTCGAAGAGCTCAGTGCGGAAGGTCTGGGCGGCGTGGTCGGCGCTGTGCGGCGCCATGACCAGATAGAGGATCGCGAGACCGACCACCACCAGCAACGGTGCAGCCATGAATCCCCAATGGGCGGGGTTGGTCAGAGAACGCAGGCGCAAGCCGGTTCTCCGTTCAGGCCTCGGCCCGTTGCTGCTCCGCCTCGCTGCTCCAGGCCCAGGTCTCGGGTTTGATCTCCGCCAGGACCCTGGATGCGATCAGGAACGAGAGGCCGGCGACGCCCCATCCGAGCACGGCGTCGACCCAATAGTGATTGGCGGTGACGATCGTGACCCAGGCGACCAGCAGCGGCCAGCCGGCCCAGAAGGCACGGGCAAACCAGTTCTTGCAGACCATGAAACCGGTGCTGCCGATCATCAGGGCGACCGCACAATGCATCGACGGCACTGCCGCAAAGGGGTTGATGAAGAGCTTGGCCAGAGCGGAATCGTGATTGACGCTGGACTGGGCATTGACCGTGTCGATGAATCCGTACTCGGGGTACATGCGGGGCGGGGCGGTCGGGAAGCCGATGTATCCGACCAGGGCGATACCCATCGAAACGAAGAGCATGTTGCGGAAGAAGTAGTAGTAGTCGTTGCGGAACAGGTACATCCAGATCAGGAATCCGAGCGCGACCGTGAACTGGCTGTTCAGGTAGATCGTGTTGGCGAAGTCGATCAGCCAGTCGAAGTTGTGCAGCAGGCCCTGCAGGCCGGGTTCGAAGAACAGGCCCAGGGTCCGTTCGGTGTCAATCACCCTTTCGCCGTTTGCGAAGGCGATGTTGGCGCGCCCGTCCGCCATTCCGCGAGCCATCTCGTAGAAGGTGTCGGCAAGCACGTAGAGCAGCAACTGGCGAAACAGGTCAGGCCAGCCGCGGGGGAGCCAATCCCCGATCCGGACAATCAGCGCGGGCATGACCGCTCAGTCTAATGGCGTTCACAGATTTCTCACAGGAGGCCTGAAGTAGGCTGCGGTTTCCCGCCATGGATCCCGCAAGGCAAGCCCAGATGAAGCCCGTCGACGCTCGCCCGATCGCCTGTCTGGGCGAGGCGTTGGTGGACCTGGTCTGCGAGCGGAATCTGGCCCCGGGCGAGGCACCGGATGCTTTCGTGCCCTGGCCGGGAGGGGCGCTGGCAAATGTCGCAGTGGCGATTTCCCGCAGTGGAGGGACTGCTGCCCTGGTCGGGGGGGTCGGCGGCGACCGCTGGGGTCGGTGGCTGGCCGCCGGACTTGAGAAGGCAGGGGTTTCAACCGAATGGCTCGCCTTCCTCGACGGTGCCGACACGCCGGTCGCTCTGATCGAGTTCGGCTCGGACAATGAACCCTCCTTCCAGGTCTATGGCGAGCACATCGGCCCGACGATGGCGGCAACCTCGGGTTTTCTCGACCGGGCAGTGGCCTGCTCCCAGGCTCTGATCGTCGGTTCCAACACCATGGTTGGCGAGACCGAACGCGAGGTCACCCGGCGGGCGCTGGACCTGGCCTCCGCCGCCGGGATCCCGGTGCTGCTCGACCCCAACCACCGGCCGAACCGCTGGGCCGGTGACGACCTTGCCCGGGAGTTCTGCCACGAGTTGAGCGAAGCCGCCACCGTGGTCAAGCTGAACCGGGGCGAGGCCGAGTTGATCACCGGAATCGGGGACCCGCTGGAGGCCGCCAGGGATCTGGTCGACCTCGGGCCGGAGCTTGTCCTGGTCACCGACGGAGAGGGTGCGGTGGTGACCGCCGGCGCCGTGGAAGCCGTTCACCAGCCCGAGCCTGCGCCGACTGTCAGCCCGCTCGGGGCGGGCGATGCGTTCATGGGAGGCCTTGCCGCCGGCCTGGCCCGACTGAATTGGGATCTGGCCCGGGTCGGCGAAGTCCTGCCCGTCGCCGCTGCCGCCGCAGCTTCGGTCTGTGGCAGCTGGGGAGCCCGGTAGCAATTGGCGGGCTGGCAGCCGAAAGTGGCCAGGGCCGACTGGAAGCGTCCGTCCCGGTCGCGGGTCCGGGCGATCCGGGACCGGCTCCGCGAGATGTACGGCCGGCCGGTCAACCTGCCCCACCGGCAGCCGATTGACGAGCTGGTCCGTACGATCCTCTCGCAGGCGACCAGTGACGCCAATCGCGACCGGGCCTTCGCCGGGTTGAAGGATCGATTCGGAGACTGGGAGGCGGTCCGCGACGCGCCGGAAGCAGAAGTCGAAGAGGCGATCCGTCCCGGCGGCCTCAGTCGCCAGAAGGCCCCGCGGATCCAGGCGGTGCTGCGGCAGATCGAGGATCTCGACCTGGGCTGGCTCGAGCATGCGGACCGGGTCGAGGCGATGGAGTTTCTGACCGGACTGCCGGGCGTGGGTCGCAAGACCGCCGCCTGCGTCCAGGTCTTCACCTGGAACCGGCCGGAGATCCCGGTTGATGTCCACGTGTTCCGCATCGGCGGGCGACTCGGACTCTTCCGGCCGAACGCCTCCTTCGAGGAAGCCCATGACGAAGTCCTCGCTCTCCTCGCCCCGGAAGACTCCTACGAATTCCACATGAACCTGATTCGTCACGGCCGGACCCTTTGTCGCCCGAGACCACTTTGCGATCAGTGCGCGCTGCGGCGGATGTGCCCCTACGGGCGCGGACCGGGGTCCGGAGGGTAGAGGACGCGTTCCGGGGTCCGAAGGTAGTATTCGTCTCGTTCGGCGCCCCGTCCATTTCTGCGCCAGCCAAACATGAACAAGAAGCCTTTTGTCATATTCGGTCTCGTCCTGGTCCTGCTCGCGGTGGTCATCCCGTTCTGGGCATTCGAACGTGACGGAAACACCGCCAACAACGACGGTGTCCCGCCCGAGGACACACCCGGCAAGCAGCTCTTCCAGACCAACTGCGGCAACTGCCACACGCTTTACGCGGCCGGCACTGACGGTGACTTCGGGCCGAACCTCGACATGAAGCTTGCGCCTGCGGGCCCGGCAACCGACAAGACCGCGATCGACGGCATCAAGACCCAGGTCATGACCGCCCTCGAGAACGGTGCCGACAGCCCCGACGTGCCCGGTCGGATGCCGGCCGGCATCGTCACCGGAACGGTGGCGGAAGAGATCGCCAACTTCGTCGCACATTACGCCGGCGAAGGCTGAGCCGCACCTTCCTGGCCTGAACGGGGTTTATCCTCCTGACAGCGGTTGGGGAACCGCAGAAGACGCGTTGCCGCGTCTCGCCCCAGACCAAAAGGAGAGAACTTGATGTTGAACACGACGGGCCGTCTGGCCCCCTCTGGCCGAGGCAGGGTATTCCTGACTCTGGCCCTGTTGCTCGTGGGTGCCCTCACGGTGACCCTGCTCGCTGCCCATCCGGCCGACGCAAAGCGCAAGCACAAGAAGCCGAACACGGTGAAGGTGATGACCCGCAACCTGTACCTGGGCGCCGATCTGAGTCCCGCGATCAACGCGACGAGCACGAACGACTTCATCAACAAGAACGGGCAGATCCTGCGCGACGTGGACACCAACAATTTCCCGGTCCGCGCCCGGGGCCTGAGCAACGAGATCAAGAAGGTCAGCCCCGATCTCGTAGGACTGCAGGAAGTCGCCCTCTGGCGCACCGGTCCGGTCAATCTGGCGGCGGCCACCGGGGGCGAGAAGACCGCGACCACCGTTCATATCGACTTCCTGAAAGAACTGATGACCCGTCTCAACAAGGGCAAGAAGCGCTACCGGGTGGTCAAGGTCCAGAACGAGTTCGATTTCGAAGCGCCGGCCGATTACAACGGCGTGGAAGGTGACGGCAACCTTCCCGGCATCAACTCGAATGGAGAGATCGACGGTCGCCTGACCATGCGGGACGTGATCCTGGCCAAGGTCGGGGCAGGCGTAAAGACGAAGAACGTCAAGTCCGGCAACTACAACACCATTTACACGCCGGTGATCTCCGGAATTCCGGTAAACGTCGAACGCGGCTGGCTCTCGGCCGACGCGAAGGTCCGCAAGGGCAAGTGGTTCCGCTTCGTGAACACTCACTTCGAGGCCTTCGGCGCACCTGAAATCCGCGAGGCCCAGGCGAAGGAACTCCTGGCCAAGGGCGGCCCGCTACGCAGCGGCAGCATGCCGGCGGTGCTGGTCGGCGACCTGAACTCGGATGACAACACCGTCTCCGCCGACGACGCCCTCGCCTACGACGCCCTGAAGAAGGGCGGAATGGTTGACCGCGGCACCAGGAAGATGACCTTCGGGGTGGACAGCGGCATCATCACCGACGATGCCCCGACGGACTTCAACCAGACGATCGATCACGTGATGACCAACAAGCCGAACAAGGTCAAGCTGGTCAAGTCCGGGGTCACCGGAACCAGGCCGGCCAACGGCTACTGGGATTCCGATCACCGCGGAGTGTGGTCGAACCTGCGGGTTCCGTAACCGGAATCGCAGCCAGATCCGACGCGAAAGGCCCGCATTTGCGGGCCTTTCGCATTTAATTTGACGTTTTGTATGAAATCTAATACAGTGCCACTTAGATTTTTAGACCTAGCCGCACCCTCATGCGGTTTTCGACACATCCAAACAGGAGAAACAAAGTGGGAAAGACGATTGGAATCGACCTCGGCACGACAAATTCGTGCGTAGCGGTCCTCGAAGGCGGCGAACCGACCGTACTCGAGAACTCCGAGGGCGGGCGCACCACCCCGTCGGTGGTCGCCTTCAACGACAAGGACGAGCGGCTGGTCGGCACCGTTGCCAAGCGCCAGGCCGTGATGAACCCGGAAAACACGATCTTCTCGATCAAGCGCTTCATGGGCCGCAAGGAAGCCGAAGTCAAGGAAGAGGAGACGATGATCCCGTACAAGGTCGAAGCCGGACCGAACGGGGATGTGCGCGTCGATGTGCGCGACAAGCAGTACTCGCCGCCGGAGATCAGCGCGATGATCCTCGGCAAGCTCAAGGCCGACGCGGAAGCGAAGCTCGGCGAGAGCGTCGACTCGGCCGTGATCACCGTCCCGGCCTACTTCAATGACGATCAGCGCCAGGCGACCAAGGACGCCGGCAAGATCGCCGGCCTCGACGTCAAGCGGATCATCAACGAGCCGACCGCGGCCTCGCTGGCCTACGGCCTCGACAAGGAAGACACCGACCAGACCATCCTGGTCTTCGACCTCGGCGGCGGCACCTTCGACGTGTCCGTGCTCGAGATCGGTGATGGCGTCTTCGACGTGAAGTCGACCGCCGGTGACAACCACCTCGGTGGCGACAACTTCGACAAGGCGATCGTCGACTGGCTGGTCGCCGAGTTCAAGAAGGACCAGGGTGTCGACCTGGCCGCCGACAAGAACTCGCTGCAGCGTCTCTACGAAGCGGCCGAGAAGGCGAAGATCGAACTGTCCTCCGCCCAGGAGACGCAGATCAACATTCCCTTCATCACCGCGGTGGAGGGCCAGCCCAAGCACCTTGACATCAAGCTGACCCGTTCGAAGCTGAATGAGCTCACCTCGGATCTGCTCGACCGCGTGGTCGGGCCGGTCAAGCAGGCGCTCAGCGACGCCGACGCTTCGGTTGATCACGTCGTGCTGGTCGGTGGCATGACCCGCATGCCGGCCGTCCGCGAAAAGGTGACCGAACTGACCGGCAAGGAGCCGCATCAGGGCGTCAACCCTGACGAGGCCGTCGCGGTCGGCGCTGCGATCCAGGCCGGCGTGCTGGCCGGCGACGTCAAGGACGTGCTGCTGCTGGACGTCACCCCCCTCACCCTCGGCATCGAGACCAAGGGCGGCGTGATGACCAAGCTGATCGAGCGCAATACGACCATCCCGTCCCGCAAGTCGGAGGTCTTCTCGACCGCCGAGGACAATCAGCCCTCGGTCGAGATCCATGTCCTCCAGGGCGAACGCGAGATGGCGACCTACAACAAGAGTCTCGGCAAGTTCCAGCTGACCGGCATCCCGCCGGCCCCGCGGGGCATGCCGCAGATCGAAGTCACCTTTGACATCGATGCCAACGGCATCATCAACGTGACCGCCAAGGATCTTGGCACCGGCAAGGAACAGAAGATCGAGATCAAGTCCGGCTCCGGACTCTCGGATGACGAGATCAACAGCATGGTCTCCGACGCCGAAGCCCACGCCGACGACGACAGGAAGCAGCGCGAGCTGGCCGAAGCGAAAAACATCGGCGAGAACGCTGCCTACACCTCCGAGAAGCAGCTGACCGAGCTCGGCGACAAGATCGACGGTGCCGCGAAGACCGAGATCGAAGACAGGATCGCGGCCCTGCGGGGTGTACTCGAATCGGAAGACGCCGAGGACATCAAGGCGAAGACCGACGAGCTCCAGGAGGCCTTCCACAAGGTGTCCGAGCAGGTCTACCAGGCAGCCCAGGCCGAGGCCCAGGCAGCCGGAGCCGAAGGTGCCACTGACGGCGCCCCCTCCTCCGACGAGGAAGAGGTGATCGACGCCGAAGTGGTTGACGAGGACGAAAGCAAGTGAACCGGGAGCCGGAAGAGACCGCGGGCGAGCCCGAGGTGGAAGAGGTCGTCGACGCCGAAGTGGTGTCGACGGCCGATCCGGCCGTGGAAGACGCCGTCGTGGTCGAGGACCCGGTCGCCGAAGAGGCGGCCGCCGAAGCCACAGTTGAAAGCGACCTGGCGGCGCTGGTCGAGGAGGCCCGCAGCCAGCGGGACGAGTACCTCGATCTCGCCCAGCGGACCAAGGCCGACTTCGACAACTACCGCAGGCGGGTCGCAGCCGAAAGCCAGGCCCAGATCGAGAGGGGCCGGCTCGAAGTCGTCTCCGGTCTGATCGAAGCGGTCGACAACCTGGAAAGGGTGCTGGACGCTGCCGGCATCGACCAGGAAGCCGCCCTCGGCGGTTCGCTCCCGGAAGACGCACCAGTGACCCAGCAGGGCGTGATCGTCGCCTACCGCGACCTCCATGCGGTACTGCGGAAGGCCGGGGTCGAAGCCTTCGATTCAAAGGGCGAGTCCTTCGATCCCAACCTGCACGAGGCACTTCAGGCTCTGCCAGCCGAAGGCGTGGGATCGGGCGTCGTCCTCGAAGTGATGCAGAAGGGTTACCGGGCCGGGGAGAACGTGATCCGTCACGCTCGCGTAGTAGTCAGTCAGTGAATGAACAGAAAGTGAACGCCGTATGGCGAAAGACCTTTACGAAGTGCTCGGTGTCAGCAAGAAGGCATCGCACGAAGAGATAAAGAAGGCTCACCGCAAGCTGGTGAGGCAGTACCACCCGGACCGCAACCCCGACGACAAGTCCGCCGAGGACAAGTTCAAGGAAATACAGGCTGCCTACGACGTCCTCGGTGATGAGGAAAAGAGGAAGCAGTACGACTCCGGCGGCGGCATGTTCGGCGGCTTCGGTCAGGGAGGCAATCCCTTCGGCCAGGGCGGCGCCCAGGGCAACCCGTTCGGTCAGGGAGCTCCCAGCGGCTTCGGTGACATCTTCTCGACCATCTTCAGCCGGGGCGGCGGCGAGGCGGCGGGACCGGAGCGTGGCCGCGACCTCGAGACCGACACCCGCATCTCCTTCGACGACGCGATGGCCGGCACCCAACTCACGGTCACGATCCCGAAATCCGAGCGCTGCCCGACCTGCTCGGGTTCCGGCGCCGAGCCGGGCACCAGCCCGGAGACCTGCCCCCGTTGCGGGGGCCGTGGGGTCGAGGCCCAGGGTCAGGGTTTCTTCTCGATCAGCCAGCCCTGCCCGCAATGCCAGGGCACCGGGCAGATCATTCCCAGTCCCTGCCACACCTGTGGCGGTTCCGGCCTGACCCACCAGACCAAGCGCTACAAGGTGAACATCCCGGCGGGAGTCAAGGACGGCACCCGGATCCGGGTCGCCGGCAAGGGCGAGGCCGGGGTGCGAGGGGCACCCTCCGGTGATCTCTTCGTGACCATCCAGGTTGCCCCCTCCCCCGTGTTCAGGCAACTCGATGACGGCAACCTCGAAGTGGAGGTTCCGGTCTCGGTGACCGAGGCGATGCGGGGTGGAACGATCGAGGTTCCCACCCTTTCGGGAACCAAGCGGATCCGGGTCCAGGCCGGCACCCAGAACGGCGCGATCCAGCGTCTGCGCGGAGAAGGGCCACCGAAATCAGGCGGCAAGAGCCGTGGCGACATCCGCTACCGCTTGAATGTGGTGATCCCGAAGGAACTGACAGATGATCAGCGTCGGGCGGTCGACCAGCTGGCCGAATCCATGAATGGCGATGACCCGCGGGCCGAACTGCTGCGCCGGGCGAAGGCGAAGTCATGATGGCCGGCTCCGAACAGCCTCGGGGCGGCGCGCGTCGGATCGAAAGTCACCGGGTCGAGGTCACGGTTGACGAGGACCGGGGCGTGTTCATGATCTCGGTCGCCGCGGAGCTGGCCGAAATGCATCCCCAGACCCTCAGGATCTACGAGGCTCGCGGCCTGATCACTCCCAAACGATCACCCAAGAACACCCGCCTTTATTCGCAACGCGATGTCGAGCGCCTGAAGCGGATCCAGCACATGACCAACGAGGAAGGCCTCAACCTGGCGGGAGTCGAGACGGTGCTGGAAATGGAAAACCGGGTCGAGGCAATGCGCGCCGAACTCGAGGCGATGCGACAGCGCACCCGCGAACTCGAAACCCAGCTGACCGAAGAGATGGCCCGCGTCCACGAACGCCTCCACACCGAGATCGTCCCCTACGGCGCCTACGAACCTGACCCCCCGGTCGAGATCCCGGTCCGCCGCGCCGACGCCTGAACGGTAGTACGGGATCGCAATTCGCATCGGTTGACCGGGCAGGCGCAGGCCACCAATCTTGACCGGGGCTTCGTCACTCCTGGAGCCAGATCAGACCTAAGTGGGTTTGACTTAGATTTCTTGACATTCTATCGTTGAGTGCGTACAATTCGTTACGTGCAACCAGACAGATTCACAGTGAAATCCCAGGAAGCGATCCAGACCGCGCAGCGTCTGGCTGCCGCTTCGAAGAACCCCGAAATCACACCGGCCCACCTGCTCGTAGCGCTGCTTGAGCAGGAAGACGGGCTGGTGCCCGCCGTGCTGAACAAGCTCGGCGCCGATCTTCCGTCCATAAAGATCCGCGCGCGTCAGGCCTTGGCCGACCTGCCCACCCTGGGCGAGGGAGCGGGCGCCGACCCGCGGCCCTCCTCCGCCCTTTCCGAAGTGCTGCGCCGCTCCGAGGGCGAGATGGCCCAGATGGGCGACGAATACGTCTCGACCGAGCACATGTTGCTCGCAATCGCTGACCGCAAGAGCCCTCTGGCCGACCTGCTGCCGGACCGTGACTCTCTGGCCAAAGCGATCAGCGAGGTGCGTGGACCCCACAAGGTCACCTCTCCCAATCCGGAGGACCAGGTTCAGGCACTGGAGAAATTCGGTCGTGACCTGACCGCCGACGCGGCCAGTGGCAAGCTCGACCCGGTGATCGGCCGCGACGAGGAAGTGCGCCGGGTCATCCAGGTCCTCTCCCGCCGGACCAAGAACAACCCGGTCCTGATCGGCGAACCCGGGGTCGGCAAGACCGCGATCGTCGAAGGCCTCGCCCAGCGAATCGTTTCCGGCGACGTGCCGGAGAGCCTGGTCGACCGCCGGGTAATCGCGCTCGACATCGGTGCCCTGCTGGCCGGATCCAAGTACCGCGGCGAATTCGAGGAACGGCTAAAGGCCGTCCTGACCGAGGTCCAGGACGCCGAAGGCCAGATCGTGCTCTTCCTAGACGAGCTCCACACCATTGTCGGGGCCGGTGCCGCCGAAGGCGCGGTCGACGCCGCCAACCTGCTCAAACCGATGCTGGCCCGCGGCGAACTCCGCGCGGTCGGCGCGACGACGCTTGACGAGTATCGCCAGCACATCGAAAAGGACGCCGCCCTTGAGCGGAGGTTCCAGCCGGTCATGGTCGGCGAGCCCGACGTGCCGGACACGATCGCGATCCTGCGTGGGCTGAAGGAACGCTACGAGGTGCACCACGGGGTGCGGATCGCCGACTCGGCGATCATCGCCGCGGCCACCCTCTCCGAGCGCTACATCGCCGACCGCTTCCTGCCGGACAAGGCGATCGACCTGATCGACGAATCGGCCTCCAGGCTGAAGATCGAGATCGATTCGATGCCGACCGAGATCGACGAGGTTCAGCGACGGATCCAGCAACTCGAGATCGAAAGGGAAGCTCTCAAGGCCGAGACCGATGAAGCCTCCCGCGGGCGCCTCGAGACTCTCGAGGAAGAACTGGCCGAGCTGAACGAGAAGTCAAGCGCGATGAAGGCCCGGTGGCAGACCGAAAAGGGACTGATCGAGTCAATCAAGGAGGCCAAGGTAAGACATGAGGAAGCCAACCGCGAAGCCGAAATGGCCGAACGGGACGCCGACCTCGAAAGGGCCGCCCGACTCCGATACTCGGAGATTCCGGAACTCGAGAAGCAGGTTGCCGACGCCGAGGCGAGGCTGACCGAGCTCCAGGCCGAGGGCGGCACCATGCTGACCGAGGAGGTCACCGAACAGGACGTGGCCGAGGTGGTCGCCAAGTGGACCGGAATCCCCGTCACCCGCCTGATGGAAGGCGAGGTCGAGAAGCTTGTTCACATGGAGGAACGCCTCCACGACCGGGTGATCGGCCAGGACGAAGCGGTCGACGCGGTCGCCAACGCGCTGCGCCGCTCCCGGGCCGGGCTCTCCGATCCGGACCGGCCGATCGGCTCTTTCCTCTTCCTCGGACCGACCGGGGTCGGCAAGACCGAGCTGGCCAAGTCACTGGCCGAGTTCATGTTCGACACCGACCAGGCGATCGTCCGGCTCGACATGTCCGAGTACATGGAGAAGCACACCGTCGCCAGACTGATCGGGGCGCCGCCCGGATACGTCGGCTACGAAGAGGGCGGCCAGCTGACCGAAGCGGTTCGCCGCCGGCCCTACGCAGTGGTGTTGCTCGACGAAATCGAGAAAGCCCACCCCGATGTGTTCAACACGCTGCTCCAGCTGATGGACGACGGGCGACTGACCGACGGCCAGGGCCGCACGGTCAGCTTCACCAACACGGTGCTGATCATGACCTCGAACGTCGGATCGCAGGAGATCGCCGGCGAGAACGTCGACGAGCGGATACGCGAGCGGGTGATGGAAGTGCTGGAAACCACCTTCAAGCCCGAGTTCCTCAACCGGATCGATGACACGGTGATCTTCCACCGCCTCTCGAAGGAGGACATCGGGAAAATCGTCGAGATCCAGGTCGACAGCCTGACCCGGCGGGTGGCCGAGAGGAACATTGAAATCGAGTTGACAGATGACGCCAGGACCCTGCTCGGAAACCTGGGCTACGACCCGACCTACGGCGCCAGGCCGCTGAAGAGAGTGGTCCAGAAGCAGCTGGTCGACCAGCTGGCACTGAAGATTCTCGAGGGCGACTTCACCGAGGGTGACTCGGTCCTGATCGACGCCAGTGACGGAGAGCTGGCTTTCACAAAGAAATAACCGCCGGATCACGGACCCCTGACTACACCGGGCGGGAAGTCACAGTTGGCTTCCCGCCCGGGTTTGCACCCGGCCTTGACTACTGCAGTTTCGCACCCGCTTAACCGCTCCTTTACTTCCTCTTTCGGGTTCCCGTACTACCCTTTGATGCCCGAACTGGGTCCGGGGAGATCCAGATCAGGAGCCGAAAAGCAGCAAGAGATCCGATGCATCAGGAAACCAAGGAAAACTGGCAGGACTACGAGGGGTCACCCGGCAGGCTGAGCTGGCCGATCCGGAGACTCGGCTGGTTCCTGGAGAAATACTTTCTCTGGCCGGTCGCTGATTCCTTCCGCGCGATCGGCCGACAGCTCGCGCGCATTCCCCGTGCCTTCCGCTATCGCAGCCCGATCGCCTACATCGCAGCAACCCTGATGGTCACCCTCACAGCCGGTGCGATCGCGGCAGCGGTGTACTTCTACAACCAGCAGAAAGACAGCGGTGACGAACCGGTTGTGGCGACCACGGCGATCCCGACCGAGACCGTGATCCCTTCGACTCCGACACCGACCACGGCCCCGACCACGGTCGAAGACACGACCCCGAATTCGGGCAATGCCGATGACACCCTGCAGGGGGTAGTTCCGAACTTCACCACGGCCGGCAAGACGAAGCAGAATGCTGCCAAGTCCGGGGGATCCGCGACCTCGGGATCGGCCCAGAAGCTTCCCGGTACGGTGGTCCGCCCCGCGCCGGTACCCAAGTCGCCGCCGCTCAAGGTCGCCCATGGCTTCGCCACCACCTTCGTCAGCTACGAGATCGGCGGCAAGGGTGCCGCCAAACAGTTCACGGCGACCGCGACTCCGGAGCTGGCCAAAGAACTGCGACAGAACCCGCCGAAGCTGCCATCGACCGGGCAGATCCCGAAGGCGACCGTGGTCAATGTTGTCGCTGGCAAGAAGACCGGCGACGCCATGGAGGTGAGTGTTTCGCTGATGCGCACCGGTGCAGCCTCGGAACTCCGGCTCAGCCTGATTCACAAGAAGGACAAAGGCTGGCTGGTCAGCGAGGTCAGGGGGTAAGAGGGGAAATGGGGAGGTTCAGGACAGCCCTGGCGACGATCTCGGTCGGCGCCCTGCTCGCGACCGGCCATGCCGCGAACGCGGAAAGCGCGACACCGATCAACGACGAGCCGGCCGCGACCGCGGGCATCGGACCGGTCGGGCCGACCGGATCGACCGGATCGACGGGCTCAACCGGCAGCACCGGATCGACGGGCACCACCGGATCCGGCAAAGGTGACAAGAGCGACGGCAACGGAAACTCGGGCAACGGCGGCAAGAACCAGGACAACACCGGAAAGAACAACGGCAACCAAAGCAAGAACGACGGATCTGGAGGCACCTCCGGCAACCCGGGCAAGAACAACGGCAACCAGACCGCGAACCCGAAGCAGGACATCACCGGCGCCGCGGCCGACATCGTCCCCAACTCCGACTCGCCGCTTTCGGCCAAGATCACCGTCGATCCCTCATTCGGACTCTCCGGTGACTCGACCCCGGTCGCGGCCTGCGACGGCAGCGCCGGGCCGCCGCGCAACCTGATTCCGATCTACGTCGAGGCCGCGCGGAAGTACAACCTTGGCGAACGCGGTCCGCAGATCCTGGCCGCGATCAACTCGATCGAGACCGACTTCGGTCGGCTGAACGAGGTCACCTCTTCGGCCGGCGCGATCGGCTGGATGCAGTTCATGCCCTCGACCTGGGACATGTATGCGACCGACGGCGACGGCGACGGCCAGGCCGACCCGTACAACCCGCATGACGCGATCCATGCGGCCGCCCGCTACCTGCAGGCCGCCGGCGCCCCGACCGACTGGTACGACGCGATCTACGCCTACAACCACGCCGACTGGTACGTCCAGGACGTGCTCGACAAGGCTGCCTGCTACGGCGACCTGGGTGACACGGTCGAGGCCGACGAGCAACTGAAGAACTACATCTGCCAGGCCTCCGACGCCCGGGTCCTGGAGATCCCGAACTACTACATGCGCGGCTTCGAGGACGCCGCTTCCCGCTACGGGCTGGGCAAGCGCGGCGTCTGGGTGCTGGCCGCGGTCGCCCGTCTTGAATCGGATTACGGCCGGGGCATGACGCCCCAGCAGCTCAAGGACACCGGTCCGATGGGCCTCTCTCGTGAGGAATGGAAGAAGTACGGAGTCGACGGGGACGGCGACGGTTACGTCGAAAGGGACGAGCCTTGGGACGGAATCGCCACCTTCGCCCGGCTGCTCTGGTCACAGCCGACCCTCGAAGCCGGACTCTTCGAGCACAACCACGCCACCTGGTACGTGGAAGCGGCGATCCAGGATGCCGGCAAGATCGCCGGCGACTGCCAGGCCGTCAAGACTGACTGGAACATCGCCTACCCGGTGCCGACCAACTCAACCGAGATCAACTGGGACAACCTCCAGATCCTCAACTCGGCCGCCCAGGAAGACATCCAGAACGGCCTGATCGACCAGCGGGTAATCAACCTGCTGGCCATCCTCACCCAGAAGTACAGCCTGCTGATCAGCGCCCTGCGCTCCGACCACGGTCAGATGACCGCTTCCGGCAACGTCTCCAATCACTACTACGGCCGGGCGATGGACATCGCCGCGGTAAACGGCGTGCCCTGCACCGACCAGTCGGAGGGCAGCCCCTGCACCGAAGTGATCAAGCTGCTCGCCTCGCTGCCGGACGGCGTCAAGCCGACCGAACTGATCTATGGCTGGGATGTCGACGGAGCCGGCCCCGCCTTCGCCCTGCCGGACCACACCGACCACATTCACGCGGGCTTCGGACCCTGAGCCACCTGCCGATTGAAGCCGGGATAGGATCTCCGGAAGTTCGATCAGGGAGGTTTCTGTGAGTGAGAAGATTTCTCGTCGCCGTCTGGTTCAGGCGGGGGCGGTTGCTGCAGCCGGGGCCGCGATTCCTGCCGCTGCCGAGGCGAAAAACCGGCGGAAGAAGAAGCCGGTTCAGGACGTGGTCGTGGTCGGGGCCGGACTGGCCGGCCTGATGGCCGCACGCACGCTGGTCGCCAAGGGCAAGCGGGTGAAGGTGCTGGAGGCCCGCGGCCGGGTCGGTGGACGCACTTACTCACCCAAATACGACGACGTCACCCTCGACGTCGGCGGACAGTGGCTCGGACCGACCCAGGACAAAGTTGCCGCGCTGGCCGGCAAGCTCGGGGTGAAGACCTTCAAGTCCTACTGGGAAGGTCAAGCCGTCTACCAGCGGAGCGGCAGCCGTACCCTCTTCAACGTGACCTCGCCGATCCCGCCGGATCCGGATGGCGGCGAGACCCTGGGCTTTGTACTGAAGCTCGAAAACCTCGCCGCCGACATCTCCCGTTCAGCCCCCTGGCAGGATCCGAACGCCGACTTCTATGACGGCCAGACCTTCGAGACCTTCAAGCTGGCCAACACCACCGGGGACGGTGCGAGGTTCCTTACCGACCTGGCGACCAATGCCGTCTGGGCCTGCGAACCACGGGACATCTCGCTGCTTCACCTGCTCTTCTACATTTCTTCGGCCGGCAACGAAACCACTCCCGGCAGCTTCATCAGGCTCACCTCGACCACTGGTGGCGCCCAGGAATCCCGCTTCGTCGGCGGTTCCCAGCAGCTTTCGATCCGGATGGCGAAGAAACTCGGTGCGCGCGTGGTGCTGCGGGCGCCGGTTCGTCAGATCCGCCAGGAAGACGGCCTTTGTCATGTGACCAGCGACAAGGGCACGTGGCGGGCAAAACAGGTGATCGTTGCCGTGCCGCCCGCGGTCAGCGCCTTCATTGACTACGACCCGATCCTGCCCTCCGACCGGGCCCAGCTGATCCAGCGGTTCCCCCAGGGCAATGCGATCAAGGTCCAGGCCATCTACGACAAACCCTTCTGGCGGGAGGAAGGTCTTTCGGGGTACGTCAATTCGGATGAAGGTCCGGTCAAGCTGATGTATGACAACTCGCCTCCCGACGGCTCGGCCGGGGTCCTGCTCGGCTTCATCGAGGGTCAGGAAGCACGACTCGCGGGGCGCATGAGTGCCTCGGCCCGTAAGTCGGCCGTGCTGGACAACTTCAAGAAAACGATTGGCAACGCCGCCGGCAAGCCGAAGGCCTATGTGGAGAAGAACTGGGCCCAGGAGGAATGGACCCGGGGCTGTTACGGGGGATTCCTCCCTCCCGGTGCCCTGACCGGGTTCGGGCCGGCCCTTCGCAAGCCGCATGGCCGGATCCACTGGGCCGGGACCGAACATGCCGAGATCTGGAATGGCTACATGGACGGCGCCCTCCGCTCCGGCGAGGACGCCGCCAAAGCAGCCCTTAAGAAGCTCTAGGCGCGGAGGGCCTTCTCCTGAAGCTTGCGACAGGCTTCCAGGGCATCCCAGCCCTCGGCGCCTGAAGTGAGCTGCGAGGGATCGCCGAAAACGGTGCCTTCGTTGATCTCCGTCCGGAGGCTGCGACCGAGCACGGTGGAAGCCGACTCGACCCCGCCGGCCATCGCCCCCAGGATCCCGTGCCCGCGACGGCTCGATACGCCACCAAGAGTGAGGCCTTCGATCGGGGTCCGGTACTCCAGCCGGAGCGGCCCGAACTGATCGGTGGCCAGCTCGATTCCGTAGGAGGAGCCGCCAGACGAGAGGGTGTAGCGGGTCTGGGTCATCGGGCTGGCTGCCTCCTCCCAGAGGATGTGGGAGCGAAGCTCGCCCAGCTGTTCTTCGGCCCGGTCGATCAGCTGGTCGGTGATCTTCTGCTTCGCTTCCCGGTAGCCGTCCTGGCGGCTGTACTTCGGGGCTTCCTCGCTCTCGTCAACGCCCCAGGCCGCCGGATCGGGGGTCGCCCAGGTCATCAGCTCCAGCGTGGAGCAACCGGGCGGAGCGTGACCTTCGTGTCCCGGATCCTTGGCGCTGGCCGATGAGATATAGACCGGAGGATCGGCGTCGAATTCGCCGGCCGCCACCGGTTCGTAATAGGACTCCTGGTCATAGCGGGAATGCAGCCAGTAGTTGGTGGCCGGCATCCGATCCGTGATGTCGAAGTCGAGGCCGAGATAGACGGTGACGAGGGGGGTCGCCATGCGGTATCCGTCGACCGTGTTGCGGATGTCCTCCGGCACCGCTTCGGGGTCGAGCAGCTCAAGGAAGAGGTGCTTGATGTCTCCCGTGGCAATCACGCTTTCGGTTGCGATCTCCTCGCCACCGGCCAGCTCTACGCCAGTTACGCGGTAGCCCCCGGAGCCGGTCTCCTCGGTGAGAATCCGTTCGACCTCGGCGTGGGTACGCACCCGGCCACCGTAGGTGTGAATCAGGTCGACCAGGTGACCGGCCATTTCCTGACCACCGCCCCGGACGTAGAAGGCCCCCTCATGAAGGTAGTGGTCGACGACACCCGAGTGGAGAGTGACCGGGGTTCGGGACGGCGGTGTCGCATAGTCCCCCGCCTGCCCGAGCAGGACCGCACGGGAACGTTCGCTCAGATAGTGCTCGTCGAAGAGGTCGGTCATAGATCGCATGCCCCAGCTGACAACCGTCGGCGCCTTCTCCACGTACTCCTTCAGGTCGGTGTCGCTGTCGGGAATGCCGACCTCTCGGAGTTCTTCCATCATGTTCCGCATCACGTCGGTTACCGCTCTCAGACCTTCCTCCTCGTCGGGGAAGGTCTCGACCAGCCGGCCCACGTAGTTGTCCCAGCCCTTCGGAACCTTGAACTCGAGGTCCGGAAAGACGAAAGTGTCGAATCCGTCGGGATCAAGTTCGGGGAACTCGATCCGGTCGTTCAGCCCGAGGCCCCCGATAATGCGGCCGATCTCGCCGGTCCTCACGCCACCGATGTAGTGAAGGCCGACGTCGAACTGCCACTCGTTCTTGCGGCGAAAGGTCTGGCTGCAACCGCCGGCGACGTCGTATTGCTCGAGCACCAGCACCTTCTTGCCGTTTGCTGCGAGATAGGCGGCGGCGGTCAGACCGGAGAGCCCGGATCCGATGATCACCACGTCAGGATTCTCCGGAACCGGAGGGACCACTCGTTCCCAGCTGACTTCAGTCATTCCGCTTCGACCTTTCATATACTCAACATTATGAATACTCAATTTGTTGAGTATAGGGCCCTTCCCGATCGCTGTCCAGTCCGGTGGCGCTGAAACACGCGGTGCTGGCCGCTTTGACCAGCGAGGAAGGCTCCGGATACGAACTCTCCAAAAGGTTCGACGTGTCGGTGGCAAACTTCTGGCCGGCTTCGGCGCAGCAGGTCTACCGGGAACTTGACCGGCTGGAAGCCGAAGGCCTGGTCAGGGCCCGGACGGTACGCCAACAGAAGCGCCCCGACAAACGGGTATTCAGGATCACCGCAGATGGCAGACGGGAACTCGGGCGGTTCATCGGGGCGGATACGAAACCGACCGTGATCCGCGATGACCTGCTGGTCAAGGTGGCCAGCGTAAGTGAATCGAACGCCGAAGCGGTTGCGAAAGCGGTGAAGGAGCGGCTGGCTGGTTGCGGGGAAAAGCTCGCCATGTACGAGACCCTTCGGGAAGCCCTGCTTGCCGGGTCATCGGAAGAGGAATTTCTCGCGGGCGGACCCGGAAGACCCGACTTCGGCCCCTACCTAGCGCTGAAGCGGGGCATTTCCTTCGAGCGCGGCAACATTCGCTGGGCGCGCGAGGTTCTCCGCTCCCTCGGCTGACCGAGGCGGCCAGCACATACGAACCGGAGGCGTGCTGGCATATGCTGGCGGCAGACCGCTGAATGGTTTCGAAACCAGTCGCAAACAAGGAGAGGACCCGATGCCGACTTTCGTGATGCTGACCAACCTGACTTCCGAAGGCGTCAAGACGTTGAAAAGCCACCCGGGCCGTGTGGCCGAGGTCAATCGCGAGGTTGAGGCGCTGGGCGCCAGAGTCGTCGCCCAGTATGCGACGCTGGGCCAGTACGACTTCGTGACGATCATCGAAGCCGAGTCCGAAGAAGTGATGGCCAAAGTCTCGGTCGAGATGGGATCGCGTGGCACGATGTCAAGCCAGACCCTCGCAGCGCTCCAGGCCGAGAGGCTCGCTGAGGTTCTTTGAGCGTTCGCATCCTCGTACTCGGCGGCGGCGGTCGCGAACACGCCATTGTCAAGGCACTCGCCCGCTCTCCCCGGTCGCCGGAACTCTTCTGTGCGCCGGGAAACCCGGGGATAGCCTCTGACGCCCGCTGCCTGCCCGATCTCGATCCGGTCGATCCCGACGCCGTAACCGCAACGGCAAAGGAACTGGAGATCGACTTGGTGGTAGTGGGGCCGGAGGCGCCCCTGGTCGCCGGTGTAGTTGACCGGCTGACCGGGGCCGGGATCGCCGCTTTCGGCCCGAGCGGCGCGGCAGCTCAGCTTGAAGGCTCGAAGGCCTATGCGAAGCAGGCCATGGAAGAAGCTGGAATTCCGACCGCCGGATACCGAGTGGTCACCGACCGTGACGCGGCCCTTGCCAAAGTGACAGAGACCGGCTGTCCGGTGGTGCTCAAGGCTGACGGTCTCGCCGCCGGAAAAGGCGTCCTGATCTGCCTGGACGAGGCCGAGGCCCGGGAAGCGATCGAGGTCTTCTTCACTGAACAGCGCTTCGGCCAGACCGAGGTGGTGGTAGAGGAATTCCTCGAGGGCGAAGAGCTCTCGCTGCTGGCGATCTGTGACGGCGAGCGTGCTATCCCTCTCGCCCCGGCCCAGGACTACAAGCGGATCGGTGAAGGTGACACCGGTCCGAACACCGGCGGCATGGGCAGCTACTCGCCGGTCCAGACCGTCGGCCCGGACCAGTTGGCTGACCTCTCTGCCCTGGTCCACCAGCCGATCGTCGATCTGATGGCGCGTCGCGGCCATCCCTTCCACGGAGTGCTCTACGCGGGGTTGATGATGACCGCGAACGGACCGAAGGTGCTCGAGTACAACACCCGCTTCGGCGACCCGGAGACCCAGGCCGTCCTGCCCCGGCTCGAATCGGATCTGGTTGATCTGTTCCTGGCAGCCTCGACCGCGGGCGGGCTGGCCGGCAAGTCGGTCGAGTTCGCTGACCGGTTCTCGGTGACCGTGGTTCTCGCCTCGGCCGGATACCCGGCCTCTTCCTCGAAGGGCGACGTGATCACCGGCCTCGAGAAGGCGGCCGAATCAGCCGAGGTCGTCCACGCCGGCACCGCCGAAGTGAACGGTCAGATAGTGACCGCTGGTGGCCGGGTACTGAACCTCACGGGTCTTGGACCCGACGCAGCAACGGCACGCGATCGCGCTTACGATGCGGCTGACGCAGTGAAATTCGATGGCAAACAGATGCGACGGGACATCGCCGAAAGGGCGGTCCTGCGCGAGAGAGACCAGAAAGCAACATGAGCGAAGAAACCCAGCAGCCCGCAGCCCTCTCCTCGGTCGAGGAGCTTTTCGAGGAAATCGAGGTCGAACAGCCCCAGGTCGGGATCATCATGGGCTCGAAGAACGACAAGCCCAAGATGCAGCCCGCAGGCCAGGCCCTTGAGGATGCCGGCATCGCCTACGAGGTGCGGGTCATGTCCGCCCACCGCGACCCCGAACTTGTCGTGGACTACTGCACTAACGCAAAGATGCGCGGCCTGAAGGTGATCATCGCCGGGGCCGGCATGTCGGCCGCCCTGCCCGGTGTCGCCGCCGCCCACACGGAGCTTCCCGTGATCGGTGTGCCGATCCTCGGCAAGTCACTCGGTGGTCTGGACGCGTTGCTCTCGGCGGTGCAGATGCCGCCCGGTGTGCCGGTGGCCTGCGTGGCGATCGACGGCGCCAAGAACGCCGGTGTACTCGCCACCCGCATCATCAATCTCGCCGGTTAGCACCACATGATCGAGCGCTACACCCGCCCCGAAATGGGTGCGGTCTGGACCCAGCAGGCAAAATTCCAGTCCTGGCTGGACGTCGAGCTGGCAGCGACCGACGCCTGGGCGGAGGAAGGTGTGGTGCCGGCTGCGGCCGCGGCAGCATGTCGGGGCCGGGCCGCCTTCACGGTCGAGGAAGTCAATGCCCGCGAGGAGATCACCAACCACGACGTGGCCGCCTTCGTCGATGTGGTCGCCGCCTCGATCGGCGAGGAAGGCCGCTGGATCCATTACGGGCTGACCTCCTCCGACGTGCTCGACACGGCGCTGGCGGTCCAGTTGACAAAGGCCGGGGAGATCCTGGTCGAAGGGGCGAAAAAATACCGTGACGCTCTGATCGACCGGGCCTTCGAGTTCCGCGACACCCTGGCGATGGGTCGGACGCATGGAGTCCACGCCGAGCCGACGACTTTCGGGCTGCGCCTGGCCGGCTTCGCCTTCGAGGCCGACCGGAACTGGAGGCGGCTCGAGAGTTCGACCGCCCAGGCGGCGCGCGGAAAGCTTTCCGGAGCGGTCGGGACCTATGCCTCCGTGCCGCCGTCGATCGAGCGAAGGGTGATGGGCAATCTCGGCCTGGCCCGGGAAGAGATCGCCACCCAGGTGGTGCCGCGGGACCGGCATGCCGAACTGCTTTCGGCGATCGCCCTGGCCGGAGCCGGGATCGAACGCTTTGCGACCGAGGTGCGGCACCTGCAGCGGACCGAGGTCCGTGAAGCCGAGGAGCCCTTTGCTTCCGGACAGCAGAAGGGATCCTCGGCCATGCCGCACAAACGCAACCCGATCCGAACCGAACGGATGACCGGTCTGGCGAGGCTGCTTCGTGGCTATGCGCAGACCGGACTCGAGAACGTCGCACTCTGGCATGAGCGCGACATCAGCCATTCAGGTGCCGAGAGGGTGATCCTGCCCGACGCGACAATCTGCCTCGACTACATGCACCACGTGATCACCCAGGTAGCTTCCGGGCTGGTCGTCCACGTGGACCGGCTCGCGGCCAACCTCGAACAGACCAACGGGGCGATCTTCAGCCAGCGTGCGCTGACTGCCCTGGTCGAGTCCGGCATGACCCGCGACGATGCGTACCGCACCGTCCAGGCCGCTGCCCATGAATCGTTTGACGGCGGGCCGCCATTCCGCGAGCTGATCGGCAAGGCAGCCCCGGAACTCGACCTCGACGAAATTTTCGACTACAGCGCGTACCTGACCCATCTGCCCGAGGTATTCGAGCGACTGGAAGCGATCCGTCAGGAAGGTTAGGCTCCGGTCATGAAGCTTTACGTCTGTGGTCAAGGCACCCATGGTCCGGCAGCGATGCATCCTTGCGCGAAGGCTGGCAAAGCGCTCGACGAAGCCGGATACACCTACGAACTGGAGAAGATGCGCGGCTACCGGATGATGCCGTGGACCTGGAAAAGCCGGGCCGAGGACCGCAAGGAGATCAAGGAGCTTTCCGGCACCAACGAGGTGCCGGTTCTGGTACTCGACAACGGCGAAGTGATCAGTGACTCGTCGGCGATCGCCAGGTGGGCGAAGGAGAACCCTGCCCCCGGCAAGTGATCGGCCGACTTCCGGCCACGATGTCCAGCTGATCGGCCCCTCCGAGGCCAAACCCGCGGCCGACGCGATCGCCCGCGGATTCCAGGACAACGAAGTCTGGATGTGGCTGCTGCCGGACGACCGGGTCCGGGCCCGGGTCGAGAGGCGCCAGTACCGCTCGGTCGTCAGACACATCTTCGTTTCGCGCCGGTCGGGCTGGATCTCCCTTCGAGATGACGGGGAAGCCGCCGGAGGAGTGCTCTGGTACCCGCCGGGAACGAAGCGACACAGCTTCAGGGAGACCCTGGCCGAGAGCATCCCCTTTCTGCCCGCCGGTCTCCCTCACCTCGGCAAGGCGACCCGGCTGCAGAGGATGGTCGTCTCGAACTGGCCGAAGGAGCCTCACTGGTACCTCTCGGTCCTTTCCGTGTCGCCCGAATCCCAGCGACAGGGGCACGGTGGCGCGCTGCTCGAACCCGGACTCGCCAAGGCCGACCGGCAAGGTGTCGGTTGCTGGCTGGAGACCCAGCGCGAAAGCAACATCCCGTTCTACGCCCGCTTCGGGTTCAAGCTGCTCAAGGAGCTGGAGATCGAGCCTGAGGTCAGGCTGTGGCTGATGTGGCGTCCGCCCGCCTGCCTGGCCTGATTCCGGCCTGCCCGGATCCTGCGTCGTTCAGGCGCCGGTACAGAGGGTGTCGTAGAGCACACCGTTCGGGCAGACCGAATGGAGCCAGAGTGCGTTGGGAAAATCGGCCCCGCTGAAGTCGGCACCCGTGAAGTTCGAATTGATGATCGTCACCGATCCCAGCGAGGCGTTGGTGAAATTGGCTCCGATGAAGTCCGAGATCTGCATCGACGCGGCGTGCATGAAAGCCCCGGTGAAGTTCGATCCGTTGAATATTCCGCTGCTGAGTTCAGCCGAATAGAGCAGGGTACCGGTGAAGTTCGCCGGGTCCGGTTGGGCGACAACGCCGTAGAGGTTTGCGTTCTCGAGGTTGACGTTGGTCAGGTCGGTGCCACTGAGCGAGGCGCCCCAGAGATTTGCGTTGACAAACCGGGTCGTGGTTCTGGCCGGCTCGTTCGAAAAGGGTGGCGGCGGCGGGGGCTGGTTCGACCCCCTGAGGTTGGCGTTGGTGAAATCAGAACCCCAGAAGTTCGAGTTGGTGAAATCACCGTTGGTCATGGTGGCCCGGTTCAGTCCCACCCCGTAGAACCTGGCATTCTCGGCGCTGGCACCGCTCAGGTTCGCCTTGTTCATGGTCGCTCCGGTGAGGTCGGCCCCGGTCAGCGTCGCCTTGTTCAGCTTCACTCCGACCAGCCAGGCTCCGCGCAGGTCAGCGCCGGTCAGGTCGGCGCCGCTGAGGTTTGCGTTCTTGAGGTTGGCGCTCCTGAGGTCTGCTCCGCGCAGCTTCGCCTTGCTGAAGTTGGCCCCGTTCAGCTTGCCGTGGAAGACGAGTTGCCAGTTCAGTTTCTTGCCGGAGCATTTCGCCTTTTGCTTGAGCACGCAGTCGTTGACCGTCTTACCCTCTGCCGCTGCGGTGACAACCAGGAAAAGACCGGCGATCACCATGGCTGACGCGAATGCGGATCGCTTCATCAGCCCGGGAAACCGGCCTTGGTTGCCCCGGTTACCTGCACGATCTTGCCGTCGAATCCGGAGGCGTAAAGATTCCCCGCCTTGAAACCCTTCTTCGCACCGCTGATCGCAACCGAGGTGGTCTGCGAGAGGCCGGAAGCGATCACGCAGACCTGCCGGGACGGACTGATCTTCCATACTTCTCCCTTCCCGAAGACGGCGGCGTAGAGGTTGTTGTCCGCGTCATGGGTGAGTCCGTCGAAAAGGACATTTGCGCTCTCGGGCGAGGTGAAGTAGGTCCAGATCTTCGACGGATCCTTGAGGTCGATCTTGGCGATGGTCGAAGGGGTCTCGAACATCTGGTTGGCGTACAGGTAGCGGCCATTCTTGCCGACCGTCAGCCCGTTGGCGGAGCCCAGGCTCGCCCATCCGTTCAGCGTCTGGCCCTCGGGCGAGATGCGATCCAGTTTCAGGCCGAGGTTGTTCGACGCGTAGACGAATCCGTTCCGGTCACGGGCGATTCCGTTGGCCATTCCGAGATGGTCGGAGACGACCCGCTTGCCGCCACTGCTTACGTTGACGCTGTAGAGGCCCGCGGTCGGGTTGAGATCACCCGCCGAACCGTTTGCGAAGAGATCGCCATAGCCCCAGAGCAACCGCTTGCGGTCCCAGGCCAGACCGCCCCCGCCCGGCTTGCCGGTGGCGACGGTTCGAGGGGCTGCCTTGCCCTTCGTGAAGGCGCTCAGGAGGCTCTGGTCGGTCTCGCTTGCGCCCGAGGTGTAGAGAACTCCGCCCCCGCCCACGATCAGGTTCTCGATCGCCGGCTGACCGGAATAGATCGTCTTCTGGACATGGGACCCCGTGCAGTCCGGGACCACGGCGGCCGCGGACGGAGCCGCCGCCAGCAATCCTGCTGTGACCGATGCCGCGAGAACCCCCAAAACCTTTCGCATGCAGGGAAGATAGCTGCAAGTCGGGCGGGTTCCGGTCCGTCCTCCGGATTCAACCTGCCGCCCCGCAGAAGCAAGTGTGGGCGGAGCTGCCCCGCATGGGGTCATCTTGCGTGTGGGGCGGGTTGTAGAGTCGAAGCCAATGAGCACTTCGATTGAAGACCTGAAACTCGTCAATTCCGGCAAGGTCCGTGAGATCTACGAGATCGAGGATGACCTCCTCCTCGTCGCCTCCGACCGGATCTCGATCTACGACGTGATCATGCCGACCGCCATTCCGGACAAGGGCAAGGTTCTGACCCAGATGTCTAATTTCTGGTTCGAGAACACGACCGACATCGTGCCGAACCATTTCCTTTCCAATGACGTGCCAGAGGAAGTCGCGGGGCGTGCGGTGCGGGTTCGCAAGCTCGAGATGTATCCGGTCGAATGTGTGGTCCGCGGCTACCTCTCGGGATCCGGCTGGAAGGAGTACCAGCAGACCGGAGCCGTCTGCGGGGTCGGCCTGCCGGACGGGCTCAAGGAATCCGACAAGCTGCCACGACCGATTTTCACCCCGGCAACCAAGGCCGAGCTCGGCGATCACGACGAGAACGTGGACTTTGACCGTGCAGCCGAAATCGTCGGTGACCGGCACCTGATGGAGGAACTCCGTCGGATCTCGATCGAGATCTACGAATACGGGGCCAACCATGCGGCCGAGAAGGGCATCATCCTGGCAGACACCAAGTTCGAGTTCGGCAGTTACGCCGGGGCCGAGATCGTGTTGGCCGACGAAGTACTCACCCCTGATTCCTCCCGATACTGGCCCGCCGACCAGTACGAGCCTGGCAAGTCCCAACCCTCCTTTGACAAGCAGTACGTGCGGGACTGGGCCAACGCGGCCGGCTGGGATCACAACCCGCCCGCCCCGGAGCTTCCCGAGGAAGTGGTCGCCCAGACCCAGGCCAAGTACCGCGAGGCCTACGAGCGGATCACCGGGAGGGAGCTTTGATCCAGGCCCGGGTTCTGATCCGGCCAAAGGAGGGCATCCTCGACGCCCAGGGGAAGGCGGTCGAAGGCGCGCTGCCGGCACTCGGATTCTCCGGAATCGAGCATGTCCGGATCGGCCGGATCGTTGAACTTTCCGCCAGCGACACCGATCAGCTCGACGAGCTCTGCCAGAAGCTGCTCGCCAACCCGCTGATCGAGGACTACGAGATCGAGACCATCTCCGGATGAGGTGGGGCGTGCTCCAGTTCCCGGGATCCTGCGACGAGCGGGATGCCCTCAACGCCTGTCAGATCGCTGCCGTTGCCTTGGCTACTGAACCCCGGGGCGCTGGGGGCGGGGTCGGTGAGGCCCCCTCCTCGGCCCGAAACGTCGTCGGGGACCTCACCGACCCCGCCTCGTCGCCTCGGCTTGTCTGGCATGAGGAAACAGATCTCTCCGACGTTGACGGAATCGTGGTGCCTGGGGGGTTCTCTTACGGTGATTACCTTCGGGCCGGGGCCATTGCCCGTTTCTCTCCCGCGATGACTGCCGTGGCTGAATTCGCGGCCGCCGGCGGTCCGGTGCTGGGGATCTGCAACGGCTTTCAGGTCCTCTGCGAGAGCGGCCTGCTCCCGGGGGCGCTACTGACCAACGAGAGGACCCGCTTCATCTGCCGGCAGGGCGACCTGATCGTGGGCGATGCAGACTCGCCCTTCCTGAGTGGATACGAGCCGGGCCAGAGAATCTCGATCCCCTTCAAGCATCAGTCCGGCCGCTTTTTCGCCCCGCCGGAGCTGCTGGAGGAAATCGAGTCGAACAACCAGGTCGCCTTCCGTTACGCGCCGGGTCAGAACCCGAACGGATCGCTCAATGACATCGCCGGAGTGACCAACGAGGCCGGCAACGTGATCGGCCTGATGCCCCACCCCGAGCATGCGGTCGAAGCCTTCGCCGGCTCGACCGACGGGCTCGCGCTCTTCCAGGGCCCGGCGATCGCCGCAGCCGGAGCCGGCGCGTGAGCGAGCCCAAGCCACATATTGCCCTGGGCCTGACCGACCACGAATTCGATCTGATCTGCGAGAAGATGGGTCGCGAGCCGAACGGGGTCGAGCTCGCCATGTTCTCGCTGCTCTGGTCCGAGCACTGCGCCTACAAGCACTCGCGCAAGCTGCTCAAGAATCTGCCGACCGAAGGGCCCCGTGTAGTCATGGGTCCGGGCGAGAACGCCGGCGCGGTTGACATCGGCAACGGCTTTTCGATCGCCTTCAAGGTCGAATCGCACAACCACCCCTCCGCGGTCGAACCCTTCCAGGGCGCGGCGACCGGGGTCGGAGGAATCCTCCGCGACGTGATCGCCCTGGGCGCCCGGCCGATTGCGATCCTCGACTCGCTCCGCTTCGGCGAGCCGGACACCGAGCGCACCCACTACCTGGTCGATGGCGTGGTCCGCGGAATCGGTCATTACGGAAACTCGATGGGCATTCCGACGGTCGGCGGTGAGATCTACTTCGAGCCGCCCTACGAGCAGAACCCGCTGGTCAACGCGATGTGCGTCGGCATCGCCCGAACCGATGAAATGGTTCGCGCCGCGGCCGCCGGGGCCGGCAACAAGGTGGTGCTCTTCGGCTCGCTAACCGGCCGCGACGGGATCGGCGGCGCCTCCGTGCTTGCCTCGGCCGAGCTCGACGAGGGTGACGACGCGAAGCGGCCGACCGTCCAGATCGGCGACCCCTTCGAGGAATCGAAGCTGCTCGAATGCTGCCAGGAACTTCTCGCGGCAGACTTGATGGTCTCGCTCCAGGATCTCGGTGCCGCCGGGCTCACTTCATCTGCCGGCGAGATGGCTTCCGCGGGAGGCACCGGCATCGACATCGATGTCGGACTGGTCCCGCTGCGCGAAGCAGACATGGAGCCCTTCGAGATCATGGTCTCCGAATCGCAGGAGCGGATGCTGGCTGTGGTCGAACCCGACAAGGTCGACGAGGTTCTGGCCCTCTGCACAAAGTGGCAGACGGCTTCCGCTGTGATCGGCGAGGTCACCGACAGCGCGACCTTCCGAATCCTCAAGAACGGCGAGACTGTAGGCGAGATCCGGGTCGATGACCTGGTCGACGGCTGCCCGCTCTACGACCTCAACCCGGAAGAGCCGGCCGAGTGGACCTACCCGAACCGCGAAACGATTCCGGCCAACGCTTCGGCCAGCGACATCGCCCTGGCCCTGCTCGCCTCGCCCTCGATCGCCTCCAAGCGCTGGGCCTTCGAGCAGTACGACTCGATCGTCGGCTCCCGCACCGCCCACCGGGCCGGCGCCGCCGACGCCGCAGTCCTGAACATTCCGGAGTCGAACCGGGCAATCGCGGTGGCGATCGACGGCAACGGCCGCCGGGTCGCCTGTGACCCCTTCCAGGGGACGATCGAGGCCACGCTTGAATGCGCCGCCAACCTTGCCGTGGTCGGGGCGGAGCCGCTGGGCGTCACCAACTGCCTCAACTTCGGCAATCCCGAGAAGCCCGGAGTGGCATGGCAACTCGGACGCTCGATCGACGGGCTGGCCGAGGCCTGCCGGGCGCTCGAAGCGCCGGTTGTCGGCGGCAACGTCTCGCTCTACAACGAGACCCCGCAGGGCCCGATCTACCCGACCCCGGTGGTCGGCATGGTCGGCGAATTGCCGGACCCCGCGCGAGTCGCCGGCGAGCCGTGGAAGGAAGGAGACGCGATCGCCCTGGTCGGGCCCTTCGACCCCTCGCTGGCCGGCTCCGAACTCGAGAAGCAGCGAGGTCAGCTCGGCAAGGGCCTGCCCGAAGTCGCGATCTATCCGGTCCGGGAAGCGATCGAACTGGTCCGGGAAGCGGTCCGCTCCGGCCTCATCCGCATCGTCACCGATGTCTCCGACGGCGGCATCGCGACAGCCCTGGCCGAACTGGCGATTTCCTCCGGGATCGGCTGCGACGCGCACCTGACCGCAGTCCTCGCCAAGCGCGACTGCTCGGCCGAAGACGCGCTCTTCGGTGAAGGTCCCGGCGGGTTCATCCTCGCCGGCGAGAAGACCGACCTCGAGAAGCTCGGTGGTCAGGGAGTCGAGGTCGAAGTGATCGGCCAGGCAAGGGGAAACGAAGTCATCGTCACCGCCTCCGACCGCCGGGTCGAAATCCTGGTCGAAGAGGCGGAAGCAGCCTTCGAGTCCCTTGAAGACCGCATCGAGAAGGATCAGGCGGGACTCACGCATTAGGTAGGTTCCGTGGGGACTTGGCGGACCCCCATCACGATCCCGACACAACCGAGAGCAGGCGCGATCTTGCGGCCCAGGTCGCCAAGCCAATGCGCCAGTTTCTGGCGACCGAGTCCGGCAGCGCCGGATTGCTGCTGCTGGCCGCGGTGGCCGCGCTGATCTGGTCGAACTCGCCGGTAAGCGACTCCTACAGCAGCTTCTGGGGCACCAGCCTTTCGGTCAACATCGGCGACCTTTCGATCGCCCACGACCTACGCTACTGGATCGACGAAGCCCTGATGGCAATGTTCTTCTTCGTGATCGGCATGGAAGTCCGGCGCGAGATGGCGATGGGCGAGCTGACCGACCGCAAGAGGGTGCTGATCGCCGTGCTGGGCGGCATCGGGGGAATGATCTTCCCCGCCCTGATCTACCTGGCGATCAACTCGGGCTCCGGTCACGAACACGGCTGGGGCATGGTGATCGCCACCGACACCGCCTTCGTGCTCGGGGCGCTGGCGATCGTCGGACCGAAGTTCCCGACCCAGCTCAGGGTCTTCCTGCTCACCCTGGCGATCGTCGATGACATCGTCGCGATTACCGTGATCGGACTCTTTTACTCGGAGTCACTGGATCACACCGCGCTCGCAATCTGCGTTGCCGCGCTCTTCCTGATCTGGCTTTACCCGCGGATCGGCGTCTGGCGGTCGGGGATCTACTTCGCGACCGTCGGGGTGGCAGTTATCGCGGCGATGGAATCCGGTTTTCACGCGACCCTGGCCGGGATGATCGCCGGGCTGCTGGTCGCCGCCTACCCGCCGCAACCGAAAAAGGTGGAGAAGGCGGCCAGCCGGGTCCGCGCCTTCCGCCAGTCACCGTTGCCGGAAGTTGCCCGCTCGGCCAACCTCAGCGTCCAGCAGGCGCTCTCGCCTAACGAGCGATTCCAGACCGTGCTCCATCCCTTCACCAGCTACGTGGTAGTGCCGTTGTTCGCCCTGGCCAACGCCGGCGTCGACCTCGGGGGCGGCGTGCTCGGTGACGCGCTCGGCTCGACCCTTACCTGGGGTGTGGTGGCCGGGCTCGTCCTCGGCAAGACGCTGGGCATCACGACCGGGGTGGTTGCCGCGATCAAGACGCGGATCGGCGAGCTGCCGCCCGGGATCGGCAAGGGGCAGACGGTCGGCGGGGCGGCCCTCTCCGGGATCGGTTTCACGGTCTCGCTGCTGATCGCGCGGCTCGCCTTTGACGATCAGCAGACCCAGGATCACGCGGTGGTCGGGATCTTCCTCGCTTCGATCATCGCGGTCACTCTGGCCTGGGTGATTTTCAAGCTGGCCGCGATCTTCCGCGGTGAAGTCAGCGCCGGGCTGCCTCGAAAACTCAGCCTGCCCTTCGACCCGGAGCGCGACCACTTCCTGGGCGCGGCCGACGCTCCCTTCGTCCTGGTCGAGTACGGGGATTACGAGTGCCCGTTCTGTGGTCGCGCCACCGGGATGGTGCGCGAACTGCGCGAACGCATGGGTGACCAGCTCCTTTACGTCTACCGCCACCTGGCCCTGGTCGACGTTCACCCCCACGCCGAACTGGCGGCCGAAGCCGCCGAAGCGGCAGGCCGGCAGGAGAAATTCTGGGAAATGCACATCGAGCTCTACGACCATCAGGGTGACCTCGACATCGAGGACCTGATCGGTTACGCGGCCAAACTGGACCTCGACGTCGACCGCTTCGTCGAGGACGTGCAGGCGGGGCGACTGGCCCGGCGGGTTCAGGAAGATGCGGCCTCGGGGGACGCGAGCGGAGCTCACGGTACACCGACCTTCTTCGTCAACGGCATCCGCCACACGGGTGCCTACGACGCGGTCAGCCTCGCCGAGGAACTCCGCAGCGCCCCGCCAATCCCCGCTACCTGAGCTGGACTGCCGCCAGAATGATTGGCTTGCCTGCCGGGCGGGTAGGCCAGTCACATGCGAGGAAGGAGACGGGCACGTCTGGCTGTGCTCACCTGCGCCGTGATGATCGGCGTCGGGGCTCTCGCCGGTTGCGGTGGCGATGATGGCGGCCCGGTTTCCCTGAAGTGGTTCATCGCGATCCAGCCTGGTGGCTCGATCCAGAAGGTGGCCGAGGATTGCTCGAAGGCTTCCGGCGGCAAGTACGACATCGACCTCGAGTTGCTGCCGACCGATGCCTCCCAGCAGCGCGAACAGCTGGTCCGGAGACTGGGCGCGGAAGATTCCTCGATCGACCTGATCGGCATGGACGTGGTCTGGACCGCGGAGTTCGCCAACGCCGGCTGGATCCGCAAGTGGGCACCGGCCGACCGCAAGGAAGTCAGCCGGGGCGTCTTCAAGCCGGTTCTCGAAACCGCCAGCTACGAAGGTGACCTCTACGGCGCCCCCTTCAACTCGAACACCCAGCTGCTCTGGTACCGCAAGGACCTGGTTCCGAAGCCGCCAAAGACCTGGGACGAGATGGTTCGGATGGCGGAGAAGCTCGGTCCGGACAACGGTGGCCAGATCCAGCTCCAGTCGAACAAGTACGAAGGGTTCACGGTCTGGGCAAACGCGATGATCGAATCGGCCGGGACCCAGATCCTCTCCGGCCCGGAAACCGTCGACCTGACCCAGGGTCCGACCGAGAAGGCTCTCGCCTCGATGGGCCTGATGGCCAACTCCCCGGCCGCGGCGCCGAACCTGACCACTTCCGACGAAGACACCTCCCGGCTCGGCTTCGAGGCCGGAGCCGCCTTCATGGTCAACTACACATTCGCCTACGGCAGCGCCAGGGAAAACGCACCGGATGTAGCGAAGAACATGGGTGCCGCCCGCTATCCCGGGATCGTTCCGGGCCGCGAGAGCAAGCCGCCGCTGGGCGGATTCAACCTTGGCGTCAGCACCTACTCGAAGCATGCCGACCTCGCCTTCGACGCCGCCAAGTGCCTGACCGAGCCCAGGCAACAGCTGACCGTGACCGAGCTCGACGGACTCGCCCCCGCCCGTTCAGGGCTCTACGACACCAAGGCCGTGAAGAAGGCCTTCCCGGGCTTCGCCAACCTGGTCCGCGAATCGATAGAGACCGCCGGACCGCGGCCTGTCACCCCCGCCTATCAGGACGTCAGCCTCGGGATCCAGGATGCCCTTCACCCACCGACCAAGATCGACCCTGACGACCCGGGACCGGCCTATGACGAGCTGAAGGACAAGGTCCAGCAGGGTGTCGACCGGGAGGGGTTGCTGTGAGTCAGGTCAAGACAGCAATCTCCGATCGCGCCCGATCCGAACGCCGGCTCGGCTGGCTGCTTTGTGCGCCGGCAGCGATCGCGATGCTTGCGGTGACCGCGTACCCGATCGGCTACGCGATCGTGCTCTCGCTCCAGCAGGTCGACCTGCGCTTCCCCGACGAAGGCGGCTTTGTCGGACTCCAGAACTACGGGGCGGTGCTGAGCTCCGACCTCTGGTGGACCGACCTCTTCAACACGATCTTCCTCTCGGTGATCTCCGTTTCGATCGAACTCTGCCTCGGGATGGTGATCGCCCTGGTCATGCACCGGGCGATCTTCGGCCGCGGCGTGGTCCGGACTTCGGTCCTGATCCCCTACGGCATCGTCACCGTGGTCGCCGCCTTCTCCTGGCAGTTCGCCTTCGCCCCGGACACCGGATTCATCAACCACCTGCCCTTCATCGCCGATGACAAGGACTGGTTCGGTGAAAGGTTCAGCGCCTTCTCGGTGATCATCATGGCCGAGGTCTGGAAGACGACCCCCTTCATGGCCTTGCTGCTCCTGGCCGGCCTGACCACGATCGATGACGGTCTTTACGACGCCGCGAAGGTGGACGGGGCCAGCGCATGGCAACGCTTCACCCGGATCACCCTGCCCCTGATGAAGCCGGCGATCCTGGTTGCGCTGCTTTTCCGCACCCTGGACGCGTTCCGGATCTTCGACACGATTTTCATCATGACCAATGGGGCCCAGGACACCCAGTCGGTCTCGATCCTCGGCTACCAGCAATTGATCTCCCGGCTCAACCTCGGTCTCGGGTCCGCGGTTTCGGTGCTGATCTTCGTTTGTGTGCTCTTCATTGCCGTCTTCTTCGTGAAATTCCTCGGCGCCAGGCAGCCTGACGGGAGCAGCACCTGATGGAAACCACAGCCCGACAGAAGGTCCTCTGGACGATCGGGATCACTCTGGTCCTGATCTTCGCCCTGCTACCGGTGCTCTGGATCATCTCGCTCTCCTTCAAGACCCCGGCCACGATCACCGACCAGTCCTTCATCCCGACCGAGTTCTCGCTCGACAACTACAAGAGCCTTTTCGAAGGCGGCATTTCCGAAAGCCCGTTCATCAAGCCGTTGATCAACTCGCTCGGCATCGCCCTGATCACCACGTTCGTCTCGATCGTCCTGGCCAGCTTTGCCGCCTACGCGATCGCCAGGCTCGAGTTTCCCGGACGGTCGCTGATGCTGGGCGGGGCGCTTGCGATCGCCATGTTCCCGCCGATTTCGACGGTCGGCCCGCTCTTTGACATGTGGCGCACCCTCGGTCTCTACGACACCTGGCTCGGCCTGATAATTCCCTACCTGACCTTCTCGCTGCCGCTCGCGATCTACACCCTGGTCGCCTTCTTCCGCGAGATTCCCTGGGACCTCGAGAAGGCCGCCCAGATGGACGGGGCGACCCCCTTCCAGGCCTTCCGCAAGGTGATCGTGCCGCTGGCCGCGCCGGGCATGTTCACGGCGGCGATCCTCGTCTTCATCTTCGCCTGGAACGACTTCCTCTTCGCGATCTCGCTGACCTCCTCGGATGCCTCAAGGACCGTGCCGGCGGCGCTCGCTTTTTTCACCGGTGATTCGACCTTCACCCAGCCGACCGGTTCGATCGCCGCCGCCGCGGTGATCGTGACCGTGCCGATCATCTTCTTCGTCCTGCTGTTCCAGCGCCGGATCGTGGCGGGACTGACCTCCGGAGCCGTCAAGGGCTAGGCGCCAGAAAGGAAGGCAAACCCATGGCAGAAATCGTTCTCGACAAGGTGACCAAAAAATACGGCGACGGCTACGAGGCCGTGAAGTCGATGGATCTCGAGATCGCCGACGGCGAGTTCATGATTCTGGTCGGCCCGTCGGGCTGCGGCAAGTCGACCGCGCTGAACATGATCGCCGGGCTCGAAGACATCTCGGAGGGCGAGCTTTCGATCGGCGGCGAGGTCGTCAACAACCGGGCTCCCCGGGATCGTGACATCGCCATGGTCTTCCAGAACTACGCGCTCTACCCGCACATGACGGTGCGGGAAAACATGGGTTTCGCCCTGAAGCTCGCCAAGGTCGACGGCAAGGAGATCGACGCGAAGGTCGAGGAGGCCGCCGCGACGCTTGACCTGACCGAGCATCTCGACCGCAAGCCGGCCAACCTCTCCGGTGGCCAGCGCCAGCGGGTGGCGATGGGTCGGGCGATCGTCCGCGAGCCGAAGGCCTTCCTGATGGACGAACCGCTCTCCAATCTCGATGCCAAGCTGCGGGTCCAGATGCGGACCGAGGTGGCCGAACTTCAGGATCGCCTCGGCACGACCACCGTCTACGTGACCCACGACCAGACCGAGGCAATGACCCTCGGCGACCGGGTCGCGGTGATGAAGAGCGGCGTGCTGCAGCAGGTCGATTCCCCCGGGAATCTCTACAACGATCCGGTCAACCTCTTTGTCGCCGGCTTCATCGGCTCACCATCGATGAACTTCATCCACGGCCAGGTCAATGGTGGCGAGGTCGAGTTGCCATTCGCCACCATTCCGCTGAACGATGACCTGAAGGGTGCAGCCGGCGGCGACCGCGAGGTGATCTGCGGGATCCGTCCCGAGCATTTCGAGGACGCGGAGCTGATCGGTGATCACCTCGGTGACGGGGTCACCTTCGAGGCGAAGATCAATCTGGTCGAATCGATGGGTTCGGAGCTCTACGCCTACTTCGAATCCGGCAGCGAGGAGTCCGGCAAGGTCGAGGAGGCTGCCTCGGCGGCCGGACTCGAAGCCCTGGCCGGCGGTGACGCGGGTCAGGTCGTGACCCGTCTCCCCCCGGAAAGCAAGGCGAAGCGGGGCGAGACACTCAAGTTCTGGGTCGATCCGGACCGGCTTTTGTTCTTCGACCCGGAGTCCGGTAATCGGCTCAAGAGCTGATCCGGGACCGCCGGGCTTTCAGGCGACCCCGGCCAGAGAGGCCTTCGATTCCGGCTCGGAGATTCCCCGACCGTTTCGGGCCGCAATCAGCGCGGCAAGGAGACCCACCCCGACCCAGGCCAACAGAACCAGAAGCTGGGAACCGATCGAGGCGGAGGGAAAGTATGCGGCGCTGCGAACCGCCTCGGTCGCGGCACCTGACGGAGTAAGCGGCCCGAGTGTCCGCCAGATACCGGGCAGGAGTTCCGTAGCGTATGCCCCGCCTGCAGCCGGGTTGCCGAACACCACGAAGATCAGAATCGCGATTCCCGTCCCGATGATTCCGAGGAACTGTTGCAGGGCGATCGTGATCGTGCCCGTGGCCATCACCGTCAGGAAGCCGAGCAGGATCAGCTTCCAGAATCCGTGGTCATACCCGGCGAGGCTGGTTGATATCGCCGCCCCGCCCAGCCCGACGAGGAGACCCAGGGTTGCCAGGGCGGCGAAACGCCAGAGCACGCGGCCGATGCCGGGACTGGTCCCGAAGACGAGCCCGAAGAGCGTCGCACCGAGGTAACCGGCGATCGCCCAGCCGACCACCATGTAGAAGCCGACCAGCCCCCTGGTGTCACTGGACGGAAGCGGATGTACGGTCTCGACCGATACCGGCAGGCCCTGCTTGCGTAGGGCGCCCGCCACCTCTCCGGTCATGAAGTCGGAGATCGCGGCCGATGCCGCTGGCGCGACGACCATCGCCAGGCCCTTCCCCCCGGGGACCAGAGCTGCGTAGACATCCCGCTGGTCGATGTCTTCGAGGGCCGACTCACGGTCGGCAACGTCGACCACTTCAATCGCCCCATCGGCTCCGAGTGATGCGGCAACCTGTGGGGGCACCCCCTTCGCGACCGCGACCGGAACCTGATGTGGCTTCGGCTCATGCAGCGCGCCGGCATAAGAGGCGATGAAGAGCAGCGAGAGCAGAGCCACTCCTGCGATCGCGGCGCTGGCCAGAAGAAAGGTCCTGCCGTCCGGACGGAGCGATTCACGTTTCACAGACATGGTCTATCAGTCCCTATCGGTCCTTTCTGTGCGAAGCGACCAGTCCTTTGCAAGGAGAGTGCCGGTCGGCCTCCCGTGGGTCGGAATTCCGCGATTTGCGGCCATTTTCCGCCGAATCCGAGGGCAGATCGGGGCACGCTGCTACTCTGCCAATGCAGGCAGAGCGCCTGCGCCTTTGTCCCTTTTCATTCTTGGTGGCCTGACCTGTGACTGAGCGGATCGACCTGGACCGCGAGGGACCACGCGACGAGTGTGGTGTCTTCGGTGTGTATGCCCCCGGACACGATGTGTCCCGTTTGGCGTACTTCAGCTTGTACGCGCTGCAGCACCGGGGTCAGGAATCGGCCGGTATCGCAACCTGTGAAGGCGGCCACATCACCACCATGCGGGACGGCGGCCTGGTTTCGCAGGTCTTCGACGAGGACAAGCTCCGAGCCCTGACCGGTGACATGGCGATCGGGCATGTCCGCTACTCGACCACCGGCGGCGGTTCCTGGGAAAACGCCCAGCCGATCTGGCGTGACGATGGCCGCGAACTCGCTCTCGCCCACAACGGCAACCTGACCAACGCGGTCGAGATCTACAACCGCCTGCGCCGCAAGGGACTCGAGTTCCGCGGCACCACTGACTCGGAGATCATCGCCGCCCTGATCTCGAGCGACTACGGCCGTCACATCGAAGACGCGGTCGCCAACGTGATGCCCCAGCTCGAAGGCGCCTACTCGACCGTGGTGATGACCAAGCATGCGATCGTCGCCTTCCGTGACCCCTTCGGCATTCGTCCGCTTTCACTGGGTCAGATGCCTGATGGCTCCTACGTATTCGCCTCCGAAAGCTGCGCTTTCGACATCATCGGAGCCAAGCTGGTCCGCGAAGTCAGCCCGGGCGAGATGATTTCGCTGAGCGAGCGCGGCCTCGAGTCCCGTCAGGTAGTGACGAGCGAGCGCACCGCGATGTGTGTCTTCGAGCACATCTACTTCTCCCGGCCCGACACCAAGCTGGAAGGCAAACGCCTGCAGGAAGTCCGCGGCCAGATGGGCGAGATCCTCTGGCGTGAGGCACCGGCCGAGGCTGACCTGGTGATCGCCGTTCCCGACTCCGGCACCCCGGCTGCCCGCGGTTATGCCCGCGCTTCCGGCCTGCCCCAGGATGACGGCCTGATCAAGAACCGTTATGTCGCCCGCACTTTCATCCAGCCCGGCCAGGAACTCCGCAAGCACGGCCTGAGGATGAAGTTCAACCCGCTGCCGGAGATCATTTCCGGCAAGCGCGTGGTGGTGGTCGACGATTCGATCGTCCGCGGCAACACGACCCGCCAGATCGTCGGCATGCTCCGCGACGCCGGCGCCAAGGAGGTTCACCTTCGGATCTCGGCCCCGCCGATCCGTTATGGCTGCAACTACGGGGTTGACATGTCAGCCCGCGAGGAGATGGTCGCCCACAATCGGACCGAGCAGGAGATCGCCGAGCACATCGGCGCCGACTCGCTCGCCTACCTCTCGATGGAAGGCGTCTACGAAGCGGTAGGCACCCCGGCCGAAGTCCACTGCGACGCCTGCTTCACCGGCAACTACCCGCTGGGCGACGACCCCGAAGAAGCCGACGGCAAGTTCGACCTCGAACAGATCGCCGTCATTCCCGCCTCCCGCTAGTTCGACTCAGGCGACCAGAGACTCGTTTTCGTAGAACGGATCGTCGAATTCGAAGGTGATGTCGCGATCAGGTGCTGCGAGCACAGCCTTGGTCACAGCGACCAGCAGTTGGGGATTGACTCCCGTGACCTTTGCGGCTTCTTCCACGTATTCGAGTGCTTCGGGGGTGCCCAGGAACTCGATCGTGAACGGCTGGCCATCGAGCCGGCCAACATGGCAGTAGGTGTCATGCACCGCGTAATCCTCGTCGATGCGATCAACCGGCACCAGCTCAATGCCGATCGCATCTGCCTTGCTGTCGTAGTAGGCCTTCATCGTTTCCGCCTCTCATGCAGAGTAACCACGAGGTTCGGCTTGTCAACCGCGAGAACGATCCGCATTTGAACGCCCTTTGCGATCACCACATAGCGAGGGCGCCCCGACTGGTCGTAGTCATGAGGAAGGTTTCCCGGACGAGCATTTCAACGTCCGCCTCTGAAAGTCCGACACGCCTCATTCCGTTCCTGGCGTGATGAGTGAACTCGAGCCCCATGTACCTCTAAGTGGCTGGGCTCAAAAACTCTCCCCGCCAGCTTCACCGTCACCCGTTGGCTCAGGCGGAAGTCTGGCTCCCGGG
Source organism: Thermoleophilales bacterium (assembly GCA_020636955.1). Lineage (GTDB taxonomy): Bacteria > Actinomycetota > Thermoleophilia > Solirubrobacterales > 70-9 > 67-14. Next base: position 34,980 of record JACJWY010000012.1, on the reverse strand, counting down.
GGCGTGAACTTCGGAGAAGTCCAGCGACACGGTCCGATCGGCGGCGGCGATGGCACACTTGGCCGCGGCGATGAGCTTGTCTGCTTCCACACCGGCTTTCGGCGCGGCTTTGGCAAGCAGGTCGAGTCGCTCAACCGGAGAGATCAGTTCGACCGCGGCAGGGACTCCGTTCTCGGTCGCGATATTGCAGAAGTCGTCGTCCACCCAGATCACACCGTCCCAGTGCTCAACATCCCGAATATCGATCGAAAGGGCGTCAGCTTCGCTGTCATATTCGGCTCGCATCAACTTTTCCTCTCATGCAAGGTAACGATGTAACCGGGTCTGTCAATCGCCTCGACTATGCGCACCCGGATTCCCTGTATCTCACCGACAAACCTCAGGCGCCCGTCCGGATCGAAGTCGTTCGGAGCCCGGCCATCCAGAAATTCAGCCACGTCTTCTCTGGTGATCCCGTACTTCCTCATGTTGTTCTTTGCATGTCGACTGAACTCAAGACCCATCCTTCTGTAAGGGAGCGAGAGCCAGAACTCTCCCCACCATTCGGTAAGACGGGTGCTAGCTTCGGGGCATGACGGCCTTGCCTGAAGTAGAGCGGATCGCGCTTGAGCTTCCCGAGGCCGAGGAGGGGACATGGTTCGGGCAGCGGGCCTGGAATATTAAGGGCAAGACCTTCGTCTGGGAGCGGCCGCTGCGTCAGCGAGACGAAGACGAGCTTGGCGATGCAGCCCCGGACGGCGTCGTGATCGGGGTTCGGGTTCCGGATGAACTGATCAAGCAGGTCCTGGTCGAAAACGAAGGCCCTGCGGTCTTTACGATCGACCACTTCGAAGGCTTCAACGCGGTCCTGATCGACCTCGACCGGATCGAAGAAGACCTGCTCGGAGACCTGATCGCCGACGCCTGGCGAACCATGGCCCCGGCCCGCTTCGTCGAGGACTTCGACTCAAACTGAAGTCCCATCGGCTGGCCCGGCAAATCGAGATGGCAGAAGCGGGCCATTATCGCCCCAAACTGCCATCTCAATTCTCAGTCAGGCCTGAAGCGCCGCCTGAATTCGCGCGATGGAAGCCGGGTCAGATTCGAGTTGCTCTGCCATCGGGTGAACTGACTGATCCAGTTCCCCAACCAGTCGGGCAATTGTGGCCTGGGTTTCGGGGGTCGAGGGAAGCTGTGCGGCAAGCCGAAGTGCCCCAACCGAAACCTCGAGCCGCTCCGCTGGCGAAAGCGGGTTTTTGTCGCTGATCCCCGCCTCACAGTGGTAACACCGCCAGGTTTCACCCTCTGACCGGTACCACTCGTGATGACCGCAATCACCTCGCCCCTTCGGCGAGAGCCAAAGCAGCCGGTAGGGGAGTGAACCCCTGACACTGGTCCTCAATCTGTACTTGCCTGCCGACACGGTGCTCTGCATGGTAGCCCTCAATTCCTCCGCTTCTGACGATTTCGCCACCGACGGAACTTGTCTTCCTGCTGGAACTTGCGCCGAATCGCCTTGTCCAGACTGCGATCACGAGCGAGCCGGCCTACCTCCAGGTCGCTGAAACCAACCAGATCCGAATGGCGCTGTCGCTTGCCCACATTGGGTTGAGCACCATGCGGGCAGTTCTCTCCCCTCTCAGGTGTGACCGAAACTCACTTGCAGTCGTGGGTTTCTTGTCCCCACAACCCCTTTAGGGTTGACCAGTCCCCTCCGCCGGAAGGAACCAGATGAGGAAGATCGCCAGCGCTTTCGCCGTCCTCGCAGTCATTGCGGTTCTGCCCACCATGGCCCGGGGCGCCGCCGTCGTCGATCAGTCCTTCGGCGATTACGGAGTGGCACGGATCCAGACTGTGCCGATCAGGCAGTCCCGTTTCGAGCCGGCCACGGCGGTCGCCGAGCAGCGCGATGGCAAGTTGATCGTGCTCGGCAATCAGGACTACATCTACTCCGAACCGAACTACCGGATCGGCCTGATGAGCATCGGGAGGTTCACCCCCAACGGCAAACCCGACACCACCTTCGGACGCGGGGGCATCAACCCGGGATCCAGCTACAAGGGCAGGGGTTACGTCGGATATGGAGACGACCTCGCCGTGACCCGCCGCGACCGGATCTTCGCCGCGGGACCGTTCATGCCGACTTACAAGATCCCCGACAACTGGACCGGGGACTGCATGGTCCTCTCCCGCTACCGCCCGGACGGGAGTTTCGACATCGGCTTCGGCGATTCCGGCCAGATCAGCCAGTGCCTGCACAAGCCCTGGATCTCCCCGGAAGGCGGTCCGTCCGCCTCGATCTCGACCAGAACCTGGAACGCTGGCAAGCGACCCACCGTCGGGCTCGACGCAAGGTCGATCGACCTCACCGGCGAGGGGAAGATCCTGATCGGCGGTCAGACGCTCAGGAACAACAGCGAAACTGCCGCATTCGTAGCCCGCTTCAATCAGAACGGCAAGCTGGACCGCGGTTTCAAGGGTGGAAGGAGCACCCGGACCGGCGACAACGGCATCGTCGAGATCCGCCGCTCCCGGGAGGTTGGAGGCCGGAAGGAAACCAACGAGGTTCTGGCCCTCAGGCACCGGAAAGTGCTGGCGGTGGGCGAGCTTCGCGGTTCGATGATGATCGCCCGGCTCAGGGGCAACGGTTCGCTTGATTCATCGTTCGGAGCCGGTGGAGTCATAAAACCGGAGCTCCCGGTCGAGGATGAATGCTGCGCCACCGCCGAGACGGCGGCGATCGATAACCGGGGGCGGATCCTGGTCGCCGGATATTTCGCGAATTTCGAAAAGAATCCCTACGGGGTTCAGCCTGTGATCCTCAGACTCTTGCGGAACGGTTCGCTGGACCGCAGTTTCGGAACCGACGGCATTTCAATGCCGGCCCTCCCGGACTTTGCAACGGGTTACCCGTCACCGGTCAGGACTTTCTGGCCGACCGCCATGGTCGTACAGAAAGACGGGCGGATCGTGCTCTCGGGCAACTACAACTACGACTTCGGCGTGATGCGACTCACCGGCAGTGGCAAACTCGACAAGAGTTTCTTCGAAGACGGCATGTTCGATGCCCGCTCCGAAATCGGCGAAGGAGGCGGCACTGCCAACGACCTGCTGATCGACCGACGCGGCCGGATCGTGGTCGCCGGAGCCGTCAGCCAGGACAGCTTCGACCTGGTCCGGATACTGCCCTGAAGCAAGTGCGGCGCCGCCAACGACTCCCGCCAGGTGTGAACCGGGTCAGCCGATCGAAATCACCGCTCCGTCAACCCGGACAGCGTCTGAAGCGGCGTCTTCCTCCAGAACCAGAGAAACGCCTTCCCGCAGCGAATCGAACAACTCGTCAAGCGTTTCCCCGGTGGCAAAGACTCCGGGCAGGTCGGGTACGTCGGCCCAATAGGCGCCGTCCTCGTGGTGGATCTGTGCAGTCAGCGTGGTCATGTTCCAACTGTTCATCTTAGTCCTGCCTGTTTGAGAATCGCCAACGTCAGTCCGGCCGGATAGTCCTTCCTGTGGTTGTCCGGGAGGGTGATCGGCCTCCGGCCCGACTTGACCATCTTCACTTGATGCTTGCCGCCGGACTTGCGCTTCCAGCCGTTCGATTCCAGCAGCCTGATTGCCTGCTTCTGGTTGAGAGTCCCTCTCATGCCTTGCTAAGTGGCTGGCGTCAGGGACTCTCCCCCGCGGGATTCGGGAAGATGGCGGGGTGAGTTCGTCCTCTTCCTTTCCGATCGTGGTTCTTGCCTCCGGTGGGGGTACCAACCTGCAGGCGATCCTTGACCAACTTCACGGGAAGGGTGAAGTCGACGTCGTGGGCGTCGGCTCGGACAAGCCCGGGGCCTATGCGCTGGAGCGGGCGGTGGCGGCGAAGGTTGCGACCGCGGTCTTCCCGCGGGATGGGTTCGGGGACCGGGAGGTGCGGGACCTGGCGATGGCCGACTGGATCGAGTCGACCGGGGCCGAGCTGGTCGTGCTGGCCGGTTACATGCAGTTGGTCTCGCCTTCCTTCGTCGGGCGTTTCCGGGGCCGGATCGTCAACGTCCACCCGGCCCTGCTTCCTTCCTTCCCCGGACTCGATGCGATCGGCCAGGCCCTGGATCAGGGTGTGAAGGTGACCGGAGTGACCGTTCACTTCGTTGACGAGGGCACTGATACGGGGCCGGTGATCCTGCAGCGGGCGGTGGAAGTTCCCGCAAATTGGGACCGTAACGAGCTCGAAGCACGGGTCCACGCGGTCGAGCACCAGATCTACCCCGAGGCGATCGGCATGATTGCCCGGGGCGAAGTTAAGATCGCCGACGACGAGCCCCGCAAGGTGATCGTCACGCAACCACCTGGGAAGTGAACCGGCCGTCCCCGGGCGCTTCGAATCCGACAAGAGGGCTGATATGGACAACATGGATCCGACCAACGGACCGGTAAAGGTCAGGCGCGCCCTGATCTCGGTCTCGGACAAGACCGGGCTGGCCGACTTTGCAAAGGGACTGGCCGACCTCGGGGTCGAGATTCTCTCCACCGGCGGCACCGCCCAGTCCCTGCGTGACAGCGGCCTGACCGTGATCGACGTATCCGAGTTCACCGGCCAGCGCGAAATCATGGACGGCCGGGTCAAGACGCTCCACCCGAAGATCTACGCCGGCCTGCTTGCCCGCCGCTCCGACCCGGCCCACATGGAAGTCCTGACCGAAGAAGAGATCCCGCCGATCGACCTGGTCTGCGTGAACCTCTACCCCTTCGAGCAGACGATTGCCCGTGAGGATGTCGGACCGCAGGAAGCGATCGAGAACATCGACATCGGTGGCCCGACCATGATCCGCGCCGCCGCCAAGAACCACGAGGACGTGGTCGTGCTGGTCAAGCCCGAGTGTTACGACGCGGTGATTGAGGAGATGAACCAGACGAGTGGTGAAGTCTCCGCCTCGACCAGGCACTGGCTGGCCAACGAGGCCTTCGCCCAGACCGCCCGCTATGACGCGGCGATTTCGGCCTGGTTCTCCGAGTCCTACGAAGCCTTCCCCGAACACCGGGTGCTGGCCTTCGAGAAGCAGCTCGATCTCTCCTACGGCGAGAACCCTCATCAGCGGGCCGCCCTTTACTCACAGGTCGGCCTCGACAGCAACGTCCTGACCGGCATGTCGAAGCATCACGGCAAGGCGCTCTCCTTCAACAACGTGCTCGACCTCGACGCCTGCCGCAAGCTGCTAACCGACCTCGAAGGTCCGGCCTGCGTGATCGTCAAGCACAACAATCCCTGCGGTGTCGCCCTCGGCGATTCCGGGCTCGACGCTTACGAGCGGGCCCGCGACTGCGACCCGGTCTCCGCCTTCGGTGGCGTGATCGCGATCAATCAGGTGATCGACCTGCCCCTGGCCGAGGCGCTCCACAAGAACTTCGTCGAAGTACTGATCGCCCCCGGCTACGAACCGGAAGCGATGGAGGTCCTTCAGCAGAAGGAGAACATCCGCATCTTTACCGACGAAGCCCCGCCCTTCCCCGACTCACGCGAGAAGGACATCAAGCGGGTCCGCGGTGGTGTTCTGATCCAGGACCGCGACGGCGAGGTCGAGCAGCGGGAAATGATGGAAGTAGTGACCAAGGCCCAGCCTTCCGAGCAGGCCTGGACCGACATGCTCTTCGCCTGGACCGTCTGCCGCCACGTCAAGTCGAATGCGATCGTCTTCGCCAAGGACGGCGCCACTCTCGGCATCGGGGCCGGCCAGATGAGCCGGGTCGATTCCAGCCGGATCGCGATCGAGAAGTGCCGCGATGCGCACGGCGACGAGGCCGGCGACCTGCTGGCCGGTTGTGCGATGGCATCCGACGCATTCTTCCCCTTTGCTGACGGCCCGATGGTCGGGATCGAAGCGGGGGCGACTTCGGTCATCCAGCCGGGCGGCTCAAAGCGCGACGGAGAAGTGATCGAAGCCTGCGACGAGACGGAAACCGCAATGGTCTTCACCAGGCATCGCCATTTCCGGCACTGAACTGCAAGTCGGGCGGGGTCCGACCCGCCCTCCATGTCTCACCCGCCGGCCCACAGAAACAATTGACGGATGGGCCGGCTCAGTCGGTCTTGTTGAGTTTGAGCAGGCGGACCTTGTTGCCGTTGGCCGAGGCGATCACCACATAGGCGCGCTTTCCGACGGCGAGCGGACCGTAGTAGAGGAAGGCGACCTGATTGCCTCGCAGCACGTAGTTGCGGACGAACTGGCTCTGGTTGCCCTGGGCGTCGAACTTGTTGATCGCCACCTTCCAGGCCTGCGGTCCGGTCGCCTTCTTGCCGATCCTGAGCAGCCCGTACCTGGGCTTCTTGGCGAAGAAGAAAGTCGACTGCGGCGCTGCACCGATCGCACTCACCTTGATCCGGTAGGCAGCCCGCTTGCTCTGTGCCCCGAAAGTGGCTCGTGGCGAGGACTCGCCCTTCGCGCCGGTGATCGAGAGGGTCTTTGCCTTCGGCGAGAGAGTTGCGAAGGCGACCTTGCCCGGCCCCATCTTCAGGTTTTCGACGGTTGAATCAAAGGTCGGTCCGACCACACCAAGAGATTCGCGATCGGTCACCGTCATGTGGCGCCCGTCGATCCGGATCCGGAGCTTCAGGTTTTTGGGAATCAGGTAAACGGGCTCCGGATCATCGGCGATGTTTTCGATCGCCCCGTCCGCGGCGAAGGTGATCGGTGATGTTGCCTGAGGGATCACCTTCGCACCGGGAATCCCGTTGACCGGCTTGCCGTTCCTGAACCCGGTCTGGCGCCCCTTCGGATCGGTGATCAGCAACCTCGCGTGCTGGTCGGCGGTGTAAGAGAGAGTGACCTGGTTGTATTTCGAATTCGCAGCCTGGCGGCCGACGCAGTAGGGGCAGGGCTGGATGCCGAGTGCGGGTGTGTTCGGCCGCAGGAAGAGTGTTCCCGACTTGGCGTTGCCTTTGTACTCAGCGGCTGGAATCCCCGGCTGGGTCGAGGCGTAGTAGCTCCATGTGTTCGTGTTCGTGTTCACGACCAGCCGGCGGCTGTCGTCATTCGGCCAGTTGTTGTCGTATACGTGGATGTCGTAGATCCCTTCGCCCAAGTCTTCGACGGCATAGGGCGTGATCGCATGGCCCGCCTGGAAACCCCACTGGAAAATGAGAAGATTCCAGGACTGCTGCGAGCCATCCCCGAGGTGGTCGATCAGATACTGCAGCACCTTGTCGGGCGTTCCCATGGTCGCCTGTGAATTGACGGACGGCAGCAACTGGTAGGTAAAGGCCCGGGCGATCGAACGCTGCAGACGGTCGTTGCCGACGATGGTGAGTCCAAAGGGGTCGGTGCCGCCGAAGGCCGAGATCGACTTGTAGCCGAAGCGGGAAAGCTGGTTCTTGTAGATCAGTTGGGTCAGGGCCGAGAAGCCGTAGCAATGACCACCGCTCATCGCGTCGTTTGTCGTCTTCATCCAGTTGCGAACCCCCGGGCTGAGCACGCAGGTCGCACCCTTGCCGGTCAGGCAGGCTGCCCGCCCGTAGATCTTCTGGACCTCGGCAGCATCAAGGTTCCTGTAACCCTCATCGGCACCGTAGTTGGCGAACGAAAAGCCGTTCGTCCCCGGCCGGAAGCCGGAGTCGGCGACGATCGTGCCGGCCCGGGCGGGCGCGGCGACCGCGGTCGAGATGAGCAGGACGAGCAGAAAAAAGCGAAAGATCCGAGGCACGCGCGCAAGTTACTAGGATTCGCGGGCCCCCTTAGCTCAGTTGGTTAGAGCTGCAGGCTTTTAACCTGTGAGTCCTGGGTTCGAATCCCAGAGGGGGCACTCTTCGTGTGTGGTTGGGACGGGGCCGTGGGGCATCCCCGCGGCCGCATTCGCTTCGCTTCTGCGGGAGTTCCGCGGGGATGCCCCACGGCCCCGTCCGCCCCGACGTTTCGCTTTGACGATTTACCCCATTCCGGGTAGGCCTTCTTCCGGGGTGCTTGCTTCGGCGTAGAGGCGTTTGGGGATTCGGCCTGCCTGGCGGGCGGCCCGACCGGCTGCCACGGCGTGCTTCATTGCCGTTGCCATCAGGTCGGGGTCTTCGGCCCTGGAGACGGCACTGGCGAGGAGGACTGCGTCACAGCCGAGTTCCATCGCCAGGGTCGCATCCGAGGCGGTGCCGATCCCGGCGTCGAGGATCACCGGCACCTTGGCGTTCTCGACGATGATCGAGATGTTGTACGGATTGCGGATCCCCGCCCCGGAGCCGATCGGGCCGCCGAGAGGCATCACCGCCGCGCAGCCGGCAGCCTCCAGCCGGGCAGCAAGGACGGGATCGTCGTTGGTGTAGGGCAGGACGATGAAGCCGTCACCGACCAGCTCCTCGGCCGCCCTCAGCAGCTCCGGCGCATCGGGCAGAAGGGTGCGGTCATCGCCGATCACCTCGAGCTTGACCCACTCGGTGCCGAAAGCTTCGCGGGCCAGCTTCGCGGTGCGGACCGCGTCCCGGGCGGTGTAGCAGCCTGCCGTGTTGGGCAGGATGAACAGGTTCAGCTTCCCGATCACGTCCATGACCGAGCCCTGGGCCGAGGGATCGAGCCGGCGCAGGGCAACCGTGATGATCTCCGTCCCGGAAAGCGCGAGCGCACTCTCCATCGCTTCGAGCGAGCGGAAGCCGCCGCTGCCGGCGATCAGTCTCGAGTTCCAGGACCGGCCGCCGAGATCCCACGGGTCGAGGCCGACCTCGCCGGAGCCGCCTTGTATCGCGGCCACAACCTCGATCGAGTCGCCTTCGACCGGCGATGTCGCGCTCCATTCGGATCGGGGAACCACCTCCCCCCGCAGGGCGACCGCCACCCCGCGCCGGTCTTCGGGGATCCGGTCCCCGGCAACCAGTTCGATCACTTCAACGATCGTCGCTCCATCCGCGATCTCGGTCGGTTCGCCGTTCAGCTCGATCCGCATCTAGCGTGCCTCCTGATGTTCGAAGCGGGCCGGGCTGGAAGCGAGAAGCCACTCTGGTTCCCCGCCGACCGCAAGCTCACCGACTGCCTTCGCGGTCAAAGGGGCCAGCAGGATGCCGTTTCGGTAGTGCCCGGTCGCGAGGATCAGCCCCTCGATGGCGGTCGGGCCGATCAGCGGAAGGTTGTCCGGGGTGCCAGGCCTCAGGCCGGCGATCGCGCCGACGAACTCCATCTCGGCAACATCGGGCAGCAGGCGATAGGCCTCACGGAGAAGCTCGTGAACGCCGCCCCCCGTGACCCGGGTGTCGAAGCCCATCTCTTCGGAGGTGGCGCCGAGAATTACCCGGCCGTCGGGGCGGGGAGCGATGTAGACCCGTTCCGAACCCAGAATCCGCTCGCAGACCGGCTCGTCCACGTCACCACGGAGTTCCACGGTCTGGCCCTTGACCGGGCGAACCGGGGGCCGGATCTCGTCCGGCAGCCAGTTCGCGATCCCGGCGAACGCACCCGGCGCGGCAACCACCAGGTCGGCGTCGAACCGGCCGCGCGTCGTCTCGGTACCGGTCACCTTTCCGGCCGGATCCCGAACCAGGCCCGTGACCTCGCCGGTCACTATCCGCACGCCGCGGTCTTCAAGGCCGGCGCGCAGGGCCGCGGTCAGGGCCCGGGGATCAACCACCGCGTCCTCCTCGACCAGCACGGCCCCGGCCAGTGACGGGCTAATCCCGGCCTCGAGTTCGCGAGCGGCCATCGGTCCCAGCCATTTCGGGTCGAGCCCGTATGAATGCTGAAGCTCCATGATGCGCCTGAGCTCCCCCGCTTCGTCCCGGTCCAGAGCCACATGCAGAGCACCGGTGTGGCGATATCCGGTGTCGAGTCCGGTCGCTGCCTCGAGCGTGGCGACAAAGTCCGGGTAGAGCCGGCGGGAGCGGAGGTTCAGTTCGAGCAGCTCCGGCTCACCGAAGTCAAGCTCGCCGATCGGGGCAAGCATTCCGGCCGCTACCCGGGTCGCCCCGCAGCCCGGCTCTTCGCGTTCAACGACGGTCACCTTCGCTCCGGTCCCGGCCAGCTCCCAGGCGCAGGCAAGCCCGATCAAGCCTGCCCCGACCACGATCACACCGCTTGCTTCTCTTGCTTTGACCCGGTTCATGTAAGTCCCGCCGGAGCCGCTGCCCATCCCTGCCGCCGGAATTACCCGGATCAGGTTCAGGCGGTCGGTGGCTTCGTCGCCACCCTCTCAGCCCGGGACATCGGGCTCCCGCAGGTGCTTCCATGCTAGCGGCCCCCGGCTTGCTGCCTCTATCCTCAGAGCCATGAGCTTCGAACCCGAATCCGGGCCGGGGAACCTCCGCCGGGAACGCCTGCGGACCGCCCGGCTCTACTTCGTCTGCGATGCGACCCCGGGCGGGGAGGATCCCGAGCCGCTCTTGAAGGCGGCCCTCGACGGCGGGGTCGACATGGTCCAGCTTCGGGAAAAGGAGGCCGGGACCCGGGTGATCGAAAGGGCAGCCGACACCTTCCGGCGGGTCTGCGACACCTACGGGGTTCCGTTCATGCTGAACGACGACCCCGAACTGGCGATGTCGGTGCGGGCAGACGGGGTCCACATCGGCCAGGAGGACATGTCGGTTGCCGAGGCCCGCGAAATCATCGGCCCGAATCATCTGCTGGGCCTCTCCACCCACTCGGAGGAGCAGATTGCCGCCGCCCACAAGACCGTGAAAGACGGGACCCGGATCGATCACATCAGTGTCGGCCCGATCCGCGAAACCCCGACCAAGGCCGGACGACCGGCAGTCGGGCTTGAACTGATCCGGCATGCCGCCACCACAGCCACCCTCCCCTTCTTCGCGATTGGCGGAATCGATCCCGGGAACGTGGTCGAGGTGCTCGAGGCGGGCGCCCGGAGGATCTGCGTGGTCCGGGCGATCCGCGATGCGGACGACCCGACGGCCGTGGCGGCAAGCCTCAGACGCAGCTTTGCCGCGGTCGGAGCCGAGGTGCTGCCCGGTGGCTGATCAGGCACCGAGGCAGCCGGTCCGGCGCAAGGCCCGGGACCCCGAGCGCGACAGGCGGACCGGCGCCGACGCGATGAAGGCCGGCTACGCCAAGTCGGAGGTCAAAAACCAGGCTGTCCGGGACGAGCTCCAGCCGCTGACCGAAGGCGAGCGACCGCTGGTCGTGACGGTGGGAGCGATTCTTTCGGCCGTGGTCGCCCTGATTCTCTGGGGTTCCTGCCTCTACGCCCTGGTCACCGGGGCCGACGCCGGAGGTCGCAGCGTCAACGTGTTCCAGTGGGGATTCTTCGCCCTGGTCATAAGCGCCATGGCCTGGGGAATGTGGAAGGCGAAGTACTGGGCGGTGCTCGGTTTCCAGATGCTCCTAGTGCTCCTGATCATGGCCGGAGTGCTCGGGCTGGTCACCGCGCCAACGCTGCTTCAGATCGTCAGCACCCTGATCCTCACCGCCGGACTTTCGGTGCTCTTCTGGTTCATGGTCAAGGCGATGGCACGGATCCAGATGCCCGAACGTCCCGGCTCATGAGCCCCGAACGCAACCGGTCTCCGAACGATTTCACCGGTCACTAACCGCAACTATCGGCTTCCCGGATAGTTTTCTGGTCATGGAGAACTTGCCTGCCGGTTTCCGGTCGATAATCACTGCCCTGACCCTTTGCCTCGCGCTCGGCCTGGCCCTGGCCCCGTCCGCCTCGGCCGCCGACTACACGCCGCAGCAGCGCAAGGAATACTTCGACTCCGGCAAGTACGCAAATGACCTCGCGACCGTCGCACGATCGGCCCGACGCTGGATCATCAGGAGGACCCAGCCGACGCTGGGCAAGGTTCGCGCCTGCCGCAAGGCCGGCTACCGGATCGGCAAGAAGGATCCGGGCGTGAACCCGAACGCCGATTACAGCATCCCGGTCAACGTTCCGAAGCATCAGCAGCCCGACCGAATCGTCTCGGCGCCAGAGCCGGGACCCGACGGGCAACCCGCCGTCCTGCTCCCGGACAAAAACATCTTCAAGCCGGTCAGGAAGGTGAAGAAGATCACCCGCAAGGCCTGCGCCAAAATGAAGCGCCTGGCGATCGCCATGGACATGGACGAGACCGTCGCCTCGAGCTTTGCCTACGGTTCCGACCGCGTGGTTTACGACAACGCCCAGGCTGGTGCCAACCTGGCCACGGGAACCCAGACCCGGCTCAGGCAGATGTACAAGGTCTACAAGCTCGCGAAGAACCGCGGTGTCGCCGCATTCATCATCACCGCCCGCCCGGAAATTCCCAGCCTCCGCGAAATCACCGAACAGAACCTGAAGGACATCGGATACACCACGCTCGCGGGCGTCTACCTGAAGCCTCACATCACCGACGACACGGCGACCGTGAAGAATTCCGAACGGGCCGAGATCGTGAAGCGCCGCGGATACAGGATCATCGCGATGTTCGGCGACCAGCCGACCGACCTCGAGGGCGGCTTCTTCGAGCGGGGCTTCAAGTACCAGAGCCCGTACGCTCCCGACGAGGGGTAAGTAATCCGAGTCGACTCCGCTCGTCAGAAGTCAGTGATTGGCTCACTGGGCGACCGCGATTGCCTGGCCTGCGGGGGTCTTGAGTTATATAAGCTCGGTCAATGGCTGAGACCTCTTTTGACGTAATCGTTGTTGGTGCGGGTCCGGGTGGTTATGTGGCCGCGATCCGTGCCGCCCAGCTCGGCAAGTCCACTGCGGTGGTTGAGTCCGACAAGGCCGGTGGCCGTTGTTTGAACTATGCGTGCATTCCCGCGAAAACGATGCTCCATACCGCGGAGGTTTTGGACGAAGCGAAGAATTCGGCCGGTATCGGGGTGAGGGTTTCCGGTGCCGAGCTTGACTGGGAAGCGCTCGGTCAGCGCCGCACCGATGTTTCGGCGAGCCTTTCGGGCGGGGTGAAGGGTCTTTTCGACAAGAACAAGATCGCTTTCATCGAGGGTGAGGGCAGCCTGACCGCGGATGGTGACGTCGAGGTTGGCGGCACGGTTTACGCGGCCGGGAAGGTGATCCTCGCGACCGGTTCGGTCGCCCAGGCGATTCCGGGGGTGGAGTTTTCCGATCGGGTGCTTGACACCTGGGGTGCCTGGTCTTTGGGTGAGCAGCCGGAGAAGATCGCGGTGGTCGGGGCGGGTGCGTCGGGTTCGGAGATCGCTTCCGCCTACATTCGTTACGGCACCGAAGTGCTTTTGGTCGAGATGCTCGACCAGATCCTCCCGGCCGAGGACAAGGATGTGGTCCGGGTCGTGGAGCGCACTTTCAAGAAGCAGGGAATCGAGATCTCGACCGGCACTGCGGTCGAGAACGTCGAAGACACGGGTTCTTCGGTCAGGTTCACCTACGGGGAAAACCAGGCCGAAGTTGACTTTCTGGTGATCGCCGGTGGCCGCCGTCCCGACGTTGACGCGCTCGGTCTTGACGTGGCCGGGGTGAAACTTGACGAGAATGGTCGGGTCGCCGTCGACGGGTTCCAGAAAACGTCGAACGAGAAGATTTACGCGATCGGTGACCTGGTCCGTGGTTCCGCTCTTGCCCACAAGGCGATGGAGGAAGGCGTCGTCGCGGCCGAATCCGCTGCCGGTGCGGACACCCATCCGGTTGATCTCGACCTGATCCCGGGCGCCACGTTCTGCCACCCGCAGGTCGCGAGTGTTGGTCTGACCGAAGCCCAGGCGAAGGAAAAGGGTCTTGACATCAAGACCGGCAAGCTGAAACTCGGCGGGGTCGGGGCCGGCACCGTCTATGACGATCGTGACGGCATGGTCAAGCTCGTCGTCGACAAGGAGTACGGCGAAATCGTCGGTGCCCACATCGTCGGCAACCGGGCCTGCGACATGATCGCCGAGCTGGTCGCGGTGATGGCCCTCGAAGGTGGCATCCAGGAACTACAACGCATCATGCACCCCCACCCCACCATCTCCGAAGCCGTCCTCGACGCCGCAAGAGCAGTCGACAAGTGGGCCACCCACGCCTGACCGGCCCGGCCGAGTTCTTCTTTGACCTCGGGTCGCCCTACGCCTGGCTTGCCGCGGAGCGGATCGACGTCGTTTTCGAGCAGGTCGGGAGGGGGCTGCCCGTCTGGCGACCGGTTCTGCTGGGTGGGCTGTTCCAGCGCTTTGGCCGGGGTTCGTGGGCGAATACGGATCTGAGAGAAGGCGGGATTTCCGAGATCGAGCGGCGTGCCCGTGAGTACGGCCTCCCGGAACCGGTCTGGCCCGACCCCTGGCCAGGCAGCTACCTCTTCGCAATGCGGGTGGCAACCTGGGCCGAACGGGAGGGCCGACTCAGGGAGTTTGCCCTCACCTCTTTCCGAAACGCCTTCACCCGCGGCATCGATCAGGCCGATCCCGGGCATGTCCTCGACGCGGCAGTGGAAGCCGGTCTCGACCGGGCCGCAACCGAAGCAGGCGCGGCCGATCCGGAGATCAAAGACGCGCTGAAGGTCGCCACCGGAAGGGCGGGTGACCTTGGCGTGACCGGGGTGCCGTCATTCCTGGTCGATGGAAACGTCTATTGGGGTGACGATCAGCTCGAACTGGCGGTCAGGGGCTGAGTTCGTTCAGCTCTGCCCGGGTCAATTCCGCTTCGGCGGAAACCTCCTTCAGGATCCGCCCGGTCGCTTCCACATCGCCCTCTCCGGCCGCACTCTCAAGGCCGGCCAGCATCACCTGCAGCCGCCTGGCTCCCAGCTGACCCGAACTCGACTTGAGCCGGTGCGCGGAAGTTCGGACATCGTCAAGGTCGCCGGCCTCAAATGAAGCTCCCAGCGCGTCCATTTCGGCCGGCAGCTTGCCCGTGTACATGTTGATGATGCGGCCCAGCGCCTCCCGGCCGCCCATCTGTGTAGCGAGGTCTTCCAGGGTTTCGTTTTCGATCGATCCGGACATGGCAGGGTTATCCCCGATCAGGTTATTCCCACACGAGGTCACCAACGCGTCATAGTCTCAACCCTGATCTTCTCCCTCGATCCCGGAGACCAGTCCTTGAACGAAAAAGCCACCCCTCGGATTCTCGTCGTCGAAGACGACGAAGTGATCGCTGCCCTGACCACCGGGATGCTCGGTGACAGCGGCGAAATCGCCTGGGCTGCCAGCGCTGAACATGCACTCGAGTTACTGGCGGAATCGGACTTCGACCTGCTGGTCGTGGACATCGGCCTGCCCGGAATCAGCGGCCTTGACTTGATCCGGAAAGTGAAGGACCGTGACCCGCTACTCGCCACCCTGATCCTGACCGGCGAGGCGAGCTTCGACAACGCGGTGGAGGCGATCCGGGCCGGCGCCGACGACTTCATGCAGAAGCCGGTCGATGGAGCCGAACTCGTCGCAAAGGTCGGCGAACTGACCGCGGTCTCGGCCCGCCGCCGGGCAAAGTCACGCGAATCGGTACTGGCGATCGGGGCCCACCCGGACGACATCGAGATCGGGGTAGGCGGAATCCTGATCCGGCATGTGGCCCGGGGGGACAGGGTCACGCTGCTGACCATGACCGGCGGGGAGCAGGGCGGCGACACGGCGGAGCGGGCCCGGGAATCCGAAAGGGCGGCCGGATTGATCGGGGCGAAGCTCTTTCACCGGGAGCTGGCCGATACCAGCGTCAGTGACGGTGGCCTGACCATTTCCACGATCAAGGAAGTGATTGACGAAGTGAACCCGACCACCGTTTACACCCACAGCTCCCGGGATGTCCATCAGGACCATCGGAACGTACACAGCGCGACGCTCGTTGCGGCTCGGGGCGTGCCGCGAATCTACTGCTATCAGGCGCCTTCGACGACCGTGGAGTTCAAGCCGACGAAATTCATGGCGATCGACGATTACATCGACGACAAACTCGAAGCCATAGCCGCCTACGACTCGCAGGTGAGCACCCGGGCGTATCTGGAACCGGACCTGCTCCGCTCGACGGCCCGGTACTGGAGCCGTTTTTCCGGCTCCACCTACGTCGAACCACTCGAAGTGATCAGGGAAAGCGACATCGGCCTCCGACCGACCAGCAAGGTCGGATCGGAAGCAGGAGAGGTGACCGACAATGGCTGAGCCCCGGATCCTGATTACCGGTACCGGCGGTCCCTCCGGTTATTCGATCATCAAGGACCTGACCGGAGCCGGCTATGAGCTCTTCTCCGGGGACATCGACCCCTATGCAACCGGCCTTTACCTGGTTGACGGCGATCACCGGATGCTGCTGCCGCGTGGCGATGACCCGGCCTTCGCCGACCGCCTGCTTTCGATCTGCACGGATCTCGACATCGACCTCCTGATTCCGACCGTCGACACCGAACTGTTGCCGGTCGCCCGGCGGCTGGAGGAGTTCCGGCAGGCCGGGACGGACGCCGTGGTCGCCTCGGTGGAGACTCTGGAGACCTGTCTGGACAAGTGGGAGCTTGACCGCAGCTGTGCGGGCAAGGTCCGGGTACCGAAGACGGTGCTGGTCGATCAGGGTTTCGACCCTGCGGCAGTCGAGCTCCCGGTGATCGTCAAACCCCGCAGCGGCAGCGGTTCCCGCGGAATCAGGATGGTCGATGACGTTGCCGGGCTCGAGAACCTGGAGCGGGACGCAACCCTGCTGGTCCAGGAATTGCTGCCCGGACCCGAGTATTCGCTTGACGTTTTCGCGAGCCGCGAAGGTGAGGTGCTGGCGGTGGTGCCGCGGGAACGACTGAAGGTGGATTCCGGCATCGCGATCACCGGGCGAACCAGCCACGACGAGGAGCTTCAGGAATTCGGAGCCGAGGTGGCCCGCCTGATCGGCCTGACAACGGTCGCCAATGTTCAGGCCAAGGGGGCGACCGAGGGCGTCCCCGCATTGCTCGAGGTGAATCCGCGCTTTCCCGGGACCATGCCGTTGACCATCGCGGCCGGTGTGGACATGCCACGCCTGGCCGTCGAGGAAGCACTCGGCCACGAATTGCCGGCCGGGCCGATCCCCTTCCGCGACGTCGCGATGGTGCGACATTTTGCCGAAGAGGTATTCGACTTTTCCGAAATCGAGGCGATGGTCGAGCAGGCGGACTCGGGCCCGTGAGCACCCCCGTACCGAAGCAGGACATGCATGTCCATTCGACGTTTTCCGACGGCAACAACACGATCGAGGAGAACATCGAAGAAGCGGAGTCACTTGGGCTTCAGCAACTTACCTGTGTTGATCACGTAAGGGTCGACACCGACTACCTCCCGGACTACGTGGAGGCGATCGAGCACCTCAGGCCGACCACCGGGATCGAGTTGATCTGCGGCATCGAAGCCAAGCTGCTGAACACTGCCGGTGATCTCGACCTGCCACCGGTCCTGCCCGAAGGTATCGACCGGATCTATGCCGCCGACCATCAGGTGCCGCTTGCCGACGGGCCCCATCACCCGAGGGAGGTCAAGGCCGCGATCGAGGACGGTTCGATGACCGCGCAGAATGTGATCGCGGCAATCATCGAATCGACCGCAAATGCCAGCGAGAAATACGACCACATGGTGATCGCCCACATGTTCAGCATCCTTCCCAAGATCGGGCTGGACGAGAGCGCGGTACCGGAGGAAGCGCTCGCCTCGCTCGCCGAAACCGTGGGCCGGACCGGCAACATGATCGAGATCAGCGAGCGCTGGAGATGTCCGACCGCCCGGTCACTGAGGCCGTTCGTTGACGCCGGAGTACCGATCCTCCTGAGCACCGACAGCCACAAGCGCGAGCACATCGGCCGCTACGAGTTCGGCCGGGCGGTGTGGCAGGAAATTCATTGAGTCCGATTCCGGAAAGCATGGATCGCCGCGACAGCCTCGGCCAGCCGCGGGAAAAGAAGTTTGGTCTCACCGCGATGGTCAGCCTTCTGCTGGGAGCGACCGCGCTGATCATCGCGATGGTTTTCATCGCTCTGCTCGTTTCCACCAACGGGCCCCGCGATGCACTTGAGGAGGCCCCCAAGTCGGCCCGCTTCCTGCTTGCCTCATCGCGGGCCGAGCGCGCCCTCGTCGACATGGAAACCGGGATCCGCGGCGCCATGCTGACCGGCGACCGCAACGAACTCGAGCCGTATCAAAACGGGCTTGCCGCTCTGCCCGGGGAGCGCGCGGAAATGCTTGGCAACTCGATCTCTGAGCAGCTGTCGACGATCGAGCAACTCGATCGGCAGATCGGCGACTACGTGACCTACTCGGAATCTGTCGCCGCTCGCGTCGGCCGGATCAGACCGGGGCAGATCGACAACCTGGTCGTCGAAGGCAAGCTGCAGCTGGACCGCATCCGGAGTGAATTCGACCGGGTAAACGAGGTTCAGGAGGAACGCCTCAGCGAGAAACGAAGCGAGTCGGCCAAGATCGCCAACCGGGCCGAAGTGATCTCGATCATCGGGCTCATCGCTTCAATGCTGCTGCTCCTGTTTATCGGCTGGTATCTGCGTCGCAAGGTGCTCGGCCCGGTTAACGGAGTGGCCAAGGCCGCCAGCGAACTCAGTGAAGGGCGGCTCGACACAAGGGTTCCGGAAACCGGCCGGGGAGCGATTTCCACGCTCGCGCGATCGTTCAACCGGATGGCGGCGGCACTCCAGTACCGCGACCGGAAACTGATCGAGGCAAACCGTCAGCTCGAAGGCTCGGTCGAGGAAGCCGAAGAATCTTCACAGCTGAAATCCGCTTTCCTGGCCAACATGAGCCACGAGATCCGCACCCCGCTGAACGGCGTGATGGGGATGAACGCCTTGCTCGAACGAACCGACCTCGACCCCGAGCAGCGCGAGTATGTGCGCACCGCCCAGGCGTCGGGTGAGGCCCTGATGACCGTGATCAACGACATTCTC
Source organism: Thermoleophilales bacterium (assembly GCA_020636955.1). Classification (GTDB taxonomy): domain Bacteria; phylum Actinomycetota; class Thermoleophilia; order Solirubrobacterales; family 70-9; genus 67-14. The sequence goes on along the minus strand of JACJWY010000012.1, from coordinate 16,286 downwards.
GACTTTTCGAAGATCGAAGCAGGCCGGCTGGATTTCGAGCTCTACAACTTCGATCTGCCGCAGGCCCTGGATACGGCCTGCGACATGGTTTCCGACTCCGCCCACCGCAAGAAGCTCCGCCTTCATTCATTCACCGACCCGGAGGTACCGAGGGAGGTGAACGGCGACCGTTCGCGCTTCATGCAGATCCTGATCAACCTGCTGACCAACGCGATCAAGTTCACCGAAGAGGGCGAAGTGGTGTTGTCCGCCACCCGGGGAGCCGACAACGAGTTCGGCTATCTGGTCCTGATCGAGGTCAGGGACACCGGGGTCGGAATCGAGCCGGAGGCCCGCAAGGAGCTTTTCCAGGCCTTCACCCAGGCCGACGCCAGCACCACCCGCAAACACGGCGGAACCGGCCTCGGGCTGGCGATCAGCGCCCAGTTGGCGGAACTGATGGGTGGTCGCATCACCGTGGACTCGGTGCCCGGCGAAGGAAGCACCTTCACCCTGTACATGCCTTTCGGTGAACCGCGCGGCAACCGTGAACATCCCCGGCAGGTAGTCGAGTTGCGGGGCTTGCGCATCCTGATTGCCGACCAGGATCCGACCGGCCGCAGCATCCTCGACACCTACGCAAACAGCTGGGGGATGCGGGCGACCACAGTTAGTGACGGCGACGAAGCCATGAAGCAGCTGCAAAAGGCGGCGCGGAAGGGAGAACCGTTTGACGTCGCCCTGATCGAATCGGGCCTCAGCGACGGAGACTCGACAATCGAAGATCAGATCCGCGAAACCCCCGCCCTCAGATCCACCCGGGTCGTCTTGCTGGCCTCGGACCGCAAGGCGGCTGCAGGCCTGAAGGAAGCCCGGGCAGCCGAAGTCGTACCCCGGCCGCTCAGCCAGTCGCGCCTGCTGGACGCAATTGCCACCACGATGAATCTGAACCTGGTGTACACGCCCGAACCAGGCGATTCCGAACGGCAGCGGGCGCTGCGCGGCTCCCGCATCCTGATGGCCGAGGACAACGAGATCAACCGGTTCTTCCTCGGCGAGGTACTGACCAACCGGGGCCTCGAATACGAGGTGGCAGAAACCGGACGTCAGGCGCTCGACCTGATCGAGGGCGACGAGAAAGGGTTCGATCTCGTCCTGATGGACTGCCAGATGCCTGAACTTGACGGCTACGATGCGACCCGTGAGATTCGCCGGCGGGAGGAGAAGACGAATGCCCCCCGTTTGCCGGTGATTGCGATGACCGCGCATGTGATGGAGGGCGACCGCGAGAAGTGCCTGGCTGCGGGCATGGACGATTACATCGGCAAGCCGCTCAACATCGACGAGCTCGACCGCAAGATCGACCACTGGCTCGCCGACCGCGGAAGTTGATCAGACCACGAATATCCTGACCGCGGCGACGATAAGAACCAGTACCACGACGACCGCCTCTTTCCAGATCAGGCGTTGTTCGACCCTCAGGTCATTGCCCATCTCCAGCTGGTGATCCCAATCCTCCTGAGTGGTCATGCGCCAACCGCCACCTGACCGGTCTTCTCGGTCTTCTCCCAGCGGGTTTCCTCGCCGCGTGCCTCCTTGATCCAGGAGGCCAATGTGATCGCCGAAAGCAGCGCCCCGAAACCGGCCGTGTAAACCAGTACCGGGGCCAGAAACTTCAGTCTGGTGTTCTCGACCACTTTGGCCAGCCACGCGACCACCATCGAGAAGGAAAGCCAGACGTATGCGAACAGCAGAAAAGCCCGGGCTGCCGTTTCGTCCAGGGTCACGCCGATATGGCTGGCCAAATCCGGAATCAGCTGTTCATGGACCGGCGGAAAACAGGTGCCGATGATGATCAGAAGCGAGACGAAGCCCGGGAAGAAGATCGCCTGTCGCCATGATTTTTTGGCGGTTTCGGGGTCAATCATCAGCGAGAACGAAGTGACCACCACATAGGTGAACACATTGATCATCCAGAGCGCCCGAAAGGCCTCGAGCGAATACCCGTAGTTGAGCAGGTAGAGGCAGACCAGGGAGATGGACGAAGTGATCATGAAGGCCGGCATGAGGAATGTCGCGTACCAGAACAGGCCGAAGCTGAACCCGCCCAGGCGGCCGTAGCGCCAGCGGCGAAACCAGATCTTCCGGAAGCGGCGGTTTACCTGGACATTGCCGCGGGCCCAGCGCAGACGCTGCTTCCAGAGGCCGTTGACATCGCCCGGCTCCTCGGCCCAGACCACGGCGTTACCTTCGAATATGGCCCGGCGTCCGTTGACCTGGGTGAGCAGAGTGGTCACCGTGTCTTCGGCCAGCGTGTCGACATCCACATGACCGCCGATCTCGACCAGGCTTTCCCTTGAGTGGAGCTGGGCACCGCCGGCCAGGCAGGCCATCGCCCCGATCACGTTCTGCGAACGGCGGGCTGCCGCCTGCGCCGTGACGTACTCGAAACCGATGAAGCGCTTCATGTAGTTGGCGGGGTAGCTGCCCTCCTTGATGTAGGCGGTGACCGAGCCGACTTCGGGATCGGCCAGGTGCCGGGTCATTCTTCTGAGCGCGTCGCGTTCGAAGATCACGTCGGCGTCGATGATCAGGACCGCGTCTGCCCAGTCTTCGCCAAGGATGATCTCGAGACCGTGGTTGAGGGTGTGGGCCTTGCCCTGACCGCCATCTTCCCGTCGCAGATGGAAAACCCGGCCCGGGTATTGGGCGGCTTTCGCCTCGACGATCTCCGGGGTGCCGTCGTCGCTTGCATCGTCGACCACGTAGACGCGCAGACTTTCTTCGGGATAGTTGAGGCTGGTCAGCCGGTCGATGGTCCCGCCGATCACCGCCGCCTCGTTCCAGGCCGGAACGACCACGGCCGTATGCGGCGTGAAGTCCTCGGTGTATGGCAGGTGGTTGCGAGCGCCGTGTACGCCGATCAGCGCGTATTGCCAGAGCCCCGAGAGCAGGGGAATCGATCCCGCCAGCACGCATGCGGCGAGGAGGCCGACCCCGATGTCGTAAAGCCATTCCGGCATGGACAAAGCCTACGAGGGGATCGATCCTCACAAAGCTTCCCGAAACAAACTGGGGGCGATCCGCCACCTGTTCGGCACGAATCGCCCCCTTGAATGTCTGCCCGGCGGACTGGCCGGGCTGCTGTGTCGGCTAGGCCTTGACCCGGTAAACCTGTCCGGTCAGATCACCCATGTACAGGTATCCGGCGTGGTAGTGGGCCAGCAGAGCAGGAGCCACGAATCCGGTCACGAAGTCCTTCGGCTTCGCTCCGGCAGTGTTCGTGACCATGATCGACTGGTTGCCGAACATGGCGACGAAGAGTTTGTGACCCTTGGCCGTGATTCCCATCGGGGAAGGCGAAGGGTCGGCCGCCGCAAAAGTCAGCAGAGGCTTGGTGAAGTGAAGCTTCCTGCAGACCTTGACGTTGTACCAGTTGCACCGCGGGAAACCGAAATTGGCGCCCTGCGTCGCCTTGACGATCAGATCGGGCGCCTTGGTCCCCTTCGGCGTGTCCTGGCCGAGAACGCTGAAGTAGGGGCTGCGAATGCCCTTCACGAAAGTGAGCATCCAGGGCTGTCTCAACCCGGTTGAAACGGTCCGGATCTTGCCGCTCCGTTTGTCAATCGAGATCACCGAGTTCGCATATGCCCTGTTGCCTGCTTTGGCGTCGAACTGGACGCCAACTCCGGTGTAGAGACGACCGTTCGGGCCGAACTCGAGGCCGCTGAAGCTGGTGAACTTGCTTCGCTTGAAGCCGACCAGGGTCCTGGAGTGTTTGAACCTCGAGCCCGTCCAGCCGCGGAGGACCAGGATCCTTGTTCCCACATTCACGTAGAGGTGGCCGTGATGCCAGGTGACGCCAAAGGCCACCCGCGGCGTGCCAGGAACCCGTTTCGGCTTGGTCGAGCCGGGCTTCACGTAGTAAAGGCCGCCCTTGACCTTCCCTTCGGCACCGCCGGAGATAAACGCGACCTTGCCCTTGAAGGCAATCTGGGTCGGGATCGCAACTCCGCTGGCGAAAACTTTCACCGGGTTCCCGTTCTTTGCCACCGGCAACGGCGGTCCCGCCGCGCTGGCCGTCTGGGCAATCCCTGCCATTCCGATTGCCGCGACCATCAACGCCGCGAACAAACCCCTTACTCGGATCAATCTCTTCTCACTTTCCCTGGTTTGAGTCCAACCAGCCAACTGTACTCGGGATGACCTTCCGCGACAACCAATTCGGGTCATCGACAAAGTCTCTGGTGCTGGCTTGCGAACTTCTTCCAATTCGGGTTCCTCTTGGTTCGGTCCGGGCTTCGCCTAAATGCCCGAACGAGTGCTTTGAATGTGGCCGCAGCTTTCCGGTAGCGGCTTTCGATCTTCTTGCGAACACTTTGCGGGTTGGCCAGATAACTCAAACCAGTCGGTGGATTTGAGGCCGTAAGCCAAAAAGCCGACCTCGGAGAATCGCTAGGGTCTTTGTATGGCCCGGGTTCCCGATCGCGAGACCTGTCTTGAACTGCTTGGCCGGATGTGCCTGATCCGGCGCTTCGAGGAAGAGGCGGGTCGCCAGTACCAGCGGGCCAAGGCCGGGGGATTTCTTCACCTGGCAATCGGTGAAGAGGCCACCATCGTCGGCACCACATCGGTAATGCGCGAGGACGACTACCTGATCGGTACCTACCGCACCCACGGCCACGCACTGGCCCGCGGAACCCCGGCCGACGCGGTGATGGCGGAGCTTTTCGGCAAGGAGACCGGGACCAGCGGCGGTCGCGGCGGCTCCATGCACATCTTCGACGCGAAGCGCCGCTTCATGGGCGGCTACGGAATCGTCGGAGGCAACCTCCCCCTTGCGGCAGGCCTTGCGCTCGCTTCGCAGTACCGGGAAGAGGACACGGTCACGGTCTGCATGTTCGGTGACGGCGCTTCGAACACCGGCAACTTCGGCGAGACCATGAACCTCGCCGCCCTCTGGAAACTGCCGGTCGTGTTCCTGGTCGAGAACAACCTTTACGGGATGGGCACCTCGATCGAACGGCACTCGGCCGTCACCGACCTTTCACACAAAGCCGAGGGCTACGGAATCGAGGGGGAGCGGATCGACGGCATGGACGTGCTCGAAGTCCGGGATCGGGTCTCGGTCCACCTCGAGGAGGTCCGCTCAAAGGGCCGACCCAGCCTGGTCGAGGCATTCACCTACCGCTACCGCGGGCATTCAGCTGCCGATCCGGAGGTATATCGGGACAAGGCCGAAGTCGAGGAGTGGCGCCAGAAGGACCCGATCGAGAACTTCGTCAAGGTCTGCCTGGAGGACGCAGTCCTTGGCGAGGAGGACATCGAGGCCGCGAAGCAGCAAGCCGACAAGACCGTGGAGGCCGCGGTTCAGTTCGCCGATAACTCCCCCGATCCGGCGCTCGAATCGCTCTACGAAGAGCTCTACGTCGTCTCCGAGACGATGGGCTGGTATGCGGTCGACGAACGCTCGCCCGAACCCCATCCCGGCGAGCTCGGGGAAGAAGCACCGGCGGCTGCGCGCGACCTGGCCGAGTCGGTTGCCGACCGCGAAAGCGAGATCGAGCCACAGAATCGTCCCGGGGTGAGGGACTGATGGCCGAGATCCGCATGCGCGAGGCACTCCGGGACGCCATGGCCGAGGAGATGCGCCGCGACGGGGATGTCTTCGTGATGGGTGAGGACGTCGGCGTATTCCAGGGGGCTTTCAAGGTGACCGAGGGCCTGCTCGAGGAATTCGGCGAAAAACGGGTGCGCGACACCCCGATCTCCGAGAACACGATTGTCGGGGCGGGGGTCGGAGCAGCGATGGCCGGGCTGCGGCCGATCGTCGAGCTGATGACCGTGAACTTCTCCCTGCTCGCCCTCGACCAGATCGTCAACCATGCAGCGGCGATCCCCTACATGTTCAACGGCAACGCCCGGGTGCCGATGGTGATCCGGATGCCAGGTGGCGGCGGCCATCAGCTCGGTCCCACCCATTCCCACAGCTTCGAGGCGCTCTACCTGCAGGTCCCGGGTCTTCTGGTCGCCTGCCCATCTACCCCCGCGGATGCCAAGGCCCTGCTCAAGGCCGCGATCCGGGATGAGAATCCGGTCATCTTCATCGAGCACGAAAGCCTCTACGGGATCAAGGGCGAGGTTCCCGAGGGCGAAGACCGGATCCTTCCGTTCGGCGAAGCGGTCGTCCGGCGCGAAGGCAGGGACGTGACGATCATCGGCATCCTCAAGATGGCCCACGTCGCAGAGAATGCAGCGGCAGAGCTGGAGGAGAAGCACGGGATCTCGGCCGAGGTGATCGACCCCCGTACCCTCAGGCCGCTCGATCTCGACACGATCCTGGATTCGGTCCGGAAGACCAGCCGGGCGGTGATCGTCGAGGAGGGGTGGCCGCACGGCGGGGTCGGAGCCAACCTCTCGACCCTGATCACCGAACAGGCCTTCGACTGGCTCGACGCGCCGGTCCAGCGGGTAACCGGGGCCGATGTACCGATGCCCTATTCGCGGCGAATGGAACAGGCGGCGATCCCCCACGAGGAGAACGTGATCCAGGCGGTACTGGCGGCGACCGAAGGCGCGCTGCCGGGAACAGCCGACAAACCGGGACAAGGCGGGAACTGATGGCCGAGATCGTCATGCCGCGCCTGACCGATTCGATGGAAGAAGGGGTCATCCTCGCCTGGCTCAAATCCGACGGGGACGAGGTCGCGGTCGGGGACGAACTGGTCGAAATCGAAACCGACAAGGCCTCGATGGTCTACGAATCCGACCTCGCCGGCACCCTTTCGATCCTGGTTCCCGAAGGAGAAACCCGCCCAATCGGCGAACCCATTGCCAGCGTTGGTGGTGGGGTGCCGTCCGATAAAGGTTCCTCGGGCCGGACTTCGCCGGGAGTTCCCGAGAAACCTTTATCGGACGACACCACGAACTCCGATGAGGCCCGGCCCGCCACCTACGAGATGGCGGATGCCGATGGGGGTCCCGACGGAACTCCCGGCGAAGTCCGGCCGGCGGGATCCCCATCGGCATCCGCCTCCCACGCTGACGGTGAGCGGATCAAGGCTTCGCCCTTGGCCCGACGGGTTGCTGCGGAGAAGGGGATTGACCTTTCCGGCCTGACCGGCTCGGGTCCCGGGGGTCGGATCATCAAGGTTGATGTGGAGGCCGCGGTCGGGTCAGCCACCGCCTCGGGATCCACGCCGCCCGCCCCGTCCACTTCCACAACTCCGGCCTTCGCAACTCCTTCGGACTCGGCCAAGGGCACTCCCGAGATCGTCGAACTCAACCGGACCCGGCAGCTGATCGCCCGGCGGATGTCGGAGTCGAAAGCGACCATCCCCCACTTCTACCTCCGCACCGTGGTCGACATGAACCGGGCGGTCGAGGTCCGGGCGGCGTACAAGGCCGAGGCCGCAGAAGGCGAGACCGTCCCCTCGCTGAACGACTTCGTGGTCAAGGCTGCGGCGATCGCCCTGAAGCGCCATCCGCTCGCCAATGCCGCCTTCCGCGATGACCATTTCGAGCTGTACCCGAAGGTCAATGTGGGGATCGCGGTCGCCACCGAGGGTTCGCTGGTCGTCCCCGTGATCGCGGACGCAGATCACCTCACCCTGGCCGAGATCAGCGACGAAGCGCGCCGGCTGGCGGGCCGGGTCCGCTCCGGTGAAATCACTCCCCCCGAGCTGGCTGGTGGCACCTTCACCGTCTCCAACCTCGGCATGTTCGGAGTCACCGGCTTCGACGCAGTCATAAATCCCGGACAGGCCGGGATCCTCTCGGTTGGCGAGGTCGCCGAGCGCCCGGTGGTCACCGACCAGGGGATCGGCTCGGCTCACTTGATGGAGATCACCCTCGCCTGCGATCACCGGATCCTCTACGGAGCCGACGGGGCGGAGTTCCTCGCTTCGGTCAGGACCAACCTCGAGGAACCGGGCCTGTTGGCCTGATGGCCGCGACCCCGAAACCGACGCCGGATTCCGGATGCCCATATCGTCAGTCCAGATGAGCGAAGAGGTACAGATACCCACAAGTCCGGCCGGCAACAAGGGCGAGAGCGAATTCGTCGAATACTCGCGGGCACGCCAGTCGATGTCGCGCCGGATTGCCGAGTCGAAGGCGACCATCCCCCACATTTACCTGCAGGTCGAGACCGATGTGACCGCCCTGGTCCGTCGCCGGGCGGCCCTCCGGGCCGAAGGGGAAGCACCGACCGTGAACGACCTGGTGATCAAGGCGACCGCCCTGGCACTTCGCAACCATTCGCGGGTGAACAGCACCTACCGCGACGGCGGCATCGAACTTCACTCGCGAATCAACATCGGGGTCGCGGTGGACACCCCGGACGGCTCAATCACTCCGGTAATCACCGACGCCGATAGCAGGGATCTGAACGAAATCGCGACCGAGGTCCGCAGCCTTTCGGCTCGGGCCCGCTCCGGCGAAATCACCCCGCCCGAGCAGGCCGGGGCGACCTTCGCGATTTCCAATCTCGGGATGCTGGGGATCACCAGCTCCGAGCCGATCGTCAACCCGGGGCAGTCAGCCAAACTGGCGGTCGGAGCGGTTACCTCGCGGCCGGTCGTGCGGGGCGGTGAGGTCGTGCCTGGCGACGTGATGACCCTGGACCTGTCCTGCGATCACCGGGTCCTTCACGGCGGCGAGGCCGCTCGCTTTCTCAACGAAGTCAAGGCAAATCTGGAAAACCCGGGGCTGCTCGGATGAACGCCGGGGCTGCACCGGAGATAACCGGCGACGGCCCCCGCTGCGTGACTGACTCTGCCGGGGTGGCTGCCAGCCGCCGGGTATACAAATCGGCCGGGGTCGCGGGCAGCATCGGCGTGACCCGCAGCGCCGGGGTTTCCGGAAGCGCCGGATCGGGTTTCAGCTCGGGAGTGGCTGGGTCGATCGGGACACTTTTCAGTTCTATCGTCGCCTTCAGCTTCGGCACCGCCTTCTCTTCCCTGATCTTCGCCTGCGCCTTCTGCCTCGGCTGCTTCCGCTGCCGGCGCTGCCTGGCCTGCTTGGGCTGTGTCGATTGCGTTGACTGCGTGGGCTGTGTCGGCTGCAAGGGTCTGACCGGGGAGCGCGGCGTGATCGGCAAATCGGCGGTTGAGCCGAAAGGAATCCGGCGGTGGCTGCTCTCACGGTGACCCGACTCGGCCGCCGTGATTATGCGGAGATGGTCCAGGTCCAGGAAAGACTGGCCGCCGAGCGGCTGGCCGGGAAGATCGGCGATCTGCTCCTGCTGCTGGAACACCCACCCACCTACACCCTGGGTCGCCGCTCCGAGCCCTTCGACCTGCTGCACGGGCCTGACTGGTACCGCGAGCGCGGCATCGAGGTTGCCGAGACCCCGCGGGGCGGCAAGGTCACCTACCACGGACCGGGCCAGCTGATCGCCTATCCGATCATCGATCTCCGCGGCGTCGGCGATCAGCCCGCCAGGGCCGATCGGGTCGACGTAGCCGGCTTCGTCGCTGCTCTTGAGGACTCGATGGCTGACGCGCTGGAAGCCCTGGGGATAGCCGCCGGGCCGATCGAGGACCTGACCGGACTCTGGGTGGATGACGATCGCAATAGCCGGCTCGACTTCACCGGAGCCGACGCCGCGTATGCCGCGCCGGGCCTCGCCCGCGGCAGCATCCGCAAGATCGGCTCGATCGGCCTGAAGATACGGCGTGGCATCACCAGCCACGGCCTCTCGCTCAACGTTTCCTGCGACCTCGAACCATTCGAGTGGATCAATTCCTGTGGCATCGAGGCCTGCCGGGCCACGTCGATCGTTTCCGAGTCAGGTGGCGAGGCACCCTCCGTCGATTCGGTCGGGGAAGCCGTCGCGGCCAGCCTGGCATCCCGTCTCCACCTCGAGCCTGCCTCCGGCAATCCCGCCGACATCCGGCTGGCCGAAGCGCATCCCGCCAATTCCGTAGCCTAGGTGGCGGTGAGCATCCCGCCCCCCGATAGCACGACCCTCGACGGCGACCCTGCAGTGTCCGGCCCGAACGAGCCCTTCCCCGCCGAACGCATTCACGTCACCCGTTCCCGAGCCAATCCCGGTGGCGGCAACGTTCAGCGCGACGATGCGATCCCCTTCCGTTCCCGAAAGCCCGCCTGGCTGAAGGTCCCGCCGCCCGGCGGGCCGGTCTACCGCGAGATCAAGCAGATGATCGACGGCGAGAGCCTGAACACCGTCTGCGAGGAGGCGAACTGTCCGAACATAGGCGAATGCTGGGAGCGTGGCACCGCCACCTTCATGATCCTCGGCGATGTCTGCACCCGCCGCTGTGGTTTCTGCAATGTCCAGACCGGCAAGCCGACCCACAACGACCCGCTGGAGCCCGCCCGGGTCGCGATGCAGGTCAAGCGGCTCGGCCTCTCCCATGCGGTGATCACCTCGGTCGACCGCGACGACCTTCCCGATTACGGCGCTTCCGCTTTCGTCGGAGTGATCCGTTCGATCCGCGCCCAGGCGCCTGACTGCAAGGTCGAGATCCTGACCCCGGATTTCCGCGGCCAGGAGATGCCGCTGGCCCGGGTCGTCCACGAACGGCCCGATGTCTTCAACCACAATGTGGAAACGGTGCCGCGGCTTTACCCGAAGGCCCGCCGCGGCTCGAAGTTCCTGCGCTCGGCCCGGGTCCTTCGCCTCGCCCGGGAGATGGGCGAGGGCAAGGTGATCACCAAGTCCGGCTTGATGGTCGGTCTCGGCGAGGAGTTCGACGAGATGGTCGAAACTTTCGGAATCCTGCGCGAGCACGGGGTCCAGATCCTCACTGTCGGCCAGTATCTGCGCCCGACCGCCAATCACCTGCCGGTAGTCAGGTACTGGCATCCGGAGGAATTCGAGGCCCTGGAAAAGGCCGCCATTGATATCGGCTTCGAATCGGTCGCCGCCGGGCCGCTGGTCCGCAGCAGCTACCACGCGGACGAGAGCGCCCGCAAGGCTGCCGAGGCAGCCTGATCCGCAAAGCGTTCTTTCCCCTTTCAGCGATACCCTCGCTGACTCACTCCGGCCTGTGTGGCCGTGCGATCCGCACCGCTGCCCGTTGATCTTGCCCAACGAAAGCCTCATCGAATGATTCCGTTTCGCGACAACACTGATCTGCGCGGTCCCGTCTGGGGCACCCTCGCCTTCCTGCTGGTGTACCTGGTCCTCGCCCTGATCGGGGACATCCCGCACATGAACGCCTGGCAGGTCCTGGTCGGGCTCTACGGACTCTGGCTTTTCGCCCCGTATGTGGAACGCCGGGCTGGAACGCCGGCTTTCGTGATCGGTTTCCTGATCGTGGCCGGAGCGACCGGCTTCCTGGTCGGTGCGGTCGACGAAGCTTCCGGTCCCTACGCGATCAGCTTTTTCCTCCCGGTTCTCGCCACCGCCGGCGTGCACATCGCCCTCGCCCCCCGTTCCAAGATCCTTTGCCTGATCCCGGTCCCCTTCGCGATGACCTTCGTCGAGATCCCGACGATCGCCATGACGGTCGTCTGGCTGGCGCTCGAAATGCTCCTCACCGCCGCCTGATACACCCGAGGGTAGTCACTTGAACATGTTTCGCAGGACCTGCCGACGGTACCGTCCTGACCCTAATCGAGACCCTGTTCGCAACGATTGCCTGTCCGGGCCTGGCCTGGATTTCCTGGCCGGAATGACAAACCGGTTCAGACTGAGATCAGTCCGGCGGCGGTGAGGGTGAGGACTCCGGCGCCGACGATCACGCGGTACCAGACGAAGACCGACATCGAATGGCTGGTCAGGTACCTGAGGAACCAGGCGATCACCGCGTAGCCGACGACGAAGGCGACCACGGTAGCGACCGCGATGTTGATCATCGGCTCGTCGAAGCTCTCCTTGCCGGAGAGCAGCTTGTAGAGCTCGTAGAAGCCGGAGAGAACCACCGCCGGAATCGCGAGGAGGAAGGCAAACCGGGCCGCGGCCTCGCGGTTGAGGTTGAGGAACAGGCCGGCGCTGATCGTTGCGCCGGAGCGGGAAACCCCGGGGATCAGGGCCAGGGACTGGGCCAAACCGATGATCACGCCGTCCTTGAATGACAGCTCACCGACCTCCCGCTGATGGGAGCCGACCCGGTCGGCCCGGCCGAGGATGAGGCCGAAAATAATCAGCATCGAACCGACCAGCCAGAGATTGCGGGCGGCGGTTTCGATCTGGTCCTGGAAGGCGAGCCCGAGAATCGAGATCGGGATCGTCGCGATGATCAGGTACCAGCCCATGCGGGGATTGAGCTCGCCGCGCATCTCCGGTCTGAAGATCGACTCGGTCCAGTCGCGGGCGATGTTCCAGAGGTCCTTGCGAAAATAGATCAGCACCGCTGCTTCGGTGCCGAGCTGGATGACCGCGGTGAAGGCGGCACCCGGATCGTCCCAGCCAACCAGGGCCGGGAAGATCAGCAGATGTCCGCTCGATGAGATCGGCAGGAACTCGGTCAGACCCTGAACGATCCCGAGAATGATGCTCTGAAAGAGGTTCACGGGTCAGAAAATGCTACTCGCGGAAGCGGTGGGTCGGATTGCCGTCACCCCTGCCGGAAATCCGACCCACCTCGCGAGGCATTACTTCGGGGCCATGCGGAGGGCGCCGTCGAGGCGGATCACTTCGCCGTTCAGCATCACGTTGTCGACGATGTGTAGGGCCAACGCGGCAAATTCGGGGGGTACGCCGAGGCGGGGCGGAAACGGAACCGTCTCGCCGAGCGCCTTGCGGGCCGGCTCCGGAAGCAGGGCCAGAAGCGGGGTGTCGAAGAGGCCGGGGGCGATCGTCATCACCCGCACACCGTCCCGCGCGAGGTCCCTTGCCGCGGGCAGGGTCAGCCCGACCACTCCGCCCTTTGAGGCCGCGTAGGCGGTCTGGCCGATCTGGCCGTCGTAGGCGGCGATCGAGGCGGTGTTGATGCAGATCCCGCGCTGGCCGTCTTCGTCGGGATCATTACCGACCATCGCTGCCGCGGCCTGGCTGAGCACGTTGATCGTGCCGATCAGGTTGATGTCGATTACCCATTTGTATCCGTCGAGGGCGGCTGGTTCGCCCTTCTGGACGATCCTTCCGGCTGCGCCGACGCCGGCACAGTTCACGCAGATCCGCAGGCCGCCACTGGCACCGCCCACACCGGGGCCTGCCGCGGCGGCAATCGCCTCATGGACCGATTCCTCGTCGGTCACGTCGGCCTTGACGAAGGTGCCGCCGATCTTGCCGACCAGCTCGACGCCCTTCTCCTCGTTCAGGTCGGCGACCATCACCTTGTGGCCGGCCTCGGCCAGGGCCCTCGCGGTCGCCTCGCCCAATCCGGAGGCACCGCCAAAGACGATCGCACTTTCAGCCTTCATCTGTCCTGCTCCTCACTGTCGTTGCCATAGAGTTGGGCGCATGAAACGAGCGAACTTCGAACCCGAACATCAGGACTTCCGTGAGACTGTCGGCCGCTTCGTCACCGACGAGATCATGCCGAATTTCGAGCAGTGGGAGGCCGACGCCATCGTCCCCCGCGAGCTTTTCCAGAAGGCCGGCGAGAAGAACATGCTGGCGATGTCGGTTTCCGAGGATTACGGCGGGCTTGGCCTGAAGGACTTTCGTTTCAACCAGATCGTTGGCGAGGAGGGCTACTACCAGGGCGCGACCGGGGCGATGCTCGGAATCACCCTCCACAACGACGTCTGCCTGCCCTACTTCGAGGAGTACTGCACCGACGAGCAGAAGGAACGCTGGCTGCCCGGGATCGTCGACGGTTCGCTGATCACCGCGGTCGCGATGACCGAGCCGGGGATCGGTTCCGACCTGGCGAGCATGTCAACCAAGGCGATCCGGAACGACGATCACTACGTCGTCGACGGTTCGAAGACCTTCATCACTAACGGCATCAACGCCGACCTGATCATCACCGCGGTCAAGACCGACCCGAAGGAAAAGCACCGCGGCATGTCGATCATCATCATCGAGCGTGGCATGGAAGGTTTCGACCGGGGCCGCAACCTCGAGAAGGTTGGCATGCACAGTCAGGACACAGCCGAACTCTTCTTCAACGAGGTCAAGGTGCCGGTCGAAAACCGGCTCGGTAACGAAGGTGACGGCTTCAAGTATCTGGTCAGCAACCTTGCCCAGGAGCGGATGTCGATCGCCGTGGCTGCGGTCGCCGCCGCCCAGGCGGCGCTGAACTGGACCCTCGAATACGTCAAGGAGCGATATGCCTTCGGCTCGCCGATCGGGACCTTCCAGAACTCGCGCTTCCAGATGGCGGAGATCAAGACCGAGGTCGACATCGCCACGGTTTACATCGACCGCTGTGTCGAGGCCCTCAACGAAGGCACCCTGACGGTCGAGGATGCGGCCGAGGCCAAGTGGTGGACCACCGAGATGGCCGACCGGGTGATCGACAAGTGTGTCCAGCTCCACGGCGGCTACGGCTACATGCTCGAGTACCCGATCGCCCGCGCCTACGCCGACAACCGCGTCACCCGAATCTACGGCGGAACGACCGAGATCATGAAAGAGATAGTCGGCCGCTCGATGGGGCTCTAGACGGCACCCGCAGGAACCGAGATGGCGAAAGTCAGTCGATACGACTGACTTCTGCCATTTCGCGCCAGTTGAGATGCATCTGGATTGAAGTTAATCGTCCTATGTGCGACCAACTTCAACCTGGGTGGGATGGACAAGCCGCTTAGTGGGCGGCCGGAGCGGCTACTGCGTGGTCATCGCCTTCCTGGGGGCGGGCTTCTTCTTCACCTTGGCCTTGCGGTACTCGCGGTTGAGCATTCCGATTACGTCGATTGAGATCTCCTGGGGGCAGACCCGGGAGCACTCGCCGTAATTGGTGCAGCCGCCGAAGCCCTCGGCATCCATCTGCTCGACCATTCCGATCACGCGGGTCTCGCGTTCCGGCTGGCCCTGGGGCAGGACATTCAGGTGGGTCACCTTGGCCCCGGTGAAAAGCATCGCCGCACCATTCGGGCAGGCCGCGACGCAGGCGCCGCAGCCGATGCAGATTGCCGCGTCCATCGCCTTTTCCTGGATCTCCGGGGAGACCGGCATCGAGTTCGGCTCCGGCTGGGGGCCGGTGGTGGTCGAGATGTAACCGCCGGCCTGGATCACGCGGTCCAAGGCTCCGCGGTCGACCGCGAGGTCGCGGATCACCGGGAAGGTGTTGGCGCGGAATGGCTCGACCTTGATCGTCTGGCCGTCAATGAAATCGCGCATGTAGGTCTGGCAAGACGTGACCTGCTGCGGGCCGTGCGGGGTGCCGTCGATGACCAGCGAGCAGGCACCGCAGATGCCCTCGCGACAATCCGAATCGAAGGCGATGGTGCGCTTCTTCTCGTGGCTGAGCCGCTCGTTGAGCTGGTCGAGCATCTCGAGGAAGGAGGCTTCCGGATCGATGTCGGTGACCTTGAATGTCTCGAAGCGGCCCTGGTCGGTTTCGTCGGCACCGTCGAACTGACGCCAGATCTCAAGGGTGAAATTCACTTGTAGCTCCTCGTCGCCAGCTTGATGTCCTCGAAGTTCAGTGCCTCGTCATGCGGGACCGGGTCATCGCCACCGTACTCCCAGGCGGTGACCTTGGCGAAGTGATCGTCGTCGCGGAGCGCCTCGCCGTCATCGGTCTGATGCTCCTCGCGGAAGTGGCCGCCACAGGATTCCTCGCGCCGGCGGGCGTCCTGGATCATCAGCTCGCCAAGCTCGAAGAAATCGGAGACCCGGTTCGCGTACTCGAGCGACTGGTTGAACTCCTCGTCACCCGGGTCGACCCGCAGGTCACGCCAGAACTCTTCCTTGATCGCCCGCACTTCGGTCAGCGCCTGGTCGAGACCCTCGGCGGTGCGGGACATCCCGCATTTGTCGAGCATCACGTGACCCATCTCGCGGTGGAAGGCCTGGGCGGAGGTGCTGCCGCCGACGTCCATCAGCTCCTGGATGTGGCCACGGACGTCGCTTTCAACCTCGTCGAAGGCGGAATCGGAGGTGCTTACCGGCTCGTGCTTCTTCGCCAGATGGTTGGTAACCGTATGGGGCGAGATGAAGTAGCCGTCGGCCAGGCACTGCATCAGGGCCGAGGCGCCGAGGCGGTTGGCTCCGTGATCGGAGAAGTTCGCCTCGCCGATAGCGAAGAGTCCCGGGATCGTGGTCTGGAGCTCGTAATCGACCCAGAGGCCGCCCATCGCGTAATGGGGGGCCGGGTAGATCATCATCGGGGTGACGTAAGGGTCATCGCCGGTGATCCGGCTGTACATCTCGAAGAGGTTGCCGTACTTGCGCTCGATTTCGCCCTTGCCCTGCTCGGCAATCGCATCCCGAAAGTCGAGGA
>JACJWY010000011.1 GCA_020636955.1 Thermoleophilales bacterium | reverse complement strand
CGACCGGCTCGATGAAGCCGTTGACGATCATCTTCGAGGCCTCCTCCTCGTCGAGGCCGCGCGACTGCAGGTAGAAGAGCTGCTCCTCGCCGATCTTCGAGACCGAGGCCTCGTGGCCGACGTTGGCGTCGCTCTCGTCGATGCGGATCGTCGGGTAGGTGTCCGACCGCGACTCGGGATCGAGCAGGAGCGCGTCGCAGACGACCTTGGACTTCGCCTCGGTCGCGCCCTTGGCGACCTCGAGCAGGCCGCGGTAGGTGGAGCGGCCGCCGTCCTTGGAGATCGACTTGGCGAAGATCGACGACGTCGTCTTCGGCGCCGCGTGGATGATCTTGCCGCCGGCGTCCTGGTGCTGGCCGTGGCCGGCGAACGCGATCGAGAGGATCTCGCCATGAGCGCGCTCGCCCATCAGGTAGACGCTCGGATACTTCATCGTCACCTTGGAGCCGAGATTGCAGTCGACCCACTCCACGGTGGCGTCGCGCTCGGCGATCGCCCGCTTCGTGACGAGGTTGTAGACGTTCTGCGACCAGTTCTGGACCGTCGTGTAGCGGATGCGCGCGCCGGGGCGGGCGATCAGCTCGACGACCGCCGAGTGCAGCGAGTCGGTCGAGTAGACGGGGGCCGTGCAGCCCTCTATGTAGTGCACGTCGGAGCCCTCGTCGGCGATGATCAGCGTGCGCTCGAACTGGCCCATGTTCTCGGTGTTGATCCGGAAGTAGGCCTGCAGCGGCATGTCGACCTTGACGCCCTTCGGCACGTAGACGAACGAGCCGCCCGACCAGACGGCCGAGTTGAGCGCGGCCAGCATGTTGTCGTTGGCCGGGATCACCGAGGCGAAGTGCTCGCGGACGATGTCCTCGTGCTCGCGTAGGCCGCTGTCCATGTCGAGGAACTGGACGCCCTGCTCCTCGAGGTCCTTGCGGACCTGGTGGTAGACGACCTCGGACTCGTACTGAGCACCGACACCGGCCAGGAAGTTCCGCTCGGCCTCGGGGATGCCGAGCTTGTCGAAGGTGTTCTTGATGTCGTCGGGGACGTCCTCCCAGCTCCGCTCGGCCTTCTCGGAGGCGCGCACGAAGTAGTGGATGTCGTCGAAGTCGATCTGGTTGAGGTTCGCGCCCCACTGCGGGGTCGGCTTGCTCTCGAAGATCTCCAGCGCCTTGAGGCGGAAGTCACGCATCCACTGCGGCTCGTCTTTGTACTCGGAGATCTGCTCAACGATCTCGCGGGTAAGGCCCTTCGGAGCCTTGTAGGCGTAGCCGGTTTCGGGATCGCTGAAGCCGAACTTCTCGGCGTAATCGGCGTTGATCCCCTGGACCTTCTCTTTTTCGGCGAGTACTTCAGCGGTAGCCACGTCTATACCTCCAGCGTGATGGTGTCGTCGATGATCTCGACAGGAAAAGTCTTGACCGGCTGGTAGGCCGGAAGGGTCTTCGGCTTGCCGGTGCGCAAGTCGAAGAGGGAGCCATGCCGCGGGCATTCCACGGTGCATTCGGTCTGGTCGATGTCACCCTCCGCCAGTGGCCCGTCGTCATGCGAGCAGCGATCCTCTATTCCGAACAACTGGCCGTCGCAATTAATGACGGCCAGGAACTCACCATCGTGTTCGATGATGCGGCGGTCACCAGGTAGCAGTTCGGCCACCGGGCACACAGGGATCTTTGTCGTTTCGTTGCTCATAAGGGTGAATGGGAGGGGGCCCGGAAATCCGCTCGGGAGCAGGCCGCTTGCGGAAAAACCCGGACAATAAGCCGACAACACGGCTAGGAATTAGATCTTACCGATTCAAGACAACGGGCACCCACCATTAGGCCCACCTAACGCACTCCCCATGCGGATTTCGGGGAGGGAATCCCTATCAGGCGAGGGCGATCAGTCCCGCGATCACGGCGGCGAGGATGGCTCCGCAAACGGAAAACAATCCGACGATCAAAACCCTTTGCAGAGAGTCGAACCGCTCGTTCACGTTGTCGAGGCGATCATCCACGCGATCAAAGCGAACGCTCACCTCGGATCGAAGCCGCGTCATCTCCTGCTCGGTCCGCGCAAACCCCTCCCGAATCATCAGATTCAGATCATCAAGCCTCTCATCGGGCCAGGAAGTGCGGTGTGGCTGAACGGCCATGAATCCAGACTACTCCCGACCGAAGGGTCGTCAAGCAAATCTCCACGGTTTGTTGCACTGATTTCACACAGTTGTGCCTCGCACTTATCCTGGTGGTTCACAAGGTACTCTCGGCAGGAAGCGTAGAAAGCTCATTGGCTCGTTCTAGAAAAAGCGTCTGGCTCAATGATGAGTTGATCTTGTGTCTCGACCTGTATCGCCGAGAGGGCTACAGCGCGAGTGCGGACAGCATGCGGGAACTGAGTCAGCTCCTGCGGTCCATTCCGATTGAATCTGAACTGACGGAGAATCCAAGCTTCCGAAGTCAATCTTCGGTTGGCAGGAAACTCGGCAACTTCGCCGAGTTCGATCCCAACGTCGCTACCGGCTTACCGAACGGTGGAGCGAGAGACAAACTCGTATGGGACGAGTTCTGGGAATCTCCTGGAGCTCTGGAGGAGACTGCGGAGACCATTCGGTCGAATATCGGCGAGATGAAGAAGTCTCTACTGGAAGAGGCGGGATACGAAACGATCGACTTCGCAGAAGCCCCCGAGGGTCGTGTGCTGACGCGGACCCATCGGTATCGAGAGCGAAACTCCGAAATCGTTGAAGCCAAGAAGTCGAAGGTTTTTGACGAAACCGGAAGCCTTCTTTGCGAAGCCTGTCAGTTCGATTTTGATCGCGCATATGGCTCTCGGGGGAAGGGCTTCATCGAATGCCACCACACCCTCCCGGTCAGCCAACTCGACCCGGGGCACAAGACCAAACTCGACGACCTTGCTCTGGTTTGCTCGAACTGTCATCGGATGATTCACCGAAAGGCCCCCTGGCTCTCGATCGACGAATTGAAGAAGCTGGTGAGGAAGTTTCGATCGAACTGATTGGTGGCCTGGGTAATCTCGCTGAATGAGCATCGCGCTCAAACAGGGGGACATCACCAAGTTTCAGGGGGACGCGATCGTCAATGCGGCGAACTCGCATCTGATGCATGGCGGGGGAGTGGCGCGGGCTATTTCTGAAGCGGCTGGGCCGGGACTTGATGAGGAGGGGCAGGAGGAACTCAAGTCTCACGGGCCAATTGAGGTGGGTGATGCTTTGGCTACTAAGGGATACGACCTCTCGGTTACCTGGGTGATCCATGCGGTGGGGCCGGTCTACGGCAACCACGATGGAGCTGAAGCCGAATTACTTGCCCGGGCCTATGAGAGCAGCCTTAGTCTTGCCCGCGAGTATCAGGTTAAGTCGATTGCCTTTCCGGCGATTAGTGCGGGGATCTACGGCTATCCGCTGGATGAGGCGGCGCGCATCGCGGTCGACTCTGTCCGTAAACACGGTGACCGTCCGGAGGTCACCTTCGTCCTGTTCGACGACAAGACCTACGCGGCCTTCGAAGCGGCTTTGCGCGACTAGATCTCGGAGGCCAGGGAGGGGTCGCCTTGTTCTCCGGCGTCTTCCCAGTCGGTTGTCTGGCCGAGGCCGGCTGACTTGACTACCTTAAGACCGAGGAGTGCGCACTTCATTCTGGTGGCTGAGATGTCGATTCCGAGGAGGTCGAGGACGTACTCCTTGGGGAGCTTGACCAGCTCTTCGCGGCTCATTCCGATCAGTTCGTCGGTGAGGAGGGAAGTGGCTGCGGTCGATATCGCGCAGCCCTGGCCTTCGAACTTGACCTCGGCCACCTTGTCGTCTTTGTCGAGGCGGATCATCACGTGTTGCTCGTCGCCACAAAACGGGTTCGTGTCCTCGAATTCGAGGTCAGGATTCTCTATCGCCCCGAAGTTGTGGGGGCGCTTGTAATGCTCGAGGATCTGTTCGCGGTAAAGCTCTTCCATCGGTCAGACGAGGTTAGCTGACCGGCTGAACTGGCTCAGGAATCGAGCGCCAGCGGTGCTTCGGAACAGGGGCAGGTCGAGTCGTGGAGGGATTCGATCTGGTCGAGGATCGGTTCGACCGTGCCGTCGTCGAGTCCGAGCTCGACCACCTCACCCGGGCTGACAACCAGGGGAATCACATCCGGCGGCCACTTGAGCAGGTCGCCGTGGAAATCGAGGAAGCCTTCGTCATCGACGATCAGCATCGCGGCGAATTCGCAGCGACCGCTGTCGATCGAGCGCTGCAGGTTGATCAGGTTCTGCTGGATTCGGCCGCAGCGCTTGACCAGCTGGTCGGTGTTCAGCCAGCGGCTCTTCTTCAGCCACTCGACCTCGACAAACAGGTCATGCCGCAGATTGCGGAACCGGCGCTGGCTCATGTCGCGCGAGAACAGGCCCGGGATGGTGACCGTGATGTCGACCGACTGTCGACGGTCGACCTCGGGGTCGAAGCTTCCGGTCGTCGCCTTGCTGATCTTCAGGCCGAGGTGGACCCGATCCGGGAACTCCCGCTCCAGTACGCGGCCGAAGCGGAAAACACAGTCCTGCCTCGTCCAGATCGCCGGCCCCGGATAGCTGTCCGGATCCTTGCGGCTGGTCCAACCGTGGTATCCAAAGCCACCCCAGTTCCGGTAGCCGCGAAGCAGGTTCAGATACGCGGCACGGAGGCCCTCGAAGATGTCCCGGTCGCCATGATCCGGGTGATCCTCCTCACGAGGCTGCTCGGCGTCAAAGGCGGCCTGGGAGATGGCCTGGCATTCGTTGAAATGCCGGGCCGCATCGAGCAATTCGTTGACCTGGAAGGGGAGAGAGACGGACTCGATCCGCCGCAGGGCCTGGATCTTCGTCTGCTCGCTGACGTCGCTTCGGGTGACCAGGTAGGAAACTGGGTGGGCGGGATTGTCCTCCGCCCAGACGCGGGCGGCCTGGCTGGTGCGGACCAGATGATTCCTGGCGTCAACCAGGTTCCGCTCATGGGCCGGCAGGTCGACAGGGAGATCCGTGTCGAACTCGTCGACCTCTCCCTCCGGCACCCCCAAATTGACTTCCATGCGCGGAATCGTAGTTGTGGTCGGCGGTTCAGGTGGCCAAGGTGAGGTGGACTGACGGTAGTCCTGCATAATTAATCGGCCGGGGCGGTGAGCTCCGAAACCCGGGTGGCGATGACGGTGGCTTGAGCAACCTGTGGGGATCCGGCTGACTTGTTGCAGTTGAGTTCGATTGGTCCGGGCTGGTCGAGAACCTTGGTCGCCGCCATCGAGAGAGGCAAGAGCCCGTTTGGCGAGATCGTCACGTTCTGAGCCGCATCGGAGGCCACGGAGCAGATGATCGTCGAATTCCCCGCGCTACCGAGGACATTGGCCCTGCTCCAGACCAGATAGGAGCCGGCCGGCAGCGTCGGCGTGCTGGCCACCACCTGCAAGTTTCCGGTCAGATCAAGCAGAGTCGATGCGTCCCGCTCGCCCCGCCAGGTCGCTCCCGGAATCACTCCCGGGGCCAGGTCCCCGGTACGGATCGAGCGATCCTTGATCTTGGCCGAATTGACCGACCCCTTCCTCAGCTTCGGGGCCGAAACCGAATTCTTTTTCAGCTGAGCCACACCGACCGAGTTGCGAGGGATCTTGAGCGCCGCATAACTGGCGCCGCCGAGAGCGACGATCAGTGCGATGACAGAAATTACGAGCGAAGGGGTGATTCGGTATCGAGACATGCCTGAGGCTTACTCGGCCGGTGGTCTGCTGTCAACTCCAGAATGCGGGTCGGTGAAATTCTTCGGCACCGGTGGGGGCGAGAATTTCATCGCCGCGCCTTATCTCGTGAGAAAGGTGGATGAGGATGCCAGTCGGGACATCCCACACTGGTATGCTGAACGGGATGCCACAAATAGCGATTCGTATCTCCGATGACGAACTTGACCTTCTGGATCGGGTCGTTGCCGAGGGCAAGTTCAAATCCCGGGCGGCCGCGGTCCGGGCGGGGCTGGACGCGTTGGCCAGAGAGACCAGAAACCAGGCCATCGCGGCTTCGTACCGGGACGCCTACGAGAAGAAACCCCCTGATGACTGGTTCGCCAGAGCGAACAGTGAAATGCTTGATCGGCGACTTTCGGGGGAGCCGGGCATCGAGGTCGAGAAACCTTGATCCACCGGGGCGGCGTGTACGAAATCGATTTTCCTCACGCCGGTCCGCACCCGGGAGTCGTTGTAACCAGGGAAGAGGCGATTCCCGTGCTGGGGTCGGTAACTATCGCGCTGGTTACATCGAACCGACGAGATCACCCGGCGGAGGTATCCCTTGATGACGACGGGCTGGACCTCCGCGCCGGATCGGTGATCAACTGCGACGACCTTGCGACGCTGCCCAAGTCAATGGTGGGCAAGTCTCGGGGCTATCTGAGCCCGGGGAAGCTCCGGGAACTCAACGGAGCTCTCGCCATCGCCCTGGGTCTCGACTAGAGACCGAAGATGCCGCGGGCGTCGTGGAGGGCTTCGATCAGGGTGTCGACCTCTTCCTCCGTGTTGTAGGCGGCGAAACTGGCGCGGGTCGTGGCGGCGACGCCGAGGCGGCGCATCAGGATCTGGGCGCAGTGATGGCCGGCCCGGACCGCGACGCCGTGGCGGTCGAGAATCTCCGAAACGTCGTGCGGGTGGACTCCCTCGAGGTCGAAAGAGATGATGCCCTCACGATTGATCGTGTCCGGAGGGCCGAAGATCGTGAGTCCCGGCACCTCGGCGAGGCGGGGGAGGGCGTAGGCGGTGAGCTGGTTCTCGTGGGCTTCGATTGCCTGGAAACCGACCTGCTGAACCCAGTCGATCGCGGTGGCGAGGCCGGCCGCCTCGGCAATCGGCGGGGTGCCGGCCTCAAACTTCGCCGGGACCGAGGCCCAGGTGATCTTCTCGGGAGTGACCTTGTTGATCATCGAGCCGCCGCCCTCGAAAGGTTCCATCTCCTCCCAGAGTTCGCGGCGACCCCAGATCGCGCCGATCCCGGTCGGGCCGTACAGCTTGTGGCCGGTGAAGCCGTAGAAATCGGCGCCGATCTCGGCCACATTGACCGGGAACTTGGGAACTGACTGGGCGCCGTCGATCACGGTCAGGGCGCCGGCTGCTTTCGCCTCGGCAACCAGTTCGGTCACCGGGTTCTTCGTGCCGAGCACATTCGAGACATGGGTGAAGGCGAAAACCTTCGGGCCACCGGCCAGGAGGTTGGATAGAGCGGCGCGGTCGAGCCGGCCTTCCTCGTCGATCGGGGCGAACTGAAGCTCGGCCCCGGTTCGCTGGGCGATCATGTACCAGGGCACGATGTTCGCGTGATGCTCCATCTCGGTAAGCAGAATGCGGTCGCCAGACTGCAGGTTGGCGGCCCCCCAGGACCGGGCGACCAGGTTGATGGCCGAGGTCACGTTGCGGGTGAAGACGATCTCGCGGGGTGAAGTAGCACCGAGCAGCCCGGCGACTTTGGCCCGGGCGCCCTCGTAAAGGTCGGTTGCCTCTTCGGAAAGGGTGTGAACGCCGCGATGGACATTCGCGTTGTGCTCGCGGTAGTAGGCATCCATCGCCTCGATCACCGCCAACGGCTTCTGGGAGGTGGCGCCGTTATCCAGATATGCGAGCGGCTTGCCCTTTACCTCGCGGTCGAGGATCGGGAACTGGCTACGAATCGAGGAGACCGACATCAGGCGGCCGCCTCGACCTCCTCCTTGATCCAGCCGTAGCCCTCGGCTTCGAGCTGGTCAACGAGTTCCTTGCCGCCTTCCTTGACGATGCGGCCTTCGAACATCACGTGAACCACATCCGGTTCGACCATGTGGAGCAGGCGCTGGTAGTGAGTGATGACCAGGGCGCCCATGTCGGGACCGGTGAACTTGTTGATGCCCTCGGCGACCGTGCGGAGCGCGTCGATGTCGAGGCCGGAGTCGGTCTCGTCGAGGATCGCGATCTGCGGTTTGAGCAGCGCCAGCTGGAGCAGTTCCATGCGCTTCTTCTCGCCGCCGGAGAAACCGTCGTTGAGATAGCGACTGGAGAAATCCTGGGGGATGTTGGCCAGATCCATTGCCTCGCGGGCCTGGGCGGCGAACTCCTTGATCTTGAGCGGCTGCTCGCCACGGGCCTCGCGCTGGGCGTTGAGGATCATCCGCAGATACTTGCTGACCGCGACACCCGGAATCGAGACCGGGTACTGGAAGGCCATGAAGAGACCGAGCTGGGCGCGTTCGTCCGGTCCGGCCTCGGTGATGTCCTCACCGTCGAAGGTGATCGTGCCTTCGGTGACCTCGAGGGCGGGGTGGCCCATGATCACGTTGGCGAGGGTCGACTTGCCGGATCCATTCGGGCCCATCAGCGCGTGGACGCGGCCCTTTTCCACGGTCAGGTCAAGGCCCTTGAGGATTTCCTTGTCCTCGACGCTGACGTGAAGATTCTTGATCTCTAGTTCTGCCACTGGTAGCTCCGTTCGAAAAGTCTGGGGCGGCGCTAGGCGGCGCTGCCGACCGCGGTCTTGATGTTGGCGCCCTTCTCGACCGGGCGCGAAAACTCGACCAGCTCGGCCAGGGTGGTGCCGGCCAGGGCCTTGGTAACACCGCCCTGGACCCGGGTCCAGAGCAGCTTTGTCGCGCAGGCGCGGTCACTGTCTGCCTCATGCGAGCAGAGCACCTTGCCTTCCGGGGTCTCGTGGAAGCATTCCATCGGGGCGATCTGCCCCTCCAGCGCTTCGACCACCTCGACCATGGTGATTTCCTCGGCGGGGTAGGCGAGGCTGTATCCGCCGTGGGCTCCCCGGGTCGAGGTGACCAGGCCGGCCTGGCGGAGCTTCGCCACCAGGTGCTCTAGATAAGAGAGCGGCAGGCGCTCGGCTTCGGCGATCGCGTTCAGTGAAACAGGGCCGGTATTGGGCTGCCGGCCGAGTTCGACCATGAGGCGAACTCCGTACTCGGCTTTGGTCGAGAAGAGCATCGGATAAATCCTAGAGCACTAGTCGGTTTTGCCGATGTCCCGCACCTTGCCCGAGGATCTTCTTCGCCGCCTGAGCCGGCGCCGCATCCGTCGCCAGGTCCGGAAACGGTGGTTGCCCCGGGCGGCCGAGCGGAGCGCATACCCCAGAACGGAATCGGAGAACTCGCCACTCCAGGGAAGATCGATGCGGACCTCGACCTGGCCCGGATCCCCGGCCGCGACATGGGTTTTCCTTGGAGCAAAATTCTCGAAGAGGTCGATCGATCCCTCGTTTTCGGCGAGGATCACGGCCAGGAAGTGGGTCACGCCTTCCTCACGGGCACGGGTGGCGAGCCGGGATAGCAGTGCCTTGCCGAGTCCCTTGCCGCGCCACTGGTCGGAAATCACGATCGCCACCTCGGCTTCGCGATCCCGGTAGGGGGAGGTGCGGATGTAACGGGTCACCCCGATCAGGTCACCTTCGTCGGGATCGATCGCGACCAGCGCCTCGTGGTGGTGGTGATCAACCTCGGTCAGGTACACGAGGTCCGATTCGCTGAGGCGGACCACCGGGGCGAAGAAACGCTGGAACTTCGATTCCGGGCTGAGCGCGGCAAAGCCCTCGGCCAGCAGGTGCTTGTCGGTGGAGCGGATCGGCCGGATCAGCACCTCGACTCCGGGGCTGAGGACCACTCTTTCCGAGTCAGCCACGGTCCAACCCCGCTTTCCGCGTCGTTTCTCTCACGGTTCGATCAACCCTTGACGGATCGCGTAGCGCACCAGTTCGACCCGGTCGCGCATGCCGAGCTTCTTCATCGCGTTGGCGCGGTGGTTTTCAACCGTCTTCTCGGAAAGGTGGAGCATCTCGGCGATTTCCCTGGTGGTGTTGGCCTCGGCCACCAGCTTGACGATCTCTTCTTCCCTCGGTGTGAGATCCGAACCCGCCGGCTCGCCCCGTTCGAGCAGGTCACGGATCAGGGTCTGCTGGGCGCCGGGGGAAAGGAAAGGCTCGCCCCGCTGAACCGAGCGGATCGCTTCGAGCAGGTCGGTGTCGGCCTGGGACTTGAGCACGTAGCCGGAGGCGCCGGCCTTCAGTGCCTCGAAAAGGTAGCGCTCGTCGTCATGCATGGAGAGGATGAGGACGTTGGTTTTGGGGGTCTGGGCCTTGATCTCACGGGTCGCCTGGAGTCCGGTCAGGCCGGGCATCTTCACGTCGAGGATGGCCAGGTCGGGCTTTTCCCGGACCGCCGTGTCCCGGGCCTCGATCCCGTCGGCGGCTTCGGCGATCACCTCGAGATCTCCCTGGCGTTCGAGCAGCAGGCGAATTCCGGAGCGGACGATTCCGTGGTCGTCAGCGATCACGATCCGCATCGGTGGCCCCCGTTCATGGGCCGGACCGCTCCCGCACGGGGACCGTGAGCCGGATTGTGGTTCCGTGACCCGACCGCGATTCGATGTCGAGTTCGCCGCCGACCAGGAGCGCCCTTTCCCGCATACCGCCAAGGCCGAGGCCGGAGGTGGACTGGTCGAAGCTGAAACCGTTGCCATCGTCGGTCACCGTCAGGACGAAGTTGTCCCCGTTGCGGGTCAGGGTGGCCGCGATTTGGGTCGCGCCGCTGTGGCGTACGGCGTTGCCGATCGCTTCCTGGGAGACCCGGTAGATCACCAGCTGGATGTCGGGGTCGAGGGCGGAAGGATCGTCTTCGCAGGTGAAAGCTGCGCTCAGGCCGGGCCGGTCGGGCTGCTCGACCAGGCCGGCGATCGCGGCCCGGAGGCCGAGGTCATCGAGAGCGGTCGGCCGGAGCTGCCGGGCGACGGTCAGGAGCTCATCCATCGCCTGATGGGCGAGCCGGCTGGTCTCCTCGATCTCCGGAGCAAGCTCTGGCGGGGCCTCGGAACGGGTTGCTTCCAGCCGGAGCAGTACCCCGGTGAGTGACTGGTTGACCTGGTCGTGAAGATCACG
Organism: Thermoleophilales bacterium; assembly: GCA_020636955.1. Lineage (GTDB taxonomy): Bacteria > Actinomycetota > Thermoleophilia > Solirubrobacterales > 70-9 > 67-14. Next base: position 80,853 of record JACJWY010000011.1, on the reverse strand, counting down.
GGCGACCCGGGCGCGTTCCTCTTCCTGGGCGGCGAGGGCGGCGCTGGAGCTGCGGCGACGCTCCGCTTCCAGCCGGCGCATCATGCGCAGGAAGGCGAGTTCGAGCCGCTCCGCCTCCTCGGTTTCCGCCACCCCGTCGATCCAGGCAGGAAGGTTGGCTCCCGGCTGGCTCAGGTCAACCTTTTCCATCTCGGTGATCACAGCCTCCAGCGGTGTGAAGCGTCGCCGCAAGATGGCGATGTTGAGAAGGCAGGTGACCGCTGCCGCGGCGGCCGCGATCAGGATAAGCGTTTCGACGTGGTCGGTCGAGAAGCCGGTGGTCAGGGCCGCAGCCGCGGTCGCCAGCGCGACCATGGCCGCGTTCAGCAGAAGGACTTCGGTGAAGATCGGGCGGCGCTTCATCTGAAGCTGCCATGGTCGCAGGGTGCGCGGCCATTTTCTGCCGGTCGGGGCAACCCCCAGGCGAAATGGGGGACATCCCCTATGGACGAAAACGTGCTTCCGCGACACAATGGCGACCGTATTTCCCCTCACTCTGCTTCCAAGGAGGCTCGATGACCACAACCAAGCAATCCACCTGGGGCGCCACGCTCCGCACGACGATCCTGCTCGCCACTCTCTCCGGCCTGCTGGTCGTAATCGGTTTCGCTATTGGCGGTCAGCAGACGGCGCTGCTCTTCCTCGGTATCGCGGTCGCGATGAACTTCTTCTCCTACTTCTTCAGCGACAAGCTCGCCCTGAAGATGAGTGGCGCCCAGCCGATGGAGGAATCCGAGAACGCGGAGTACTTCCAGATGGTCCGGGAGCTTTGCCAGCGGGCGGAAATCCCGATGCCCCGGCTTTACGTGATCCCCCAGGAGCAGCCGAACGCTTTCGCGACCGGCCGCAACTACAACCATTCCGCGGTCGCGGTGACGGCCGGGATCACCAAACTGCTCTCGACCGACGAGTTGCGCGGCGTGGTCGCCCACGAGCTGGCTCACATCAAGCACCGCGACATCCTGATCCAGTCGGTCGCCTCGACGATCGGCGCCGCGATCACCTACATCGCCTACATGCTGATGTGGTTCGGTGGCGACGACAACTCGCCGCTCTCCCTGGTCGCTTCACTGGCCATGGTGCTGCTGGCACCGCTCGCAGCCACAATCATCCAGCTGGCCGTTTCAAGGCAGCGCGAGTACGCGGCCGACGCTGGCGGTGCGGCGATCTGCGGCAACCCCGAGTCACTGGCTTCGGCGCTGCTCAGGCTGGAGCAGGGTGCGCAGAACATCCCGATGAAGGGCCATGTGAGTGAGGCCTCCGAGCCGCTTTACATCGTCAAGCCGTTCAAGGCGAAGGGCCTGGCCGGGCTGTTCTCGACCCATCCCCCGATCGAGGAGCGGGTCACGCGGCTTCGCCAGATGCGGCCTTCGCTCTAGGAGAACTTCCTCCCAACGCTGTTCCCTCCCCTGGTTCAGCTGACAGTGGGGCCCCCGGACCGGATGGTCCGGGGGCCTTCTTTTTCTTCGGCTCTAGTGCTTTTTCCTGATCGCCGGCACGAACAGGATCGACTGGTGGCTTCCCTTGTTGCCGGCCGCGTCGGCGAGGGAGACGTTCAGGCTCAGGGAACCGGAACGGAACTTGCCGGGGATCGAAACGGTGATCTTGCGGGTGGTGACCGGAACGCTCTTCTTGCCGCTTCGAACCTTGCGCTTGCCCTGGCTGGCGGTGAGTACAGCGGTGACCGGCTCACCAGCCCTGATCTTCACGATCAGCTGCCGCTTCCGGGCACCCTTCTTCACGACCTTGGCCGATACGACCGAAGCGTCGAGTGATTCGTCGGCCGGCGTGATGACCGGCTCGTCCGGTGCGAGAACGGCCGGGTTGGGTTCCTCGGTCCGGGCCATTTCATAGGTGCCCCAGGGCGGGCTGGCGTTGACCAGCCGTCCCGGTTCACAGGTCGCCCTGAAGGACGAGAAGCGGGCCGTGTCGTCGTAGGCCTGGACCGTGTAGACGCCGGCCGGCAGGCTGTCCCAGACCATTCCCCCGTCGCGGGAGGCGGAGGTCAGCGATGGGGTGGGGATCACATGCGAATCGAAATAGACGGGCGGACCGATCGACTGGCCGTCGGGATCGAATGCTTCGGCTGTGGCCCCTTCGATTCCATGTGGCGCGAAGGCGAGGAAGTCGTTGAAGTTCGTGAAGTTCCGGCCTTCTTTCTGGAACACCGTGGAGACGATTGCGCATTGGTCGAGGACCTTGCTGCCGGGCTCGCCGTTCATCGACGCTCCCACGATCTGGGCGAATGCCTCGGCGATGCCCTGTGGCGGCATCTGGAAATTGACCTGGTTCAGGTCCCTGTCGCGGGTGAAGAAGGTCTGGTCGTAGACCGCGTAGCGACCCGGTGCGGTCGCGAAGGGGGTGATCGACTCGTGGTTCGGGACCTCCAGCGACCAGGCTCCGTCGGGTCCGCTCACTGTGGTGATTTCCGGATGCTCGGCAATGCCGATCGTTGCCCCTTCGAGGCCGCTCGTCGTGCCGGTGAGCACGAATGCCCAGGCGTTGCCCGAAATCGTCACCGTCGCCGGCTCGTCTGCTGCTACAGCACTGTTGGTCCCCGCGAGCCAGGCACCCAGAAACGCCACGGCTACGCAGAGTCGACCTGTCCAATTCCTCATCGCTCTCCTTTCGTCCGCCCTCCGCGGACAATCGTTGCGAGGGGAGAGTAACTGAAACGAGGGCTTGTCACTTGCGACTCAGTACGGAATATCAGTGCCGATGTACCCTTCATGGTCGGTTCGGGGTGCGGGAAAGCCCCTGGATGGCGCTATACTTTTTGAAGTAACCAAATTCAGATCGAGATTGAGGGTTTTGTCGATGGCAACCGAACAGGCCGAACAGCAGGCAGTCGAAGAGATCACTCCGCAGGAGGCCTTCACCGAGCTCGATGAGGGCGGTGTCAAGCTGATCGACACCCGCGAGCCCTACGAATACGAGGAGTCCCACATCGAGGGCTCCGAACTGATCCCTCCGGGTGTGATCGCCGACCGGATCGAGGCTGCGGTTCCCGATAAGTCGCAGCGGATCATCCTCCAGTGCCGCTCCGGCGCCCGCTCATGGGACGCCGCCCAGGTACTCGCCGCCAAGGGCTACACCAACCTGGCCAACATGGGCGGCGGGATTCTCGAGTGGGAAGCCCAGGGCCTCCCGGTCGCCTCGGACTCAGGCCTGACCCCGGAACAGCGTGACCGTTACTCGCGTCACATCCTGCTGCCCGAGGTCGGGGTGGAAGGGCAGCTCAAGCTGCTGAACGCCAAGGTGCTGCTGCTCGGCGCCGGCGGCCTCGGCGCCCCGACCGCGCTTTACCTCGCCGCTGCGGGGATCGGCACGATCGGCATCGTCGACGACGACGTGGTCGATGCCTCCAACCTTCAGCGCCAGGTGATCCACAACACCTCCCGGGTCGGCACGCCGAAGTCCAGCTCGGCCCGGCAGACCATCGAGGAACTGAACCCGGACGTTGAAGTCGTCGAATACAACTACCGTCTTGACGCCAGCAACATTCTCGAGACGATCGAGGACTACGACATCATCGTCGACGGCGCCGACAACTTCCCGACCCGATACCTGCTGAACGACGCGTCGGTGAGGTTGAGGAAGCCGGTCGTTTCCGCCTCGATCCTTTCCTTCGACGGCCAGATCTCGACCTTCATCCCCTATGAAGGCCCCTGCTACCGCTGCCTGTACCCGACCCCGCCGCCGCCGGAGCTTGCCCCGAGCTGCTCGGCCAACGGTGTGCTCGGTGCGATGGCCGGCCAGATGGGCCTGCTCCAGGCGAATGAGGTCCTGAAGCTGGTGCTCGGAATCGGCGAGCCGCTGGTCGGCCGCCTGCTGCTCTACGAAGCCCTCGGCACCCGCTTCACCGAACTCAAGGTCCGGCGTGACCCGGAATGCCCGATCTGCGGCCCGAACGCCCCCGAGGTGCCGGAATCCGAGATGGGCAAGTTCCCCGATTACGAAGCATTCTGCGGCGGCCACGTCGGCTCCTGAGCCGGCCTGGCCGACCACGCGCTCAGGGCACGTCAGCAAGCTGAATTAATCATTTAGGATCAGCCCATGCCGTCCGTGAAGATTCCGCCCGTTCTCCGCAAGCACACAGGTGACGCGACCGAAGTTGATGTCGCCGGGTCCGATGTCGGCGAGGTGCTGAACGCGCTCGTCGCGGAGTACCCCGAAACCAGGGACCAGCTTTTCTCCGACGATGGCGAACTCAACCGCTTCGTCAACATCTACCTCAATGACGAGGACGTCCGCGTGCTCGACGGCCTCGGGACAGCGGTCGGCGAAACGGACACCGTGATGATCCTCCCGGCCATGGCCGGGGGCGCCCGCTAACTCCCCGGCAGTCGGTCCTGGTCGGTCTGCAGGTCGTCGAGGATTTGTCTGGCCCGATCTGCCGCCGAGGCCGGTACGTAGATGTCCCTGGCCCCGGCGGCCAGGAAATCGGGTACATCGAACCCCCGGTTGCGTTTGATCAGGCAGGGGATGCCCGCGTCACGGAGGATGTTCGAGATCAGTTCCGCTTCCGCCTGGTGATGGGCCCAGGCGACCTTGACCGGTTCGGGCGTCTTGCCGGCCCGGCCCGAGTCAGACCGCCTGAATATCGACATCCTCGACCTGGCCCTCGCGGATGTTGAAGCCGCGGACGTACGGCTCGTCCGGATTCTCCAGCGAGACGATGAAGTAGACGGCGTCGGGCCAGCCGCTGGCCAGGTTGATGTCGGTCTGCGAGGGGTAGGCGGCGGTCCGGGTATGGGAGTGGTAGATGCCCACGATGTCCTGGCCGGCTTCGAGGATCTCCTTGTAGACCCTGAGCTGCTCCTTCGAGTCCATCTCGTAGCGGAGCGGCGAGTGGGCGGTGTTCTCCATCCGGTGGAGGGTTGCCGCCTCGTCACCGGAGCCGCCGATCAGTCCGCAGCATTCGTTCGGGTCATCAGCCTTGCTGTGCTCGATCATCTCGTCGAGCAGAGCCTGGGGGACCTTCACCGGGCTCCCCGGTCCGGGGACGGATTCCTGGCCACGGGGCCTACCACCAGTTGGTCGCGTCGATGTCGCCGAGTTCATCTAGCGACTTCGTGTAGACGCCGGAGGAGAGGTACTTCCAGCCGCCGTCAGGGATCAGGAAGACGATGTTGCCGGAGTCGAGTTCGTTTGCGATCCGCACCGCGATCGCCGCGACGGCGCCGGAGGAGACCCCGGCGAAGATGCCTTCCTGATCGAGCAGCTTCCTGGTCCAGACGATTGCATCCCGGTTCGAGACCATGATCTTGCGGTCCAGCAGGGAGAGGTCGATGATTGGCGGGATGAACCCGTCGTCAAGAGATCGCAAGCCCTGAACCAGTTCGCCCTGCATCGGCTCGGCCGCGACCAGCTTCGTTTCCGGATTGGCTTCCTTGAGCCGGCGACCGTTACCCATCAAGGTGCCGCCGGTGCCGAGCCCGGCCACGAAGGCCGTTACTTCGTCGAGTTCCTCGAGGATCTCGACCGCGGTCCCGTCGTAGTGGGCGTTCGGGTTCGCCTCGTTGCCGTACTGGTAAGGCATGTAGTACTGGGGATCCTCGGCCAGCTCCAGGGCCAGTTCCACCGCGCCGTTTGATCCCTTGGCGCCCTCCGAGTAGACGATTTCGGCTCCGTACATTTCGAGCAGCTGAGTGCGCTCGGCGGTGACGTTGTCGGGCATGACCACCTTCAGCGGGTAACCCTTGCGGCGACAGATCATGGCCAGCGAGATGCCGGTGTTGCCCGAAGTCGGCTCGAGGATGGTCTGGCCCGGGGCGATCGCCCCTGACTCCTCGGCGGCCTGCATCATCGAGCGGGCCACGCGGTCCTTTACCGAGCCCGTCGGATTGGCCGATTCAAGCTTGGCGAAGATCCGCACATCCTCGCTTGGCGAGAGGGTCTTCAGCTCGACGAGGGGGGTGTGCCCGATTGATTCGACGATGTCGTCGAAGGTTCCCCCGCAGGGCTTGTTGAGAAGGTCGTAGTAGGGAGTCATCATTTCGCGGGCCCGCTGGACGGCGGTACTTCATTAAGTGTAGTCACTTGGACATTGGTCGGAAGATTTCAGCGGCAATCGTGAAATACTGATTGGGTTGCGTCCAGCATCCAAACCTTTCCTGGAGGAAAAACGCATGAAGAAATCCCGTTTGATCGCGCTGCTTTCGGCGCTGATGATTCTCGCGGCGATGGTGGTTGTCGTCGGCTGTGGCAGCAGTGATGACAGCAGCAGCGGCAGCGGCGACTTCCAGTCCGAGCTGATCACCGAAGGAACCCTGACGGTCGGCTCCGACATCCCGTACGCCCCGTTCGAAATGGGTCAGGCCCCCGACTACACCGGCTTCGACATCGAACTGGTCGATGACATCGCCAAGCGACTCGACCTTGACGTGAAGATCGAGGACACCGCCTTCGACACCATCTTCACCGATGTTGCCCAGGGCAAGTTCGACATGGTTGCCTCGGCCGCCACGATCACGCCCGAGCGCGAGCAGCAGGTCAACTTCTCGGATCCGTACTTCGAATCCGAGCAGGCCCTCCTGGTGCCTCCGGGTTCGGACATCACCTCAGTTGAGGACCTGTCCGGCAAGACCGTTGCCGCCCAGGACGGAACGACCGGTGAGGCCTACGCCAACGACGAGACCGACGCTGGCCAGGTCCGGGGCTTCCCGACCGGCGCCGCCGCGATCGCCGCTGTCGTCAACGGCCAGGCCGACGCCGCCATCATCGATGCCCCTGTCGCCGAGGACGCTGCGTCCAAGGGTCAGGCCGGTTTCGAGATCGCGACCAACATCCCGACCGGCGAGTACTACGGCTTCGCATTTGCGAAGAACACGCCGGAGCTTCTGAAGGCAGTCAACGGCGCCCTCTCCGATCTGATCGACGACGGCACCTACGAGAAACTGTTCAAGAAGTACTTCAACGCCACACCGCCGGCCAGCATCACGGACGGCACCGCTTCGGCGGACACTGGAACTACCGACGAGGGTTAGTTCCGGATCGCTTACAGAGAGGGCGCCCCGCGGGGCGCCCTCTCTGTTTTGTTTCCCGGCCTGATCGCCGGGTCTGACTGAAAGCAGCCATGGACGTTTTTTTCGACACCTTTTTCAACTTCCAGTTCATGGCGGACCACTTCCAGTACGTGCTGGATGGTTTCTGGCTCACCATCAAGCTTTCCCTCGTAGGCGGCATCTGCGCCCTGATCTGGGGCCTGATACTCGCCGTGCTCCGGCAACTGCCCGGCCGGGCGCTCGCTCCGGTTCGCGCTCTGGTAATCGGCTACATCGACGTCTTTCGCGGTATCCCGCTGCTGCTCGTCATCCTGCTCCTCTCGAGCGGGCTGGCCACAATGGCCACCCAGGGCGCGATTCCGCGCGAGATCGGCATTCCCGAATGGTTCGGTGAATCCGATCCGTTCTGGTACGGCGTGATGGCCCTGACCCTGACCTACGGCGCCTACATGGCCGAGGTCTACCGGGCGGGCATCGAGGCCGTGCCCCAGGGGCAGACCGAGGCGGCCCGTTCGCTCGGCATGTCCCATGGCCAGGCGATGCGCTTCGTGATCATCCCCCAAGCGGTACGCAAGGTGATTCCGCCGCTGCTCAACGACTACATCGCCCTGATGAAGGACACCGCGCTGGTCAGCGTGATCGGGCTGGTCGAGGCCGTCCAGGCCGGCCGTGACCTCTATTCGGAGTTCTACGTTCCCTCCGGTTACACGCTGGGGGCGATCTTCTTCCTGATCGTGACGATCCCGCTGGCCCGTCTGGTCGACTGGCAGATCAAGAAACAGCACGAGAAGTTCCAGAGGGGAATGCCGTGAGCGAAGAGTCGACGCTGCTCGAGAAGGAAGTCGCCCGGGGCGAGACCATCATGACGGTCTCCAGCCTCAAGAAGAGCTACGGAAAGCTCGAAGTCCTGCGCGATATCGACCTCGACATCAAGAAGGGCGAGGTGATCTGCATCCTCGGGCCGAGCGGTTCCGGGAAGAGCACCATGCTGCGCTGCCTCAACCTGCTCGAGCTGCCAACCGGCGGCACGGTCACTCTCAAGGGTGAAACCGTCTTCGACGGCGAAAAGCCCAAGAACCTGGACGAGCTCCGACGCGAAACCGGCATGGTCTTCCAGTCCTTCAACCTCTTCCCGAACATGTCGGCAAAGCAGAACGTCTCGATCGCCCAGATCAGGGTGCGGGGGCGCAAGAAGGACGAAGCCGACAAGCGCTCGATCGAGCAGCTCGGCAAGGTCGGCCTTGACGAGAAAGTCGACGAGTATCCGGACCGCCTTTCCGGTGGCCAGCAGCAGCGCGTGGCGATCGCCAGGGCGCTGGCCATGGATCCGGAAATCATGCTCTTTGACGAGGTGACCAGCGCCCTGGACCCGGAATTGGTCAAGGGAGTTCTCGACGTGATGCGGGAACTGGCCGATTCCGGCATGACCATGCTCTGCGTAACTCACGAGATCGGCTTCGCCCGGGAGGTGGCCGACCGGGTGATCTTCATGGACGGCGGCTACATCGTCGAGCAGGGGCCGCCCGACAACGTGCTCGGCAACCCGCAGGAAGAGCGGACCCAGCAGTTCCTCGGGCTCGTCCTCGACCACTGAGCGGAGATGGAATGACGACCTCGACCGAGTCAACCGTGACCCTGAGCGGCCGGGCCTACGAGTTCGGCCACATGGACACGGCGATCTCCGGGGCCACGATCAGGGTCCGCGAATATCCGGAGCTTTCCGCCCGGACCGATGGCTCCGGCGACTACCGGTTGACTGTCCCGGACGACTCCGAAGTCACTCCTTACATCGAATCGGGCAGCGGCATCAACGTCCGCAGGCCGCGGGAAGGTGATCCGTTCGAGGTCGAAACCCACTGGAACGAGATCGACCTCCAGACTTTCCGCACCGGCGGCCGGGACCTGGAGAACGTCAATTTCCAGACCCCGCCCGACGCCGAGTTCGAGGCGCTGAAGGCCCTGCTCCAGGTGCCATCCGGCGAGGACGGCCGGCCGCTTCAGTCGGTGATCGTCACCACCGCCTGTGCCCTCAACGTGCGCGGCGTCGATTACGACACCTTCTGGCTGAACACACCACACGGGGTGGCCGGGGCCACTGCTTCGACCGAGCCGGACCTGCCCGAGCCGGTCTATTTCAACGAGCTGGTCATCCCCGACTCGAGTCGAACCGAGACCTCTGCCGACGGCGGCATCATCTGGCCAATCGTGCCGCCCGGCACCTACCTGGTCACCACCATCTCGCCCGATGACCGGTTTGCCACCTTCACCGCCACCTGCGCCCCGGGAAGGATCATCAACGCGAATCCTCCCTGGGGAGCCTTCCAGCTGGACGCGGGCGAAACACTCTCCGGGTAGCGGCAGGCTTCGGCGGCCCGGTCGCCCTTCCCGACTGGCCCGGTCGCCCGGCGGGATTCCGGTTTATCGTCCCGCGCCGCAACTTTGTGCTGGTCCAACCTGTTGTATTTTCTGGAACCCACTGACCGATCCCGGAATGAGCCGGGTTGGAGAAAGCAGGAGATCGATGTTGAAGAGAACCGTTGGTGTGCTGGCCGCATTCGGCCTGGCCTTGATGATGCTGTTCGGTGCCCAGTCGGCATCGGCCGCCACAAAGACCGTGACGATCAGCGGCAAGGCTTTCGTCTTCAACTACATGGACACGCCGATCCCCGGGGCCACGATCAAGGTTCGTGAGTTTCCGAAGCTCTCCGCGGTCACCGACGATCAGGGCGATTACGAGCTGACCGTCCCGAATGACGCCAACGTGACTCCCTACATTGAACCAGGCGGTCCGATGGATCTGCCCCGCTACAACAAGGATGGCTCCGATAAGGGCACCCTGACAAACACCCACTGGAACACGATCGATCTGCAGACCTTCCACACCCGTGGCCAGAACATCGAGAACGCCAACTTCCAGACTCCGAGGGACGCCGAATACATCGGCCTCAAGGCGCTTCTGGCGATCCCTTCGGAGCCCGGCATCGGCCGACCCGATCAGTGCGTGATCGTGACCACCTCTTCGGCCCGCAACGTTCGCGGCGTCGACTACCTGACTTACTGGAACAACACCCCACGGTGTGCTGGTGCCACTTGATCGAATAACGGGTATCGACGGCCCGATCATTTCAACGACGATGTTCTTCCGGACTCCGAACCAGACCTCGTCCGCGATCGGATTTATGGCATCATCTGGCCGGCGTCCTGACCGGCACCTACCGGATCGTCACCAGCGCGCCTGACGCCTGGTTAGTTCTGCCAGCCTCGGCCACTGCTGGTAAGCGGTACGCGTGATCAACGCCAACCTGCCGTGGGCGCTCTACCAGCTGACTGCGGGCGAAGCCGCTTGCCAGCAACGTGGCTACGCCAATGTGGTCTCCGTTGGCGTGACCTGCAAGGGCAAGAAAAAGCGCACGGCGACCGTGGTCTGGGGTCGGGTGAAAATATCGACGTCGCGGCGACCATCGCCGGGGGCGGCATGACCGGTTTTCTGCACCCTGGCGCTGAAGCCGGGAACCAAGCGGCTCACCTTCCCGATCGCTGCCAGGAACAAGGCAAGGAAAGTGACCATCAAGGTCAAACTGACTGATGCCTCCGGCGTTTCGTTCACCACCGTCAGGAAGGTGAGCGTCCCGAAGATCATCAAGAAGAAGTCCAAGTCCGGCAAGCGCAAGTAGCGCCTGCCGGCTCAGGGCTCCGGCTCGAGCGGACCGAGCAGCTCCTCCGGCGAGGGCAGCGAGGTCGCGTCGGGCTGGGGCCTGGCCAGGTCCCTGAGATAGTCGCGCCACATTTCTTCGACTTCCCTGATCCGGAGGTCGAAGGCGACTTCGAGGTTGGCGATCGGTCCGTCGCGGCGCAGGCGGCCGATCAGCAGTTCGCAGGCGCCGCCGCCGCGGTAATCCTCAAGCAGGTCGAAGATCGTGCCGCCGAGGATGATCGCGTCACGCCGTGAGGGCGGAAAACTCGGTCGCCGGCCTTCCCGGAGCCGGCGGATCACCGCGGCCCGGAAGAAGTCGACCTGCCGGGCGAAATGCTGGGCACCACCTTCGACCAGCCAGGCCCAGCTCAGGTAACGGTAGAAGCGCATCGGGGTCCACGGTGGCGGGATCCGCTCGTTGTTGGCCGCGAGCACGATCTGGGTGTAAAGGCGCTCGGCGGTCCCGGCAGGGCTTCGGCCGAGGTCTTCGCCGCCCGTTTCTCCATCGCTTCGCCCAGCACATGAACTCGAGCGCACGGCCAGCCGGCCAGGTAGCGGCGGCCGGCCGGGGCGGCGGCGTAACGGACGAAGGGCAGGAATGGGTGCGCGGCGGTGAGCCAGATCGGCGACGGGTGAATCACGATCGAGATGTCGCCCGGCACCACCTCGAAGCGGTCTTCGAGCTTCAGGCTGGTCCCTGCCGGTCGGAGCAGATCCCTCGGCGAAGCCAGATCGGCGTCCTCGTGCCGGGCGGTGAAGGTCAGGGATGTGGTCTCGATCCACGTCACCGGCGCAGCCTATTGCAATGAAAAAGGCCCGCCTGAGCGGGCCTTTCCCATGAAACGGAACTTCGAGCCGACTCTAGACCAGAGCGGGTTCGCGGTCACCGGTGCAGATCGAACGGATCTCACTGGTCGCGAACTGGAATTCCTCGTCCGACATGACCGGGGGTGCCCTCGAAGGGCAGGTCGCGGTCGATCTCGACCCAGGAACGGCAGCCGTGGTATTCCTCGCGGACCCGGACGGTTACCGGACGCGGGATGCGGTGGACCCTGAGCAGCACCAGATGCAGCGGATGCCGCGGCTTCCAGTTGAGGCGCTTGTGGGCGTAGTCGTTGGTCCAGATGTAGAAGGGGGAGAGGGCATCGACGATGCGGGGATCCTCGATCGTGATGTCTTCTGCCACTTCGGCCCAGGCACGGATCCGGACCCGGTCGGGCTGAGGGATCCCGCCATCCTGGAGGAGAGCACGGGCCGGCGGCTCCTCGTCCGGCCAGACGCCCTCCTCGAGGGCACGGTCCAGCTCCGGATGATGGGAGGCACGCACGAGATCGTTGTGCTGGTGATCAAAGGTGGGGTAGAGGAAGAAGCGGTCGTGCTCGAGTTCGAAGTGCTTGTTCTCCTCACGGATGCCTCCCTTTCGGAGGGTGAGAAGCTGTTCGCCTTCGGCGAGGGCTCGCACGGTTACAGCCCATTCCTTGAACGCAATTGGCATAGGTATTCAGTCAGGGGTCGAGGTTGCTACGGACAGGTACTGCTCAAGACCTTTATGGGGCGAGAGGAGGCATGACTGGCTGCCGCGGACCCCGTAAGGAGTTGGAACTTTACAGAGCGGACCGGCGAAATTCAAGTCCTCGTGCCGAAAATTACGTAGTTGTCCGCATCGAGGTACTCAGAGTTCACGAAACATGCGAAGCAGGCCACCCTGCGCACCGGTCAGCTTCCAGCCCTCCGGGACCCAGACGGTCGCCTCTCCGAGGTCGAGCCGGGCGGGACCTTCGAGGTACTGATCCGGTGCCGGAGCCGCGGCCAGTCCGGGCCCGGACTCGATGAAGCGCCGGCGGACGGTAACCAGTTCGATCGGCGCCGAGGGATCTGAGTATCTGCATCACCTGGTCTTCGTGAGCGGCCTCGAACAACTTCGCGCAGCTGGGCCGGATCGGCTGAATCGTCGTTGACCGTGAGCTCGAAGGACTGGCTGCCGTAGCGACGTCCCAGCCTGTCTGGTCGGCCTCGCTGATCAGCTCGATCAAGGTTTCCTGGTCGTCGAGATCATGCTCGGCTGCAAGCACGGTCTGGACTTGCTCGCGACGATGATCTGCGGCACAGTCCGGAGCGCGCTGGAAAACTCCGCCTGTCACGGGCACCAGGATCGAGGTGATGCCGAGCTCCCCGGCCACTCCCGCCGCGTGGAGCGGCCCGGCTCCGCCATAGGCAAGCAGGGTGAAATCGCGAGGATCGAGACCGCGCTGCACCGTGACCACCCGGAGCGCCCGGACCATCTCCGAGTTCGCCACCCGGATGATCCCCCCGGCACATTCTTCGGTTGACACACCGAGCTCTGCGGCGAGTTCACCGATCGCCTGGAGGGCCAACTCAAGATCGAGCTCGATGCCGCCGGCCAGCTCGTCACCGGCGGCAAGCCTCCCCAGGGCGAGGTTCGCATCGGTCACGGTCGGCCGGATGCCGCCGAGGCCGTAACAGGCCGGTCCCGGGCTGGCCCCGGCCGACTCGGGCCCGACTCTGAGGGCCCCGCCGCTGTCGCACCAGGCGATTGATCCTCCTCCGGCTCCCACCGTGTCGATGTCGACCATCGGCAGGGCGATCGGCCGGCCGGCGATCTTCTTCGACGCGGTTTCGTGCACCCGGCCGCCTTCGACTGCGCAGACGTCACAGGAGGTGCCACCCATGTCGAAGCAGAGCAGGTTTTCCTCACCCGACTGACCGGCGACCATCGAAGCTGCCGCGGCCCCGCCCGCCGGTCCTGAAAGCACCGCTACGGCCGCGTGAGCGGATACCTCATCCAGTCCGGCCACGCCGCCGCTCGACTGCATGATCTCCGGCTCGGGCAGGCCCAGACCGGCCGAGCGGCGGGCCAGCCGTTCCAGGTACCCGGCCAGAAGCGGGGAGAGGGCGGCGTCGATTTCGGTGGTCGCCGCCCTTTCGTATTCCCGGAAGGTTCCGACCACATCATGCGAAAGGGAAATGTGGACTGACGGACCGAGCCGCCGGCCGATCGCCTCTCCGATCTGCTTTTCATTTTCCGGGAACCGGTAGGAGTGAAGAAGGCAGACGGCCACCGACTCGACTCCCAGTGCTTCGATCTCCTCCGCGACTCTCTCGCTCTCGGCTGGTTCAAGTTCACGGATCACCCCCTCGGGACCGTTTCTCTCGTCGACGGCGACCCTTCGCTCCGGCGGCACCAGCGGCGGTGGGTGGGCCGCCTGGAGGCGGTACAGGGAGGCCCGGTCCTGTCGGCCGATCTCGATCAGGTCGGTGAATCCCCGGGTGGCGACAAGAGCGGTCTTCGCTCCCTTCGATTCGAGCAGAGCGTTGGTGGCGACGGTCATTCCGTGGGCGAAATGCCCGACTTCCCCGGCTTCCATCCCGGCCTTGCCGAGGACCTGCCGGACCGCCTCGACGACTCCGGCCGACTGGTCTTCGGGGGTCGAAGGGGACTTTCCCGTGAAGATCCCTCCGGCCGCGATCAGGACCGCGTCGGTGAAGGTGCCGCCGACGTCAACGCCGAGGATCGCTCCCGGTTCAGGGGCTGCCATAGCCACCACCGCCCGGGGTCTCGATTCGCAAACGGTCGCCGGGGTCGAGCCGGCCGGTTGACTTCGGTTCCAGGTCTTCGCGGCTCCCGTCCTCGCGGATCTTCAGGTTCCGGCCCGGCTGGCCCGGGTCCCCGCCATCGGCCCCGGCGGGGGCATGCCGGCGACGTTCGGTCAGAAGGGCGAAATCCATTGGTTCGGTCGCGACGATCTCGCGGACGAGCCCGTCACCACCGTCATGCCGGCCCTTTCCGCCGCTGCCCCGCCGGATCGAATACTCGCCGGTCCGGAGCGGAAATTCCGCTTCCATGGCCTCGATCGGGGTGTTCAGCGTGTTCGACATCGCCACATGGACCGCCGACGGTCCGTCGGCTTCCAATGAAGCGGCCTGGCCTCCGCCGAGCGTTTCGTAATAGGTGAACGAGCCGCTGCCCAGAGTCAGGTTGTTCATCGTGCCCTGCCCCTGGGCCAGGCCGAAGGCGCTGAGGCAGAGGTCGGCCACCCGGGATGAGGTTTCGACGTTTCCGGCCACCACGGCGCTCGGTGAGACCGCGCTGAGCAGGCAGCCTTCCGGCACCACCACCTCGACCGGCCGCCAGGCCCCCGCGCTGGAGGGGATGTCCGGGTCGGTGAGCACCCGGATCGCGAAAAGGCAGGCCGACTCGGTCACCGACCTGGGGCAGTTCAGGTTGCCTTGATCGGGGCCGGAGGTTCCGGTGAAATCAAAGCGGATCCGGTCGCCGGCCACGGTCACTTCCAGCCTCAAACCGATGTCCCCGCTGCGTGCCTCGAGAACATCGGATGCCCGGTAGCTGCCGTCAGGGATCCGTTCGATCTCCGTCCTGGTTCGCCGCTCCGCATAGGAGATCAGGTCGTTCATCGCCCCCTCCAGGGCGTCGGCTCCCCGGGTGGCGGCCATCGCCTGAAGCCGGGCGATTCCGGTCCGGTTGGCGGCCAACTGGGCCCGCAGATCGGCCCGCCGTTGCTCGGGCTGGCGCATCAGAGTCACAACTTCGAGGATCGACTCGTCGTCGAGAATACGCGGCGGAATTATCACTCCCTCGTCATCGATCGTGGTTGAGTCGGCCGGCATCGAACCGGGCAAGACTCCGCCGACATCGGCGTGGTGGGCCCGGTTGGCCGCGAAGCCGATCAGTCTGCCTTCGGCGAAAGCCGGGGTGACGACGGTGATGTCCGGCAGGTGAGTCCCTCCGGAATACGGGTCGTTCAGAAACCAGGAAACACCAGGCACATGAGGTTTGTCGACGATCGCCCGCACCGAGGCCGGCATCGATCCGAGGTGCACCGGAATGTGCTCGGCCTGCATGACCATCTCCCCGGCCGGGTTGAAGATCGCGGCCGAACAGTCCCGCCGTTCCTTGATGTTTGCCGAATGGGCCGAGCGGATCAGCACGGCCCCCATCTCCTCACAGGCCGAGGCGACCGCGCCGGCGGTGATCCGGACTTCGATCGGGTCCGGTTCGGAGTGTTCCGGCCGACCGGGTCCGTTCGGCGGTCCGGATCCTTCCGCCACCAGATTCAGTCCCAGCGGCGGGGCTCGATGCTGCCATCGGGCCGGTAGATCAGATGGGTGAAATCGAGCGCGGGATCGGTATCCCGGAAGTCAGTGCGGCGGTGTCCGCCGCGGGATTCTTCCCTGGCCAGGGCGGTCCCGCCGATTGCCCTCGCCAGCGGAAAAGGGTCATCCGCGAGGTGGGAAAGGCCTTCCGCATCCCGCAGCGGGCCGGCGTACTTCCACACCGCCTCCCGGGTTGGTGGCTGCGGCGGATCGAACCTCCAACCGGAAGTTGAAGCCGGGCCCGCCGGCTCTTCACCAAGGCTGGTCAGCGCCGCGCGTCGGCCAAAAACGAAGCATTCGGTCAGGGAGTTCGAGGCCAGCCGGTTTGCTCCGTGCAGGCCGGTGCAGGCGCATTCGCCGGCCGCGTAGAGGCCTGGCAGCGAGGTCCGGCCGTCGAGATCGACCGAGATCCCGCCCATCATGTAATGGGCCCCCGGGGAGATCGGGACCGGCTCCCGGACGGGATCGAATCCGGCCCTCTCCAGCAACTCGAAGGCACTGGGAAAACGGCCGGGGTCGATCGAGGTCAGATCGAGCCGGACCTCCCGGCCATCCTGCTTTTCGATTTGGACAAGGATCGCCGCCGTAACGTCATCCCTGGGCGCGAGCTCATCGGTGAAGCGGTTGCCGTCGAGATCCACCAGAATGGCGCCTTCACCCCGGATCGCTTCGGTGATCAGGGCACCGTCAAAGGCGGTCCCGGGAGCCGAAAGGCAGGTGGGGTGGAACTGGCAGAACTCGAGATCGGCCAGCTCCGCGCCGGCGGCAGAGGCAAGCACCGGTCCGGCGCCGATCGCACCCCAGGGGTTTGATGTGCGGCGCCAGAGCGCCGCGGCGCCACCACTTGCCATCAGCGTGGCGGCACTGGTGATCCTGCCGCGATCAGTGAACACTCCGTGGCAGCGGTTGCCGTCGCTGGCCAGGGCCACCGCCGAGGTTTCTTCCAGAACGGTGATCGACTCGTTGCCCGCGACCAGGTGGGCGAGGGCGGAGGTGATCTCGCGGCCGGTCTGGCTGCCCCCGGAATGGATGATCCGCCGGTGGCTGTGACCGCCTTCGAGAGCAAGCGACAGCGGGCCGTCCCCGTGCCGGTCGAAGTTCATTCCTCGCCTGACCAGGTCGTCGACGATGGCCGGGGCCTCGTCGACGAGAACCCTCACCGCGGAGGTCCGGCAGAGATTGCGGCCGGCGTTCACCGTGTCCTCGAAATGCTGATCCGGTGAGTCGGCCGGATCCAGCGAGGCGGCCAGCCCGCCCTGGGCGTGGAAGCTGGCGCTTTCGGCCAGTGGCTTGCGGGATACGAGGCAGACCGAGCCTCCTTCCTCTGCTGCGCAGAGAGCCGCCCAGAGTCCGGCGGCGCCGCCGCCCACAACGGTCAGGTCATGGTTCCCGAGGTCCGGCTCTTCGGAGCTGGCCGGCAATCGTCAGTACCGGTTTCGCATCTAGCCGGAAGTTGCCCCGTCGCCTCGTGCCAGGTCTTCGAGTTCCTGGAGGGTCAGCCCCTCCTCGAGCCCGCGGGCGATCAGGTCCGCTTCCCGGTCGATCTTTGCCACCTCGGCCGCCTGCTGCGAAAGCCGGCTCCGGTCAAATCGTCCCTCGGCGGCCATCTCGAGCGTCATCTGACCGAGATCGCCGAGGTTGCTGCGGCGCATGTCATCGAGCTCCCGCAGGTGGTCCTGCATGGCTCGTCGCTCGCGCCCGGTTTGTCCACTCCGGCTGAAGAGTCCCATCAGCTGGCTCCCGAATCCTTTTCGGATTCACCGGACTTGGCAATTTCCTGTCGCAGGGCCGGGATCTGGCCTCGCAGCCAGGTGACCGCGGCTTCCCTTGCTTCGGCCTCGGTCGCGCCCTTGTCGTCGGCGGAAGGGGTCGCGGCGGCCTGGATGCGGGCCTGGTTCGAGGCTTCGGCTGCGGCGGCTTCGGCCACTTCAACTCTGGCTTCCGCGAGTTTGGCGCTTTCCTCGATTTCCTTCAGGCGGGCCGCGGCCTTGGTCAGGGCCTCTTCCTTGGCAGCCTTCTCGGCGGCCAGTTCGGCCTCGAGCGAGGTAACCCGCGCGCTGAGCACCGGATCGGGCTCGCCGGAGCCAGTCGACGGGTTCTGATCCTCGCCCAGCTCGGCGGCGAGAGCGGCGTCGGCTTCGATTTCGGCTGCCTGGCCGCGCACCCACTCCGCGGCGGCTTCCCGGCCTGCCGCGGTCTCGCGTTCGAGCCTGGCCTCGGCCTGGGAAGCGCGCTCTTCGGCGGCGGCTATCGCGGCGGCGGCCTTGCCCAGCGATTCATCGAGCTCGGTCCGCCCCGATTCGACGTCCCTCGTGATCGCCGTGAGTTCGGTCCGCGCGTCGGCTTTCTGGGAAGCCTTGGCGGCCTCCAAAGCGGACTTTGCTCTCGTTTCGCTCTCGGTGATCTGCTTTTCGAGCACATCGAGCGGATCGGTCGGTTCCGGCTCGGGGGCGGCTGGCGGTGGCGGAACGTCGATCGGCTTCTTGCCGGCAGGTTTCTCGGATGGCTCGTCGGCCCCGGTCTCCCCGGCGGCGACCTTCGGGGCTGCGGGCGCCGGTGCGGGGACGGCTTCGGAAGGGGCGGGCGCAGAAGGGGCGGGCGCAGTCGCCGAAGGAACAGGGGCGGTCGCGGAGGGAGTCGGGGCGGAAGCCGACGGAGTGGGGGCGGTGGCTGAAGGGGTTGCCGGCGGGGCGGCGGGCGTGGCCTTTGCTTCCGCCTTCTCCTGGCGCTCCCGTTCCTTCTTTTCCTTTTTCGCGGCTTTCTTCTCGGCCCGACTCAGCTTCGGTTGATCTGCCGCGGCTGCCGGAAGCTCGTGTTCGGCTGTGTATTCGGCGGATTCAGGCAGCGAATGCTCGGCGGTGAACTCGCCGGAAACCGGATGCTCGCCGGTCACCGGATGCTCGCCGGTCACCGGATACTCCTGTTCGGCCGACTCTGGCAGAGAGTGCTCGGCCGTGTATTCCCCGGTCGCCGGAACCGCATGTTCCGCGGTGTATTCACCGGTTGCCGGATAATCGTGCTCGCCGGTCGGGAGCCGGTGCTCGCCAGTAACCGGGAAGTCCTTCTCGGTGGCGGATGGTCCCTCGGGTTCGTTGCCGGCCATCAGCTCCTTGAGCTCGGTCTCGACCTCGACCACTTCGGCCGACCCGCGGGCCAGCAGATCGTCATCCCAGGTGTTCTGCACGTACATCCCGAGGACCAGTTCACCGAGCGCCTCGCGACGGTCGATATGCAGCTCCTCGAGTTGCCGCTGCTTCTTCTTGAGGGCACCCTTCCTCATCAGCTCACCCCATCATTACCTAAGTGGCCGCCGGAAACGCGCCCGCCCCCGGAATTTGCAGAAATCGAGGGACTGCCTCCGGACCTGTTGGCGAGCAGATCGCGGTAGGCCAGTGCGACCCGATCGGCCATGCGCCGGGCCGAAAGCGCTTCGGCCCGGGATCGTCCCTCGGTGCGCGGATCCGGTTCCGAGAAGAGACCCGCGGCGAAATCGGACCATGAACCTGCATCGAATTCCCGGCAAAGGCAGTGGTCCAGTCCGGCCAGGACATGGGGCGCGATTCCGACCGGTGTCGAAAGCACCGGCACGTCGCAGGCCAGGGCTTCGAGACAGGCCAGACCGAACCCCTCGTAATCCGAAGTCACCATCAAGGCATTCGCCGAGTTGATCCAGAGCGGCATCTCTTCCGGATCGATTCCACCTCCTGTGACCAACTTCACCCCGGCCCGTTCCGCGACCTCGCTGGCCCGGTCAAACCTCTTCTCGGGTCTCGCGGGATCGGCCGGGAAGAGCAGAAATGGCAGTTCGGGATCGAGTCCAAGTTCGCTTCGGGCTCTTCCGCGCTCGATCGGGCCGAACCTCGAAAGATCGGCGCCGCAAGGAAGCACAGCGCTCCTGCCTTCCCGGAGCGGCAGGCCGGGCCGTCCGGCTTCCTCGTCGAAAAGGGACCTCGAGGCGCCGGCGACCAGATCGATTCTTCTGGTCAATGCCCGCGAGATCGGGCCGACCACCCGATGCCTGACGTCGGTTCCGTGGAAGGTCACGACCAGGGGGGCGGCGCCGGCCAGCCGGGCACACCATCCGGCCAGACCGTAGTGGGCGTGCACCAGGTCGTAGCTGGTCTGGCGGATCATACGGCGGATCTTCCTGGTCGCGGGCAGGTATTGATCCCGGCCGGGACGGAAACTGAAGAGGTCGACCTCAAGGCCTCCCTCGCGAAGGGCTTCGACCTGGTCGATTACCCACCTTCCCCGCTGGGGAGTCGCCGGATCGGCTCCGAAATTCATGACGACCAGAACCCGCATCCGGGCAGGTTATCCCGAGCGCCCGCCAGCTTCATGAATGACGGTCCCGGTGGAGGCAGGCCACGCGTGCACTTGCTTGAGCTTCCAATCAGGGAATTGTTGCGCTCTCGTCTTGTTTCGTCACTCCTTCTCGCGCACGATCAGAACAGGAAATACAAACTCGATGGAGGAGGACGTGATGTTCTACAAAGCGATGGGTAACGCGCATGCTCTGGCGGTTTCGAAGGGTGAGTTGATTCGCCGTGGTGCGGTCGAAAAGTCGGGTCAGGGCACGGTCGAATACGTCGGCCTGATCCTGCTCGTCTCGCTGCTGATGCTCGGCATGGTCGCGGCGATGAAGGGTTTCAGTGGCCGACAGGGCACTGAGCTGGCCGAATTGATCGTGGACAAGATCCAGTCGGCGGTTGACAAGATCGCCTTCCGTTAGGTGGGGTCCGGTCAGGGATCCGGGTCAGGAGCAGCCATCCGGGTCAGGGGGTCAGAATCCCGGCCCTTCAGGTTCCCGGACCCGGGTAAGGGGTCCAGCGGTCGGATTCGAAGGGGATCGAATTCGACCGCATGATCCCGGTGACCTTCGGTCCGGTCTGGTCGGGATTCTCAAAGGCCCGGCGCACCAGCTCCTCGGGGCTGATCCCCGGGCCGAATGTCATTTCCGCGGTCAATTCGAGCAGCTGGACCTGGCTCAGGGCCGGTACGGTGCGATTTTCGGCCGGAATCGCCGCCAGCGCCAGCGGGTGGCCGTCAGGCCCGAAGGCGCCAAAGCGGTTGACGAAGACGAGCGCGTGATCAAATCCGCCGGGCCCCGTGTCGGCCACGGCCGGCTCGAACTCGAATCGGGTGTCGAGGCGTCCGATCCAGTAGGGGATTTCAGCCCAGGCCAGCTGGGTCAACTGAGTGTCGGTGAGCCAGACGGCCATGGCGCTGGCCCGGGTTCCGCGGCTGGGAAAGATCGTCGCGGGCAGGGCCCCGTACAGGGCAAGTTCAGCAGTGGCGCCAACGTCGAAATCGTGGATCCGCCCGGCGATCGCAAGCAGGGTCCGGTCGGCCGGATCATCGAAGTGGCCGAACTTTCGCCAGAGACCGACCGGGGAAGCATTCGAGCCGATCGCCAGCATCGGGGTCCGGCCGCGGTCTTTCCCGGTGAACTCTTCGATCAGGGCTGCCCGCTCCACCGTTTCCAGATCTGCCAGCAGCCGGCCCTCGCCTTCGGCGAGGACGAAGGATCCATCCGGCCGCGGCCACGGGTAGCCGGTCCCGTTCTCGAACACTTCCGCGGTAAAGGGACGGGACGGCATCTGGCTCATCATGTTCAGCCAGAGGTCGTGGAAGTCCGGCTGCGGCATGAGCAACCGGTCGATCAGTTCGGGCTCTCCGAAATCCGGCCAGGCCCAGCCCTCCGGTTCAGTTTTCATAACGATCCAGGCCCCGGTCGGTTTCTCTGCCAGCGTCGTGCCCGAACATTCCTGCTGCGACGGTAGCCGGTCTGGGAGACTCAATGCAAATGAGCGAAACCGTTTCCCGCAGCGGTGGCCGGACTGCCGCCGATCTCCGTCCCGTCAAGATCGAACCCGGCTTCGTCGGCAGCGCCGACGGGTCAGCACTCATCTCCTGTGGGGGCACCAGGGTCATCTGCACCGCCTCGATCCAGGAGCGCGTTCCCAAGTGGATGGAAGGCCGTGGTCGCGGCTGGGTGACCTCCGAATACGCGATGTTGCCCGCATCCACCGGCGATCGCAAGCAGCGCGACATCAGCAAGGGAAAGCAGGACGGTCGCGGGGTTGAAATCCAGCGGCTGATCGGTCGGTCTCTGCGGGTCGGCATCGACTTCGAAGCCCTCGGCGAGCGCAGCGTCTACGTGGATTGCGATGTCCTCGAAGCCGACGGTGGAACGCGTTGTGCCTCGATCACCGGCGGCTGGGTTGCCCTCAGACTGGCGCTTGGTTCCCTGCTGGAAGCCGGCGAGCTCGAACGCATGCCGCTGACCACCTCGGTCGCCGCGGTCAGCGTCGGCATGGTTGACGGCCAGCCGCTCTGCGACCTCGACTATCCCGAGGATTCACGGGCCGAGGTGGATGCCAACGTGGTGATGACCGGGGATCGCGGCCTGGTTGAAGTCCAGGCGACGGCGGAGCGTACACCGCTTTCCCGTGCTTCCCTCGATGAAATGCTGGCCCTGGCAGAAGCCGGGATCGACCGGCTGCGGGGATTCCAGATGGCCGCGGTCGGCGAGTAGGCACAGCGGGCGGAAAGAACTTGATCCTCGCCACCCGCAACCAGCACAAAATCCGCGAGCTCGAGGAGATCATCCCCGGTGTAACCCTGCGGGGGCTGCCGGACGACTTGGAATCCCCGCCGGAGACCGGGGACACCTTCGAGGAAAACGCCCTGATCAAGGCAAGGGCAGCCCGTGAGGCGACCGGCGAAGCGGTCATCGCCGACGACTCGGGCCTCGAAGTCGACGCTCTCGGAGGAAGGCCGGGAGTCCTTTCGGCCCGTTACGCGGGGGATAAGGCAACCGATGGAGAAAACCTCGCGAAGGTGCTGGCTGAACTGGGCGACACTTCGGCCGATACGGCCCGCTACGTCTGCGTGATCGCCCTGATCGACGATTCCGGGGAGCATCTCTTCCGCGGTACATGTGAAGGCAGGCTGATCGGGGAACCACGGGGCGAGGGGGGTTTCGGCTACGACCCGGCCTTCGTACCGGAAGCCACCGGTCCGGAGGACGGGAAGACCATGGCCGAGATCAGCCCGAAAGCCAAGAACGCGATAAGCCATCGTGGCGCGGCGGCCAGGTTGCTGGCCCGGCACCTGGCCGACCAGGCGCATTCGTGACCCTGACCCGGGCCTGCTCCGTTCAGTCGCGACTCACGAGCGGTCGACCAACCGCAGGGTCAATCCCCGTTTTCGGGCGGGTGTCCGGTGTGGTGGGGCAGAAGGTTCACCGAAGCGGCGACGCCGACGGCCGCGATCACGGCCGCATATCCGGCGTATCCGGCAACGGCGGTGATCGCGGTGGCGATGGCGCAGACCGCGACCGCGGTTATCCAGGATGCCTGCTCGAGGGACATGGCCGGTATGTTGCTACACCGTGGCGGATGTGACCGGCAAAAGTGGCGGATCGGGCGAAATTGCCCTCGTTTCGGCGGCCGAAAGGGTGCTGGAAAATCTTGCCGAACTGGAGCCCGAGCTGGTGGCCGCGGGCATCTTCAACCGGCAGCGTGAACCGGTGGCGATCACGTCAAAATCACCGGCCTGGTCCGTCGAAGCGGCTGGCCTGCTCGGCGCCCTCGGGGCCGGGTCGGGCGAAGGGAAGCTGGATTCTGCCCACATCGCCCTTGAGGGTGGTGAAGCGTTCGTGGTCAGCGAGTCAGGACTTTCGCTCGTCGCGGTGACCGGTCGCTTTGTGCTGGCTTCGCTCACTTCCTACGACATGCGAATGGCGCTCAGGGATGCGGTCCGCTCCGCAGAGGTAGAACCCGCTTCTGAAGCCGAAAACGGGGGCCCCGGGGATGCTTAAACCGCATCGGGTGGTGCTTGACAAGGTCAGTTCCTACACCGAAGAGGCTGCTGCCTTCATGCGCCGGCGCCGCCACCACCGGCGCGAATTCGTGCGAATCCGCTTCCAGAGCGGAGCCGAGGCCGATCTGCCGGAAGGCACCCCCGAGGCGGACCGGATCACCGAGGCAGCGCGCCGCCTGATCGAACTCGGCTGACCCATGTCGCGCGGCACGGTCGCCGGAAGTGGCAGAAACGGCGTCCGAATGCGGTGTTACGGTTCCCCCATTCCCTAAACCGAGGAGGATTACTGACGTGACCAAAGCAGAGTTTCTTGAGAAGGTCGCCGGTGACGAGCGCATCGGGAGCAAGAAGGCCGCGGCCGACGCTGTCGACGCCGTTCTGGATGCGATCACCGACACCCTGACCGGGGGTGGCGAGGTCAACTTCACCGGCTTCGGCAAGTTCCACGTCGCCGAGCGCAGCGCCCGCCAGGGCGTGAACCCCCGCACCGGTGAGCGCATCACAATTGCCGGCGGCAAGGTTCCGCGCTTCTCGGCCGGATCTGCCCTGAAGAAGCAGGTCAAGGGCTGAGCCTCTTCATTGATCGGGCTGCGGCGCTTGTAGAAGAGCGTCGCAGCCAGATCTGCCTCGGCCTGGATCCGGATCCGGCCGGGCTCGGTGACCTGATCACCGATCGGGCCGGCCGGCCGCCCGCCGAAGCGGCGGCGGAGGCAGTCGCGGTCCACTGCCGGCGGTTAATTGAACTTGCCGGTCCTTCCTGCGTAGCGGTCAAGCCCCAGTTGGCCTGCTTCGAGCGACTTGGGTGGCCCGGCTGGAAGGCGCTGGCCGAAGTCTGCGAGGCAGCCCGTCAGGCCGGCCTGCTGGTCATCGCCGACGGCAAGCGGGGTGACGTGCCGGTCACCGCAAAGGCTTACGGACAGGCGATGGTCGGGACCACAGAGTCACCTTTCGGGACCGTGGATGGTCTCGGAGCCGACGCCTTCACAGCTAATCCGTTGCTCGGAGAAGACGCCCTGGAGCCGATGGTCGCTGCGGCTGAAGCGTCCGGGGCCGGAGTTTTCGCTTTGGTCCGGACCAGCAATCCCGGCGCCGCCGACGTTGAAGACCTGGTGACCCCGGAGGGGCCGGTCCACGAGCGGCTGGCCGTCACGGTTGACCGATTCGCCGACCGGCTGGCCGGCCAGGAGACCGGCCTTTCGGGAATGGGAGCAGTGGTTGGAGCGACCGCCCCGGAGCACATCGCCCGCCTGCGCGAACTGATGCCGTCCGCAATCTTTCTGATCCCCGGTGTGGGAGCCCAGGGCGGCAAGCCGGAAGACCTTGGTGCTGCCTTCGCTCCCGGAAGGGCGGCCGCGATGATTGCCGCTTCGCGGTCGATCGCCGGAGCGGAGGATCCGGCCGGCGCGGCCGAAGAGCTGCGTTCCACCGTCTGGACGATCTCCGGTTGAATTCGCCCGGACCGGCGGGTTCCTGCGGTCCGGTCGGCGGTAGCGGTAACTTTCCGGCCTCGGTTGGCTAGCCCGGGCCTCCTCACTGCTCAAATGGAAGAAACCAAGAAGAACTCCCAGATCGCAAGGATTCTGGCCTTCATCGCCCTGATCGGCACCGTGCTGATCGTGATTGTCGCCATTTCGGCGGCCACCGGAGGCAGCGACGACGGCAACTCGAAGCCGAACAATCAGGTCAGGAAACAGGCCAGGAAGAAGCCAAAGACTAACGCGAAGACTTACGAGGTCCAGGAGGGAGACACCCTGACCAACATCTCGCAGAAGACCGGGGTGCCGATTCAGCAACTCGAGAAGCTGAACCCCGATCTCGATCCTCAGGCCCTCCAGCTGGGTCAGGAACTCAAGTTGCGTTGACGGGTCGGGCCCGGCTCGCATTCCTGATCGTGCTCCTCCTGGCGTGGGGAGCGAAGCTCACCCCGGCGACCGCGGCAACCGCACCCGATCGCGGCCCGGAACTGGATGCCAAGGCGTGGATCGTCATCGACGCCCGCACCGGCGAGCCGCTGGCCGGTCACGCCGTAAACCGGCATCTCGGCATGGCTTCGACGACCAAGATGATGACTGCCTACCTCGCGGTCCGGAACCTGCCGTTCCGGCAGAAGGTGGTGGCCGGGAGGTACGACCCGGACCCGGCCGAATCGCTGATGGGGCTGGAACCCGGCCAAAGGGTCTCGGTCCGGGACCTCCTTTATGGCTTGATTTTGCTGAGCGGAAACGATGCGGCGGTGACTCTGGCAAAGGCGGTTTCCGGAACCGAGAAACGGTTCGTCAGGCTGATGAACCGGACCGCGCGCCGGCTTGGTCTCAACGACACCCACTACGACAACCCGGTCGGCCTCGACGGTCCCAGTCACTACACCTCGGCGGCCGACCTCGCGAAGCTCGGACGGATCGTGATGGACATGCCGCGCTTCAGGAAGATCGCCGGATCCCGTCAGGCCAGGCTGACCAGCTACCGACCGCCGCTCACCATAGAAACGACCGACAGCTTCATGCGCGACAACGCCTGGGCCCGAGGGATCAAGACCGGTCACACCCTGGGTACCGGATACACCCTCGCCTCGGACGGGCGTCGCAAGGCGACCGAGCTGATCGGCGCGGTCATCGGGACGCCGACCGAGCAGGCCCGCAACGACGAGACAGTTCGCCTGCTCGACTGGGGATTTGACCAATACACAAAGCGGGTCCCGGTCAAGGTCGACAAGCCGGTTGCGCTGGTGCCGGTCCGCTACGAAGACGAGGATCTGCCGGTCCGGTCGAAGCGACGGGTCCGGATCGGAGTGCGAAAGGGGGAGAGCCTCGAAGTCGTCACTGACCTCCCCGGCGAGGTGGAAGGCCCGATCCTCGCTGGCGCGAAGGTCGGGACCGCGACCGTCACCCTCAACGGGATTCCCTTCGCGAAGGTCCCCCTGTTTGCCGCCCGCACGATTGAAAAGCCGTCGCTGATCGACCGGATGCTGGGAAACCCGCTCTGGATTGCGGTGCTGCTCGCGCTTGTCTTATTCGCCATACTTGCCGTGTTGCTTGTGGTTCGCAGGCGCCGGGAAAGGAACGCGAGGAAGAGGCTTCAGAGAGTGCTCAGGAAGAGACAATGATCATCTCGGTGACCCTCAACGCGGCGATCGATCGCACCGTTGCCGTTCCCAACCTGCGGCTCGGTCACCGGCATCGCTCGGTTGAAACCAGGACCGTTCCGGGCGGCAAGGGGATAAACGTCGCCCGGGCCCTGGGTTTGCTCGGGCGCCCCGTGATCGCGACCGGACTGGTCGGAGGCGGCAACGGGGATCGGGTGTTGAAGCAGCTCGGAGAGGAGGGTCTGCTGACCGATTTCATCCGGATCGCGGAAGAAACCCGTTTCAACCTCGCTCTTGTTGATCCGACCACCGGCGAGCAGACCGAGGTCAACGAACGCGGTCCGAGGGTCAGTCCCGAGGAGCTCGATGCCTTCATCGAAAGGCTCGACTACCTCGCCGGCGGAGCGAAGCTCTGCGTGCTGGCGGGAAGCCTCCCGCCGGGGATCGACGTCGAGTTTTATGCCCGGCTGGTCGAAGCCATGAAGCGTGCCGACCTGCCGGTCCTCCTCGACTCGGAAGGCGAGGCGATGTCGGCCGGAATGAGGGCCGGACCGGACATGATCACCCCCAACAAGCTCGAGGCCGAGGAGCTGGTTGGCCACGAGTTTGAATCGAGGGCCGAGATGTTCGGGGTTCTTGCAGAATTGGTGGACATGGGCCCCTCCGAGGCCGCGATCACCCTGCCCGAGGGCTGTGTCGCGATCGTCGGGGAAGGCCCGGGCCAACGCATCCTGGAAGTCCTGATCGAGCCTCTGGAGCCGATCTCGACGGTCGGATCGGGCGATGCCTTCGTGGCCGGCTACATTGCCGCCCGTTATGACGGCGGCAGCCCCGAGGACTGTCTCGCCTATGGAGTGGCCTGTGGGGCGGAATCGACGCAGCATCTTGGCGCGGGCCGGATCGACCGGGGCCGGGCCGAAAGCCTGCTCGGCAGCGTCGAGGTCCGCCAGCTCAAGCTCCCGGCCGAAGTCTGAGTCGCGCTTGGCAGGGGCCACCCCGGCCCCGGGCCGCCCGCCGTGACCGATCCGCCTACCCTGACCGGGGGACAGGGAGAAATGGCTTTTCCTGTACCGCGGTCGATCGAAGGGGCGAAGGGTGCGATCTAGATTGAGTCCTGCGATACGGGGCTTCTCCTCCCCGGTCATGTGGCAGTAACGGTGAGTTCAGGATTGGAAGCCGGACCTCACTCCCTCCCTGTACGGCCCTCGCTCCCAGGCAGAGCGGGGGCCGTACTTGTTCTGTCGGCCCGCTCCGGGCAGGCTGCCGACCCGCTCCGGGCGGTCTGCCGACCTGCCTCCGGCGGGTTCCCGGAGCGGTCACGAAAAACGCCGGAGGCATGAGAGGCGTAGTCTCTGGTCAAACGTCCGCAGGGGCGCGTAGTCTGCCCCTCTTCACCCTCAGAGCCCTGGAGGACCTAATTGGAAATTGAGATCGGCCGAGGCAAGAAAGGCCGACGCGCTTACGGATTCGACGATGTAGCCATCGTTCCTTCTCGACGGACGCGGGACCCTGATGACATCGACATCAGCTGGACCCTCGGGCCGTACCGGTTCGACCTGCCCCTGGTCGCTTCGGCAATGGATGGCGTCGTCAGCCCGGAAACCGCGGTTCTCGTCCACAAGCTGGGTGGGCTCGGAGTGCTCAATCTCGAGGGCATCTGGACCCGCTTCGAAGATGCCGAAGACAAGCTGGAAGAGATCGCCAACTCGACCAAGGACAGGGCGACCGCCCTCATGCAGGAGATCTACTCGACCCCGGTTCAGAAGGAGCTGATTGCCCAGCGGGTGGCGGAGATCAAGGCCGAAGGCGCAGTCGTCTGCGGCTCGTTCACCCCGCAATCGGTGCAGGAGTACTACGAGGTGGCGATCGAGGCCGGTCTCGACATTCTGGTCGTGCAGGGCACGGTCATCTCGGCCGAGCATGTCTCCACCACGGTCGAACCGCTGAACCTCAAGGAATTCATCGCCGAAGTCCCGGTCCCGACTGTGGTCGGTGGCTGTGCTTCCTACTCGACCGGGCTTCACCTGATGCGGACCGGTGCGGTCGGTGTGCTGGTCGGGGTCGGGCCCGGCGCCGCCTGCACCACCCGGGGCGTGCTCGGAATCGGGGTGCCCCAGGCGACGGCGATCGCTGACGTGGCGGCCGCCCGTTCCCAGCACATGCTGGAGACCGGCGAGTATGTGAACGTGATCGGCGACGGCGGCATGCGCACCGGTGGCGACATTTCCAAGGCGATTGCCTGCGGTGCCGACGCGGTGATGATCGGATCTCCTTTGGCCCGTGCCAAGGAAGCCCCGGGACGCGGCTACCACTGGGGCATGGCGACCTTCCACTCCTCGTTGCCGCGCGGAACCCGGGTCACCACCGTCCAGGACGGCACCATGGAGGAAATCCTGCTCGGCCCGGCCCACGAAAACGACGGCACCTTCAATCTGATGGGCGCCCTTCGCACCTCGATGGCAACTACCGGTTACGAGGACATCCGCTCCTTCCAGCGGGCCGAGATGATGATCGCGCCGGCGCTGATGACCGAAGGCAAGAAGCTCCAGACCGAGCAGGCTGTCGGCATGGGTTCGAACGGGCGCGCCGCCGTTTCGGCGGGAGTCGGGGTAGCGGACGACTGAGTGACCGGCTTCCGGTTGCCTTCCGCAAGTCAGGATCTCGTCCACCGATGACAGCCGCCACGACGGAGGAAGTGCTGGTCCTCGATTTCGGGGGTCAGTACTCCCAGTTGATCGCCCGCCGCATCCGCGAATGCGGCGTCTTTGCCGAGCTGCTGCCTGCCAGCACCACCCTGGAGCAAATCGAGGCGAGGAACCCGAAGGCATTGGTGCTTTCGGGCGGGCCGGCCTCGGTCTATGACCCGGGCGCCCCGGAGTTCCCCGAACGCCTGGTCGATCTGGGTATCCCGGTGCTCGGCATCTGTTACGGCATGCAGGCGATGGCCAAGGCGCTGGGCGGCAAGGTCGAGGGGGCGGAGTCCGGTGAGTTTGGCCGGACCGAGCTGACCGTCACCGGTGACGGCGGCATTATGCTCGGTGGATTACCCGTCGAGCAGACTTGCTGGATGAGCCACCGTGACTCGGTTTTCGAAGCGCCCGACGGGTTCACCCCGATCGCTTCAACTCCCGGCTCGCCGGTGGCTGCTCTGGAATCGAAAGAGAAGAAGCTCTACGGGATCCAGTTTCACCCCGAGGTGGTCCACACCCCCTATGGAACCGAGGTCCTGAAGCGGTTCCTGCGTGAAGTCGCCGGCTGCGAGCAGCAGTGGAGCGCGGCCTCGGTGGTGACCGAGCAGGTCGAGGCGATCCGGGCGCAGGTGGGGGAGGGCAAGGCGATCTGCGGCCTTTCCGGCGGAGTCGATTCGAGCGTCGCCGCAAAACTGGTCCACGAGGCGATCGGCGACCGTTTGACCTGCGTTTTCGTCGATCACGGACTGATGCGCATGAACGAGGCCGAGCAGGTGGTCGAGGACTTCCAGCACTTCGGCATCCCGCTGGTCCACGTTGACGCGGAGGAGCGGTTTCTTACCAAGCTGGCCGGGATGACCGACCCGGAGACCAAGCGCAAGATCATCGGCGAGGAGTTCATCCGGGTCTTCGAGGAGGAAGCTTCGAAAATCGAAGGGGCCGACTTCCTGGTCCAGGGCACCCTCTATTCGGACGTGATCGAATCGGGCGGTTCGGACCACGCCGCCACGATCAAGTCACATCACAACGTCGGCGGACTTCCGGAAGACATCGAATTTCAGCTGGTCGAGCCCCTGCGGATGCTCTTCAAGGACGAGGTACGGGCGGTCGGCACCGAGCTCGAGCTGCCCGACCGGATGGTCTGGCGCCAGCCCTTCCCGGGTCCCGGGCTCGGCATCCGGATCGTCGGCGGCGAGGTCAACAAGGAACGATTGGACATCCTCCGCCAGGCGGACCACATCCTTCACGAGGAAGTCGGCGGGGCGAACATGTACCGGGACCTCTGGCAGTTCTTCTGTGTGCTGCCGGTGATCCGCTCGGTCGGGGTCCAGGGCGACGGGAGAACCTACGCCTACCCGGTGGTGATCCGTGCGGTCACCTCCAAGGACGCGATGACCGCCGACTGGGCCCGGATCCCCTACGACGTGCTCGAGAAGGTTTCCAACCGCATCATCAACGAGGTATCCGGCGTAAACCGGGTGGCTTACGACATCACCTCGAAGCCTCCGGGCACGATCGAGTGGGAATAGCGACCGGCAACTTTCGTCGATTCAGATGCCATGAGGGCTTTCGTCACAGTCAGAGCATTCGTCGCAGCGGCCGCGGTTTTGCTCGGCCTCTCGCTCGGGGGTGAAAGCATCGCGCAGGCCGCGACCCCGGACTACCTCCGGCTGACCGATGCATCAGTGAGCCAGCTGAAACGGGAGGAGAAGCAGCGGCAATCGAAGGGCAGGGACAGGCCGGTGTTCATCAAGGTCGGCGATTCGAACACCGCGACTCACCTTTCGCTCTACGGACTGGGCTGCTATCGGTACCAGCCGACCGGGCTGAGTGACTCACTGCTTGGCGTGGTACGTCGCTATCGCAAGGTTCGGTTGCCGCTCGGCAGAACCGACCTTGCCGGAGCCAGCTGCAATCACAAGGAGTGGTCCAATTCGTTCAGCCGGGTTTCTCTCGTTTCCCGCGGCGGGACTCTCTTTGACTTCCCGATGGAGCGCGGTACCGACTTCGGTCTGGACTGCATCGGGTCGAACCTGACCTGCGAAATCGACGCAACGACGCCGCGCTACGCGTTCATCCAGTTCGGCACCAATGAAGCTCTGGGCGCCACCACTCCCGCGCTCGGGGCCGTACAGCTCGAGGAGGTAGAGACGAGGCTGGCAGCAATCATCGCCACCTGTCGCTCCCGTCGGGTTACCCCGGTTGTAATCACCGCCCCGATGGCGGTGGACAACAGTTTTTCGGGGCCCGGCCTGCCGGGTCGGGTGATCCAGGTGAACACCGTGATCCGGCAGACAGCGAAGGAAAACCGGGTACCCCTGGTCGATCTCTGGCTGGCCCAGTCACAGCTGATCGGCCCGGAATTCAACTACGGCCTGGACCAAGGCGGAATCCACCTATCTTCGCCCTCCACTCCCGACCGCTGGCTCGGGACGGTCAACCTCTCGATCCACAACCGGATCGGGTACGGCATGAACCTCCGCAGCTACCTGATCCTCTCGGCCCTGGAACGTCTCGACCGCATTCGTTAGCTCCGGGCTAGTCGCCCGGCACCATCGAATGGGAATCAAAACAAGGAGTCAGCGAGCTTCGCCCCGCCACCAAGCTCAACCCGCTGGCCAATAGGTCAAATTGCTGGATGAGCCGATCCCGTTCAGTGGTACGGTTTCTATATGGCCCACAAAGCTGAATCCTCCCGCCGTCCGAACCAGATAGTTGTCGGTGATCGCGGCCGTCTGGTTCTGCCGGCCCGAGTAAGAAAAGACCTCGGCATTGAAAAGGGAACTCGCCTCCACATGACTCTGGAGGAGGACGGTTCTCTCAACTTGCGTCCGTATGCGGCGATCGCGGAAGCCTCGAAGGGGATGTTCGCCCACCTCGCCCCAAAGGGCGTCTCGATGGTCGATGAACTGATCGCGGAGCGGCGTCAGGAAGCCAAACGCGAAGAAGAGCGTTTCACTGCCTGAAACAACTCAATTTCGGGAGGAATGCGTGCTCGACTCTTCGGCGCTGCTTGCTTACCTGCAGCTTGAGCCGGGGGAGGATGCGATCCGGGCCGCCCTCGCCGGAGGGTCAATCATCTCCTCGGTCAACCTCAGCGAAGTGCTGGAAGTACTTTCGCGCGCAAACGCGAAGCCTGACGAGCTGGCAAGAGAGATGGACGAAAGTGGTGTGCTCTTCTCGGCGCTTCTGGTCGAGGAGTTCACCCACGATGACTCGATCGAAGCTGCACGCCTGCGACCGCTGACTCGCCACCTCGGCCTTTCGCTGGCTGATCGGGCCTGCCTGGCCCTGGCCAGCCGAATGGAGTTCCCGGTCCTGACCGCCGATCAGGCCTGGGCCGAGCTCGACCTCGGTCTAGACATTCGCGTAATCCGCTGATCAGGAGCAATCCGCGCAGTGACCATGCAGGGTCACCTCGTGGGATTCGAGCCTGAATCCCTTTCGGTGGATGTCATGGATTGCTTCCTCAAGGGCTTCGTCCTCGAAAGGTTCGACCTTGCCGCAGTCATCGCAGACGATGTGGTGGTGATGATGGCCGGAGGGTTCGATCTTCTCGTAGCCATGGGCCGAGGAACCGAGATCGACTTTCCGGACCAGTCCCAGGTCTTCTAGCTGTTCGATCGCCCGGTAGACGGTGGCCCGGCCAACCCCTTCGAGTTCCGCGTCGATTTCTAGCGCGGTGACCGCGCAGTCGCGGTCGGCGAGCAGGTCGATCACACGTTGCCGGGGAGTGCTCCGGCGCAGGCCGGCTGCGGTGATCTGCCGGGCTGAATGCTCAGACCAGTTGGCTGGCTCGTTCATCGGCTGGCTCCTTTCGAATCGGGGGCATTCGGGTGATCCCGGTTCTTGCCCGGGCGATCAGCGTCGCGAGCAGGTAGGCGGCGAGCAGGCAGGCGACGATCGCCGCCCCTGCCGCAACCCGGGCGTGGAAGGACAGGTAGAGGCCGGCCACCCCGGAGAAGATCGCGATGCCCGCACTCAGAAGGATCATTGACTTCATGCGACTGCTGAGAAGTCGTGCTGCGGCCGCCGGGCCAACCAGAATCGCCGCAACCAGCAGGTTGCCGAGAGCCTGCACTCCGACCAGTACCGTCACCGCCACGAGGACGAGCAAGAGCGTCTGGATCAGGGCGGGGGAGAGGCCACGAATCCGGCCGGGCGCATCGTCAAATCCGACCGCGAGAAAACGATCGTGTCCGGTCCGGAGAACCACAAGCACGGCTGCTCCGATCAGGGCGGTCGCAATCAGTTGCCCCTCGGTCACGCCCAGCGGGTCACCGAAGAGGAGCGCCTGGATTCCGGGCGGACTTTCGGGAGACAGCGCGAGCAGCACCCCCAGGCCGAAGAGGGAGGTGACGACAACGGCGATTGCCGTGTCGGCCGAATCCCCGGAAAGTCGCCCGACCAGGCCGATCAGCAGCCCGGCGAGGATGATCCCGGCTGCCCCCCCGACCAGGAGGGGAAGGCCGAGCAGGGCGGCTCCGACCAGCCCCGGGAACATGCCGTGGGCGAGTGACTCGGCGCTGTAGGAGATGCCGAAAAGGACCACCCAGCAGCCAACCGCACCGCTGACCAGCCCCAGCAGGGAGATTTCGATCAGGGCCCGCACCGTGAACCCGTGGGCCAGTGGATCGGCCAGCCAGTCGATCATCGGCCCGGCCTTTCAGCGTCGCCGTGATGGTGATGGTGGGCAGGCAGGACTCCGAGTTCGGGCTGGCCGGGGATCTCGACGATGTGGCCGCCGTAGGTTGCTTCCAGAACCGGCTTGCTGATCGCAGATGCCGGGTCACCGAAAGAGATCTGCTCTCCGTTGAGACAAAGGACCAGGTCCCAGCGTTCTGCCTGCTCGACTTCATGGGTGGCGATCATCACCGTTCGTCCATTTGCGGCAAGCCGGTCGATCAGCTCTTCCAGCCGCTGCTCGCTGGTTGCATCGAGGCCGGTGAACGGCTCGTCCATGAGCAGCAGTTCAGCGTCGGCGGTCAGGGCTCGAGCGATCAGGACCCGCTGGCGCTGGCCACCCGAGAGATCCCCGAAGGTAGCGTCGGCGAGATCGGCGAGACCGACCATGGTCAGCGACTCAAGCGCCTGACGCCTTTCGGATCTGCCGGGCCGCTTCCACCATGGCAATCTCGCCAGGGCGCCCATGGCTGCCACATCCAGCGCCGAGACCGGATAGTCGAGCCGGGAACGGTCGGTCTGCGCGACCGTCGCGGTGGTGGCCCTCACTTTCAGATCTCCGGAGAGCGGTGCGATCTCCCCGGTGAGGGCCCGGAAAAGGGTGGTCTTGCCGCCGCCGTTGGGGCCGAGTATGCCGACCCTTGATCCGGCCGGAACCTGGAATTCGAGTCCGTGCAGGACCGGGGTTCCCTCGTAACCGAGAGTCGCGTGGGCCGCCCGGATCACCGGTTCGCGGCTTGAATGCCGGTTACTCACCGGAACCCCCGAAGCAGGTCACCCTTCCGCCCGACATCCCGGCGACGATGGAATTCACATTCGACTTCATTGACCCCAGCCAACTCTCTCCTGGCGTGCCTTCAGGCCCGAGCGTGTCGCCGTAGAGCGAGTAATCGGAGCTTGCGCTGGTGTCCTTTGCCAGGGCCTCGGAAAGCGCGGGCGAGACCGACTCTTCCGGAAAGATCGCCTTGACGTTCTCGCTCCGGATCGTTTTCTCGAGGTCCGCGAGGTCGCCGGCCGAGGGCTGGGCTTCGGTTGTCAGGGCCGGGATTACCGTCCCTACGGTCTCGATCCCGAAGCGGTTTGTGAAGTACCCGAAGGCGTCGTGGTCGGTGACGATCTTGCGCTCACCGACCGGCACCCGGCGGATACAGGTCCGGGTGCGATCTGTCAGATCGGTGATCTTGTTGTCAAATCGCCGGGACCGTCCCCGGTAGTAATCGGCCTCTTCGGGGTTCGCCGCGGCAAGGACGGACTCGATGCGGGCCGACGCGAAACGGGCATTCACCGGGTCCTGCCACCAGTGGGGATCGAACTCCTCGCCGTCATCGGTTTGATCCTCGCCCTGATGCTCGTGATCACCGGTTCCAAAAAGGCGAACCGGCAGATCCTGGCTGAGGTCAACCACGGTGGCGTCGGAGCCGCTGTCCTTGATCAGATCATCGGTCCAGTCGTCCAGGTGGCCGCCGCTTCTGAAGATGATGTCTGCGTCCGCCACCGCCTGAACGTCGGAAGGCCTGGGCTCGTACTCATGCGGGTCGGTGTTGGGCTTGAGGATCGTGGTCAGGTCGACCTTTTCGCCACCGACTTCGCTCACGAAATCCCCGACCTGGGTGGTGGTTGCCACGACCTTCGGACCGTCCCCGCCGGAACTACGGGTGCCACAGCCGGTACCCAGAAGCGCCAGGGCGATCACGGCCGCGGCCATCGCCAGCGGCCGCAGAGCCCGTTTCACGGCCCTGGAGCGGGCGAGGAGGGCGACTCCGAAGGCGACGCCGCTGGTGACCGCGATGGTCGCGCCGGGAGGGGCGTTGGTCTGGACCGAGAGCCAGAGGCCGAAGGTGCCTTCGACCGCGACCAGGGCGACCGACGCGCAAACAAGGGTGAGGACGCGACGGGTGAAAAGCCGGGCGGTCGCGGCGGGAACCACGACCAGGGTTGAAACGAGCAGGGCTCCGACTGCGCTCAGGGTCGCAACCACGGTGATCGCGACGACGGCGAGCAGGGCCGCGTCAAAAAGCGACGAGTCGGAGCGGAGCCCCCTTGCGGCTCCCGGGTCAAATCCCCTAGCCAGCCAGTGATGGCCGACCAAGAGGGATCCTCCGAGGGCGATCAGGGCGACTACCGCGGCCAGCCTCAGGTCGCCGGGGTCGATTGCGAGCAGTGAACCGAAGAGCAGGGTGTCCACGTTCGCGCCCGAATTGAAGACATCGCTGGCCAGGATCACGCCGCCGGCGAGGCAGGCAGCGAGCGCCAGGGCGGTGACGCTGTCGGTCCCGGTGCGACGGGATCGGGCGATCAGGACACTCAGCAGGGTGAAAGCCGCGGCCGCCCCGATCGCACCCAGCGCGGCGGCAAAGCCC
Source organism: Thermoleophilales bacterium (assembly GCA_020636955.1). Taxonomy (GTDB): domain Bacteria; phylum Actinomycetota; class Thermoleophilia; order Solirubrobacterales; family 70-9; genus 67-14. The sequence goes on along the minus strand of JACJWY010000011.1, from coordinate 44,338 downwards.
AGCCCGTCGGCCAGCACCAGCCCGGGGAAGGTCGCGGTACCGACCGCATGCGAGTGAAAAGCCAGGCCGCGAAGCACCACCCAGGAACCGACCAGTCCGCAGGGAACGGCGAGCAGGAGGATCTCGAAAAGTCCTCGCTGGAAGAAGGGGAGAGAGAATGCTTCGAACACGGCTGCATCCGATTTATAGCACTAAATGAGAATTAGTCTCAGTATCAGTACAGGCCGGGTCTCAGCTGTAGCGGTCCCAGGCCTTCAGCGACGGCGTGGGATTGAGGAAGGTGCCGCCCTGATACCAGCCAGGCCCCGACCACAGTTCGAAATGCAGATGACAGGCCGTTGCGTCGCCGGTCTCGCCGACTCTGCCGATCGGCTGCCCGGTCTTCACGCGGGCCCCGACCTTGAGCGGCGACTGCCTCGGCATATGCATGTAGGCCATGCTGCGGCCGCCGTTGGCGCGGGTGTTGATCACGATGTACCAGCCGGCAGCGCTGTCGTAGTCGTTGTAGTAGACCGTACCCGCGCGGGCAGCAACCATCCGGCTGCCACAGGCTGCCATCACGTCCTGGCCCTGATGGGTGTGCCCGGCCCTGGGGGCGCCGATTCCGTCGCCGTAAGAGTGGGGTGCCCGAACCGGGAATATGAAGCCGTACATCCTGAATCCGAGCGGGTCGACAGCCTTCCCTCGCCCGGTCCGCGATGCCTGGGCCGCCTGCCGGCGCTGGACCTTGAGTCGGGTCGAAAGTGAGGCCGCCACTCCGTCGTTGCCACGAACCACGAAATGGTAGGCCCCGTTCGGGGCGGTCCGGCCTTTGGACACTAGCCCGCTCCAGCCAACCTTCTCGACCGACCCGGTTGCGACCCCGTCGAGGAACCGGCTCCTGACCACATCGCCGCTCGCGTTGACGATGTCGACCCGCAGGTTGACCGTCGGTGTGGCGCCGTTGACCACGAAATTGAGGACCGGTCGCCTGATTCCGAACTGAAAAGCCTTGCGGGGGGAAGTACTCGCGTCGGTAAGGGTGAGCTTGCCGGTGCGTTTGAACTTTTCGCCGCTAACGGTCAGAGTCTGGCCGGACGGCTCGGAAACCGAATTGGTGTTTGAAACGACCCGCACCCGACCGGTGACGGCACCATCCGGAACGGTGGCCTCGACCCTGGTCTTCGTCACTAGGTCCGGCTTCACGCGGATGTTCTTCTTCGGACCGCGGAAGGCGACGGAGGAAACGGAGCCCATGCTCGACCCGGTGATCTGAACCGAACCGCCAACCGAGACCTCGCGCAGCTTGGTACAGCCGGTCAGGCAGATCACATCCGAAACCTTCGGGGTTTCCGGAATCACGAATCCGCCCCCCGAGCTGGTTGCGCCGCTGGCGGTGCCGGATCCGATCCCGGCGAAAGTGAGGCAGGCGAGCATGGCCGCAAAGGCGGCGATCGGAAATGGCTTTGGTCGTCTCGGCTTCAATCTCTTCCTGATGCCTGCGGAGTTAGCTGGCGGGCTCGCGCTGAAAGAGTTGCGCTACGGAGCAGGCCTGCCTCCGATTCGCCCCTGGGGATTTGTTCCCCTTTGGTTCCTCCGCCCCTCTCTTCATAAGGTGAGGGTTCGGCTTATTGACGCGCGTCAGTATAAGCGCTCCCAACGACGTCGGGTGTGATGCCGGTCAACATCGGACATCGCCTCTTCAAGCCACTACATCGGGCGGAGCCTCTTCCAGCCATTGGCTAATGCGAATGGGAGGGCGGGTTGAGACGGGGGTGCCGCCGAAGACCAGACCGGAAGCAGCATTCGATCCATGGGCAAGACACCCCTGATCGAGGATTCCCCTATTATTCGCAAGCCGCGTGGTCGCTTCCGCCGGAAGCCCGCGCCAATTTGCCATGAAGACTCACGTAGCCACCCCCGCCAATCGCCAGAGAGACTGGTACGTCGTCGACGCCGAGGGGCAGACCCTGGGCCGGCTCGCGACCCAGCTCGCCGACACGCTGCGCGGCAAGCGCAAGCCCGATTACACGCCGCACATCGATACCGGCGATTTCGTCGTTGTGATCAACGCCGAGAAGATCAAGGTCACGGGCGACAAGCTGAATCAGAAGACCTATTGGCGCCACAGTGGCTATCCGGGTGGCATCAAGTCCCGCACCCTCGGCGAAATGCTCGAAAAGCAGCCGGAAGAGGTGATCCGCAAGGCGGTGAAAGGAATGATGCCCCGCAACAAGCTCTCCCGGCAGCAGCTCCTGAAGCTGAAGGTCTGCGCCGGACCCGAGCATCCCCATCAGGCACAGCAGCCGAAGCCCCTGGAAATCCGGAACTAGAACCAGATCAACTTGAGCGAAGAAGAAAACACCGAAGACGTGACCCCCGAAGAGACTCCTGAAGCCGCCGTGGAGGAAACTCCCGCCGCCGGGGAAGTCGAAGAGACCGTCGAAGCCGAAGCCGAAGAGGCCCCGGAGACTGAAGAGACCCCGGAGGCCGAAGTGGTCGCGGAAGGTGAAGTCGAAGGCGCCGAAGGCGAGGGCGAAGTGGAAGTCGAAGAGGCAGCCACCGAGACCGCCGAGGAAATTGTCGCCGAGGAAGAGATCAAGGCCGCTCCGGCAGCGCCGAAGTCGGATCTGCCCCCGGGCGCCGATCTCGAGCCGCTGGCCGAGCCCGAGCCGGAGGTCGAACTCAGCGCCGAGGAACTCGCTGCCCGCGAGGCCGACGAAGAGGAACGCGCCGCCCGCGAAGCCGCCGAGGCCGAAGAGGCTCCGGTCGCCAGGCCCGAGCCGGTAAAGCTCGCCAAGGATGCCCGGTTCATCGCGACCGGCAAGCGCAAGCGCTCGGTCGCCCGTGTCATCGTGCTGCCAGGCGACGGCCAGATAAGCATCAACGATCGCGAGATCGACGAATACTTCCCCCGGGCCCGCCACCGCACAATCGTCAACTCACCGCTGGTCGCGACCGGTTACGAGTCGAATGTGAACGTCAAGATCAGGGTCCACGGCGGTGGCATCTCCGGCCAGGCCGGCGCCGTCCGCCACGGCATCGCCCGGGCCCTGACCGAAGTCGACCCCGAGCTTCGGCCTGAGCTCAAGCGCCGTGGTTTCCTGACCCGTGACGCCAGGGCAAAGGAACGCCGCAAGGCCGGCCTCAAGAAGGCTCGTAAGCGGCCGCAGTTCTCGAAGCGCTAGGGACCGGAACAGCAGGCGTGTCGACTCCGACCCGCACACTGTTCGGCACCGATGGAGTACGCGGCCGCGTCGGCGAAAAGCTGACCGCGGAGCTGGCCCTGCAGATCGGCCGGGCCGGCATCGAATCCCTGCGCCGTTCCCGCGGCGTCGACCGACCGCGGGTGCTGATCATCCGGGACACCCGCGAATCGGGTCCGATGCTCGAGGCTGCCCTGGCTGCCGGGATCACCGAGGCGGGCGGGGACGTCTACCTGGGCGGGATCCTCCCGACCCCGGCGGCGGCCCTGATCTCAAGACATCACCGTTTTGACATGGCCGCGGTCGTTTCCGCGTCCCATAACCCCTTCCATGACAACGGAATCAAGCTCTTCGGCGGGGACGGAGGCAAACTCGATGATTCCACCGAGGCCGGGGTGGAGGCGCTGATCCACGATCCTCCCCCGCCAGCAGAGGAACCGGGCCGGGTCCGGGATCTGAAGGGAGCCGAACAGGATTACCTGCGAGCTCTGGAAAGCCGTTTCCGTCTGGAGCTTTCGGGAATGAAGATCGTGCTCGATTGCGCCAACGGGGCCACTTACCGGGTCGCCGGGGAGATCTTCACCCGGCTCGGAGCCGAAGTCGAATTGCTCGCGATCGAGCCGGACGGCCGCAACATCAATGAGGGCTGCGGATCGACCGATCTTTCGCTGCTCTCGGAGAAGGTTGCGTCCACCGATGCCTCGCTCGGCTTCGCCTTTGACGGAGACGGTGACCGCGTGCTGGCGGTTGACGGTGACGGCAACCCCTTCGACGGGGACGAAATGATCGCCCTGATCGCCGCAGCGAGAGCCGGCGCCGACAACCTCGGCGGAGGCGTGGCGGTGACCGTGATGAGCAACTACGGGTTTCATCAGGCGATGGAGAAGGCCGGGGTCGAGGTCGAGGTGACCAGCGTCGGGGATCGCTACGTACTCGAGGCTCTGCGCGAGAAGAACTGGATCCTGGGCGGCGAGCAGTCCGGTCACATCATTTCGACCGACTATGCACCGACCGGTGACGGTATCGCTGCGGCGCTGATGCTGCTCGAGGCCCTGGATGGCCGGCTGCTGGCCGAGGCCGGGGTGATGGAAAAGCTCCCGCAAGTCCTGGTCAACGTCGAGGTGAGCGACCGCGAAGCGATCGCCCGGGCGGATGACGTCTGGAACGAGGTTTCTCGCCTGAACTCCGAACTCGAAGGGCAGGGCAGGGTCCTGTTACGTCCCTCCGGCACCGAGCCGCTGGTCAGGGTGATGGCGGAAGCGCCGACCCCGGAGCGGGCGCAGGAGATCTGCGATTCCCTGGCCGGCATGGTCCGCGACGAACTCGGCTGATCCGGGAACCTTCTGGCTCTGTGACGCCCATCGCCCTGCGGGAGCCCCGGCCCGGGTAGCCTGTAGCGCTCATGTGCGGAATCATCGGATACGTCGGCTACCGCCCCGCGGAGGAGATTCTCGTGGCCGGGCTTCAGAAGCTGGAATATCGCGGATACGACTCGGCGGGACTGGCGATTTTGGTCCCGGAGAACGGGGTGAAGAAGGTCCGCGCAGTCGGAAACCTTGACGGGCTGCGGAGCGCCCTTGAAGAGACGGACCTCTCGGCCACCAATGAGCCGGATGCCGAAGGACACTTCACCGGCATCGCCCACACCCGCTGGGCGACCCACGGACGGGTGACCGAAGCCAACGCCCATCCCCATGCCGATCAGTCCGGCAAGGTCCAGATCGTCCTCAACGGAATCGTCGAAAACTATGTCCGGCTCAAGGGCCGACTCGAGGAGCAGGGTGTCACCTTCACCTCCGAGACCGACGCCGAGGTCGTGGCCCACCTGATCCACCGCTACTACGAAGGCGATCTGACCGAAGCGGTCCGCAAGGCCTACGCCGACTTGCGCGGTCACTATTCGATCGTCGCTATTCATTCGGATTCCCCCGGCGTTCTGGTCGGGGCACGCAAGGAGACACCCCTGATCGTCGGGGTCGGCGAGAAGGAGAATTTCATCGCCTCCGCGATCCCGGCCTTTCTAAACGAGACCAGGATGGCGCTGACCATCGAGGACGGGGAGATCGTCACCCTGACCGCCGACGGGGTCACAGTGACCAAGGCCGACGGGGAACCGGTCGATCGTGACACCGAAGAGGTCAAGTGGGATGAGGAAACGGCGGAGAAAGCCGGCTATGACACCTTCATGATGAAGGAGATTCACGAACAGCCCGACGCGATCGCCGAGACGATTCTCGACCGGCTGACCGATGACGACAGCGTCGACCTTTCCGACATCGGCTTCGGCGACGAGGTCTTCCGGCAGGCCTCACGCATCGTCATCGTCGCCTGCGGGACCAGCTACCACGCCGGCCTGGTCGGCCGTTACGCAATCGAGCGCTGGGCCCGGGTCCCGGTTGAAATGGATATCGCCTCCGAGTACCGCTACCGCGACCCGGTGATCGGCAAGAACGACCTGGTCATCGGCATCACCCAATCGGGCGAGACGGCCGACACCCTGGCGGCGATGCGTCTGGCCCGCGATCGGGGCGCCAAGGTCCTGGCGATCACCAACATCATGGGCAGTCAGGCGACCCGTGATTCGGATGCGGTGCTCTTCACCCGGGCCGGTCTCGAGATCGGCGTTGCAGCGACCAAGACGTTCGTCGCCCAGGTGGCGGCCATGTATCTGGTCGCCCTGCGGCTGGCCGAGATCCGGGGAACCCTTGGCTTCTCGGAGGTCAGTGGCCTGATCAACGAGTTGCGGGCGATTCCGGAGAAGATGGAGGCGACGATCGACTCCGAATCGGAGCGCATGCTGGAGATCGCGAAGCTCCACTACGACCAGAAGTTCTTCCTCTATCTGGGTCGTCACATCGGCCTGCCGGTCTGCCTGGAAGGTGCCCTCAAGCTGAAAGAGGTCTCCTACATCCCGACTGACGCCTACGCGGCCGGAGAGATGAAACACGGGCCGATCGCCCTGCTTGACGAATCGACGCCGGTCGTCTGCGTGGCCACGGACAGCCCGATCCTCGACAAGGTCCTCTCCAACATGGAAGAGGTCAAGGCCCGTGGCGCGGACGTGATCGCGGTCGCAACAGAAGGTGATGACCGGGTCAAAAAGGTCTCCGAGGAAACGATCGAAGTGCCCCGCACCGACTGGGTGCTCCAGCCGCTGCTGGCGATCCTCCCCCTGCAGCTTCTCGCCTATCACGTGGCCCGCCTGAACGACCTGAACGTGGACCAGCCGCGGAACCTGGCCAAGACGGTCACGGTCGAGTAATCCCCGCCTGGCCCCGGCCAGCCGCGCCATCCCAGCGAACCTACTCGCGAGATCCCACTTTGCGCCACATACCGGCACAAAGTGGGTACTCGGTGCTCAGCAAGGGCAGGCGAGGGGAACGGCAGGCGAAGGGGAACGGGAACGGTGGATCTTGACCCGCCGGTGCTTAATTGTCACACCTGTCGAGATATGCGTGAGCGCTTTCCCCTCAGGCTTGCTGGATGGAAAATTCATTGCTGGAATTCAGACGCCTCTATCGATACATGTCATCGAGGTCGTTCGTTGCGAGCCGAATCGAACTTCTGTCTCAGGGCTTCAGTGGCTCACGAATAAAGAACTGGTACCAGCGGGGTCGGCTGATCAAGGTGATTCGCGGTGTCTATTCGCTTGGACGGGATGTCGAGAGTGCCGACGCCGCCATGCGAGCCGCGTTGGCATTTGCCGGACCTGGGGCGGTGCTTACGGGAATCAGTGCTTGCCAGAAATGGGGAATGGTCACGTCCCGATTCCAGATCCCCCGCTATATCGAAGTGGCCAAGTCATCTGGCAAAGCGCGCAAGCAGACCGGCATCTCGCCCGCCTTGCGGAAAACCGTGGTCAGCGTGATCAGGCGGCAGGTGGAGTCGACCGAAACGAGGATCAAGGATGGGCTGAAGTTGGCTTGCCCGGCCCTGGCTCTGATCGACTTCGCCGTAAACGCCAGCGACCGCGAGATTCGGTTTGCTTTCCTCGAGGCCTGCCGGCTCCGGCTCTTCAAGGAACGTGACCTCAAGTACTGCTTCAATCGAATGGCCAGGCGGCGGGGAGCGAAGAAGCTTCGCCCCTACCTTGCCCTGTGGGTGCCCGAGTTGCTGCGGATCAAGTCGGTTCTAGAGGGCTGGTTCCTGCTCGAATGGGTCGAGCGGACTCTGGAGACGCCGGAAGTGAACGTGAAAGCGTTCGGATACGAAGTCGATTGCGTGTGGCGCAAACTCGGAGTGGTGCTGGAGCTGGACGGAGATGCGTTTCACAGCGATCCGGCGCAAAGAATGCTGGATCTCGAGAAGCAGATGTACCTCGAATCCCGCGGATTGATCGTGATTCGGGTGACCTATGCGGAGTTCGCCGCTGATCCGGGTGCGGTGATCGAGCGGGTGATCGAGGCTTTGAAGTTGCGTCGGGAGGTCCTGGCTGCGGTCTGAACGGGGACAAGTGCGGCGAGATCCCACTTTGTGCCGGTATGCGGCGCAAAGTGGGATCTCGCGGAAGAGGTGGGGAGTGGGTGCGGGACTGGAATTCGGAGCCGCAAGAATTTCGCAAGGATCGGCGTTAGGATTTCGGCCATGCCCAGTCAATTGAAGAAGTACTCAGTCCCGTCCATTCTTGCCGCCTGTCTGGCGGCCTTCGCGATCAGCGCCTGCGGAAGCAGCTCTGATGACTCCGGTGCGAACGAGCTCGCCAAGTACGCGCCAGCGGATGTGCCGGTCTACATTGAGGGAGCCGTTCAGCCGAACAGCGATGTCGCAGCCAACATCGACTCGATCACCGACACGCTTGCCGGCGTGAACCTCGGCGATCTGATCAAGGACAGCATCGACAGCGAAAGCAACGGCGACGTCAGTTTCGATGCGGATGTGAAGCCCTGGCTCGGTGAGGACGCGGCCGTCTTCGTCCAGTTCGACCCGGCTGACCTGGCCAACGGCTCTTCACTCGGCAGCGACGAGCTTTCCTCGCTGACCTCTGACGACAGCGGCATGACGAGCTACGACTCCGGATCGGACGGCGAAAAGTTCGGGCTGGTGGTTCAGACCACCGACACCGACGCGGCCCAGTCCTTCATTGACAAGCAGGCGAACACCGACAGCGGCTCGACCGACGGTGATTACGAGGGCTTCTCCTACAAGGTCTCCAAGGACGACGGTACGACCGTCGGCATCGTTGATGACAACGTGGTCATCGGCTCTTCGGAAGAAGAGTTCAAGGCGGCAGTCGACGCATCCAAGGGCGACAACCTGGCCGATACCGACGCCTTCTCCGACCTTTCTTCTCACGTGGCGGACGGTGCCCTCGCCTCTGTCTTCGTCTCCAACGATCCTTACCTCAAGGCGATCGAAGATCAGGGACTCGACCTTGGTGGTCTCTACTCCGCCCTCGGCATCGACCTCGAAGGGAGCGGGACGGTGGTCAGCCTCGTGCCCGAATCGAACGAGATTTCGATGCAGGGTTACAGCAACGCCGGTTCGGACCTGACCAGCGGGGACCCCACCTCGGTGATCGAGACCTTCCCTGCGAACACGATTTTCGCGACCGGGTCCGGTGACGTCGGCTCGAACGCGACGAAGATCATCGACGCCCTGAACGAGGAAGGCATCCCGGGTGTGCTCGAACCGGGACAGGTCGACCAGTTCATCAACGAGGCATCCGGCCAGATCGACATCAAGGGGATCCTCGGCTCGCTCGAGACGGTGGCCTTCTTCGTGAACGGCAATTCCGAGAAGACCCTCGGCGGTGCCCTGGTTGCCACCAGCTCGGACATCAAGCCGATCGAGAGCTCGCTCCGGGGCATCTCGTCGCTGATCGGCCTGGCCGGAGACGCCAGCGTCCGGCCGCTGCCGGGTGGCGTGGCCGGATTCCGGGTGTTCACGCCGGATCTTCCCGGGCGGCCGATCGTGGTCGGTGTGAAGGGAGACCGGATGGTGATCGGCGTCGGCATGAAGGCTTCGCTGAACGCCCTGACCGGCGGCGGTCAGACCCTGGCCGACAGTGACGCCTTCAAGGCGGCCGACGCCTCGACCGAGACCGCCGGGCTCGACATGTTCGCTGACCCGGCCAACATCGCGAAGCTGATCGTCAACGAAACTCCGGGCGATCCGGACGCGAAGCAGATCGCCAACGTGGTCAGGAAGTTCGAGTACATGGCAGCCGGCTCAAGTGACGGGGAAGGCACCTTCGAGTTCAACCTGGGCCTCAACAAGTAGGGGCTCGAGTAAGAAGCAGGAGATCGAAACAGGTAATGGCCGAAGGGGTGGGGATGGATCTGATCGAGGTGGCCCGCATCGAGCGGGCTCTCGATCGCCATCCCCGCCTCGCCGGCCGGCTGTTCACGGAGGCCGAACTCGAGTATTCGGCCGCAAAGGGGCGCCCGGGCCGGCATCTGGCGGCCCGCTTTGCGGCCAAGGAAGCAGTGGTGAAAGCGCTGGGGCTCGGTCCGGGAACGAGCCTGAAGGAGATCGAGGTGGTGGCCGGCGACGAAGCAGACCCTGCTCCGAAAATCCGGCTTTCGGGCCGGGCACGGGAGCAGGCGGGTGACCGCAGCAACTCGGTGCTGGTGAGCCTCACTCACGCCAAAGAGATGGCCGCCGCAGTCGCGATCGTCGGGAACCGCTGATGGAGGGCTGGCTCGACCCGGTCTACGACGCGGCCGGAATGGCCGCAGCGGACCGCTGGACGATCGAGCAAGCCGGAGTTCCGTCGCTGGATCTGATGGAGGCCGCCGGCCGGGGTCTGGCCAGGGCGGCTGCGGAGCTGGCCGGAGGGCGCGACCGGGCCACGCCTGCCGGAGGGGACTCGCTGAGGGTCGGAAGTGGCTCGGTCACCGTGGTCTGCGGAAAGGGCAACAACGGGGGTGACGGCCTGGTCGCCGCCCGGCACCTGACCGAATCCGGCTTCGATGTGGAAGTCATTCTCTTTGGTGATCGGGACGACCTCAGCCCGGATTCCCAAGCCAATTTCGACCGCCTGCCCGAGGGGATCGCCCGGGTTCTCGAGGGGCAGCTCTCGGCTTCCTCCCTGAAGGGGGTGGTGATCGACGCCATGCTCGGCACCGGATTCGAGGGGGAGCCTCGCGATCCTGTTGAAACAGCGATCGGGGCGATCAATGAATCGGGATTGCCGGTGATCGCCTGCGACGTTCCCTCCGGTGTCAACGCCTCGACCGGAGAAGCCTCTGAAAAGGCTGTCCGGGCCGACCGCACGGTGACCTTCCATCAGCGCAAGCTCGGTCATCTGATCGCTCCGGCCAAGCACCTCTGCGGCCCGGTCGAGGTGATCCCGATCGGCATTCCCGATGGCGCTCCGGCGCCGACCGCGGGCGGGGCGATCCGTGCCGGCGTGCTCGATCTGCTGCCGAGGCGGGGTGCGGATTCGAACAAATTCACCTCCGGCCGGGTATCGATCGTGGGTGGTTCCCGCGGGCTGACCGGCGCGGTCTGTCTGGCCGCCGAAGGCGCGATCCGGGCCGGAGCGGGGTATGCCACGGCGGCGGTGCCCGGCGGGCTCGAGGACATCTTCGAAGCCAAGCTGACCGAGGTAATGACCAGCGGCTTCGGGTCCGGGACCGACCGCCTGATGCAGGAGCAGGCCGGGGAAATCCTCGAGCACATCGACGGCGCCGCCGCCGTGGTGCTGGGTTCCGGAGTCGGCCGCGAAGTCAGCACAGCGGCCCTGGTCAAAGCGGTGGCGGCCGACTGCGGGGCGCCGCTGGTGCTGGACGCCGACGCGCTCTCGACCTTTGGCACGGATCTCTCCTCCCTCGCGAAGCGGCCGGCCGCGACCGTGCTCACGCCGCATGCCGGCGAAACGGCAAGGCTGCTCGGTCTGGATTCAGCCGAAGTTTCCGCTCACCGGCTCCGGTCGGCCCGCGACCTCGCAACCAAAGCCGGCGCAGTGGTCGTCCTCAAGGGCGACGACACGATTGTCACCGACGGTCAGCGGATCGCGGTGAACACTCTCCCGGCTCCGGCCCTGGCCACGGCCGGAACCGGTGACGTGCTGGCCGGGATCACTGGCGGGTTCCTCGCCAGGGGGCTGGGAGTATTCGAAGCGGCATCCGCGGCGGTTTTCACCCATGCTGCCGCCGGTGAAATTGCCACCCTCGAGATCGGAAACCGGGACGGCGTGATCGCCGGCGATGTGATCCGGGCGATTCCCCGGGCGATGATTCCACCGGCTGGATGAAATAAGCTGCGGCCGATGCCGACCATTGCCGAAATCATGGATCGCGAGCCCGCGACCGTCTCGCCGGATGACACGATCCAGAGCGTGATCGAGACCCTGCAGACCAATGACCTGCCCGGAGTTCCCGTGGTCGACGAGACCCGCAAGGTGCTCGGAATCGTTACCGAATCCGATCTGGTGATCTCCAACGAGGACTCGGACTTTCACCTGCCCCATTACGTCAACATCATGGGCGGCATCGTCTTCCTCGAATCGACCAAGCATTGGGAGGAGCGGGCGAAGAAGGCATTTGCCGCGACGGCCGCCGACATGATGACTGCCGACCCGATCACGGTCGGCCCCGACGAGCCGGCCGAGCATGCCGGCCGCCTGATTTCGGAGAAGAAGCACAATCGCCTGCCGGTAGTCGATGACGAGGGCCGACTGGTCGGCGTGGTCACCCGGGTAGACGTTCTGGCCGCCCTCACAGGGGCCTGATGTACGAGCGGGCGGAAGCCCGCATAGATCTCGGCAATCTGCGCCACAACTGTCGCGAGTTGAAGTCGCGCCTGACGCCGGGAGTGGAACTGTGCCCGGTCCTCAAGGCCGACGCCTACGGTCACGGCGCGCTTCACTGCGTCGGCGCGGTGGCGGAGGCCGGAGCCGACCGGATCGCCTTCGCCACGGCCTCCGAGGCGGTGCTGGCCCGGAGCGTCGCTCCGGATGTGCCCCTGCTCGTGCTCGGGGCCCTGGCACCGGGCGAGATCGAAATGGCGATTTCGGCCGGGGCCGACGTCTCGGCCTGGGAGCCTGGCTTTCTCGCCACCCTGGCCGATCAGGCTGCGGCGGCCGGTCTGGTGGTCGGGGTACACGTCAAGTACGACACCGGCATGGGCCGCCTCGGCACGACCGATCCGGAACTCGTACTGGAGCTCGCCCGAACCGCCGAAGCCCATCCGAACCTCCGGCTGGCAGCAATCTGGACCCACTTCGCCACCGCCGACGAGCCCGACCGTTCCTTTCTGGGTCAACAGAGTGTCAGGCTGGCCGAACTGGGGGAGAGGGCCCGCCGGGAGTTCCCCGAAGTGAAACTTCACGCTGCAAACAGCGCCGCGATGATCGCCGATCCTTCAAGTCACTTCGACATGGTCCGCCCGGGCGTGGCGATCTACGGAATGGACCCCTTCGGCAACGATCCGGCCGATCACAACCTGCGGCCGGTGCTTTCGCTTCACTCCTGGGTTGCCGCGGTCAGGGATTTCGAACCCGGCCAGAGCGCCGGTTACGGTCGGACCTGGCGGGCGGAAAGTCCGACCCGGGTGGCTACGGTTCCGGTCGGTTACGGGGACGGGGTCCGTCGCGGGCTCTCGAACCGGGGCGAGGTGCTGATCGGCGGCGACCGTTACCCGATTTCGGGAACCGTCTCGATGGACAACATCACGGTTGACCTCGGTCCCGATTCCGGCGCGAAGGTGGGCGACGAGGTGACCCTGATTGGTGCCCAGGGCGACGAGGCGATACTTGCCGAACAGATCGCGGTGCCGCTGGGAACCATCAACTACGAGGTGACCTGCGGAATCTCGCCTCGGGTCCCGCGGGTCGGCACAGGCAGCGGGCCGAATTGAGTCTGCCCGATCTCGAGACGCTTGGGCAACGGGCCATGGCCGCACCGCGGGTCGACCGGATTCGTGAGGCACTTGCCGGCACACCGGCCTGGCTGGTCGGCGGTGCGGTTCGTGACATCGCCCTCGAACGGACGGTGAACGACCTCGACCTGGCTGTCGCGGGGCCACCCGAAGGACCGGCCCGGAAGATCGCCGGGGTGCTCGACGGTGTCGCCTTCGAGCTGTCGGAAGACTTCCCCGCCTGGCGGGTGAAAGATCGCGACGACGCCTGGCAGGTGGACCTGGCTGAACTCAGGGCTCCGGAAATCGAGCAGGACCTCGCCCTGCGTGATTTCACGGTCGGAGCGATCGCGGTCGGGCTGGAGGACGGTCAGGCCCTGGACCCGATGGGAGGTCTCGGTGATCTGGAAAGCGGCCTGATCCGCTCCTGCGGGCCGGCTTCATTCACCGATGACCCGTTGCGGATCATGCGGGCCGCCCGTCTCAGCGCCCAGTTCGGGTGGGAGATCGAGGAATCGACCGCCGCCCTGGCCCGTCAGGCCGCCCCTCGTTCGGAGGAACCGGCCGGTGAACGGACCCTGGCCGAATTGATCCTGCTGATCGGATCGCCCGATCCGCTGGCCGGTCTGGCCGCAATGGACCGGATCGGCCTCTTCGACTGGCTCCTGCCGGAGATCGGCGACCTTCACGGGGTCGTCCAGGGTCCGAATCACCATCTCGATGTATACGGCCACACGATGGAAGTGGTCGAGGGGATCCTCCGGATCGAATCCGACCTCGAGCGCTTCACCGGAGAACACGCGCCGCAGGTATCCGAATACCTGTCCCGGCCCCTCGCGGACGGTGCCTCCCGCGGCGTGGCGCTGAGGCTGGGAGCCCTGTTTCACGACTCGGCCAAACCCCAGACCCGCAGCGAAGAGGGGGGTTTCGTCTCCTTTCGTGGCCATGACAGCCTGGGGGCCGAGCAGATCGGGGCCAGGTTCCGGGATCTCAGGGCCAGTCGGAAACTGGTCGGATATATGTCTGACCTGACCCGACACCACCTGATTCTCGGGTTCATGGTCCCCAGCATGCCGCTTCAAAAACGCCATATCTTCTCGTACCTCGATCACACCGACCCGGTTGCTCTCGATGTGACGTTGCTCACGGTCGCCGACCGGCTGGCGGCAAGGGGAACCGCCTCGATCGCCAGCCAGGAGATGGTCGCCGGGCACCTGGAACTGGCCCGCGACATGGTCGGTTTCGCGCTTGACTGGGACCGGAACGGCCCGCCACCACAGTTTCTCCCCGGCAACGAGCTGGCTGCGGAACTGGGGATCGAGCCGGGACCCGAACTGGGCAGGGTGATGAACGAGCTCGCGGCGGCGCGCTTCGCCGGTGAGATAAGCGATGCAAACGAAGCTGTAGAGCATGCCCGTGGCTTCCTCGAAGCCGAGTGAGTAGTAGCCTCACCTCCGCATGGCTAAAGAAGAAAAGATCGAAATGGAGGGTGAAATCACCGAAGCCCTCCCGAATACGATGTTCCGGGTCAAGCTTGACAACGACCACGAGGTCCTCGGCCACATCTCCGGCAAAATGCGCCGCCACTACATTCGCATTCTCCCCGGGGACCGGGTCAAGATCGAGCTGTCGCCCTACGACCTGACCCGCGGCCGCATCACCTACCGCTACAAGTAACACCTGTGACGACCGGGGCCCGGCCGGCCCCGAAGCGCAACATTGAGGCACCCAACCGTGTTCCAGTATTCGATGCTTCGCTCCCCCCTCACAACTGACGGCCTCCGGGTCGCCCGGATTCTCGCGTTCCTGACCGCCATCGCGGCCCTTCTGCTGCTGGTCGCGGCTCCCCATGCGGAAGCCAAATCGACCCAGCGGATTGAGCTTGGCGCCAAGAACCTGGCCACCCTTGCCCCGAACTGCGGCAAGGATTTCAGCCGCGACTGCACGGTCGAAGGGAAGGTGACCGCCTTCCAGTCCCTGAGCTCGCTGTATCCGAGCCGGAATTTCGTGGTGCCGTTCAACGGCAAGCTGGTCGCATGGTCGATTTCACTGGCCAATCCGACCCGCAAAGACGTCTTCTTCGAGGGTGACAAGCAGCAGGCTCAGCTTCCCGCCTTCAACGGTTTCTTCGGGGCTCCGTCTCAGGCCGGCATTTCGATTCTCCGCCAGGTGGAGAAAAAGAAGAAGGGCGGGCCTCGCTTCAAGATGGTCCGCAAGAGCCCGATCGAGATCCTCAACCCGTACTTCGGCACCAGGGTCACCTTCGCCCTGGAGAGGCCGCTCAACGTGTACGAGGGCAATGTCGTGGCGCTCACCATCCCGACCTGGGCCCCGGCTCTCTGGTCACCGCGCGCCTGCAACGCAACCATTTACGGTGACCTTGATCCCGGCCGCTGCAATCAGGCCCGCGAGCGCTACACCTGGCGCGGCAGCCGGGTCCCGCAGGATGATCCGGCCACCTGTTCGCTCGCCGTGAACGGGGTTCCGACCGAGCAGCTCGACAAGACCGCCCCGCAGACCAAAGTCGATTCGATCCGCAGGTACGGCTGCTATTACGGCAGCAACGTGCTGCTGTACTCGGCCCTGATCGTCGGCCGCTGAGACCTCTTCCTGCCCGGGGAGACCCGGGGTCGTTCGGAGCGAAACCGGTCCGGGCGGGATTTCCCGCGACATCCTGCGACTTGAACTTCCGCAACGAGTGCGTAGCCTCGGTGTTGCTTCATATATGGCCGAATCTCGTTCACAACGCGTGAGCCGCCCGGCCCTTCGAGTCGGCGCGCTCCTGGCAGCCATCCTGGGCCTCCTGGCCTGCCTTTCTTTCGCTGGCGTCTTCAGCCAGGCCGACGGCAAGAGCAATCGCCGGGTTCTGCTCGGGGCCACCAAGAACCGGGTCACCCCGAACTGCGGCACCAAGGTTGGTCCGAGGGCCTGCGTCGCCGAAGGCAAGATCACCGGGTTCCAGGTCTTCCAGAAGGGAAGCCAGGGCAAGAACTTCATTGTGCCCTTCAACAAGGGCAAGGTGATCGCCTGGTCGATCCAGCTTTCAAATCCGCTGAAAAAGGACAGCCAGAAGTACGGTCCGGCCCAGCAGCCCTATTTCAACATGCTGTTTGGCAAGCCCTCGAAGGCCCGCATATCGATTCTCCGCAAAGTCAAGAACGGGCCCAAATACCCGCCGCGTTACCGGCTGATCCGGGCCAGCGGCACCCAGCTCCTCAACCGCTACTTCGGGACCGAGATCAAGTTCGCGATCAAACCGCTGAACGTGATCAAGGGCGACATCGTGGCCCTGACCATCCCGACCTGGGCCCCGGCCTTCTGGGTTCCCTACGCCTGCAACAACTCGCCAAGCGGAGGTCTGGTCAATCCCGCCCGCTGTGCCAACGCCCGCAAGTACAACACCTGGCGGGGCAGCCGCGCGCCGGGTCTTTGCGGGATCGGAACCGATGCCTTCGACCGTCCCAACGAGGCCCTGCAGAAGTCTCATCCGCAGCAGAAGGTCAACTCGACCAAGCGTTACGGCTGCTACTACGACGCGGGTCGCCTGCTTTACAAGGCGACGGTCGTAGCTCGTTAGGAAGCAGGCAGCCCGCAGAACTCGCAGTTGGCGAGGTCGCGGGGGGTGAGTTGCTCGCAGCGGCGGCAGACTCGGAGGTTCACCGGGGTGCGGGGCAGTGCCGATCCGGCTCCGTCCCCGGGCAGAACGGCGGCCACGGGCTCCATCTCTTCGCCGGTTTCGGCGTCCCGGTAGACGACTCCTTCACGGACGGGAGCGATCGCCTCGCGGCCGGAGGCGGCAGCGCGAAGGCGGTAGGTCGGGGCGGTGGTTTCGTTTTCAGTCGTCATCAAGGGGGAGAATAACCGTCAATGAAGATCCTCATCTTTCACGGGTACCTGCTGCGGGGGACCGGAAGCAACATCTACAACGCCAACCTGGCCAGGGCACTGGCCGGCCTCGGCCACGAGGTGCACCTGCTTTGCCAGGACCGGGAGGCCGGGAATCTGGAATGGGTGAACGCTGTCGGCACCTGGCCGGACGCAGGCGATGGCGGGATCGGAGCGCTTTCGGTCCGTGGACTGCGCTCTGCGGAAGGCGAAGGGTCAGTCACGGTCTACCGCCCGCCGATTGGATCGCTCCTGCCGGTCTACGTCGAGGATCCTTACGAGGGCTTCGAGGCCAGGGCCTTCCCCAGGCTGACCGACGAGGAAATCGAGCACTACGTCGGCGTAAACGTGGCTGCGGTCCAGGCGGTTGACCGGCAGGCCGGCGGGGTTGAGGCGGCGCTGGCCAATCACCTGATCATGGGCCCGGTGATCCTGGCTCGCTCGGGGGTCAGGCCTTATGCGGTGAAGAACCACGGTTCCGATCTCGAGTACACGATCAAGCCGAACCCGCGTTTCGTACCCTGGGCGGCGGAAGGCCTGGACCCGGCAGCAGCGGTCCTGGTCGGCTCGCATCACACGGCCGCTTCGATGTGGGAGGCGATTCCGGGACTCGGTCTTGAAGAGAAGACCGGCTTCGGCCCGCCCGGTGTCGATACCGCGGCCTTCGCGCCGCTGGCCCCCGGCGAGCACGAGAAGCGAATCGCGGAACTACGCGAGGAGATTGCGGTTGAACCACCATCGACCACATTTGGCCGCGACGCGGACGAGGCGGTGTCGGCGCTGGCCGAATTCGAATCGGCGGCGGGCCCGCGGGTGATCTTCGTCGGCAAGCTGATCGTCTCCAAGGGAGTCGATCTGATCATCGCCGCATGGCCGCTGATCCATCGCCAGAACCCGGGTGCGACCCTCTTGCTGGTCGGGTTCGGGGCCTACGAGATGGGGCTTCGCGCCCTGGCCACCGCAGTGACCGGAGGCGATCTTGAGGCCGCCCGGGACATCGCAATGGTCGGGCGCGGACTCGAGGGCGGGGAAGAGGCACCCCTCGCCTATCTGGGCACCTTCTTCAACCAGCCCCCGGCCGGTTACGACGAGGCGGGCACCGCCGCCGCCGGCTCCATCTCCTTCGCCGGCCGGCTCGAACACGACGAGGTGGCCCGGGTCGTTCCGGCCGCCGATTCGATGATCGTGCCCTCTACTTTTCCCGAAGCGTTCGGCATGGTGGCTGCCGAAGCCGCTGCTTCCGGCGTGCTTCCGGTCTGCGCCGAACACTCCGGCCTGGCCGAGGTCACCGGCACTCTGGCCGAAGAGGTCCCCGAGGTGGGGCCGATGATCGGCCTCCCGCTCGGCCCCGGTGCGGTCGCCGAGCTGGCCGGCAAAGTCAATCGCTGGCTGGCGCTGGAGCCTTCCGAACGGCTCAGGATCGGGCAAAACATTGCCGAGTCAGCCGATAGGAATTGGAGTTGGCAGGGTGTCGCAAGAGACGTGATTTCCGCATCAGCAGGCCAAGTTCGAAAAGTCGGCAAATCTTGAGCGGGGGTCAGAGAGCATTCGTCCCCGGCTCCAATAGAATGGCGGGCGCCTCATGACTCGTCTCCCGATTTTGAAAATGGTGCTCGCCGTAATCGTTCTCGGCGTGGTCCAGTCAGTGATTCTCCTCCAGTTCAACTGGTTCGGCGATGAAGCCTCGACCGCGGCCAAACCGATCGACACGCTGCTCGACGTCACCATCGTCCTTTCCTCCTTCATCTTTGCGATCGTCTGTGTCGCCCTTGGCTATGCCCTGATCAAGTGGCGGGCCAAGCCGGGCGACGAAAGCGACGGACTGCCGATCCACGGCAACACGAGGCTGGAAATCATCTGGACGATCATTCCGGTGATCATCGTGCTCGGCCTCGCCGGTTATTCGTGGGCGGTCCTCGATGACATCGAGAAGACCGACGCTGACGCGCTTCACATCAATGCCTACGCCCAGCAATTCGCCTGGACCTTCGGTTACCCGGAAGATGGCAACAAATGGAGCGAGGGCGAGCTGCATGTTCCGGTTGACCGTCAGGTCATCTTCGACCTGCAGGCGCAGGACGTGATCCATTCATTCTGGGTGCCCGAATGGCGAATCAAGAAGGATGCGGTGCCGGGGCTGGAAACCGATGTGGTGGTGACTCCCGACAAGGAAGGCACCTACTCGCTGATCTGCGCCGAGCTTTGCGGGCTCGGTCACACCACGATGCGAGCCACCGTGGTGGTCGAGTCCGAGGCCAAGTACAAAGCCTGGCTGAAGAAGCAGACCACGGAAGTGCCGGAAGATATTCTGAAGACGACCGATCAATACGACGCGGATCAGTTGAAGAAAGAAGAGAAGTCCGGGGGCATTGAAGGAAGCGGGGTCATCGAACAGTGATGAGCCTGCTCCGTAACCCGATGATGGAGGTCAAGTAATGGCAGTGGCAATCAGGCAACCAGGTTGGTACAGGGGTGCGATCGGGCTGGTGCTCGGGGCTGCCTTCGGATTCTGCCTCGTGGTCGGACTGCGCCTGCTTTCGGGTCTCGACGCCTTCCAGACCGAACAGACCGGGTACCCGCAGGTCGTGGTGCCGTTGATCACTGCGCCCTTCGGCTTCCTCTTCGGCTTCGGGGCTTTCGATTACTGGTTCCGCTGGGCAGCTGGCAAACCGACCATTCCCGAAGACCATTCCGGCCATGGTGCCACCAAGTGGCAGGATTACTTCAAGTTCAATACCGACCACAAGGTGATCGGCACCCAGTACGTCGTCACCACCCTCTTCTTCTTCCTCGTCGGCGGCCTGCTCGCCCTCTTGATGCGGGCCGAGCTGGCCCAGCCGGGCACCCAGATCGTCGCCGCCAACACCTTCAACGGTCTCTTCTCGACTCACGCCGTGGTGATGATTTTCCTCTTTATCATCCCGGTCTTCGCGGGGCTCGCCAACTACGTCCTGCCGCTGATGATCGGCGCCCCTGATATGGCCTTCCCGCGCCTCAACGCGCTCTCATTCTGGCTGCTCCCGATCGCCGGCCTGATCTTCCTCGGCAGCTTCCTGGCGCCGGGTGGTTCCTTCGACGCCGGCTGGACGGGTTATGCGCCGCTTTCGACCGGCGCTCCGCTCGGACAATCCTTCTTCAACATCGGCGTGCAGTTCGCCGGAGCCTCCTCGATCGCCACCGCCCTGAACTTCCTGGTCACCATCATCACCATGCGTGCGCCCGGCATGAATCTCTGGCGGATGCCGTTGCTGGTCTGGGCCAACCTCTCGACCTCGCTGCTGGTCGTCGGAGCAACCCCCTTCGTCGCCGGTGCCCAGTTCATGGTCTTCTTCGACCGCATCCTCGGGATGAACTTCTTCAACTTCCTCGAGGGCGGAGACGTCATCTCCTACCAGCACATCTTCTGGTTTTACTCACACCCGGCCGTCTACATCATGATGTTGCCTGGCTTCGGGATCATCTCGGAGATCATTTCCACCCACGCCCGAAAGCCGGTCTTCGGTTACCGGCTCATGGCCCTTGCCCTGATCGGCATCGTCGTGCTGAGTTACTCGGTCTGGGCCCACCACATGTTCGTCGCCGGCATGTTCAGCTGGCTGCGGGTGCCGATCATGATCACCACCATGCTGATCGCGGTGCCGACCGGCATCAAGGTCTTTTCCTGGCTGGGAACCCTTTTCTACGGCAAGATCCACACGTATTCGACCGCGATGCTGTTCGCCCTGGCGTTCATCATCACCTTCACCGTTGGCGGTATTTCCGGGGTGATGCTCGGGATGATCCCAATCGACATCCACGTGTCGGACACCTACTTCGTGGTCGCCCACATCCACTTCGTGCTCTTCGGCGGTTCGGTCTTCACGATCTTCGCGGGTATCTACCACTGGTTCCCGAAAATGACCGGTCGCATGTATGACGAGCGCCTCGGCCGCATCCATTTCTGGGGTACCCTGGTCGGCACCTGGATGACCTTCATCCCGATGCATTGGATCGGGATGGACGGCATGCCCCGTCGTGTTGCCGATTACGCATCGCAGTACGGAGACTGGAACCTGCTGATCTCGGTTTCCGCCTTTGTGCTCGGCGCGGTTCAGCTGATCTTCCTCTACAACATGATCGTCAGCTGGCGGTTCGGCCCCAAGGCCGGCCCCAACCCCTGGCGCGCGAACTCGATCGAGTGGCAGGTTTCCTCGCCGCCGCCCGTCTTCAACTTCGATGAGATCCCGAGAGTCGTCGGCGGCCCCTATGAATACGGCACCCCGGGTGCGCGTCACGCGATCATGGGTGGTGAAGGCGAAGGGGCGGAAGTGCCCGAAACCAAGCCAAGTACGGTGACTGTGCCTTCATGAGCCAGCCGCTTCTCATCTTCCTCAACGAGGTTGCCGGTGGCCGCAAGCTGCTTGAGGCTGCCCGTGAGAAGGCCGCGGACGCCTCCTATGTTGTGGTGGTCGCTCCGCAGAACCAGCCGTCGGTCGGTCAGCTTTTCGATCCCGAGGAAAGGGCCGAGGCGGCCCGGGCCCGGGTGGATGTCACGCTCGCGGTGCTTGATGAGTTCGGCATCGAAGCGATCGGCGAGGTGCTCGACCCCGAATACGACCTCGCCCTCGGTGACGCCATTCGCAGCCATCGCCCGGCCGAGGTGCTGCTTTCCTGCACCTACGATTTCCGTTTCGGCCTGACCAGGAGGGACCTTCTGTCCTGGGCCGAAATCACCTACGGCAACGTCACGAAGATCACCCACATTCCGGTCCGGATCGAGGACGACTCGATCAGCATGAACGTGACCCATACCCTGGTCGTCGCCAACCGGACCTTGACCAGCGAGGATCTTCAGGAACGGCTGCTTGACCGCTCCGGCGAGCGCCCGCACCGTTACACGATCATCGCTCCGGCCGCCGACGATGTCTCCGAGGCAACTGTTGCCCGAAACCTCGCCGCAGTAATGGCCAAGCTCTACAAAGCTGACATCGACGCAACCGGCCAGCCGATGAGCCCGGATCCGTTTGATGCCGTGAAGAACGCGATCGAGCATTACCGGGTCGACGAGGTACTGATCTCCACCCTGAGCGGCGAGGAGTCGCATTGGCTAAAACAGGATCTGGTCGGCCGGGTCCGCGAGATCACAGACAAGCCGGTCGTCCACCACGAGGCCGGCCGTCCGCCTCAGGCTGTTGCCGCCGTAGTCGCCGAAGGCGAAGCGGCCGAAGATTCGAACGCTGAAGAGAGCGAGGCATAGAGATGGAAAGCGCCAGTATCGCGGCCCACGGCCACGTGGACGACCATCATCACGGCCCGCCGGAGGCGCATCAGAGCGCCCGGATCGACCGGACCATCCTCGGGATCCTGCTCTTCATCCTCTCCGAGGTGATGCTGTTCGGCGCCTTCTTCGCCGCCTACTTCTTCCTGCGGGTTGTCGCCGACCCGGCCTCCTGGCCGCCGGAGGGGGTCGAGCTCCCGGTCCTGATCGCCGGCATCAACACCTGCATCCTGGTTTCTTCCTCGTTCACGATCCATTACGCACTCGAGGCGATAAAGCACAACAACCATCGTGGCCTCAAGCTCGGCCTGACCACGACCTGGCTGCTCGGCGCGACCTTCCTTTTCATCCAGATCAACGAATACATCCACATCGGCTTCACGCCCCGTGACGGTGCCTTCGGTTCGATCTTCTTCAGCCTCACCGGCCTGCATGGTGCCCACGTCTTCGTCGGTCTGCTGCTGCTGACCTTCGCCAACATTCGCGCCTACCGCGGCCACTTCGGGCCGGAGCAGAAGGACCACCTCGGTGTCGAGGTGCCAGGGATCTACTGGCACTTCGTCGACATCATGTGGATCATCGTGTTCCTCGCCGTCTACATCATCTGACCCGGCTCCGGTTTTCCCTGGCTGGGAGCGGGGAATCGCGGCCCTGACCGGTTCCCCCGCCTTGGCCTTTTCATGTTGATGCGCCAGTGGATGCGTTGGTCGGGTCATCCGGGCGAGGGCCGTCTCGCCCGTTAGGGTGGATGCCAACAACTACGGAGGGTGATCCCGGTGGATTTCAGGAGTTGGCTTAGAAGCTCGGCAATATTGATTGTTCTGATGATCGGGTTGGTGATTCTCGGGGCTGCCTTGGGGGCCAACGTTGGCCCGGTCGAGATGACCATCTGGCTAGCTGTCCTGGTGATCGGCCTGGTCCTCATTGGCGTCGGTTCCATCAGGCGATCAGGCTCACGGGAGATTGGGAAGCACGCCGAGTAGGCGCTAAGCCCAGGCAACGCCAAAATGCGAATGGCTCCACCTGGAGTGGCGCTCATGCCGGTCCTGTTCCGGTCGCTGACGGCAGCTACACCCGCCCAAACATCCACCCAAGCCTAGAATGGATCTGTGATTTTCAGGGTTGGCGTACTCTCCTGCCTTCTTGTGGCTTCAATGGGTCTGTCGGCCTGTCGTGGTGACAGCAGCAACGACAACGCTGACCAGTTCCGGGAGAAGGTGATGCGGCTCGATGCCGGGGCCCGGCTCGACCCTTCCGACGCCGATCAGCCCGGGGTCGTGAGCGGCACGGTTCCGTCGGCCCCCGGGGGCGGCCTCGAATTCACCTTCTCTTTCGGTCCCGACGCCGACAACCTCGACGGCCAGTTCCCCAACCGGGACGAGATCAACCATTTCACCGACGGTGACGAGTACTACTCGTCCTTCAGCAATGCGCCCTCCGGCTTGAAGCTGGCGCAAGAGAACAAGAGGCTCGATCTCGAGCGCTCGTTGAGCGACGCGGCCTGCAGGGCGGCCGCCGGCAAGAAATGCGATGGTCCCTGAAGATGACTTCGCCGGAAAATGCCGAACCTGGCCAAACGGAGCCCGATGGCCGAACTGCCGAAGAGTCGCCCGTGCCCGCACGGGATGAGAAGTTCGGTCTGAACCTGGGCAATCCCCTCGAATCGGAGGGGGCGGCATTCAGTTGGCTGGTCGTCGTGTTGATCGCCGCGATCTCGATCGGCGCTGTAGCCAAGATCATCTCGCCGCTGGCCGCGGTGATCTGGACGCTCATTCTGCTGGGAGTGGTCAGCGTGCCGATCTTCCGCGGACTGAAGCATCAGCTCGGCAGCCCCGAAGACGACGAGTAGCCCCCCGGCGCGACAAGGTCGTTCAGGCGATCCAGTAAACCTTGAGGATCGTCTTCTCGACGGTCCAGGTGGTCTTCTCTCCGCCGCTGAAGCGGTGGGTCACTCCCGGTTCCAGCAGGATACGACTGCCATCCTCGAAGATGACCTGGCCACGGCCACTCAGGACGAGAAAGGACTCGTCGACCTCGGTGTCAGTCACAGTTCCCGGGGTCAGCTGCCAGAGCCCCGAGGTTCCCTCGTCATCCGTTTCGAGCAGGGTCAGCTCCGAAGTCTCGGGTTCGCCTGAGACGACCTGATCCGGATCCAGGGGATCGACATCGAGCTGTTCGATAACGGGATGGGCCTTCATTGCTGCTCCTTCACTTTGCGGTTCAACCTTCGCCGGTGACTATGACGAACAGGTCGTTGACATTGGTACCGGTGGGACCCGTCTCCACGAGGTCCCCAAGGGCGCTGAGAGGCTTGCCGGAGGCGTGAGCGGCCAGAGCGTGGTCAAGGTCCAGGTTGCGCTCGCGGGCTCTCATGGCGGTGTCTCCATCGCAAATGGCGCCGGCAGCGGGGCTGCCCCCGTCCGAGCCGTCAGTGTCGATAAACAATCCTGCCGCACCCCGTCCCGCGAGCGTCTTCGCAGCCGCAAGGGCGGCTTCCTGGTTGGGTCCGCCGGCCCCGAACGCCGATTCGCCGAGCGTGACAGTGCTCTCACCGCCGCAGCCGATCAGGGCGGTACCCGGAGGGCTCTCGGTGGCGAGCCGGGCGAGGGTCTGGCCAACCTTCACCGCTTCGCCTTCAAGGGTGGTGCTGACGATCACCGGTTCCAGTTCGAACTCCCGCGCTGCCTCGGCCATTGCCTCGCAGACGCTCGGTCCGTTTACCAGCATCACCGTCTCGATCGACTGGCCGGTCAGATCGGGTGAGGTGGCCTGCGATGAATCGAGGTGCCTGATCACGCTTGCCGGCACTTTCCCGAGCAACTCGTAATCGCGCAGCGTGGCCAGCGCATCGTCCGGGGTCGACGAATCCCGGGTGGTCAGGTCGGCAAGCACGTCAAGCGGATCCCCGGCCACATCGGAGACGGTCAGGTTGACGATCCTTGCGGGCGCGATGCGTGAAGCCAGACGACCGCCCTTGATCAGCGAAACATGCTTGCGGACCGTGTTGATCTTGGTGATTGACATGCCTGAAGCCAGCAACAGCTCGTTGAGTCGCCGCTTGTCCCCGAAACCGACTTCCGGCGGCGGCAGACAGAGCAGGGCGGAGCGGCCACCGGTGAAGCAGGTGATAACCAGATCCTGCGGCCCCGCCCCGTCGGCCAGTTCAACCATCCGTTCGGCCGCGAGTACCGAGTCCGGGGAAGGCAGGGGGTGGTCGGCGTACATGACTTCGAGCCGATCGAGAGAGAGACCGTGGCCCCGCTGCAGCACAACGGCCCCGCCCTCGGTCCGGTCACCAAGGGTCTCTTCAAGGGCCTGCGCAACCGGAAGCGTTGCCTTGCCGCCGCCGAGGACGAAGAGCCGACTCCCGTGATCCAGCTGGTTGACCTGCCCGGCGATCTCGACGCCGCCTGTGACCGGCCTGACCAGGTTTCGGACCGCCTGTCTGCCATCGGCCGCGTTCAGACCGGTTTCGGCGATTGCAAGCGCCAGCCTCCGGAGCGGAGATTGCCCGTGCGCCGCAAGACTTTCCCGGTCAAACCGCCGGATCCGGCTTCCTTCGCAGCGCTCCCTTGGTCCCCGGAGTGATCTGCCCGGCGGTGGCAACCGACCAGAGGACCGAGACCCAGAGCAGGGTCGCGACCACCACATGGACCCAGACCAGGGCGGCCGGGAGGTGGAGCAGCCACTGGGTAAGACCGATCGCCAGCTGCAGGCAGATCAGCGCCATCGTCACCAGGAGCGGTTTCTGGGCCCGCGGGTCGCCACCACGGCGCCGGACGATGAAGATCACGGCCAGCACCGAAAGGCCAAAGATCACGGCCATGGCGGCATGTCGCTGCACGATCCACTCGAGCGTGTCCTTGCCCTTGAAGTCGAATCTGCGGACCAGCTCTTCGTCATGGTCGCCCGGATGGGGGCCCGAAGCGGTCGTGATCGTCCCGAGAAAGATTGTCAGCTGACCGATTGGGATCAGGGCGCGGACCGCCCAGGTGCTGATCCAGTCGGTCGAGTATCGCCGTTCGCCCGGCTCGTAGCGGGAACACCAGAAGAGGGCGAAGGCAGCGTCGATCAGGATCATCGAGAGGATGAAGTGGAAAATCACCAGCTCGGGGGGCAGGTGCTTGTAGACGACGTAGGCGCCGAGTACGGCCTGACCGATCACGCCCAGCGGCAGCAGTGCGCCGAAGAAGGCAAGGTGCCAACGGTAGGGCCGCCGGAAGAAGGCGAGCAGCGCCGCGGCGATCACGGTGATCGACACGATCCCGGTGATCAGCCGGTTGCCGTACTCGATCCAGGCGTTGATCTGGGCGGGAGCGACGTACTGGTCGTAGCACTTGGGCCAGTCCGGACAGCCGAGTCCGGAAGCAGTCAGCCGCACCCCGGCGCCGGTGAACACAATCGTGACCAGCGCAACCAGGGCGATCAGGGTCACCGCCTGATAGCGCTCGGGCGAGATTGTGAAGTTACGGATCCTGCTCAGGACGCCGGAATCAGCCCTTGGCATCAGCCGCAGCTGATGACATGAGGAACTCGATCAACTGGTTCAGCTGCTGTTCGCTGATCTTTGATGCGTAGTCGGAAGGCATCGCGTTCGGGTATCCGGCGGTGATTTTCGCTCCCGGATCGACGATCGCTTCGTGGATCTCGGCCTTGCTCAGAGTGGGGATTACCTCGTCGAGGTTTGGTCCGAGCGTGCCGGCCGACTGGGCGGCCGCGAGGGTGTGGCAGCTGCCGCAGCCGTTGTTGGCATAGATCTGGGCGCCGGGGCCCTCGCCGGGCGCTTTCGGAGGCTGGATGCCGGGAACTCCGGCGACGGCCGCGACATAGGCGGCGACGTCCTCGAGGTCATTGCCTTCGAGGATGCCGGCGGGCATGGTCACGCCGGGGTAGTCACCGTTGACGTCCTGCGGACGGTGAACCTGGGCCCGGACGATGCCCTTGATCGTGTCGGAATCCATGCCGGCGGCACGGGCTGCGGCGAAAGCGTCATCCAAGTTGGGGCCCTGGGTGCCAGTGCTGGCCGCCTGGGCCAGAACGTGGCAGGTGCCGCAGTTCGCATTGAAGAGCTGACGGCCTCGATCCTGGAATCCGAGCTTCTCCGGATCGGAGTTCGATGAAGTGGTGCCACAACCCGCAACGATCGCGCCGAGGACGGCGACTGAGGCGAGCAGGACGGGAAGCTTGGTCGAGAACTTGTTCTTCATCATGGCGATCGGTGAAGCCCGGCCATTCTATATATCGCGGCGGCCCCCGCGTTCCCCGGTCTTCACTCGGATCCGCCGGTTTGAGACATCCCGCACAATCCGCTACGCTGGCAAAGATCGTTACAAACCGTTGAAAGGGATCGGATGCGCGTAAGTGTCGGAATGTCTGAGGTTGTGCTCCGTGTGGGGCCGGATCACACCCTGCGCGAGGCCGCGCGGAAGATGGCCGACCGGTCGGTTGGTGCGGCGATCGTCGAGCACGAGGAATGGCCCGGTCCCCAGATACTGACTGAGCGTGACGTACTCAGGGCGGTGGGCGAGGGGCTCGACCCCGATGCCGAGAAGGTCGGCGATCACATGAGTGAAAAGGTGATCACCGCCTCACCCGAGTGGAGCCTGGAACGCGCCGCAACCGAAATGTCCAAGCGGGGCATCCGCCACCTCACCGTCTACCGCGACGGCGAACTGATCGGGATTCTCTCGATGCGCGACATCATGAGGGTCTGGACCTCGGACGGAGCCACATCGAGTCAGGCGGGAGCAACGGCAAGTCAGCCCGTCTAGCCCCGGGCCCCCGGGCAACGCGCCCAGGGGCCACCAGCCGCGCGCTGCCTTCGTCAACGGCCGGAAACGGCAGCTCAGGTACCTGAGTACGATCGCGGCCATTTCCGGCCTTGTTCCTTGGCGGCGAACGGCTGGAGGCCCCTGTGCACGACCCGCTTACGGTTTGTGGAGTCGCGGGAGCCGGGGGCCGGTGAAGTTGGCCGCCGGGGTCGGTCCGCTCAGGGCTGGTGAAGGTGGCCGCCTGGGTCCGTTCGCGCTCGGTTGATGGCACAGCGCCCGTAGTGGCGGAGCAACGGTGCCGCAGGTTTCACCGGGGGGTAAATCTGCGGCACCTTCGTCCCGGATCCGGGGTCGCGGAGCAGGGTTGGTGTAGCCGTGGGGGTTGGTCATGCGTCCCCGGGGAACTCCCCGCGGACGAGCGGAGCGAGTCCAAGGGCCCCGGGGATGCATGCCAACCCCCACGGCGTGACCACCAGACCCCAGGGTGCAGGCATCGGGCTCCGCGGCGTGACCACCAGGCACCGCGGCGTGACCACCAGGTTCCGGTTCCGGGGCAGCGCCCGGAGGTCTCAGTCGGAGGTGGGAGCGGTGAAGCTTTCCACCGGCAGCTCGGCCCGGGCATCGCCCTGCTCGCGGGGGAGAGCGTAGAAGGCGCGGCGGCCCTTCTTGATCATGCTGCGGAGCGAGAAGAGGCAGAAAAAGAAGCCGACGAAGGCATAGAACCAGGCCGGGAACATGAAATCGTTGGCGAAGGTGCCAGCGATCAGGCCCAGCACACCGAGCGCGAAGACTGCCGGGGCCCAGGACGGGGCGGGAAGCTGGATGGTCTCGGTCGGTTTGGTGATCTGGCTCATCTCGGGTTCCTAGTTCGCGATGTAAAGGACCGCAAAGACGAAGGTCAAGGCGAAGATCGCCGTGGAGCCGGCGCCAAGAAGCATGGCGGTGGTGAAATTCGACTTGGAAGTGTTGCGATCCATGAACGGAGTTCTATCAGCCGGGGGCTCGGGAAAGGCGTCTCGGGGAGCCGGTCAGGCTGCGGCGACCGCCGCGACCGCCATCGAGATGAAGAGCAGGGCCAGATAGGCCAGTGAATACAGGTAGGACTGCAGGGTGATCTTCGGGCCCGGGCGCCGCCAGAGCATGAACGAGAAGCCGATGTAGACGAGCCCGAGCACGACCGATGCGGCCAGATAGAACGGGCCTACCAGGCCGGTGCAGTACGGGCCGACCGTGAATCCGACCATGAAAATCGTGTAGATGAGGATCGACTGCCTGGTCGCTTCCTCACCCTTGACCACTGGCAGCATCGGGACCCCGGTCTTGGCATAGTCGTCTTTGATCATCAGTGAGAGCGCCCAGAAGTGGGGCGGGGTCCAGAAGAAGATGATCAAAAACGGCCACATCGCCTCCCAGGTCAGGCCACCGGAGGCGGCAGCCCAGCCGACCAGCGGCGGCACGGCTCCCGCGGATCCGCCGATCACTATGTTCTGCGGGGTCAGCGGCTTGAGCCAGAGGGTGTAGAGGAAGACGTAGCCGAAAAGGCCGACCATGGCGAGCGCCGCGGCGAGGAAGTTGACGGTCAGCCAGAGCTGGAAGAAGGCGATCGCGCCGAGAGCGATGCCGAATATCAGGCCGTTGACCGGTTTGATCCGGCCGTCGGCCAGGGGCCGGTCCTTGGTGCGGTTGTTTCGTGCGTCGCGGTTCCGGTCGATGTAGTGGTTGATCGCGCCGGCCCCGCCGGCGGCCATATATCCGCCGAGCATGGTCCAGAGGATGGTCGAAAGAGCCGGCCCCGAAGGGTCGGCGACGAACATCGTGGCGACCGTGGTCAGCAGCAGCAGGCTGATGATTCGCGGTTTGGTCAGCGAGACGTAATCCCGCACCAGCGGGATCAGGTCAAGCTGCAGGCCGGATTGCGCGGGTTGCGCGGCCTGCCGAGGGCGCACTGCGCGCGCGTCGGCACCGGAACTCATGACGTTCAGGCTACCGGCTGGGCAGCGCCTTCGGCCTCTGCGGTCTCCGTATCGCGGCGAATTACCGCTTCGCGGATGTCACGCATCGGGCGGGTGCTGCGGACGTCCGGCAGGACGTCGAAGTTATGGGCGGGCGGCGGCGAAAGGGCCAGCCACTCGAGCGAATCGCCCCGGTAGGGGTCGGGGGTGGCGGCCGGTTCCTCGGTGCGGCTCTTGACCAGATTGCCGACCGCGAGGATCACTCCGACGAACAGGATCAGGGTTCCGATCGCGGCGATCACGTTGTAAACCTGGAAATCCTCGTAAGCGAAGTACCGGTAGGAATCGGTGACCTGGCCGGCGACACCGGCGGCAAAGAGCGGCAACACGGCAATCAGCGTGCCGGCGAACATCAGGCCGAAGGACTTGGCGGCACGGTCCTCGTTCAACTCGTGGCCGGTCATCTTCGGATACCAGTAGGTGACCGCGGCGAAACCACCGAAGACGACGAACCCGATCAGCGTGAAATGGGTTGCGGCCCAGGCGTCATAGGTCTCGGAAAGCTGGGTAGCGACGGCGATGGTGGACTGGGCGATTTCGGCGGCGAGGCCGATCGAGGCCAGCGAAAGAGCGCCGAGCGCGAAGCGGAGCGGGGCCCGCATGTGGAAGTCGCTGGAGCTGACGGTAGAGATCAGGTTGTAGAAGATCAGGCCGAAGGGCACGATCAGGGCGAGGGACATCAGCATGCCGAAGTACTTCCAGCCGCTCGGGAGCGGAGCAGTGAGCATGTTCTGGGTCCAGGCCAGGGTGCCGATGATCGCGATCGCGACGAAGGACCAGATCACGGCCTTGCGGTGTACCTGGCGTCCGGTGAAGGTCTGGATGATCTCGCCGATCGCGGCGAGGAAGGTGATTGACACCGCCATGTAGACGCCGGTGAAGAACAGGTAGCTGAAGTGCTGCCAAAGAATCGGCGAGCCGCCCGCATCTCCGGCGAAGAAGCCGCCGTCATAGAGGCGGTCGATCAAGAGCATCGAGATCGCGGCCAGGAAAATCGGGGCGATCACGATGAAAAGCCAGGTGACGATGGCGCCGGCCCAGGTGAACAGCGGCGCCCGGCGCCAGGCCATGCCCGGGGCCCGCAGGTTATGCAGGGTGGCCAGCAGGTCGATCGCGATCATCAGCAGGCCGAGGGTGATCAGACCGGTCGAGCCGATCCAGACATCCACCCCGTTGTTTGGGGTAAAGGTGGCGTCAGAGAAGGGCGGAAGCGGATTGATGCCGGCTTCCGGCGGGGTAAAGAGGAAGGAGCCGTAGAGCAGGATTCCGCCGAAGATGAAAAGCCACAGACCGATCTGGCCGACCCGGGGGACGGCGGTGGTGCGGCTACCGATCTGAAGCGGGACGACGTAATAGAGCAGGCCGATCACCAGCGGCAGGGCGACGAGGAAAATCGCAGTCTCGCCGTAAACCGAAAGCAGCCGGTCAAAGGTGACGCCCTTGAGGAAGACGTTCTCGGGCACTGCGAGCTGAAGGCGCATCAGCAGCAGCTGCAGGGCGGCGAGGAAAATCGAACCGAAAGAAGCGGCGATCAGGATCCGGCTGATGTCCTTGTGGTCGGCGCTGGTTGCCAACTGGGTCCAGCGGGTGGGGCTGGCCTTGGGTCCATCGGAAGCGATTTCCGGCCGGGTCGGCGGCATCGTCTGGGGGTAGCTCGTGGTGCGGCTCATTCGGAGTCAGCGCTTTCGATGTCGACTTTGTTGATTTCGGCCTTCATCTTCTTGCCGGCGACCTCGCCGACTTCGGCCTGTTTCTGGGAGAGCTTGAATTCGAGCTCGACCTTGTCCTGGGCCCGCTGGATGTCCCGTTTCAGTTCGATGATCGCGGCCTCGTATTCGGCCGGCGGGACAACCTGGACTTCGATTTCCATCGTGTCGTATCCCTGGCCGGAAAAGACCGAAGAGCGGTTTGTGTAAGTCCCCGGATCGTCGGCCCGGAAGTAAATGGTGTTGGTCTCGCCGGGCACGGCCTGGGCCTTTCCGGTCAGCTCGGGAACGTTCCAGCCGTGGATCACGTCGGTGGAGACAAGATCGAGCTGGACAGTCACCCCGGCCGGAACGATCAGTCGGCGATAGCTGAATGCCCCGTCCGGGTAGTTGAACCTCCAGAGCCACTGCTGGCCGGTCGCCGTGATCTCAAGCGGCTCGCCCTTGACCTGGCCGGCGACCGGGACGCTGTTTACGGCCGGGATCTCCCGGGATTTGTCAGAGAAGATGGTTGCGACCACAAAAAGCGCGAGAGCGAAGACACCGAGGCCGATCGCGAGCCTGACCTGCGAAACCTTCCGGCCCGGCCTGGGGGAGACGGCGCGGGTCCTCGGTCGGGCGGCCCGCAGGATGGCCAGGTTGACGACGACGATCACCGCCACGATCACAACGAAGAGGATCCAGTGGAGAGTGTTCGAGTCCTTGATGCCGGGCGATGCAGCGTCCGGATTCAGCGAAAGCGCCATCGCAGGTGACGCGTTCAGCGCGAACGCCGTGAACACGCCGGCAAGAGATATGAACAGAGACACTGGTTTTCTGGAACGAGGCAGCAAGGCGGGGATCATTCTAATCGCAGTTGCGGAGGCCGCGCCGCGCCGTCGCATGCCGCAGTTACGGAGCCCGCGCCGCGTCGTCCCATACGCTGTCAATCCGGGATGAGATTGCCGACCTCGTTCAAGCCCCGGCGGTCATCGAAACGGACCGCGATCCGCCTCGCAGCCGCGGGCGCGATGGCGGCAGCCGTGATCGTTCCCCACGTCCGCCGTCAGCTGAAGATTCCGATGGCGGGGACCGTTGCCGCGACCGTTTCGGCGCCGCTGGCGATCGCCGTTCTGTGGCCGCGTTCCCGCCGCCGGGACCTTGGGCTTTTCGCGGCCCAGATGTGGGCCTTTGCGGTCTGCCACGAACTCCCCTATGACGATCCGAAGCGGCTGCGTGAGAGGCTCTACATCGAGTATCCGATCCGGATCGATCGCTGGATCGGCCGGGGCAAACTCCCCAACTCCCGTCTTCAGAAATGGCTGCACCAGGGCCGCTTCGGCAACGATCTGACCGGTTTCGCCGCCTGGACCCACTGGTTCTGGTTCATCCAGCCCTATGCGGCGATCTTCTGGATCGCGGTCCGCAACAAGGAGAAGTTCCCCGAATCGGCCCGGCAGCTGGCCGCGGTTTTCGACATGGGCTGCGCGATGTACTTCCTGGTGCCGACCGCTCCGCCGTGGTGGGCTGCGGAAAACGGCTATGTGGACCCGAAGATCGCCGACGAGCATGTAAACCGGGTGATGCTCGAGTACGGCGAGAAGCTCTGGGGCCCGGCCTGGACCAGAATTTTCGGAACCCTGGGATCGAATCCCTGGGCGGCGATGCCATCGCTTCATTTCGCGACCGCCTTGATGGCGGCGATCCTGCTTTCCGACGCGGGCGGGAAAGTCGAGGGCACGCTGGGCTGGGCCTACGCGCTTTCGCTCGGCTTCGCCCTCATATATCTGGGCGAGCATTACGTCACCGATCTTCTGGCCGGGGCAGGGGTGGTGTTGCTCGCTCGCAAGGGTGAGCCCCTGGTCCGTCCGATCGTGGAGATGATCAACCGCCGGCTCCAGCGACTGGAAGCGATCGCAGCCGGCGGATGACCGATGAGGTGGAAGTTCCGGACGGGGATGAGGAAGGCGATGGCCTTCCGGTTTTCACCACCAAGGGGGCAGTCCAGACGGCGGCGCTGATCGTCCTGCTGATCGTCGCCATCTATTTCCTCCTGCCCAAGCTGGCCGGCTTCGGGGACGCGATCGGAATGCTGGGAGATGCGAACCCGGTCTATGTGGGGGTCGCGATCGGCTTCTGCATTCTTTCCTTCATCACCTACATCGCCCTGTTCCGGGCTGTGGTCGGTGGCGAGAGCTTCCCGATCACCTGGAACGAGGCCTACCAGATCAACATGGCCGGGTTCGCGGCCACCCTGCTTTTCTCGGCCGGCGGTGCGGGCGGGGTGGTTCTCACCTACTGGGCCCTCCGGCAGGGAGGCATGGAGCGTCGTGATGTCGGCACCCGGATGGTCGCCTTCATCGTCCTCCACTATCTGTTCTATCCGCTGGCGATTGTGGTTTTCGGGATCCTGCTCGGGACCGGGGTGCTGCATGGGTCGACCACCGTCTCGCTCACTTTCGTTCCCGCCGGCATCGCCCTGATCGTGATGCTTCTGGGAGGGGCACTGGCTCTGGTACCGACCGACATCGAGCGCCGGATCGACGGCTTCGCCAAACGCCACACCGGGGTCAAGTTCCTGGCCCGGCTATCGACAGTGCCGGCCATGGTCGCGGACGGCACCAGGGCGGCGCTTCATCTGGTCAGCCATCCTTCGCGGGCCGGCCTCGCCGTGGTCGGGGCGGTTGGCTTCTGGGCCGCCAACATCGGCATCCTCTGGGCCTCGTTCAAGGCCTTCGGCATTGCGATCCCGCTGGGGGTCGTGGTCATGGGCTTTTTCATCGGCATGGTCGCCAATCTGATCCCGTTCGTACCGGCGGGGGTGGGGGCCGTCGATGCGGGAATGATCGGCACCTTCGTCCTTTTCGGATTCCCGGAGGAGCAGGTCTTTGCGGCGATCCTGATCTATCGTCTGGTCGCGTTCTGGCTGCCGATCCCGCCCGGGGTCGCCGCCTTCTTCCAGCTGCGAAAGACGGTCAAGGGATGGAAACAGGAGGGGCTTCCGATCGACCGGCCACCACGGCCGAGCATGATCGAGGAAATACTTTGAAGCGCTACACTTACTTCAGAAAGTAAAGTAATGACACCGGACCAGAAACAGGAACCCTGAAATGAGCGACACGCAGGTCGAGAACATGATCATCATCGGCGGCGGACCGGCCGGTTACACGGCGGCGCTCTACGCCGCAAGGGCCGAACTCGATCCGCTGGTTTTCGAGGGTTTCCAGTGGGGCGGCCAGCTTCAGAACACAACCGACGTCGAGAATTACCCCGGCTTCCCCGAGGGCGTCATGGGCCCGGAAATGATGACCCGCTTCCGGGATCAGGCCGAGCGCTTCGGCACCCGCTTCGTCACCGATGACGTCGACCGGGTCGAACTGACCGACGGCGGCATTCACAAGGTCTACCTTGGCGACGAGGTCCACCATGCCAAGACCGTGATTCTCGCAATGGGGGCCGAACCGAAGCGCCTGGGCATCCCCGGCGAGATGGAAATGGCCGGCCGCGGCGTCTCGACCTGCGGCGTCTGCGACGGAGCTTTCTTCAAGGATCGCTCGACCATGGTGATCGGAGGCGGCGACTCGGCAATGGAAGATGCGGTCTTCATCTCCAAGTTCGCCTCGAGCCTCGACTTGGTCCACCGGCGCGACGAGTTCCGCGCCTCGAAGATCATGCAGGAGCGGGCCGAAAGCCTGCCCAACATTTCGCTCAAGACCCCCTGGGCTCCGGAAGAGTTCGTGGCCGGGGAAGACGGTGCTCTGGAGCTGGTGCGGCTGAAGCATTCGGAAAGCGGCGAGGTCGAAGAGATTCCCGTTGACGGTGTCTTCGTGGCGATCGGTCACATCCCGCGGTCGGAACTGGTTGTAGGTCAGGTTGACACCGACGACGAGGGTTACGTCAAGACCGAGGCCGCCTCGACCAAGACCAACCTGGCCGGCGTCTTCGCGATCGGCGATCTGGTCGATCACACCTACCGCCAGGCGATCACGGCCGCCGGCTCCGGCTGCAAGGGTGCGCTCGACGCCGAGTGGTACCTTCGCGACGCGACGTTCTAGGGGGCGCCGTTCAGTCGCCTATGTCGGCGGCCAGCGCTTGCGCGAAAGCTTCGGCGGCGGCCCTGGTCTGTTCGCCGTCCACCTTCGGCAACTCGTATTCGTCGATGCGGCTGACCGGGTGGGCTTCCCTGGTGGTTGAGGCGAGGAAGGCCTCGGTTGCGCCCAGCAGGTCCTCGAACTGAAACTCGCCTTCTTCGACTTCGAGGCGTTCGACGATCTTGCGGCGGGTGATCGAGTCGAGGACTCCGGCCTCGAGGGCAGGCGTGCGCAGTTGTCCTTCCCGGGTCGCCCAGAAGATCGATGAAGTCGGGGGTTCGAGTACCACCCCGTCGGGTCTGACGAAGAGCGCCTCGTCCGCTCCCGCCTCTTTCGCGAGCCGGGTGGCCTGCATGTTGGCCGCGTAGGAAAGCGACTTGACCCCGTTCAGGATCAGGGTGGGGGAGTAGCGCACCGAGGCCAGCGTGATGGTCGGGGTGTGCGCCGGCAGTTCTTCCAGCGAAAGGATCCGACGCCCGGAACGGGTCTGGATGATCCGGACCAGGCAGTCGCATGGCTCGACCGAGGAGATCAACCGTCCGGCATCGGACTCGAGCAGACCGCGCTCGAGTTCGAGACCGATTGCGGCCGCTGATTTCTTCATGCGGTCAAAGTGGGGGCCGAGCGCGAAGGGACGTCCACCGTAGATCCTGGCGACCTCGAAAACCCCGTCACCCCGCAGCAGCCCGTCATCGGGCAAGGGCAGAAAAGCCTCACCCGGTTCCAGGATCTCCCCGTCGACGCTGAACTTGAACACGTCGGCCATCGCCCCCAGCATAGAACCGCGTCCGGTCCCCTGGCCTCAGCTCATTGCACCGATCCGGTGGAAGAAGTCGGTGAGGATGCGGGCGGTCGCTCCCCAGATCATGTGTCGACCGATCTCGAAGGTAGGGGTGCGGATCGGCACCCCGCGGCGGACCAGGCGCCTCATTGCGTAGGAATCGAGCAACTCGTCGAAACCGAAAGTGAGAATCGTCGCGACCTCGTCCGGATTGGCCACCAGCGTCGCTTCCTCGGAGACGAGTCCGACGATCGGCTGGATCCGGAATGAGGTCGCGAATGTGCCGACCGGCGGCACGGCGCCGATCACCTCGACGTGAACCCGGTGCAGGGCGATTTCCTCTTCCGTCTCGCGGAGGGCGGTTTCCTCCAGGTCACGGTCAGCGGGTTCGGTGGTGCCGCCCGGAAACGAGATTTCACCGGCGTGCTTGCGCAGGTCCGCCCGGCGCTCGGTGAAGATCAGCCGCGGCTCATCCGGCCAGTTGCGTATTGGCATCAAGACCGCGGCCTCGGTCTTCCCGTGAGCCTTCATCGCGATCGCCGAGTCGGTGTCGAGCAGGAGTCCGGGCAGGTCGATCGCGTTGAATTCCACAGTGTGATCATGCCGGACCCCAACCGTCAGCGCCGGTAAGCTGCGGCCGGTGCCTCGTTCCGCATCTCTCATCGTCCTGGCCCTGATCTCGCTGGTCGCCTTTCCCGGGATTGCCGGCGCGGCGAAGAACGGCACCTACGTCGGCAAGGACGGGGGCAAGGTGAAGGTGGTCCTAAAGATCAACAACAACCGGGTGGTCTCCTTCAAGGGCAATCCGGCGGGCACCTGTTACGGCCTCGGATACACCCTGGTCGCCTTCAAGTACCCCTCGGTCGCCCAGCGCCCGGGCGCCTCTTCGAAGATCAAGCGCAACGGGGTTTTCACCGCCGTGTTCAAGGGTTCGAAGTACGTCAGTTTCAAGGATGACCAGCGCACCCTTACCGGCAAGGTGAAGGGCAACCGGATCAGCGGCCGGATGCTGGTCAGCGGGCTCTGCCAGGTTGACCAGAAGTTCACCGCGACCAGGAGGTGACCGGGACCGTGGGGAGCCAGAAGGATTACGCCTCGCTGATCCGCTCGATCCCCGACTTTCCGGAGCCCGGAATTCTCTTTCGCGACATCACTCCGCTGCTGCTTGACGCCGGCGCCTGCCGGTCTGCGGTCAGTGACCTGGCGGAGTGGGCGGAGTCGCAGAATCCGGACCTGCTGCTCGCCGCTGAGTCCCGCGGATTCATCCTCGGTGGCGCGCTCGCCCAGGCGCTGGATATCGGATTCATCCCGGCACGCAAGCCGGGTCGCCTGCCTTCGGAGACGATCGCGGTC
This sequence comes from Thermoleophilales bacterium, assembly GCA_020636955.1. Taxonomy (GTDB): domain Bacteria; phylum Actinomycetota; class Thermoleophilia; order Solirubrobacterales; family 70-9; genus 67-14. The sequence continues at coordinate 6,517 of JACJWY010000011.1, read as the reverse complement.
GAGTACCAGCTCGAATACGGGTCGGACTCGCTCGAGGTCCATTCCGATTCAATCTTTGGCGGAGCCAGGGTGCTGGTTCACGATGACCTGATCGCGACCGGAGGCACAGCCCAGGCGAAGATCGACGCGATCGAGCGGCTCGGTGGCGAGGTGGTCGGCTGCGCCTTCCTGATCGAACTCGAAGGTCTGGGCGGCCGGCATCACATCGCTCCGCACGAGATGCACGCTCTGGTCACCCTGCCCGCCCAGGGTTGATCCGATCCACCCGACGGACCCCTCCCGTCAGGGCTGCCTGAGTCAAATAATCACGGGCACGGTGCCGCCGTCTACGCCCCAGGCGGCGCCTGACACATAGGAGGCCCGCTCCGAGCAGAGGAAGACGATCGCCGAGGCGATTTCCTCTGGTGTGGCGAGACGGCCGACCGGCCGTTTCTCGCCGGCCGACTTCAGAGCTTCTTCACGGGTATCGAGTCCGGCGGCCTCCTTCGACTGGTCGAGCAGCCCGCCCTCGGCCATCCAGAGGTCGGAGGCGGTCGGCCCGGGGCAGATCGCGTTGACCATCACCCCTTCGGCGGCATGCCTTTCGGCGAACTGCCGGGAGAGGGAGAGCATCGCCGCCTTGCCCACCGAGTAGTCGGGCATCATCGAGGAGGGCCGCTTGCCGGCGGTCGAGGAGATGTTCACGACCCGGCCCCAGCCCCTTTCGGCCATTTCCGGGATTGCCGCCCGCATCAGGTTCAGCGGGGCGATCACGCTGAGCTCGAACTGGAAGCGGAAGTCATCTTCGCTGGCCTCTTCGAGCGGTTTCCATTCAGCGGCGCCGGCGTTGTTTACCAGCACGTCCACCCGTCCGAACGCCTGTTTCCCGGCCGCGATTATGTGCTGGCCGGCGCAGTCCGAGGTCACGTCCTTGACCACCACCTCGGCCTCGCCTCCTTCGGCCCGGACCACTTCGCTCATCGCGGCGAGCTGTTCCGGGTCGCGGGAGACCATCAGCACCTTGGCGCCCTCGTCGCAGAGCTGCCGGGTCACTTCCAGCCCGATGCCGCCGCTGGCCCCGGTGACCACGCAGACCCGGCCCCTGAGCCCGAGGTCCATTCGGCTACTCCTCCGCGTCGCCCGACCCCCGCCGGCCTTCGAAGAGGTCGGGGAAGTCGATATCGGCGTAACGGGCCATCGAGAAGACAAGGTCGGAGGCTCGGTTGAGGAAGCGCAGGATCTCGGTCGAGGCGAGCTCGCCAGCCAGCTGGATCCGCACCGTGGCCCGTTCTGCCCGGCGCACGATCGTGCGGGCCACGTCGAGCTGGGCCGAAAGCGGGTTGCCTCCGGGGATCACGAACTTGGGCGGCAGGTTTACCCGGTCCATGTATTTGTCGATCTCGGGGTCGAGCGCGTCGACCATTTCGGCGGTGATCCGGCTGATCCCGTCCTGGAGCCTTGCGGCCGCCTCCGGGGCCGTGGCGAGTTCGGCCCCGGCCACAAAGAGTTCGTTCTGCAGGGCGAGGATGTCGGCGGCCAGCTCCGCCTGGCTGTCATCGCAGAGCGCACGGGCCACCCCGAGGGCGGAGCAGGCTTCGTCAAGGGTGCCGTAGGCGTCGGTCCTCAGGCCCGACTTCTCGACCCGGCCCCCGTACCAGAGTCCGGTGGTCCCGTCGTCACCCTTCTTCGTGTAGATCTTGACCACGGGCCGATCCTAACTGAGCGGGTTGAAGACGATCCCGGTCGGGATCTTCGGGAAGAAGTAGGTCGACTTCGGCGGCATCGTCTCGCCCGCTTCCGCCACTGCCCGGACCTGCTCGATCGGGGTGGGGCGGAGGATGAAGGCGACCTGCGCTTCACCCGTCTCCACCGCAGCCGCGGCGTCGTCAATTGACTTCGCATAGGCAAGGCCCTTCTTTGCTTCGACATCCGCTTCGGACATGCCGAGGATCCGGCTGAACACGACCTTCTCGAGGATCGCGGCGTCCAACCCGCGATAGGCGACCGATCGATCTCCGGCCAGGTCGTCCAGGGAGGAAGGATCCCGGGGCCGGATCAGGCGCTTCGAGCCGCCGGCTTCCAGCAGGCCGAAGCAGCCGGCCCCTTCGAGAGCGCCCGGCCCGGCTTCCCCTTCGGCCACCGTTTCGAAGGTCGCCTCGATACCCCGGTTCAATTGATCGAGAAGGTCGGGGTCACCCAGTCCGGTCAGCAGCCGGTGAGTTGGGAAAACGGTGAGTCCGGGGTCATCCAGAGCGGTAAGCGCCATCAGGGTGTAGCAGTGGGCACCTTCGCCACCGATCTGATCGCGGTAAACCCGGGCGGTTTCGTACCGGTGATGGCCATCGGCGATCAGCAGCTCCGCGGTATCGAGCTCCTGGCTCACGGCGCGGTGGACCTCCGGGTCGGTGATACGCCAGATGCGGTTCAGGGTTCCCTCGCCGTCGAGAACCTCGGCCCAGGGATCCTCGCCCGTGATCGCCGGAGCCATGACCGGCCAGGCGTCGCGGCTGGTCAGGGAGAAGACGGGAGAGATGTTGCACCGCGTCGCATGGGTCAGATACAGACGGTCCTGTCTGGGACCCGGCTGGGTCCGCTCATGGGGCCGGATCCTGCCCGGACCGTAGTCCTCGATCCGGACCCGGGCGAGGATGGCGCTCCGGATCTTCATCGATCCGTCCGGGCTGGCGTATTCCTGGGTCAGAGCCCACATTGAGGGGTCTCGGTCCTGGCGGAGGATGCCGCTCAGGATCCATTCCTCGAGGGTTCCCGCGGCATGTTCGTAGGGGTCGCCGCCTGGTGACTCGGGCAGGTCGATCTCGACCACGTTGAAGGGCGAGCCGGCAAGTAGCGAGTCTCGATCCTCTTCGTCGATCACGTCGTATGGAGGAGCCACGACTCCGGCCAGCGAGTCAATCGCAGCAAGGTCATAGTGAATCGCCTTGAAGGCGTTGACTTCAGCCATCGACTTTCACGGTAGCGCCCTGGGCCCGTGGTCCCTGCCCGCCCTTGCCATAGGATTGACCACCGTGGCGCCTGAGGGGGACGCAAGAGACGAACTGCCGTGGGCACTCATCGGTGCCGGTCCGACCGGGCTGTCCGCCGCCCGCAACCTCTCCCGCCGCGGAATCCCCTTCGTCGGATTCGAGATCCACAGCGACGTCGGCGGCCTCTGGGACATCGAGTCGAAGAAGTCGACCATGTACGAGTCGGCCCATCTGATCTCCTCCAAGACGACCACCGCCTACGACGAATTCCCGATGCGGCCCGAAGTCGCCGACTTTCCCAGCCACTGGGAGATGAACACCTACTTCAAAGACTACGCCGACACCTTTGACCTTCGCCGGAACTTCCGCTTCGGCACCGAGGTCACGGCAGTCGAACCGGAGGATCCCGGCCGGGATGACACGGTCTGGATGGTGACCATCCTCAACGAGGAGGGGAAGGAAGAAACCGGCCGTTATGCCGGGGTGATCATCGCCAACGGCATCCTCTCCGAGCCAAGCGTCCCGACCTTCGAAGGAGAAGACGAGTTCGAGGGCGAGATTCTCCATACAGCCTCCTACAAGCGGCCCGACATCTTCCGCGACAAGAAGGTGCTGATTATCGGCTGTGGCAACTCCGGCTGTGACATCGCGGTGGACGCGGTCCATTACGCGAAGTCGATCGAGATGAGCCTTCGCTCCGGCTACTGGTTCTTCCCCAAGTACATCTTCGGCCGGCCCTCCGACACCCTAAATGAGGGCAAGGCCCTGCCGGCCTTTCTCAAGACGAGGATCGACGGCAAATTCATCAAATTCCTGACCGGTGACCCGGCCCGGCTCGGTTTTCCGGAACCGGAAGGTCGGATCTATGAAACCCATCCGGTGATGAACACCCAGGTGCTTTATTACGCCGGTCACGGCGACATTCACATCCGCAAGAACATCAAGCGGTTCACGAAGACTGGGGTCGAGTTCGAGGACGGTTCAACCGGGGATTACGACATGGTCATGCTGGCCACCGGCTACAAACTCCATTACCCCTTTATCAACCCGGAGTACCTCAACTGGAAGGGCAACAGCCCCGACCTTTACCTCAACATCTTCACTCCGAAGTTCCGCAATGTCTTCGTGCTGGGCATGGTCGAAGCGACCGGGCTTGGCTGGCAGGGCCGCTACAACCAGGCCCATCTCGTTTCGGAATTCATCGACGCCGGTCAGCGCAATCCGGCGAAAGCCGAGGAGATGTGGCGGCGGGTGCAGGGTCCGAAGCCCGACCTCTTCGCCGGCTACAACTACCGCCAGCTTGACCGGCTTCCGTTCTACGTGAACAAGGACGCCTACCGGGCGGAGATTCACAAGCACCTGGAGATCTTCGAATGACCCTGGCTTTCCTGTCGAGTCTGCCCGGTCTGCCGTTCGGAGCGGAGGACATCGACAACGTCAACCTCCACACGAGCGACGGGATGGTCCTCGTGCTCAGCCTGATCATCGCGGTGATCATGTTCGGCATCGCCCTGGAGATGAAGGTCGATGACTTCAAGACCGTCAGGCATGCGCCGAAGGCGATGATCGTCGGCATCGTCGCCCAGTTCCTCCTCCTGCCGGCAATCACCTACCTGCTCACACTCGCTCTCGGCTTCCGGCCTTCGATCGCCATGGGGATGATTCTGGTCGCCTGCTGTCCACCGGGAAACGTGTCGAACATCCTCGTCTACCGGGCGAGAGGGAACGTGGCCTTATCGCTGTCGATGACCGCCGTCTCCAACTTTCTGGCGATCTTCCTGATGCCGCTGAACATCGCCTTCTGGGGCGGCATGCATCCGGAAGCGTCCCAGGTTCTTCAGGACGTGGACGTCAGTGCGATCGAACTGCTCTTCGACATCATCGTGCTGATCGGCATCCCGCTGACTGCCGGCCTGTTCGTTTCCAGTCGGCACCCCGAGATCGCGAAGAAGGTGCAGCCGCTGGTCAAGCGATTCAGCATGATCTTCCTGATCCTCTACATCGTCGGGGCACTGGCCAGCAACTTCAACGCCTTCATCAACCACATCGCCCTGATCGCGGTCGCCGTCTTCCTTCATGACACCCTTGCCCTGCTACTCGGTTACGGGATCGCGGCTTCGTTCAAGGTGGCGGAACCGAACCGAAGAGCGATCACATTCGAGGTCGGGGTGCGCAATGCGGCCCTCGGCCTGACCATCGCCCTGGCCACTTTCAAGGGAATCGGCGGCGTCGCCATGGTCGCGGCGTGGTGGGGAGTCTGGGATCTGATCGCCGGCCTGATCCTCTCCAGCTGGTGGGCGAAACGGCCGACCGGTGACCCGGTCGACAGCACGATCGAAGCCAGGGCCTGATGAAACGCGTTTTCGTCACCGGCGGCAACGGATTTCTCGGTCATTCGGTGGTTCGCGGCCTGGCCGAGGCGAAAGATCGGGTTGAGCTGGTTGTCTCGGGGGATCTGAGCCATCCGACCGGCGAGCGCCGGGTCGATGGCGTCGACTATGTGGTCGCCGATGTAACGGATCCTGCGTCGGTCTCGGGTCCGATTGGCGAGCACGGGATCGACACGGTGGTCCACCTCGCGGCGATCGTCAATCCCGGCAATCTGTCGACCGAACAGGAATTTGCCGTCGATGTGACCGGCTCGAAGAATGTCTTTGATTCCTGCCTCGCCCACGGGGTGAAGAGGGTCGTGGTCTCTTCCAGCGGCGCCGCCTACGGCTACCACGCCGACAGCCCGACCTGGCTGACCGAGGAGGATCCGGTCCGGGGTACGGAGACCTTCCCTTACAGCCTGCACAAGCGGCTGGTCGAGGAGCAGCTGGCGGCACTCCGCGAATCGAATCCTGAGCTCGAGCAGGTGGTGCTGCGGATCGGAACGATCCTGGGGGAAACGGTGGACAACCAGATCACCGACCTGTTCAGGGCGAAGCGGCCGCTCAAGATCCGCGGTTCGGAGTCGCCGTTCGTTTTTATCTGGGATCAGGATGTGGTCGGGGTGATGCTGCAGGCGGTGCTGGGGGATAAGACCGGCATCTTCAATGTGGCCGGAGACGGAGCGATGACGATCGACGAGATCGCCGCTGAACTAGGCAAGAAACCCCGCGCGGTTCCGGTCGGGGCGCTCAAGACCGGTCTCAGGGTCGGACACTTGCTTCACCTCACCCCGCACGGCCCGGATCAGACCGATTTCCTCGCCTACCGTCCGGTGCTGGACAACCGCAAGCTGAAGGAAGAGTTCGGCTACACCCCGAAGTTCACCACCCGCGAAGCCTTCCACGCTTGGCGCCTCTCGCAGGGTCTCTGATTTAGAATCGTTGGGCGCCGGGGCGTGGCGCAGCCTGGTAGCGCACTTCGTTTGGGACGAAGGGGTCGCTGGTTCAAATCCAGTCGCCCCGATAGGACGCAGGTCCAAAAGTAAACCCCATATGCGATTCGTTCCGAACCGACGAGCCCGGTTTGACTCGCGACCTTGGAAACCCGGGAAAGCCGACAGCGGGAGTAGTCTGTAGTGGTCCGCGATTTGGGATGGGATGAGGGCAGGTCTGGTTTGAATT
>JACJWY010000010.1 GCA_020636955.1 Thermoleophilales bacterium | reverse complement strand
TCCGTCTGCTGCCAGAGCACAGTGATGTCCGAGGCGGCCGCGGCAATGCTCAGGTTCCAGATCCCGTGGGCGTCGCCGGAAAGGTCGAAAGGTTTGCCGAACTTTCCGTTCGGAGGGCGGACCGCAGCCATGACCGAGGTTGTGTCGTCGGAGTAATCGGTTGATTGGTTCGGGTGGTCAACCAGCCAGACCGCGATCGCGGTCTTGTCCGAGGCGACGGCGACCCTTGCGTCGTACTGCGAAGCCTTTTCACTGCTTGTGATCACCTTGGAGGGCTGGACCCAGGCACCCTGTGAGGCATAGGCGTTGCCGGTGCCGCTGGCGAAACAGGCCAGGACCAAAGCAGTCAGAAGGAAATTGCGGCGGACGATCACGTTTACCTAAACCCGTCAGATATTTCGAGTTGCGCCGCGATATCAACGAACCGGTGTTTTCCCGCAGCGATCTCCCAGCCGTGCCGCGGAGCCTGAAAGCGGGGACTGGGACGCGAACTCAACCGCTCATCGCTAGGCTCAATCGACCTTGAAGACCACTGTTACTGAACTAGAAGATTCGAGGGCACGAGTCGAGGTCGAGGTTCCGGCCGACGAAGTGTCCGTCCAGGTCCAGCGGGCCGCCCGGGCCCTGGCCCGCGAGATGCGCATGCCCGGCTTTCGCAAGGGCAAGGCGCCGCCTTCGCTGGCGATCCAGCGGCTCGGCTTTGACACCGTCTTCCAGGAAGCGATCCAGGAAGGCCTGCCCGAGTGGTACCAGAGGAGCGTCTACGCCTCCGGAGTCGTGCCGATCGGCTCGCCGGATGTCGAAATAACCAAAGCGGCAAGTCAGGACGGCGACACGGTCGAGTTCAAGTACGAGGTCGGGGTTCGCCCGACCGCTGAGCTCGGCGAATACAAGGGTCTTGAGGTAGAGAAAGCCGGCGCCGACGTTCCGGACGAGGTGATAGACCGCGAAGTCGACCGCATGCGCGAGGGCATGGCCAGCCTCGACGTCGTCGACCGCGCCGCCGAGGAAGGTGACCACGTGCTGGTCGACTTCGTCGGTTCGCTCGACGGGGTCGAGTTCGAGGGTGGCTCGGCCAGCGATCACACGATCGAGATCGGTTCGGGCCAGCTGATTGACGGCTTCGAAGAGCAGATCATCGGGTCCAAAGCCGGTGATGAGGTCGCGGTCAACGTCGACTTCCCGGAGGAATACGGGGCGGCCGAACTGGCTGGCCAGAATGCCGACTTTGCCGTGACCATCAAGGAGGTCCGGGTCAAGCAGATGCCGGAGGCCGACGACGACTTCGCATCCGATGCCTCCGAGTTCGACACGATCGGAGAGCTCCGGGCGGACATCGCCGAGAAGCTCGGTGAATCGGCAGAGCAGCGGATCGAGCAGGATTTCCGAGTGGCTGCCGTGGACGCGGCCGTGGCAAACGCCAAGGTGGGCATCCCCGAGGACATCCTCAGGGCCAGAGGCGAGGAACGTTGGGAAAGGGTCGAACGCCAGATGGCCCAGCAGGGCATGAATCCGGACACCTACCTTCAGATGCAGGGCAAGACCCGCGACGAGATCATCGACGAGTCACTCGATGACGCCGATCAGGAGATCCGCCGAGAAGCGGTCCTGGTCGCGATCGCCGACGCGGAGGAGATCGAGGTCAGCGACGAGGAGATGGCCGAAGAACTGGAACACGCCGCCTCCCACGAGCGGACCACCGGCGCCAAGCTGCTCGAACGCCTCAAGCGCGACGGACGCGATGAAATGGTCGCCGCGGACATCAAGGTCCGCAAGGCCATGGACGTGATTGCCGAATCGGCCGTCGCGACGGAAATGTCGACCGAGGACACTGCAAAGAAGCTCTGGGGACTCGGCGAAGACGAAGATGATTCGGCTGCCGATGAAGCCGGGTCGTCGGCCGAAGACGAGACTGACGACGAATAGGCCCTCCTCCGGAGGTCCGCTTTCGTGCCACAACCGAATCCACGAAGTCCATCTCGATCAGGTCGGCAATCAGCCGGCCCCCGGCACCTATTCTCGATCATCGGTTCGGGCCTGATGTTGGCCGGTTCCCTGATCGCACTCCGGGGCGCTGCCAGCCGCGCGAAGCCCGCTGGCGAGGCTCTATAGGATTGCCCGCATGAGTCCACTTGTCCCCATGGTCGTCGAGCAGACCTCTCGCGGAGAGCGTTCGTTCGACATCTATTCCCGGCTCCTCAACGAGCGCATCATCTTCCTCGGCACTGGCGTGAGCGAGGACATCGCCAACCTGATTGTGGCCCAGCTGCTTCACCTTGACGCTGAGGATCCCGAGAAGGACATCAGCCTTTACATCAACTCGCCCGGCGGCTCCGTCTACGCCGGGATGGCGATCTACGACACGATGCAGTTCATCAAGCCCGACGTCCAGACCATCTGCGTCGGCATTGCGATGAGCATGGGCGCGGTGCTGCTGGCCGGTGGGGCCGAAGGCAAGCGGATGTCGCTGCCGAACTCGAAGATCCTGATCCATCAGGTTTCCTCCGGCTTCCAGGGCCAGGCGACCGACATCGAGATCCACGCCAAGGAGATCATCGACACCCGCAGCCGCCTCGACAAGATCCTCGCCAAGCACACCGGCCAGGACCTCGAGAAGGTCACCCACGACACCGAGCGCGATTACTTCATGAGCGCCGAAGAGGCTGCCACCTACGGTCTGATCGACCGGGTCATCGAGCATCGCTAGAGGCCCATCCTGAAAAGGGGCCTCCTCAAGAGTTTCACGGGAGCCGTCGCCATCCTGGCGGCGGCTCTCGCATTTGCAGGGGCTGCGGCTGCGGCTCACCCGCGCAGTCCCGGTAGCACGGCCCCGGCAGAGAGTGCAGGTAAAGGGGCGAGCGGGTTTCAGCTCCTTCGCGGTGCTGTCACGCCGAAGCAGGCGATTCCGTTCTCGGTCGATCCGATCCGGATTCACTTTCGGTTCAAGTCAAGGCGGCCGACCCATATTTCGATCCGGGTCAGGAAACTCGGGTCCGGAAAGACCATCCGGCGAATTGTTACCGGTCGGCTCTTGATGGCTCGATGGCATCACCTCTACTGGGACGGCCGCACCCAGCGCGGCCGGCTGTCCCCGGCCGGGCGTTACCTGGTGGTCGCGGGGCCGGTTGGGGGACCGCTGAGGAGGGTAGGCCGAATCCGGCTTCACTCGCATGAGTTCCCGGTCGATGCTCCTCATGGCACCCGCGGATACATCGGCGAATTCGGCGCCCCGCGTGTCGACGGCCGCACCCATGAGGGCTTCGACATCACCGCCGCCTGTGGTTCACCACTGGTCGCGGTGCGGGCGGGCACGATCATCAAGAAGGCCTATGACCCCGAGCTTTACGGCAACTTCTTCGTGCTCAAAGGCGAGGGGGAGAGGCGCACATACAAGTACGCCCACCTGATCCGCCCGGCCCCGGTTTACGTCAGCCAGAAAGTCCGGGCCGGCCGCCGGGTCGGCTCGGTTGGCCAGACCGGTAACGCAGCCGGAACCCCCTGCCACCTCCACATGGAAATCAGAACCCACGGAATGCTCCTCAACCCGGAGCCGTTAGTCAACGCCTGGGACTGGTAGCCCCACGGCGTACCACTAGCCCCTGGCGGCGAGGGATTCGGCGCATTCGACGAAGGTTTCCTCGAGCGGCCGGGCCTCGATCCCCAGAACCTCTTTCGCCCTGGTGGTATCGAAGTCATTGCGCTGGCCGATGTCATTGATCAGGGGCCGGGCGCCCGGGTCGAAGATCGCCATGATCCGGACCATGAACTTGGGGGCCTTGCGGGTCGGTGCCTTCTTCGCCAGATCGGGCAGCTTCTCGCGCAGGATTTGTGAAACCTCGAGCAGCCAGAGGAACGGCCCGGAGGCGATGAAGCGCTGGCCGCCCGCTTCCGGTTTTTCCATCGCGGCGATGTGAGCGGCCGAGACATCCCGCACGTCAACCCAGCTGAAGCCGATCTCCGGTACCGCGGGCATTCCGTCGAGCAGGCGCTGGATGCCTTCGAGCGAATATGAGTCGTCATCCGGCATGACCGGGCCGAGAATCGCGCTGGGGCAGATCGTCGCCAGCTTCTCGCGCACGCCGCGACCCTCGACCAGATCCCAGGCCGCCTTTTCGGCCAGGGTCTTGGACTGCGGGTAGGCGCCGACCGCGTCGACGTCGGTCCAGTCGTCCTCGTTGTAGAAGCGGTCTTCGGGGTTTTCGCCTCCACGGATCGCCGCGACCGACGAGGTCATGACCACACGCTCGACCCCGGCGTCGAGGGCTGCGGTAATGACCCGCACCGCTCCTTCACGGGCCGGCCTGATCAGCTCCTGTGGATCCTTCGGCTTGTTCGGTGGGAAGGGGGAGGCGATGTGGAGCACGTAACGGCAATCCGCCACGGCCTCGGCCCAGCCGTCGTCCGATGAGAGATCGGCCTCGAAGAATTCAATCCCGGCCGGGCGGCCGATCTCGTTGGAAATGTTTTCCTCGATCCGGGCTGCCTTCGACTTGCTGCGGACCGTGGTCCGGACGTCGTAGCCCCGCTCGAGCAGGTCGATGATTGCCCGTCCACCGAGAAAGCCGGAGCCCCCGGTGACCAGAACCGTCCCCTTCGCACCATCAGTTGCGGTCATGCCCGCACTCTAGTGTGCCGGGCATGAGGAGATTGATCGATCTGTCGGCTCCGATCGAGCCGGGACCTGAAGGCGCCCCCGAAGTCGTACGTGTGGATGTCGAATACACGCCGCATGAAGAGGGCGCGAAGCAGATTGAAGCGTTGTTCGGGGTCGGGCCCGAACTGCTTCGCGAGGGCGAAGGCTGGGCGGTTGACACCTTCACCCTGCTTGGCACCCACAGCTCGACCCACGTCGACGCTCCCTGGCACTACAACTCGACGATTCAGGGCAAGCCGGCAGAGACGATCGACCAGCTTCCGCTCGAATGGTTCTTCCGCCCCGGCTTCCTGCTCGATTTTCACGAGCGAGAAGACGGCGAGGTGATCGAGGTGACCGACATCGAGGCCGAGCTCGAGCGGACCGGGCACGAGATCGCCGAGCGGGACATCTGCCTGGTCCGGACTGGTTGCGATCGGTACCTCGGCACCCTTGAATACATGGCCCACGGGCCGGGCGTGAGCGCGGCCGCCACTCATTGGCTATTCGACCGCGGGGTGCGGGTGATGGGAATCGATGCCTGGGGCTGGGACCGACCGCTCTGGATGCAGGCCGAGGAAGCCAGGGAGAAAGGCGAGGCCGGGATCTTCTGGGAGGCCCATCAGGCCGACATCCCCTACTCGCAGATCGAGAGACTGGCCAACCTGGACCAGCTGCCGGCCACCGGCTTCACGGTCGCCTGCTTCCCGCTCAAGCTGGTCGGCGGGAGCGCCGCGCCCGCCCGGGTGGTCGCAATCCTGGAATGACAACCTCGGTTCGATTTACGGGCGTATAGCACCCGCAAATTGAACTCACCCCGGCCACAGGAGTTCGCCCGGGAGTCAGCGGGAGGGAAAGCGGGCTTCGAACTGCCGGAAGCGCTGTTTCTGATCGGCCAGCGCAGCCTTTTTCTCGGCCGGGGTGAGGAAGGCGCAGCGTAGCCCGTCCGTTGCGAACTGCTTGAGGCGCCGGTAGCCGAAGTGGTGCTGGCGGACGGCCTTCACGTACTGGGAGGTGAGGTCGGTCCGGGAAACTCCCTCGTCATCGGTCGACAGCGTCACTCTGATGCCGGCCTTGACGTAATCGCGGATCGGGTGGCGTTTCCCGTCGAGACGCAGGATCTGTTCGTTGGAGGTCAGGTTCGCTTCGAGGCAGGTCCCCTTGCTCCTCATGCTGCCGAGGATCTGGTCGGGACTGCGCTCCCAGCGCAGGTCTGCTCCATGGCCGATCCGGTCGGCGCCGGCGATGTTCACAGCCTGGCGGATGTGGAACCGGAGATCCGAGGGCGGCACGATCCCGGGCACCAGTTCACCGGCGTGAAGGGTCACGTTCTCGTCCGGGTAAACCGACCGAAGGTACTTGACCATCTTCATGTGAAGGGTGTAATTGGAAGTTGAATAGGCGGCGTCCTCCGGCTGGACCATGTTCATCCCGGCCCAGTTCGGATCGGCCTTCATCAACTCCATTCCGAAGAGGAGCTGGGCGAACACCACCGCCGGGGGCTGGTTGCGAAGGACCTGAACATCGAAGTGGACCAGCACCCGGCAACCCGCCTTCGGTTCGGATGTGGCACAGCCGAGCAGGTCCGACTCCCGGCTGAGCGCAGTGGTGGCGGTGAGCCCCGCGGCCGGAATCGCGCCCGTTATTCCGGCATCGAGCATCGCCTTGTGCATCGCGGCGAAGTCAGGGTCGTAGCCGACCTGGTTGGCGATGGCGAGGCTCGCGCCGAACTGCGGTGTGATCAGCGGCTCGACGTACTGGACGTTCTGGGACGCGGCCCTCTGGGCGACCTGGGCGAGGCCGTCACCCTGCCTGCCACTGAAGGCGGAGCCGAACAGGTCGAAGGTGGCGAAGAAGTGGTTATGGCCGGAGAAGGCGTCAGGCCTGAACTCGCGCATCGACCAGGCGGCGAGGATCTGGTCCCAGAGCTGGGTGTTGCTCAGGGCCGCGGTCAGGGGGACCTGGGTACCGGTACAGGGCGGAAACGAAGAGACAAAGGTGACGGTGTCAACGCATTTTCCGTCCTCCGCGCCCCAGCGGATCATCGCTTCCGCATAGACCGCCCCGGAAAGATGAGTGTGCAGGTCGGTACCTTTCGGCATCCCGAGCAGGAACTGGCGCAGACGCTGGGGTCGGTCACGCAGATTGTCGAGGCGTTTGGCGGCTCCGGCGACGTCGGCCGAGGCCCCGGACGGCAGCAGCGTGGCCGGCAGCAACATGCCGAGCAGAACCAGGACAATCGGGAGAAGCGGACGAGTCTTCACGCGGGGATGGTATTCGGCCGCTGCTTCCGCCTGCCCGGGTCCTCTCAGATCCCGGGTCTGGCCTCGATCTTCCCGGCTTCGATTTCGGCGGTGAAAGCCTTGAAATCCTCGTTGTTCTGCTTCGCGTAGCGCAGGCTGAACTCGGCGATTGCCTGGTCGAAGCTGTCGTTCTTACCGAGGTAGTCAGCGATCCCGACCCGGTCGCCCGTCCGGGCGTGGGCGAGAGCCAGAGTGCCTCCGCAGGCCCGCACGTATTCGGTCAGGCTGGCCTCGCCGAGGCCGCCGATGTCGATCGACATCTTGCCGTCCCAGAGCTGGCGGATGTAGAAGTCGCGCTCCGTGCCGTCCGGACCCTTCGCCCGGATCCAGCCGAGGAAGAGGTCACTTGCCGCCTGGGTCAGGCGCTGGCCCTCGACCACCCGGCGGCCCTGCAGCCGGTATTTCGAAGCGCCGGCGTAGGGGGCGAGCACCGAATCCTGGGCTTCCTTGACCTGAAGCACCAGCGGGTCTTTCCGACGCCTGGAGAGGAAGAGCAGCACCCAGGCCCGGGTTCCGACCGAGCCGACGCCAACCACCTTTCGGGCCATGTCGACGAACTCGTAGTGTTCGAACAGGTACTTCCGGTCGGCCGCCAGGGTGTCGGCATACTGCCCCATCAGGTTTTCGAGGTAGGTCCAGATCGCGTCGATGTCCTTCACACCCAGGGCCGGAGCGAGTTCCGAAGCCGGAACCAGCAGCGGCGGCCGGCTGGCGAACCTTGGTTCGCCTTCGGCTGAGCCTTCGGTCAGCTTGCGCTGGGCCCGGCTGCTGTCCTTGCGGCTGGCCTTCTTCGTGTCCTTGCGCAGGCTTACACCCCAGTCGCTGCCGTGGGCGCCTTCGAGGATCTCGATCATCTGCTCGACATCCAGGCGCGAGTACCAGACATCGAGGTAGCTCATCGCGGCCATGTCCCGCATCACCTTCCGGTATTGGGCCATGCCGGCCAGGACGATGTTCCGGGCCACCTTCTTGCTGGCTCCGTTCTCCCTCGCTGCGATCACGGCACTGGCTGCCATCCGCTTCACGTCCCATTCCCATGGCGCGGGCAGGGTCTCGTCGAAGTCGTTGAGGTCGAATACCAGGCTTCGATCCGGGGCTGCGTAGCCGCCGAAGTTCGAGATGTGGGCATCGCCACAGGCCTGGACCATCACCCCGGTGACCGGGGTGGGTGCCAGATCGGCCGCCATGATCGCCGCTCCGCCCCGGTAGAAGGCAAAGGGCGAGGCCGACATGCGGCCGTACCTGATCGGCAGCAGATCCTGGACCCGGCTCTTGCCCTGGGCGAGCAGGATCTTCAGGGGATCGCGTCCCGGCGCCGGATCCCATTCAGCGTGGCTTTCCCTGGCCGCCTTCTTGCGCAGCTCCTTTCCGGTGAAACGGGGTGAATCCTGGGTGAGAGTGGAGGTGGCTGATGCGCTCTTCATGACATCAGGATATTGGCGCCGATCACCCGCCATTCATTCCATCCGGATGAACTTTGGCCTGCGACCGGCTGAACCTGATTTCCCGCAGGCAGGTATCCGTCCCGACACGTGTAAAGGCGCATTGGCGGGGCATTCCCCGACAGAAATTCCAAGGAGGAGCAACCAATGAGCGGTCCCAGCGGTACCGGAAACCATCTCGACATCGGCGGGGTATTCGAAAGTACCGGAGACATCTATTCGAAGGCCTTCGGCACGTTCTGGATCGTTGCCCTTGTCCTGCTGATCCCGCCGGCAGTCCTGCAATGGCTGATCGGTGACGGCGCCCTCGGGGGGTTGATTGCCGCTGTCGTCAACATCTTCGCCACCGCCTGGCTGGCCGGCGGAGTGGTGCGCATCGTCCAGGACGTCGAAGCGGACGGGCAGGTCGACTACTCGGTCGGTGACCTGCTCGGTTCGGTCTGGCCGCGGCTGCTTGCCATCGTCGGTTTGCAGATCGTCGTCGGCCTCATCGTCGCCATCGGCCTGATCTTCTTCATCATCCCGGGCATCATTCTCGCTCTGGTCCTGGTCGTTTCCCTGCCGTCCCTGGTGGTCGAAGACCGGGGAATCTTCGACTCGATGAGTCGCAGCGCCGATCTGACCAAGGACAACCGCATGCGGATCCTCGCGGTCGGCATCCTGATGATCCTGATCCTGATCGGAATCGGGATCCTCTCCACCCTTCTGGCCGCGATCACGCCGATCATCGGTGCGCTCGCGATGCTGGTGCTCGGTGTGCTGCTTTACCCGTACATCTACATGCTCACCACGGTTCTTTACTTCAGGCTGGTCGAGCTGAAGGAGGGCGGCGTGGTCGCGGTCGAAGAAACCGTGATCGTCGAGGAGGACGCCGGACCGCCGCCCGCCGTCTAGGCGGCGGCAAACTTGCGCCGGTCCGGGTGGGAGCCCCCGGTCCAGCGCACTTCAAAAAGGGCCGCGGCCGCGCATCACGCGCCGGCCGCGGCCCTTCTTCTTGCATCCGCAGGTCGCGATCCCCCGAAGGGTCAGACCTTGATTTCGTATTCGAGCCAGGTGCCCTTTTCGACGTCAAACGAGTCGTAGAGGGCCTGGGCGCGGTGATTGTCCGGGGCGGTCGCCCAGGTCAGGTGCGAAGCGCCGGACTCTCGGGCCAGTCCGACTCCCGCCTCGATCAGGGCCCGGCCCGCACCCTTGCCGCGGGCTGCTTCGCTCACATAGAGGTCGTTCATGAGCACGACATCGGTGGCTGACAGCGAGCTCTTGTGGCGGTAAAAACAGCCGAAGCCAATGATCTCGTCGCCGTCGAAAGCGCCGAGCAGCCAGCCGTCCGCGGTGGCCGACCCGTCCTCGCGGACGACGAAGCGTGAAAAGAACTCGCGGTTCCGGTCCGGATCGATTTCCTCGACCTCATAGAACTCCTGGTAGGAGATGAAAAGAGGTTCGAAGCGCGGGAACTCCTCCGCTGTGACAGGCCTGATCTCAATCATGGAGCCAGCGTAACGGCAAGAAGTGTTGCTCGGGAAGGGAGCGGGTATGGTCGCAGTAGTAGGGGTCAACGTCGCTTTCGCGGCCCCGAAGTTCCAGGGCGCAGCGGCGCTCTTCTTCTAGAGTGGGACCAGGCGAGCCCACTCGACCCCGGAGGAGTAGATGGCAAGTCCGACCGTTCAAACAACTTTCTGCAGCTTCTGCGCGGCAGAGTCGCAGCAGCAAGGTGAAGAAATGATCGCCGGCAGGTGTCTACATCAGCGACGGGGTACATCGATCTGTAACAAGGATCATCGACGAGAGATGGTCAGCGCGGCTGCCCCGGCAGAGTCTCGATCTCGACCGGTTGCCCCGACCGGGAGATCAACGCCGTGCTCGACGAGTACGTGGTAGAGACGGAGACTGCCAAACGGGCCCTCTGGTGGCGGTCTACGAAAACCACCTACAAACATCCGCATGGCCGAGGACAGCGACAGTGACGTCCAGGCTTCCAGAAGTCGAACATCATGCTGCTCGGAGCCTGACCGGCTGCGGCAAGACCCTGCTCGCCAGACTCTCGCGCGAATTCTCAACATTTGCGTTCGCGATCGCCGATGCCACCGCGCTCACCGAAGCCGGATACGTCGGCGAGGACGTCGGTATCCTTCTCAAGCTGATCAGGCGGCCATTGCCGGCGTCGCCCAAGGCCGAGACCGAGATCATCATCGACGAGATCGACAAGATCACCCACGAGGCCGACAACCCCCTCGCTGACCAGGACGTCTCCGGCAGAGAGAGCTCAGGCGCTGCGAATCCTCGAGGAGCACCACTGCCTCGGTGCCGCCCAGGGCGGTCGCAAACATCCCCATCCAGGAATTCCTGACCATCGGCACGACCAACATCCTGTTCATCTGCGGCGGTTCGTTTGCCGGCTGGAGCAGGTGATCGACGTCGCGTCGATCACAAGAGATCAGCCAGGGGCGGCGATCACCAGGAACAGGCCTGACGACCCGGAAGCTCTTCGAGGCAGGTGCTGCCGGAAGATCTGGTCGAGAGTACAGGCTGATCCGGAATTCATCGGCCGTCTGCCGGTCGTGGCAGCGCTCCACCAGCTCGACCAGGCCGACCTGGTCCGCATCCTCACCAGGCCCAAGCATGCACCCCTGGTCCGCCAGTTCCAGCTTCTTCGACTTTGGCCGGATGAGCGTGCTTCGCCGACGATTCACTCGAGGCAATCGCCGACAAAGGCTCTGGTCAGGAAACCGGGGCCAGGGCCTCAGTCGATCATCGAGGACGCCCTGCTCGACGTCAGTTCAGACTGCCTTCGCGCGAGGACGTCAAGCAAGTGCGGTATAAGTCGCGAGATCGATCGAGAAGGGTCAGTCGCCAATGCTTAGTCACCAGCCCCGGAGTCCGGTCGCAGGCTCGCCGGACGACGAGACATCTTCGGGGAAGAACAGACAGCTGACCCGGACCCGCGGGATACTTCCGCGCTGTGGGAGGTTCGTCGCTCACCCCGGAATTCCATGATCTCAGGGTGACCTGGGGCAGTCACGCACGGTCCTCTTCGAGCTGGACGGAGTGCGGCTTTCTGACCGACCCGGTACTCCAGAACCGGAGTTGTCCATCTGCGCCGGCAGGTGGACTTCAGCAACGAACCTGGTCATGGCATCGACGCCGTGCTGATATCTCACCTCCATTTCGACCATCTCGACATTCCCACCCTCAAGCGGTTCGACCGCGACGTGAAGGTCATAGTCCCGGACGGCGCCGGACCGATGATCCGCAAGCACGGTTTCCGGGACGTGGTCGAGTTGCCGGAAGGCGAAGCGACCGAAGTCGGTGCGGTCACGGTGCTCGCGGTCCCGGCCGAGCACGACGGGCGGCGGCACCCCTTCGGCCTGGAAGTGGAAGCTCTCGGTTTCGTGGTCGAGGGCAGCCGTCGCCTTTTCTTCGCCGGTGACACCGATCTGCATCCCCGGCTCTCGGAACTCGCCGACAGCCTGGAAGTGGCAATGCTGCCGATCTGGGGCTGGGGTCACAAACTCGGTCCCGGGCACATGGACCCGCGCGGAGCGGCCCGTGCCGCGGCGACACTCAGGCCGAAGCTGACTGTGCCGATCCACTGGGGGACCTACTTTCCGATCGGCATGAAAGGTGTCCGCGGTGCCCTGCTCGAAAAGCCGCTCAAGGCATTCGAGCAACAGATGGAGGAACTCGCCCCCGATCTCGAGTTCAGGGTGCTCAGGCCGGGGGAGACGCTGATCCGGTCGGCAGCCAGCTCTTGAGGATGTGATGAACCTCCTCGGCGCCGACGACCGGTTCGTCGGGCCAGGGCAGATCGACCGGGTGGAGCACGAAGGGATGGCTCTGGCTGCCGCCCATGCCGCCATGTGATCCGACCAGTTCCTCGAAGGCGGCCACCTCGTCCATGTCCCGCCACCAGGTGCTGTTGATCATGATGTCGGGGCAGTTGCCGAACCGGTGGGTTCGAAGCACATGAGCCGCTGCATTCGGCCCGAAGGCGGCGAGGGGATCGATCCCTTCAACCTCGCCGGACTCGAAATAGTTCAGACCATCGGCGCCGAGCGCGACCCCTCCACGATCGGAGTCGACCATCACGAAACCGATCCCCGGGTGGGAGGTCAGGGAGCCCAGCAGGCCGGGATAGAGATCATCGATCCGCTCCCGGGTCAGTCGGCCAGGCTCACGCGGAAACGTGATCAGGCCGAGACAGCCGGAAGCCATCACCGAGAGCTCCGGAATCTGGTCCTTTCCAGAATCTTCCCCGCTTTCAAGGCCGAGCTCGTCGCGGTTCGGATCCCTCTTTGCCAGGGCGGTGGCGGCGCTGCCGACCGCCCCTTCCTCATGGCTTGCCTCCTCGGTGCCGGCCGAGATGTAGGCGCGGGGGTTCTGCTCGCCTTCCTCACCCGAACCGGCCGCCTCCTTGCCCGTGGCCTTCTCGACCAGCTCCTCGAGGGTCAGCCCGTAGCGCTGAAGGAAGGTCGCTCCCTGTGACTGGCCGTGGTCGGAAAGGACCACCAGGTGATAGGGGCGGGGAGCTTCGTCTACCACCCGGCGGATCCGGTCGATCTCCCGGTCCACCTTGCTCAGCGTGTAGAGCGATTCCGGTCGCTCGATCCCGGAGTGATGGGCGACTTCGTCGTAGGCGAGAAAGGTCGTATACACGGCCGGCCGGCCGGCGAGTATGTCCCCGACCACCCCGGAGATCTGGAGGTCGAGCTGGATCACCGTGGCCCAGGCCCTCATGATCGCGTAGACCCGGGATCGTTCGATCTTCGGTTCGATCCCGGTCTTTTCCTGGCGACGGTTGTCGCGCCGTTCACGGGCGATCTCGGCGATGGTGTGGAGAAAGGTCTTGATCACCCCGTAGGGCCGGGCGAAGTAGGCGGCGTAGTCCTGGCCGATCTTTCCCCGGCGCTTCATGACCGTGCTCATGGTCAGCATCGAGTGCGGGGCGTCACCGGAAAGGATGTTCGCGCGGCTGGCACCATCGTCAGCCAGCAGTCCGTGACCGTCGGACTGGCGGGCCTCCATCTCGGCGGCGTCCCTGGGGTGGTTCGTGACCAGGGCCCGGCCGGTGTCCTTCTCCCACCAGCGAAAGGCCGGCATGTCGTGATTGTTCCCGTGGAGGATGCCGGCCTGGCAGGCGCCGGTCTGGGAGGACCAGTCGGTTTCCCAGCGGTCGAGCCGGTGGCTCCCCTGCCGTACCCATGCCGCCATGGCCGGGGCGTTCCCGTTGGTCATCGCCCGCCGCAGTACGTCGTGGGCAAGTCCGTCGATTTCGAGAAAGACGACCCCGGGCTGGTCCGTCTCGGTCACCTGCCCGCGCCGCTTCAGCTGCGCCCGGACCACGTTGTAGTACCAGGTGCTGTCCTCGTCGATCGCGAAAAGCGACGAGATCAGCGAAGTGATGATCGCCATCCCGAAAGAGATCACGATCCCTTCGAAGAGTCCGTCAATGCGCACCCAGGGCATTGCCATCAGGGCCAGTCCGACCAGAAGCGCATTGAGGAAAAGACCCCAGAGGCCAAGGGTCAGGACGCTCAGTTTCAAGGTGAACCGGGAAAGGACTGGCCAGATCAGGCCGTTGACCAGGCCGACGCCGAGCGCGGTCGGCAGGGCCGCGAACCGCCCGTGCATGTCGAAGCCGGGCAGGATCGCCTCGATCAGCAGCAGTGCCGCCGCGTCAATCAGGACGACGACGAGGATTCGGGCGATCAGCCGAACCGGGTGGCGGCCTGTCTCAGGCTGGTTGAGTCCCTCCATTTGCGTGAACTCTTCCAGACCGGAAGGTCCCGGGCAATCACACGATCCGGATGATCTCCGGATCCGGGTTGACCCGAGCTTCGGGTGTTCGGACGGTTGCCGTCAATAAGATCGGCTGACCTTGGACGAAAACGACCGAAAGCAACTCGAGGAGACGACCCGGTGGCAACCCGGGGAGACCGAGGCCCGGATCTTCGCGGAATGGCTGGAGGGTGGCTATTTTCACCCGGAGGCGACCGGGACCGCCGACGAGAACTACTCGGTCGCTATCCCGCCCCCGAACGTGACCGGGGTGCTTCACATGGGTCACGCCCTGAACGGGTCGATGCAGGACGCCCTGGTTCGCATGAACCGGATGTCCGGCAGGAACACGCTCTGGATCCTCGGCATGGACCACGCCGGCATCGCCACCCAGACCGTGGTCGAGAAGCGCCTGAAGTCGGAGGGCATCAGTCGCCACGAGATCGGCCGCGAGGCCTTCACCGAGCGGGTCTGGGAGTGGAAGGAAGAATTCGGTGGTTCGATCCGCGAGCAGTACCAGCGGCTTGGCGCTTCGGTCGACTACGAACGTGAGCGGTTCACGCTCGACGACGGGTATGCCCAGGCTGTTCGCAAGGTCTTCACGTCGCTGTACGAAAAGGGCTACATCTACCGCGACCACTACATGGTCAACTGGGATCCGGGCTCACAGTCGGCGATCTCCGACCTCGAAGTCGTCAACGAGGAAGTGGCCGACCACCTGTATTCGATCGACTATCCCGTGGAAGGCAGCGACCGCGTCCTGACCGTGGCAACGGTCAGACCGGAGACCATGATGGCCGATACCGCAGTCGCCGTGAACCCGAAGGACGAGCGATACGGCGACCTGGTCGGCCAGCACTGCATCCTGCCCCTGGTCGGCCGCCGGCTGCCGATCATCGCCGATGACCACGTCGACATCGAGTTCGGAACCGGCGCCCTGAAAATCACCCCCGGCCACGATGTCAACGACTTCGAGATCGGCCGCCGTCACGGTCTTGAGGAGATCTCCGTGATCGGCGAGGACGGCCGGATGACGGCAATGTCCGGCGAGCGCTTCGAGGGCATGACGGTGGCCGAAGCCCAGGTCGAGGTGGTCAAGGCCCTCAAGGAAGAAGGCGCCCTGAGCGGCGAGGAGGAGTACGTCCACTCTGTTCCCTTCTCGGAACGCTCGGGCGAGCGGATCG
This sequence comes from Thermoleophilales bacterium, assembly GCA_020636955.1. GTDB lineage: Bacteria > Actinomycetota > Thermoleophilia > Solirubrobacterales > 70-9 > 67-14. The sequence goes on along the minus strand of JACJWY010000010.1, from coordinate 91,430 downwards.
AACCGCTGATCTCGCTGCAGTGGTTCTGCCAGATGGACGAGCTCGCAAAGCCGGCGATCGAGGCGGTCGAGGACGGCCGGGTAAGTATCGCCCCCGGCCAGTGGAAGCGGGTCTATCTCGACTGGATGCGGGAGATCCGGCCCTGGTGCGTTTCCCGTCAGCTCTGGTGGGGTCACCGGATCCCTGTGTGGTACCGCGGCGAAGAGACCTGGGTCGGCGAAACCGCGCCCGAGGGCGAAGGCTGGATCCAGGAAGAGGATGTGCTTGACACCTGGTTTTCCTCCGCGATCTGGCCTTTCGCGACGCTTGGCTGGCCGGAGCAGACGGAGGAACTGAAGGCCTTCTACCCGACCGATTTCCTCACTACCGCCCGGGAGATTCTCTTCCTCTGGGTCGCTCGCATGATCATGACCGGGCTCGAATTTGCCGGTGACGTTCCCTTCCGCGATGTCTACGTGCATTCGGTGATCCAGGCCCGTGACGGCCGCCGCATGTCGAAGAGTCTCGGCACCGGGATCGACCCGCTGGGGGAGATCGAAGAGCACGGAGCCGACGCCCTCAGGTTCGGTCTGCTGGCGATGTCCTCCACGCAGGACGTGCGCTACTCCGACGCGAAGGTCCAACAGGGACGCGATCTGGCGACGAAGCTCTGGAATGCCTCGCGCCTGATCCTGCTGAACACCGAAGCGCCGCAGGACCGGACGGTTCCAGCTGAGCCGATCGCGCTCGAGGATCGCTGGATCCTTTCCCGTCTCGAGTCGACCGTCGCGACTTACACCCGGCTGATCGGCGAGTACGACTTCGCCCATGCGGTTCAGGAGCTCTACTCCTTCGTTTTCTCCGATCTTTGTGACTGGTACCTGGAGATCGCCAAGCCAAGGATCTATGACGGCGACCCGGAAATCGCCCAGGTTCTGCTCCATACGCTTGAACGCACGCTCGCCCTGGCTCATCCGGTCATGCCCTTCGTCACCGAAGCGATCTGGGAATACCACCCCTACCGGGAGGGGCATCTGGTAATTCATCCCTTCCCGGAGGCCGATGATTTCCGGATCAGCGAAGCAGTCGAGACCGAGGTCGGTGAGGCGATCGCGACAACCCGTCAGCTGCGGGGCTGGCGCGACATGGCCGGGGTGCCACCCAAGGTCGTGCTGGACGTCACCGGAGATGCGACTTCGGTCCCCGAATTCGTCGCCCGGCTCGGTCGCGTGGAGATCGGCGCGAACGAGGGCGAAGCGGTGGCCACCGTCGCCGGTTTCGGAATCCAGGCTTCCGACGAACTGGACATGGAAGCCATCAGATCCCGGATCGACGCCCGTCGCGGCAAACTCGAGGGGGAACTGAAGAAGATCGAAGGCAAGCTCGCCAATGAGCGCTTCGTCCAGAACGCCCCGGCCGAAGTGGTCGCCGAGGAACGCGAAAAGGCCGAACGGCTCCAGGCCGAAATGGCCGAACTCGGCTAAGGAGTCGGGTGTCCGGCAACGATGCCGCTGCGGAACTGGTGCCCGACCCCGGGAACTTTGACGCCGAAGCTTTCCTGAATTCACTCGAACCGATCGGCTGGAAGCTCGGTCTCGAGAGGATGGAGACGCTGAGCGAGGAGCTGGGCCGTCCCCAGGACTCCTTCGCGACCATTCATGTGGTCGGTACCAACGGCAAGTCCTCCGTCTCCCGGATGATCGCCGCAATCTGCGAAGCCCACGGCTACCGGGCCGGCTGCTCGCTCTCGCCCCACCTTGCACATTGGTCCGAACGGGTGGTCGTTTCCGGACGCGAAGACCCGCAGTTGTTCGCCGACTGTGTGAAGCGGGTCGCCGAGGCCGCCGGCGCGGTGAACGCCCGGCTGGACGGGGAGGAGGTGACACAGTTCGAGCTGGCCACCGCGGCCGCCTTTCTGACCCTGGCTGAATCAGGAGTCCAGATCGCAGCGATCGAGGCCGGTCTTGGAGGCAGGCTGGATGCCACCAACTCGATCGATTCGCTGGCCACCGTCCTGACCTCGATCGGGCTTGACCACACCGAGTTCCTGGGTGAGTCCGAGGTCGAGATCGCCGCGGAAAAGCTCGCGGTTCTGCGGCCGGGCACGACCCTGGTCCTCGGTCCGGTCTCCTCCGAAGTTCTGGGTCTGGCCCGAAGCACCGCCGCCGAGCGAAATTGCGAGCTGCGGGAGATCACCGCTGCTGCTGGCGCTCCCGAAGTTCACGGAATAGGCGGATTTCAACGCACCAACTTCGCAGTGGCGGAAGCCGCCGCCGGGTGCTTTCTCGGGGAGGTTTCGCGGCTGAAGGCCGAGGAGGCCGTCGGCGGTCTGGTCATCCACGGCCGGCTCGAACAGATCGGTCAAAAACCGCTGGTGCTCGCCGATGTGGCCCACAATCCGGCCGGGGCACGGGCGCTGGCTGCTTCGCTGCCCGAGGTGACCGGCGAGACCCCGGTGATCGGGGTGATCGGTGTGCTCGCGGACAAGGACGCGCCGGGCATGCTGGCCGAGCTGGCCGGCTCCCTGGACGCGGCCGTATTCACCGGACTTCCCGCGGAAGCCTTGATGGCCTGGGGCCGGCCCGGTGCCCGGGCCTGGGACCCCGAGGATTTGCGGGAGGTGGCGGATGGCCTGGGTCTCGAATCCTCGATCGCCCGGACCCCCGCCGATGCGGTGGCTCGGGCAAGAGAAATGGCTCTGGAACGGGAAGGGGCGGTGGTGATCACCGGTTCACATTTCCTCTTCGCCCCCGGGGAGGTCGTCGACACCACGGCCTGAAGGTCGGGCAAGGCCTCCCAGAAGCCGGGGCGGGGGGTTCGGCAGCCGCCGGTTATGTCACGATTACCCGGTGAATCGTCAGACCGGCTCCCAACTGCTGTCGATGATGGCGCTGGTCGCTGCGGTCGTGGCGATCGTGATCCTTGTCTTCTTCGGCATCGGGTACCTATTCGGAAGGATGTTCCTCTAGTCAGCCATGCCTCTCGCCATCTTCGGAATTGAAAACACCGCCCTGAACCTGGCCGCCACCCTGGTGGTCCTGATGCTGGTTGCGATCTGGATTGCCCTGATCGTCTTCACCTTCACCGATGCCCGGCGTCGGATCGCCGACCCTTTCCTGGTTGGCTGCGCCACCGCCGCATCCTTTTTCCCCTTCGTCGGGACCCTCGTTTACGCGATCCTGCGTCCGCCGGAATTCCTCGAGGACATCCGCGAGCGTGAAACGGACATAAGCGAGTCCGAGGTCCGCCTCCGCCATCTCAAGCACAACTCATGCCACAAGTGCGGCTCGCCGGTTGAAAGCGACTTCATCCGCTGCCCGGCCTGCCGGACCCGGCTGAAGGAGCCTTGCCCGACCTGCTCGAAGCCGGTCGGCCTGAACTGGAAAGTCTGTCCCTACTGCGAGACGACCCTGATCGCTCCCAAGCGTTCCTCGCGCAGCGGTTCGTCGAGCCGGTCCAAGTCGGGTCGCTCCGAGAGCGCTCCGGAAAAGGACCAGCGCCGTCGCCGTTCCGGCAAGGCTCCGGCCGAGGCTTCATCCGGCGGCAGCCGTTCCGAGAGTCGCTCCTCATCCCGCGAAAGCTCTTCCCGCGAAGGCCGCTCTTCATCCCGTGAGAGCTCCTCCCGGGAGGGCCGTTCGGAAGAACCGACCCGGCGGGCCAAGAGCTCCTCGTCGGAGTCGGATGAAGCCTCGCGCAAGCCGCGTTCGACCCGACGCAAGATCACGGTGGGCGACGACGAGCAGTCCGAGCCGATCAACCGCGGCGACAACTGAAGCCCCGCGCGGATACGCTGACTCGCCGGTTTTCGTCACAACCACCCCCCACAACGGAGTAGCTAGACATGTCCCAGACCCTGATCCTGGTCAAGCCCGATGCCTTCGAACGCGCCCTCACCGGCGAGGTTCTCGCCCGCTTCGAGCGCAAGGGCCTTCGCATCGCAGCCCTGAAGAAGCTCACCGCGACCGAGGAAATTGCCAACGAGCACTACGCCGAGCACACCGAGAAGCCCTTTTTCGGTGAGCTGGTCGACTTCATCACCGGCGGCCCCCTGGTCGCAGCGGTCCTCGAAGGCCCGGAAGCGGTGGTGGCTGCCCGTCAGCTGATCGGCGCCACCAACCCGGTTGAGGCCGCTCCCGGCTCGATCCGAGGCGACTACGCCCTCGAAGTGACCTTCAACATGGTTCACGGCTCCGATTCAGATGAGTCAGCGGCTCGCGAAATAGCGATCTGGTTCCCCGAAGGGGTTTAGGCCCGGGCGGCGCCAGGGGCCACCACCCGCCCGCTGGTCTTCGTCAACGCCCGGAAACGTCAGCTCAAGTACCCGCGTACGATCGCGGCCATTCCCGGGCTTATTCCTCGCCAGCGAACGGCTGGAGGCCCCTGGCATCCACCCGCTCATGCTTCCCGGTCACGACGGTGGCGCCCCATTCGCCCGAGGTTGCAAGGGTGACTTTGAGGCCCACGGCCTTCATCAGGTGCATTGTCGACTCCGCCTGGAGGTCGCTGGTCTCGACCAGCAGGTGACCTCCGGGCGCGAGCCACCGCGGGGCTTCGAGGATTGCCCGCCGCTGGACGTCGAGGCCGTCTTCGCCGCCGTCGAGAGTGACGGTCTCCTCGTAGAGCCTGGCTTCTCTGGGCATCAGCGGGAGCTCCGCGGTCGGCACATAGGGCGCGTTGACTAGCACCAGGTCGGCCCGACTAGCGAGCGAGCCGGGGAGGGGCTCGAACAGATCGCCCCGGTAGACTCTCCCGCCGACCTCGTCGACGTTGGTGACCGCGCATTTCACCGCGGCCGGGTCGATGTCAGTCGCGCGAAGGTCACCGGATCCCAGCCCGACCACGGTCGCGACCCCCAGGGCACCGGTCCCGCAGCAGATATCCAGCACGGTTGATCCGGGGTGACCGAGCCCGATCGCCTTCTCGACCAGGAATTCGGAACGGGGCCGGGGGAGAAAGACTCCGGGCTCGACCCTGATCTTCAGGCCGCAGAACTCCGACCAACCCACAATCTGCTGGATCGGCTCGCCGGAAACGCGACGCTGCAGCATCGATTCGAGCTCCGAAGGCGAGTTCGCCGATTCACTCAGAAGCCGTGCCTCGTCTTCGGCGAAAACCGAGCCCGCGGCCCTCAGTAGATCAACCGGATCATCCATGAGGCCAAGTCTGAACGATCGGTCCAGGCGCAGGAATAGGATTCGACCGTGGGTGTTTCCGAGAAAGTCCGGCGCCGGGACGCAATCGAGGCAGCGCGAAAGCACTACCTGGACTGCGAGCGGATCGACATGCAGTCGCTCGCCAACGAACTGGGTATAGGACGGACCACGCTTTATCGCTGGGTGGGGGACCGGGATTCGCTGATCTCGGAAATGCTCTCCGGGATGGTCGTCGAGGTGATCGGGACCGCAATCGAAGAAGCAGAAGGTCAGGGGCTGGAAAGGACGATCGACGGCATGCGCCGGTTTATGGTCACGACCGCCGGCTTCGCCCCGCTCAGGCATCTGATCCAGTCCGAACCCGAGCTGGGGCTGCGAGTCATGCTGGCTCCGGGTTCCGGAGTGTCGACCGCGATCACCCGTGAACTCACGGTCGAGATCGAAAGAACCCGGCCCGCATGGGCGGGGGGCAAGGCGGGGGAGCTTGCGGACGTACTCACCCAGATCGGGATGGCCTACGAATGGGTAAACATCGCGGTCCGCTCGGAGCCCGAGATCGACCGGGCGATCCGGGCCATGGAGACCCTGATCAGAGCCAGCGACAATGCCTGATCCGGGATTCTGAAGCGGTGTCCGCAGACAAGGTGATTCTGGCCTCCGGCTCCCCGCAACGGCGCGAAATACTCGAACGGCTCGACATCGGATTCGAGGTCCGGGTTTCCGGGGTCGAGGAGATAGTCCACGGTGATCCGGCCGAGGTGGTGCTCGCCAATGCGCTGCTCAAGGCCAGGTCCGTTGCAGAAAGGGCTCCCGGAGCCGTGGTCATCGGCTGTGACACGGATGTGGTTCTCGAAGACCGGGTAATTGGCAAGCCGGAAGACGAGATCCGGGCACGGGAATACCTGGCCCAGCTCTCCGGACGCAGCCACCGTGTGCTCAGTGGTCTGGCGATCCTCGGACCGGAAGAGGAGAGGGTGCGAAGCGGGGTGGCCGAATCGACGGTCAGGTTCCGGGAGCTCGGCACCGGCGAGATCGACCGGTACCTGGCAAGCGGCGAATGGAAGGACAGGGCCGGCGGGTATGCGATCCAGGGTCGCGGCTCCTCTCTGGTCGCCGGAGTGGAGGGGGACATAGCCAACGTGATCGGCCTGCCAGTCAGACTGCTGCTGGATCTGGCCCCGGAACTGGAGAAGTCATGACCAACGCTCGGCCAGCACGAAGGGGGCGACCTTCGGGTTCCCGTTGACCGAGTCGTAAATGCCGTCCTGATAATGGTTGCTGTTGGAATCCGGGGTCGGCGGCGGTTCCAGCAGGTTGTCGCTGTAGAGGCGGTGGACAAACATCGATCGGCAACGCGGTCGAGACTTCAGGGAATCAGCGATTCCGGCCAGCACAGCGGCCTGAATTGACGGTCCGTGAGCAGCGCGATAGGAGCTGCTGAAAATGTCACTGGACCAGATGCAGGCCGAAGAGGCCCCGGTTTCGGTCAACCAGATGTCCCGGGAAGTGATCGTGGACGCTTCGTCAAATCTCGCGACTATCCGCGATGCCTGCCAGTTCGCGAATTCCCTTGCCCGCGCAAACGGATCCGAAGGGTTGTCTTCGGGGATCGTCAGGATTTCGTCCGGCGGCTTCGAAGTTTCGTAGGAATGGAAGCCGACGTCGAAGTTCACCGGACCGCTCTTGACCAGATCGCCCAGGTACCGTTGCCACGAAGGTCGGGGCGGATACCCCTTCGGGTTATCGGGTCCGATGCCAAGGACCGGCGCCGGCCCGCCGGAAATGACTCGCATCTTCCCCGAATAGGCTCCCGCTGCCTGACTGGCAGCCACTTTTGCTGCGCTGGCCGAGGTCAGCTGGAAAACCCGTGCTGCCGGCACGGCACCGAAGCTCCAGAGGTTCGGTTCGTTGAGAATTTCCGCGCCGGATACGACCGTCGGGTACCCGTGCTGCTTCGAGAAGAAGTCGAAATGGCGAAGGGTCTGATCGACGAAATCGGCGAACGCAAAGTCAAAGGAAGGACTGCAGGTCCGGTAAATATCCGCCGGGTACGGAGGGTCGAGATCGTCCCGGCGAGCGGCAGTGACCACCGGATTGGCCCACTCCGGGCAGCCCAGAATGACCGGCAAAAGCTGGACTCCGGCAGCCAGAGCCTGGCCGAATATCGGGTCATAGGAAGACCAGTTGAAGCTGGTCCGGCTCTCTTGCTGGACATCTCCCCAATCGACGGGGAAGCGGATGCATCGTCCGGCGCAGGACTTGACCCGATCCAGGGTCGCGGATGCGAAACCGGACTTGCTGTACGAGACAAAGTCATCATTGAATCCCGTCAGGTAAGGGAACTTTGGCTCCGACACCGACCGTGCGCCCAATTGATCGGCGGTCTTGACCATCCCGGCGATGCCGAGAGCGGCTCCGTAGATGCCAGCCCGCTTCAATAGCTTTCGCCGCGTTAGCGCGGTCACGCGGCCGCCTTTTTCAGACACCGTGCTCCTCCCACCCCGCAGACGGCTCCCGGGGAGCCTCTCCGATCGACCCGATTCGGGGCATTCCTTGGCCGAATCGCGGTTATTCTATCGTTGAATGGATTCAAGTCACGGTCTGGGGTCTAGGCGATCGTGGGGGTATTTCGCGGTCTGTGTGGTGATCGGGTTCGTCGGTCTGGTGGCCGGGGGCAGCGGGGCATGCGCGGCGGAATCCGTCGGTGTTTCGGCTCGCATCACTCCTGACGACACCATCCTTGAAGACACTCCAAGGCCCGTTCGGTTTGACCTGCTGCTCGGCGTCTCCCCTGGCGCGGGGCGGTCCAGGGTGTCGCCGGCCGAGGAGATAGCCGTCGCCCTGCCAGACGGGCTGGTGGCGGTCCCCGGTGAGGCGCTGGCCGAATGCTCCGAGCCAGCGTTGCTGGACAACCCGACATATTCAGACCCGGCAACGATTCTCGCTTCCTGCGCTGATTCAGTGGTCGGGACGGGAACTGCCTCCATTTTTCTTGGCGGATTCGCGTCCGCTCCACTGACCGACCTGAACGCGATCCTCTTCTACTCGGGCAAGGACGGAAGCGGCCAGCCGACGATCAGGATTTACGCCTATTCGGCACTGGGCCATTTCGGGTTCTCGATCGGAGGGGTATGGAAGGAGCACGAATTGCTGCTCTCCTTGCCAACGTTGCCCTCCGGCAGCGCCATGCAGGCCCTTCGGCTTTTCTTCCCGGGCGATGGAATCAACCGACCGGACCTCGGATTCGACTACTCGGCTACGCAAAGCCGGGATCCGGGTTTCGTGAGGGCCAGCTGCCCGACGGGGGAATGGATTACCGGCGCCGGGTTCGAGATGGGTTCCGCTGAAGCCGGAGGCGGACCTGACGAAAAAACGGTTGTCAAGGCACCGGACGATCGATCTTCCTGTATCGAATATCTGGGCCCGTTTCGGGAAATGACCGTCGAGACCAGGGGGCTCGGTGCAGTCAGATCAACTCCGACCGGCATCGATTGCGGCGCGCGATGTTCGGCGAAGTTTGCAGAGAACACCGACGTTACGCTGGATCCATTTCCGGCGACCGGCTGGCGCTTCATCGGATGGGAGGGTCCGTGCCCCGACTCGACCAGATGTACGGTGAAGATCGATGGTCCGGTCCACATCGGGGCCCGCTTCCTCGAACTGGGGCCGCTGGGCCGGACCCCGCATTCGGATCGGCCCGGGTTGAAGCCCCCCAGATTGAAGATTCACGCTCGGGTATCGGGCGGAAGAACGGCCCGGCGGCGCGGGTTTGTAAAGGTCCGGCTCGCGGTCAAGAACGTCGGGGGAGGGCGGGCGCACAAGGTCAGGGTCTGCGGGCTGTTGCCGCGGAAGTCGGTCGGGAAGTTGTGGATCGACAAGCCTCACTGCGTACCGGCCGGATCCATCGCGGCCGGTTCCTCCAGACAAGTGAACTTCAGGCTTGGAGCCATCAGACCGAAGTCTTATGACCGGGGATCGGGGAAAGTCAGGAAACTCGGCGCTCTTTTCCGTGCTGACGGCTCCAACGCAGCAACAGTCACCGCCAGGATCCGGATCAAGGCCGGGTAGCGGGCCGGCAACCCGGTGGTCCGCTTTGAGACCGTGAAAGGCTGCAATCCTTCCCGCAGCCAGCCCTCCGGGTGTGCGGCCCTCCCGTGGAAATGAGAGAGTCGCCTGTCCGGGGCGATTGGCCTTTGCATCCGAGCTTCGCCCCTCCTTCCCACAAAGCCCGAGACCAACGTGTACCGCAAGCAAGTCCGACGTCGCAGAGCCGTTCTTATCGGCCTGATAGTGCTGGCCTTCGTGCTGCTCACTTTCACCTTCGGGAGCGGCTCCGGCGGGGTCGGAGGTGCGGTGGGCACAATTTTCGATCCGATCACCAACGCTGCGTCACGGGCCCTGAAGCCAGCCCGTGATCTGGTCAACTGGTTTGACGAAACCATGGATGCCCGTGGCGAACGGGACCGACTGCAGAAAGAACTCGAGCAGGCCCGGGGGGAAGCCGTCGCCGGTCAGGTCGCGCTTGAAGACAACCGTCAGTTGCGAAAGCTGGTCGATCTCAAGGAAAACGGAAAGATCCCGGACGCGTACGACCCGGTGACCGTGAACGTCGTTGGCCGCTCGCCGACCGTCTGGTACACGACGGTCAGCGTCAATGCCGGATCTTCGGATGGCGTCGAAGTCAACGATCCGGTAATCAGCGGGGACGGTCTGGTCGGGCGGATCAGTTCGGTCAGCGGGTCGGGATCCGTGGTCAGCCTGATCTCCGACAGCTCCAGTGCGGTCAGCGCCATGGTCCTTCCCGGCGGGGCGCAAGGTGTGGTCCGGGCCAAGGTGGGCGACCCCCAGACGCTCGTCCTCGAGTTCCTCGATGAAACCAAGAACGTGACCAGCGGCCAGACCGTGGTCACCTCAGGGTGGAGAGGGGACGGACTTTCGTCTCTTTATCCGCGTGGCCTGCCGATCGGAGAGATCACCAGGGCGCCGATCGACGAGCGGGAGGCGATTCAGTCGGTCGAGCTCCGGCCCTTTGCCGATCTCCGGAACCTTGACATCCTGCAGATCCTCACCGGGGGAAATCGCGGATGATCATCACCACGCGGACCGCCGCCCGAATCGTCGGCCTGATCCTCCTGCTCGCCATCCTGCAGGTCGCCTTCTTCTCCCAGATTGAACTGCTCGGCACCTCGATGTGGATTCTGCCCGCCTGCGCGGCGATCTTCGGCCTGCTTGGAGGGAGCCTGATCGGCGCGACGGTCGGATTTACCTTCGGCTTCCTGGGGGACGCGATGACCGACGGTCCTCTGGGTAGCGCCTGCCTCGTTTTCATGGCGGTCGGCTATCTCGCGGGGATCTACCGGGAACGGGGCGATTTCGTCGATCGGCCCACCGTGCTGGTCTCCGCTGGCCTGGCCACCCTCGGTTCCAACCTTGCTCTTGGCCTCTACACCGTCGTGGTCGACTTTGATTCGTCGCTCAGCCCGTCGCTGGTTCCCGACCTCATCCTTCAGGCCTTCTATGGTGTTTTGCTGGCGATTCCGCTCTATGCGCTGATCCACCGTGTTCTGAGACCAGCACTGATTCACGAGCCGGCCACCCGTCGGCGGTCCGTGGATCTGGACCAGTGGACCGACGATCTGGAACCGCCGACCGGCAACGGTCCTGAGGCATATCGATGAGATTTGAACCCGTAGTCCCGAAACCAGGCCCCAAACGGAACCTTCCGTCGCGCCGCTTTGCGGTGATCGGAGCGGTGGGACTTGTCCTGCTCGGAATCCTGTTCTTCCGGCTTTGGTCGCTCCAGATCGTCACCGGAGACAAGTACCTGGCCGAGGCCAACCAGAACCGGACCCGTGAAATCCGGGTTCCCGCCCCGCGCGGCTCGATTCTCGACCGTGAGGGCCATGTCCTCGTCGATAACCGGACCAGCATGGCGTTGCAGCTCGATCCGATCGAGATACCCACCTCGGTTGCCGAACGGCGGTCGCTTTACTCGCGTATCGGCAAGGTGCTTGGCCACGACGCGGACTGGGTGCGGCACAAAGTCCAGGAAACGAAGAAGAACGATCCGCCGGGCAGCCCGGTAACCCTCGAGCAGGACACGCCCGATGACATCGTCTACTACCTCCAGGAACACCAGGCCCAATTCCCGGAAGTCCAGGTAAACCGCATCTTCGTGCGCAAATATCCCCAGGGGCTCCTGGCCGCGCATGTGCTCGGCAGTGTCGGCGAAGTAACCGCGGAGGACCTGGCGAAAAACCCGGACAAGGATCTGGGGGCCGGAGATACGCTCGGCAAGACTGGTATCGAACAGACCTACGATGACCAGTTGCGAGGTGAGCCGGGAGACACCCGACTGCAGGTCGATTCGACCGGGCGAATCGTCAGCCAGCTCCCGTCGACCTTGCCCAAGCCTGGAGATTCGGTGAGGCTCACGATCGACCGGCAGGTTCAGGAAGCGGGCGAAGCCTCGCTGCAGAGCATCGGCCTCCCGGGAGCCTTCGTCGCCCTGGACGTGAACAACGGTCAGGTACTCGGCATCGGCTCGAATCCCACCTTCGACCCCTCGATCTTCACGCACCCGCTGACCCAGAAGCAGGTCGACGACCTCTATGACGAAGACCTCGGGGCGCCGCTCTTTGACCGGGCGATTGGCGGCCAGTACGCGGTCGGCTCCACTTTCAAGCCCTTCACTGCGCTGGCAGCTCTGGACGGCGGTTACATCACGCCTTCGACCGTGGTCAACGACACCGGCTCGATCACGATCGCCGACCAGGAGTTCGACAATGCGGGCAAGCAGGCCCACGGACCGGTCGACCTCCAGCGGGCTCTCGAGGTTTCGTCCGACGTCTACTTCTACCGGCTCGGAGCCGACATGAACGGCAGCCGTCAGCTGCAGAACTGGGCTGGTGACTTCGGTTTCGGCACGGCTACCGGGATCGATATCCCCGGCGAGACCGACGGTCTGGTGCCGAGCCCGAAGTGGCTGAACGAAGCCCATGCCCAGGAGCCGAAGTACTACGACCCCTGGGTCATCGGCCAGAACATCCAGCTCGCGATCGGTCAGGGCTATTTTCAGGCAAGTCCCCTTCAGCTGGCGGTGGCCTATGCGGCGCTGGGTAACGGCGGCAAGGTGCTGAAACCGGAGCTGATGCTTCAGACCGAGGACGCCGCGGGCCGGGTTCTGGGCGAGAACGAACCGGTGGTGGAGAACACGATCCCGATCGACCCGGCCGACCGGAGCGTGGTCATGGCCGGCCTCCACGACGCCGCCCAGAGCCCGGAAGGCACCTCCTACAAGGTGTTCGGCGGCTTCCCGATAAAGGTGGCCGGCAAGACTGGTACTGCCGAGCGCACCGGCGAGGCCGATCAGGCCTGGTACGCAGTGCTGGCTCCGTATCCGAACCCGGAAATCGCGGTGGTGGTCACCGTCGAGCAGGGCGGCTTCGGCGCCGATACAGCCGCTCCGGTCGCCCTGCAGGTTCTACAGGCTTATTTTCACAAGAAGGCGGAGGCCGTCTCCGGTAGCAGCGGGAGCGTGGAGTGATGGAGTCCTCGCGGCTGCCGCGTCGGGAGCCGAACTCCGGCTTTGGCCTGCTCGAAAAGGTCGGTCTCGCCGGGATGGACGGTTGGTTGGCCTTTTCGGCTCTGGGCCTGCTCGCCTGCTCACTCTTCACGCTCTACGAGGCATCCGGAACCTCGATCGCCGGCGCACCCCAGGAATACGTCCAGCGTCAGGCTCTTTATGGTTTGGTCGGAATCATCGGAATGATTGCCGTCTCCCGCATTGACTATTCCCGCTTCCGGGAACTACGTGTCGGTATCTACACGTTCCTGTGCGCCTCGATTTTCGCGGTGTTCGCATTTGGCGTGGCCGCACGCGGGTCGACCAACCAGCTCGAACTTCCCTTCTTCACCTTCCAGCCGGCCGAACTGGGCAAACTGTTGCTCATTATCGCTCTGGCCGGATTCGTTATCGACGGGGCCCGCAGGGGCTCCGAGATCCAGAGGACGATCCGAATTCTTTGCCTCGGCTTGCTGCCGACCGGCCTGGTCCTGCTTCAGGATCTGGGCACGTCGCTGGTATTCGCGGCAATCACGATCGCAATCATGGTCGCGGCCGGCGTTCGCTGGTCGCACCTGGCTGCGATCGGGGCCGTCCTCGCAGTTTTTGTTGCCGTCGTGCTGGTCGCCCTTCCGGCGGCCGGGATGCCGGTGCTCAAGGAGTATCAGCAGGAACGACTCACCTCGTTCCTCAGCCCGTCTTCCGATATCGGAGACGCGGGCTATCAGCAGAATCAGGCCAAGGTCGGAATCGGAGCCGGTGGAACCACCGGCCGGGGCGACCAGGCCACCCAGTCCCGCTTCGGATTCGTCCCCGAACGGCACACGGACTTTATTTTTGCCGTGGTCGCCGAGCGTTACGGATTCGTCGGCGCGGCGCTGGTTTTATCCCTTTTTGCCCTGCTCTTCTGGCGGGCGCTGCGTCTGATGACGCTCTCGAAGAATTTCTACGGAACCCTGGTTGCGGCAGGCATCGCCGCCGCGATCATCTTCCAGGTCTTCGTAAACGTGGGAATGAACCTCGGCATCATGCCGATCACCGGCATACCCTTGCCGTTGATGAGTTACGGAGGGTCGGCGATCATTTCGACCTTCCTGATGATCGGGGTCCTGCAGAGCATCCACATCGAGTCGCGCGCCGCAGAGAGGGGTCCGTGGATCGACTGAGAATCCACTGGGCAGCCAATCTGAACGGAAAACGACTTACAAAATGAAAAAAACGATTGTTGTATCGGCCGACCGCGGCGAGACCCGCGTCGCCGTACTCGAGGCCAAGACCGTCAAGTCAAAGCGTGAGGTCGCCGAGGTCTACATCGAACGCCGGGGGGGCCGCTCCCTGGTCGGAAACATCTATCTGGGCAAGGTCGACAACGTCCTGCCCGGAATGGAAGCCGCTTTCGTCGACATCGGCCTGGAACGCAACGGCTTCCTGCACGTCGACGAGATCCTCTTGCCCGACGGCCAGCAGGCTCCGCGACGCGGGCGCGGCCAGGGCCGCAGGATCGACGAACTGATCAAGCCGAAGCAGGAGATCCTGGTCCAGGTGATCAAGGATCCGATCAAGTCGAAGGGCGCCCGCCTTTCGATGAACGTGACCATCGCCGGCCGCTACCTGGTTTATGCGCCGAACGGCACCGGGGTGGGGGTGAGCCGCCGGCTTGCCGACAAGGAACGCGACCGCCTGCGCCGCATGGTCAGCCGCACCTACGACGGGCCGGGTGGCCTGATCGTCCGCACCGCCGCGCATGGCGCCAAAAAGGCTGACTTCACCCGGGAGATCGCCTACCTGCACCGTCTCGATGATGTCCTCGAGAAGCGCCGCAAGGGTGCCAGGGCCCCTTCGCTGGTCTTCCAGGAACAGGACCTGCCGGTACGGGTGCTACGCGACGTCTTCCTCAACGAATTCGACAAGGCGATCATCGACGACCAGAAGCAGTTCGACCGGGTGACCAGCTTCTTCCAGCGCACCGCGCCGGAACTGGTCGAAGGGGTCGAGCATTACCAGGGAAAAAAGCCACTGTTCGAGAAGTGGGAGATCGAGAAGGCGATCAACTCGACCCTGGGCCGGCGGATCGACCTGCCCTCGGGCGGATATCTGATCATTGACTACACCGAAGCGCTGACCGTGATCGACGTCAACTCCGGATCCTTCACCGGCCGCGGTAAAGGCGGCCTCGAGGAAACCATCACCAAGGTCAACACAGAGGCGGCGACCGAAGTCGTTCGTCAGCTCAGGTTGCGCGATATCGGCGGCATCATCGTCATCGACTTCATCGACATGGCCAAAGGCAGGAACCGCGACAAGGTGCTCGGCACCCTGCGCGAAGCCCTCGACGCCGACAAGTCGAAGAGCTACCTGGTCGAGATTTCGCCGCTGGGCCTGGTCGAGATGACCCGCCAGAACATCACCGACGGGGTGCGCGAAATCCTCACCGTCCAATGCCCGACCTGTGACGGTGAAGGGGTTGTCCTCTCGGCCGAAACCGTTGCACTCGAAGGCCTCCGCAAGATGAACGAGATCGCAGTCGACCACCGTGAAGACGAGGCGTTTCTGATCCGCGTGAATCCGAAGGTGGCGGCGCTGCTGAACGATTCCGACTCCGGCCTGGCCGAACTCGAACAGGAGACCGGAAAGCAATTCCATTTCGAGGGCGGCGAGGCACTGGCCATCGACAACTTCGAACTGATCGAGTCGGGCGAGAGGTCGGCGATCGAGGAGCGTGCGCTGCCCTTCCGCCCGGGCGAAGAGGTCTTCGTGAAGATCGAAGAGCCGCATATGTACAACGCGGACGACGCGATCGCCCGGATCGACTCGTACATCATCTCGATCACCGGAGCCGCCAATGTCGTTGGTGCCCGGAAGATGGTCCGGATCGAGTCCGTGGAGCGCGCCTCGGCCGTGGCCGAGCTGCTGCCGGAAGAAGCCCAGCCCGAGGAGGCGAAAAAGAGCCAGCCCCGCAAGAAGAACGGATCGGGTCAGGGCAAGTCCGGATCGTCCCGGAAGAACGGCCAGCAGCCCGCAGGGGAGAAGAAGCCGGACGCGGAAAAGGTCAGCGGGAAGCCGTCCCCGCCCGCCGCGAAGAACGGCGGCGAGCCGAAGCAGAAAGCCGAATCCGCGCCAAAAGGGGACGCGAAAAGTGAAAACGGGGACAAACCGGTAAAATCCGGCCCGTTCGGCCTGAGGCGCGGACGACGTCGGCGTGGCAAGAAGAAGGAAGACGCTGGCAGTTGATCCTCGGTCCCGCCGATTTCAGGCTGAGAAGATTTGCTTCTCGGAAGACCAGACAAGGATTTGAGTTCAAGACATGTACGCCGTAGTTGAAAGTGGTGGCAAGCAGTACCGGGTCGAAAAGGGCACGGTGCTGGTCGTTGATCGCCTGAAGGCCGAGCAGGGTGACAAGGTTGCTCTGAAGCCGGTCATGTTCAAGGACAAGGAAGTCGTCGTTGACGCGAAGGGTCTCGAAAAGGTCAAGATCGAGGCGACCGTCACCGAGCATCTGCGCGGCGACAAGATCAAGGTCTTCAAGTACAAGCCGAAGAAGGGCTACAGCCGCCGGGCCGGCCACCGGGCCGAGTTGACCAGGCTGGAAGTGACCTCTCTGGGCGGCGGCGCGAAGAAGGCTGCCCCGAAGAAGGCAGCCGAAGACAAGGCCGAGGAGAAGCCGAAGGCGGAAGCCAAGGCGGAGACAGCCGAGAAGAAGGCCCCGGCGAAGAAGCCTGCGGCGAAGAAGCCCGCGGCTAAGGCCGAAACCAAGACTGAGACCAAGGCTGCCGAGAAGAAGCCGGCCGCCAGGAAGCCGGCGGCGAAGAAGCCCGCCGCCAAGAAGGAGGACACCGATGGCGCATAAGAAAGGACTCGGATCCTCACGGAACGGTCGTGACTCGAACCCGAAGATGCTCGGGGTGAAAGTGTTCGCCGGTGAAAGCGTTTCCGGCGGCGAGATCATCGTCCGCCAGCGCGGCACTAGGTTCTGGCCCGGCGAGGGCACCGGGCTCGGCCGTGACCACACCATCTTCGCCACCCGTGCGGGCACCGTCGAATTCAAGCCCGGCCGCCGCGGCCGCACCATTTCCGTAACTCCCGCCGAGTAGTGCCCTGGCCGGTCTGATGGCGGGCCTTCCGGACAAACCATTTTGCCCGGTTGACTTCGATCCGGAGACCGGTTAGGCTGCGAACAGCCTCTTTATGAGGCGTTTAACTTAGCCACTGGCGAAGTTCCAAGGAGGGGTTTCGATGGGAGTTGGGGGTAGTGCACGTTCGGTCCGTTTTCTGCTGGCCGGAATGGGGGTTCTGTTTCTTCTGGTCGGATTCGTATTGCTTGCCGACGAAGGATCGGTTGCTACGTCATCGGATCTGAACCGGAACGAGGCAGCCGAAGTGGGTGGAGGCGGCGGACATACGGCCGCGGACTTCATCACCGCGAGAGCGGCGGCCTATCCGGACAACGCGATCATCGACAACGGGACCGTGCAGCTCGGCGTGATGCCCGCCGGTGATCTCAACGCCGGCGGGGGAACTCCGTCTTCAGGCGAGGGGACCAAGGTGGTCGGCCTGCGGTACATGCCCACCAACGCCGACTCCACTTCGCCGGGTTGCCTCTGTGAAGGCTGGGGAGTGGCCTCGGGGCCCGCGGATGGCGACGGTCCCAACGTGGGCGTTTACGGAACGGCGAACGAGGACTACGGGGGACCGGACCAGCTGCGAGTGGTCGACTTCACCTCGACCGCTTCCACTGCCACTTCGGTGGTCGACGTCCTGGGCGGCGAAGACGGCCAGACCCCCGTCATGCGGGTGACCCATGAGTTCGAGCCGTTCTCCGGCAGTCCAAACCTCTACCGGGTCAATGTGTCAATCGAAAACCTGACCGGAACCCCGATCAAGGATCTCCTTTACCGGCGCGTGATGGACTGGGATATCGAGCCGACTGCATTCTCGGAATATGTGACTATCGACGGTGACGCGACCTCGGAATTCCTCAGGTACACCAGCGATGACGGTTTCGCTTCCGGAAATCCGCTCGACGGACCCTCGGACATAATCGCCTCCGGCTTCTTCACCGATTCCGGACCGGAAGATCACGGGGCGCTCTTCGACTTCGGGTTCGGCTCCCTGCCGGCTCTGGAAACCCGCTCGTTCAGCATCTTCTACGGTGCCGGCCCGACTGAGACGGATGCGATTTCGGCGGTCGGCAAGGCCCAGGCGGAAGTCTGGTCTCTCGGTGAGCCGTCAACCGATGACGGTCCTTCCCTGGGAACGCCGAACACGTTCATCTTCGCCTTCTCGGGAGTCGGGGGAGGGGGATCGTCGGAGGATGCCCGCCCGCCGGTCACGCTTGCCACTACCGCACCTAACCGCCTCGCGGCCGCTCAGAAGGACTTCACCGTGGCGGCCAACCTGAAGAACACGGGCGATACCGACATCGCGTCAAGCCAGCTTCGGGTAGTGCCCGGGGCGGGCCTCACCCTGGTCGGTGGGTCAAGTCCGGTCAATACCGGTCCGCTCGGCGCGAACTCGGCAAACAACCCGGGTACCGAGTGGACACTCCGGGCCCCCGATCCGCTCTGCACCGAGAGCAAGACGTACACGTATGACGTCTTCGGGGATTTCGCCGGCAGCGATTCGGCCGGTGGCGAACGACATGTGGAACGCTCGGTGACGGTGCCTCGCAGCTGCGGCACGATCAGAGGCAATGTTGCCTGGGACCGTGCCTCGACCGAAACGTCGGGCGTCGATAGCCAGGCCCAGGTGTCGGCCTGCCCGGATGGGGGCGGAGCCTGCAGCACCACGACCACCGACGAAGACGGAAACTATGCGTTCGATGGTCTTCTCGCTGGCAACTACACCGTCCAGGCCAGGCCGAATCCGGCTGGCGACCAGGCGGACCTGCCCCCGGCGACGAGCACGGTGGTCCTCAGCTACGGGGGTCTGATAACCCAGAACTTCGAGCTGAGCGACCTGCTGAAGCCTGGCAGTGACGTTGGTGTCACGGGGCCTGGAGGCGGAAAGGCACCGACCACCGACGACGGGGTGCCGCTGCTCTACTGGGAAGATCCGTACCAGCTCAGCGTGACGCCCACCTGCGCCGCGGAGTCGGTCCAGTACACGGTCACCCAGGGCTCGCCGATCGTCAGCGTGATTGCACAGGGGCCGATGACCCCGTCCGGTTCGGGTGCGTTTACGGCAACCGTGCCACCGTTCTCGCCCAACCACGGCTACGCGCGGATTACCTACACGATCAGCTGCCCCGATGACAGTCAGGAAGAAGTCGCATTCGACATCTACATCGATCCGAGCGGCTTCGTTCACGACACCGAAGGCAAGGCAATCGACGGGGCCAAGGTGACACTGATGCGGTCCGACACCGCCGGCGGTACCTTCGGCGCGGTTCCGAACGGAAGCGCGGTGATGTCACCATCGAATCGCACCAATCCGGACTTGACCGACTCGAAGGGTCACTTCGGCTGGGACGTAAACGCCGGCTACTACAAGGTCCGGGTCGAGAAGGAAGGCTGTCATGCGCCGGGCGGGTCGGCGACCTTCGTCGACACCCAGGTCTACAAGATCCCTCCGCCCGTGACCGACATCGACCTCCGACTCGACTGCACCAAGGCCGAAGAACACAAGCCCGAACCCAAGGTCGGGAAGCTGGTCGTGAGCGGCGCCGGCAAGGTCAAATCCGGCAAGGTCACGCTCTCGGTGCGGTGCTCGGGAGCCGGCAAGTGCTCGGGCAAGGTCGTGTTGAAGGCGAAGGTGGTCAAGAAGAAGAAGCCGAAGACCATCGGTTCAAAGAAGTTCACCCTGGCCAAGGGCAAGAAGTCGAAGCTGACTGTCAGGCTCAGCAAAGCTGCCAAGAAGGCCATATCCAAGGCCGGCAAGCGTGGCCTGAAGACATCGGTCTCCGGCACGGGTGTCAAGGCGAAGAAGCTGACCCTGAAGGCGGCCAAGCGTCGGAAGCGATGAATGGGCCTGCGTGACAGTGGCGCGGTTCCTCTGTGGACCGTCGTCACTGTCACGTTCTTTCTTGTCCTCTTTTCGCAGGGAGGATTTGAACACGAGGGTAGCCATTACCTGATTTTCGGGGCGGGCCTGAGTGTCCTGCTTGCGCTGCGGGTCGATGATCGGGCCGCCGTTCGTTCGCTTCGCCTGGTTCCCGTCCTGTTGCTCGTCTTGATGGCCCTGCTTCAGATCGCGAGTGAGTTCTGGTCGATTCTCGCTTCGGGCGAGAGCCTTTCGGCGGGGATGGTCACCCTCGCGGCGGTTGCCTTTGCGCCCGCCGGCGCGGCTCTCGCCAGTCGCCTCGGAATCGGCGCGGTATGCCTGATCATCTCCCTGGTGGCAATCGCAAGTGGTGCGGTCGGAATCGTTTCGGTGGGGCTGGAACTTCATCCGACCTCACAATTCCTCGACGGAAACTGGCGTCCGGGCGGTCCCTTCGAATATCCGAACGCGCTCGCACTGGTCCAGACGGTCGCGCTGTTGCCTCTGGCCCGGGGCATATCCCGAGCCGGTAACCACGCGGGGAGCGGTCGCGTCGTCAAGGTCCTCGCTTTGGCGTGGCTGGGTCAGGCGGTGGTGCTGATTGCCATCTCGGCCAGTGTTTTCGCCCAGCTGGCCGCCTGTCTGATCCTCCTGCTCGCTCTCTGGAAGCCGGAGCTGTCGGTCGGGATGGACCGCCCCCGGGCGATCCGGATCCTGCCCGGCCTGCTTTGCGCGATCGTCGTTTCCTTGCTGGCGATGGGTTCATTCCCGGGAGTCGGGGGAGTGGACCAGGGCGGCGCAAGGGTGATGCTGCTGGTCATCGCCGCTCTTTCGCTGCCGGCCGGATGGCTGGCGACCGGGACCTTCAGGCCGGTCGGACCCGCCGCTGCCCTTCGCATCTACTTTCTTGCTGCGATCCTTGCAGTGGCCATGGTCGGCTTCCGGCTGCTTGATGCCCCCGACGACGGCTTCCTCCATGGAAGGGGTGAACTGGCAAGTGCGGCGATTGACGCGGCCATGGACAGGCCGGTTGCCGGGACCGGTGCGGATTCGTTTTCCGCCGCCTCCTTCGAACAGCAACAGGAGCTGACAAGCCGAACTCTCTTCGCGCACAACCTGGTCCTCGAGTACTGGGTCGAGGTCGGGATCGCCGGACTGCTGCTCACGATCGCGATGATCGCTTCGGTTGTCGTCGCATGCTGGCGGGGGAGAACCGTGCCGGAAGCAGTGGTGCTGGCACCGGGAGCGCTGGCCATAGTCCTTTCCGCCCTGGTCGACTGGCCCTGGCATATGTCTTCCGTCGTCATGCTGCTCGGCCTCATGCTGGGTGCGATGAGCGTGTACCTGCCGGAAAAGCCTCAGGTGTCGGCCCGCAAGAGCGAGCTCGGGCACCTGCCGGGACCCATCTCCGTACCCTAGGCGGGTGCTTTACGACAAGGCGAAGATCTTCGTGGAGGGCGGGTCCGGTGGCAACGGCTGCATCTCCTTCCGGCGGGAGGCCCATGTTCCCCGCGGTGGACCTGACGGCGGTGACGGTGGTCACGGTGGCGGAGTTCTGCTCCGTTGTGATCCCTCCCGGCGCGACCTGGGGGCGCTCAGGTCGAAGCACTTCCGGGCCGAACGCGGCCATCATGGAGAGGGGGCAAACAAGCAGGGCGCGAGGGGCGAGGACACCGTGATTCCGGTGCCCCCGGGAACCCAGGCGACCTCGGTCGACGGCACGTTGATCGACCTGACCCAACCCGGACAGGTGGCGGTGCTGGCCAGGGGCGGCCGGGGAGGCCACGGCAACAAGCGATTTTCCACTTCGGTCAGGCAGGCACCCAGGTTCGCCGAGAACGGCACAACCGGTGAATCCGGCTGGGTCGATCTGCGACTGAAGATGCTCGCCGACGTCGGATTGATCGGACTGCCGAACGCGGGCAAGAGCTCACTCCTGGCCCGGTTGACCAGGGCCGATCCGAAGGTTGCCGACTATCCATTCACGACTCTCGAGCCGGTGCTCGGAACGATCGAGACTCCGGACCGGCAGGTTGTGCTCGCCGACATCCCCGGACTGATCGAAGGGGCCGCCGAAGGAGCCGGGCTCGGGCACGAATTTCTGGCCCATGTCGAGCGCTGCGCAATGCTCGTCCATGTGGTGGAGCTTGCCCCCTCGGAAGGCGAGCCGCTGGCCAATTACCGGACAGTGCGCTCGGAGCTGGCCGCGAGGAGCACCGGGCTTGAGGATCTGCCCGAACTGCTGGTGCTTTCGAAGTCGGATCTCTGGACGGCCGAAGACATGGCTGATCATCTCGAGGAATGGGATCGTGAACTCGGCGGATCGGTACTTGGAATCATTCCCGTGTCGTCGGCCACGGGAGCGGGACTCGACAAACTCAGGGAAGCCATCGTCCGTTTCGTCCCGGCCCAGGTCGAGGCTCCGGTAGTCGCCTCTGCCGGCGGGGTCGAGGTCGATTTCGAGGCCGAGCACCTCACCTATCGGCCCAGGGGCGAGGACGGATATTCGGTCGAACGTGAAGATGACGGTGCCTTCCGCATCCACGGTCACGGCATCGAGGTTCTCTTCGAGCGCTTCGACACCAACAACGAGGAAGCTCTCGCCTATCTCGAAACCCGCCTCGCCGAGATCGGAGTCATGGCGGAGCTCAAACGGGCCGGCTTCGAGTCGGGAGATGAAATTCGGGTCGGAGAGCTCGAATTCGAGCTTTATTGATAAGTCCTAGGCTTGTTGGCGCAATGACCCTTGTAGTGAAACTAGGTTCTTCGATCGTTTCCGCTGATGATGGAAGCTTGCGCTCTGAAGTGCTCGATTCCGTCTGCTCGCAGGCGGCGGCGCTGAGGCGGGGTGGAGAACCGCTGGTAATGGTCACCTCGGGATCGATTGCGAGGGGAATTCGCCTGCTCGGGCTCCAGGCCCGCCCCCGCGCGATCGACGAGCTTCAGGCCGCATCGGCCGTAGGCCAGGGATCGCTCTTCCGCGAATACGAGACCAGGCTCGAAGCCGGTGAGGTCGCCGCCGCCCAGGTCCTGCTCACCGCATCCGACGTCGCCAGCCGGACCAGCTATGTGAACGCCCGCCAGACTCTCCGGCGTCTGCTCGACTGGGGCGTGGTGCCGGTGATCAACGAAAACGACACCACCGCAACCGACGAAATTACCTTCGGCGACAATGATTTCCTCGCAGCACAGGTGGCAATCATGCTGGAGGCACGGCTGCTGGTCCTGTTGACCAACACCGATGGTGTCTACGACGCGGACCCGGCAACGCATCCGGACGCGACCATGATCGAAGAGGTGTCGGGTCCGGCCGATCTGGTGTCGCTGGAGATAGGGGACCGGACCTCGGTCTTCGGCACCGGCGGCATGCGCAGCAAGGTTGCCGCTGCGGAAATGGCAAGCGGATCGGGGATCGAAGTGAGGATCTGCAACGGAACCGTCGACGGAAACCTCGGCCTCGCAGCTGCCGGTGAACCCGCGGGAACCGCCTTCCGGGCGCTGGCGAGCGACGCGCCGGCCTTCAAACAGTGGCTCCGGCATGCGAAACCAGTGGCCGGCCGGATCCTGGTCGACGAAGGTGCGGCGAATGTGCTGAGGAAGAGCGGATCCAGCCTGTTACCGGTCGGCGTGACCGGCGTCGAGGGTGCCTTCGAGGCCGGAGACGCGGTCGAGGTGGTAGCCGGAGGGTCGGTGATCGGCAAGGGAATTGCCAATTACTCATCCGGCGAGACCGAACGAATCCGGGGGATGAAGAGCACCGAAGTGCTCGAACTCATGCCGCATGCGGCAGAGGAACTGATCCACCGCGACTACTTCGTGCTTGCCTAGGAACTACACCTAGGCGGGCCTTCCGAGCTTGAACTTCCTGGTGATCGTCTGCCTGTTGCCGGCGTAGTCATTCACCCGGATCCTGACCAGAACCTTGCGGGCCGCCGAGGACCTCGAAAGCAGGCCGATGTGCTTCCTGGAAAAGGTGATCCGGGCGGTACCCGTGTTGCCGGCAATCACCTGAATCGATTTCTTCGACAGCATCACTCTCCGGCGCTTCTTGCCGACCCGGACAGGCTTTCGGGTGGTTACGGTGATCTTCGAGACGCAGGGCCCGTTCGGCTCGCTTGCGGGACAGGAGAGCCTGAGCGCGGCATATCCCTTGCGCGATACCCCGGCCCTCGAGCCGAGCAGTCGAAGTTTGACCTCCCGATCGGGATGAATTACCCAGGGCTCCCCGCCGTGAATGCCGTCGTCGGCACCGAAGATCACCGAATCACCCAGTTTCGTGAAAGCGACCGGAATTGATCCTTCCGGACCAGGCAGGACGTCCCGCACCATGTAGGCGCTGGTTCCGTCAAACAGCCAGGGCTCCGATCCGTTTTCGGGGGTATAGGCACTGAAGTAGATCACTCCGTCGATCACCTTCAATCCGTAGACGCTGCCGCCGTCCCCGGGAATCAGCGGGCCGGCCAGGGTCGCTGCGGAACCGTCGGTCCGGTAGATCTCGGAACCGTCGGCCTCGTTGAAAGCCGTGAAATACGCCTGGCCACCCATTTCGACGAAATTCCCCGGAAACGACGATTCGGGCCCGGGCACGATGTCGGCCAGCCGACTGCTGGTGGTCCCGTCCGAGATCCACGGCTCGGTGCCGGCCCCGGTCTGAAAGGCCCGGAAAAGAAGCCGGTTGCCGAACCTGTGGAGGTTTGTCGGCGAGGATGAACCGATGCCTGGCTCGAGGTCGGTAGTCAGGGTCACGGGGCCGCCACTGGACTTGAAGAGCTCATAGCCGTGGACGTTGTCCGTCGCAGCCATGTAGAGGTTGCTGCCGGCCACCGTGAGGTCACTCGGGTTGGAACTGCTGCTCAGCGGAGAGAGATTGCTGACTTCGGCGGTGACCGTGCCGTCACTTGACCAGAGTTCATTGCCGTCGGCCGGGGAATAGGCGGCGAAATAGGCCTTGTCAAGGAAACCGGTGAGAGACGATGGCCCGGACGCGATCGCGCCGGGATAGATGTCCATGACCAGGCTCGCGGTGCCACCGTTTACCTGCCAGAGCTCCCGGCCATGAGTCGGGTCGGTCGCCGAAAAGAAGGCGCGACCTCCTGCCACGGTCAGTTCATCGGGGCTCGAGCTGCCCGGGCCGGGGTTGATGTCGAGGACGAGCTCAGTCGTGGTCCCCTCGGTGCGCCACAACTCCCGACCATGGGCTTCATCATCGGCCGCGAAGTACATCATTCCGCCGAGTTCGACCCCGGGTCCCGGGTCGGAGGGTTCAAGTCCGGGCCAGATATCGGTAATCAGGCGCAACCGTCCCCCTTCGACGATCGAAGGCTCGAATCCGGTCGAGCCATTCTGGACCGAAGTGAACAATCCGTCGCCAAAGGGGATGAAGGCTTCGGGATACGAGCCACTTGGCCCTGCGTTTACATCCTGAAACAGGTCCGCCTGCGGCTTTGCTGCGGTGGCCGAGCCGGCGTAACACGCGAGGCAGGAAAGTCCCAGCGCGACCGTGGCCAGCCATGCGGCGATCTTCTTCATTTCGGCATCACCGCCCTGACCGGGAGATTGACCCGGGCTTGGTTGCCGGCCTTGTCACTCACTCTTGCCTTGAGGAGCAGGTTTCGGGCTTTCGGAACCCTCTTGAGCAGTCTCCTTTGAAGCGGTTTCAGTCTTACCCGGTACTGATCTGCGCTTCCGGCGGCCGCGTTGAACGAGCCCTTCGCCAGGGCCACCACCCGTTTGCTTCCCCCGAACCTGACCCTGGCGGCCGTGGTCAGCGAAAACCTGCCCGTGCAGGGTCCGCTCTCCTCGGCGGCCGGACATTTCAGGAGCAGATCCGCCCTTCCGCTCGGCCTGAACCTGAGCTTTGCGGCCGTCCCGATCGTCACGCTGCGGTCGGGCGGAACGAGTTTCCAGAGTTCCCGTCCGTGAATTCCGTCATCGGCCTGAAAGATGGTGTGGTCGCGATAGGGAGTAAACCAGCCCGGCGATGAACCGTCGGTGCCGGGCAGGATGTCCCTGACCAGGGTGACACCCGATCCGTTTGTGGCGAACAGTTCCCGGCCGATGTCAATCCGGTTGGCGTTGAAATAGGCGTAGCCGTCCCGAATGAAAAAGTCCCGGGCGCCGGAGCCGTCGCTGCCGGGCCAGATGTCACCGAGAAAGTCTGCGCCGGATCCGTCGGCGAGCCACGGTTCCTCGCCGTGGGTCGGGTCTTCCGCGGTCAGGATCACCCGTCCGTCATCGAAGGGGGTGATTTCCCCGGGGTCGGAATTGTCGCTGCCGGGAGCAATGTCAGCGACCAGCGTCGCCGGGTTCACTCCATCGGTCGAGAAGAGTTCGTCGCCGTGGACCCCGTCGTCTGCCTCCATGAACAGGCGCCCGCCGGAAGCAACGAGTCTGCTGGGTGATCCGTATCCGGCTCCCGGGAAGATGTCCGTCCAGAGTGCCGTTGTGGTGCCGTCCGTTCGCCAGAGTTCGCGTGACGGCCCGGTCTTGTAGGCACTGAAGTAGAGATGCGATCCCAGGACCGCAAGATCATCAGGTGAGCTGCCGTTCGCTCCCGGCTCCACGTCGCTCACCAGGCTGATCGAATTACCGTCGCTGCGAAACAGTTCACTGCCGGTCACCGAGGTGGTGGCCCGGAAATAGAGCTGGCCGTTGAATAAAGTCAGATCTTCCGGGTAGGAGCCGGCCGCACCCGGCTCGAGATCCTGGACGATGGCCATGGTGTTGCCGTCGGTCTTCCAAAGTTCACGACCGGTGGCCGGGGTTTCGGCGACGAAATAGATCATGTTTCCCAACACGGTCATTTCCGAGATCTGGGGATCTCCCGGTCCCGGGCTGAGATCACTCACCAGGGACACCGAATTACCGTCTGTCTTGTGCAGTTCGTAGCCCGTTGCTTCCTCGTATGCGAGGAAGAAAAGCTGGTCTCCGAGCCTCACCGGAGAGCTTGGGTCCGAGTCGTCCGGCCCCGCTGCCACGTCCTTGATCAACCGGAAGGACTTGCCATCAGGCGAGAAATAGGGCTCAACGCCGCGGTCGATCTCTGCGTTGAAAAACAGCTTGCCATCCAAGTCGAAAAATTCGTAGGGATTCGAACTGCTCGGACCGGGTGAGAGGTCGGCGGCGAATCTCGGCACGAGCATCCCGGCTGAAGCCTTCGTCAAATTGCCGCCGAAAAGCAGGGCCAAAAAGGCAACCAGGATGATCAGCCCGGGAATGGCTGGCCTGGTCGAGACCTTTGAATTGTGTCCAGCGAATCGCATGCTTCCCCCGTAGCAGCTGACAATCCCAAGCTAACGCCGGCCTCGCTCCAGGTCAAGACCGGACCGTCGAGCAGGTACCCTTGTCCAATGGAAATGACCACCGCCGACATCACCGCCGACACGCTTGCCGCGAAGGATGCCGCCCGGGCAATGGCTGCCGCGCCGACTGCGGTGAAGAACCGGGCGCTGGAATCGATCGCCAGCGGCCTCGGTGATTCGGTCCAGGAAATTCTCGACGCAAACGCCGCGGACCTCGCGGACGAGCGCGCCCGGGATCTGACCAAGGCATTGACCGACCGGCTTACGCTCACCCCGCAGCGAATCGAAGCGATGGCGGCCGGAGTCAGGGAAGTGGCTTCGCTCGATGACCCGGTCGGGGAGGTTCTTGAATCCGGCACCCTGGAGAACGGGGTGAAGCTCAGCAAGATCCGCGTCCCCCTGGGCGTTGTGGCGGTTGTCTATGAGGCCCGGCCCAACGTGACCGTGGATTGCGCTGCCCTGACGATCAAGTCCGGCAATTCGCTGCTCCTGAAGGGATCAAGCTACGCCGAACGGACCAATGCCGCCCTCGCGGCGGTGGTCCGGGCCGGCCTGCGCGAAGCGGGACTTCCCGTGGACGGCGTTGTCATGTCGGTCGGGGGAGGCCGTGAGGCGATCGCCGATCTGGCGACCCAGGACGGAGTGGTCGACCTGCTGATCCCCCGGGGTGGCGAAGGTTTGAAGCAGAGCATCGAAGAAGTAGCGACCGTCCCGGTGATTTATGCCGCGGCGGGGATCTGCCACGTGTACGTGCATTCGGACGCGAACCTGGAGATGGCCCGGGCGGTGGCATACAACTCGAAGATCCAGCGCCCCGGCGTCTGCAACGCGGCCGAAACCCTGCTGGTTGATTCCGGGGTGGCCGCCGCGTTCCTGCCGCCGGCCCTCGCCGAACTGGCCGAGGGGGGAGTGGAGCTTTTCGGCGATGCCCGTGCTCGCGAAAACTCTGGCGACACCCCCGTGGGAGAGGCAACTCCGGAAGACTGGGACACCGAGTACCTGGACCTGAAGCTGGCGGTCAGGGTGGTTGACGGAATCGAAGAAGCGATCGATCACATTGACCGGCATGGCAGCGGACATTCGGACGCGATAGTCACCGACAATCCCCAGGCTGCGGATGTTTTTGTCCAGGGGGTCGACTCCGCTGCCGTATACGTGAACGCCTCGACTCGATTCACCGATGGATTCGTCTTCGGGATGGGTGCGGAAATCGGCATTTCCACCCAGAAGCTTCACGCCCGTGGGCCGGTTGGCCTTCGCGAGCTGACCACAATCAAGTACGTGGCCCGGGGCGAAGGCCAGGTTCGCGGCTGACGTGACCCGGATCGGGGTTTTCGGCTCCTCGTTCAACCCGCCGACGATCGGTCATCAGATCCTGCTGGCCGAAGCTCAGTGGCGCCTGTCGCTCGACCGGACAATTGTGGTGCCGACCGGCGAGGCCTGGCACAAGAGTTCCGCGGGATCGCCACCGGCGGGGGTGCGAATGGCTCTGGCCGAAGCCGCTTTCGGCGGGCTGGAGCGGGTTGAAGTCTCGGCGGTCGAAGTCGACCGGGAAGGTCCGTCCTACACATGTGACACCCTTGAGGAGATCCACACTTCGAATCCGGACAGCCAGATCACCTTCCTCTCGGGCTCAGATGCCGCGCTCGGGCTGTGGGAGTGGCATCGGCCGGATCGGGTGCTGGAACTGGCTCGGTTCGCTGTGGCCCCCCGGTCGGAGGTCGCACGCGAAGCTGTCGCGGAAGTATTCGAAGGTCTGGGGGCTCTGGACCGGCTCGATTTCTTCGAAATGCCGAGGGTCGAGGTTTCCTCGACCCTGGTCAGGGAACGGGTCGCCTCCGGGCGCCCCTGGAAACATCTCGTACCGCAAGGGGTGGCGGAAATGATCGACAATGGGGATCTGTATGGCAGCAAGCAGTGAAGATCTGAGTCGGGAGATTGCCCGACTGGCGGACGACAAGCTCGGCGAGGGCATCGTCTGTCTCGACATGCGTGAACTTGTCACCTACACCGACTACCTGGTTATCTGCACCGCCCGCAACGAACGACAGGCGGAAGCGATCGCCGAAGATGTCCATCTGCGCCTGAAGCAGGATCAGTCGCTGCTGCCGGTCAACCCCGACCGTTCGGGTGATGTCGGCTGGACGGTGCTCGACTATCTCGACTGCGTCCTGCATATCTTCACTGACGAAGCCCGGCAACGCTACGACCTCGAGGATCTGTGGCACGAGGCTCCACGGCTCGACCTGGGCCTCGACCAGCCCGAGGCTAAGTCCGCCTCGGCCGCCTGATCCCGGTAAACTCCTTCGTCCCTCTGGGGCTGTAGCTCAGCTGGAAGAGCGCCGCCATGGCATGGCGGAGGTCAGGGGTTCGATCCCCCTCAGCTCCACTCGCAACTCGCCCGGGCATCGTGCGCAGAGCCCGGGCCACGCGCCCAGGACACACCACCCGCGCGTTGCCTTCGTCGGTCGTTCGACGGTTCGGGAACGTACTTCCAGTACGCCCCCTTCTCCGCCTTCGCTTGCCTCCTCGGCAGCGCACGGCTGGAGGCCCCTGTGCACGACCCGCTGAAGGGTTTGTGAAGTCGCGGGAGCCTGCCTTGGAGCGCCGGGTCGGTTCGCTCAGGGCTGGCGGCACCTTCGTCCCGAATCCGGGATTGCGGGCCCGGGTCTCGGATCCGGGGCCGGGAGCAGGGTTGGTGTAGCCGTGGGGGTTGGTATGCGTCCCCGGGGAACTCCCCGCGGACGAGCGGAGCGAGTCCAAGGGCCCCGGGGACGCATACCAACCCCCACGGCGTGACAACCGACTCCAGGCGAGTCAGCCACCACCCGACGCTGTGGCGTCGGGCAAGGTGACGACGTCGGAGTATGTCCGGGCTAGGTGGTCGGCGGAAGGAAGTTGGCGTGGGCGATCAGTCGCCAGACCTTGCCGGTCTTCTTGAAGGTCGAGAGGCGCGGGATCCACACTCCCGGGACCTGATTGCCGTTGACGATCTGGTCGGTCTTCGCTTCGAACCGGATCACCCGTACGTCGCCGTTGTGGGTGGCGACGATGTTGCGCACCTGGAATGCGTAGACGGCTGAGGGGTCCTTCAGGTATTCGGACTTGGTCAGGTAACTGCCGTCACCCCGCTGGAGCAGGAAGGCCGGATCTAGGAACCGCCTCAGGCCGGGCACATCCTCGTTCTTCAGCAGCCGCAGAAATTCGGTCGCGAGGCGCTTCCGTGACGGCCATCCCTTGAGGACACCGGTCTTGGTCGCGGCTGCGGCCGGTTTGGCCTCGCCGCCCGGCGTTCCGGGGGACATCGCGAAGGCGGTGAAGATGGCTGTTGCCGCGAGGACGGCAATGAGACCGAACCTGATTCGGCGTTCAAGGCTTGCTGATTCCATGGCTCCCTTTCCTGGCTTTTCACCGGGCAAGGTACCACTGGTCAGGTCCGGTCCACAACCCAAATACAATCGGACCGATGGCTGAACTCAAGATGCCCGCGGAATGGGCGCCACATGAGATGACCCTCGTCGCCTGGCCGCAACGAAGCGAAGCCTGGCGGGGCACGACCATCGACGAAGCGCGGGACACCCACACCGAAGTCGTGGCGGCGATAGCGGAATTCGAACCGGTCCTCCTGGTCGTTCATCCCGAGAGCGCCGCAGATGCCAGGCGGAGGGTGCCCGCGGAAAACGTGGAGATTTTCGAGGCGCCGATCGACGATTCGTGGCTGCGGGATTCGGGTCCGATCATCGTCACCGGCAGTGGACGCAGGGCAGGGGTGGACTTCACCTTCAATTCCTGGGGCGAGTCATTTCTCCCCTATGAAAACGATGCTGCCATCGCCGCCCGGATCCTTGATCACCTGGGAATCGAGAGGATCGGTTCGTCCCTGGTCCTCGAAGGCGGATCGATCGCCGTCAATGGCAAGGGAACCCTTATCACCACCGAGCAATGCCTGCTCAATCCGAACCGGAACCCGCTCCTTGACAAGAGCGAGATCGAAGCCGAGCTGGCCTCGAAGCTCGATGTCGGGTCTTTCGTCTGGCTCGGCCAGGGGCTGGTCGAGGACGAAGACACCGACGGCCACGTCGACAACATCTGTGCCTTCATCGAGGAAGGAAAGGTGCTTCTTCAGTCGGCGCCCGACGGCGACCCGAATCTGTCCGCTGCGCGCGAAAACGCCGGGCGCCTGGCCGAGGCCGGAATCGAAGTGGTCGAACTCGACCTGCTGCCCCGGATCGACAATGACGGCGAGTCAGTGGTGGTGCCGTACACGAACTTCTACATCGCAAACGGAGCCCTGATCGTGCCGGTCAGCGGAACCGACCCGGACATGGACGCCCAGGCCCTGGAGCTGCTCGGGCGCCTTTATCCCGACCGGGAGGCAATCGGTATCGATGGCCGCACCCTCGCGCTCGGCGGGGGCGGTATCCACTGCATCACCCAGCAGATCCCCGCGGCCTGATCACCCAGCAGGTTCCCGCGGCCTGACGTTCGGGATCCGCCACTGGCTGGCTCCCGGCGCGTACTCCGCCGCCGGCTAGCTCTCGGCGCGTGCCTTCAGGCCCTCGGCCGCGTCCTTGGTCAGCCATTCCTTCAGCTTGTCCTGAACCGGTCCCTTGATCAGGAGCCCCAGCATGCGGCCGGTGTCGGCCTTCAGCCAGTAGGTGGCCCTGGTTTTGCCGCCGTCGATCTCCTCCAGGGTCCAGGTTCCCTTGAGCCACTTCATGTCGCCTTTCTTCTGTTCCCAGCTCATGCCTTCCTCGGGCTGATATTCGAAGGCGATTCGCGAGGTGACTTCCTTCACCTTGCCGTCCGACTTGATCTCGACCAGCGACGCGAGCCCTTCTGTATTGGTCTCGATGACTTCAAGCGAGATCATCGATTCCTGCCATTCCGGAGTTGAAGGAAGGTCGGCGATGATCGCGTAGCACTCGGACTTGGGGGCGTCGATCTCGACGACGCGCGAAGCTTCAAGAATTCCCATGCCCGGATGCTATCCCGGAACGAAGACAGTGGCCGGGTATCTTGGACCCATGACCGATCTGAGCCTGAACGGCGTCCATCACATCAGCTGCATTACCGGCGATGCGCCGGGAAATGTCGAGTTCTATGCCGGCCTGCTCGGCATGAGGCTGGTCAAGAAGACGGTCAACCAGGATGACCCGTCGGTCTACCACCTCTTCTACGGAGACGAGAAGGGGACTCCGGGCTTCGATCTGACCTTCTTCGAATATCCGGGCAGCCGTGAAGGTCGCGCCGGCGCAGGGATGATCCACCGCATTCTCTGGCGGGTCGGCTCGTCCGGATCGCTCGATTACTGGGCCGGGCGGCTCGGCGAAGCCGGGGTCGGTAGCGTCCGCTCTTCCGACGAAGAGGCAGGATTCCACGGGGTTGGCCCGACCGGTGGGGGTGACACCCTGATGTTCCGGGACCCGGAAGGACTGACCCACGAATTGCTCGTGTACGACGGCCCCGATGCCCCCCTGACCGCGGCCCATGTCGATGTCCCGGTCGAGCACGCGATTCAGGGTTTCCACGGCGCCCGGGCCTTCTCCGGGAACCCCGAGGTTTCACGCCAGGTGCTCGAACTGGTGCTCGGATTCGTCGATGAAGGCGAAGACGCCTGGCACCTGACCGGAGAGCCCGGAGCCGGATACGAGGCCCGCAACGGCTTCTACTTCCTCGACGAACCACCGGCTGACCGGGCGATCCCCGGCGCCGGCACCGTCCATCACATCGCCTGGGCTTCGTCGCTCGGGCAGCACCCGGGATGGCGGGAAAAGGTCGCCGCGACCGGCCTCTACATCACCCCGGTGATCGACCGGTTCTATTTCAAGGCGCTCTACTTCCGCGAGCCGGGCGGCATCCTCTTCGAGCTGGCGACGATCGGGCCGGGCTTCGCCACCGACGAAGAGCCGGAGCACCTTGGCGAACGGCTCTCTCTGCCGCCCGATTTCGAACCGGTCCGCGAGCAGGTCGAGCCGAACCTCCGCCCGATCCCCGACGTCACACAGTGGCGTCCCTGATTTCTGAATGATTCGAGATGGCAGAAGTCAGTCGCATTGACTGACTTCTGCCATCTCGGTTCGCCGAGGCCGCTGCACCTGTCTCTCAGCCTCGCTCGGGACCCCCGGGAAATAGACTCAGCGCCGATGAGTCGCTACGAACCTCGTGAAATCGAGGGCAAATGGCAGCAGGTCTGGGCCGAAGAAGGCACCTGGGAGGTGCCGAACCCGGGTCGGGAGGGCTTCGACCCGGCCAAGCCCAAGAGCTACGTGCTCGAGATGCTTCCTTACCCCTCGGGCGAGCCCCATGTCGGACATCTGAAGTGCTATTCGCTCGGTGACGCGATCGCTCATTTCCGGCGCCGAAACGGCTTCGAGGTGATCCACCCGATGGGCTTCGATTCCTTCGGCCTGCCAGCCGAAAACAACGCGATCAAGACCGGCGAGCCGCCGCTGGTTGCCACCGAAAGGTCGATCGAATCCTTTCGACGGCAGTTCGCGGACTGGGGGGTCTCGATCGACTGGTCGCGCGAGCTGGCCACTCACACTCCCGAGTACTACCGCTGGACCCAGTGGATCTTTCTGCAGCTCTTCGAGCGCGGGCTCGCCTACCGGACCCAGGCTCCGGTCCAGTGGTGCCCTAAGGACGCGACGGTGCTGGCCAACGAGCAGGTTGTCGACGGCCGCTGTGAACGCTGCGGGACCGAGGTCGAGACCCGAAATCTCCGGCAGTGGTTCTTCAAGACGACCGCATACGCCCAGCAACTGCTCGACGACTTCGACGAACTTGAATCCTGGCCGCCCCATGTGGTCACCATGCAGCGCAACTGGATCGGCCGCTCCGAGGGGGCCGAGGTGACGTTCCGTTGCGAAGCGGCCAACCTCGATTTCCCCGTCTTCACGACCCGGCCCGACACGCTCTTCGGGGCCACCTTCTTCGTGATGGCGCCGGAGCACCCCGACCTGGACCGATTGATCGACGGCACCGAGGTCGAGGACGAGGTCCGGGAATACGTCAATTCGGTCGCACGCGAATCGGTCGCCGAACGTGGTGACGAGGGCCGGCCAAAGACCGGTGTGCCGTTGGGTCACACGGTGACCAATCCGGTCAACGGCGAGGAGATTCCGATGTTCGTCGCCGACTACGTGCTGATGGACTACGGCACCGGGGCGATCATGGCGGTGCCCGGCCACGATCAGCGCGACTATGAGTTCGCGAAAGT
Source organism: Thermoleophilales bacterium (assembly GCA_020636955.1). GTDB lineage: Bacteria > Actinomycetota > Thermoleophilia > Solirubrobacterales > 70-9 > 67-14. Next base: position 57,233 of record JACJWY010000010.1, on the reverse strand, counting down.
ATTCGATCTGCCGGTGAAGCGGGTGATCGAGGGCGAGCCGGAGGATGGGGGAGACGCCAGCGGGCTGCCCTATGCTGGCGACGGGCCGATGACCGGCTCCGGCCGGTTTGACGGGATGAACAACCGCGAGGCCTACGCGCAGATTGTCGACTGGCTGAAACTGGAGGGTCGCGGCGATGCTTCCGTCAACTTCCGCCTCCGCGACTGGCTGGTATCGAGGCAGCGTTACTGGGGTGCTCCGATCCCGATCGTCTATTGCGAACAGTGCGGCATGGTCCCGGTGCCGGAGGACCAGCTGCCTGTCCGGCTGCCGGAGATCGACGATTACGCGCCGAAGGGCAAGAGTCCGCTGGCAGCTGCCACGGACTGGGTGGCCACGAGCTGCCCGCAGTGCGGTGCCGCGGCAGAGCGCGAGACCGACACGATGGACACCTTCGTCGATTCATCCTGGTATTTCCTGCGCTACCTGGATCCCGGCAGTGCGGACGCGGCCTGGGACCGTTCGGCTTCCGACCACTGGATGCCGGTCGACCAGTACATCGGCGGGGTCGAGCACGCCATTCTCCACCTGATGTATGCCCGCTTCTTCACCAAGGCACTGAAGGACATGGGGCACCTCGGCGTGGTCGAACCGTTCGCAAACCTCTTCACGCAGGGGATGATCACCCGCGACGGGGCGAAGATGTCGAAGTCGAAGGGGAACACGGTCAGCCCGTCGGAGATCGTCGCCCGCCACGGTGCCGATGCCGCCCGGACATATGTCTGCTTCATGGGTCCGCCCGAGCGCTCCGGAGACTGGACCGACGAGGGGGTGGAGGGTGTCCATCGCTTTCTGGCCCGGCTCTGGCGTCTCGGCGACGAATTGTCGGCATCCGGTCCGACCCGGCCGGTGGCGCTGCCCGACGGACTGGAGGGAGAAGCCCGCGAAGTTGCCGCAAAGGCCCATTGGGCGATCGACAAGGCGACCTCGGATTTCAATCGCGGCTTCCAGTTCAACACCGTGATCGCCGCGGTGATGGAACTGGTCAACGAGATCTACCGGGTCAAGGACGGTCTGCTTTCCGCCGGTGGTGACGGAACGGAGTCGCTGCGGTTCGCCACTGCCACTGCGGCCTCGCTGATCCAGCCCTTCGCCCCTCACCTGGCTGCCGAGGTCTACGAGAAGGTGACCGGCCAGCGGGTCTGGGAAGCCGCCTGGCCGGAGGCCGATCCGGAACTTCTCAAGTCGGAGACGGTGACAATCGTGGTCCAGGTCGGCGGCAAGGTCCGCGACCGGATCGAAGTGGCCGACGGCGCTCCCGACGAAGAGATCCTCGCCGCAGCCAAGTCGGCCGGGAATGTGGCCCGTCACCTCGAGGGGATGACCATCGTGAAGGAGATCGTGGTCCCCGGCAAGCTGGTCAACCTGGTCGTCAAGCCGGCCTGAACGTGCCCCAGAAACATATGTGCTTATAATAGTTATGTGTCAATAACTGTTGACGGGACAGACCGCGATTCGAATCGGCGATGGCTGGTGCTCGCGATCTGCTGCCTCAGCCTCTTCATCGTCGGTATGGATGCGACGATCGTGAACGTCGCCCTGCCTTCGATCCAGAAGGCGATGGACGCGTCGGTCTCCGGCCTGCAGTGGGCGGTGGCCTCGTATTCACTTGTCCTGGCCAGCCTGTTGATCCTCGGTGGATCCTCGGCCGACCGCTTCGGCAGGGTGCGCATATTCCGCACCGGCCTCTGCGTTTTCACGCTTGCGTCGATCGGTTGCGCCTTTTCGCCTGACACGACCTGGCTGATCGTCTTTCGCATGCTCCAGGGCGTCGGCGCGTCGATGCTGAATCCGGTTGCGATGTCAATCATCAGGAACATTTTCACCGACCCGGCCGAACGGGCCCGGGCGATCGGCATGTGGGCCGCGGTCTTCGGGCTCAGCATGGCCCTGGGACCGATCATCGGCGGCTTCCTCACCGAACTCGACTGGCGGGCTGTGTTTCTGGTCAACGTCCCGATCGGCATTCTCGCCTTCGTCCTTACCGGAATGTTCATACCGGAGAGCAAGGCGACCCGCTTCAGGCGTCCCGATCCGATCGGGCAGGTACTTGCGTTCGTGTTGCTGGCGACGCTGACCGGATCGCTGATCGAAGGTCCGAACCTGGGCTGGGACTCGACCTGGGTTATCGCCGCGGCCCTGGTCGCCGCCACGGCCCTGGTCGCCTTTGTCAGGCATGAGCTTCGCCGCAGCGAGCCCTTGATCGAACTTCGTTTCTTCCGCAGCCGCCCGTTCACGATGGCGACGGTCACCGCGATCCTCGCTTTCGGTGCCTTCTCCGGGTTCATGTTTGTGAACACGCTCTATTTGCAGGACGGCCGCGGCTTCTCGCCGATCGAAGCGGGGCTCAGCCTGGTCCCGATGGCCCTGGCAACCATGATTGCCGGCCCGGTCTCCGGTCGGCTGGTGGCGTCCCGGGGGGTCCGGCTCCCGTTGATGGCTGGTGGCGCCGCCATGGTTGTGGCCGGCATTTTGCTGGTGCCGCTCGCCGAAAACACCAGCCTCGTCTGGTTGTACGGGGCGTATGCCGTCTTCGGTCTCGGTTTCGGACTTGTCAATCCGCCGATCACGAACACCGCCGTCTCGGGCATGCCGGCCAGCCAGGCCGGCGTGGCGGCGGCGGTGGCTTCGACCAGCCGGATGGTGGGGCAGACCCTCGGGGTAGCGGTGATCGGCGGCCTGGTGACCGCGGCTGCGAATGGTCCGCTGCGGGATCAGATCGTCGACGCCAGCCAGCCAGCCTGGTGGCTGGTCGTCGCCCTGTCGGGGGCGATCATCCTGCTCGGTTACCTGTCGAGCACACCCGAGGCGCTCGGCACAGCACGGAAAACCGCGGCCCGCTTCGAGATCGGCGAGGGGGAGGTGCCGTCACCATGAATTCGCAGGATCCGGCGAAAGACGCTCGCGAAATCTGGCGGGCGCTCTCGAAGATGGTGCTCGACGTCGACCGCAAGAGCGACGTTTCCGAGGCGCTCGGAATCAGCTTCGGTCGGGCTCGCGTCCTGCGCCGGCTGCTCGATGGCCCCTTGACCCAAAAAGAACTTGCCAGGCGGCTTGCCACCGACCCTCCGAACGTCACCGTCATGATCGACAACCTCGAGAGTCGGGGCCTTCTCGAGCGTCGGCCCCATCCGGACGACCGGCGAGCCAAACTGGTCGGCCTCACCCGATCCGGAAGAAAGGCCGCAAGAAGGGCCGAACAGATCCTTGACGAGCCCCCTCTCATGCTGCAGGAACTTTCGGGCGCGGACCTGGCCGAGCTCAGGCGCATTTTCGGGGTTTCAGGAGAGTGAGAGCGGCCCATTTCTGCCCGGGAATCTCCGGAAGCACTCGGGCAAATCGGTAGTTACCCAATCGTTGCACCTGTGGAGCCACCTGTGAGGCTTTTCCTGCCAGTTTCAGGGCATGCCCCGGATCAGCGGACAGACACTCGTCTACATCGTGGTTGGCGCCGTGGTGCTGCTGGTCGGCTTCAACTCGATAAAGAGCGAAAAGGGCCACTCTGAATCCTTTGGCGGCAAAGTCTCGACATCCGGCAGTGCTTCGACCGGGCCAGGTGAAACCCCGGGGGCGGGCGGAGCCGGTAGCAGCGGATTCCGGCTCGGGGGCGGCAGCCGCAACCTGATCGTCGACGTGGCCGGGGCGGTGCGGCGTCCCGGGGTCTATCGCTTCGAGCAGGGGGCGCGGGTGATCGATGCGATCTCCCGGGCCGGTGGAACGACCGGCAAGGCCCTGGTCGGCGCGATCAACCGGGCCGCCACCCTCAGCGACGGTCAGCAGGTCGTGGTCCCGTCGGCGGGCAGCCCCGGGTCTTCCGGACTGGCTGCGGCCGGGTCCGGGGCCGTTGGCTCGGCTCCGGAAACGCCGGTCAGTCTCGGCACCGCCACCCAGGAGCAGCTCGAAGAAATCGACGGCATAGGTCCGGTCACCGCAGAGAAGATCCTCGAATTTCGTGACTCGCAGGGCGGACTCGGCTCGATAGAAGAGCTCGACCAGGTCAGTGGCATCGGGCCGGTCACGATGGAGTCACTCCGGGCCGCGCTGGCCCCGTGAAAGCGGCCGCCGACTGGCGGTTGGCGGCGGCGATCGGCGGCGCGGCCGGTCTGGCCGCTTCCCCGTTTCTCGATCCGGGCGGAAGCTGGATCAGGCCTATCTGCGCGACCGGGCTGGTGCTTGTGATCTTCACCCGCCGGGGGCGGCTCCACGGTGCGGGCCTGGCGCTTGCCGCAACGACGACGGCCATCGCCGGCCTTCTGGTCGGCGGGGCACGCCTAGATTCGATCGATGCCGGTGCGCTACGGCAGGGAACCGGTCCCGTCACGACTTCCGGTTTCGTGCTGACTTTGCCGTCCGGGTCCAGGGGAATTACCAGGTTCGATTTCGGAACCGATCGGGGCCGGGTCATGGTCGAAACAACTTCGCCGGTCGACGAGCTGCGGCCCGGCGAGGGCCTCGAAATCAAAGGGCAGCTTGAACCGACTCCCGACTGGATGGCAGACGACCTTGAACGGCGGGGGATCGCCATGGTCCTGCGGGCAGATGAGTTGAGCCCCGATGGCCGCCGCCGCGGCGGACTGCCGGGACTCATCGACAAGCTCAGGGACCACGCCCTGGAGGCACTGTCGGTCGCGGTGCCGGAAAGGGAAGCAGCGCTGTCACGCGGATTTGTGCTCGGCGATGACGGCGGCATCGACGAACGGACCACGGAGGATTTCCGTCGGTCCGGGTTGAGCCACCTGCTGGCTGTCTCTGGTCAGAACGTGGTCCTGCTCGCGTTGCTGGCGATCCCCTTTCTGACACTCCTGGGAGCAGGTCCTCGACAACGCCTCGCGGCGATCGCCGGATTGATCCTGCTCTACGTTCCGCTGGCCGGCGGCGGGGCTTCCATACAGCGGGCCGGAGTGATGGGGCTGGCCGGTCTTGTCGCGCTGGCCGCGACGAGGGCACCATCCCGGGTTTACGCGGTCGCATTGGCCGCCCTCGTAACCCTCGGCCTGAACCCCCGTGCCACCGGTGACATCGGCTGGCAACTCAGCTTTGCGGCTGTGGTCGGGATCATGCTTGCGGCCCGCCCGCTCCAGGTTCGGCTGGAGCCCATGTTCGGATCCGGGGGGTGGCGGCGCAGCCTGACCGAAGGCGTCTCGGTGACCCTCGCGGCAACCCTTGCCACGGCGCCCCTGATCGCCTTTCACTTCGAGCGGCTGCCGGTCGCGACGCTTTTTGCCAACCTGGCCGCGATGCCAGCGGTCGCCCCAGCCATGTGGGCGGGCATGATCTCGGTCGGGGCCGGACAGATCGATCCCGCCCTGGCCGCACCCTTCAACCTGGCCGGTTCGCTCTTTCTCGGATGGATCGCCCAGGTTGCGGAATGGTTCGGGCGGCCGACATGGGCGGTGGCTGAAGTGGACGTCGGGGGCCCGGCCGGCCTCATCCTCCTCACCCTCATCCTTGCTCTGGGTATGCTCGCCACGCTTCGGTTCTGGCAGGTCAGCCCGGTTTCCGTCCGTCCCCGCAGCTGGTTGCCAACGGTCGGTCTGGTCCTGGCGGTGCTGATCCTGATCCTGCCCGGCCTGAACGGAAGCGATCGTCGGCATCTCGATTCTCCGCCGGGCGGTGGAGCCAGGGTTGAGATCCTCGACATAGGCCAGGGTGACGCCATCCTTCTCCGGCCGGACGGTGAGGATCCGATCCTGATCGATGGTGGGCCGCCGGGCGACGATCTGCCGGGGGCGCTCGATTCGGCCGGGGTCGACCACCTTGCGGCCGTCCTGCTCACCCATCCCGATCTGGATCACTACGGCGGATTACCTGACCTCTTCGGCCTGATAACCATCGATCGTCTGCTGGTTGATCGCGCACCTCCCGAGCTGGTTGCGCAGGCCCGGAGCGCGGGAACCAGACTGGAACGGGTGAGCCAGGGCGACGAGATCAGGGACGGCGACCTGAAGCTGGAGATTCTCTGGCCACCGGCCGAAGCCGGCCCCGCGTCAATGGCTGTGGCCGGCTCCACGTCCCCGGCGGGGACCGCAACCAACCTTCGCTCGATCGTGGCTCTGCTCGAGTGGAGTGACTTCCGCATGTTGCTGACCGGGGATGCGGAAGCGGAGTCGGTGCCGATGGATCCGGGACCGATCGACGTGCTCAAGGTCTCTCATCACGGCAGCGAAGACGCGGGGCTGCCGGCCCTGCTCGGGGAGGCCTCACCCCGGCTTGCGGTCATTTCCGTCGGGGAAAGCAATCCTTATGGTCATCCGACCCCCGAAGTGCTGGGCGAACTGGACAGCTCAGGGGTGCCGGTGCTTCGGACCGATCGTGACGGGACCGTCTCGGTCATACTCGGTGACGGTCCCGGCTTTCGAGTCGAGACCGGCCGCTAGGGAAACCGCCCGGCACCGTGACTCGCTGTGTCCGCCGACCGATCGGTGAAAATGGCAGGGTGAAACCTGCCTACCTGATCCACGGCTCCGACGAAGCCAAAATCGACCAGGCCCGTGCCCGTCTGCGCCAGCGGGCCGAATCTGAAAGCGGAGCAGGCGGTCTGGAGATTTTCGAGCCGGCCGAAGGCAGGGGCAGCCCGGACGCGGACGCTCTGGCGGCCTCGATTACCTCGCTCTCCCTGATCCCGGGTCGCAGATACCTGCTCGCCGACCGTATCGAGAAATGGGGCAAGAACCAGGCGGCCACCGTCCGTGAGGCGCTGCTCGCGCTGCCCGGGGAAACAACGGTGGTCCTTATTGCGCGAGGCAAGGTGCCGGCCGGCATAGCCGAAGCAGTCAAGTCTGCGGGAGGCGAGAACCTGCCGTACGACGCGCCCGAAGTTGCGCGTTTGCCGGTTTTCCTGATCGAGGGGGCGGCGTCCAGGGAGTTTGAACTCACTCCCGAGGCGGCCCGCTTCCTGCTCGGCCGGATCGGGGAAAGCCTTCCCCGGCTGGGCGTTGAACTGGACCGGCTGGCTCTCTGGGCCGGACCGGGCGGATCGGTGGATATCGAGGATCTCGAAGAGATGGTTGCCGACACTTCGGAAACCGGCAGCTTCGCCCTCGGCGACGCGCTGATAGCCGGCGAGGCGCGGGAAGTGATCGCCGTGGCAGAACGCTTGATCGCGCAGGGCGTGACGGCGGGCAGCACCGTGTACACGACCTCGACCTCGATCCGCCGGGCCCATAAGGCCCTGGTCAGGCTGGAAGCCGGGGAGGAGCCGTCAAGGCTTGAAAGGGAACTGGGTGTGCCGCCCTTTGTCGCAAGGAGGCTCATCAACTCGCTCAACGGCACCACGGTCGAATCGACGCGAAACGCAGCGATCGCTCTCGCCGACCTTGAAGTCTGGACCCGTGGCGGCGCTGAATATCCGGACGACCTGGCCCTCGACCTCGCCCTGCTGGCTGCTACCCGATAGTGGGACTAGGAGCCGGAGGCGATCTTCGCGGCGCGGGCTTTTTTCCGGGCGCCGTTGTTGCGGTGGATCGCGCCCTTCTGGATCGCCTTGTCGATGCGTGAGACGAGAGCTCGATGCTCGGCCTGGACCGCGTCGTCATCGCTGCCGGCGGCGGCCTTCTCGAGGCGGTTGAAGTAAGTCTTGATCGCAGACGTAAGCCGCCGGTTCTCGACGCGCTCACGCTCGGTGCGAAGGATTCTCTTTTTCTGTGAGGCTATGTTGGCCATGATTTCTGGTGCACTCGCGGGCAAATTGGTGCCGACGAGCGGCCGCTGACTATACGCCAAAGAGCTTGAACACGCCATCCGACCCCCAACTCGATCCCTTTGAGGCCGCCGCCCGGGCAGCCGAGCAGGCGATCCTCACCACCTTCGAGCGGGCGGAAACGGCGATCAGGGGTCCGTCCCCGTCGCCCGATCCCGGGGTCGACTCGGCTTCCGAGGCGGTTATTGAACGCGAAGAAGCGATGGTGGAAACCGCCACCGGCCTGGCAGAAGAGGGCGGAGCGCTGGCTCCCGTGCCCGTTATCGAGGGGCCGCGGGAAGACGTCGAAGGGCCCGGGGAAGAATCGGTCCCCCGCAAGGCCCCCAGGCCGGAGCAAGCCGGACGTCTGGCCCGGTCGACCGCGTTCTTCTCGGTGGCCACGGCGGCTTCGAGGGTGGCCGGGCTGGTGCGCGAGGTCGTCGCCGCCAGTTATTTCGGCATTTCCGGCCCGATGTCCGCGTTCACGGTCGCCTTCCAGGTGCCGAACCTGATCCGGGCCCTCTTCGCCGACGCCGCACTGCAGCCGGCCTTTGTGCCGATTTTCACCGAGCAGATCGAGAAGGGCAAGTACCGCGAAGCCTTCCGCATGGCCTCGACCCTGCTCTTGCTGGTGACCATGATCCTCGGCGCGATCACGGCCTTCTTCATTCTCGCTGCGGGCCTGGTGATGCCCCTGTTTGCGCCCGGTTTCTCGGGGATGACCGAGGACCTGATGATCGTGCTTTCGCAGATCCTGTTCCCGATCCTGATCCTGCTCGGGGTGACCGGGATCGTGGTCGGCATCCTCAACAGCTACGACCGGTTCGGCGCCTTCGCGATATCGCCGTTTTTCTGGAACCTCACGATCATCGCCGTGGTCATCTTCGGGGTGCCCCTGTTCCCGGAGGAAAAACATATTTACGCCTACGCAATCGGCGTCGTCGCTGGCACCGTGGTCCAGCTGTTAATCCCCACATTCGACCTCAGGAACACACCGTTCAAGTTCACCCTCAAGGTCGATTTCAAGGACCCGAACGTGAGAAGGGTGCTGATCATGATGATTCCGGTCACGCTCAGCCTCGGCCTGATCAACTTCAACCTGCTGGTCAACAGCTTCTTCGGCTCGCTGGTGAACGACGAGGCACCGGCCGCAATCGACAAGGCATTCCGGATCTATCAGCTTCCACAGGGAATCTTCTCGGTCGCGATCGCGACCGTGCTTTTCCCGACTCTGGCCCGTTTCGCCAACCGCAAGGACTTTGATTCCCTGCGCAGCACGCTGGCGAAGGGCATGCGACAGATCATCTTCGTGCTGATCCCGGCCAGCGCGGCAATTCTCGTCCTTGCCGAGCCGATGATCCGGTTGGTCTACCAGCGGGGCGAATTCGATGCCGCCGAGACCCAGGTCGTAGCAACGGCGCTGTTCTGGTTTGCCTTTTCTCTGCCGACCAACGGCATGTACCTGCTCCTCAGCCGGACATTCTTCGGTCTGCAGAAGCCCTGGATTCCGACCTGGATTTCGGGCGCCAATCTGGCCGTGACCGCGATCGGTTCGTACCTCCTCTACAAGCCATTCGGGGTGGCCGGAATCGTCGCCGCGACAGCGATCGCCACCGCGGTTTCGGTTTCGATCCAGACCGTCATGCTGCGAACCCGGCTGGCCGGCATCGAGTTCGGCAAGTTCCTGTTTTCGGCCGGGCGGATCCTGGTCGGTTCGGCCGTTCTGGCCGGGGTCGCCTATGAAGTCTGGGATTTGCTGGACCAGGCCCTGGGTCGTGACCTCGCCGGCCAGGTCATTTCGCTCGGCGCCGGGCTTGGCCTCGGCGGGCTCGCCTATGTGGCGGTCTGCCAGTTGCTGCGTGTGCCCGAGCTCGAGCAGGTGGCGGCGCTGGTCCGGCGGCGTTCATCGTGAGCTTTCCCGGCTACCTGATCGGCTGCCTGGGAATACTCGCCGGCCTCGTCTCGATCACGGTCTCCGGCATCGTCCTCGGATCGAGGCTGCTGCCGGGCTGGCGCGGGCCCGTGGCCTGGGTCGCGGTGGGTGTGCTTGCGGTCGGAGCGGCGATCGGCTCGGCCCTGATCCTCGGAACCTTCGGGCTGCTGACCGGCTGGAGCTGGCTGCTGCTGAGCGTCGTGGTCGCGGCAACCCTGTGGCGCTTCCAGAAACGCCTGCCTCATGCCCGGGCGCAGACCGTGATCCATGCCGAGCCCGCCACACCGGGGCTGACCATGGTCGGGACGGCCATCGCAGCCGGCGCTTTCGGTGCCTTCGTTGCCGGCATCTCGATCCGGCTCGGTACCGGCATGACGGGCTTCGATTCGACCTGGTACCACGGCCCGTTCGCCGCCGGAATTGCCCAGACGGGAGACACCTGGTCACTTCATCTGCTGGCTCCGCAGTTCCTGAGCTGGTTCTATCCCCAGAACTCCGAAATCGTCCATTCACTCGGCATGATGGCTTTCGGCAACGACCTCCTGTCGATCTTCCTGAATCTCGGTTGGTTCACAGCCTGCCTGCTCGCTGCCTGGTGTATCGGCCGTCCCTACGGAGCCGCCCCGATCTCAATGGCGGGGGTGGCGCTCGTCCTGGGTTCCGCCGCCATGGCCGATCAGGCCGGAGAAGCGCGAAACGACATCGTCGGCACCTTCTTCCTGCTGGCGGCAATGGCGGTGCTCGTCAACGCGGCTGCGCGGGGTCGCAGGATCACCCTCGGGCCGACTCTTCTGGTCACCCTCGCGGCCGGACTGGCGATGGGGACCAAGGTCAACTTCATCCCCGCAGCCCTGGTGCTACTGGCAGGAACGGTAATTCTTTCCCGGCCATCCCGTCGCCTTCGCAACGGCCTGGCCGGCGGTGCTGCGCTGCTGCTGGGAGGGGGGTACTGGTACCTGCGCAACCTGACCCACTCCGGCAATCCGTTGCCCTGGATCAATCACCTCGGGCCGCTTGAACTGCCGGGTCCGTCCCAGGACGTCGGAGGGCGGGATGCCGGGTCGGTCTGGGGCTACCTGACCGACACGGACGTAATCCGTCACTGGTTTTTGCCCGGCTTCGGTGACGGTTTCGGATCGGGGTGGATCCTGCTCGGAGTGCTGGCGATCGCGGGACTGGTGCTCTGCCTCGGTCGCAACTCTGGTCCGGCCCGCCGCACGGGCGCCGCGGTCGGGGTTGCCCTGGTACTGGCCTGGCTGGTCGCCCCGACTTCGGCCTCCGGGCCTGCTGGAGAGCCGAACGGCTTTGTCTCCGGCCTCCGTTATCTGGCTCCCGCACTGGCCGTCTGCATGGCCCTGCTCGGAAGCGGCGTGGGTCAGCGTGGAGGCAGGGCACGCTGGCTGGCGGCCGGGGCGCTGCTGATCCTCGCTCCGGTGACGATCGCCTTCGGTGATGGCTGGGACGCCAAGGAGTGGCTGGTCGCCTTCGCCGCTGGCGGCCTGTTCTGGATCCTCTGCCTGGTCGGGCTCGGAGTCTGGCGAGTCAGGTCCAGACAACACCGGCTTTCCCCCCGCTCTTCCCGGAAGCTCCTCGCCTGGAGCGCCGGTCTGACCCTTGCCTTTCTCGTCCTCTGCGGTTTCGGAGTCCAGCGCTATTACTTCGACCACCGTTATGCGGCGCCCGACTTCACGATTCCCGCCCTTTCCGAGGCCTATGTCTGGGCTGACGGCCAAAGCGGAGTAAAGATCGGCACCAATGCCACCCGTCAGTACCCGCTCTGGGGGCAGGATCTTGACAATGAAGTGCAGTTCATCGGGATCAACAAACCCCAGGCCGGCTTCGTCGAAGCCGAGAACTGCAGGGACTTCGTCGATGCCGCAAACCGGGGTGATTACGAATATCTGGTCCTCACGCTCGACCGTGAAGGCCAGAAGCTCGACTCCCCCCGGGAATTGAGCTGGGTCGCGACCGACCCGGCGGTCGAACCGGTGCTGCTTGCCAGCGGCGGTGCGGTGGTCCGACTCGATGGCAGGCTGTCCCGCTCAACCTGCCTGCCGAAGAACCGGCTGAAGACCGGGAAGTACCGGCAGTTCAAGACGAATCCGGCCTCGGGCGCGGCCGGGTCGACCAACTAGGCATACTGCTCTCTCCCTGATGGACACGATCCGGAACTTTTCGATAATCGCGCATATCGACCACGGTAAATCGACCCTGGCCGACCGCATCCTCGAGCTGACCAAGGCCGTGGATCCGCTCAAGATGCGGGCCCAGGTGCTGGACTCGATGGATCTCGAGCGCGAGCGCGGAATCACCATCAAGGCCCAGGCGGTGCGGGTCGAATTCACCGCCTCGGATGGCGTCACCTATCACCTGCACCTGATCGACACTCCCGGCCACGTCGATTTCTCCTACGAGGTCTCGCGGTCCCTGGCGGCCTGCGAGGGGGCGCTGCTGGTCGTTGACGCGGCCCAGGGCGTCGAGGCACAGACCGTGGCCAACACCTATCTGGCGATCGAAAACGGCCTTGAGCTGATCCCCGTACTGAACAAGGTCGACTTGCCCGGGGCCGAACCGGAACGGGTAGCGGCCGAGGTCTCCGATCTGATCGGGGTCGACCCCGACGACATCCTCCGGATCTCGGCCAAGACCGGGGAAGGGGTGATCGACGTGCTCGAGGCGGTCGTGGACCGGATTCCGCCACCGGAGGGCGAGCCGGACGCCCCGGCCCGGGCCCTGATCTTCGACTCCGAGTTCGACCAGTACCGCGGCGTAATCGCCTACGTACGGATGATGGACGGGCGCTTCCGCAAGCACGGCAAGGTGCTGGCAATGCAGAACGGCACCGAGGCCGAACTCGACGACATCGGTTTCTTCCGACCGGTCATGTCTCCGGTCGACGAGATCGGTACCGGTGAGGTCGGCTATGTGATCACCGGAATCAAGGACGTGGCGAAGCTGAGGGTGGGCGACACGCTGACCAACCTGGAGAACCCGGCGGCGGAAGCTCTGGCCGGTTACCGGGACGTAAAGCCAATGGTCTTCTGTGGCCTCTTTCCGATCGACACCGACCGGTACGAGGATCTGCGGGACGCACTCGACAAGATGGGCCTCAACGATGCCGCGCTCTCCTGGGAGCCGGAAACCTCCGAGGCGCTGGGCTTCGGCTTCCGTTGCGGGTTTCTGGGGCTGCTCCACATGGAGATCGTTCGAGAACGGCTCGAGCGCGAATACGGACTCGAGTTGCTGGCAACCACCCCGACCGTCCGCTACGAAGTCCACCTGACCACCGGCGAGATGACCGAGATCTCCAGTCCGACCGAGATGCCCGACCCCGGTTCGATCGAACGGATCGAGGAGCCTTACATCCGGGCCACGGTGATCACGCCGAGTGACTTTGTCGGGCCGGTGATGGAACTCTGCCAGTCCCGTCGGGGTACCCACGTGGACATGGACTACCTCAGCCCGACCCGGGTCCAGATCCGCTACGACCTGCCGCTGGGCGAGATCGTCCTCGACTTCTTCGACGTCCTCAAGTCCTCGACCAAGGGCTACGCCTCGCTCGACTACGAGCCGATCGGTCTCCGGGCGTCGGATCTGGTCAAGGTCGATGTCCTGCTGGCCGGAGAAAAGGTCGATGCCCTCTCGATCATCACCCACAAGGACTTCGCCTACAACCAGGGCAAGGACCTCGTGTCCCGGCTTCGCAAGACCATTCCGAGGCAGCAGTTCGACATCCCGGTTCAGGCCGCGATCGGAGCGAACATCCTCGCCCGCGAAACCGTCAAGGCGGTGCGCAAGGACGTCACCGCGAAGCTTTACGGCGGCGACGTGACCCGCAAGCGCAAGCTGCTCGAAAAGCAGAAGGCCGGCAAGAAGCGGATGAAGAACGTCGGCCGGGTCGAAGTACCCCAGGAAGCCTTCCTCGCTGTTCTCGAGCTCGACGAATAGCCCGGGTATAGATTTCCGGCATGGCGCTGAAGACCGATGCCGTTGGCAAGAGCTGGCCGGCCTACGAATACGAAGTGGGCCGGGAAAAGATCCGCGAATACGCGCAGGTGATCGGGCTCGATGACCCGGTCTACTTCGATGAAAAGGCGGCGAAGGAGGCGGGCTTCCGGGGCATCGTTGCCCCGCCGATGTTCGTGGTCGTCTACACGGCCGGGGCGATGGGCCCGGTTCTCTTCGACCCCGAAGTGGAGATGAACTTCGCGGCCATGGTCCACGGCGGGCAGGAGTTTCAGTGGGGCGAGCCGGTGATTTCCGGGGACCTGATCTCCACGACCACAACCTGCAAGGACATTTACCCAAAGGATGGCAAGGGTTTCTACGTTTTCGAAACCGAGTCGAAAAACCAGAATGGTGACCTCGTCTGCAAGGCCACCTGGACCAACATCGTCAGGGGGATCGAAGAATGAGTGCGAAGGAAAAAGGCGAAAAGATCGGCGGCCTGAAGGTCACCCCGGACAAATTCCTGCCCCATCGTTACGCCGGTGCTTCAGGTGACTTCAACCCGATCCACATCGACAAGGAATTTGCCCAGATGGTCGGCCTTCCGTCGACCATCCTGCACGGCCTCTACGTGATGGGGCTGGTCGCCAAGGCTGCGACCGACGAGGCCGGGGGAGACCCCCGGGCCCTGAAGCGGCTTTCGGTCCAGTTCCGCGGTATGAGCATGCCGGAGACCGAGATCGAGGTTTCCGGTGAAGTGATCGAAGCCGATGGCTCCGACGTAACCTTCGATCTGATTGCGGCCCAGGGTGAAAACCAGGTAATCCGCAACGCCACCGCCGACGTTTCCTACCCTTAGTTCTGGCGGGGCGGGCGGTGCCGATATGACCGCCTCTTCGGCGAACATCAGGACCGAAGTCGCATCGTTCGGTAATCGGTAACTGTTCGTCTCACGAAGCGACTTCTTGCGTCGTCGGCGCCCATATCGGCACCGCCCGCACCGTGAGCTAAATACAATCCGGTGCTCATGCTGTCTGAGCGTCAAGAACTGATCTTGGGACTCGTGGTGGATGCCTACCGGGAAACCGGGCGCCCCGTGGGGTCCAAAGCGATCGCCGGGGATTCGCGGCTTCAGTGGGGTGCCTCCACGGTCCGGGCGGAGCTGGCTGCGCTGGAAGCCGGCGGTTATCTGACCCATCCCCACACCTCGGCCGGACGGGTTCCGACCGACCTCGGCTACCGGCAATACGTCGAGTCACTCAAGTCCCGGGCCCTGACCCGGACCGAACCGGCCAGTCTCGATCTCAGCGACCTGCGTCGCGAGGTCGACGAGGCGATGCGGGATGCGACCTCGGCCCTCGCCCAGATGACCGATCTGCTCGCCCTGGTGGTAGCTCCGCCGCTCGGAACGTCCCGCATCCACCGGGTCGAAGCACTGCTGCTACAGCCCGAGGTGGTGATGGTAATTGTGATTACCTCGGCCGGCGACGTAACCAGGCGGGCTTTCACCTTCGCCTCGCCCGTTGACCCGGGTCTGGTCGAATGGGCGTCGAGCTACCTCAACGAATCGCTGACCGGCATCGATCTCGGCGCCCGGCGCGTGGCATCAAAGCTGCAGGACCCGAGCCTGGGAGCGACCGAATCGGCCTTCATCGAGCAGCTTGCGCCGGCGCTGCTCGACCTCGAACACAGTCCGGAAGGGACCCTCTACGTGGATGGTGCTTCGCGCCTGCTCGACCAGCGCCGGGCCTCCGATCTGCCCCGGATCGACCGGCTGATGAACACCCTGGAGGAGAAAGCGACCGTCCTTGGGATGATGCGTTCGGCGATTGACGAAAGTTCTGTCTTTCTCTGGATCGGCGCCGAGAATCCGCAGCCCGAGCTTCAGGACGTCACCGTGATCGGAGCCAACTACGGCCTTGCCCACCGCAACCTCGGGTCGGTCGGAGTGGTCGGTCCGACCCGCATGGATTACGAGCGGGCGATCGCAGGTGTCAGTGAAGCTTCACGTGAGCTTTCCCGTTACTTCGAGTTCGTCTACGACGCATGAGCGAAAAACGAGACTATTACGAGGTCCTGGGGGTTTCCCGCCAGGCGACGGACACCGAGATCAAGAAGGCCTTCCGCAAGGTGGCGCGGGAGCTCCATCCCGATGTCAACGCTCACGATCCCGAGGCCGAGGAGAAGTTCAAGGAGGCGGCCGAGGCCTACGAGGTTCTGAGCGACCAGGATCGTCGTGATACCTACGACCAGTTCGGGCATGACGGTCTGCGCTCCGGCGGATACCAGTCCCAGGCTCAGGGATTCGGGTCGATAGACGATCTTTTCAGTGCATTCTTCGGCGGTGGCTTCGGGGGGAGCAGAGGACCCGCACCCGGGGCGGACATCGGTGTCCAGACGGAGATCGATCTGGAGGACGTACTTGACGGAACGACTCGTGAAGTCGAATTCGAAGCTGTTTCCAACTGCGATCACTGCCGCGGCAACGGGGCGGAACCGGGAACCCCGATCAAGACTTGCGATCGATGTGGCGGCAGCGGCGAGCTTCGCACGGTGGCCAATACGGCTTTCGGTCAGATGGTCCGTTCGACGCCATGCGATCAATGCCGCGGCGACGGCCGGATCCCGGAAGAGCCCTGCCGCGAATGCTCCGGACTAGGCCGCAAGCACGCTGCCAGAAAACAACGCATCGACATCCCTGCCGGGATCGAGTCCGGCCAGCGAATCCGCATCGCGGGCGCAGGACATGCCGGAGAGTCGGGGGCTCCGCCCGGCGACCTTTACGTCGAGGTCCACGTCGCCGAACGTGAAGGAATGGTGCGGGACGGCCAGGATCTGGTCACGGTGATTCCGGTCGATGCGACGGCGGCGATGATCGGAGACACGATCGAGGTCACCACCCTGGACGGTCAGAATGAGATCGAACTGGCTGCCGGCACCCAGCCCGGGGCCGAAGCGAGACTCAAGGGGAAGGGTCTGCCACGACTCGGTTCATCGCGCAGGCGGGGTGATCATCGCTTCATCTTCAACGTGATAATTCCGGCCAACCTCAGCGATGAGCAGAAGAAGCTGGCCGGCGACCTCGATGGAACCCTCACCGACGAGAACCGTGAACCGAAGGAGTCCGGGATCTTCTCGCGGATGCGCAGGGCCTTCGGTTGATCCGACTCGCGGTCCGTTGTGATCCGGAACAGGCGGAATTGGTCCTCGCCGAACTTGCCGTGCTGGCCCCGGGCGGGGTGGAGGAAGTGGCGGGAGAAGGGTTCGTCGAATACGCCATATACGGAGCTGAAGGTGAATTGCCGGACCTCGGCGAGGAGGAGGCGGTGATCGCCGGTGGCATGGTCGAGGTCGAGGCAACCGAGGTTGCTGACGACTGGGCTGATCGCTGGCGTACATTCCACAGGCCTTTGCTGGTCGGTGACCCGGAGTGCGGGCCCGCGGTCTGGATCCGCCCACCCTGGGAACCTGAGCGGACCGACCTTGCCGAGGTCGTGGTCGACCCAGGCCAGGCCTTCGGCACCGGTGCCCATCCGACCACGAGGCTCTGCATCGATTCCCTGATTTCGATCGCGCGGCAAGGAGGACCCTTCGGACCGTTGAGCGACCTCGGTTGTGGATCCGGAGTTCTGGCCATCGCTGCCGGCAAATTGGGCTGGGCCCCTCTGGCGGGGTGCGACAACGAAGTCGCCGCGGTTGAAGCGGCCCGGGAGAACGCGATCGTCAACGGGGTAAAGGCCAGCTTCGAAAGAATCGACCTGAAGGCCAGATTGCCCGAACTCGCGCCGACGACAGTGGCCAACCTGACCGCACCGCTGCTTGAAGCGGTTGCTAGCCGACTGTTGCCGGAAAACCTGCCTGGGACCCTGATCTGTTCCGGCCTGCTCACGACCGAATATGACCGTGTGGTAGCGGCGTTCCGGCCACATGGCCTGCTCGAGACCGACCGGCGGGCGATGGGTGACTGGGGTTCACTGGTTTTCGCGCGGGAGGCTCGCAGTTGAACCGCCCGTTGCTACCGATCGGGGTTTTCGATTCCGGGGTCGGCGGTCTGACCGTGCTGCATGAATGCCTGATCTCCCTGCCAGCGGAAGACTTCGTATACCTCGGAGACAGCGGCCATTTCCCTTACGGGACCAAGAGCGCCGGAGAACTGCGTGACCGGGCCCAATTGATCGCCGGGGCGCTTATTGAGCGCGGAGTGAAGATGCTGGTAATCGCCTGCAACTCGGCCACCGCCGCGGCCGGCGACGAGATCCGGAAACTCGGGGTCGAAGCCGGAGTGCCGGTGGTCACGGTGGTAGGCCCCGAAGCGGAGATTGCCGCCTCGATCAGTGGCAACGGCCGCGTGGGAGTCCTTGCCACCCCCGCCACCGTGGCCAGCGGCGCCTATCACCGGGCCCTTGAGGATCTGGGTCGGCCACTTACCGTGACCGAGGTGGCCGCGCCGGATCTCGCTCCGATAATTCAGCATGGGCCTACCTTCGACGAAGAAGTTCTGGAGACGGTTCGCGGCTACTGCGAGCCACTTCGCAAGGCGGAAGTCGACACGCTGATCCTCGGCTGCACCCACTATCCGCTGGTCGCTCCGATGCTCCAGCGCATGCTGGGCAGGGACGTGAACCTGGTCACCGCCGGTCACGCGATCGCCGCGGCAATTCAGCGGGAACTGGCTAGCCGGGACGAGCTGGCAGCAGAGCGCTCCGAAGGTGACTACCGTTTTCTGGTCACCGGCGACGTCGATTCTTTCGTTGAGGTCGGCACGCGGTTCCTGCAGCTTCCGCTGGCAGGACGGGCAGAAAAGTTTGAAATCTGATGGCTGACGATCAACACAACACGAGAAACGCCGCGGCCGCGAAGTTCGCCGGCTGGATGGTAGTCGGGGTCCTGTTCATGATCGGCTGCATCGCACCGATTAGTTTCTTCGACTGGATTCCGGCGGCGCTCCTGGCCGCCTTTCTGATCTGGCGCGGTGTCCGCTCGCCCCGGTACTTTTTTTCTTTCGCGGCGGGAATCGGAATCACCTTGTTCGGGCTGGGAATCGTCAACGGCACCTACCGCATACTTCTGCTCTACGGAACGGTTGTAACCGCCGGCGGAATCGTTTTCTACAGCGCTTTCGGCCCCCGCACCTCACATGCCGAGCCACCGTCTTCCGGGGCCGATCAGCAGTGATCCGGCTTGTCCCGGACAGGGAACGGGTTCGGCGGGCGGGGCAGGTACCCTAGGTACATGACAGCAGTTGATCAACTTCGCGAAGACGCGCAGGCTGCCCTCAAGGATGGCGACCGCAAGCGGGCCTCGGCCCTGCGGATGATTCAGGACGTCCTCCAGCAGGAAGTGAAGCTCGGCAAGGGTGACGAGATCGGGGCACTTCAGCGCGAGCGCAAGAAGAGGATGGAGGCGGCCGAGGCTTTCGCCGATGCGGGCCGGTACGAGCAGGCCGAGGACGAACGGTTCGAAGCCGAGCTGATCACCGCCTATCTGCCGGCCCAGTTGAGTGACGAGGAGTTGTCCGAACTGGTTCGGGAGGCGATCACCGAAACCGGAGCTAGCGAACCGAAGCAGATGGGGCAGGTTATGGGCCTTCTGAAAGACAGGGTCGCCGGTCGCGCCGACGGCAAGCGGGTCAGCACGGAGGTCAAGTCTCAGCTTGGCGCGTAGGACCCTCACCCTCGACAACGACGTTGCGGCCGATCTGGCCGGTGCCGAGGATTCGGTCCTCCGGGCGCTCAGGGACAGCACCTCGAGTCGCGTGCATCTGCGTGGCAACCAGCTCACCCTCGAAGGCGACGATGCCGAAAACGACCGGGCCGCCCGCCTGGTCGACGAGATGATCGGGCTGATCGAAGGCGGCCATGAAGTCGAAGCCGCAACGGTTGATTCGGTGACCAACGCGATCCAGTCATCCCGCCGCCCGGCCGAAGTCCTGGATGACGTGGTCTGGCACAACCGGAATACCCGGGTTGTGCCGAAGACGGTCAACCAGAAACTCTACGTCGATTCGATCCGCGAGAACACGGTCACCTTCGGAATAGGTCCGGCCGGTACCGGCAAGACCTTCCTTGCCGTGGCGATGGCGGCGGCGGCCCTGATCGAGGGCGAGGTGCAGCGGATCATCCTGACCCGCCCCGCAGTAGAAGCGGGGGAGAGCCTCGGGTTCCTTCCCGGCGATCTGCAGGCCAAGGTCGACCCGTACCTGCGGCCGCTCTTCGACGCGCTCTACGACATGCTGGATCCGGACCGGGTCAACGGCTATTTCGACCGCGGTGTGATCGAGGTCGCCCCGCTCGCCTTCATGCGCGGACGCACCCTGAACGACGCCTTCGTGATTCTCGACGAAGCCCAGAACACCACCCCGGAACAGATGAAGATGTTTCTCACCCGGCTCGGTTTCAACTCGAAAATGGTCGTCACCGGTGACGTCACCCAGATCGACCTGCCCCGCGACAGCAAGTCCGGGCTGGTGGTCGTGCGGGAGATTCTCGAAGGGATCGAAGACGTCAGGTTCGTCCGGTTCGGCGGCAAGGACGTGGTTCGGCACCGGCTCGTCCAGCGCATCGTCGCTGCCTACGGCGAACACGCCGAGCGCGAGAGCGGAAGTTGAGCATCGATCTCGACGATGTGCCGGCCCGTTTTCAGCCGGCGGTTGCCGCGACGCTTGAATCGGTCGCGGTCAAGGAAGGGCATCTGGCAATCGAGGTGGTGAACGAGTTTCGGATTCGTGAACTCAACCGCGAACATCGGGGAAGAGACAAACCGACCGACGTGCTCTCGTTTCCGGTTGACGAAGAGCGAGGACCGGGACCGTTCGAAATGGGTGACGTGTTCATCTGTCCCGACTATTGCGTAAGCGAGGTCGAGGCAGTGGTTCACGGAGTCCTGCACCTCTGCGGCTTCGACCACGAAACCGATCAGGGGGAGATGCTCGACCTGCAGGACCGGATTGTCACCGGTCTGGGGATCGAGCCGAAAATGACCACCGAGGTCGACGGTGGGTGAGCCACAAGGCTTCCCGGGCGACGGAATCGGACCGGGAACCGGAACTGGGACCCGTTCCGGCTTTGTCGGGCTGGCCGGTCGGCCGAACGTCGGCAAGTCCACGCTGGTAAACGCGATCGTCGGCGCCAAAGTCGCGATTTCCTCGGTCCGGCCCCAGACCACCCGCCGGGCAATTCGCGGGGTGGCCACCGACCTGAAGGCGGGCACGCAGCTGGTGCTGGTCGACCTGCCCGGCGTTCAGCGGCCCCGGGACGAGCTGACCAGTCGCATGCAGAAAACAGTCGAAGCGGAACTGGCCGGTGCCGACGTGGCGCTCTTGGTGATCAACGGGGAAGAAGGCGTGGGTCCCGGCGACCGATTCATTGCCGAAACGCTTCTCTTTGCCCGCGACAAGACTGACGGACTCCCGATCGTCTGTGCGGTGAACAAGGCCGACCGGCTGGGTCGCAACATCGTGCCCGTGCTGGTCGCCGCCTCGGAGCTTGCCGGTGTCGACGAGGTCTTCCCGGTCAGCGCCCTGACCGGCGAAGGAGTGTCGGAGCTTGCTTCATTCCTTGCGTCGATCGTCCCCGAAGGACCGTACCTCTACCCGCCCGAAGAACATTCGGACCAGCCCCGTGAATTGCTCCTGGCCGAGTTGATCCGTGGCCAGGCCCTGATCCGGACCCGAGACGAGATTCCCCACTCGGTCGAGGTGCGGGTGACCCGACTCGATCAGCGCGAAGACGGCCTCTGGCTGGTCGACGCCGAGATCTGGGTCGAGTCCGACTCACAGAAGAAGATCCTGATCGGAAAGAAGGGCTTCAAGGTGGGGGAGATCGGGACCGGCGCCCGGAAGGAAATCGAAAAGGAACTGGGCGGAAAAGTCCACCTCGACCTCCAGGTCAAGGTCAAGCGAAAGTGGCGTCGAGATGAAGACATGTTGAATCGCCTGGGGATCGAGTAGGCCAGGGCCTCCGGGCGGCGCCAGGGGCCACCAGCCGTCCGCTGGCTTCGCCGGCGGCCGGAAACGGCAGCTCACGTACCCGCGTACTATCGCGGCCATTTCCGGCCTGTCTCCTTGCCAGCGAACGGCTGGAGGCTCCTGGCATCCACCCGCCGAAGGGTTTGTGAAGTCGCGTTATGGGGTCGCGGGGCCGGGTTGGTGTAGCCGTGGGGGTTGGTCATGCGTCCCCGGGGAACTCCCCGCGGACGAGCGCAGCGAGTCCAAGGGCCCCGGGGATGCATGCCAACCCCCACGGCGTGACCACGGGGCTCCACGGCGTGTTCACCAGGCGGATCTGGCTAGATATCACCCGAGAAGGTGTCGCACTTCTCCGGGTCCCCGGATTCGAACCCGGTCTGGAACCAGTGGTGGCGCTGGGCGGAAGTTCCGTGCGTGAAGGAATCGGGGTTGACCGAGCCGCCTCCTCGCGACTGGAGCCGGTCGTCACCGACCGCTTCGGAAGCGTTGATCGCCTCGTCGAGATCGCCCGGCTCGAGCTGATTGAAGACTGTCGAGGCCCAGACCCCGGCGAGGCAGTCGGCCTGGAGTTCGTTGCGGACCGAGATCTCGTTTGCGGATTCGCTTTCCTGTCGCCTGGCGCGGGCCACTTCGTCGTGGATTCCGCCCAGATTTTGCACGTGGTGGCCCATCTCATGGGCGATCACGTAGGCCCAGGCGAAGTCACCGTCGGCCCCGAGCTGGTTCTTCATGTCCTTGTAGAAGCTGAGGTCGAGGTAAACCCGGTTGTCTGCCGGGCAGTAGAACGGACCCACGGCCGAGGTCGCGTTGCCGCAACCGCCGGTGCTTACCGCCCCCGAATAGAGCACCAGCTGGGCGTCTCGCCAGGGCTGTCCATCCTGCCGGAAGGCTTTGCGCCAGACCTGCTGGGAGTCGGTGAACACATAGGCGGAGAAATCCTTGAGATCGGCGTCAGGATCCTCGCTGGCCGGGATCGGCGAGGGATTATCGGCCCCGGGCACGGTACCTGCACCGGCGAGGATCGAACCGATGTCGTAACCCGTTCCGGAGCCGGAACTGCCTCCGAACACCTGGGTGCCGATCACGATCAGCACGATCACGATCCCGATAAAACCGCCGATCTTTCCCTTGGCGGACGGAATCGGGAGCCCGCCGCCACTCATTCCGCCCATGCCGCCGAATCCGCCTCCGCCGCTGGCGCCGCCCTTCTTCGCGCCGCGAATGTCGATCACGTTCCGGTCCCCGGACCTTCCCCGCTTCCACTTCACCGGTTGAACCCTAGACGGGCAGGGGGCTTCCTGCTGCCGGGGTTTCGACCTGCTTCCGTAGGATTGGGCACATGCTGCGAAAAGCCGCAATATGTGCCCTGCTGGCGACCGCTGTCGTGGTCGCGGGTTGCGGCAGCTCGGATGACTCGACCTCCGGCGAGGACACCCAGGCGATCACCGAGCTGGTTGCCAAGCTGAACCAGGCGACCCGGGACCGGGACGCCTCGGAGTTCTGCCTGATCATGCAGCCCAGCGCCGTGGATGAAACCTTCCATGACATCGATCGCTGCGTGAGCGAGACCAAGCCGATTCTCAAGGCGGCCGGCGCCCAACCGGTCTTGAAGGTCGAAACGATAGAAGTAAACGGGGACATTGCCACCGTGACTTTCAACGGTGGCGGAGGCCGGGAAGCGAAGTTCGTCCGTGAAGGGGGCCAGTGGTACGTGCCGCTCAGCCAGAGCGAGATCACAACCGGTTCCGGATCCGGCGAAAGCGAAGGTTGAAAATGGCTTCGGTTCAAGTCGCATTCGACCGTGATGGTCTGGTCCCCTGCATCGCCCAGGACGCCCGCACGGGCGAAGTGCTGACCCTCGCCTACATGAACGAGGAATCGCTCAGGTTGACCGAGGAGACCGGACTGGTGACCTACTTCAGCCGGTCGCGCCAGAAGATCTGGCAAAAGGGCGAAGAGTCCGGCAATGTCCAGAGGGTGCGGCAGCTCCGGGTGGACTGCGACGGCGACGCGATCCTCGCATTGGTGGAACCCGCCGGACCGGCCTGCCACACGGGTGAAAGGACCTGCTTTTTCCGCGACCTCGAATCCGGTGAAACTCCGGCACCGGTGAACGGCGAGGCCGTGGCTGCCCTGGCCCGGACGATCGATTCCCGGCTCGTCGAAAAGCCCGAAGGCAGCTATGTGGTGAAGCTGCTGGAGGATCCGGAATTCGCCGGTGAAAAGGTGATGGAGGAAGCTGAGGAAGTCAGCCGGGCTGTCCGCGAGGAAAGCGACGAGCGGGTTGCCAACGAGGCGGCAGATGTGCTGTTCCACCTGGTCGCACTGATCCGCTCGCGCGGGATCACTCTCGAGGATGTGGGGGAGGTTCTCAATGGCCGCCGCGCCTGAGCTTGCGGACCGGCTGGTTCCCGGCCTTGAGGCGGCCCGGGCGATGGTTCCCGAATCAAATGTGGTTCCGGTCGCCCTGCGTTACACCGACGACGTCGAGACACCGGTCTCGGCTTTGCTCAAGCTGCGGCAGGGTGGCCCCTGTTTTCTGCTCGAATCGGCGGAGCGCGGGCAGGTCGGCCGCTACTCGTTTTTGGGGGTAAGTCCGCATCGGGTGATCCGCTGGGTTGCCGGCGAGTTGAAAGAGTTCCCGGGTGACGCGATGTCGGGGGAAGTCGAGCCGATCGCTGCCTTCCCCGCCGAGGACCCCTATGACGGGGTCAAGGAATACCTGGCCGGCTACCGGGTCGCCGAGACAGAGGGTCTGCCACCCTTCGCCGGCGGGGCGGTCGGCCTCTTCGGCTACGACCTGGTCCGGGCAATCGAACCGCTTGGCGAACCGAACCCGGACCCTCTCGGCCTGCCCGATCTGGCGCTGATGATCACCGATGTGCTGCTCGCTTTCGATCATCTCCACAACGAGCTGACGATTATCAGCTGCGCCTGGGTCGACGAACACGAGGACATCGAAGAGGCATGGGAAGCCGCCGCCGGAAGGATCGCTGCCGTTCGAAAAAGCCTGCGCGGTCCGGTGCCGGTTGCCGACGCTGCCGGTGCCGCCGAGGCCCCGGAGTTCACCTCGAACGTGACCCGCGAGCAGTTCGAACAGATGGTCGCCCGGATCGTCGAGTACATCCACGCCGGAGATGCATTCCAGGTGGTGCCGTCGCAGCGCTTTTCGGCCGAGCAGAAGGCCGAGGCACTTTCGATTTACCGGGGCCTCAGGTCGATCAACCCGTCGCCCTACATGTATTTCTTCGAGTTCGGTGACTTCCAGATTGCCGGTGCTTCGCCCGAACCGCTGCTCAAGGTGAACGGCGACCGGGTGGAGATCCGGCCGATTGCCGGCACGTCGCCGCGCGGCGAGGACGAGGAAGAGGACCGGCGGCTGGCCGAGAAGATGATTTCCGACCCGAAGGAACGATCCGAACACGTGATGCTGGTCGACCTCGCCCGCAACGACATTGGCCGCGAAGCCGAATACGGAACGGTCGAGGTCGAGGAGCTGATGGTGGTCGAGACCTATTCCCACGTGATGCACATCGTCAGCCGGGTTTCGGGCAAGCTGCCGCAGGGCCGCGGCGCCCTCGACGTGCTTCGCTCGGCATTACCCGCCGGCACCCTTTCCGGCGCTCCGAAGGTGCGGGCGATGCAGATCATCGATGAGATGGAAAAGGTGAAACGCTGCTCTTACGGTGGCGCCGTTGGCTACCTCTCCTGGAACGGCGACCTCGACACGGCGATCCACATCCGTACCGCCCTGATCAAGGACGGTCAGGTTCACATCCAGGCCGGCGGCGGCACGGTTGCCGACGCGAAGCCGGAATACGAATACGAAGAATCGGTCAATAAGGCGAAGGCGATGTTTCGCGCCGTCGAGATCGCCTGCGAGAACCCGGACTGGGCCTGATGCGCGTACTGGTAGTCGATAACTACGACTCCTTCACCTACAACCTCGTCCAGTACCTGGGCGAGCTCGGGGCTGAAGTCGAGACGGTCCGTAACGACGTTCGCACAGTTGACGAACTGCTGGCCGAGGGCCACGACCGACTGGTCGTATCCCCGGGACCCTGCACCCCGGATGACGCCGGTATTTCGCTGAAAGTGATCCCGGCCTTCGCCGAGGCCGGGACCCCGGTCCTGGGTGTCTGCCTTGGCCACCAGGCGATGGTCCAGACCTTCGGAGGCACCGTGGTCCAGGGGGAACCGATCCACGGCAAGAGCGCCGAAATCGAACATGACGGCAAGAGCATCTATGACGGTCTGCCCGACCCGTTGACCGTCGGCCGGTACCACTCGCTGGTCGCCGGCGAGATTCCCGAAGTGCTCGAAGTCACCTCGACCTATGGTGACATCGTGATGGGTGTCCGTCACCGGGAACTGCCGGCCGAGGGAGTCCAGTTCCATCCCGAGTCTGTATTGACTCCTTATGGCAAACGGATGATCGCCAACTTCATCGGCGTCGAGCTCTCCCTGAAGCAGGCTGCCGCCGGAATACCGACCAACGAGGGGAGTGCAGTTGCCTAACGACATCCTGACCAGAGCGATCGACGCGGCAGCATCGGGTCAGCACCTCACCACCGACCATGCCTCCGCGGTCTTGACCGAGATCATGGAAGGGCGCTCCGACGAGGTTCAGACCGGCGCTTTCCTGATCGCCCTGCGGACCAAGGGCGAGACGGTTCCCGAACTGATCGGTCTGGCCCGAACCATGCGTTCCCTGGCCGAGCCGGTGGAGGTGTCGGGCGATCTGGTCGATACCGCCGGAACCGGCGGAGGGCCATCAACCTTCAATGTCTCGACCACTGCCGCCCTGGTTGCCGCGGGGGCTGGTTGTGCCGTGGCCAAGCACGGCAACCGCTCAAGCACCAGCCTCAGCGGTTCCGCGGACCTGCTGGAAGCGCTTGGGGTAGACATCGAGATTTCACCGGAGAGAGTTGCGGCCTCGATCGAGGAGACCGGTTTCGGTTTCATGTTCGCGCCCAGGCACCACAAGGCGATGGCGCATGTAGTGCCGGTCAGAAAAGCCCTGGCCGTGCGAACCATCTTCAATTTTCTCGGACCATTGACCAATCCGGCCGGGGCCAAGCGTCAGCTGATGGGAGTCTCCGACCGTCGTTATCAGGAGTCGATAGCCGAGACCCTGGTTGGCCTCGGCACGGAACGTGCGCTGGTCGTTTCCGGTGACGACGGGATCGACGAGATCTCGATCACCGGACCCACCCGGGTCATCGAAGTCGTTGACGGAGGGACCAGCGAGTGGTTCGTATCGCCCGACGACTTCGGGCTGGAGCGAGCCGAACTTGGTGATGTGGCCGGGGGAACACCCAAGGAGAACGCGGCCGCGACCCGGGCCGTGCTCGAGGGAGAGAAGGGTCCCAGGCGAGATCTTGTGGTGCTGAACGCAGCCGCCGCGATCCTGGTCGGTGGCAGAGCCGTTGATTTCGCCGGCGGCGTGGATGCGGCGAAGGAAGCAATCGATTCCGGGGCGGCCGCTGCCGTGCTCGCCCGACTCGTGAGTTTCACCGGACAGGACCGCTAAAGTCTGCTCAGACCGTGGGAATACTTGAGCAACTGATTTCGGCCGCGAGCCAGGGTGTCAAGGACCGCAGCCGGCAGGTGCCGCTTGCCGAGCTTGAGACCAGACTTGGTGACCGTGACCACGACCGGCCTTTCCAGGAGGCACTGACCCGTCCCGGCATGTCGCTGATCTGCGAGTACAAACGTAAATCTCCGAGTGCCGGCGAGATCGCGCCCGGGGTCGAGCTGCCGGATCAGGTCAGGGCCTACGAGGCCGGAGGAGCTGCGGCTCTATCGGTGCTTACCGACGAGAAACACTTTGATGGACGCCTGGAAGATCTCGCTGCTGCCCGTGCCGCCTGCAGCCTGCCGGTGCTGCGCAAGGATTTCGTGGTCGATCAGTACCAGCTCTATGAGGCAGCGGTCGGCGGTGCCGATGCCGTGCTCCTGATCGCGGCGGTCCTCGATGATGATCGGCTCCGGGACTTCCAGCTCAGGGCAACCGAACTCGACCTCGACTGCCTGGTCGAGATCCACGACGAGGAAGAACTCGACCGCGCCGTTGAATCCGGGGCCGAGGTGATCGGCATAAACAACCGGAATCTCGATACCGGCGTGGTCGACATCCAGACCACCTACGACCTGATCACCGACGTCCCGACCGGAACCACAGTCGTTTCGGAATCGGGCATCTCCAACCGGGAAGAACTGGTCGAACTCGAAAGGGTCGGAGTTGACGCAGCCCTGATCGGCGAATCCCTGATGCGTTCGGACAACCCCGAGGAAATGGTTCGGCTCCTCGCCGGCATGGGCGACGCCACCACGGAACACTTCCTGCCCTAAATGCCCGGGAGCAGGGCTGGTGTGGCCACCGGGTCCGGCGGCGTGAACACACGGCTCGGGGCTCCGGGACTCCCAGCCGATTCTCAGGTTTAGGAAACCTTAGATTCTGGCTTAGGAAAGGCCAATGAGGGTGGTTTTTATTTTCCCGTCATGAACGAGACTTCCGATGCTCCGAAGCGCTCACTGCGCTCCATTTTCCTGGCCGGCCTCATGGGCGGCCTTGTTGTTGCCGTAGCCGGCTTCATCGCGATTGCCGCCGGCTGGATCGGCAAGGACGAGACGACAGTGCAATCCCTGACTTCCACCACGACCACGCCGGCCCGGGAAAGCAGCAGCGGCAACATCGTCAACCAGATCTATAACCGGGACAGTGACGGAGTCGGGTTCATCACTGCCTCGGGCATCAGCACCGGGTCGAGCAGTGCCTTCGACCCCTTCGGCCAGCAGCAGGGCACCAGTACCGCTACCGGTTCGGGATTCCTCATCGACACCGACGGCCACATGGTCACGAACAATCACGTGATCGAAGGTGCGAAGAAAATCACGGTCACCCTCGGTGATTCTGATGCTGTCTATGAAGCGAGCGTCGTCGGTACCGACCCCTCGACCGACCTGGCCGTAATCAAGGTCGATGCACCCGAAAGCGAAATGAAGCCGCTGAAGCTCGGTGACTCCAGCGACGTGAAGGTCGGCGACCCGGTCGTCGCGATCGGCAACCCCTTCGGACTCGATCGCACGGTCACCACCGGCATCGTTTCAGCTCTCCAGCGGGAGATTTCCAGCCTCACCAACTACGCGATCTCGAATGTGATCCAGACCGACGCGGCGATCAACCCCGGTAACTCCGGCGGGCCGCTGATCGACGCGGACGGAAACGTGATCGGGGTCAACTCGCAGATCGCCACCGGCACAGGTTCCAGCACCAGCGGCAACGTCGGCATCGGATTCGCGATTCCCTCAAACACCGTGAAGGATGTGGTCGGCCAGCTGATCGAAGACGGCAAGGCCGAACACGCCTACCTCGGAATCAGCGGAGCCACCATCAACCAGCAACTGGCTGACGCCCTGAACCTCGGCACCGACAGCGGTGTCCTGGTCCAGGAAGCTCCCAAGGATGGTCCCGCGGCGAAGGCCGGGATCAAGGCCGGGGACACGGCCGTCACCATCCAGGGCCAGCGCGTGATGGCCGGCGGGGACGTGATCACCAAGGTCAATGGCAAGGATCTCAGCTCGATGGAAGATCTGATCGCGGCCGTCAACGACGCCAAGGTCGGTGACGAGATGGACCTTGAAGTCGAGCGAAACGGTGACACCAGCACAGTAACCGTGACCCTTGGCACCAGGCCGGACGACAACAGCTCAACCCAGAGTTCGTCGGGCCAGGGTGGCCAGCAGGAGTTGCCCGGTTTCGGTCAATAAAGGTCGCGGAGGAAATTCTCTCCTGAACCAGCGGGCCGCCAGCACGGCGGCCCGTTGTCATACCCTTGACTGGTGAAGGTAAAAGTCTGTGGAATCACCAATCGGGACGATGCCGAGGCCGCCGTCGAGCATGGCGCCTGGGCGATCGGGCTGATCCATCACAAGGAGAGTCCCCGCTTCGTCAAGGCCTCGGTCGCGGCCGGGATCGGCGAAGAGTTTCGTCGCCGCTGCGAGGTGGTCGGCGTTTTCGTCAACCCGACCATCGAGCGGGTGGTCCAGGCGGCCGAGAACGCCCAGCTGACGATGATCCAGCTGAGCGGCAACGAAGGCGCGAATTTCTGCACCGAAGTCAGTCGTCGCACCGGCCTCAAGGTGATCAAGGCCTTCCACATCTCCAGCCAGGCAGACGTGAAGGCAAGCACCGCTTATCGCTTCGCTGATTTCCACATGTTCGACACCGGCCGCAAGGGCAGCTTCGGCGGTACCGGGGAGACGTTCGACTGGGAACTGCTCGCCAACCACCACTCCGCGATTCCGTTCATCCTCGCCGGGGGGCTCACCCCGGACAATGTGACCGAAGCGATCCGGATCGTCAGACCCGATGCGGTCGACGTCGCTTCCGGGGTCGAAAAGGAACCGGGCATCAAGGACCACGGCAAGCTGGCCAGCTTCTTCCAGGCGGCCCGTTACTCCCCGGTGGCCGGCGCATGAGCGAGAACATCGCCGAATCGACTGCGGGCGAGCTGCCGGGACGATTCGGGCCCTACGGAGGCCGCTACGTTCCCGAGACCCTGATTCCGGCCCTCGATGAGCTGACCGCGGCCTGGGCAGAGGCCCGGCAGGACCCGGTATTCACCGAGGAGCTGGTCGTCTTGCTTCGCGACTATGTCGGACGCCCGTCACCGCTTTACCTGGCGTCTCGGCTAAGTCACGAAGCCGGCCGCAAGGTCTACCTGAAGCGTGAGGACCTCAACCACACCGGTGCCCACAAAATCAACAATGCGATCGGACAGGCCCTGCTGGCCAAGCGGATGGGCAAGCCGCGAATCATCGCCGAGACCGGGGCCGGCCAGCATGGGGTGGCCAGCGCCACTGCCTGCGCCCTGCTCGACCTCGAATGCATCGTTTACATGGGCAGCGAGGACATCCGCCGCCAGAAGCCGAACGTCGAGCGCATGAAGCTGCTCGGGGCCGAGGTGGTGCCGGTCGAGGCCGGAGCCCGGACCCTGAAGGAGGCGGTCAGCGCCGCGATTCGCGACTGGGTCGCAAACGTAGCCGACACCCACTACATCATCGGTTCCGCGGTCGGGCCGGCGCCCTTCCCCGAACTGGTCAGGGACCTCCAGCGGGTGATTGGTGACGAAGCCCGTGATCAGGCGCTTCAGGCCGAAGGTGAGCTGCCCGGACGGGTGATCGCTTGCGTCGGTGGCGGCTCGAACGCGATCGGCACCTTCACCGCCTTCGTGGCGGACGACGGGATCGAGCTGATCGGCGTTGAAGCCGCCGGCCACGGGCTCGAAACTGACCAGCATGGGGCCTCGCTCACGGCCGGCAACACATCAGTGCTTCACGGCTCGCTTTCGGCCGTTCTGACCGACGACGAAGGACAGATCCTGGAGGCCCATTCGGTATCCGCCGGACTCGACTATCCGGGCACCGGCCCCGAGCACGCCCACCTGAGAGACATCGGTCGGGCTCGTTATGTGGCCGTCAGCGACCAGGATGCGCTGGCCGCCTTCCGGCGGCTCAGCAAGCTGGAGGGGATTATTCCGGCGCTCGAGTCCTCGCATGCGATCGCCTGGATCCTCGGCGAAGGCAAGGTCGGTGACTCCGACGGCAACTACGACGTGCTCTGCCTCTCCGGCCGCGGGGACAAGGACCTGGCCGAGGTGCTCGGCCTGGAGGAAACGGAATGAGCGGCGCCGACCGCATTGCCGCCGCTTTCGCAGCCGCGGAAGCGGAAGGACGGGCCGCGTTGATGCCGTACATGATGGGCGGCTTTCCCGATCAGGCAACCTCCATCGCGGTGGCCCGGTCCTACGCTGAAAACGGGGCCGACCTGATCGAGCTTGGCGTGCCCTTCTCGGATCCCCTGGCCGACGGGCCGGTGATTCACGAGGCAGCCGTGAAGGCGCTTGAAGCCGGAACGAAGCTTGACGACGTCCTGGCGATCTGCCGCGAGGTGGCCGACCGGGTACCGGTGGTGTTGATGGTTTACACCAACTCGATCCTCGGAGGAGACGGACCATCCGCCTTCGCGGCCAGGGCGGCGGAGGCCGGCGCCTGCGGGGTGATCGTGCCCGACCTGCCGCTCGGCGAGGACGAGTCGATCCGGGAGCAGATGAAGGCGGCCGGGCTGGCCGTGGTACCGCTCGTCGCCCCGACCACCCTGGGCGAGCGAAGGTCCGAGATCTGCAGGATTGCCAGTGGTTTCGTCTATGTGGTTTCCAGCGTCGGCACTACCGGGGAAAGGGCGGAGGTTCCCGCCCACCTGCAGGAACTGGTCGGAGACGTCGAGTCGAAGTCGGAAGTGCCGGTCGCGGTCGGGTTCGGGATCGGATCACCCGAACATGCGGCGACCGTGGGGCAGCTTGCCGACGGGGTGATCATCGGTTCGAAACTGGTCCGGATCACTGCCGAAGCGGGGCCGGAACGGGCGGCGGAGGCGGTCGGTGAATTCATCTCCGAGGCCGCGGCGGCCGTGGCGTCGGCCCGCTCCGGTGTCAGGTAGGATTCGCGCCGATGCTGATCCCGGTCACATTCTTCGTCGCCCTCGCCCTTGCGGTCTTCTCGTACTCGCAGGGTCAGGGCGGTCCGGTTGCCGGACTCGTCTTTTTCGGTGTGCTGTTCATTGGCGCGTTCATTCACGTCGCCCAGCCGCTCATCGAAAAGGGCAAGGCCCTCCGACCTTCCAAGGACTGATTCCGTGCGGATCGGGGTGTTGACCGGCGGGGGTGATTGCCCCGGCCTCAATGCCGTGATCCGTGCCGTCGTGTTGCGCGGCAGTCGCGAATGGGGTCACGAGTTCACTGGTTACATCGACGGCTGGAAAGGGCCCCTGGAAAACCAGTCGATCGGACTCGGGGTCGAAGACGTCCGCGGAATTCTCGCCCAGGGCGGCACCATCCTCGGCTCCTCCCGGACCAACCCGGAAGCCGTCGGTGGCGGAATCGAGACCGTGATCGAAAATGTCCGCTCCGACGGGCTGGACGGGCTGATTGCGATCGGCGGCGACGACACCCTCGGTGTGGCCCGGGTGCTCACCGACAGTGGCCTCGGGGTGGTCGGCGTGCCGAAGACGATCGACAACGACCTGAACGCCACCGATTACACATTCGGCTTCGACACGGCCGTCAACATCGTCATGGAATCGCTGGACCGGCTCAGAACCACCGGCACCAGCCACCACAGGGCCCTAGTCGTCGAGGTCATGGGTCGGCATGCCGGCTGGATCGCGCTACACGGCGGCATGGCCGGCGGCGCGGATCTGATCCTGGTGCCGGAGGAAGAGTTCGACCTGGCCGAGATCTGCACCCATGTCGAGGCCTGCTTCGAGGCCGGAGTCGCACCGCTGATAGTCGCCTCGGAAGGGGCGGTGCCGAAGGAAGGCAGCGAGGTCACCTCCGCCGCTGGAACCGACGCATTCGGACATGTTCGGCTCGGAGGGATCGCCGGCTGGCTGGCCGACCGGATCGAGGAAAAGACCGGCCGGGAAGCCCGGTCCGTGGTGCTCGGCCACCTGCAGCGAGGCGGCACCCCGACCGCCTTCGACCGGGTGCTGGCTACCCGCCTCGGCTACAAGGCGATTGAAGCGGCAAGCGAGGGGCACTGGGGCAAGATGACCACGCTGCGCGGAACCTCGATCGAGCTCGCCCCGCTGGCGGACGCGGTCGACGAATCGAAGATCGTCCCGGCGCAGCGAATGGTCGAAGCCAGATACGGCTATCCGGACTGACGACTGTCGCCAACGGCGACCGGCCTTCAGGAGAGCAGATTTGCGAGGGCGCCGGCCAAATCCGGCTGCTTGAACTCGTAGCCGCCGTCGGTGGCCTTCTTGGGAAAGACCCGCTGGCCTTCACGGGCCGCGTGACCGACCCCGCCGCCCTTGACGATGTCGATCGCAAATCCCGGCAGGGGCAGAATCGAAGGCCGGCCAAGTTCCTTGCCCAGAACCTTCGAGAACTCCTTGTTGGTAACGGGGTTCGGGGCGGTCGCGTTGACCGGTCCGCTGACCGCCTCGTTTTCAAGGGCCCAGAGCAGGATTCCGATTTCATCGTGACGGTGGATCCAGGACATGTATTGCTTGCCGCCGGCGATCGGGCCGCCCACGCCCATCTTGAAGGGCAGGAGCAGTTCCTTGAGCAGGCCCCCACGCGGATCAAGCACGTGGCCGGAACGGATCATCGCCACCCGCAAACCAAGCTCTTCGGCCGAACGGGCGGCTTCCTCCCACCGCACGACGATGCCGGCCAGGAAATCATCCCCGGGCCCGGCGTCTTCGTAAAGCAACTCGTCACCGCGATCACCGTAATAGCCGATCGCGGAGCCGGAAATCAGGGCTTTCGGCTTTTCGTCGAGAGCTGCAATCTTTGCGACCAGGTTCTTTGTCGCCTTGATACGGCTACGGGCGATCCGGTCCTTCACGTCGTCGTTCCAGCGCTGATTTATTGGCTCCCCGGCGAGGTTTATGACTGCGTCGACACCCTCGAATGCCTCCCGGGGAGGCCTTTCGCGTTCGCCTTCCCAGCCATGCCACTCGACCCGGGGCAGGCTCCGCGCCGCCCGCTCCGGATCCCGGCTGAGTCCGACCACCGAGTCTCCCCGGTCGATCAGTGCGTTGCAGAGGGTTGAGCCGATCAGGCCGGTCCCACCAGTGACGAGGACGCGTTCGGGACGCGAAAAATTCTTGTCAGACATCGCGAACTAGTCTAGAGTTCCGGGTGACGGGGCAGCGGATGCCCCTTGGGGGCGTTAGTGAGGCAGCCGGAGCTGGTTGCCACTCGAGGGGACCGGGCCCGTCAAAGGTCAACATGAGTCTGGGCAAGTCCAAAGAGTTTTTCGTCTTCGGTTCCATCACCGTTCTGTCGGTGCTGCTGATCGGGCTGCTCCTGATGCAGATCGGGACCTCAAACGCAGCCGACAAGTGCTTCGGCAAGAGCGTGGACCGGGTGATCACCGGGAGCCACAAGAAAGTGACGGTCGGGGCTCGGGAGGTGGTCCGGGTCGAGGGCAACGGGATCACCGTGGTCGGCAAGGCGTTCACCCGGATCTGTGCCGGTGACGGCCCCCAGACGATTTTTGCCGGCAAGGGCTGGTCATTCACCGACGGCGGGCCGGGCAACGACAGGATCCATCCCGCCAAGGGTGACGCCACGGTGTACGGAGGCCCCGGTGATGACCAGATCGAAACCGAGAAAGGCAACAAACTGGAGGTCCATGGCGGGCCTGGCGACGACAAGATCCGCACCGGCAAGGGAAACCTGATCAAGATCGACGGGGATGAGGGCGATGACCGCATCTCCCTTAACGCCAAGACCACCAAGGGAATCGTTGACGGCGGCCTCGGCAACGACCGGATCGAGGGCTCGCAGGCCAACGACAAGCTTTACGGCGGGCCGAAGAAGAACCCGAAAAACCTTCCTGACCGGGACGTGATCAACGGTCTGGGGGGCAATGATTCGATTTACGACTACAGCGGCAACGGCAACAGGCTGCTCGGCTACACCGGGTCGGACAAGATCTACAGCCTCGGCAACGCGGTGTCCGAACTGCATGGCGGCAACGGATCAGATTTCCTTTATTCAAATGGCGGTCGGACCAGTGGCGGTGTGCTGGAGAAGCTGTTCGGGGAACAGGGCAACGACCGCCTGCTCGGCAATCAGCCGAACAGTTACGGCCCGGCCTACTTCGACGGCGGCGAGGGTGACGACTGGATTTACGGCACCTCCAAGGGTGACACGATGATCTACAACTCCGGTATCAAGACTGTCTACGGGTACGGCGGCGATGACCTCTTCGTGACCACGGCCCGCGGCCAGGGAAAGTTCCACGGTGGCGACGGCCGCGACACCATCTCTTTTGCCGCCCACACCCCTTCGGGCCGGAGCGGTTCGATCACCGGCGTGGAGGTCAACCTCCGAGCCGGAACTTCCCTCGGCTATTCCGGCTACAAGTTCGACGGCATCGAGGACGTGATCGGTTCGGCTTTCGACGACGAGATAATCGGCGCCCCCGGGGTTGATAACGACATAGAAGCCGGCCTCGGCGACGACTACATCGTCGGGCAAAACGGTGACAACATCGACGGTGGCCTCGGCCAGAACGATTGCTCCGGCGGCCGTCAGGTCAACTGCAACGAGAACTCGCCGGGCGATCCCGGATCAGGTAACAGCCAGGTCGACATCACCAAGGGTGGCCTCCTGATCGTGATGGGCAGCCGGAGCGCCGACGACATCTCGATCGGCTACAACGGTGGAGCCGACCGCTTCGAAGTCACCGATCCGGGTGGCGCGATCCCCTCCGGGCTCTGCAAGAGAAACAGCAGCCAGAAAAGCGAGATCGACTGTCCGGTCGATCCGAACAACCTGAACGGGATGCTCGTCTACGGCGACGACGGCGCCGACTCGATCAAACTGGGGAACTCGATCCCGGACATCCTCACCACCACAATCAATGGTGGCAGGGGCAAGAACTCGATCCAGGGCGGTCCGAGTAAGGACTTCATCTCGACTGACCCGGGCAGCGCCGGCAGCACAATCAACGGTGGGGACGGACTCGACGTGCTCTACGCCCAGGATGACATTTCGATCACCGGCGGGCCGGACACCGACATCTTCAGGGTTGTTGACCCCTGCCTGGGCGCCGATCTTGAAGGTGACGGCGGAACCGACAGCGTGGTCTTCGCCGGAGCGGAGCGCGGTGTCAAAGCGTCTCTGGCCGGCGGCTACGCCGAGTGGAACGGAAGCGGCTGTAGCGGAGCGCGCACGCAGATCGCCAATGACATCGAGAAGCTCGAAGGAACCGAGTCCAACGACTGGCTGATCGTCGGCAAGCGAAGCAAAGCCCAGGACGGCAAGTCGGTGATTTTCGGCCGCGGAGGGATTGACACTCTCGACGCCAAGAACGGAACCGCGGATACGGTCACTACCGGCTCCGGCGGCCACAGCAACAAGGTGATCGCCGACAAGATCGACAACGTGATCTGGGGCTACGGCCTCGCCGGACACTGACCTTCCCCTGCTGAACGGCTCCCGGCCGGCAATTCCGGCTTGGCAGACCGAAACTCAGGGTTAGCTATGGTGCTGTCAGGGTAAGCATCGGATGATCACGGAACGCCTCCCGGCCAGATCCAACCCCCTCCCGTCCCTCACCACCGCCGTCACGGCGGTGGTGCTCTTGATGCTTGTCGGTTTCACCGGCCGGGCCGAGGCCGTGCCATCGCAATGCTTCGGCAAGCCGATCAACCGGGTAATCACCGGTGACCACAAGACAGTCCATTTGAAGTTCAGGGACGTCACCTGGGTGGCGGGCGATCACGTGACCGTGATCGGCAAACCATTCAGCCACATTTGCGCGGGTGATGGTAAACAGACCATCTACACCGGCAAAGGCATCACTTTCACCGACGCCGGCCCGGGAAACGACCGGATCTTTGCCGCCAAGGGCGACGCCACCGTGTACGGAGGATCGGGAAATGACCTGATCAGGACGGAAAAGGGCAACAAGCTGCGCGTATTCGGCGGCTCCGGCAACGACAACATCCGGACCGGCCGCGGCAACAGTGTCAAGGTGGACGCCGGGCCCGGCAATGACAAGGTGGTGCTCAACTCAAAGACCACAAGAGGGGTGATCGAGGGCGGCCTCGGCAACGACTACCTGCGCGGTTCGCGAAGCCACGACCGAATCTACGCCGGGCCAAGGAAAAACCCGCGAGGCCTTCCGGACCGCGACAAGGTTTACGGAGTGGGTGGAAACGACCGCATCTATGACTACTCGGGAACCGGCAACCGCCTCTACGGTCTGACCGGTTCGGACCGGATTTACAGCCTCGGCAACGCCGTATCGGAAATTCACGGAGGCAACGGCACCGACTTCCTGTATTCGAACGGGGGAATTACCGGCGGAGGGGTCCGCGAGAAGCTCTTCGGCGAGCAGGGAAACGACCGCCTCAAGGCCAACCAGCCCCGCAATAACGGCCCGGCCTACCTCGACGGGGGCGAAGGTGACGACTGGGTTTTCGGTACCCCTCGTGGCGACACGATCATCACCCATTCCGGCATCAAGAAGCTCTATGGAAATGGCGGCGATGACCTTTTCGTGACCACCGGCCGCGGACTGGCGAGGATCAACGGCGGACCCGGGAGCGACACGATTTCCTACGCCGCTCACACGCCTCCCGGCGGAAGAAGGATCGACGGAGTGATCATTGATCTCCGGGCCGGCACCTCGCTGGGAACGACCCGGTACCGGCTTGCTTCGCTCGAGAATGTGATCGGTTCCGCTTTTGACGACGAGATCACCGCCGACCCCGGCGTGGTCAATCACATCGAAGGTGGGCTGGGTGACGATGTGATCACCGGAAACAGCGGAGATGGCGACATCGTCGACGGAGGTATCGGAGAAAACGAGTGCTCCGGATTCGATAATACGATCCGCTGTAACCGCGATTCTCCCGGCAACTTCGGCAACCGGCTTGCCCTGGTCGACATCAGTGCCGGGGGCATCCCGGTGGTAATGGGTGGGACCAGGGACGATCGCATCTCGGTTGGCTACGACGCCTCCGGCCAGCAGTTCCGGGTCCAGGTGGCCGATGGCGGGGTGCCCTCGGGCGATTGCCGTGGCGTGGATCAATCGCAGAATTCCCTGGTCGCAACGACGATTCTCTGCCCGGCGGATCGCAACAACCTGGACGGGATGCTGGTTTACGGTGGCGACGGGGCTGATCAGATCACGTTGCAGGGCTCGATTCCGCGGAATATGTCGACCACCCTCAACGGGGGCTCCGGAAAGAACCGGATCCAGGGCGGACCGGGCAAGGACTTCATATCGACGAGTTTTGACAGCGCCGGCAGCGAACTGCTCGGCGGGGGCAACAACGACCTGATCTACGTGAATGACCGGGTGACGGTCCGGGGCGGCAAGGGCACCGACCACGCCCACATCCTCAGGCCATGTTCAGGTTCATACGTCAGCGGCGGCCCGGGCAACGACAGCACCGTCTACGCCGGATCGCCCCGCGGCGTCAAGGCCGACCTCGGCACGGGCTACGTCGAATGGCTGAACGGCCCCTGCGCGGCCCGCACCCGTCTCGCCCCGGACATCGAGCGACTTGAGGGAAGCCCCTACAGCGATTGGTTGATTCTCGGCCGCCGCCACCGCCAGCAGCAGGGGCGGTCGTCGATTCTGGGCCGTGAGGGCCGAAACATCCTCGACTCGAAGAACGGCAGGCGGGACACGGTCACCACCGGGCCGGCCGCCCATGCGAACCGGGTGATCCGGGACCGCAAGGACAAGGTCGTCTGGGGCTGGGGACTGGCCGCCTTCTGACCAGCCGAAGTGCTCTCTGATCAGCCGAGGGTCGCGAAGGCGCCGGTTTCGACGTTGAACCGGGCGTCACCGGCCCGTTTTGCTTCCTGGACCACGGCTTCGGCGACCCGGGGCGCGACGTCGCGGTCGAAGACCGAGGGAATGATGTAGTCCTCGGAAAGATCGTCACCGACCACGTCGGCGATCCCGCGGGCCGCGGCCATTTTCATCTCTTCGGTGATCTGGGGCGCACCGGCGTCGAGGGCTCCGCGGAAGATTCCGGGGAAGCAGAGCACGTTGTTGATCTGGTTCGGGTAGTCCGAGCGGCCGGTCGCCATGATCCGGACGTACTTCGCTGCTTCTTCGGGCGAAACTTCCGGATCGGGGTTGGACATCGCGAAAACAATCGGATCCCGGTTCATCTTGCCGAGCGATTCGGGCTGAATGATGCCCGGCCCGGACAGTCCGACGAAGACGTCCATCCCCTCGATCACCTCGTCCGGGGTGCCAAGCAGGTTGTCCGGATTCGAGTTTTCGGCGAACCACTTCTTGATTCCGCTCAGCTCCCCCGCCTGATAATCATCACGAGTGACCGAGAGGGCACCTTTGCGGTCGCAGCCGACCACGTGGGTCAGGCCGGCAGCAAGCATCATCTTGGTCACCGCAACGCCGGCGGCGCCCAGACCGACCATCAGGACCCGAAGCTCCTCGATCGGCTTGTCGATGATCTTCAGGGCGTTGAAAAGCGCCGCCATCGTGACAACGGCGGTGCCGTGCTGGTCATCGTGGAACACCGGAATGTCGATCGAAGCCTTCAGCCGGTCCTCGATTTCGAAGCAGCGAGGAGCGGAAATGTCCTCGAGGTTGATGCCGCCGAAGGTCGGGGCGATCATCTCGACCGCGCGGACGATCTCGTCGGTATCGGTCGTGTCGAGGCAGATCGGAAAAGCGTCGACCTGGGCGAACTCCTTGAAGAGCATCGCCTTGCCTTCCATCACCGGCATCGCCGCTTCGGGGCCGATGTCGCCCAGTCCGAGCACGGCGGTGCCATCGGAGACGACCGCGACCGTGTTTTTCTTGATCGTGTACTCGAAGGCGAGCTGGCGATCCCGGTTGATCGCCGTGCAGACCCGGGCCACCCCCGGGGTGTAGGCCATCGAGAGATCGTCCCTGGTCTTCAACGGGTACTTGTTCTCGACCGAAACCTTGCCACCGCGATGCATCTGCATCGTCCGGTCCGTGTACTCCATGACCCGGGCGCCCCGGATCGAACCGAGGGCCCTGAGGATGCGTTCCCAATGGGGCTGGTCGACCGCGTCGATCGTGAATTCGCGGACCCTCTTGCCTTCGGCTCCGGCACCGGGAATCAGGTCGACTCCGACCAGCTGGCCGCCGGCTTCCGCTACGGCCGCGGTCAACTTGCCGAGGGGCTCCTGGCGGGCATCGAGTTCGACGCGGACGGTGACGCTGTATTGGGCTGAAACGGGCGGCATCGGACCATCATATGAAGGTCCCGGCAGCGGGCCGGTCCCGACGGCGCCAGCGCCTATGATCGTCCGGTGCCTGAAGAGAACCCCTCCCTTTTTCTGATCGACGGCAACAGCATGGCCTACCGGGCGTTCTTTGCCCTGCCGGACTCGATGGCCACGGCGGACGGTCGCCCGACCAACGCTATCTTCGGTCTGGCTTCGATGCTGGTCAAGCTGATCGCCGATTACCGTCCCCGGCAGATCGCCGTCGCCTGGGACGCCGGCATGTCGGGTCGCGAGGTCGTCTACCCCGAGTACAAGGCCCAGCGCCCGCCGAAGCCGGATCTGCTCCGGCAGCAGTGGCCGCACCTCCTGGAGATGGTCGAGGCCTTCGGCTACACGAACGTGAAGGTCGACGGCTACGAAGCCGATGACGTGATCGCGACTCTGACCCGCCAGGCCTCGGCGGTGAACATACCGGTGGTGGTGGTCACCGGCGACCGCGACGCTTACCAGCTGGTGACCGACACGGTCCAGGTGATGAGCACTTCGAAGGGCGTGACCGAAACGAAGCTTTACGACAGGGAGGCGGTCAGGGAAAGGTACGGGGTTTACCCGGAGCTGGTCACCGACTTGATGGGCCTCCGCGGCGACACCTCCGACAACATTCCCGGGGTTCCCGGAATCGGCGAGAAGACGGCCGCACAATTGCTGGATCAGTTCGGGTCGCTGGAAGAAACCCTCGCCAGAGTGGACGAGGTCTCCGGCAAGAAGCGGAAGGAGAACCTGACCGAGTTCGCCGATGATGCCCGGATCTCCAAGCAACTGGCGACCATGGATTTCGAAGTGGAAACCGGGGTCGACATCGACGAGTTGATGGCCCGGACCCCGGACCGCGAAGGCCTGAGGTCGTTCATGACCGGGTTCGAACTTAGGGCCGCGATGAAACGGCTGGAAGAGGCTCTGGAGGATGAGGAAATCCCCGGAACTCCGGAGGAGGCCCCGGCGCCCGCCGAGGTCGAAGTTTCGGACGGCGGGGTGGAGGAGCTGGCCGACGGCCCGATTGCGGTCGAGCTTTACGGCGGCTGGGCTGCCACCGACGGCCGGACGGTAGTCGGCGGCGAGGCAAACGCGGAAGAGCTGGCCGGGATGGTCCAGGGCAAACCGTTAATCGCCCATGACATCAAGGCGGTCGGGGGTCAGCGGGTCGGCCTGCTGGCAGCCCTTGAAGCGACCGAAAAGGGACCGGTTATCAGCCACGACACCCTGGTTGCGGCCTATCTGCTGGAACCTTCCCGGCGGAATTATCACCTCGACGAGCTGGCGGTCCAGGCTGGTCTGGCTCCCTCCGGAATCGACGGAGATGACGCCCAGATGTCGCTGATCGCCGACGAGTCCGACGACGGTTCGATCGCCCCGGAGATCGCGGCCACGGTCTGGAACCTGGCCAGGGTCCAGCGCCCGAAGCTCGAGGAAGCGGGACTTCTCGACCTGCTCCAGCAGGTCGAGCAGCCCCTGATCCGGGTGCTGGCCGCGATGGAGCGAATCGGCCTGAAGCTCGATCGTGAACGGGTCGCCGAAATGGCTTCCGGCCTCGAAGAGCGGATCCTGGCGCTTGAGACAGAGATCCATGAACTGGCCGGGCACGAGTTCACGATTGGCTCGCCCCAGCAGGTGGGGCAGGTCCTTTTCGAGGAGCTCGGCCTGACCCGCAAGCGAAAGGGCAAGACCGGTTTTTCGACCGATGCCCGGGTACTCGCCCAGATTCGCGAAGAACATGCGATTGTCGCCCTGATCGAGCAATGGCGGGAGCTGACCAAGCTCAAGAACACTTACCTCGAGCCGCTGCCGGCGGCAATCGATCCGGCCACCGGCCGGGTTCACACGACCTTCATGCAGGTTGCCGCCCCGACCGGCCGGATTTCCTCGATCCAGCCGAACCTGCAGAGCATTCCGATCCGTTCCGAGGTGGGCCGGCCGCTGAGGGGCTGCTTCGTGGCCGAGTCCGGCAACCTGCTGACTTCGCTCGACTACAGCCAGGTTGAACTGCGGGTGCTCGCCCATGTTGCCGATGAGGAAGTGCTGAAAGGCTTCTTCCGGGCGGGTGAGGACGTTCACTCCGCGACCGCCGCCCAGGTTTTCGAAATCGACCCGTCGGAGGTTGACCAGACCCAGCGCTCGAAAGCGAAGATGGTCAACTTCGGGATCGTCTACGGGCTGACCGGCTTCGGACTGGCGGACCGCCTGAACATCCCGCGGGCCGAGGGTGAGGAGTTCGTGAAGCGCTACCACGAGCGGTTCCCGGCGGTGACCGCTTTCCGCGAGCGGGTTGTGGAGGAAGCGACCGAATCAGGATTCGTCAAGACCTTGCTCGGTCGTCGGCGTCCGTTGCCGGAGTTGCGCTCCAACCAGGCCCAGATCCGCGCCCAGGGAGTCCGGCTCGCGATGAACACCGTGGTGCAGGGCACGGCCGCCGACATAATCAAGATTGCGATGATCCGCTGCCACGAGGCGCTGCTCGAGGAAGGTCTCTCAAGCCGGCTCGTGCTCCAGATCCACGACGAGTTGCTGTTCGAGGGTCCGGCCGAAGAGGCGGAGGCGGTTACCGAACTGGCCCGCAGGGAAATGGTCGGGGCTTTCGACCTCGATCCGCCGCTGGAAGTCGATGCAGGCTCCGGCGAAAGCTGGCTGGCCGCCAAGTAACCGCCCGGATCGAGCGATGAGTTCCGCTTTGGTTGCCCTGCTGATCGTCCTGGTCGGCATACTCTTCGCCTCCCAGGCACCGATCAACAGCGGCCTCGGGCGTTCGACCGGGCCGCTTGCCGCGGCCTTCGTCAGCTTCGGCGTCGGCATGGTTGCGCTTTTCCTGATCATCCTGATTGGCGGCACGATCGGCGGATTGGGGTCAATCGGCGAAGTACCGGCCTGGCAATTCACGGGAGGTTTGATCGGCGCCACATACGTTGCGTTGGCGACCATCACGATCTCCAGGATCGGCGCGGGCGTGGTCGCGGCGACCACGATCACCGGGCAGCTCGCCTGTTCGGTCGCGGTAGACCATTACGGCTGGTTCGGGATCGAGGTTCACGACGTCACCGGGCCCCGGGTGCTCGGTCTCCTGCTGCTGCTCGGAGGCGCCCTGGCCATGCTCTACAGCCGGGAGGAAGCTTCATCTTCGGCTCCGGTTTCAGACCGGCGCCAGCGTGCCGTTTTCGTCGCCCTGATCTTTTTCTCGGCGGCCCTGGTCGGCCTCCAGCACCCGATCAACAGCGAACTCGCAACCCGGGTCGGCGACTTCCCGGCCGGATTCGTGAACTTCGCGGTGGGGACCCTGCTGCTCGGTCTGCTGGTCCTGGCAACCGGCAAGGCGCCTGGCCTGAAGCGAATCGGCGATCCTCGCTTCTACTATTACTTCGGCGGCCTGATCGGGGTCGTCGTCGTGGTTTCGTCGCTCGCCGCGGTGACGGAGATCGGCGCCGCCAGTCTCACTTCCGCTCTGGTCACCGGACAATTGATCGGCTCGCTCGTTCTCGACCGGTTCGGAGCGTTCGGTCTGAAGCAAATCCCGGTCAACGGCATCCGCCTCGCCGCGGCGGTGGCCCTGCTGGCCGGCACCTTCCTCGCCACGGGCTGACCTTGCGGGCAGGCCCGTCCGGGGCTATGGTCGGATCATGTTGTTCGGACAGGAGCATGTCGAGCGTTATCAGGCCACCGACGGCGAAGAGGGGCATGAGTGGCAGGGCACCCACACCCTGCTGCTCACCACCACGGGGCGCAAATCAGGCCAGCAGCGGACCACGCCGCTGATCTATGACCCGGTCGGCGATGCCTACGCGATCGTTGCCTCGAAGGGCGGAGCCGACGAGCCGCCGGCCTGGTATCTCAATCTGGAAGCCGACCCGACGGTCGAAGTGCAGGTGAAGGCGGACAGGTTCACCGCGAATGCCCGCACCGCGAG
Organism: Thermoleophilales bacterium; assembly: GCA_020636955.1. Lineage (GTDB taxonomy): Bacteria > Actinomycetota > Thermoleophilia > Solirubrobacterales > 70-9 > 67-14. The sequence goes on along the minus strand of JACJWY010000010.1, from coordinate 12,943 downwards.
CGAAGAAGAGAAGGCAGAGATCTGGCCGCAGATGGTCAAGCAGTGGCCCGCCTACAACGACTATCAGGCGGCCACCGAGCGCCCGATCCCGATCGTCCTGCTCGAACGGGCCTGAACCATCAGCCGCTATCGGCGGCGGGTCTTTGCCGGCGGGAGAGGAAGATGAAGGGGAGGGCAAAGACCGTGACCATCGCGCCGTACATGTAGGAGGTCGCGTAGCCGGATGTATCGGCGACCTGGCCAAGTGCCGGCTGTACGACCACGCCACCGGTTGAACCCAGCATCGAGTCGAAGGAAAGTATGGTCGCCCGCTGTTTCGAGGGGATCATGCCGTTGATGTAGGACTGGCGGATCGGGGTCGCCGCCGAAGAGAGCATCGCCCAGACCGCGATCAGCCCGACCGCAACCCAGAACTGTTCGATCACCCCGATCAGGCCGAGGGCGACGGCGCCCGCGGCGACCGCGAGCAGGAGGGCGGAGGTGCGAAGCCGGAACCGCCTGCGGATGACCGGCGCGAGGAAGCCGCCGACGATCTGGGAGCCCGCGACCAGGGCCGCCGTAATGCCGGCGATGCCGTAGGCGTTCGGGTCGCCGACCAGCTCCAGCAGGTACGGCTGCAGCGCGTAGAAGGCGTAGATGCCCACCCCGGCGGTGAAGGGTGCGGCCAGCATGATCCACTTGACCGGGGGAACCCGCCAGCCGTACTGAATCGAGTTTCTGGTGATTGATTTCATCTCGCCGAGCGTGCTCTCGGACTTGCGGGGCGTAAATCCGAGATCCTTCATCGCCCATCCGGCGAAAAAGAACATGACCAGCAGGACCGCTGCCCTCATCACGAAAAGGCACTCAAGGCTGGTCACCTGCGCGACGTAGCCGCCGATTACCGAGCCGGTCAGCATCCTCGATGCCGGTCACGGTCATGCCGCGGCCGAAGACCTTCTCAGATCACCGGTGAATCCGGTCGCGTCGAGGGGCATCAGACCAGCCAGGCGTCGACCGCCCCGGAGAAAAAGGTGAAGGAGCCCGAGCAGCAGGAGACCACGGCCCAGGCAGAACGGTCCGTTGATCTCCCAGAGCATCACGTGCAGCAGGGTGGTCGCCATCAGGGTCAGGGTGCCTGCCATGTATGAGACCCGACGGCCGATGGTGTCGGCGACAACCCCAGTCGGGATCTCGAAGAGCACCATTCCCGCGGTGAAGAAAGCGTTGGCCGCGAAGGCCTCCAGGTTCGAAAGCCCCGCGTCGAGCAGGAAGATCGTGTTGATCCCCAGATGAAGGAAGCGGCCGGTGTTGCCCAGCATCAGGGTCAGATAGATCCGCTGGACCTTTTCCGGGGTAGACGTCACCCGATGACGGTACCCTCAGCGACTCTCCGCCCGGTTTCGCCTAATCTGGAAGGCATGACCACGGTGAGGAGAGCGTTGGCGATATTTCTGGTCCTGGCCCTTGGCGCGGGCGTTGTCGCCTGCGGTTCCGGTTCGGATGATTCGGATTCAACGGGTTCAACGGGTAGCAGCAAGGCCGCTGCCGAAATAGACGGCGTGACCTGGACCCTGTTGAACATCGCCTCGCATGGGGCGGCGACCAGCCTCCCCAATACGGTGGAACCGCCCACCCTGAAGTTCGACGACGGTCAGGTGGAGGTCTTCGGTGGCTGTAACAACGGGAGCGGCTCGGCCAAGATCGGCGAGACGACGATCGACTTTGGTCCGATCGCGATGACCAAGAAGTCCTGCGGGAACCTCCCCGACCAGATCGAGACCTATGTCTCGAAGGTGCTCCGGGGCGATGTCCCTTACGAACTCAGCCAGGGCAACCTGGTCGTTGGCGGCAAGCTGACCAGCCTGATTTACACGAAGGACTGAGAATTTCCGGTTTGTACGTTTCGTAAGACCTCGTCGGGAGAGGTCACGGAATGTCCACTTTCCCCGGGCGGTCGGCGCGTTAGCCTGAAGCTGACCCGTTTTCCCCGAGGAGGCCGCATGACCGTCAGCACCGAAACCGGAATCAACACGCTTGAGAATTACGTCGGCGGCAAGTGGATCGAAGCAGATGGTGCCGAGCTCCATGACGTGATCAACCCGGCCAACGGAGAGACCGTCGCGAGGGTTCCCTATTCGACTGCCAGCCATCTCGACGAGGCAGTTCGCTCCGCTCGCGAAGCGCTTCCCGCCTGGCGGGGCGTAAGCACGATCGCGCGGGCCCGGATGCTTTTCACCCTGCGTGAGAAGCTGGAGGCGAGGAAGGACGAAATCGCCCGTCAGGTCGTGACCGAGATGGGCAAGACTCTTCCTGACGCGACCGCCGAGGTCGGACGCATGATCGAGATGGTCGAAGCTGCCACCGCGATCCCGACCACGATGCAGGGCAAGGTCCTGGAAGACGTGGCCCGCGGTGTGGACGCCGAGACGATTCGCCAGCCGGTCGGCGTCTGCGGCATCATCGCGCCCTTCAATTTCCCCGCAATGGTGCCTTTCTGGTTTCTCCCGTTCGCGATCGCCTGCGGCAACACGGTGGTCCTCAAGCCCTCCGAGCAGGTGCCGATGACCCAACAGATGGTCTTCGGCATCATCGACGAGCTCGGCCTCCCGGAAGGTGTCGTGAACCTGGTCAACGGCAGCCGCGAAGTCGTGGAAGGAATGCTCGACCACCCGGACATCGACGCGATCTCCTTCGTGGGCTCGGCCCCGGTGGCGCGCCTCGTCTACGAGCGCTCCGCCCAGACCGGAAAGCGGGTCCAGGCGCTCGGCGGGGCCAAGAACCACATGGTGATCTGCCCTGACGCGGTGGTTGAACCGACCGTCAACGGGTTGATTGGCTCCGGTTTCGGGGCCGCGGGACAGCGCTGCATGGCGGGTTCGGTAATCGTCACCGTCGGCTCCGCGCATGACCACGTGATCCCCGCTCTGGTCGAGGCCTCGAAGAAACTCCAGGTCGGCGACGGACTCGAAGAGGGCACCGACGTCGGCCCGGTCATCTCCTGTGATGCCCGCGACCGGATCAATGGCTGGATCGACCAGGCGGTCAGGGACGGGGCCGAGGTTCTGCTTGATGGCCGCAACCCGGAGGGCGCCGACCCCGAAGGTTCCTATGTCGGCCCGACCATCCTCGACGAGGTGAAGAAGAACGACCCGATCGTCTCCGAGGAGGTCTTCGGCCCGGTCCTCGCGGTGGTCAACGTCGACACCCTCGAGGAGGCGATCGAAACCGTGAACGCAAGTCCCTTCGGCAATGGCGTCTCGATCTTCACCGAGTCGGCTTCCGCCGTCCGCAAGTTCCGCCATGACGTGGAAGTCGGAATGGTCGGGGTCAACATCGGCGTCGCCGCCCCGGTGGCCTTCTTCCCATTCTCCGGCTGGAAGGCGTCGTTCCTCGGCGACCTCCACGCCCACGGTCTCGACGGAGTCGAGTTCTTCACCCGCAAGAAGACGATTACCAGCCGCTACTTCTCAGGGGGCCACGAGTCAGGCAGCTACTTCGTCGAGCGATGATCGCAGGGCACTGTTGGCGAGCGCCGCGAATTCGGGCGGGGCGATGCCCAGGTACCGGTTGAAGGCATAGTCGCCGGAACCGCCCGCCTTGAAGGAAGCGGCCAAGGTCGGTTTGACCAGGCGGGGGTGGATCTTCGGAAGCAGCTTCTGGGCCCGCAGCAGCCAGTCGAAGGCCCGCTGATGGCCGGCGCTGAACGAGTGATAATCGTCAAGGGCCTGTTCGCGGGTGACCGTTCCGTCCACAACATCGCGCAGCTTCATGCCGAGGGCGGCCCCGAAATAGAGCGCCGGGCGGATTCCCTCGGCGGTCAGGGGAAAGCAGTGGCCAGCCGAGTCGCCGGCAAAGAAGACGCCGTTGGCAGTGGCCGGACGCAGTCTGTGGGGGATCCAGTTTCCCTGGTAGGCCGACTTTCCGACCTCGATGTCGTCGGCCAGCAGGTCGGTTGTGTGCCGGACCGGAAAATGCGGGTCAAAAGAGCCGACCCCGACCCGGACCTCGTCATCGGCCGGGAAGGACCAGCCGTAGCCGGCCGGTACGTAGCGACGATTGATGAAGACTTCCAGGTCGACGTTGCCGCCGGGAGGGTGAACCTCGAGGCCGCGCGAAAGCGGAGCCTCCGGCGGCTGATAGTGGGCGCCGCCCGCGAGAACGCGCTTCCAGCCGAGAGAGTCGACCACCAGTGGGGCATGGATCGGGCCGCGGTCGGTGTCAATCGAGATCGGTGATGCGCCAATCGGCACGGTCCCGGTTTTCTCGGAATCTGACCTGCCGTTGACCTTGGCTGTCTCGAATTCCGCGTCGCATTGGTCCCAGAGCAGCTCGCAAAAGCTCGGGTAGTCAAAAGTCGAAAAGGACCAGGGCACCGGCAGCCGGATCGAGCCGTGGGCCGTATGGATCAGGACCGAGTCGAAACGCTGCTTCTCGGACTCGATCAGGCCCAGTTCCTGAAGCCAGGCGGTCGGGATCGCACAGGCGGAGGTCTGGCGCTCGCCGATCTCGTAACGGTCGATTACCAGCACATCGGCCCCCGAACCGGCCAATTGCCGGGCTGCCATCAAGCCGGCGAAACTGGCTCCACAAATGAGAACATCGCGCGACCCGCTCAGGTCGGTTCGCTCTTCACCTCGTTTTGTCGCCCGTTTTGCCATCGGGGAGAGGGTAGTGAAAGCGGCGAATCCGGAGATTTCCCGGCTAGTAAGCGCTAGGGCCGGGTTTTTGCCATCATCCCCGGACTGTGACTACTACTGAAACCACACTCCAACCCGCCCCAGAGGGGGTTCCGGTCGAAGGCTCAAACGGCCTGCTGATCAACGTTGACGGCCGGATCATTCCAAACTACGCAGCGACCATCGTTTCCTTCGAGGAAGGCGATGTCGTCGGTGGCAAGGTCGTTCGCATCGACCGCGACGAGGTTCTGCTCGACATCGGCTACAAGTCCGAAGGCGTCATCCCCGCCTCCGAGCTTTCGATCCGCAAAAACGTCGACACCTCGGAAGAGGTCGAGCTCGGCGAAGAAATCGACGCTCTCGTCGTCACCAAGGAAGATTCCGAAGGCCGCCTGATCCTTTCCAAGAAGCGTGCCCGCTTCGAGAAGGCTTGGCGCAAGATCGAAGCTGCCGCCGAATCCGGCCAGCCGGTCGAGGGCAATGTGATCGAGGTCGTCAAGGGTGGACTCATTCTGGATCTCGGCATCCGCGGATTCCTGCCCGCCTCGCTGGTCGACATCCGCCGGGTCCACAACCTGGACGAGTTCATGTCCCAGACGCTCGAGTGCAAGGTCATCGAGCTCAACCGCAGCCGCAACAACGTGGTGCTTTCCCGTCGCGCCGTTCTCGAAGAGGAGCGCAAGGAAGTCCGGGACCAGATCCTGGACCGCCTGCAGCCGGGCGAAGTCGTCGAGGGCAAGATCTCGAACATCGTCGACTTCGGCGCCTTCGTGGACCTCGAGGGCATCGACGGACTGATCCACATCTCCGAGCTTTCCTGGAGCCACGTCAACCACCCGTCCGAGGTGGTCGCGATCGGCGATACGGTCAAGATCAAGGTGCTCGACATCGACCGCGACCGTCAGCGCATCTCGCTCGGTCTCAAGCAGACCCAGGAGGATCCGTGGCAGCGGGTCGTCAGCACGTACCGCTCCGGCGACGTGCTCGAGGGCACCGTCACCAAGGTCGTCTCGTTCGGCGCATTCGTCGAGATCCTCGACGGCGTCGAAGGTCTGGTCCACATCTCGGAACTGGCCGATCATCACGTCGAGAACCCGTCAGAAGTCGTTGAACTCGGCGCCAGCCTCAACGTGAAGATCCTCGAGATCGACGAAGAGCGCCGCCGCCTGTCGCTCTCGATCAAGCGGGTCGAAGGCCAGAACATGCTGCTCAAGGATCTCGGAGCGGCCCTGGCCGCCGCCTCCGGCGAGCCAGACTCCGCCGAGCCCGATTCCGCCGAAGAGGTCGCCCCCGAAGTGGAAGCCGTGGTCGACGAAGCGATTGCCGAGGCCGATGTGGCCGATGCCGCCGCGGAAGAGGCTGCTGCCGACGAAACGCCCGAAGAGGTCGTCGAGGATGCCGTGGCCGAGGTCGAGATCGAAGCTGCTGCCGAGGAGGCTGCTGCCGAGGAGGCCGTGGTCGAACAAGCTGAAGAGATCACCGAAGAGGCCGCAGAGGCCGAGGGTGAGGCTTCCGAGGGGGAAGAACAGTCCTGACGATCGGGCTGACCGGGGGCGTGGCTGCCGGTAAGTCCGAGGCTCTGAGCGCCTTTGGGCGACTCGGCGCGGCCACTATCTCTGCCGACCAGGTTGTTCATGACCTGCTCGACCAGGAGCCGCTGCTGGGTCGCCTGAGAGAGCGCTGGGGCGATGAAGTTGCCCCGGACGGCCGGGTCGACCGTGGCGTGGTCGGCGCAAAGGTGTTCAACGACCCGGATGAACTCGGCTGGCTCGAGGCGCAGATCCACCCGCTGGTCGGGGAAGAATTCCGCGGATGGATCGAGGGCCTGGGTCCGGAGACGAAGTTTGCGGTAGCCGAGATTCCGTTGCTTTTCGAGGGCGAGATGTACCGGGCCTTCGACCACACGGTGGCAATCGTTGCCCACGAGAAGACCCGGCAGGAGCGGGCTCGTTCGCGGGGCCACGAGGGGGTAGAGGGACGCGAGGCAAGGCAGCTCAGTCAGGCAGAGAAAGCGGGGCGGGCCGACACCGTGGTCGAAAACGACGGCACGCCCGAAGAGCTTGAGGCCAAACTCTCCGTCCTGCTGGATTCCCTCGAGACCGAGTTGGCGACCGGCGGTCGGGGCTAGGCTGTAAGGCCACCTCGAATGGCCCCGAACCGAACCTCAACCGCGGGCGGCCGACGCCGCACGACCCGACGGAGCAGCGGCAGCAAGCCGCGCACCGGCGCCGGGCGCGCCTTCCTGATCCTGGCCGGGCTGATCGCCTTCGGAATCCTCGCCATCCTGGTCATTTCCGGGCTGGCCAGCAAGGGAATCAAGGAGGTTGCACTCCCGCTCAAGCATGAGGACATAATCAGGCAGCAATCGCAGGAGAAGGGTGTCGATGCGGCGCTGATCGCCGCGGTTATTTACGCCGAATCCCAATTCGTTGACCAGACCTCCCACGCCGATGCCCGGGGGCTGATGCAGATCACTCCGGAGACAGCCGAGGAAATCGAAAAGCTGAGCGGAGGGACCACCTTCAAGCTGGAGGATCTGAGAGACCCCGAACTCAACATCCGCTACGGGACCTTCTATCTGAAGCATCTGCTTGAAATGTATGACGGCGATGTGGTCGCGGCTCTCGCTGCCTACAACGCCGGTCCGGGCAACGCCGACGCCTGGGGCGGAGCCGGCATGACCGTCGACGACATCACTTTTCCGGAGACCCGCGCCTACGTGGAGAAGGTCCTCGAGAAGCAACGTGAGTACAAACACGAGTATGCCCTAGAGCTGGGGTACTGATGAACCTGCGTACGGCCGCCCTGGCGGGCGCGGTCGGGCTGGTACTGGCTGATTCCTCGATCGTGGTGCTCGCGCTTCCTGAGATTTTCCGGCAGTTCGATACCAGCATCTCCGGTGTCTCTTGGGTCCTGATCATCTTCAATCTCGTCCTGGCTTCGCTGGCCGTGCCCGCAGCCCACGTTGCCCGACGGTTCGGGCCGGGCCGCTCGGCGGCCGTCGGACTCGCAATCTTCGCCGGCGGCAGCCTCGTCTGCGGCCTGGCGACCGGGCTCGGTCCCCTCCTCACGGGCCGCGCTGTTCAGGCCGTCGGGGGCGCTGTGACCGTGGTCGGGGCGCTGGAGTTGATGGTTTCGACCTTTGGAGATGACCGCCGGGCGATTGCCACCTGGGTCGGTGCCGGTGCGATCGGGGCTGCCGTCGGTCCCGGGCTGGGCGGGCTGCTCACCGAGCTGGTCTCCTGGCAGTCGATATTCCTGGCGCAGGTGCCGGTGGCGATCATCGCCGGAGTGCCCCTACGGGACATCGTGGTCCAGGAAACCAGGGAATGGAAGATCCCCGAACCGGTCCGCGCAGCAGGCGGCAATCGGCCTCATCTTCCGGCCAACCTGGCCCTTGCCATGGTCTCGGCCTCGATCGCCGCGACCCTCTTTCTGATCGTGCTGATGCTGATCGAGGGCTGGCTGCTGACGCCGATCGAAGCGGCTCTGGTGGTGACGGTCCTGCCGGTCGCCGCTCTGGCCGGTTCCCGCATCGGCAAGGGAATTGAATCCGAGCGGATCCGTGCCGCTTCGGGCGCGATACTGCTGGCTGGCGGTCTGGCCGCGCTCGGGCTGCTCCCGAAGGCAACGGTCTGGCTGGTCATTCCCCCGCAGATCCTCGCCGGGCTGGGTCTCTCTCTGGTGCTTTCGGCCCTGACCGAGGTGGCGGTCCATGGCCGCTCCGCGGCAGCTGTTCATGGTGGCTGGACCATCGCGGCCCGACATGCCGGAGTGGTCATAGGCCTGCTGATCCTTACCCCCATCTTCACCCACCAGCTGGACGTTCAGAAAGAAGCTGCGCTGGATGCCGGGACCGCCATCGTGCTCGACTCACCGATCGACCCCTCGGCCAAGATCGATCTCGGCGAAAAACTGGCCTCGGAGGTGGAAGCCCAGGGCGATCGGGTGCCGGACCTCTCGCCGGCCTTCGAGCCGATGCCGGCCGACCCCGAAGTTCGGAGCCAGTACGAAACGATTCTCTCCGGGATCGAAGCGCAATTGAAGGACGCGGCCACCAAGGCGTTTTCCCTCGCTTTCCTGATTTCGGCCCTGTTCGGGTTGCTGGCGCTGATCCCGATCGGGATGACCCGGAGGCTTGACCTGTGAGGCCGGACGAGCCGACAGACGAGATGCCCGGCGGCCCGGAGGAACCAACCGGGGTGAACAGCCCTGGCGATGAGCCGACCGGCCGGATTCCGGAAGGGAATGAGAACCCGACCGACGTGATCCCCGAGGGCAACGAGAACCCGACCAACATCATTGGCGGTGAGCCGGAAGAGCCGACCGAATTCGCGCCCGGTCCGCGCGGCCCGGTCAGACCGCCGGAAGACCAGCCGAAGACCGGCAACCGTGGCATCGCCGTCCTGATCGGATCGATCGTCGCCTCCCTGATTCTCGTCGGCGCCTACGTCGCAGCTGGCGGCCCGGTCGGACCGGACGGTGCCGCAGACCCCTGTGACGCCCGCCCCTGGACCGATCCACAGAACCTTGAGGAAGCTGCCCAGCAATTCGCACTTTCCGCCGCCGACGGAGCGGCCTGCGAGCTCGGTACAAGCCGTGAAGAACTGATCCGCGCAATCGCCAACGACCAGGCACTGCAGGACTTCATGGATGAAAACGGGCTTTCCGAATCCGACATGGAAGATGCCCTGCGGGCCGGGCTAAACCGGGCGGTCGATGATGCCGAAAACGCCGGAGCGCTCGGTGGCCTCGCCGCCACCGGCCTTCGCGCGGCAATCAACGTGATGCCCATGTCGGTGATGATCGGCCTGCTGGAGAACGCGGACAGTGTCTTTAGCGGGGATCTGGGCGGTCTTCGAGACCTCGGCGGGCTCGGAGACCTTGGAGATGCCCTCAACGCGATAACGGGAGGCGTCGAGAATCTCGGATCGGGTACAACCGACGATCCGCTTCAGGGGCTGGGTGACGCCTTGGACGAGTCGCTACCGGAAGGAACCACCGGTGACCTCGACCAGATTTTGCCTCCCGATAAACGCCGCGAATTGGAAAATCAGGCCAAGGAACGGCTGAAGCAGGGTCTAGACGACCTGCTGGGTCCCTGACCTGGTTGATTTCAGAACCAGATAGATGAGCGCCGGCTGAAGTGGCAGCCGGGCGTACAGAGCCCACTTCGGAACGCCGGTTTTCGCCATGCGGTCGATCTGGCCCCGGTCGATGGCCATGTGGACGTTGGCCGGAAAGACCGCAATTAGAAGCGCGGTGAGCCAGAGCCCGGCCGGCTTCGCAGTCACGTCGGAGAGCATGGCGGCCCCTCCGGCGATTTCGGCCGCACCGCTGACCGCCACCGCCTCCCGGTGCATGGGTATCCAGGGCGGCATGATCGCCAGGAAAAATTTCGGCCGGACGAAGTGGAGGATCCCCACCCCGATGAAGGCAAGACCGAGAACACGGCGCAGGATTCGCATGGGGCAACTCTAGAGCGCGGGTTCGACGGGCACCCCCGAGACCGCCTGGCGAAACGAGACGTCCCGTCTCGTCTGGTTTGGACAAAACGTCAGAATTTCCTTGAATTCCATTAGACGTCCCGTCAAGCCCCCGCGAGACGAGACGTCTCGTCTCGCGGGCTGATTGTTGGATACATGCCGGACCGGGGTGGTCGTTATGGTGAGCGGGTGGCCGAGTTCAAACTGAATCCCGCCTTTACCCCACTGGCTGACCAGCCGGCGGCGATCTCCCAGCTGACCGAGGGCCTCGACCAGGGCGAGAAAATACAGACCCTGCTCGGCGCCACCGGCACCGGCAAGACCTTCACCATGGCCGGGGTGATCGCCGAGGCCCAGCGTCCCGCGCTGGTCATGGCGCACAACAAGACCCTTGCCGCCCAACTCTGCAACGAATTCCGCGAATTCTTTCCCGACAACGTGGTCGAGTACTTCGTCTCCTACTACGACTATTACCAGCCCGAGGCCTACGTTCCCGCACAGGACCTCTATATCGAAAAGGATTCGTCGATCAACGACGAAATCGACCGGTTGCGTCACGCGGCTACGGCCTCGCTGCTGGCTCGTCGGGACGTGATCATCGTGGCCTCGGTTTCCTGCATTTACGGCATTGGCTCACCCGCCCTCTACCAGGAACAGATGCAGCTCTTCAAGGTGGGGGAATGGATCGACCGGGACAAGGTGCTGCGGAAGCTGGTGCGCCTTCAGTACGAACGAAATGACGCCGTGCTGAGTCGTGGCTCGTTCCGGGTCAAGGGCGAGGTTCTGGAAATCATGCCTTCCTACGCCGAGTCGGCCTTCCGGATCATGCTCTTTGGCGACGAGATCGAGGCGATCCACCATTTCGACCCGCTGACCGGCGAGATTCTCGATGAGGTCCAGCATGTCTCGATCTGGCCAGCCACCCACTACGTGACCGAGGAGGATTCGGTAGAGCGGACCCTGGAGGCGATCAGGACGGAACTCGACCAGCGGCTCGAGGAGCTGGAATCCGAGGGCAAGGAACTTGAGGCGCACCGGCTCAGGCAGCGCACCCTCTATGACCTGGAGATGATCAAGGAGACCGGTTTCACCTCGGGGATCGAGAACTATTCAAGGCTTTTTGAGGGCCGGGCGGAGGGAACGCCTCCGCACACTCTGATCGACTATTTCCCGGATGACTTCATCACCTTCGTCGACGAGTCGCATCAGACGATTCCGCAGATCGGCGGCATGTACATGGGCGACCGGTCACGCAAGCAGACGCTGGTTGACTACGGGTTCCGGTTGCCGTCCGCAATCGACAACCGGCCGCTGAAGTTCGACGAATTCATGGACCGGATGAATCAGCTGGTTCTGGTCTCGGCAACCCCTGGCGAATTCGAACGAAGTGAGTCGAGCAGGGTGGTCGAGCAGATTGTGCGGCCAACCGGCATCGTGGATCCGCAGATCGATGTTCGCCCCACCGCAAATCAGATCGATGACCTGATGAACGAGATCCGCGCGACGACCGATGCCGGCGAGCGGACCCTAGTCACGACCCTGACCAAGAAAATGGCCGAAGACCTGACCAACTACCTGGTCGAGCATGGGGTCAAGGTCCGTTACCTGCATTCGGATATCGACACGCTGGAGCGGATTCAGATCATCCGCGAACTCCGGCTGGGCGAGTATGACGTCCTTGTCGGGGTCAATCTGCTGCGCGAGGGTCTGGACATGCCCGAGGTCTCCCTGGTCGCGATTCTCGACGCTGACAAGGAAGGTTTTCTGCGAGGAGAGACCAGTCTGATCCAGACCATCGGCCGGGCCGCCCGGAACACCGCCGGACGGGTGCTGATGTACGGCGACAAGGAAACCGATGCAATGCGCTCGGCAATCTCGGAGACCGACCGGCGCCGGGCGATCCAGGTCGCATACAACGAACGGCACGGGGTGACCCCGACCACGATCGTCAAGGGAGTAGCCGAGGAAGGGAACCTGCTGGCGATCGAGGACAAGGCCCCGGCCCGCCGACGCCGACGCAATGAGGACGAGTTCGAGGGTCCGGACGAGCTTGAGAAGTCGATCGTCCAGATGGAAGAGGAGATGAACGCGGCCGCTGAAGACCTGCGCTTCGAACAGGCGGCCCGCCTGCGGGACGAGATCCGCGAACTGAGGCGTGACCTCGACGCGATGAAGGCCGGGGCCTGACCAGGCAATTCGAGCGGTTCTGGCGGAAGATTCACCGGACTTGTCACGTCTGGTGATAGCGAGTACTTTCTAGTCAGGCATCAGGCCGAAGGGGGTTCAGATGAATTTCAGGGGAATGTCACCTTTCTTGAGGATCGAGACCTTGGCGAGAGTTCTCGTGCTGTCGGCCGCCCTTTTCGCGGGAAGCATTTCGACGGCCGAGGCACTCGACGGCTACTACCTGGAGGCGAAACAGGTCGCGGCCGGACAGGCCCACACTTGCGCCATCCTCCCGTCAGGACAAGTCGCTTGCTGGGGAGGCTACGTCGACAGCTCGCTGAACACGGGCGACGAGCAAGTTGTCCCGAAGCTGGTTGACGGACTCGACGATGCAGTTTCGATCTCGGCCCGAGGTGCCGTCACATGTGCGGTCCGGGCGTCCGGCCAGGCGGAGTGCTGGGGTGACAACAGTTACGGTCGGCTCGGTGATGGTACGACCACTGATCGCCTGGCGCCGACTCCGGTTTTAGGGCTTTCCGACGCCAAGTCGATCTCGGTGGGTGGCAACGGCCAGGTCTGCGCGATTCGGGAGTCCGGCCAGGCGGTTTGTTGGGGAGCAAACTATGACGGTCA
>JACJWY010000001.1 GCA_020636955.1 Thermoleophilales bacterium | reverse complement strand
AGGGCGGCTGATCCCGGGGCGCTTCCGGCCGAGCAGCTTCCCGCGGCCAGACTGGAAGCATCGGACCGCCTGGCAACTGGAAGCTCACCGAAACCTGCAGCCGCCGGACGGTTTCTTTACATGGCGATAACGTAGTCGCAATCGTCCCCCGTTCGGCGCTGCCCAGCGTCGACTTCAGTTGCCACTGAAAGGCCGTCCCGGGGAGCCGGCCGCAAGGAGAGTTCATGAACCGGTTCAGGACCAGAGTCGCTGCCGCGCTGGTCGCGGCGGGCGCATTGATCACGGTGGCGGTCGCCCAGGCGGCGACCAGTGACACACTGGGGGTGAGCACCTTGACCCAGCGAATCGTTCCCGATTCCTCCCCGGGCTTCAACTTCCTGACCACCGGTCCCCGTGAGGGATACACCGTTCGCGACGGTTCCGAGGAAGGAGGGGTTGCGCTCGGATCCGCGCATTCGGGGCGGGCACACCGACGCACCTCGATTTCGTACTTCGGGCAGCTGACCGACTTCCAGCTCGCTGACGAGGAAAGCCCGCTGCGGGTCGAATTCCTCGATCCGCAGGGTGGGTTGTTCACCTCGGCCTGGCGGCCGGGAGAAGCACTGAACCCCCAGGAAGAGGACGCGATGATGCGCCAGTTCAACGCTTTCTCGACGAAGCCGCCACGAGTTGCCGGAAGCGGGGACAAACCGAAGATGGACTTCGTGGTCAACACGGGTGACATCTCCGACAACAACCAGTACAACGAGGCGCTCTGGAATCTGCAGATCGCCGAAGGGGACACCGTGAATCCCGGCACGGGAGTTGACCCGACTCCCTACATCGGCAAGAACCCCCTTTGCCCGGCCGACATGAATGTGCTGGACGCGGATGACCCGGGCCTTTACACGGGCGTTCAGGATCGCGACGAGTGGCCGGCGCCGACCATGGGCTACTTCTGGGATCCCGACCAGCCCGATCCCGGTCCGGTCGCGGTCAACCCCTTCGCCGACTGGCCCTCGTACCCCGGCCTGATGAACCGTGCCCAGCGCTCCTTCAAGGCGACCGGACTGAAGGTGCCTTCCTATTTCGTCTTCGGCAACCACGACAACCTGGTTCAGGGGAACGCCTGGGGCAGCGGCATCTTCAACCAGATCGCGACCGGCTGCCTGAAGCCGATCAATGATGATTCCGCCAACAGCGGCCGTTCGACCGATCCGCTGCTCGGTTTCGTCCTCAACCCGAACTTCACGACACAGGACTTGCTCGACATCCGGAACAGCGAACCGAGCTACTTCATGGAGGTTCCGCCCGATCCGGACCGTCGGCTGATCTCGAAGAAGGAGGCGATGAACCTGTACCGGAGCACCGGCAAATCGCACGGGCACGGATTCGGCTTCGTCGACCAGGCCTCCCGGGAGGCCTCCAACGGTTACGCCTCCTACTACTCGTTCAGTCCGCGCAAGGGGATCCGGTACATCTCGCTCGACACCTCATCCGAGGGCGGCACCGTTCTGGTGTCGGACAAGGGCAACCTCGATGACCCGCAGTTCCAGTGGCTGGAAAGCCAGCTCAAGAAGGCAACGTCGAACAACGAGCTCGTCGTCCTCTTCTCGCATCACGCGCCGGGGAGCATGACCGCCAACGTCCCGGACGAGGCAGCAAAATCATGCACTGAGGTCGCGGTCGCGGTCGCCCCCGGATGTGACGGCGACCCACGGGTTTCAACCCCGATCCACCTCGGCACCGACGTGGTGGAAATGCTCCACAAGTACCCGAACGTGATCGCCTGGGTGGCCGGTCACAGCCACGTCAATGACGTGACGCCGTTCCCGGCCCCTGACGGGCAGAGCGGGTTCTGGAGCATCCGTACCGCCGCACTCGCCGACTGGCCGAAACAGAACCGCCTGGTCCAGATTTTCGACGACCGGGACGGCAACCTCTCGATCTTCGGCACGGTGATCGATCACGCGGCCAGCGTCGAAGCCCCTGCCGATGGCACCAGCGCCGCGAACATGAGCACTGACGATCTCGCCTCGCTGTCACGGGTAGTGGGTTACAACGAGAACCAGACCGGGGCCGAGGCCTGCGGTTCCGACCGATGCGGTGAAGGCAAGGTCGAGGATCGCAACGTCGAACTGGTGGTCAGGGACCCGCGCAAGCCAAAGGCGATCGTCAGCAAGGTGACAGTGGGCCCGAAGAAGCGCAAGCTCAAAACCGGGAAGAGGTTCAAGCTGACGATCAAGGTGACGAACTTCATCACCGCTACCGCCGATGCGAAGAACGTCAAGGTCTACGTCAAGTCATCGAGCAAGCGGGTCAAGGTGAAGGGCAAGAAGAAAGTCCGGATCGTGATCAGGAAGATCAAGCCCGGTAAGACCGCCCGGGTCAGCGTCCCGGTCCGCGCCCTCGGCAAGGCCCGCGGCAAGGCGAAGATCACGGTCACGGCAGCCGGCAACAAGGCCTACGCGAACATCAAGGTAATTCCCGGGAAGAAGCACAAGCGCCACTAACCGTCAGACGGCAACCGCTGAAATTCGGCCGGGTACCCGTTGCTTTGGGCCTCGCGGGTTGTGCTTTTCCTTGGTGCGGGACTACGCAGTCGGAAAAACCACAACCCCCGAGATACCTACAAACGAGCATGTTGCAGGTCCGGTGTGGGTGTGTGCCCAAAAACCTTCGGAATGGGGAGCGAAGCGACGGTTTTTTGGGTACACACTCACACCGGGCCCTTCGATCGAGTCGGTTGCGACTAGGCCCCGTGGGGGTTGGCCATTTTGTGGTGGTCGAGGGCTTCGTCGAGGATCTCTTCCTCGACCCCCTTTTCGATCGCCACTTCGCGGAGTGGCCGGCCCGAGGCGGCGGCTTCCTTGACGATGTCGGCGGCCTTGTCGTAACCGATGTAAGGGTTGAGGGCGGTGGCGGTGGCCAGGGTGGCTTCGGCGTGCTTTTCGTGCTGGGGACGGTTCGCCTCGATTCCGGCGACGCACTTTTCGTCGAGCAGCCGGGTGGCGCTGGCCAGGATGCGGATCGATCCGAGCAGGTTGCGGGCGATCAGCGGCACCCGCACGTTCAGTTCGAACTGACCCTGTGAGCCGGCCATGGTGATCGCCATATCGTTGCCAACCACCTGGGCGGCGACCTGGATCACGACCTCGGGGATAACCGGGTTCACCTTGCCCGGCATGATCGACGAGCCCTTCTGAAGTTCGGGCAGGTGCAGTTCGGCAAGGCCGGTGCGGGGGCCGGAACCCATCAGGGCGAGATCGTTGGCGATTTTGTTGAGGGAGACGGCGTAAACCTTCAGTGCGCCGGAGAGCTCGACCAGCGAGTCCCGATTGGCCTGGGCTTCGAAACGATCGTGCGGAGGCGCGATTGCGAGACCGGTTTCCGCTTCGAGCAGCCCGCGCACCTTGGCGGAAAAATCCGGGTGGGTGTTGAGGCCGGTGCCGGTGGCAGTGCCGCCGAGCGGAATCTGACCGACCCGGGCAAGGGTGCCGCGAACCCGGTCGATCCCGTGGCGGACCTGGGAGCCGTAACCACCGAATTCCTGGCCGAGAGTGACCGGCACCGCGTCCATCAGGTGGGTGCGGCCCGCCTTTACAACATCCCTGAATTCCTCGGCCTTCGACTCGAGTGCGACGGCGAGCTGTTCCATCGCCGGCAGCAGGTCATAGGTGACCTGGTCGAGAGCGGCAAGGTGGACGGCGGAGGGAAACACGTCGTTCGAGGACTGGCCCATGTTGACGTGATCGTTCGGGTGAACCCCTTCACCGGCGAGGGTGGCGATCACCTCGTTGGCGTTCATGTTCGAGGAGGTTCCGGAACCGGTCTGGAAGATGTCGATCGGAAACTGGTCGTCATGCTCGCCGCGGCCGACCGCATCTCCGGCTGTCGCAATCCTTTCGGCTACCCCGGAATCGAGCAGCCCGAGCTCGGCGTTGGCCCGGGCCGCGTTGGCCTTGATCAGACCCAGCCACTTGACCAGCGAGGGCGGGATGGTTTCACCCGAAACCGGGAAGTTCTCAATCGCCTTGGTGGTCTCGCCACCCCAGAGTTGCTCGCTCACTTCGTTGCCTTTCCGGACGGTCTCGGTTACGGGAACAGTCTTTCAGGCCGCCCCACAAAGGGTGGAGCGGATCAGCCAGACTGAAGACCGGCCTCGTGGCCCTGCTGGTAGGCGTCCTGAATCTGCTGGTCCGCCCCGGCGAGTCCATTTGTTGCCGCTGCCTCGACCCGGTCGACCAGGGTGGCGTGTATCCCCTCCGTCTCGTCCGCGCCCTTCTCAATTGCCCCGACCAGATAACCGGCCATGATCGCCGCCTGCTCGGAGCTGGCCGACCCCTGGTTCACCTTTTCGCCAGAGCCGGTCTGCTTCTTGTCCTTGCCCGCCCCCTTGTAGAACGCAGCAAGCTGGGTCGCCACCTCGACCGCCGTCTTGCCGACCTCTTCGTGCTGGGCGGCAGCCTGTTCCTTGACCAGACATTCGCTGATCGGGGTCGCCCCGCTTATCCG
Source organism: Thermoleophilales bacterium (assembly GCA_020636955.1). Classification (GTDB taxonomy): domain Bacteria; phylum Actinomycetota; class Thermoleophilia; order Solirubrobacterales; family 70-9; genus 67-14. Next base: position 238,703 of record JACJWY010000001.1, on the reverse strand, counting down.
CACCTGATTGGGAGCGTCCGAAAGCGCCGTGACCCAGGTTGCCGCATCCGAGAGGCAGGCCGGCGGGGTCGCGATCTTGCGGCCGTCGCTGCAGCCCGTGAAGGGCAGCACGATGGCGGGGAGGATCAGGGCGAAAGCGAGAGTTCTGCGCACAGCTCAATCCTGACAGGCCGGGACCACGAGCCCGCCCCCGCCCGCCAATCCGGTACTCACCCGTTCACCTATCGATCCTCTATAGGCTGCCGCCATGCCAACCGTTCGCGAAGCGACCTTCGACCTGTTCCGCAAGCTGGGGATGACCACGATCTTCGGCAACCCGGGATCGACAGAACTGCCGATGCTGGCCGACTATCCCTCGGACTTCAAGTACGTGCTGGGCCTGCAGGAGGCGGCGGTGGTCGGAATGGCCGACGGCCATGCCCAGGTCACCGGCAAGCCGACCCTGGTCAACCTCCACACCGCGCCCGGTCTCGGCAATGCAGTCGGCGCTCTCTTCAACGCCCAGGCGAACCACTCACCGGTGGTAGTGACGGTCGGCCAGCAGGTCCGCGCCCAGGTGACCATGCAGGCAAACCTGACCAACCGGGACGCGATCCGGGTGCCGGATCCGTTCGTCAAATACTCCTATGAGCCGGCCCGGGCCGAAGACGTGCCGCTCGCCCTCGCCCATGCGATTCATCTCGCTTCGCTGCCGCCGATGGGTCCGGTCGTGGTCTCGATCCCGATGGACGACTGGGACGTCGAGATGGACGCCACCGAGGCACAGAACGTGATCGAGCGGACCGTTTTCGGCCGGGCGGGAGCCGACCCGGATGCGGTCGCGGATCTCGCCACCCGACTGAAGGAGGCGAAGAACCCGCTGCTGGTTGCCGGCCCGGACATCGACGCCGCCGGGGCCTGGGACGAAGCCATCGCCCTGGCCGAGGACCAGAACCTTCCGGTCTGGGCTTCCCCCGCCACCGGCGGAGGCCGACTCGGCTTCCCCGAGAGTCATCCGAACTGGCGGGGAGTCCTGCCCCCCGGGATCGCGGCGATCGGCGAGACGACGAAGGAACACGACCTGATCCTGGTGGTCGGTTCATCGGTCTTCCCCTATTACCCGTACATGCCGGGGGCCTTCCTCGGTGAGAGCTCGAAGCTGGTTCAGATCACCTCCGACCCGGACGAGGCTTCCCGTGCCCCGATGGGTGAAGCGATCGTCGCCGACGTGAAACTGACCCTTGCGGCCCTGAACGCCGAACTCGACGGCACCGACCGCCCGGAAATCGAGCCCTGGCCGGCGCCGACCCGTCTGGAAGAGACCGACCCGCTGAGCGGATCGGTGGTCATGAACATTCTCGGTGACGTTCTTCCCGAAGATGCGGTGATCGTGCTCGAGGCCCCGACCTCGACCATGGCGCTGCGCAACCAGCTGCGGATCTCGAAACCGAACAGCTATTTCTTCGGGGCCGGAGGCGGCCTCGGATTCGGCCTTTCCTCCGCGGTCGGCATCGGGTACGCCGAGGATCGCCCGGTCATCTGCGTGCTGGGTGAAGGTTCAGTGCAGTACGCGGTGACCGCCTTCTGGACCGCCGCGGCCTATGACATCCCGGTTACCTTCCTGATCCTCCGCAACGAGGAATACGGGATTCTCAAATGGTTCGCCGAAGTCGAGCAGGTCACCGGCGCCCCCGGGCTCGACCTGCCGGCCCTGGAGACCGCGAAGATCGCCGAGGGATACGGCATCGAAAGCAGGACCGCTGCCAACGCCGGAGAAGTCGAAGCTGCGCTGAAGGAAGCGATCGCCGATCCGAAGCCACGACTGGTCGAGGTTCCTGTCCAGCCGGGGATGGCCGTCTTCTAGAAAACCGAACGAACGACCTGACGGGAGCCCGCGATGCCACTGCTCGAACCGGATGTACTGAAGATCAGCCCGGAGCCGAGCGAACCGGCCTTTGATCGCGCTCCCGACTGGGTCGCCGGGGGCACACCCGAACCCCTTCGATCGCAGCTGAGAACCCTGCTCGGGGAGGAGAAGCTGCTCGGGCGGGCAACCGACCTGATCCGTTACGCCTCCGACGCGAGCCCCTACCGGATGCTGCCGAAGGCCGTGGTTATGGCTCACGATGCCGGCGACGTTGCCAGGGTTCTCGAGTTCGGCCGGCGCGAGGGAATTCCGGTCACCTTCCGTTCCGGCGGCACCAGCCTCAACGGCCAGGGCCAGACCGAGGGAATCCTGATCGACGTGCGCAAGCACTTCACCGGTGTCGAAGTAATTGACGGCGGCCTGAAGGCCCGGGTCGGCCCCGGCACGATCCTCGGCCATGCCAACAAGGTACTGGCCCCGTTTGGCCGCAAACTTGGCCCGGACCCGGCCTCCACCGACATAGCCACGGTCGGCGGCGTGGTCAACAACAACTCCGGCGGAATGCGTTGCGGGGTCACCTATGACTCCTACCAGACGGTCACCGGCATGACCTTCGTCTTGCCCTCCGGAACCATGATCGATACCGAAGCCGAGGGGGCTGAGGAAGAGTTCGCGACGAAAGAGCCGCAACTCGCGGAAGGCCTGATGAAGATCCGGGAGGAGATCCTCGCCGACCAGGCCCTGGTCGACCGGATACGCCACAAGTTCGAGATCAAGAACACAACCGGCTACCGGCTCTGCGCTTTCCTGGATGGCGAGACCCCGGTGGAGATCTTCCGCCGCTTGATCATCGGCTCGGAAGGGACCCTCGCGTTCGTCGCCAGCGTAACCTTCGAAACGGTCGAATTGCCCAAGGTCACGACCACGGCCTGGCTTCACTTCCCGGACATCCAGACCGCGGTGGACCCGGTGCCCGATCTGGTCGCAGCCGGTGCCACGGCGGTCGAGCTGATGGTCGCGCCGGCCCTGATCACGGCGGGCTGGAACATGCCCGGGGCCCCCGAGTATTTCCGCGAACTCGATCCCGAATCGGCCGCGCTCCTGGTCGAATTCGGCGGCCCCGATGACACTGCCCTTGACGCGCAAGAAGCGAAGGCGCTGGAGATCGTCGACGCGGAGAAGCTGATCCTGCCCGCCAGCTTCGCCCGGGATGAAGAGTCGGTCGAGATCAACTGGAAGGTGCGCGAAGGGCTGCATGGGCTGATCGGCAAAATGCGCCTGCCCGGCACCGCCCTGATCATCGAGGATGTCTGCGTTCCTCCGTCCCGGATCGCCGAGGCCGCCGTGGAGCTTCGCGGGATGCTGGCCGAGCACGGCTTCCTGGCCGGAGTAGCGGGACATGCCTCCGCCGGCAACCTGCACTTCATGCTGACCCCGGATTTCTCCAATCCCGAGGACACCGAGCGCTACGAGGTGTTCATGAACGAGCTGGTCAAGCTGATCTGCGAAAAGTACGACGGTTCGCTGAAGGCCGAGCACGGCACGGGCATAAACATGGCCCCTTACGTCGAACTCGAATGGGGCGAGCAGGCGGTCGCCTTCATGTGGCGAGCGAAAGAACTGGCCGACCCGGAGAACGCACTCAACCCCGGTTCGATCCTGACCCGGGACGGGCAGGCCCACCTCCAGAACCTGAAGACGACCCCCTCGATCGAAGGGGTTGCGAACGCCTGCGTCGAGTGCGGATTCTGCGAGCCGGTCTGCCCGAGCCGCCACCTGACCACCACCCCCAGGCAGCGGATCGTGCTGCGACGGGAAATGGTCCGGCAGGGCGAGGACACCCCGGTCCGGCGGGCCCTGCTCCGGGAATTCGAATACGACGCGATCGAGACCTGCGCCGCCGATGGATCCTGCCTGCTGGCCTGCCCGGTCGGAATCGACACCGGCAAGTTCATCAAGGGCTTCCGGGCAAAGCAGCACAGCCCGGCGGCAGAGAAGATGGCCCTGCGTGCGGCCCGCCGCTGGGACCGGATTGAGAAGCTGGCCCGGACCGGGCTCAAGCTCGGAGGCGCGGTTTCGAGCGTCACCTCGGACGGCGCGATGCGGGGCCTGACCCGGGCTGCCCGCAAGGCGATGAGCGGAGACCTGATCCCCGAATGGGGCGAGGACATGCCGCCGGCCGCCCAACCGAAGCTGCCGCAGACCACTTCCCACGGGGCGGCCGCCGTTTACATGCCGGCCTGCATCAATCGCATGTTCGGCCGCTCCGGTGATGACCCCGGGATGAGCCTGCCCGAGGCAATGGTCGAGGTGTCCGACCGGGCCGGGAAGCCGGTCTGGATCCCCCCGGACATCGGCGGCACGTGCTGCTCGGTGCCCTGGAGCTCGAAGGGCTACAAGGACGCCCACAGCTTCAAGGCCAACCAGACGGTAGAGCGGATCTGGCGCTGGACCGGCGGCGGCACCCTGCCGCTTGTGATCGACGCTTCCTCCTGCGGCCACGGACTGATGGATTTCGGCGAGGGAGTACTGAGCGAGGAGAATGCCGCCCGCCACGCCGAGCTGACCATCATCGATTCGGTCCAGTGGGCCGAGGAGTTCCTGCTTCCCGGCCTCGAGGTGACGAGGAAGGCCGACTCGGTAACCGTCCACCCGACTTGCTCCGGAAAGCACCTGGGCCTGGAACGGTCGCTGACCCGAATCGCCGGCGCCCTGGCTGAAGACGTCGAGGTTCCCGACAACGCGACCTGTTGCGGTTTCGCCGGCGATCGCGGTCTGCTCCACCCGGAGCTGACCGCCAGCGCCACCGCCGAAGAAGCAGCCGAGGTCAAATCGGAGCCGACCGGCAAGTATGTCTCCTCCAACCGCACCTGCGAGGTCGGCCTCGAAAGAGCGACCGGCAAACCCTACGGCTCCTTCATCTACCTCCTCGAAGAAGCCACCCGCCCCTGACCCGGACCCCGATCCGGCCTGCCGAAGTCAGCCGCCGTTTGACAGGTACTCGTCGATTGCGGCTTTAGCGGCGGCCATGTCGAGGCCGGTCTGTTCGCGGTGGACCTTGATCGCTTCGATCGTGTTGTTCTGCTGGAGCAGAGCCATGACCTCGGGTGAAAGGGCCTCGTTGCCGGAAGGTTCCTCGATCCCCAGGTGTTTGTAGAGCTCGCTCACCTTCTGCTCGAGTTTGGCTATGCGGACGACGTATTCGGGATCGATGCTCATGATCCGACTCTAGCTTCCACGGTCAGTTACGTCCCGGTGACATTTTCGAATCGGTCGTCAATACACTGTGTTTCAGGGAGCAACCATGGCGGCGCCGATGGCGGGCCGCTCGATACAGGGGAAATGATCTTGAAGAAACTTGTTCTTGCCACCATGACCACCTTGCTGGCCATGATGTTCGTGACCGCGGGTGCGGCCAGTGCTGCGGTCCCGAGCGACCGTGATCCGATTCCTCCGCCGACCGACTACTGGCAGGACAAGGGATTCATCCTGATGGCCCATCAGGGTGGCGAATGGGACTTCCCGCCGAACACCCTCTTCGCCTACAAATCGGCGATGAACCTTGGGGCCGACATGATCGACATGGACGCCTACGTGACCGCTGACGGCCACATCGTCCTTTCGCACGATCTCGATGCCCGCAAGAACTCGGACCTGACCGACGACATGTTCGGCGGCAAACACGACATCACCGACCTGACCCTGGCCCAGCTGAAGACCCTCGATTTCGCCTACAAGTGGAGCCCGCATGACGGTTCTTCGACCACTCCGTGGCGGGGGGTGGCCACGGGGGACGTACCGCCACCGACCGGATTCGCGCCGAACGACTTCAAGATCCCGACCTTCGACGAGGTCCTCGATGCGTTTCCGGACACGCCGATCAATATCGAGCTGAAGCAGGTCGGCGCTCTGAGCCAGGAAGACATCGACAACACCGCGGCCACGATGGCCGGCATCCTCGCCGCGCATCCCGGCCACGACGAGAACGTGATCATCAACTCCTTCGGCCAGGAGATGCTCGACGCGATGCACCTGGCCCGGCCCGAACACAAGTCGTACAGCGGCAGCCAGGACGCGTCGCTTGCCTACATCAACGGCCAGCCGATCACCCCGACCCCGGTCGCGATCGAACCGCCGGACTACTTCAAGCTCTCCGGCAACTGGCTCCGTACGGTCCCGATTCTCAAGCCCTGGACCGACCATGACGGCTATCAGCTGTACGTCTGGGGTTCGGATCACGATCTCGCCCAGGACACCGACCCCTTCTACGCAAAACTGATCGAAGAGGGGGCCGACTCCTACAACACGCCCTCGCCGATCACCCTGGCGGCGTATCTCTGCAACAACGGGATAGCGAGCCCGGATGGAAGCCCGCGCTGCCCGGCCCAGGTCTGCCCCGAGGGTCAGACCGGAATAGCTCCGGACAACTGTGTTGACATCCCGGTCTGCCCGGAAGGCACCGAAGGGACCCCGCCCGACTGCACTCCGATCGTCACTCCGGAGCCCTTCGCAAAGCTCCGCAAGATCACCCTCAGCCCGAAAAAGGCAACGGTGAAAGCCGGCAAGAAGAAGGTGCTCCAGCTGGCTGTGAGCGTCGGGGCCGGCAAGCCGATATCGGTGACCGTGAACCTGAAGTCCTCGAACGGAAAGGTCAAGGTTCAGCGCAAGGTGAAGTTGACCGTCGGATCAGGCAAGACCGTGAAGAAGATCACGGTCAACCTGACCAGGAAGGCCCGGGGCAAGGCGAAGATCACCGCAAGCTCGGGCAAGTTCAGGGCCGCATCGAACATCAAGGTTAAGCCGGCGAAGAAGGAGCGCCGCTGAGCTAGCTGCCCGCCCGGTCTTCGGCCTGCGGAACGATCTCGGCGATCGCCTCATCCTCGTCGAGCCGCTTGTCGAAGGCCGGCCCGATCAGTCCGCGGACGTAGAAGAGCCCCTTCCACTCGGTCGGGGCGATCGCCCGCGGCTGGCGGCTTTCGAGCGCCTCGATCACGACCTTGCCTGCTTTGGAAACGGGCACCGTTCTGGTCATCCAGCCGGGGGTCACATCTTCCCGGATGCGCTGGATCAGGGGGTCCTCGAAGGCCCCGGCGACAAGTTCGGTGTCGATCCAGCCGAAGTAGGCCACCGTCGCCGAAGCTCCGAGCGGGGTCAGTTCGGCCCGAAGTCCGCGGCCGAACGCCTCGACTCCTGCCTTGGCAGTCGCGTATGCCGAATTCATGACGCCGTTCATGAAGGCGTAAGAGGAAGAAACCAGAACGAACTGGCCGCCGTTTGCGATCACATCCTCGAGACCGGTCCGGACCGTCCGCCAGACGCCGAGCAGGTCGACCCCGTAGATCCGGTTCCATTGCTCGCTTCCTTCGGTCCTGATCGGGCCGATCTGCGTGGGCCCGATGCCGGCGTTGGCCACGACCACGTCGATCCGGCCGAACCTCTCGCGGGTCCCGGAGAAAGCCCGGTCGAGGGCCTCCTGTGAGGTCACATCGCAGGCGAAACCGGCCGCTCTTGGACCGATCTTCTGCGCAGCGGCGTCGGCAGCGTCCTGATCCAGGTCGAGGATTGCGACAGATGCACCACGGCCATGAGCCTGGCGGGCAATCTCCAGGCCGATGCCCTGCGCGCCTCCTGTCACCAGCACCGTCTTGCCCCCGAGCGCATACGGGTCACCCGACTTGACCGGCGGATTGACCGGAGCGGCTTCGGGTCCGATGTCCCGCTCTTCGAACTGCCTGATGAACTCGCCGGCCCTGGGGTTTCGCTCCAGCTGCCGGTCGCTGATCGGACCGACCTGCCCGCGCATGAGGATCGGCGCACGCCAGGCCGGCGGCTCGATGATTCGGGGAGCCCTGCTCCGAAATCCATCGATCAACGCCTGCGCCGCCTGGCCGACCGGCATCTTCCTGGTCAGGAAGGCCGGGGCGATCTCGGCCCGGAAAGCGTCGGCTAGTTCATTGTCGAAGATCTCGCCGATCAGGTCGGTTTCGACAAAGCCGAAATAGGCGACTCCGGCCGAGGCACCATGCGGTTCCAATTCGACCCGAAGCGATCTGCCCAACGCCTCGACGCCCGCCTTCGATGCGGCGTAGGAGGTGTTGATGACTCCGTTGGCGGTGGCGTAGACGGAGGCGATCAGGACCATGTGTCCGCCGCTTTCGATCACCGGTTCGATCGTCGCCTTCACCGTGTTGTAGACGCCGATCACGTTGACCTCGATGACCTTTTCCCAGATCACCGGATCGATCGCCCGGACCGTGGTCTTCGGGGGCGTGATGCCGGCGCTGGCGAGCACGATGTCGATCCGGCCGAACTTGCCGATGGTTTCCGACACGGCGCTTTCCACCTGTCGCAGGTCGGTGACATCGGCGGCGAGCCCGAGCGTGTCGCCGCCGAGGGCCTCGGCCGACTCGCCGACAATGCCGGGATCCAGATCGACCAGGGCCACTCTCGCTCCCTGCTCACGGGCCAGGCGTGCGGTTTCGAAACCGATTCCCCTCGCACCACCGGTGACCAGAACCACCTTGTCCCTCAAGTCCAGCGAGTCCATCGCTCCAGACTAGTCCGATCTGTCACCGGGCAGGCACCCGCCTTTCATAAACTCCCCTGCTCATGTCGTCTTTTAGCCCGGTTGACCCCAAGCAGTCCTTCCCCGCGATGGAGGAGCGGATCAACGAGGGCTGGAAGCGGGACCGGGTCTTCGAGCGGCAGCTCGAGCAACGCGAGGGCGCCGAGGTATGGAGCTTTTATGAAGGTCCGCCCACGGCCAACGGTCGTCCGGGCTCTCACCATGTCCTGAGCCGGGTCTTCAAGGACATCTACCCCCGGTATCGGGCGATGCGCGGCTACCGCGTGCCGAGAAAGGCCGGTTGGGACTGCCACGGACTTCCGGTCGAGCTGGAGGTCGAAAAGCAGCTCGGAATCTCCTCCAAACAGGAGATCGAGGAATACGGGATCGAAGAGTTCAACCGGCTTTGCCGGGAATCGGTCTTCACCTACGTCGAGGAATGGAATCGGCTGACCGACCGGATCGGTTTCTGGATCGATCTCGATGACCCCTATGTGACCATGGATTCCGAATACATCGAATCGGTCTGGTGGTCGCTGAAGGAACTCCATGATTCCGACCGTCTCTACGAAGGCCACCGGGTCTCCCCCTACTGCCCGCGCTGCGGCACCACCCTTTCATCCCATGAGGTGGCCCAGGGCTACCGGGATGTGGTCGATCCGTCCGTCTACGTGCGCTTTCCGCTGACTGGTCGGGACGCGTCGCTCCTGATCTGGACCACCACGCCGTGGACCCTCCCCGGCAACTATGCAGTGGCGGTCGACCCCGAGGTGACCTACGCCGAGGTCGACTTCGAAGGCGAGACTCTGATCCTTGCCGACAAACTGGTCGAGAAGGTGCTCGGCGAAGGGGTCAGCCCAAAGCGAACTCTCCCCGGTCAGGAGTTACTCGGCCTCGCCTACGAGGCGCCCTTCCCCGGAATGGCGGAGAACTCCGGGGTTTTCAAGGTGATCAGCGGTGATTTCGTGACCACCGACGACGGTACCGGGATGGTCCACATCGCCCCGGCCTTTGGCGAAGATGATTATCGGGCGGCGATCGCGAATGGCCTCTATGACCCCTCCAGCCGGGAGCCGGAGGGAACCCTCTTCAACCCGGTCGGCCTCGACGGCAAATTCGACAGTCGCGTGGCCGGCTTCGAGGGCGAGTTCGTCAAGGATCCGGAGGTCACGGCCGGGCTGATCGATCACCTGCGGGAAAACGGCAGGCTGTTCCGGGCCAGCGACTACGAGCACTCCTATCCCCATTGCTGGCGCTGCGGCACCCCGCTGCTCTACTACGCGAAAGCGAGCTGGTACATCAAGACCTCGGAGGCCCGCGGGGCGATGCTGGCCGGCAACGAGCAGATCGGCTGGCACCCGGAGCACATCAAGGAGGGCCGCTTCGGCCGCTGGCTCGAGAACAACGTCGACTGGGCCCTCTCGCGCGACCGGTACTGGGGCACTCCCCTCCCGATCTGGGAATGCTCCGCCGCCGACTGCGCCGAGACCTTCTGCGCCGGTTCAATCGCTGAACTGGAAGAGAAGGCCGGCGTGGTGCCGGAGGATCTGCATCGCCCGTTCATCGACGAGGTGACCTGGTCCTGTGACTGCGGCGGGGAGATGAAACGGGTGGTCAGCGTAATCGACACCTGGTACGACTCGGGTGCCATGCCCTTCGCGCAGTTCCACTATCCCTTCGAGGGCAAAGAGGAATTCGAGCAGCGATTTCCCGCCGACTACATCTGCGAGGCCATCGACCAGACGCGCGGCTGGTTCTACACACTGCTTGCCGAGTCCACCCTGCTCTTCGATCAGCCCAGCTACCGGAACTGTGTCTGCCTCGGCCTGATCCTCGACGGCGAGGGGCAGAAGATGTCCAAGTCGAAGGGCAACGTGGTCTCACCCTGGGAAGTGCTGGACGAGTTCGGGGCCGACGCTTTCCGCTGGTACCTGTTCACCGCCCAGCAGCCCTGGGCCGGGTACCGCTTCTCCACCGAAGCGATTTCCGAAGCCCTTCGTTCTTTTCTGCTCACCCTCTGGAACACCTATTCGTTCTGGGTGCTCTACGCGAACGCCGAGGGCATTGACAGCTCGACCGGGCCGGACCCCGCCACCGAGCCGACCGACCTCGACCGCTGGGCGGTTTCCCGCCTGCAGGCAACGGTAAAGGTTGTCACCGCAAGCATGGACGAGTTCGACTGCACCGCGGCCGGCCGGGCGATCGCCGATTACGTGGAGGAACTTTCCAACTGGTACGTCCGACTTTCACGCCGCCGCTTCTGGGAGGGCGACGCCGCCGCCTTCGCCACCCTGCGCCATTGCCTGGTTGAAGTTGCCGCCCTGCTCGCCCCATTCACTCCCTTCATCGCGGAGGAGATCCACCAGAACCTGGTCGGCGGGGCCGAAGGCGATTTCGGCAGCCTGCCCGATTCGGTCCACCTTCGTGATTTCCCGGCCCCGGCCGAAGGGCTCCGCGACGAAGAGCTCGAGGCGGCCATGGCGGCGACCCGCCAGACCGTGGAACTGGGCAGGGCATCACGTGCCCAGGCCAAGGCGAAGGTCCGCCAGCCGCTGGCCCGGGCGGTGGTGGTCGCCACCGACGCCGAGCGCGAGGCGATCTCAACCCAGGCCGAGTTGATCAAGACCGAGCTCAACGTGAAGGAGCTCGAGTTCGTTACCGATCAGTCGGACCTGGTCAGTTATCTGGTCAAGCCGAACTTCCGCACCCTCGGCCCCCGCTTCGGCAAGTCGATGCCGCAGGTCTCGGCCGCGGTCGCCGGACTCGATCCGAATCATGTCGCCGAAACGATCGAGGCCGGCGGAGAGATCGGGATCTCGATCGGCGGCAAGGACCACACCCTGGCCGCCGACGACCTGCTGCTCAACATGGAGCCGCTGGAGGGCTACCAGGTGGAAGCCGAATCCGGGCATGCGGTCGCCCTGGCGCTGGAGCTCGACGAGGACTTGATCCGCGAGGGCCTGGCCCGCGAGATCGTCCACGCGGTACAGAACGCCCGCAAGGAAGCCGGCCTGGAGATCACCGACCGCATCGCCCTCTCGCTCGCCGGGGACGACGATCTGCTCGAGGCCGCTGCCGCTCACGAGGGATACCTGACCGGTGAGGTCCTGGCCCGCTCGATCGAGCTCGGCGGCGACACAGCCGAAGCTGCCGCGCCAGGCACGCCCGAGGTCACGGTCGACGGGCGCCGGCTGGCCATCTCGGTCGCCCGGGTCGACTGAGCGCGACACTCGGATTTGGCGAGGAGCCGCAAGCCGACGGCCTTTCAGGTCCGGCTCAAGTGCTTACCTAGCTCGAACACCAAGGCCACGGTAGTACTCGTACTCTGACCATGGAACCGGAAGGGTGAAACTTTTTCGGATTTTCCTTGTGCAAGTTGAGTGTCGGATTTGGCAGTAGTGATTCGTCTTCCTGATCGAAACCCGGTTGGCGACTTTGAGAAATCCCTGGGCCGCGAAGAACCTGAGTTTGACTTTGCCTTTCATCGACATGTCCCCTATGAACCATGAAACGAGGCAGGTTGCGCTCACCGTCCCTGAGCGCCGACACGAGAAGCGACTGATATTGCTGCCGCTGGCGTAGTTCCAGCTGGACCCGAACACTCTGCCGAGTGCTCTCGAAGCGCGATGCGTGAACTGGATCGAGCGGATATTCACCCGGAACGGTGCCAGATAACGCAGGCCGGCGCGAAACTGCACTTGGATATCTGAGCCGCCCCCATAGCAGTTTCCTCTACCGACAAAAGTCCATCGCACTCGATGGACAGTGGCGTTGGATATGTAGTCGACACCGGTGATCGACACCCGTCCCGAATCACGAGTATCGCCTATACCCGGGGTGTACTGAATGTGCCTGGCGCCTGACCTGAGACCGACTCCTTGCTGAAAAGTGGCTTCCGCCTTGCATGCCTCCCACGGATCTTCGTAACTACCTGAAAGGGTCTGCCATTGCTCGAATTGACGCAACATGGATCTGGCGTCTGCTGAGCGAGGGCCCGTCATGATCGCCGCGCCCACTGTCAACAGGGCCACGGCCAGAATTGCCTCGGTTTTGAGCCGAATGTTTAGCACGCCTGTCACCTGAGGCAAACAGCAAGTTCTATCGGGGATCCCCAGGCGTTCCGGCTTCGAGTTCTTGCTCTAAGGGTCGTAAATACCCGATGCCCGCACACGACCCTCGGACGGGTCAACATGATCTGGATCGGGAGACCGTTCGACGGCCCCATGTTCACATGGTGACGCCCAACTCCGAACGCGTATCTGGGTCCCCAATGCCGCCACCTGGTGGAATGGTTGAGAACCATGGCTGGGTGAACTACGGGCGCACCAGCCATCAAGAAGTTGCAGACGCGAGGCTTCCGACGATACGCCAGCCTCGAAGAGCCACGCTCGTAACCGGGTACACAAACGACCAGCGGTGTCCTCGTCCGAAGCTCAGTCGGGCTCGCGACATTGGTGGTTTCACACGCCGCTCCAACGCATGGGTCGCCCCAAGCGCTTTGAACCAAGACTGGCGTGACGAAAGCCGAGCACACCAAACCTGAAACGAACAGCAGCAGCTTCGCCTTGCCCCACTTGCCCATGGAAACTTCCTCTCTCCTGTTGACGGCATTCACTCGTTGCGCACCCAATACCGGGCAAGTTATACCCCTCCGTCTCAGATTCTTGTCATACGACAGCATCCTTGACGTATTTTCAGGCCGAAGGCTGGCTTCCCGGAGCGCGAACCTCCGAGAATTCGAGCGAGACTCTGGGGTCGGACACCTCGATAGCGCAGCTCGCCGGCCGGCCGGCAACAGGGGTCGATATCTTCCGCCCATGGCCACCGCCCGTTCCCGTCCGAAAACCCAGGCCGAACGCCGGGCCGAGACCCGGGCCGCGCTGCTCGACGCGACGATCGAGTCGCTGGTCACCTACGGCTACGCTGGCACCACGACCGGACGGATCGCCGAGCTGGCCGGAGTCTCCCGCGGAGCGCAGACCCCCTACTTCCGCAGCCGAGCCGACCTGATCAGCGCCGCCGTCACCCATCTGGCCGAGCTACGCCTCGCCACCGTCAGGGAACGATTCAGCGGCAAGAACATTTCGATCGAAGAAGGTCTCGATGCCCTCTGGGAAGAACATCAGGGCGACGCATTCGACGCCTTGCTCGAACTGTGGGTCGCGTCCCGAACCGACGAGGAGATGCGCGAGCACCTGTTCAAGATCGAAAGGGACGTGGGAGTCGCGATCGTCGAGGAATTGGCAACCGCCCTCGGCGCGATTGCGGACCGCCCCGACTTCAACGACGACATGATCTACATCCTCGCCACTATGCGCGGCCTCTCGATGATGCGGATCAGCCACGGAGTCAGCGACAGCAGCCTGAACCGGCGCTGGCAGGAGATCCGGCAGCGGCTCGCCCTGATTCTTTCCTGAATCGGCCGGGCCGCTCCGGGCCCGGATCGGCTAGAGGCCCATCGTCTTGCCGATCAGTTCCTTCATGATCTCGTTGGTGCCGGCGTAGATCCGGCCGACCCTGGCGTCAACCCAGGCTTTGCCGATCGGGTACTCGGTCGTGTAGCCGTAGCCGCCGTGCAGCTGGACGCCGGCGTCGGTCACCTTGCCGAGCAGCTCCGTGGTCCACCACTTGGCCATCGCCGCCTCCTCGACCGTGCATGTGCCCTCGATGTAGCGCTCGATGCAGCGGTCGATGAAGCAGCGCCCGATCTCGACCTCGGTCCTCAGCTCGGCCAGGGTGAAGCGGCTGTGCTGGAAGCTGCCGATCGGCCGGCCGAAGGCCTTGCGCTCCTTGGCGTAGTCGATGGTCATCGCCAGTGCTGCCTCGCAGCCGGCCATCGAGCTGACCGAGAGGATCAGCCTTTCGGGAACCAGGCGGGAGACCAGCTGCAGGAAACCGGAACCCTCTTCGCCCAGCATGTTCTCCTGCGGCACGTGGCAATCGTTGAAGAACAGCTCGGCGGTGTCGGAGGCGTGCTGGCCGAGCTTCTCGATCTGCTTGCCGCGCTCGAAGCCCTCCATGCCCTCCTCGATCACGAAGAGCGAAAGCCCGCCGTGGGGATCGTCCGAGGTGCGGACCGCGACCACGACCAGGTCCGCGTTGATGCCGTTGGTGATGAAGGTCTTGGCGCCGTTGATGATCCAGCCGTCGCCGTCGCGCCTGCCGCGGGTCGCGATCGCCGCCAGGTCGGAGCCGGTGCCGGGTTCGGTCATCGCCACCGCCAGCGCCTGCTCGCCGGAAGCGACCCCGGGCAGCCAGCGGCGTTTCTGCTCGTCGTCGGCCGTGGTCGTGATGTAGGGCACGACGATGTCGGTGTGGAGCAGCGGGCCGGCCATCGCGTCCGAAACGCCGGCCCAGACCGATTCCTCGGCCAGAACCACGTTGAAGCGCCAGTCCTCGGCGCCCGGACCGCCGAACTCCTCCGGCACCTCCATCGCCAGGAAGCCGTACTCGGCGCACTTGGTGAACAGGCTTTTCGGAACCAGCTGGTCCCGCTCCCACTCCGGATAGCGAGGCACGACTTCCTTCTCGAGGAAACGGCGGAAGCTCTCCCGGTAGTCGTTCTGCTCGTCGCTGAAGATGGTGCGGTTGCCTACCACCTGCGCTGCGCTCTCCGGTCTCTCCATGCCGGAAGCTTCTCAGTTCAGTTCGGGCGGCATTGCCTTCGGGCCGTCCGGGTACATCCAGGCGAGCAGTTCCTCGTCCATGGTCGTGGTGTCGGCATGCTCGGTCGGAGCGCCGAAGATCAGCCAGAGCTGGTCGGCGTCTGTATCGTTGAACGGCTGGCGCACGGTCCCGGGATCAACCAGCACGGCATCCATCGGTTCGAGCTCGATCAGGTCATTGCCGACCCGGAGCTTGCCGGTTCCCTCGAGCAGCACGTAGAGCTCCTCGGTCGATTTGTGCCGGTGCCGGGTCGAGGCCTGCCCCGGTTCGATCCGCCAAAGTCGGGCGCCCAGCTGAGTCGCTTCCAGCTGGCGCCCCAGATCGGTGTTGAGCACACCCATCTGGTTCGAACGCCGCCAGAACTGATCCTTCCCGTTCAGTCGGCGATATCCGCTCACAGACCTAGGACTGGGCGTCGGGGATGATGAAGTCGGTCTTCTTCGAATCGACGAACTTCACCCAGCAGTGCTCCGGGGAAGCGCCGGCCACATCGACCAGCGCCTCCTCGATCCGCTTGGCGATCTCCGCCTTCTGCTCGTCGGAGCGTCCTTCGTACCAGTGAATGTGTACGAACGGCATCTCTGCGGCTCTTTTCGCTCAGCCCTGGAGGGCCGGCTCGAGTTCGGCGAGGATCTTCCGCTTGGGCTGGGCGCCGACCAGTTGCTTGACCATGGCGCCGTCCTTGAGCAGGATCATCGTCGGGATCGAGAGGACTCCGTACTGCTGGGCAGTCTGGGGGTTGTCATCGATGTTCAGGCTGATGATCTTCAGGTCATCGCGCTCCTCGTTGATTTCCTCGAGGACCGGGTGGACGACACGGCAGGGACCACACCAGGGAGCCCAGAAGTCGACCAGCACCGGGCCTTCGGCCTCAAGCGCTTCGGCCTTGAAAGTCGCGTCGGTTACTTCGGGAAGTGCCATTTCGGTCTCCTGATCGTTGGTCTGGACTACGTACTATACAAAATGAAGTGAAGGTCGTCAACGGCCCCGGAATCTCATCGCGGGGACTCTCCAGGCGGCCTCGGCGACGATGGCCGTGGTCATCTTCGAGTCGCCCTGCTGCCTTTCTCTGAAGGTGATCGGGACTTCCATCACGGAGAAGCCGGCCCGGATCACGCGCCAGGTCATTTCGACCTGGAAGGAGTAGCCGGAGGCGGCCACCTGGGAAAGGTCGATCGTCTCCAGCACCTCGCGGCGAAAGCACTTGAAGCCGCCGGTCAAGTCACGAACCGGAACCCGCAACAAGGTCCGCGAGTAGAGGCTGCCGCCGCGACTGAGCAGTCGCCTCACCTGGCCCCATTCGGTGATCCCGCCGCCCGGCACGTAACGGGAACCGATCACCAGGTCGGCAAGTTCCGATGCCGCCAGGAGTCGGGGCAGGTAAGCCGGATCGTGCGAAAAGTCAGCGTCCATCTGGACGATCAGGTCGGCGCCACCGTCAAGGGCCACCCGGAATCCAGCGAGATACGCAGGTCCGAGTCCCTCCTTGATCCGGCGGTGGAGAACCTGCACCTTGGGGTTATCCCCGGCGATCTGGTCGGCAATGCGACCTGTCCCGTCGGGAGACGCGTCGTCGACGATCAGGATTCGATCACCCTCGTGGGTCAGTTTCGGGCCGAGTGCTTCGACCATGCGGCCGATGTTCACTGCCTCGTTGTAGGTGGGCAGAATCACCCAGGCGGATCTACGGTACTGCTCTTGCTCCGATGAGGGCACCCGGGGATCGTACTCATCGAACTCCCCTGAGAACCACGTCCCGATACGCCACCGTTCACTCTTTCCGGTACAGATAACCGCCCATGTAAAGACTGAAAGTCCCCAGGGCTCCAGCATCCCAGTTGAAGTAGATGGGCCCACCGGGGGTGCCCGGCGCCGCCATGGGGTTCTCCGGCGTGAACCACTTCGCGTTCGGAAATTCCGTCCACGGCGGAAGAGTTGACTCCGTAACGTTGTACCTGGCGGAATTCCTGTTCGGCAACCAGCCAGCGAATGTGGGCCCGTAGTTCGTCGACGGAGCCTTGGCGCCAGTCTCGATCGCCTTGATCTCGAAGTAGCGCCCATCCTCGCGGTCGTTCCAATTGGCTGCACCCCAAGCCCAACAACAGTAGGGAACGGGACCCTGAGTCACCTTTACGACGCAATGGCTGGCGTAGGTGAGTTCACTCCAGACCTTGCAATCGGGTTGTACCAAGGAGACCTTATCCTCGATCTTGATTTGGGGGATGTGGCAGATCTCGGAAAATCTCGCTGGGCAAATCGGATATTCGCCGAGCCTCGGACTTACCTTCCTTCTGGCAACGCTTGGCCGGCAGCCTGGTTTGGGCGTTGCTCGCGCGACCAGCGTCCCGGCTGTCGCACGACCGTCCTTGACAATCCAGATGAAGCCGTTGGTTGTCCGGGAGGTCCTGTCACTTCCGGCCAGAACCAGCTTTCGACCCTGCTTTCGAAACAGCCGGACCAAGCGGTTCGTCTCGCAGCCCCGTTTCGCGCTTTCGACGAAACCGAAAACGCCCTTCCTGGGCCAGATTTCGATCGATACCTTCGAGCTCACCCGCCCGGACCCATCGGCCGGCGAGACCGGCAAGGTCGCGAACAGCGCCACAAGCAAGATCGACAGAAACTTGACTTTCCCACCAGCTTTGCCACCCATATAGGACAGTGTACGGTATGGCGCTCGAGTCGGCCAGAAAACGGTCGGGTAGGTTCCGTCTATGACGAATGCCCAGATCGCCGAGGCCCTGGAGGAGCTCGCGGTGCTCTACCAGCTCGACGGGGCCGACCAGTACCGGGTCCTCGCCTACACGAACTCGGCCCGGACGATCAAGAACGAGGGCCGTTCCGTCGAAGAGATGGCGAGAAACGGCACGATCACCGAACTGCCCGGGGTCGGCAAGACCCTCGAGGAAAAGATCCTCGCCCTGGTCGAGACCGGTGAGATCCCGGCCGCGGCGAAGCTGAAGGAGCGGATCCCCGAGGGGCTGCTGGAGATCAGCAAGATCCCGGGGCTTGGTCCGAAGACGATCCGCCGGCTCCACGATGAACTCGATGTGAACGGTCCGGATGACCTGCGCGCAGCGGCCGAGGCCCAGAAGGTGCGGGAGATGAAGGGCCTCGGGCCGAAGGTCGAGGAGAAGATCCTGACCGGCCTCGACAAGCTGGACGCCGAACCGCAGGGTCCAACCCGGCTCAGGCTCGACGAGATCCTGCCGACCGCGAAAGAGCTGGTCGAGGCACTTCGCTTGGAGCCGGGATGCGACAAGGCCGAGATCGCCGGTTCGGTCCGCCGGCTCACCGAAACCTGCCACGACATCGACCTGATCGCCACCTCGACCGACCCGAAGACCCTGGCCGCGGAAATCGCCGGGCATGAACTCGTATCCGAGCACGGCAAACCCAGCGACAAGGGCGTGAAGCTGACCACCAACTCGGGCATTGGCGTGGACGTCCGGATCGTCGAGCCGGAAGCCTTCGGCAATCTGCTCCAGCACTTCACCGGCTCCGGGCCGCATAACGCCGAGCTTCGGGAGCGGGCGGTGGCCCAGGGGTTCCATGTTTCCGAGAACGGGATCAAGTCGGAGCGCGGCAATGCTCGCGGGGCAGAGGAGACTGAGTTCTTCGCCACCGAAGAAGAGGTCTATGAGCGGCTCGGTTACCAGTACATCCCGCCGGAGCTAAGAGAGGACCGGGGAGAACTGGATGCTGCGGCGAAGGGAGAGTTGCCCGATCTCGTCGAACGCAGCCAGATCAAAGGCGACCTCCACTGCCACACCACGCTTTCCGACGGGATCGCCTCCCTCGAGGAAATGGCCGCCGCAGCCGAGGCTCTCGGATACGAGTACCTGGCGATAACCGACCATTCCGAATCGCATGGTTTCGGCAACAACGTCGATGCCGACCGCCTCTGGCAACGGATCGAGGAGATCGCCGAGTTCAACAACGAAGACCACGGTATCCGCCTGCTCTCCGGCTCCGAAGTAAACATTCACCCCAGCGGCGAAGTCGATTACCAAGATGACCTGCTGAAAGCCCTCGACTGGGTGATCGCCTCGGTGCACACCGCCTTCGACGAGAACGAGGACAAGATGACCGGGCGGATGGTCACCGCGATCGAGAACCCGCTGGTCGACTGCATCGGCCATCCGACCGGCCGGCTGATCAACCAGCGGGACCCCTACCCGCTGAACATGGAAAGAGTGATCGCGGCCGCGGTCGAGCACGAGACCCTGATAGAGATCAACGGCAATCCCCGCCGCCGGGACCTGAACGAGATTCACGCCCGCATGGCCGCCGAGGCCGGAGTGGAGATCGTGATCAACACCGACGCCCACCGGCCTGACACCCTCGAGTTCATGGATTACGGAATTGCTACCGCCCGACGGGCCTGGCTGACTGCCGGGCAGGTCAAGAACACGGGCCCCTGGTGGAAGTAGGCAGCTAGCGGATCGGGGGCGGATCTCCGGCGGCGCTGGCAGCGAGGGCCGGGTTCCAGTCGCAGACTGCACAAGCGTGGCTGAAGATCTCGCCGCAGAAGTCAATAACTGCCTGTTCGGGGTTTCCCGTTGCCGCTGCTTCCTCGTGGTCGAGAAGGTATTCGCCGAGTTCCTCGCTCCAGCGTCCGGGCGCCGGTCCGAGGTCCCGACCGGAGAAACCCTCCTCGGCCGGATGCGCGTATGCGTAAAACGCAGGCTTGGCGTAGCGGTCATCCCCCGGCCACCAACCCACCGCCACTTCCTGGGCGTCCATCGCGTTTCGCATGATGAAGTCCTGAGAGGGCGGCTCCGCCGGTCGGCCGGAAAAGAGGTTCACCGCCAGGTCGAAGGAACCCCACCACGCGTTGAGCGGGGTCGAGCGCCCGCGAAACGGGGCCCGGAAGCGGTTCAGCGCCATGCCGGCTGCGGTTGCCATTTCGAAGTAGGCCCTGACCTGGTTCGGGTCATAGATCCGGTGCTCATCGTCCTCATCGAGCGGAACGGTCCAGCTCACCTCCTGCGGGGTCGGGTCGATCTCGACCGGCCCGGCAGTTCCGCCGATCGCCGCCAGGGCCTCCCGCACGACTTCTCCGACCGGCCGGTTCGGGGCGAGAGCGATTTCGGCCCCCATGCCGTCCGAATGTTCGATCAGCAAGTGGTGGTTGCGGAGGTCAAGGACTGCGGCGAAGACGCCGTTGCCGTTCGGAGCCGGCAGCGGCAGGGTTTCCCAACCGCGGGCTGTCAGTCTCAAGGCCGCATGCTGCAGCTGCGGTTCCGGCGGCGCCAGGGCAACACAAAGCTTGCCGAGAAACTGGGTGTGGGCGTGAAGGGTGTCGCAGGTTTCGCGCCACTCCGTGTAGGTGGTGGAACTCCATCCGTCGGCCATGCTCCGACCCTACTCCCCGGGAAGCGTCAGCTCTTGAGCGTCCGCCAATGGCGCCGCGTGACGGCGATCAGAAGGCGCGAAAGCCGGGGCTTCGGACCAGCTTGACCGGTTTCAGAGGTGAGGCCGACTCGACCAGGAATCGCACCCCGTCCCGACCCTCGATTGCCAGCACCGCCGATTCCCGGTTTCGCCAGGCAAGGGCGACCAGCAGGGCGTAACCGGAACCGACCACAGCGACCTCCGGGAAGACAACCCCGATCGCCCCGGCCAGACCGACCGCAGCGAGGATCGGGCTGAGGCGACCCCAGGCCACCCGACCCGGCGAGGGCATCGAAACTCCCGGCGAGTTCGAATTGACGGTCCTGGCGTCGGCCAGGGTTTCACGCATGGCGTCGGCCGAACGGTCGGCGGCGCCCAGGCTCAGGCCGATCCAGGCGGCGACGATCCACCAGATGGCTCCGATCATCAGGATCGTCGTGTTCTCGGCGTCGCGAACGCCCAGCACCGCAATCGCCCCGAGGGCAGTCGCCCCGCCGGCCGCCAGAAAGACGGTGGCCCTGAGCAGTTCGGCGAAGGACAAGCCCTACTCCGGCTGAGTGGCGCCCGGTTGGGAGGAGTCCGCCGCGGCCTCGATTGACTGCTCGCCGAATCCGGCGGCGAGATCCTCGATCAAGTCAATCCATTCTTCCGGCTGCGCGACGACGAGATCGGCCATTTCGACCAGTTCAGGCGGACCCTCGTCGGAGTCGATCGCGACCAGCAAAAGGTTCTTCAGCTTTCCGTCATCGGCGAGATTCTTGAGGCGCACCGCCGCATCGAAGTCGGTGCGGTCATCGCCGGCGAAGACCACCGTTTCGATCTCGGTCCCGTCGAGCAGCTCGTCCACGGCGCCGGCCTTGCCTTCCATGCCGGGAGGGCGGAGCTCCAGCACCTTGCGACCCCAATGCGTTGCGAGGCCGGCCGACTGCGCGTGGTCGGCGATGATCCTGACCACTTCCTCGGTCCGGTGGCCGGCACCCCGCCAATGCAGAGCCTGAATCGGCCCCTTGTCCTCGACCCGGATCTTCGCGGTGACCCAGAACGGATTGTCGTTATCCCGCACGAACTTCCTGGCGCGATCGGCCTCCTCGCCCTCGATGACCACGGTCGGCCGTTCCTGACCCGGCTTGATGAAGCTGAGTCCGTGATTGCCGAAATAGGTGATCTTCCCGGCACCAACCATCTTCCTGGCCACCGGCGAGGGCCGGCCGGTGATGCAGGCCACCAGCGCAAGGTGATCAGCCAGGGTTTCGAGGCTCTCGCGGGCCCGCACCGGCACCCGGGCCTGGTCCGGTCTGTCGACGATCCGGCAGAGCGTGCCATCGACGTCGCTCATCAGAGCCGACTTCGAAGGGTTTTCCAACAGTACGGAGAGAGGAGAGTCTGAGGCGGCCATGCCCGTAGTATCGCGGGATGGAGTCACGGCGCATAATCGGACTTGCCGCGATCGGCACCCTGGCCGGTGCTTTCAGCGGTCTTTTCGGGGTCGGTGGTGGCACCGTGATCGTGCCCATGCTGATCGCGCTCTATCACTACGGCGATCGCCTGGCGACCGGCACCAGCCTTGCCGCGATCATCGTGATCGCCCTGCTGGCGGCCGCAATGCAGGGTGGGATCTACGGCAACGTGGACGTCGAGACCGGCCTGATTCTGGTCGGCCCGGCGATCCTCGGCGTGATCGGCGGCACCGCGATCCAGCAGCGGATCCCGGAGAAATCCGTGTCCCTTCTTTTCGCAGCTCTCCTGATCGGCGTGGCGATCGAGATGGTGGTCGGCTGATGGACATCGCGATCGCCTGCCTGATCTGTTTCATCGGCGGCATGGTGGCCGGCCTGATCGGGGTCGGCGGCGGCATCGTCTTCGTGCCGGCGATGACCGCCGTGCTTTCAAAGGGGCAGGTCGAAGCGGAGTCGACTTCGCTACTGATGATCGCGCTCGTCTCGGTGGTCGGAACCTGGCGGCAGTATGGCTACGGCAACGTCAACCTGAAGGACGCGGCAGTGATCGGCCTGCTCTCCCCGGTCGGGGTGCTGATCGGCGTGGTCGTCGCCAACGCGGTGCCGGAGCGCGCCCTCAGGATCGGCTTCGCCATGCTCGCCCTTTACATGGCCTGGCGACTCCTCAGACGGGTCTTCAAGGACGGCCCGAGCGACCCGGCCGATCCCGGAACCGAGGCGCTCGCAGATCCGGCTCCCGATTCCCCGGCAGGCACCGGGGCGTCGGCGTGAGTGCGGGCTCAGGGGCGTCCACGTGAGGGCCGGCATCCGGCCCCGCGGCGGGCCCTTCATCCCGGTCGGAGAAATCACCCTTCGGGCATCCAGGTCCTCCGGTCCCGGCGGCCAGCACGCCAATGTCACCGCCTCCCGGATCGAGGCAGTCTTCGAAGTCGAAGGGTCGCTCACCCTGAACGAGTCCCAGAAGGCGAGGGTCACCCGCAAGCTCGGCCCGGTGGTCACGGCGGTCAGCCAGGACGCGCGTTCCCAGACCCGCAACCGCGACCTCGCCCTGGAACGCCTGGAATCGAAACTGGCCGACGCACTCGCCGTTCCCCGCCGCCGCCGGCCAACCAAACCGACCCGAGCCTCAAAGACCAGGCGACTCGAATCAAAACGCCACCGGTCGGAAACCAAGCGTTCGCGGCGCCGGCCGGGTCCGGATGACTGATGTCAGAAACGGCATTGCGGGCCGACTCACTTCGAGCATCCTGACCAGCACCTAACCTCAGTTGGCCACCGGCAAGTCCGGAGAGGAATCGACACATGCACGAAATCAAGTGCCCGCATTGCGGGAAAGCCTTCAACATCGACGAAGCGGGTTATGCGGACATCCTGAAACAGGTGCGCGACGAAGCCTTCGACAAGGATCTCCACGATCGGCTGGAGCTCGCCGAGCAAGAGAAGAAGAACGCGGTTGAATTGGCCGAGACCAAGGTTGCCGGTGAACTCAAGGAAGCCGCCGCACAGAAGGATCTGGAGATCGAACGACTCAGGGAGGAGCTGAAGTCGAGCTCGGCGCTGGTGCAGGCGAAGGTCACCGGAGAGATGAAGGACGAGGTCGCGAAGAAGGACGCCGAGATCGAGCGCCTCAAGTCGCAGCTGGAAAACGCCGATACTGCCCGGAAACTGGCGCTCAACGAAGCCGTCGGTGAAGTCGAGAAGGAGCGCGACGAGCTAAAGCAGAATTACGAGATCGAGCTCAGGGAGCGGGACGGCGAGATCGAACGCCTGAGGGACCACAAGGCGAGACTGTCGACGAAGATGGTCGGAGAGACCCTCGAGCAGCACTGCGAGATCGAGTTCAACAAGATCCGCGCGGGCGCCTTCCCGAATGCCGAGTTCGGCAAGGACAACGATGCCAGCACCGGCACCAAGGGGGACTTCATCTTTCGCGAGTCCGACGAGTCCGGCACCGAGTTCGTCTCGATCATGTTCGAGATGAAGAACGAACTCGATGAGGGCGAAAACAAGAAGCGGAACGAAGACTTCTTCAAGAAACTGGATTCCGACCGCACCAAGAAGGGGTGCGAATACGCGGTTCTGGTCACCCTGCTCGAGCCGGAGAACGAGCTCTACAACACGGGCATCATCGATGTTTCGCACTTGTACCCGCGGATGTATGTGGTCCGTCCGCAGTTCTTCATCCCGATCCTGACGCTAATCCGCAACGAAGCCCTCAAGACCTCGGAGGTCAAGTCCGAACTGGCCCTGGTCAAGGCGCAGAACATCGACATCACCAACTTCGAGGAGGAGATGGAGAGCTTCAAGAGCGGCTTCCAACGAAACTTCGGGATCGCCTCGGATCAGTTCGACAAGGCGATCGATCAAATTGACAAGTCCATTGCAAACCTCAGCAAGACCAAAGAGTGGCTGCTCAAGTCGGCAAACCAGATGCGTCTCGCAAATGACAAGGCCCAGGATCTCTCGATAAAGAAATTGACCCGCGGGAATCCGACGATGACCGAGAAGTTCAAGGAAGCAGCCGAGGGCAAGGCCCTCGCCGAAATCGAAACGCCCCCCGACACGGAAGCCTCGCCCGACTGATCCCGGAACCTTTACCCGGAGTTGATCTCGGCGGCTAGGGTGGGCGCATGAATACCGAGATCCGTCACAACCCTGGTTTCGCAATCGTCCGCTGCTCCCTCGCCGGAGGCGAGCAACTCAGAGCCGAGTCGGGGGCCATGGCGATGACCTCGGCCGGCGTCGAGGTAGAGGCCAAGGTCCAGGGTGGCCTGATGAAGGGGTTGAAGCGCTCGGTGCTCGGGGGCGAGTCGCTCTTCATGACCACCCTGACCGCACCGCAGCAGGGCGGCTGGGTTGACGTCGCGGCCAACCTTCCGGGTGACGCTGTCGTGTTACCGGTCGGCGAGGAGCTCTTCCTGACCAGGGGGGCCTACCTAGCTTCCGAAGCGAGCGTGGAGATCGACACCAAGTGGGGAGGCTTCAAGAACATCGGTGGCGGCGAGGGTGGCTTCCTGATCCGGGCGACCGGCGGCGGTGACGTGGTCGTTTCCTGTTACGGCGCGATCGACCGGATCGAACTGGGCGCGGGCGAGCAGGTCGTGGTCGACTCCGGCCACCTGGTCGCCTTTGAACCGTCGATCGAGTACAAGACCCGCAAGGCTTCCTCGGGCCTGATGAACACATTGAAGTCCGGCGAGGGCTTCGTGATGGAATTCACCGGCCCCGGCGCCATCCACACCCAGACCCGCAACCCCGACTTCCTGGTCACCTGGCTGACCGAGGTCCTGCCCTTCAGCCGGGCCTAGGTCCGCCCCGGGGCTTGCCACCGGAACCTTCCGACTCCGTTCAGGTCAGGCCGTGTTCGAGCGCGGTCTTGACCTGGGCGTCGAGCGCGTTCAGCCGGTAGAGGGCGATCGCCTCGGCCGAGGGAAAGTGACGCAGCCGGAGCGCGTCGGTCCCGTGATGGCACATCACCGTTGAGAGAAGGGCATCACTCTCGAGCTGCTCAAGCCCGGCCCGCTCACCGGCAGCGGTGATCAGCTCCGCCCCGATCTGCAGGTGGCCGAGCCTGCGGCCCCGGTCGCTCAGGCCGATCTCCGCCCCGTAGGTGAACTCGCCGGTCTTGCCGATGTCATGGATCAGGGCGGCAGCCATGAGCAGGTCCGAGTTCAGTTTCGGATGAAGCACGCAGGTCTCGGTGACCAGGGTGCCGACTGCGACTGTGTGCTCGGAGAGGCCGCCGATGTAGGCGTGGTGACCGCCCCGGGTGCAGGGTGCGAGGCGAAACCCCTCCGCGCTGTCTCCGGTGAAGAGCAGATCCTCGACCACCGCCCGGTAACCGGGATGGTGGACCTCGCGGGCGAGATGTTCGAGAAAGCCTTCGAGCTCGTCACGGTCCCGGTAGGCGGTGGGCAGGAAGTCCGCCGGGTCGATTTCGGCCGCGTCGATCTTCCTCACGTCCTCGATCTCGGCCGAAAGCTGGCCGCGGAACTGTTCGACCCGGCCTTTCACCGCGACCACATCGCCCCGCTCGAAGCCGATCCCGATCCGGTCTGCGTCACGGAAGATCCGGGCCGGGATCGAGCCGGTCCGGTCGCGCAACTCCAAGGCCAGGTAGGCCGATCCGTTCTTTGCGGTGAGCCGGTCCTTGCGGGCGCAGGCGTAGCGACCGGTGAAGCTCTGACCGGGGGTGAGCTCGACCACGGGGGTTCCGTTTCTGGTACCTGCTTCCATCGCCCCACATCCTGACCGAAGCCGCAGACGGGCGGGACAATGCCGCGCAGCTTCGGCCGGGAGCAAGCGGGCCGGGAAGGCGGGTCGGCTACATTGAACTCATGGACCAACTCCGCTGGGAGATGAACCCGCCGAAGCTGCGCGACCCGATGATGGTCTGCGCCTTCCGCGGCTGGAACGACGCTGCCAGCGCGGCGTCATCCGCCCTGGAGACCCTGGCCGACTCGCTGGAAGTGGACGTGCTGGCCGAGGTCGACCCCGAGGATTTCTACGATTTCCAGGCCAACCGCCCGACGATCCGGCTCGAGGAAGGCGCGCATCGCCGGATCGAGTGGCCCTCCAACACCTTCATCGCGGCCCGGGCCCAGGGAGCCGACCGGGACCTGGTCCTGCTGGACGGAACCGAACCCAATCTCAAGTGGCGCACCTACTCGGAAATGGTGGTGCAGGTTGCAGAGCAGCTGGACGTGAGGCTGGTGGTGGTGCTCGGCTCGCTGATCGCCGAGGTCGCCCACACCCTGCCGGTCCCGATCACCGGCGTCGCGACCGATGAGGCGACCGTGCGCAGCCTCGAGCTCGAGCGCTCCGACTATGAGGGCCCGACCGGCATCGTCGGTGTGATTCACGACCGCTGCCGGGCCGCCGGGCTGCCTTCGGTTTCGCTTTGGGCGGCCGTGCCCCATTACGTCGCCGCGGTGCCCAATCCGAAAGCGGCCCTCGCCCTGAGCGAGAAGCTTGAGTCGATCACCCACGTCGCTGCCGACATCTCCGGACTCGAAGACGAGACGATGAGCTACGAGGAACAGATCGGCCGTGCCGTCGCCGCCGATCCGGAGGTGGAGGAGCTGGTCGAGCGAATTGAAACCGAGCAGCGGCAGCGCCGGGGGCCGGAACTGGATGTGCCGAGCGGGGACGCGCTGGCGATGGAGTTCCAGCGCTTCCTGAAAAACCAGGACAGCGACTGACCGGCAAACACCTCAGGGTCCTGGAGCCGGGCCGCGGGTTTCGCGAGCTGGACCTCAGGCTTCGGCGGCCGGGCAGACCAGCCTGAAATCACACCAGCCGCAGACCGCCGGTGAGGGTCGCGGCTCGAAGTCCTGGCCGAGCACTCCTTCGCCAACTTCCAGCACCGTCCGCTCGACCCGTTCACGGTCATCGGGCGAGGCCTCGACTTCGACCTTTTCTCCCTCGAGCACGTAGTAGTAGCTACCCGCTTCCGGCTCGATGCCCCAGGCTTCCCTGGCCCCGAGCCGGTAGAGAGCCAGCTGGATGTCACCGCCGTGGCGCGAGGAGTCGATCCGCTGGCCGGTCTTGTAGTCGATCACCTCGAACTCGCCGTCCGGCTTGCGGTCGACCCGGTCGACCCTGCCCCGCAGGAAATGAGGGCCAACCTTGAACTCGAACTGCCGCTCGAGGAAGGCCGGTGCGGAATCGGAGGCCTCTTCGCTTCGCCAGTAGGCCCGCATCGCCTCGCGGGCGCGGTCGAGGAACTGGAGTTCGTCGTGGCTGTCACCGAACCCGCCGCGGCGCCAGCCCTCCTCCAACAAGCTCATCAGCCGGGACTCGCCGTCGGGAACCGGCCGGCCCACATCCAACTCCAGCTCGTGGAATCGCTGGAGCACGTTGTGGATCACGATGCCGAACTTCATGTTCACGGTCGGCGGGGTCGGGATCCCGAAGACCCGGGCGAACTTGTACTTGAGCGGGCAGGTGAGGTACATGTCGAGATCGGTGGCCGAGAGGCGAAGGTCATCACCCCGCCGGGGCAGGAAAGCGTCCAGCGAAGGCTCGGAGCGGGAGTCGGCGAGACCCTGCCTCATACCCCGCTCGCGTTCCTGGGCGAGCAGGTAAGGGTCCAGAGTGGAGGCGTCGAGTTCGGCCAGCTGTTCCGGCGTGGCGATCTGGGCGAGCAGCCCGTTCACCGCAGCGATCGCTTCCTCGTCGCTGGCCCCGTCGTCACGCTGGGCCAGCGCAGCGAGCTTCAGCAGCTCGAGATATCTCGCCACGGCCCGGTTCACGTCGATCGCGGTGTCAAGCCGCGGCTCGTTCAACTCCGAGCCTGCCTTCCAGGAAGCTTCCATCACTTCACCGAGCATCGCCCGGTAGGTGGCGGCGACATCCTCGGCCGGGCCGAACAGTTCCTCGCCCTGGATTTCTTCAAGGCCGCCGGTCGCTTCGAGAATTGCCGCGACCGGGTCCGGTTCAACCTCGCCGGAGCGGGAGAGGACGACCTCTTCCCGGGCCGAGGTGAGTGCAGTGGCAACCGCGACCCGGGCCGCCTCGGGCCCGCCGGGATGAGTCTGGTCGTCACCGATGCCGGGGCCGGGGTTGCGGGTGATCCCGAAGGGTCGTTCCAGGCCGAGCACCCAGATCCGGGTCCATTCCCCGCCCTTCAGCATGTCGAGATTCATCACCGGCACCGCTCCCGCCCCGGGCAGATCCGGGCCGCCGACCGGTTCGAGACCACCATCGGCCAGCGCCTCCAGAAAGTCGGTGAACTCCCGAACCGAGGCGTTCGGATCGCGACGTGAGAAGTCGGTTGCGATCTGGGCCAGCCGGGAGAGTCCGAGCAGCCGTTCGGCTGTCTCGGGCCGGGCGGCGAAGAGTCGCTGGCGACGGAACCCGATCCGCTCGATCAGCCGCCTCACATATGCATCGGGCCGGCGCGTGTCGAGCGCACCCGATGCCGCCCGGTAGAGACCGAGGAAGCCTTCGATCCGCTGACGGGCCTCGGGGGTCATCTGCGGAGATTCGAGCGAGGCCTCGCAGGCGCTGACCATGTCCAGCTTGCGGCGTTTGGAAATCTGGGTGAGCCGGGCGAGGTCGAGCGAACGCAGCTCGGTCGGCGGCCTCATCAGGGCCCGGGTGACCGCCCGGGCATCGGTGGGATCGGTCAGGGCCCGAAGCCAGGCGATCGTGTCCCGCACCTCCGGTTGACGGAAGAGCGCTGCCCCGCCGCCCGGACGGGCAGGGATGCCCCGTTCGGCCAGGGCACCGACGATCGCCACCCCCTGCGAGTTCACATCCGGCACTGCGATCGCCAGCTCCTCGGCCGGGGTTCCGGACGCGATCTGATGTTCGACCTCCCGGGCCACTGCCTGGGCTTCCGCCCTGGGCGAGGCCGGCCGCCAGTACCGGACCGAGCCCGTCTGGCCCCTGGCTTCCCATGCACCTTCCGGCAAGGGTCCGCTGCCGAGCGCCGCCCGGGCGGCCTTGATCCGCACCTCGCCCATGCGCCAGGCCTCGTCGAGCGTGAACTGTTCGGGTTGAGGGAAAGCCGCGAGAAAGCGCTGCTCCGCGCCCGGGCCGTATATCGCCCGGGAGGGATCGATCGCGGCCACCACGCTCACGGGTCCGGCCGCGGCAAGCTTTTCCAGCAAACCGGCCCGGGCGGGGTGAAGATCTTCCAGTTCGTCGATAACCAGATGGGGGAAGCGACCGATCGCCTCCTCCGCGATTGCCGGGTCAGCCAGCAGGCCGGTGGCGATCCGGGGCAGGTCGTTGCGGTCCAGCAGGTCGGCCGACGCGAGGATCCGGTCGTGGATCGCGATCAGGTCCGCAAGCTCACCGCCATCGGTCCCTTCCCGCTTGGCCCGGTCGATCCCGACCAGAAGCTCGCGCAGGAGGCCGGCCGGGTTTCCACGGATCTCGTGGTGGCGGAGCGGCAACTCGTCGACCCGGGACAGCAGCATCGCCAGTCGCTCGGCTGCACCGATCACCTCGAAGGAGGGCGCGAGTCCGGCCTCGACCGGCCGGTGGCGGAGTATTTCCTCGGCCAGACCCTCCCAGGTAAATACGGAAAGCGATTCGTAAGGGCCGGGCAGACCGTCTTCAAGTTTGAGCCGGTGGGCGGTTGCGGTCCGAACGGTCGAGGCGATCAGCGCCACCCGGGAAGGGTCCAGCGCGGGCCGGTCCGAAGCGGCGTCGTCAGCCTCCGGACGGGAGAGGTGAATGACCCTTTCCCTGAGCGCTGTGCTCTTGCCCGTCCCGGCGCCACCACGAATCAGCAGCGCTCCGGTGCCATGCTTTCGGACCAGTTCCCGGCCGGGACCGGGATCTCTTCCGGCATCGGTCTCGGGGTCGGGATCGCTCACACCCCCAAGTTACCCGAGGCCCCGTTTCGTCCCCAACTCCGGTGGGTCGGATTTCCGTCATTCTCGCCGGAAATCCGACCCGCTGGTCAACGAACCTTTGTCTCTAGGATGTCGCGGGTGAGCCAACTCCCCGCCGACCCCGCCCTCGACGCCGACTGGACAGGGATCTGTCGCCGGATCGTCGTGGAACAGAAGAAGCTCTTCGACAGGTACGAGACGATCGAGGAGCGTGACAACTACGAGGGGATCGGCGAAGGCGGAGACCACACCCTGGTGCTGGACCGGATGTGCGAGGACGTGATCTTCGCGGAACTCGAGAATCTGGCCGACAGCGGTGCCGCTGCCTTTACGGCGATCTCGGAGGAGCGGGGCACGGTCGAGTTCAACGGGGGCGGGTCCGCCTGGGTTGTGATCGACCCGATCGACGGTTCGCTCAACTTCAAGCGCACCATCCCCCAGCATTCGCTCTCGATCGCCGTGGCGACCGCCCCGAACATGGCGGCGGTGGAATTCGGCTATGTGTACGACTTCGGTACCGGTGACGAGTTTCTCGCCCAGTCCGGCGAGGGGGCCTATCTGAACGAGAAGAGGCTGACTCTGGTGCCGCGGGAGGGGCTCGAGGTGGTCGGCATCGAAGGCTCGGAGCCCGGTCAGGTCGTCCCGATGCTGGAGCGACTGGTCGGCAAGGTCTACCGGATCAGATGCGTCGGGTCACTGGCGATATCGATCGCCTCGGTCGGGGCCGGCCGCTTCGACGGACTCGCTTTCCCTCACCTTTCGCGTTCGGTCGATGTGGCCGCGGCACAGTTGATCGCCCGCGAGGCAGGGGCCCTGGTCGATCTCGGCGAGGGCGGCCTGAGCGAGGTCGGCCTGGCCCTCGAGGAGCGATTCCCGGTCACCGTCGCAGCCAGCGGCGAAGGTCTCGACACCCTTATCGCGGCCCGCCCGGTCGCCTGAACCGGCCTGCGAAACGTCACCGGAGCGGTTCTTTCGCGGGGCGGCTGTTCGCCTCTATACGAACATCTGATCGACCGGATTCCTGGCTGCAACGCCGATTGCGGGCCGATTCACTCCCTCTTTTTTGGCTTGGCAATGGGAATCCAGGCTCTGTGATCGAGGTCACACCGAAAAGGAACATGTGTTCGTGTTTGCTTGCTACACTTCAAACATCCTTAGAAGTAAGTAATCTGTTTCCAACAACAAAGGACTGATTGATTCCAATGGCCGAGACCAAGAAGAAGACCACCACCAAGAAGCCCGCCGCCAAGAAGTCGACCGCGAAGAAGCCGCGCACTGCCGCCCAGCTTCGCGCCGAGGCCGAGAAGAAGGCCGTTCACGCCGCCAAGCTTGACGCCGAGAACGCCAAGAGCCGCCTCGAAGAGGTCCAGGAGGCCGCCGTCGAGTACGCCAAGAAGGGTGTTGACGTGCCGGTAGGCGCCGCCCTCAACCTGGCCGACCGCGTTTCCGAGGCGATCGAGGACTGGACCGATCAGGCCAGTGCCGAGAAGAAGGTCAAGGGCTACCGTGCCGACCTCACCAAGACCGTGAAGCGTGCCGAGCGTCGTGGCGTCACCACCCGTCGCAAGGCGACCACCCAGGCCCGCAAGCAGCGCCGGAGCCTCGAGAAGACCGTCCGCCAGCAGCGGAAGAGCTTCGAGAAGACTGTCAAGACGACCAACAAGGACGTCAACAAGCAGATCGAAGCCCGCGTGAACGAGGTCACCAAGCGTGCCCAGCAGGCCCAGGCCGACGTCAGCAAGGTCGCCGACGAGCAGGGCAAGAAGGCCCAGGAACTGGTCAACAAGGTCACGGAGCAGCTTTCGGCTCTGGTCTAGACCAAACCGCTTAGCCCGGACGCCGCTGGAGAACGGCGAACCGGAGAAGATCGGCTGACCTCATAACCTCGTCAGTCGATGTAGTACCTCTCCTCCCTCGCCAACGGCCCCTCCTCGGGGCCGTTGGTCCTTAAGGGACGAAACGGTTACCGGGTCGGAAGGCAGTTGACCTTGACCGTGTAGCCGACATCCGGACCCTCATCGCTGCTTATGGTGAATTTGTAGCCCACCGGGCCACCCCAGCGATTGGGAAGAGATTCACGCTTAAGCTCAAAAGCATCAGGCCCCAGCCCCCCGACATAGGGGTCGATGGCGAGGGGAGCTTCGGGCGGGCAGTGGATCAGACCCGTCGACTCGGTGAAAAGTCCGTCGCCGGCGACCGGATCCTCCGACCTGAGTACAACGCCCTGGTCGAGCCGCATCTTGCCCAATGCCCTGGCCCCGACCGAAGACTTCTGCAGGTCATTGCGGCCGACCCCGAACCTCCCGGGCAGGGCTGCCGCGGTTCCCCCGATCGCGACCGCGAGGGCGATCAGCGCCACGACCATTGCCGGTGACGGACGCGGTATCCGGTTCATGCTGCCTCCTTCCCTGCCATGTCAGCCCTTGGGGTAAACAATTACCGATCGGGGCCCGGATGTCGAGGGCAAGTACGGCCAGCCGGCTTCGGGCAGGAGGCTGGCCCGGAAGAGAAACTTCTGCGGGAAAGTGACCGTACGGAAGCGGTAGGTGTAGGTGAAGCGGCCCCGACGGCCGGTTCGCAGCACCTCGACCGGACGCCACTTGCGCCGCGAGGGGTCAAAGTACTGAACCGCGACAAGCTTGCCGTTGGCCGGCGGCAGGGCACCCCGGAATCCAACCGAGCCTCTCATCCGGACCGTGCCGCCATTGAAGAGCTTTCCCGGCTTCAGTCGGAAGCTGGCCTTTCCCTTCACATTCAGGTGAAGCCGGGCCCCGGCCGCGCGAGCGAATTTCCGGCTGCCGTCGAAGACGACGTCAACGCTGCGGGAGGTTCCGGCAGCCAGTCTTACGCGGTACCTGCCGGCGCCATCGGTGAACGCTGTTCGGGTACCGGATCGACGCCTTGAACCGGTCGCGAAGGTCTCGACGATCCTCAAGGTCTGGCCGGCCAGCGGGCCGTCCTCGCCATACAGGCGGCCGGTCACGAACTGTGGCAATCCGTACCTGGAACGCATGCTCTTTCCGCCGCCATCGAATGACGCCGTGAGCCTGGATGGGTCTTTCAGGGGCAGGTTGACGATCATCGGCTGGCTGGTATTCGTGAGGTTCCCGGAGGCCTGGTTTCCGGCCCGATCAGACGCCGTGACGTTCAACTCATATGCGCCGTCCGCCAGGTCATCGGAGGGAATCCGGGCGAAATACTCGCCCTCGTCTCCGGATGTGGGCAGCGGCGTAAATCGAGCTCTCGAGCCGGCCCGCCGGATTCCGATTGCCGCGGTAGCCACACCCGAGTCGGGATCTTCGGCGACGACGCGGACCAGTTCCGGATCCCGGGGATCCATCACCGGATCGAATCGAGCCTCGGGAGGAGTCATGTCAATCCGGACCACGGCCTGGCCGGGAGCGGGGTGAAGGTCCCCGCCCGGACCGGTTTTTCCGTCATTGGCGTTGCCGGCCAGGTCCTCGGCCCAGAAGCTGACCCTGTTCACCCCTTCGGTCGCCACCGAAAAGGTGGCGGCCGCACCGGGGGAACTGTACTCCGCATAATTGTCAGCGTCGATCACCGTGACCGGATTCCCGTCGTCCCCCGGCAACGACTGCATGCCGGAAAGCCGGTCGGTCGCCAATACGGAAACAGTCACCGGGTGGTTTACCCAGCCGTTCGGAACTCCGGCGATGAACGAGGAGGGTGGCGTCCGGTCGACCCTGACCATGGTGCTGCCGGGCTCGAGCGAGGAACGGAGGGCTCCGGAAACCGCGGTCGAAGAGATCCAGTGGTTGCCTTCCCCGAGGCCCCCGATCGGGGCGGTTCTGAGATCTGCTCCCCCGGAGAGCGTGAGCTCAGGGGGGAGGCAGATTTCACCGGCGCAGGGAGAGGCCGGACCGGCATCGGAGACCTTCATCGCGTAGCCGGAAATTCCCGACGGACCACCCGGCTCGGCCTTCTGGACCTGCTGCTCGATCGGCAACTCGTCACGCGAGATCCAGCCACTGGCCGGCAGCGGGGAGACATCGCCCGGGGGCCGATCATCAAAGCGCAGGATGGTCTCGGCCGGTTGACCGAGATTCGACGCCCCGTCGACCAGTGAAACCGCTGCCCGGTAAGCGCCCACGGCCGGCACTTCGACCGGCCCGGCTTCGCGCAGATCGCTGCCACCGAAGAACCGCGAGTCGACCAGCTGGCCCGTCCCGAGGTCATATAGCCGGTAGACGGCGCCAATGACCGGGGCAACCTGCCCCTCCGGATTCTCCCAGCGCAGCGTAAACCCGTTCTCCGGTTGCCAGGCGGTTCCCTCGTCCGACCGGAGATCGACCGGCGGGTTGGAAGGCTGATTGTCGACTCGCAGCGCCCGGTAGGCGGTACAGGTCTTCGAAGCGCCGGATTCGGTGTCCGCATAGTCCCGGACGCAGAGCCGAAGCAGATTCACGCCGTCCTGAAACGGGGCCAGCGAGGTGTTCATGCTCCTGGTTCCGGAGTAGGAAAGCGGGCAGGGTGAAAAGCGGGTCGCGTAGGCTCCCTGGTCACCCGGACAAGAAACCACCGGAAAATCGACCCGGAAACCGTTGACCTCAACCCAGGCTGCCGCTACTCCCGAACCCTGGTCATTCGCCTTGACCGTGATCGAAGTATTCCCCCGGTGATAGAGCGAGTCACCGGCCCAGTCCCAGAGTTCACCCGAAGCAGCCAAGGTCGGCGATGAGACATCCCGGGCGGTGAGCTCGATGTCATTTACCTCGATGAAGGCCTTGGCTCCTCCGGTCTTGTTTTCGCAACCGGCGGTCGTCATGCAGACGACACGCGCGACCACCAGATTCTGTGGGTTGAATGTCCCCCACCAATCTGCCGAGTGCTTCTCGCCGTCATGAGGTATCCCCCCGTCAAGGTCCGTAATTGTTGCCCCGTTTGAGCCAATAAGCTCGGCTGTCAATCCGTTCTGGTCGTTCAGCCTCGCACTGAAGGCGCTACCTATCAACTCAATACCAGACGGAGCATCCCACCGGAACTGACCACCTTCGCCATATGTGATCTTCGTGCCGCTTCGGTCCTGATAGATCCCCAGCTCGCCGGAACCGGCTAGGTTGCACCCGCTGACCGTGTCAAACCGACTGCTGCCGTTTACGGTCCCGTACACCCCCTGAAAATCCAGTTGCTTGGCACCCTCGCATTGCCTCATCGTGAAGGTGCCGGCCTCGGTCCCGGAGACGATTGCCAGCGAACAGGCGAATGTCACGAGCAGCGCCACGGCCAGGTTGCCGATCCGGTTCATGGCGAGAACTCACCTTGCCCGGTCCCAACCGGGACCGAGCTCGTGGCAGGTGGTGGCGAAGCTGCGACCGCGGGCGCCGGCGTCCCGGCCGCCTCGGGAGTGAACTCGGACTCGGTCGGCGTGGGTGCGGTGGTCGTAACCACGGGGTCCGGACTTGCCGGTTCAGGTGTGCTGGCCACCGGAGTCTCGGAATTCGCTGAATTGTTTCCGGAGTCGGGATCCGCCGCCTGGGAAGCAGGGGCCGGTTCGGGGTTCGAGGGCACGAACACCATCGGTTCCCGGGGCGGCTCCGGCTCGGCGGATGCCCTCCGCTCGATCCCGGCCTTCCCGTCCCGGTCAGGGAGCAGATCGGCTGCTGGCAACACCCCGGTCGCCGCGCAGACTGCTGCCGTCCCGGCGGTCCCGGCACAGATGGCCGCGAGTTTTGCGATCGCCGCCATGCCCGCACCCCGGGAACCCCCGGTGGCAACCATGGACTGGAAGCCGGATTCCGAGCCACGTCCGAAACCCGGCAACCGGGTCTGAAGGTCGACGAGGATCTCCTGGGCGCGCTCCCGCAGCCCCCGGCTGACCGGCAGAAGCGGTGCCAGCGCCGCAGCCGCCCGAGGCACCGCCCGATAGGCGCGGAGGGTCGACCGGCAATGGCCGCAGACCGCCAGGTGCCGCTCAAGCTCGGCTTTCTGGAACTCGTCCAGTTCGCCGTCACAACAGGCGGAGAGCAATGGTTCGAAGGTCGGGCATCGCTCTCCGGATTCGCTATCGCGAAAGACGCTGCGGAATCGAGCCCGGCCTTCAGCCAGGCAACGGTTGACCTTGGTCCTGGACCACTGGTTGATTTCCCCGATCTCCTGGTAGGAGAATCCCTCCGCCAGTTGAGTGAGCGCCTTCAGCTCGGCCGGCTTGAGTTGCGCGAGGGCCTCGCGGCTTCTGGCAACCTTTTCCCTCCGGACCGTGATCTCGTCGGGCCCGTCGCTCTCGGAAGCGATCAGCTGGACCCAGTCTTCGAGATCACTTTCCCTTTCGTGTTCCTGGCCCGGCCGGGCGAGAGTGCGCTCGCGGTTCTTGCGGATCGCCAGCGCCTCGTGCTTGATCACCGTCCGGGTCCAGGGCAGAAGCTGCCTGAGGTCGGTGGTCGGTGCCTTGGAGAGCAGGATCTCGACACCACGCTGATATGCATCCTCGGCATCTTCGGGACAGATCGAATATCGCCTCGCGGTCCACCTGAGCGGCCGGTCGTGGTTCCTGATGAGTTCGACAGCCGCCCGCTTCCGGGCCGCCTGGTCGGGGCCGCCACCGGCGATGCGAACTTCCTGGCTTGCTGCTTCAACTCCCCTCATGGGGTCTCCTGCTCCTTGGACGATCTGCCTCTTGCCTTACCCGCAAATCGCGTGATGTAACAGACCCCCGATGCCGGCTGGCGGGGACCGGAAGCGGTGTTTTCGGCCTGACAAGAGGTGTCCATCCGTTTCTCCAAGGTGTGTCGGACCCGAACCTCGCCCCCCTCCTTCGGTCGGGTTCCTCGCAAATTGCGGCATTTTCACTCGGGGATCTCGGCAGGAATGCGCCTCAATCCCGGCGAGGCTAGGTTGATGGGGTGAGCTCAAGGGAGGAAATCGCTGCCACCATCCCCCGCGTCGGCCGGGGTGCGCGGATCAACTTGAAGCTGAAGGACGGTGGCGAGGTTCTGGGCACCCTCTACGGCCTCTTCGACGAGCAGGTCTACTTCGAGGAAGAAGAACTCGGCCCGATCGACCTTGACCGGATCGAGGACCTGCTGGTCAAAGTCCACTCGGAGCAGCCCGGCGGACCGGCCTCATAGCACCGCCCGGCTTCACGGCGCGGCCGGCGCCGGCGACTGTTTCCGCAAATGCCGGGGTTTTTGGCGAGGTCGGGTTGACATGGCTCACACAGCCTTGAAGGCCGGCGCTATGTTCGGCCCATGGCGAGGACGGAGGGACAGATCCCGGACGGACTGCTCACAGGAATGGAGCGGCAGGCCGCTATCCGCGGGGTCGACAAGGACGCAATGTTCGAGTCGGCTGTGCGCAGCGAGCTGGCCACCTACCGGAACCGTGAGCCGGGCCCGCTGGCCGATCTGGATGAACTCCGGCTGAGCTTCGACTGGCCGTCGTCCGACCAAGGCGTCGGGCGGCGCGGGCGGCGGCATCTCTGAAAGCCAGGCCAGCCTGCCCCTCGCGGGGCGACCGATCTGGCCCCTGGAGATGCCGCCGCGATTCAGTCGATCGCCTGGTCGATCAGGACCTCGAAGACGCCACTGGTCCCGGTCGACTCGATGAACGGCTCGACCGCCGCGATCCGCTCGGCGTAGCGGTTGTCATCGGCCTGGCTCGCGTTGAGCTGGTCGAGGTCGCCGTCAAAAAGCCCGAAGGTGATGACTTCGTCCTCGTCGGCCAGATTGCGGATCGCGAAGAACCGCTTCCAGCCGCCAGGGACTTCATCATCGGGCGGCCGGAAGTTCTCGATGAACTCGCTGGCCATGCCCGGCTTCACCTTGCGGACAGTCAATGCACAGAGCATGAATGTTCCTTTCTCTGCCTCCGCTCCGAGCCTAACCGGAATGCGGCGGTGAATTGAAACCGGGCCGCTACCCGGCCGCGCGGTCCAGCCTCTCCAGGGTCTGAAGCCAGATCAGGTTGCGACGATTCGCCCCGTAATGGAGCGCGGGAATGGTCAGCATCGCCGAGCCGCGCATCACGTCGGGTTGTTCCTCGCCGCCGTATACCCCGAGGTGAAGGCCGTCCGCCGCAAGGCCGTGATCGACCATGCCCGCAGCGGCCAGGGCCGAATGCAGGTCGATCAGGGGCACCTCCTTCTCTTCGGCGACCTCACGGATGATCCGGTTCGCTTCGCCGATCCGTTCCTCGCCCGGCTGCCCGTTATGGGCCTGGACCGCCATCGGCGGCAAGGTCGAAAGTACCGGGACCGGACCGAGTTCACGCACCCGGTCGACCATCCTCACCAACTCATCGCGGTAGGTGTTGCCTAGCGGGCGTCCGAGCAGGGCG
Organism: Thermoleophilales bacterium; assembly: GCA_020636955.1. Taxonomy (GTDB): domain Bacteria; phylum Actinomycetota; class Thermoleophilia; order Solirubrobacterales; family 70-9; genus 67-14. The sequence continues at coordinate 200,135 of JACJWY010000001.1, read as the reverse complement.
TCGTTGGTGCCCGACATGATCAAGACCCAGCGCGGACTGATCAGGCCGATCTCGCAATCGAGCGGGGTCTGCTCCGGCTCGCATTCATCGGTCGGCGGGGCGATGCCCGTGGCCGGCAGATCCTCGGTCGGGGTCATCAGCCACTCGGTCCAGACCCCGGAGACCGCGGCCGCCGAACGCCGGGTCAGCGAATTGATCGGGGAGCAACCCGACAGGCCGGCCAGTTCGGGGAATTTCACCTTCGAGTACCTGGCGACCACCGACTCGAGGTCGCCGTTGGAGCCGTAACCGACCTCGCGGCAGCCCAGCCCGTAGAGGTTCTGCGGCCACTCCGTGTTCGAATCCCCGACCTTGGCAAAGACGTCCGGGTTCATCTTCTCCCGGTCGGCCCGCGCCACCTCCCGCCTGAGTCGTTGGCCCGCCGCGGCCGAAAGATCCGGCAGTACCCGACCCTCGCTCGCGGACGGCAGGTCGGCCAGAGGCGCGGGTGACTGCCCGGACCCGGTCTCGGTGGACTGATCCGAACCCGAACCGCAGCCGGCCAGAAGGGCGACAACCAGGATCGCGGCCAGGAAGTGGGCTGCCGGTCGAAAAGTCATGTGAACCGTCCACCCACGTCAACCGATCGCCTGATCGAGCCGGGCCAGGGTTTTCAGCATGATCAGGTTGCGGCGATTGGCCCCGTAACGAAGGGCCTCGCGGGTGAAGATCACCGAGTTGGTGAACGCGGCGGGATCCGGGACCAGGCTGCTCTTCGGATCAACCAGACCGTAAATCCCGAGATGGAGAGGGTCAAACAGGCCGAAGTTGACCATCTGCGGTTCGTTCACCGCTCGCCAGATGTTGACCAGCGGAACTTTCCGTTCCCGGGTGAGACGGAGGAGGCCCGCGTTGATCCGGCCGATGCCCCGGTCGAACATCAACTGCCTTTCGGGGTCGGGGGAAAGCATCCGGGGCAGGGTGCTGATCACCGGGATGGTCCCGGTTGACCGGCTGAGGGTGACCAGGCGAGAGACCCAATGCCGGTTGTTGCTACCCGGGACCGCTCCGTAGTAACGGTCGACACCGATGTCATTGGTGCCGGTCATGATCAGCGTGTAACGGGGGCGGGTCACCCTGAGCTCGCAGCCGATCGGGGTCTCATCGAGCGGGCAACCGGCCGGCTTTTCCAGTAGCTCTCGTCCGACAACTTTGCGATCGGCCAACCCGGCCAGAAACTCGGGGCGCCGGTGCGGGTGGCGACGGAATGCCGCGAAAACGAAGTTGAAGGACCGCAGCCGGGCAAAGGATCGGGATTCGGCAGGCGCACCCGGTTGTAACGTCGCACCACCGCCGCCAGCTTCGGTCCCAGGGGAGGGTCCGGCTTTGCACAGGCAAGGCCATAGAAAGCGCCGGCCATCTCGGTGTTCGAGTCACCGACCTTGGCGAAGACGTCGGAGCGCATCCCGAGCTTCTTTCCTCGCTTGGCGTCGTAACGGAGCCGGGCAAGGAGGCGACCCTTGAGTTGCGGCACGATCGGGGCCGATTGCCAGGCCGGTGGATCGGCCGGGGCCGAAGATTCGAAGGAGGCCGGGGCCGGGGACCCGTAGGCGCCCGGGACCGCCGCTCCCGAGAAGCCGAAGAGGAGCAAGGCAGCAAGAACGGCAATCGCGGCGACGCCGGTACGGCGGCGTGCAGTCCTGACTCCTGGTCCGTTCTGAATGTCTTCCCCCACTTTCCCTCCGACCGACAATCTAGACCACGATCCAATCCGGATTCGCACAAGGCATGGCGGCGGACGCGGGCAAGCTTGCAATACGATCCCGCGCATGACTGTATGCGTGGTAACCGGAGGAGCCGGATTCGTCGGATCACACCTTTGTGATGCCCTGCTGGAAAAGGGCAGCAAGGTGATCTGCATCGACAACCTGGATACGGGTTCGCTGCAGAACATCGAACACATCAAGAGCCCCGACTTCACCTTCGTAAACCAGGACATCACCGCGAGGGTGGACATCGAAGGTGAGGTCGACTACGTCTACCACCTCGCCTCCCCGGCCAGCCCGATCGACTACGCGCGGCTGCCACTACACACCCTGAAGGTCGGAGCGCAGGGCACCTGGCACATGCTCGGCGTGGCGAAATTCAAGCGGGCCCGCTTCCTGCTCGCCTCCACCTCCGAGGTCTACGGCGACCCGCAGGTCCATCCCCAGGAGGAGAGCTACTGGGGCCACGTAAATCCGATCGGCCCGCGCGGGGTCTATGACGAAGCCAAGCGCTACGCCGAAGCCCTGACCATGGCCTACCACCGCCAGCAGGGGGTGAACACCTCGATCGTGCGGATCTTCAACACCTACGGTTCGCGGATGAGGGCCCACGATGGCAGGGCGATCCCGACCTTCCTGCGCCAGGCGATGCAGAACCTGCCACTGACCGTTTTCGGCGACGGATCACAGACCCGCTCTTTCTGTTTCGTCGACGACCTGGTCAGGGGACTGATCCTGCTGGCCGAATCGGAAGAGCACCTGCCGGTCAACATCGGAAACCCCGACGAGTACACGCTGCTTCAGCTTGCCAACTCGGTGATCGAGGTTTCCGGGGCCGAGTCGGAAGTCACCTTCGAGCCTCTGCCCACCGATGACCCGCAGGTCCGTCAGCCCAATATCGACCGGGCGAAAAGACTGCTCGGCTGGGAGCCGACCATGCCGCTTTCCGAAGGACTGAAGAAGACGATCGACCAGTCGGGCCGGGACCGGCTGATCGGCAAGACCGGCTGAGGTTCCTGTGGCCGGGCCGGTCCTGGTCATCGGCGGGCGCGGTTTCTTCGGCCGCAGAATCAGCGAGGCCCTTCGCACTTCCGGGAAAGAAGTCCTCACGGGCAACCGCGTCAGCGGAGACGTCGCCCTCGATCTGCTCGACCCGGAATCGATCGAGGCGGCGATCTGCGAATGCCGGCCGGGGACGGTGGTCTGTGCCGCCGGGGTCGCGGCAGCTGCTGACGCCGCGGATGACCCGGCCGGCTGCTTCCGGGTCAACGTCGGCGGAACCTTCAACCTTCTGGAGCAGCTGGGACGCCACTGCCGGGCGGCCCGGCTGGTTTTCATCTCCTCGGCTGCCGTCTATGCGGCTTCCGCCGATCGGCTTCCCGAAGAGGCGCCAACCCGGCCGGACTCGATCTACGCCGCTTCAAAACTTGCGGCGGAAATGCTCTGTCATCAGCATGCCGCAGCCGGCCGCAGGACCGCGGTTCTGAGGGTCTTCAACCTGATCGGACCCGGACAGCCGGCCGATCAGGCTCCGGGCGAGTTCGCCCGGGCGGCCGACACCGCAATGAGCCTGGGGAAAACCGAAGCCACGGTCAAGGTCCGGGATCCGCAGATAAGTCGCGACTACACCGACGTCAGAGACGCCGCCCGCGGGGTAGCCATGGTCATCGAGAAGTCGGCCACCGGTACCTTCAATCTGTGTTCGGGAAAGGCGGTGAGCCTGGAGGAACTCGCGGGTGTGTTCGGCGAAGCAGCATCGGGCCCGCGCCCTTTTCGACTGGAGCTCGAAGGTTCCCTGCCGCCGCGACCGGGCGACCCGGGCACAGTGACCGGTGACCCTTCCCGCATCCTTGAAGCGACCGGCTGGAAGGCGAATACCCCGCTCCGGGAAAGCGTTGCCGATCTGCTCGCCGACCTCGAATCCGGAGCGGCCAAACCGGAAGGTTGACCCCGGCAAACCACCGATAGCATTCGGCGGGTGCCTGAGCAGCCACCCAGAACCCTCCACCGGGCCGCATCGGGACTCGGCCGCCTGCGCGACCGGGTCACCCGGACCGGATCCGCGGCGAGGTCCGAACCCGCCGGGGGGCCCGGACATTCGGACCTCGACCGCTGGCTGGTTCCGCTTTTCGGGGCCGGGCTGACGGAACTGGAAGACTCGATCAAAGGGAAAGGCGCGGAGGCCTACCGGGAATTCCGGCCTCTGGACGACGACCTCTGGGCCCTGCTGCTGACCCTCGAATACGAGAGCTTCCCCGGTATCCGGGCCTTCCTCCCCGGCCTGCCGGACCCCGCCACCCAACAGATGTGGAACGGAGCCAGTGGCCCGGGCCTGGCCGCCCAGAGCGTCTGCTTCTACCGCAAGCTCAAAGAGGTACAGGGTCGGTTCGGTGACCGCGAGCTTGCCTCCTCCAAGGTTCTCGACGTCGGATGCGGATGGGGCCGGATGACCCGGATGCTCGCCCGCGACGTCGATCCGGGCAACCTCTTCGGCTGCGACCCGGTCGAGGAAATCCTCGAATCGTGCCGAAAGAACCGGGTGCCCGCCACCTTCGCCCGCAGCGATTTTCTGCCGGAAACGCTGCCCTTCGAAGAGAAATTTGACCTGGTCTTCGCCTTCTCGGTCCTGACCCATATCTCCGAGACCGCGGCCCGGGCGCTGGCCGGGGCGATCTCCCGCTCGCTCGAGCCCGGAGGGCTTTTCGTCTTCACCATCCGTCCGCCGGCCTACCTGGACCTGGTGCCGGCAATGGCCGCCCCCCTGGAAGCGACCGGAGTGCACCGGGAGGATCTCGGGACCGAACCGGCCTTTGTTTTTCTCCCCCATCCGGATGAGGATCATCCGCAATACGACGGCGGCGAGATGAGCTACGGGGAGACGATGATCAACCTGCCGTGGATCAGGCAGAACTGGAATGAGGAGTTTGAATTGAAAGACGTCGCAGTCATGACCGCCGACATTTACCAAGTGGTCGTCACCCTGGAGAAAAGGTAAGAGTGGCCGAGGTCGAAACAACAAACTTCGAGAAGTTCCAGACCGGCAATCCGGTGGTCCGCCGCATGTTCGACAACTTCTTCCGGACGGTCGGCCAGGTGGTGGAGCCCCTGGCTGCGAAGACCGTTCTCGACGCGGGCTGCGGTGAGGGGGAAACCCTGGAGCGGCTGGCCGGGCTCCTCCCGGAGCATCCGGTCGGGATCGACCTCAACCCGGAATCAGTCAAATACGCCAGTGAACGCCTTCCCGGCGCGAAAATCAGCGAAGGCAACCTGCTCGACCTGCCCTTCGGCGAAAGCCAGTTCGACCTCGTGCTCTGCCTGGAAGTGCTGGAGCACATCCCCGACCCGGCCGCCGGCCTGGCCGAACTCACCCGGGTGTCCGGAGCTGACATCGTGATCTCGGTGCCGCATGAGCCCTGGTTCAGGCTCGGCAGTTTTGCCCGCGGCAAGTACCTGAAGACCTGGGGCAACCACCCCGAGCACATCAACCACTGGAATCCGAAGAGCTTCCGCGCTTTCGCCGAAGCTCAGGCCGAGGTGGTCGAGATAAGGACTTCGATGCCCTGGCTCATCGCCCACTGCCGGCCGCGTCAAACCGGGTAATAGAGAGATCCGGGTCGTTGCCGGGGCTGATCACCTCTTCGATCCAGACCCGCTCCTCCGGACTTCCCGCGCGTCGGTGGACGACCAGAATCTGGCCGAGCAGGCCGAGCGAGAAGAGCTGAACGCCGACCACGATCAGCAGCACGCCGAGGAAGAGCAGGGGCCTTTCACCGATCGCCTGCCCGCCGATCCAGACGATCGACAGATAGAGGCAGATCAGGAAACCAAGCAGGCCGAGACCGACGCCGATCGCGCCGAAGAGATGGAGCGGCCGCTGACTGTAGCGACCAAGAAAGGCGACCGTGAGCAGGTCGAGCGCGCCGCGCCGGTAGCGCTCGAACCCGAACCTTGAGGAGCCGTGCCGGCGGGGCCGGTGATTGACCGGGATCTCGGATACCCGCCAACCCTGCTGGACGGCGAAGACCGGCAAGAAACGGTGCATCTCTCCATAGACCTCGATCGACCGGGCGCATTCACCGCGATAGGCCTTGAAGCCGCAATTCATGTCGTGCATGCGGACGCCGGTGACCCGGGCCGTGAACCAGTTGAAGATCTTCGAAGCCAGACGGCGGGCAAAAGGGTCCTGGCGGTCGCGCTTCCAGCCGGAAACGAGGTCGGATCCCTCATCGAGCGCCTTGAGCATCTGCGGGATGTCGGCGGGATCGTCCTGGCCGTCACCGTCGATCGTGATCACCACGTCGCCGCGGGTCACCTTGAACCCGGTCGCGAGGGCGACGGACTTCCCGAAATTTCGCCGCAGGCGAACCACTCCGACATGGGGATTGCTCTCCGAAAGGGCCTCCATCGCCTCCAGGGTCCCGTCGGTCGAGCCGTCGTCGACTACGACTATTTCCCAGTCCATGCCGAGGCCCTCGCAGGCAGCGTCGATCTCTCCGATCAGTCCGGGCAGGGACTCCCTTTCATTGAGGCAGGGAATGATTACCGAGAGGTCCATCTCAGAGCTTCGGCATGTCGCAGGTCTTGAATGGCATTCTGGCGACGAGCTTCCACGGTACGGGTGACTCGTCGACCGGCATTCCGAGCGCGGTCGGCTGGCCCGACTTCAAGGCCGGCTCCAGGGTGGTCACCGGGTCCGAGAACTTCCCGATACTGACCGTACCGTTGCCTCGACTGACCAGGGTCGCGCCGCCGTCCCGAAGCTCGGCCACGTAGACGGGGCCGAACTTCGTCGCCGGCTCGCAACCCGTGAGGGGGCCCTTGGGCTTGTATGGGGTGGGGGTCGGATCGATCACCTGGATCAGTATTGAATCGAGTTGCTGCCTGAACTGTGGCGACTGTGACTCAATGTCGTCCGGCGGGACACCGAGACCACCGTATTTGCGCGCGGCCCCGCCGACGATCGCTACCGGGGGATCCTCGACGAAATCGGTCAGCGGCTTCGCGTTCGGGCCCGGGAAGAAGAAGCCCATCGAGTTGATAAGTCGGGCCGCGGTGACCTCCATTTCAACCTGCGGTGCCCGTTCCCGTAACGAGTTTCCGCTGTCGCCGATGATCTTGAGATTGGTGGCAAATCCGCTCAGGGTGATCAGCCAGACCGCGAAGAAAGCGTTCTTTGAAACCGGATAGCGCCGGGCCGCTTCAACCGCGACGATCAGCACCACGAACGCTCCCGGATACAGGTAGCGCGAGGTCCCCGGCTCCCGGACATCCGGAATCCAGCTGAGCACTTGGGAGGTGAACATGGTGAGCGCGATCGCCACCAAGCCCCAGAAAATGACCCCGTTCGATCCCCGGCTGATCCGCCAGGCGAGCAAGAGGAGGAAGGCAACCGCGAGGGCTGGTCCGGCGAAGGCGGTCGGGGGCAGCCAGCCGGCTCCGTTGAAGTTGTAGTTGAGGCCGGAGAGGGCCGAAAGGATGCCGCTGAGTGACTGAAAGATCCAGGCCGGCAGCAGCAGGATGTATTCGGCGTGCAGACCGCCCCGGGTGAAATCGATGTCTGCGGCGAGAACCCAGATCCTCCAGGCGGCGTAGATCAGCACCGGGAGCAGGAAAATCCAGGCCCGCTTCCAGCGGTCGCTGCGCGCGAGGACGATCACCGCCACCCCGACGATGAAGGGCAGTGCCACCGTATAGGTGATGGTGCCGAGGCAGAGGGCCAGGCAACAGACGATGTCCCCGGCCCGGCTGTCCCGGTCGAGGGCGACCAGAGCGCCCATGCCGCAGGCGACGGCCAGCATGATCGTGAACCCGTTGCCCTGGAGCAGGTGGCCGGCGTCGGTCCCGAAAAAGAGCAGAACCAGGCAGGGGGCGAGGGCCAGCCAGTGGCCGATCCGGCGGGCCGACCAGGCGAAGAACAGACTGACCGAGGCGAAGACCATGAGCAGGGTCAGGACCCGGAAAGTCAGATAGTTGCCGCCGATGGTTTCGAGGATCAGCTTGTAAAGCAGATGGGAGACCAGGACCAGATGGCCTGAATGGGGTTCGAGCGCAACCCGCAGATTGGTGTCCGGGGAAAAGGCCACCCAGGTCATCTCATCGCCGGAGAAGGTGGTGCCCCTGGTCGCGTAGAGGCAAACCGCCAGGGAAACCAGCATTGCTCCACCCAGCGCCGCCCAGGCCAGGCGCGGGTCGAGCCGGTCTTCGATGATTCTCTCCAGCATCGCGCGAACCTTATCCGGGCCTCAGGGACGGACCGCGTACAGGAGCCTGGTCTCGGATTCCCGCATCACCGCGAGCTGGTCGTGGTTTACATCGAATCCCTGCTGCTCGAGAATCTTCCGGGCCTGCTCGAAGGCGGCATCGTCATGCGTTTCGATTACCACCTGCCGGATCAAGGGCCAGTGTTCTTCGTCGATCCCCCCAAGCACTTCGAGCTCGGCTCTTTCGACATCGATCTTGAGCAGATCGATCCCCTCGATCCCCTGCTCGGAAATCACTGCGGAGAGTGGCTCGAGCCGGCAACTCACCGGGCTGCCTTCAAACCGCAGGTCGAGGTCATCCTCGACCTCTGCCCCGAGCCCGGACTGGACCAGCCGAACCGACTCGCGATCGCGATCGGGATCGGCGTAGCGACCCGACATCGCGGCCGCACCTTCGTAGTAGGTGAACTCGACCTCCTCGCTTGAAGCGGAGAGGCCGAATGGGTAAAGGGATATCTCCCCGGGCGAATCAGGCATCCGCCCGACGTTTTCGCTCAGCATCGCGAAGATCTCGGGGACCGGCTCGAAACTGTGGACCCGGGCAACCCCACACTCGTGGAGGAAGAAGGCGGCGCTCACACCGACGTTCGCGCCGGCATCGACGACCACATCACCCGGACCGACAGAAACGCCGTGCTGGAGATAGGTCCGGTCCCCGAAGACCTCGGCGATCTGGAAGGCCAGCTGGGAAGGGTCGCGGTGGGTGAGTGTGGCGTTCGCGTCGAAGCTTCCCGATGCTTCCTCCGGTTCCGGAGAGCCGGGGCGACGGGCGAAGGCCCAGACCTGAACCGGGACATCCGGCTCGTCGTACATCGGATGCCAGCGCCGGCGGGCACTCCAATGGTCAAGGTTCCCCAGCACGGCCTCCCGGTTGCCCCAATGCCCCACCTCCTCGACCTCCAGCCCGGATGTTTCAAGCAGGCGGCGGAGGCCGCGCGGAGTGAAACGCCAGTAGTCGTACATGCCGTACATCGGCAGTTCGTGAACCCGGATCATGAAGGGCGTCGAGACGACCACAAGTCCGCCTTCCCGCACCAGCCCGGCGAGGTGGCGGGCCGCGGCGACGGGGTCTTCCACATGCTCGAGCACCTGCTCGCAGAGCACGACGTCAAAGCGGCCTTCCATCTCCTTCTCCAGCGGAGCGCATAGATCGAAGTCGGGATAGTCGAGCGACTGGAACCGGCCCCATGGACGATCGGCGTGGTTGGCCCCGCTGATCTCGGCGGCCGAGGAGTTGGCCACATCGAGACGGTCGAGCCGGCTCGCGATCTCCTGGTTCATCCGGAAGCGGACCAGATGCTCCGAAGGCAGGGTTGTCTCCGGGAAAACCCGCCCTGAAATCCGGTCGTACATCCGGCGTGTGGCCCGCCTGGCCCGGGCCATCAGGGCCCGTTTCGACATCAGAAGGCACCCCGCCACTCGGGAGGAATCTCTTCAAGCCGCAGCTTGAAGCGGTCGAAACCCGAATTGCTGAAATACCAGGCGTCGAATTCATCTCCGCCGGCGATCCGGTTGTGACCGCCCCAGCCTTCACCCAGATCCTCGCTGTCCCAGTTGCGGTCCGCCCAGCGCTGGTGACGGGCCCGGCAGAGGTCGTAGTCGATCCGGTGCAGGTGGATCAGGCGCAGGTCGGGGTCGCAGCGGAAGTGGAAATCCACCCGGCGATGGAATCCCGGAACCCAGCGCGAAGGCTCGGTCGCGATCGAAGACTTGTTGTAAACCGAATTCTCGCTCCAGTAGCGGCGCTGCTCGAGTACCGGACGGGAAGGATCGAAGGCCGGTTCACGATCGGGGAGGTGAACGATCTCGTAGCCGAGGCAGGAAACGAACGGCTCGTCGAAACGGTCAAGGTAGGAGCCCAGGTCGCCCATCGACGGCGAAGGGACGATCAGTTCGTCGACGTCAACCGCGACCACGATGTCGTGGGTCTCCAGCAACTCCCGCTGAAGGGCCTCGACCTCCCCGACCTGCCATTCGTGGCTGAAATGCTCGCGGGTCACCGGAATCCTGGTGAAACCCTCCCCGTCGGTGGAGCCGTCAGTGGTCTCGTGGTCGAGGATGAAGATCTCTTCTGGCCGGAAGAACTGGGAGTAGTAGCGAAGCCAGATCGGAAAGAAAACCGGCTCGTTGTGAACCATCGCGATGATTGCCCGCGACCGGCGGCCCGCCGGCTCGATGCGGGCCTCGGCCCGTTCTCGCCGGAAATCGCCAAACCAGTCCTGGAGCGAGTTCCTCGAATCCGAATGGACTTCGGGCACGACCCCGGGGCCGAAGCTATGCAGCTCCTGCTTCATTGGCCTGAGTCTATTGACAGGGATCGGGCCGGGCGGACCGGGATCAGGCCGGGCGGTGGCAGGATTTCAGGCCCGAACCGATAGCCAGCTTCCAGGGAAGCTGCCCGACTCCGGGCACCTTTACCCGGTAGACGACTCCCGGTGAAAGGGAACCCGCGAGGGCCGTGGCGCGGTCGGCAAAACGCCGGGCCAACAGCTCGCCTCCAGCGGACGAGAGGAGGAGCGAAGCGCCGGGCCTGGCCCGTAACTCATCGGAGGTCACGGCCCGGCAGGCAACTCCACCGGTCAAGGCCGGCGTCACCTGAAACGGCACCACCGCCGCCATGACCTGATCGAGCTTCTCGAGATCCGGCTCCGGTTCTTCAAGCAGCACCGGGAGCCTGTAGCCGAGATCGCCGTAGGGAGAATTGATCATCGCGACCATGATTCCGGCGGAACTGCTCACGTGGGGCTTTTCGCCCGGAGAGGGAGCGGGAACGCTCATCCGGTACATGGCCGCGTAGGTCCGCACCTGACTTGCCGAATCGCGAATCAGGTCGGCGCCGTCTTTCATCGTCATCAGATTCACCGTCACCGAGCCCGCCACAACGACGGCAAACAAGGCCAGGTATCGGCCCGGAACCGGGCCCGGGCCGATCGCCGCGAAGATGACCAGACCGATCACGAATGCGCCCGGGTACAGATACCTCGCGTCGGCTCCGGGGATTCGGAGTCCGGCTGCATCCCCGTAGGAGAGAACCTGCATGGTCCATAACGCCAGAGCACAGGCAATCGCAGTCAGGAGAACCGGACCGAGACCCCGCTTCGCGATCGCGATCGCGAGGAGAATGACCGCAACCACTGCGAGGGGCGGGCCGGCCGGCCCCACCTTCTCGACCAACCCCCCGGTGAACGTGTAATCGAGACCCGACAGGGTTCCCAGCACGCCGGCCACCGACTGGAACGACCAGCCGGAAACAAGCAGCAGCGAGTAGATGTCGATCCCGCCGCCATCCCCGGGCACGTCGGCAGCGATGAGCCAGATCCGCCAGGCCAGGTAGAGGGCCAGTGGCAGGGCGAAAACCCAGGCACGGCGCCTTTGGCGCTGGACCAGCAGGTTGACCGCCACCCCGGCCAGAAAGGAGAGGGCTACCGAGTAAGTCAACACCCCCAGGGTGAGGAACAGGCAACAGAGCAGATCCCCTCGCCGGTCGCCCCTTTCAAGCGCGAGCAGCGCGGCCACCCCCAGGGCGATCGAGGAAACGACGATGAAGCCGTTGCCCTGGAACATGTGGAGGTAGTCGGCGCCGTAGAAAAGCAGCATCACGCAGAAACCCGAGGCCAGCCAGGGATCGACCCGGCGCCGGGCCCAGGTGAAAAGGAGCCCGACCGCAACCAGAATCGAAGCCACCGCGAGAATGCGGAAGGGCAGGTAGTCCAGTCCTGAAATCTCCAGCAGAACCCGGTAGACCAGCCGCGGCAGGGCGATCAGGTGACCGCCGTGCGGTTCGAACAGGGTGTGGAGGTCGAGATCCGGAGAGGTCGTAACCAGGACAAGCTCGTCGCCGGAGAAGGTTGCCCCGTGACCGAGCAGGAGGATCAGGGTCGCCGAAGCAAACATTGCCACGGCGAGGAGGCGCGCCGGATTGGCGGGGTTGTCACGGACCCGCCGCATGAGCCCGAGGGCTCGGCTCACAGTTCCTCGGCGATCCGCGGCGCCTCGCGCCTGAACACGATGACCGCGGCGACACAGACCGCGACATATATGAGCGCGGCTGGCAACAGGCCGGTGACACCGCCCGCGGCGGAAACCGCTCCGGGAGCACCGGGATCGATTACCCAGTGCCGGGCCTGTTCGAAGATCGGCGTCAGCGGATTGGCCATGATCCAGTCGACGTATTGCGAGGGGACGATCTCGATCGGATAGAGGACCGGGGTCGCATAGAAGATCGCGGTGACCAGCACCGACCAGATGATCCCGACATCACGGAACCTCACATAAAGGGCCGAGAGCAGCATCGACACTGCCATCGTGAAGACGAAGAGGGCGATCACGATCAGCGGGAAAAGCAGCCAGGTCCAGGTCAGGGGGACCCCGAAGGCAATGATGAAAATCAGCACAGCGATCAGGTTGGTGCCGAAGTTGAACAGGCCGGTCAGCACCACCGCGAGGGGAATGACCAGGCGCGGGAACCGGGTCTTGCGGACCAGGTTCTCCTGGTTTACGACCGAAGCGACCGAGCCGAGCGTGGCTTCCTGGAAGAAGGAGATCATCACGATGTTGAAGAGCAACAGCACCGGGTAGTACTCGACTTCCGAACCGATCCTGAAGATTCGCGTGAACACGAACAGCAGAACGGCGAACAGCGCCAGGGGCCGAAGCAGCGACCAGAAATAGCCGAGCACGGTGCCGAAATAGGCCTTCTTGAAATCGTTGACCGCTATCAGCCAGAGCAGTTCGAAAAACCGCCGGAAGCCTCCGCCGAGGGCGGTGGGACCCCGTACCTCGACCAGCTTCGGTGGAGGCGGCGCTTCAGCCATCGTCGCCGAACCTGGTTGACTGACGGGGCTCGACGCGGACCACCCCGTGATGAGACGAGGTTCCGTAGACCACGAAGTCGATCGCGCCGATCATCTGCATGGCCACGTCGTCGGAGTTCCCGTTCCGGCACAGGCGGAAACTCGCGTTGTAGCGGCCCGGCACCAGGTTGTTTTCGATCTCGGTGACCACCGCCACCCGTTCGCCCGCCTCCAGACGCTCGATCGGCATGCCCTCCCGCTGAACCGGCTGTTCCCAGGCGGCGATATGGACCATGTCGTCGTTGGCCACCATGCCGGTGAAGAGTGGCTCTTCGACCGGGGCCCGCATCTCGAACTCGACCACCGCCCTGATCGAGTCTTCCTCGGCCAGGTTGCTTACCCGCCTTCCGTCCCCGTCCTCAAGCCAGGCTCCGAGCATGCGGGCTGCCCGCTGATCGCTCGGAACCCACGAGTCATGCTCGCTGGCCGCCTCGGAGAAATTCAGCCGCATGTACTCGCGGCCGACTTCGCCGGGGTCACCGATCCTGGTCTGGCGGCCGTTTTCCAGCAGCATCGCCCGGTCGCAGAGATGCTCGATGCTCTCCATGTCGTGGGTGACCAGCACAACTGTCTTGCCGGATTCCTTCATGTCCCGGAATGCGTCGTTGCATTTCTGGACGAAGGCCGCATCGCCGACCGCCAGCACCTCGTCGATCAGAAGGATGTCGACCTCGGTTTCGAGCATGGTCGAGAAGGCAAGCCGCACCAGCATGCCGGAAGAGAAATTCTTGATCTTCAGGTCGGAGAAACCCTGGAGTTCGGCGAAATCGAGAACCGTGTCCACCTTGCTCTCGGCCTCCTGCCTGGTCAGACCCATCATCACGCCGTTCAGCACGATGTTCTGGGCGGCGTCGAGTTCCTGGTTGAAGCCGACCCCGAGCTCGATGAAGGGTGCCAGCTGGCCGGCCACTTTCAGCGAGCCCCGGTCCTTGGTGTAGATGCTGGCGAGGATCTTCAGCAGGGTGCTCTTGCCGGAGCCGTTGCGTCCGGCGATGCCGAAGAACTCCCCTTGCCTGACCTCGAACGAGACATCTTCTAGTGCCTTGAGCTTGCGGGTCTCCTGTTTGCGGAAAGGGTGAACCGCGCGTTCCTTCAGGGAATCCACCTTGTGGTCGGGAATCTCGAAGGTCTTGCTCAATCCTTCCGCCCGGATCACCACCGGATTCCCGGAAAGATCGCGAACCGTCCCCTTGCCGCGCGTCTGGTTGGTCTCAGTCGATGACAACCCGACGCAGGCTATCGGGAGAGGACCCGGAATGTTCACCTGCCGGAGCTACTCCAGCAAAGCTGCAATCCGATCCAGCAGCGGGTCCGGGAACGCCTCGTTCCAGTCGCGCGGCCACTGGAACGAGGCCCCTTCGACCCGGCCTTCGAAATCATCCGTTCGGGCAACCGCCACGGCCAGCGCTCCCGCCACCGCCTCCGCATCAGGGGCGACCGCGATCAGGTTCGGAGAGACCGCCGCCAGTCCTTCCGGTGTTTTCGAATCACCCCAGGTGGTGGTCACGGTCGGCATTCCGGCGGAAGCCATCTCGAAGGGCACCAGGCTGGGATGCGGCGCTTCCATCAGGGCGACGCCCAGGTCATGCCCGGAGAGGAAGCTCGCGTACTCGGACTGCCCCGTCCGGGGGACGAGATCGAGGTGGCGCCCCGCCCCGAGATCCACCTTTTCACCGGACCCCACCGTGCCGATCGCATGGAAGGACCATTCCGGGCCGAAAGTGCCTGCCGCAACGGACCGCCTGAGGGCGTCGATCCCCACCTCCCAGAGGTTGCGGGCGGCATGGGCCTCCGGCCTGCCGTAGAGCAGAAGCCGTCGCTGGCTGCGGGCCCCAAGCCGGGAAGCGTCGGGGGCTGCGACCGGGGTGATGGCGTTCTCGAAATGAATCGCCTGGCCACCACCGGCGACGCCGCTACCGAACACCCCGACCTCTTCGCGCCGGAAAAAGTCGACCAGGAATTCCGTTGAGAACAGGGCGTGGTGCGGAAAGTCGTATGACTGGCGGGCCAGCTCGCGCCACATGCCCTCCGGCACCGTGAGCGGTTCGTATTCCTGGATCATGTAGAGGAAGCGGGATGATCCGGCGTCGCGGGCGAGCCGGTCGGCCAGGTGCGCGGTCCACCAGGTGGTCGCGACATAGCGGTCGGAAAGGCTGGTCCGGAAAGGCTCGCGGCCGTCCCGGGCAAAGCAGACCTCCACCTGGTCGAAGATCCCTTCGAGCTGGCTGAAACCCTCGATCCGCTGGCGCCAGTTGGAAGGAAGGGGCGGGGTCGGGTCGACGGTGACGATTCGCACGGGCAACCCGTGCCCGGCCATTCGCCGGGCCAGGTTGAACTTGGCGATGTACCCGCCGAAGAAGTGGTCGAGGTCAATCGTCGGAATCAGCAGGTTGACCCGGGCCGGCTGGCCGGCCGAGGTGATCGGGAACAGTGGCGCCACCTTTTGCCTCATCCGGGCGGTGAGCTCGGTCTCGACCTTCAGCTCCCCGCCATGGTCGACCGAGCGGCCGAGCGATCCCGGCAGCCGGCGTTTGATCGCGACTAGGTGCCGGTAGAGGATTGCCCGGACCAGGATCCTCTCCATACCCATCGTCTCGCCGTGGCCGGCAATTGCCCGCAACGGACGCAAGGCAAGCCAGGCGAGCGAGAGCAGCGACCGGTCACTGCGATCGAATCGTTGGAGCTGGCGGAGCTTGCGCGAGGAGATTGACAGGCCGCAGCGATCGATCAGGAGCCTGCCGATCGCCTTCAACCGCAGGTAGACGTCAAAGTAGGCCGAGCCCCACCCGCCGAAGATCTCCCGCCAGCGTCGCGGGTCGAGCCGCCACAGACCGGAAGTTTCGAGGCCGGCGTTGGCCTTCTCGTGACCGAGCAGGGCGCCGCCGTGCTGCACGTAGTCGTAGAGCGGGCGATCGACGTATGCGATCTCGCCCGAGGCGAGAGCGACCAGGGCCAGCCAGTGATCGTGGTACTGCTCGCCTGGCACTTCCGGGAAGGGCAGGGCGAGATCGGCAACCCCGCGGGTGAAAAGGGAGGCAGCTCCGGTCACGGTATTGGCCACCAGCATCGAGATCAGATCCCGGTAATTGTTTTCCCGGACCGTCCAGTAGGTGTCGGCGATCACCCGGCCGTCCTCTTCCACCAGCCGCTGGTCGCTGTAGATGAGACCCGCGTCGCCGATCTGGTCGGCCAGCACGCGAAGCTTTTCCGGGTACCACCGATCGTCCTGGTCACTGAGCGCGATCAGGTCGAAATCGGCCGGAACCAGTCCGATCGCCCTTTCGAAGTTGCGATAGAAGCCGAGCCTGCTGCCGGAACGGGAAAGGATGAAGCGTTCATCCCCGGCAAGAACCTCTTCGATCACCTCGATTGCCTCGGGGCCGGAAGCGTCATCGGAGATGAAACAGGCCCAGTCGACGCCTTCCTGGGCGCGGATTGATTCGACCTGACTCCGGAAGAGATCCGGATCGGGTTCATGGGTTGCCATCGCAACGGCGACCCTTGGGCCTCCGGTTTTCACCCCCGCGTTCGATTCCACCGGTCAAACACTATTGTGGCCACCGGTAACCGAGCATGTGGCACGAAAAGACAGTCACGGTCGTTCTCATGACCTACGCCGAGAAGGATTCGATCAGGCAGGTGATCGACGATTTCTACGCGACCGGTCTGGTCGACGAGGTGCTCGTGATCAACAACAACGCCGAGCCGGGAACCACCGAGGAGGTGGAGCGGACCGATGCCCGGCAGGTCTTAGAGGCCAAACAGGGCTACGGGCATGCGATCCGGCGGGGGCTTCACGAGGCCGACAGCGACCTGGTCGTCCTGGCCGAACCGGACGGCACTTTCCTGGCCAAGGACATCGTCAAACTGCTGGCCTACAGCGAAGAGGTCGACGCGGTGCTCGGCACCCGCACCACCAACGAGCTGATCTGGGAAGGCGCCAACATGGGGGCCTTCCTGAAATGGGGCAACTGGGCGGTCGCGAAGATCGTCGAGACCATCTTCAACACCAGCCACCTGAGTGACATCGGCTGTACCTACAGGCTGCTCACCCGCGAAACCGCAGCCTTCCTCGCCGGCAACATGAAGGTCGGCTCAAGCCACGCCGGGCCGGAAATGCTGATGCTGCTGCTGGCTTCCAACCGGAGCTTCGTGGAGGTGCCGGTGAACTACCTGCCGCGGGTCGGGACCTCCTCGGTGACCGGTGACTACGCGGTCGCCTTCGGCCTCGGGTTGAGGATGATGCGCCTGATCCTCGGCTTCCGCTTCCGTTCGCGCCGGATCAGCTAGTCAGTTCGGGCCAGCCAGACCGCGACGGGCCGGGGCCACACAGGCTGGGCAGGACGCCGTCGCGCCTGACGCTCCTCAGGCGGCCAGGGGCACGTAGATATCGGGAAAGGCCGAAGTCCCGAAGAACCAGCTCTCGATCGCGTAGCGGGGTTTCGGCATCGATGGGTCGGAGCCAGTCTGGTGAAGGAAGAGATCGTCGAAGAGCAGGGCATCGCCGGGATTGAAGACAGGCCTCACGATCCCGATCTCGCCCGCCGCCTCCTCGGCTACGGCGTCCGACACCTGGGTCTCCAGCCAGGTCCCTTCGGTGCCGGTTGCAACGTAGTCATCAAGTCTGGTCGGCACCAGATCCATGCCCGGAGCGACATCACCGCAACGGGAAAGCGACAGCCAGACGTTCATCGCCCTCACGTCGCCCATGAAGCGCCCGTCCTGATGCCAGGCACCGGGGACATCCCCGGTCGCCTTGCGAAGAGTGCACTTGTCGGCCGAAATCAGGGGTTTCTCGCCCAGGTAGCCCTCGATCACTTCCGGCAACCCCACCCGATCGAAGGCGTCAAGCATGTCGACCAGAAGCCGCGGAGAATCGACCGCGAGAACTCCGCCGCCTTCCTCGATCCAGTCCCTCTTCTGGACTGCGTAGGGCTCCTCGGGAACGAGTTCGTCGTAGAAGCCTTCTCCGTCGACGCCTCCGCTCTCACGCAACCTGATCCGGGTGGCGAAGGCCTGCTCGATTCCATCGGCGATGGCCAGCGCCTCCTCATCGGGCATGAGGTCCCGGACCAGCAGGCAGCCAGCCTCGAGGATCGCGGCCCTCAACACCTCCGGGGTCAGTTCCTCCGGCGTTATTTCCGGGCACTTCGACTCGGCTCCGCGGGCTGGTGCGGCCGCCGCCGGATCCACGAGCCCGGGGCGCGGGGGTGGAGATTTGAGCGCTTCCACGCCGGCCTCGTGTCGCAGCCGGCGCAGTTCGCGGTCCCGCTCGGGGCTGCGAGAAGCCCGGTTCTCGGCGTTCAGCTCGGCGATCCGGGCCGGGTAGTCAACCCTCGGCTTTCTGCGGGTGAAAAGCCCCATCAGAAAGCGATCGGAACGTAATTCTGCGGATATGCGGAAGGTCCGAAGAACCAGCTTTCGATCGCGTAACGGGGATTCGGCATCGACGGGTCCGAACCGGTCTGGTGAAGGAAAAGGTGATCGAACAGCAGGGCGTCACCGGGGTTGAAGATCGGACGGACCACACCGATGTCACCCGCCGCCTTCGTCGCAGTCTGATCCGAGATCTGGAAATCGAGGTAGGTGCCCTCGCCGCCGATTTCGACGAACTCTTCGAGGCGAACCGGGACGATGTCCATGCTCGGGGCGATGTCACCACATCGGGAAAGTGAAAGCCACACGTTCAGTGACCGGACGTCTTCTCCCATGAACTTGCCGTCCTGATGCCAGCCGCCGGCCACATCCGGAGTGGCCTTGCGCAGGGTGCATTTCTGGGCTGAGATGGCCGGCTTCTCGCCCATGTACTGCTCGATCACGCCGCGAAGGTTTGCTTTCTCGAAGGCGTCGAGCATCTTGAAGAGCATCTTCGGCGAGTCCAGGGCCAGCACGCCGCCGCCTTCTTCGACCCATTCCCGTTCCGGTATCCGGAAGGGAGGTTCGGGCTCCATTTCGTCGTAGTAACCGTCCGGGTCGCTTTGTCCTTCGTCGAGGTCGGCACGGATCTCGAAGCTGCGGTCGATATCGGCAGCCAGATCCAGGGCCTTTTCCTCGTCCATGAGACCGCGAACCAGCAGGCAGCCGGCTTCGAGGAAGGCCGCCCGGACCAGTTCCGGGCTGAGCTGATCGGGTGTGATCTCGGGGCAGAGTGACTGCTCGCCGCGGGCCGGGACTTCGGCCGCCGGTTCCGGATAGGAAGGATCGGAGGGGGCGTTCTCGAGCAACTGGATTCCGGCCAGGTGCCTGATCCGTCGCGCCTCACGCTCGAGTTGCGGGTCGCGATCCTCGCGGTTGGCTTCGGTCAGGAGATCGATCGCCTCGAAAAGCTTGCCTTCCGATTCAAGGCTGCGTGCCTCAAGAGTCTGGGGAAGGGGTTCCTCTACCGCCGAACTCGCGGCTTCCTGATGGCGATTCTTGCGTGATCGAAAGAACATCTCACTCCTGCTCGGTTGTTTGAGGACCAAAGTTTGGCCAATGGTTCCCCGGATTACATCCGTGGAAACTACCAATCCTCAGTTATTTCCGATCACTTTGGCAGGAATTCCAACTGCGGTGCTCCCGGCCGGTATGTCGCTGACCACCACGGCGTTGGCACCGATCATCGCGCTGTGCCCGACCCGGATCGGCCCGATCAGCTTGGCCCCGGTACCGATGTTCACGTTTCCTTCGACGGTCGGCCCCTGGACGTTGCCCCCTCTCAGACCGACCGTGACCCAGGGTGCGATGACCGTGCCCGGACCGAGTTCGACCAGCCCGTCGAGGACGATCTGACCGTGAACGATGTAGACGCCGGGATGGAGCAGAACCGGATCTCCGATCGAAACCTGGGCCGTCGCCATCGAGAGCTTGTGCAGGATCCGCGGCAGCACCGGAATGCGCCTGGCCAGCATCCGGGCCCTTGCGCGGTAGAAGACGTGAGCGGCGAAAGCGTCGCTGACCCACATCAGCCGCAGCACCTGAAGCAGGGTGTCAAGGCCGGACCGGAACTCGGATCTTTCTCCGCGCTGGAAGCAGGTGACCCGGGCATCTTCAGCGACAGCGACCCGAAAACCGGGGTGGCGTTCGTGCAGCGAGCGCATGAACGCTCTCTTCTCGGCGGCGGTTGGCGAGGCACTCATCGGCGCGGCAGAGCCTATAGCCTGAGCGCCCAGCCAATGAGCAGCCAGACCGCCGAACCAAACCCGATCCAGTGGGGATACTCACTCGAGAATGTCGCCGAGATCATGCAGCCCTGCCTCGAAGCGAGGGGCACGACCTCGCTGCTCGAGATCGGCTCCTTCGCCGGCGAGCTGACCGAGAGCCTGCTCGAGTGGGGCACTCCGAAAGGGGTTGACATCGCCACCGTCGAGCCGCTGCCGCCCGAGGATCTGAGGAAGGTGGTTTCCCGACATCCGGAACTGACCCTGATCGAAGACACCGGGGTCGGAGCGCTCGACAGCTTCGACGGGCTGCCGGACACGGTGATCATCGACGGCGACCACAACTACTTCACCCTCACCCAGGAACTGGACAAGATTGCCGAACTGGCAGGGGAGAACCAGCTCCCGCTGCTCATGTTCCACGACGTCTGCTGGCCCCATGAGCGTCGCGACACCTATTACGCGCCGGACCGAGTGCCGGAGTCAGAGCGGCAGCCGCTGGCCGAGAAATGCACGATCGAACCTGGCAATCCTGGCGTCAGTGACGGCGGGCTGCCCTTCGACTGGGCGGCCGCGCGGGAAGGTGGCCCGAAGAACGGAGTGCTGACCGCGATCGAGGACTTCATGGAGCGCCGCGGCGGACTCAGGCTGGCGGTGGTACCGGTCTTCTTCGGCTTCGGCGTGCTCTGGGAAACCGCTGCTCCCTACAGCGACGCGGTGGCCGCCTCGATCGCGCCCTATGACCGGAACCCGGTCATGCAGCGGGCCGAGGCAAACCGGGTCGCCCTGCTGGTCCGCACCCACAAGGACGCGAAGACGATCCGCGAGCAGAACCAGCGGATCGCCGATTACGAGGAACTGCTGGGCCGCATGCTCCAGTCAAGTGCGCTGGGGCTGGCCGAACGTATTTCCCGGGCCAGGCAGCGCGGCAACCCGATTTTCACCCGTCAGGAGATCGGCGACCGCCTCGAAGGCAAGCCGCGCCAGTAAGACCCGACCACGGCGCCGATCAGAAATGCGGCGGGTGGTCCTCGGGCTTGTCTCGCTTGAAGAAGTTGACAATCGCCCGTAGCGGCCGGGTGAGCTTCCAGCTGTGGCTGTTCAGGATCTCCTGAAGCTCGGCTTCCTTCGACTCGTTGATCAGGTGACCAACCCCGTTCAGGGTTCTGGCAGCCGAAGCCTCGGCCTCGGCCCGTCGTGCCCGCTCTTCCCAAGCGTTATCGCCGGTTCCCTCCGGGGTCGGAAGCATGTGCTCCCACTTCTTCGAGAAAGCGATGTGGGCGTTGACCCAGGTGTCGAGGTCGCTGATCAACTCGATCGAGTGGTGATGGATCACCTTGAGATCGGCGGTCATTACCTTCTTGCCCTGATCGCGGGCCTGATGGCAGATGTCGAAGTCGTAGCCGTGAAGAGCGCCGCCGGTGATCTCGTCGAAGCGCAGGTTGCGGATGGCCCAGGGCGAGAAAGCCATCACGAACCCGTCGATCATGTCGACCTCGCCGAGCCGTGCGTAGGAGGGGATGCTGGTAGCCAGCCAGGTCAGCGCCGGGATCTCGCCGCCGCCGAGTTCGTCGTATTTGTGGGTGAACGATGCCCAGGTGACGGCGCCTTCCCACCAGGCGATCCCGCGCACCCCGACCGATCCGGCACAGCCAACCAGGGCCACATCCGGGTCCTTGAATTCCTCTCGGATCTTCGCGAAGAAATCGGGATCGGTGATCTGGGCATCCTGGTGGATCAGCACCACGAACTCGAAGTCCCGCTTGGCAGCCTCGTCGAGGATCAGGTTGTAGCTGCGAAAAAGGGTGCCGGAACTGGCGTAGCTGAGAATCTCTACGTCGCCTTCCCGTTCACTGGCTAGTTTGATCCCCGGGAGGGCGTACTGCTCGTACTTCTCCGGGGAGGTGATGGCACTTCCGATGGCAATCACGAGTGCGGGAATCTATCCGTTCCGGTTCACTCGCCGCCGCGACGGGCAACGACCACGTTGTGTGCGCAAAGTCTGCGCAGCCCGGGGGTATGCTCGGCCAGCCGTTCGCAATCGGCCGCCAGGGAGAGCAGCCGAACCGGAACGAAATCCGGAACCAGGCCCAGCGGCTGCGAGGAAACCAGCTCCGCTCCGCCGTCGGTGAGACCACCGATTATTTCCTTCTCGGGTATCAGGCGCTCGCTGCCGTCATCCTGCGGAACCCGCGCCATCAGGCTCTTCCAATAGGGGTTGGCCGGGTTGTGGTCCCAGACCAGCACCAGCCCGCCCGGTTTGGTGACCCGGACCATCTCGGCCAGGGATTTGTGGACGGCGACCGGTTCCGCCACGTGATGCATCACCGCCACACACATGGTCAGGTCGAAGCGGCCCTCATCGAAAGGCAGGTCGGTCGCGTCGCCGAGCACTGCTTCAACGCCGGGGGCCGCTTCGGCTACATGACGGAGCATGCCGGAAGAAGGATCTACGCCGGTCACCTGAAAACCGGCCTGGGCAAGGCGACCGGCCAGCACACCGGTTCCGCAGCCCACATCGAGGATCCGTCCGTCTTTGGGCAGGAGACGGCGCACGTAGGAAACCCGTTTGCGAAGGTAATGCTCGACCACATGGGGTGGCAGCGACTCGTCGTACTGGCCCGCGATCTCATCGAAGTGCCGATCGGTTTCAGTTGCCATTTCCGCCCCCCTTCGAAGCTTCCTGTTCAGCCGGCTTCCCGTTGGTGGACCGGGATGCGGCCGGGTTCCGGTCTGTGCGCTTGAATCGCGTGACCGTGATCGGCAACAGGCCCGGGAAGGAGGTCCGTTCGATTTCGACCCAGCCGCGGGGGATGGTGACAGTGGCGTTGACGTTGTACGGAGTTGCGAGCTGGAATCTGTATCGCCGCCCCCCCGGACCCTCGGTCAAATGCGGCTCCTGCGAATGCTTGACAGTCACGACGTTCACTGGTCCCGGGTTGCTGAAGGCGCTGTTGACGAATCTCTGCGGATTGAAGTTCCTGAAAATGTCATGGATGAAATCCGGCTCATCCTTGTAAGCCCGTGGGCGCACAACCGTCATCTCGGTGTCCAGGTACGCATCCAGCGGAGTTTGGGGGGCCGGACTGATGATGCTGGCGTCAAGAACCGCGCCGCCGGGCGTTTCATGTTTTTCAATCTGTTCAGCCGCGCTTCGATAGTCGATAGTCGATTTCTCCGGATCGGCTATCCGCACAGAGCCATAAAGAAGTGCCGCCAGGAGAAATGTCATCGCGACGAGCCCCCACCGCCGTCCGGCAGCCACGCAGACCGCCGCATATAGCAACGGAAGCCCGGCCCAGACCGGGGCAAGATTTCGGGTGCCGAAGATGTCGGTCCCGAAGGCCAGCAGGACCAGCTCGCCGACTATGGGCGTGAACACCATGAAAACGGCAAGCAGCACCCCGGAGCTCCGCCTGCTCCAGGGGCCCTGAAGTGCACCTCGACCAAGCTGGCTGAAAACTCCGACACACGCGAACAGCAGAGCCACGCAGCCGAGCAGGATGTCGGGTCGATCCCAGAAAACGGGAGCCGGCTCCTGCGAAAGATGGGTGAAGAGCATCTGCGAAACCCCTTCGACCTTGACCCGGAACCCGGTGCCCTGCAGGAACTGGAGAATCTCGGTTGTCGGGGAGTCAAGGTCGGCCCTGAATCCACCCAGCCAGGGTGCGAACAGGAGAGCGGCGACCAGAGACCAGCCGATTACCTTCAATCTCGAACTCGGAAAACAGACCAGGACCCAGAGCACCTGACCGGCAATCGCCAGTGCGCCCACATAGTGGCTATAGACGGTGAGGGCCGCGGCGACCGAGTATCCGCACCAATGCCACCAGCGACCGTTCTCCGAGGTAGCGGCGACCAGGGCCAAAGCTGAAAGGAGGACCATCAGGATCATCAACGCGTAGCCGCGGGCGTTTCCGGAGTAAGAGACCAGGAACGGCGAAATAGAGGCGACAGCCAACGCGTAGAAGGCCGCCCGCCTGCCCAGGGTTTTCAGGGCGAGCAGATAGATCACCGGCAGCGAAACCATGCCCGCGATCAGGGAGGGGAGTCGAATCGCGGCAACGGACTGCCCGAATACGGTGGCAAGCTTGGCCAGCAGGAAAAAGAACGGCGGGCTGATCTCCGCGTCCGAGTTGACCGCGGGAATGATCCCGGCCAGGTCATTTCCCTTGACGATCCACAGGGTCGACATCTCGTCGCCGTAGCCCGATTGATTGAAGACCGCCAGCCGCAACAGGAAACCGATCAGGCAGATTGCTCCCACGACAGCCCAAGGCAGCCAACGACGTCTTGCCAGCTGGTCAATCACAGCGGGGCACGATATTCGTCCCTTGGTCGCGGCGTCGCCACAGTCCTGTCAAGATTCGCGCCATGTGCGCCAGGATTACTGGGGAAAGGGTGGTGACCCCGGCCGGAGGTTTCAATCCGACCTGGCAGCGGCATGTGGCGGCATATCGGCTGCTTGAACCTGAATTCGGGTCTGGTCGCCTGCTGGACCTGGGCTGCGGTGTCGGCCACAGCTTCCACCTGCTCGACCCCCGGGAAACCGTCGGAGTGGACATCGAACCCGATGCATTGCAGGGTCAGGACCGGGAGACCCACGTGGCGGACATGCGGGATCTGCCTTTCGATCCGGCCAGCTTCGAGTCGGTGTTTTCGGTTCACTCGCTCGAACACGTTCCCGATCCGGAAAGGGTGCTGGCCGAGGTGGCCAGGGTGATCACCGCCGACGGGACCGCAGCCTTCGTGACACCGAACCGCCTCACCTTCGGACGACCCGACGAGATCATCGACCCCTTCCACTTCATCGAGTTCGACGCCCGTCAGCTCGAAGAACTCTGCGGAGCGGAATTCAACGATGTCGTGATCCACGGCATTTTCGGATCCGACCGGTACATGACGATCCACGACCGGGAACGAGAGAAGCTCGACCGGCTGCTCGGATTCGACCCCTTGAAGCTGCGGCGCCTGGTGCCGAACCGGGCCCGTCGCGGCCTTTATGACACCATGCTCAACCGGTCCCGCAGCCTCGAAGACCCGGAGGCCGAAGCGATAACCGTCGACGATTTCTCTCTCGGGGATCAGGGTCTGGAGACCGCGCTCGATGTGGTGGCGGTCTGCAGGGGACCCAGGGGTTGACCTCCATTCCGGACTGGACCGGCACAAAGGCCACAACCTGTTCGTGGTGTGGTACCGATCTTGCGACCGGGCAGGAAAGGCCGGGACGGACCGAATGTCCCGAATGCGGTTCGGCCACGACCGATCCGGTTCCCGACCCGGCTTCCCTCGACCGGGCCTACGGCGACTGGTACTGGCCATCTTCGGGCAACCGCTTCGGCCGCTTCGGCGACTTCATGCTGAGGAGATCGCGGGCCTCCGCCGCAAAGCGAATCAGTGAACTCGCTCCGCCCGGTTCGATCCTGGACGTGGGAGCGGGTGAGGGCACCCTGATCGACGCCCTGGGTGCGCGGGGAAGGGAAGCCTCCGGCCTGGAACGGCTTCCGTCCCGGGACGACATCGTCGACAAGACGATTTTCGAGGTAGAAGGCCCCTATGCTGCGATCGTCTTCTGGCATTCGCTCGAGCATGTTCCCGATGCGGGCCAGGTGGTCGCCGAGGCGGCCCGAAAGCTGATTCCCGGCGGCTTCATCTTCATCGCCGTGCCGGACCTCGCCAGCCGGCAGGCCAGGAAATTCGGTGACCGCTGGCTCCATCTGGATCTGCCCCGCCATCTGGTGCACCTGCGCTCCGATGCCCTCGTGGCCGGCTTGGAGCGCTGCGGCTTCCGGGTCACCGAAGTTTCGCCGGTAAGGGGCGGCCAGATCGTGATCGGCTGGCTCGACGGATTCGTTTCCGGATTGCCCGGCGGGCTCAATCTCTACCAGGCTCTTCGTCGCAAATCGGCCCGCAGGATCAGGCTCTCTCCCTCGCAGCGGATCGGATCGATCGCGGCTGGTGTCCTGCTTTTCCCGTTGGCGTTAGTCTGCGCCGCGGCCGAAGTTCGCTCCGGCCGATCCGGAACCGTCTACGTCGAAGGTCAACTTCGTGACTGAGCCCGAAAACAACGAAAAGCGTCCCAAGGTGATTGTGGTGATGCCTGCCCGGCAGGCTGCGGCCACCCTGCGCGAAACCTTTTCCGAGATTCCGCAGGACGAGGTTGACGAGGTGATCCTGGTCGACGATTCCTCGACCGACGCCACGGTTGACCTCGCCCGGAAGCTGGACCTCCACGTTGTCTGGCATCCGCATCAGGTCGGATACGGCGGCAACCAGAAGACCTGCTATCTCGAGGCCCTGCAGCGGGGCGCCGACGTGGTGGTGATGCTTCATCCCGACGGGCAGTACGAACCGGGGCTGATTCCCTCGATGGTCCAGCCGATAGTCGACGATGAGGCCGACCTTGTACTCGGATCCAGGTTGCTCGTACCCGGCTGGGCGCTGGCGGCCGGCATGCCGAGGTGGAAATTCCTCGCCAACCGGTTCTTGACCACGATCCAGAACCGGGTCATGGGGCTGAACCTGTCGGAGGCCCATACCGGTTACCGGGCCTACTCGCGCGAACTGCTGCTGACCGTTCCCTTCCTGCGGAATTCGCTCGATTTCGTCTTCGATTCCGAGCTGCTTTATCAGGCGTCACATCTGGGTTTCAGAATCGAGGAAGTGCCCGCCCGCTGCCGGTATTTCGACGAAATGTCCTCGGTCGGTTTCAATACCGGAGTCGTCTACGGCCTCAAGACCCTCTGGGCCGGTTTTCGCCTGATCCTTCACCGGAACCGGATACTGCCTTCCCGCAAGTACATCGCCTGAGCGGCCGGAGGCGCGGGTTCGGGCCCGGTTGTCCGGGTTTACCCGCCGGAGTTCTTGTTGCCGGAGCCGCCCCCGGCCCCGTCCTCGACCCGGATTTCGCGATCGGGAGTCAGCCTGACCACGAAAACATCACCCTGCCTGGCGACCACCTTCACCTCGTAACGGTTGGCGATCTCACGCAGGGCGATCAGCTGAATGTCGGCCATGCCCGTTTCTTTCGTGATCCGGGCCCGGTCCGCATCAGGGTCCCTGCGCAAGTCGGCGAACGCCTGTAGCGCCGCCCGGTCGACCAACACAAGATCACCCGCCCCGAGCCCGGCGGCCGCGTCCTTCACCGGCTGGATGTGGGGACCCTCGACCCAGCTTTGTTCCTTTGCGTCAGTGATTGCCAGGGAATTGGCCCGACCCGCCCGGCTGAGGATGTTGTTGTCCAGGTCCGGAGTTGTCAACACCGGCGATGCATCCTGGTCCGGCATGTATTCCTCGAGGAGCTGGGCCCCCTGATCGGCACCGGCCACCAGTTCGGGCGGGTTCCACAGCCGGTGGAAACTCTCGCGCAGCGGGTTGCCACCCGGGAAGGCCGAAACCAGGAGGGAGGTCTTGCCCCGCTCGGCCGCGGCCGGCATCACCGTGGCAACGGAAAGCGCCGTCACCCCCAGCACTGCCGCAAGCACGACTCTGGCGACCCGGCGCGGGACTTCCGGGCCCGTGATCACAAGCCAGAGCCAGATCGCCACGCTCAGCACCAGCGGCAGCGAAATGTAGGGGATCACATGAGCCAGCGAGCGGTTGTCGAAATAGCTGTAAAGCACGATCCCGTAGCCGGTGAGGCCAGCCAGGGCCAGGGCCGCCACCGGGCGGCTCCGCAGCCAGTCGGGACATCGGGTGACCGTCACAATCAGACCCAGAGCTGAAACCAGATAGGTGAACCCGACCGTCAAACCGGGCGACCAGGAGGGCACGTCATAGGTCAGATCCCCGACGTCTCCCGCCAGGAAGTCGCGCAGATAGGTGATGTAGAGGCCCCAGTCCGGGAGGCTCCCGGCCCAGATCAGAGTGGCCAGCGCGAATACGACCTGCACTGAAACCCAGGCAATCAGCGCGTAGCTGACCTGCCGGGCGATCCATCTAACCCGGTCGGCGGGCATGAGCGAAGCCTGAAGCAGGACCATTGCCGCCATGGCCCCGGTCACGTATATGAAAGCTTCCAGCGCCCAGACGGAGGAGAGGCCAACAAGCACCCAACCGGCAATCCGGAGCCAGCCGAGTGACCGGAACCGGGCAGCGGCCACCCAAAAGAGGATGAGCGGAACGGGAAGTCCAAACCGGAGACCACCATGCTGGAGCAGGGCTCCGATCGGATATTCCAGCGCCCAGACCAGCACCACCACCGCGACAGCCATGGTCGCGGTGGCGAAGAGTCTGCCGACGCCGGCCATCCGCAGGATCGCGTAACCGGCCCCGAAGGTCAGAGCGGTGAGCGACGCATCAAAGAATCCGAGCGTTCCGTTGCCAATCGGTGCGACCTTGAAGAAGGCGGCAAGCAGGTAGATCGAAACGACCCCGTACTGGGACACCGTGTCCACCAGCAGGGCGGCGCCGTTCAGGATTTGCGAGGCGGCCCCCAGGTAAAGGCTCTGGTGAAAGCCGGTCACATAAGTGAGGAAAGGATTGCCCGGCTCCCAGGTCTCCCCGACGCCCTGGAAGATGATCAGGTCGGGCACGGCCAGAACGACCAGCACCAGGATCGCGGCATCGAGCGGTCGTCCCCATCGCCGGCTCGGCCGCGGCAACCTCACCCGGCCGAATGACCAGGCGACTCCGCCAGCGACCGTCAGACCGGCGAGGAGCCAGGGCCAATCGACCCGGGAGGGGTAACCGAGCGACGCCACAGCGAGAACCGTCGCCACACCGCTGAGGCAGGCAACGGTGAACGTGTGATCTTCCAAAAACCTGGCGGCCGGCCACTCATCGCCGCAGGCGCGCCACAACATCGGGCCGAGAATCAGGATCGCGATCAGGGCCAGTCCGGCCTGGATCCAGAGCAGATGCGATCCTGGATCCAGGAGGCGGGTAACCACGAGCAGGCTGGCCGCCACCAGGACCGAGCATCCCGCCAGGGGACCGATCAGGTCCGGATTTCCACCAGCCAGCAAGCGGTCGGCAAGGCGAACCGACAACCAGGCTCCGAGCGGAAGCAGGACGAAGAATGCCAGTCCGTAGAGCAGGTTTTCGGCCGGCTGGTGATGCGGGACCAGGGGTTCCGGCACCTGAACCGGGGGGATCGCCGCGTGGATCGGTGCCAACAGGACCAGGAAGCCGAGCAGGATCCCCGACGCCGCCAGCGCGATGGTCGCCGGGAGATGAGCAGCGCGATCAGCCCCTCCGGTCTCTGGGTTGGTTTCCGGCACGGCGCGATGGTATCCGCCGCCGCCGCCGGACCGGTGCCGGGCGACTCTGGCCGGTCAGCCCCTGAGGCCGGCCGACTGGCGCCAGGTGTTCAGTGCCCTGAAGTCGTCGACCGCGTCACCGGGCGTCACCGGACTGCTCGCCGGACGGATGTCAATCGCCTCGACCGGTTCTTCGACCGCTTCCCCCGCGGCTCCGGGAGCGACCTTCCAGACGGCCGCCCCTTCCCGGGCGCTGAACACCTCGGAGAGTTCACCATCGGTGAAGAGCAGCCCGGTCTGATCGTCGGCCCCGTACCCGGGCGGCATTCCCCTGCCGACCTCGGCCAGGTACCGGACCCGCCGGTCGGGGTCCCGGTGGTAGTGGACGCAGAGGCTGCCCTTCAGCAGTCCCAGGCCCTCGGCGGGCTCCGGTCGCCCGGTCGACGAAGTGATGCCCGCCTCGAACCAGCACATGGCGCCGGCGCTTTGCCCGACCACCATCACTCCCCGTTCAAGGCATTCCTCGATCAGCTCGGCGATCCCGTGGGGCCGCCACACCGCGACGAGGTTGACGAGGCTCCCGCCCCCGACATAGATCGCGTCCTGCTTCATCAGATGAGCTGACACGTCGATCGGATTCGCCCCCAGCCGGAAAAGCGAGATGTCCGAAACCTGGCATCCCCGGCTGCCGAACGAACGGCGAAAGCGGGAGATCTGATCCTCCGGATCCCCGCTGGCGGTCGGCAACAGGCAAATGCTCGGGGTCTCCTTGCCGGTCAGGGAGATCACGTGATCAACGATCGCCTCGTTGCCGTCGAGGCGATCGAATTCATGACCGCCCATGACCAGGATCCGGCCCTTCACCGGGACTGCTCCCCTGTGGTCGAAATCCAGCCCATCAGACGACCTCGATCGGCGTCGAAGCCCACGGTATTGGGGATTCCTCGACCAGCGGAACGTGATCCGGCGAACCGAGGTAGCGGGTCGCGAGCTGCGTTGTCTTCGGCCGGTCTCCTTTCAGTTCTATCCGGTAAGCGCGAGCCTCGGGCCGTGAGGCGACGACCTGGGCGAGTTCGGTGTCGATGAAATGGAAGGCGGCTCCGTCGGTAGCGGCGTAGCCGGGACGCAGTCCTTCCTTCAGCTTTTCCTCGAAAGCCTTGTGGGCCGCCGAGCCGAGCTCGAAGTGAACCTGATTTGACCAGGGCAAGAACCCGAGGCCGATCGTCACGTTGGTTTCCTTTTGATAGGTCGTCACGCATTCCTCGAACCAGCAGAGGGAGCCGGCCGAGAGGCCGCAGAGCACGATGCCACGCTCCCAGGCTTCGCGAAGGATGTGGTCGATGCCGTGGGCCCGCCAGACGCCGAGCATGCTGATCACGCTGCCACCACCGACATAGATCAGATCCTGCGAAAGCAGGTGGTCGCGGATCGAGTCGGCGCCCCGCTCCCGCCGGAACAGGGATATATGCGACGCCTCGCCGCGACCGCGAAACGCGTTGTAGAAGCGCACCAGATAGTGGTCGGCATCACCGGAGGCGGTCGGGAGGAAACAGACCCGAGGCTTCTTGAGGCCCGTCGTGGAGACCACGAAGTCGTCGAGCAGGGGGTTCCCGGACTCCATCGAAAATCCGCCACCACCAAAGGCCACGATCTGTCTCCGTGTTCCCATACGGGAATGTTTCCGTGTCTCCGGCCGATTTCTTTTGGCCGGAGGGCCAGATTCCCCCATCTGGTCCTTATCCCGGCGGTGCCCTGTTTGAAAACGGCTACGTTTGCCAATTAAGCAGGAGTGGCGCGGCTACGCGCCCGTAGGGAATCTCATAAATCGACCAGGAGAGCCGTTTCAGATGCGAAGCAACCCGACCGGATCCGTGTGCCTGCGAATGCCGAAGGCCGGAATTTTCCTGCTGTCCCTAATCGCCTCGCTTTCACTACTAGGCGCGTTTTCAGGACAGTCGAAGGCCTCGCCCGTTTCGCTCAAGTTCGACAACGGCCGACTCACCATCGGTTCCATCTTCGACAACAAGGTCATCCTGCCGGCGACCAGCACCTTCCCCTCGGATTCCCTGCCGACTCCGCAGCGCACCGACATTCAGCTCGAGGGCGACCTGACAGGCGGCAAGCTCTCCTTCCCGGCTTCCACGAATACGGGACTCCAGTTTCCCTACATGCACCTGATGCACCCGCTCGAACGCGACCTGAAGATTCCGATCACCTTCCGGCTGAACAATCCGGGTCTCAACGGCACCTGGAATGAAAAGACCGGGGCCATGTCCCTGACGGGCAAGCTCGACATCATCGTGGTGACCGGCACCGGAACGAATTTCCCGATCCCGGACGACCTGACCGACACCGGGACGCCCCCGCTCGGCCTCCTTGCCCGCTGCCGGATCGATGACGTTCCGGTGAAATTCTCGACCGCGAACAAGATCCCGACCACGGCCCAGCCGTTCACCGGCGGCTTCGGGATCCACGGGGCAATCACCACCACCTGGGATCACCTGCCCAAGGCGAAGTCCGAAAACGGCGGCGACTGTGGTGACCTCAACATGCTGCTCAATTTCGACGGGGGAATCTGGCTTTCGAACGGGATCGTCAAGCCGATCCCCCAGCCGAAACCGCAGGAAAGCTGCGAAACGGACCTCTCGCTCTGCCCGATGTCGAAATTTGTGGAAATCGACGATGTGCGACTGCGCCCCGGCAGGAAGTCGGTCCGGCCCGGCAGCAAACTCACCCTCACCGTCAAGGTTCACAACTCCGGAAACCTCACGGCCAGGAAACTCAAGGTCCGGATCAAGTCATCCAGCCGCAGCGTCAGGGTGCCGAAGTTCGTGACCCTGAGAGTCCCGGCAGGCAGGTACGGCCGAAAGAAGTTCCACGTCAAGGTCCGGCGCAACGCCACTGGCCGGGTCCGGATCACGGCGATCAAGAACGGCTGGCCCGGACGCACCCTCCTGAAGATCAGATCGAAGAAAAAGGTCGGGCGCTAGCCCGCTTCTGCCCGCAGCCGCTCTAGACTCCCCCGCAAATGGGGGAGCGGGAGACCGTCGGGCACATTTCAGATCCGGGTAAGGCGGCCCGTGCCGAAGCGGGCCTTCCGGTCGTACCGTCGTTTGACGGCTTCCGGGCATTCGCCATTCTCGGGGTGGTTGCCCTTCACCTGGTCCAGGTCACCGGATTCGTCTACACGCACCATCAAAGAACGGCGATGGTCCTGTGGTCGATGCTGGGCAAGGCCGTCGAGGTGCTTTTCATCGTCAGCGGCTTCGTGGTCTTCCTGCCAGCGGCCGCCCGTGGCGGGCGGCCTGGCCCGTTCATCCCGTATGCGATCCGGCGTGGTGCCCGGTTGCTTCCGGCCTATTGGCTGGTCATCCTGGTTTCCTTGCTGCTTCTAGCCCTGTTCCCGCTTTCGGATGCGACCCGGACGGGTCAGGCACTCGGCTTCCCTGGCTCCGGCGAGATCCTGCTCAACCTTTCTCTCACCGCGGGGCCCGCCAGCCTGTTCGATTCCATCCCGGCGGGGTTCGGGATTGACCCGCCCCTCTGGACCCTGGCCCCTGAGGTCGCCTTCTACCTGGTCCTGCCGCTTTGCGCATATGCGTTCTTCCGCCGGCCGGTCATCGGCCTGGTAATCGCCGCCGCAATCACCTTCGTCTGGATGCTCGCCTTCGCAAACCTCAACGAAGTGGCAGCCAACCTGGGATTTCATCCCGGATTCAATACCCGGGAGCAGCTCACCAGCGCCGCCGAAAGGCAGCTGCCCTACTGGACCTTTTCGTTCGGACTGGGGATGGCCGGTGCCGTCACCTGGATCCGCCTGAAACGAAGCCGAATCCCGAAGAACCTGATCGATAGAAGGACCCGGAACATGCTGGCACCCGTCGTCGTGGTGGCACTCGTTTCATTCTGGTTCGTCTCGCGGATGACACCGACCGACCTCGAGGCGATCCTCTGGTCGATGCTTTGCTCGGCTTCGATCGCGACCCTGATGATCACGATTACGTTCCTGC
This sequence comes from Thermoleophilales bacterium, assembly GCA_020636955.1. GTDB lineage: Bacteria > Actinomycetota > Thermoleophilia > Solirubrobacterales > 70-9 > 67-14. The sequence continues at coordinate 166,928 of JACJWY010000001.1, read as the reverse complement.
CCGACCGGTGGCAGAGGCCATTTGCCAACCACCCGGTGCGGAAGCTCGGGGACATCAGCTACGGCGTGTACCTGAGCCATTTCGTGTTCATGACCCTGGCCGTTTCGGCGATCTCGTTTTCTCCGTCCGGGAGCTTTTCCGACCTTTTGTTGATGACCCTGCTGGTGATCCCGCCCACCCTCCTCTACGGCTACCTCTCGGCCCGGTTCCTGGAGCAGCCGATCCGCCGCTGGGCCCGGAAGTACGGGCGACAGGGTCCACCGGGAACTCCCGTTCGCAAGTCGTCCGCTCTCGCCGTGCCCGCGGATTCAGCCGGTGACGGAGTTAGAGGACAGACCGGAACTTGACCGACCAGCAACCAGCCAGGGAAGGGCACATTGACGATCCCGGAAAGAGCGCCCGTGCAGAAGCGGGCCTTCCGGTCGTACCGTCGTTCGACGGCTTCCGGGCATTCGCCATTCTCGGAGTGGTTTTCCTGCATGTATTCCAGACTTCGGGACTCGTGACCAGCGATCACGAGCTGATCAGCCGCCTGGTATGGGGAAGCTTCGGACGGGCTGTCGAGATCCTCTTCATCGTCAGCGGATTCGTTGTCTTCCTGCCCACGGTTGCCCGCGGGGGAAACTTCGGCTCAATCGGTTCGTTTGCGGTTCGCCGCGGCGCGAGGTTGCTGCCCGCCTACTGGCTGATCCTGTTGATCTCGATAGTTCTGATCGCCGCCATCAACCCCGTAAGCCCCGTGATCGAAGGCAGCCAGATCGGCTTTCCGCCATTCCGCGACATCGCGGTCAACTTCTTCGGAGCGGCTGTTCCCTTGGGGATGTTCATCCCCGGGATCGCTACCGGGTTCGGCATCGACCCCCCGGTCTGGACCCTCTCGGTTGAACTCGGCTTCTACATCGTGCTTCCGCTGGTCGCGGTCGCCTTCTTTCGCTGGCCCAGGATCGGCCTTCTGACCGCGGCCCTCATCACTATCGGCTGGACCCTCGCCTTCGAGAACCTCGGCGACATCGCCAACGCAGTCCATTTCGATCCCGGAGTCAAGGAACTCTTCCGGATCAGGGTCGCTTCCGAATTGCAGCTGCCCGTCTGGGCCTATTCATTCGGGGTCGGAATGGCGGGAGCGGTCGCCTGGGTCCGGATCCGGGAAAGGTGGGACAGGGAAAGGATCGGGCGGGTGGCAGTCCCGCTGGCGATCGGAGCACTGCTGGTGGCAGCCGCCACGGCCTGGCACCTCAGTTCCACTCTCGGGCTTACCAGGAGTTCGCTGCTGTTCTCGATGGTCTTCACCACGGCGATCGCCCTTTTCATGGTCGCCATTTCGCTGGCCCCGGTCCGGATGCAGGCCCCGTTCGCTGCCGACCATGTCCGGAACCTGGGGGACATCAGCTACGGCGTGTACCTGAGCCACATCGTCCTGATCTCGGTCCTCCTGACCGAATTTGACCTCCCCCGGAACGGAACCCTCTGGAGTCTCGCGGTGTGGACCCTCGTGGTGGTCCCGGCATCGGTCCTTTACGGCTACCTCTCTGCCCGGTTCCTGGAGCAGCCGATCCGTCGCTGGGCCCGGAAGTACGGACGAAGGACAGCGAGCTGAGCGGTCGCCGCTCAGAGAGCCCGGGAGGGGGCCGGAAGGAAGGCAGCGCCGGACAGCTTGACGATCCCGGCAAGGAAGCCCGGGTGAAGGCAGGGCTTCCGGTCGTCCCGGCCTTCGACGGCTTCCGCGCGTTCGCGATTCTTGGCGTGGTGACGGTTCACCTGTTGCAGTTCTCCGGGGTGTTGTTCACGGCAGAAGCAACCGGGGCCCGCATCATCTGGGCCACTCTCGGGCGGGCCGTCGAGATCCTTTTCATTGTCAGTGGCTTCGTGATCTTCCTCCCCGCCGCAGCTAGCAAAGGCAACAACGGCAGGTACTTACCCTTCCTGATAAGGCGGGGCGCGAGACTACTTCCCGCCTACTGGCTGATCACCCTGATCTCGGCCTTGCTGGTTACATTCTTCGCGCTTTCGGACCCGGCTTCGTTCGCGCTTTCAGATCCGGCAGCACACAACCAGACCCTGGCGACTCCCGACCTCGGTGACCTGATCTCGAATTTCACTCTCACCGCCGTTCCTCTGGGTTACTTCTCCGATCAATTCCCGGTAGGCATGGGAATAAACCTGCCGGTCTGGACGCTTTCTCCCGAGGTCGCTTTCTACCTCGTCATGCCCCTGTTCGCAATGGCGTTCTTCCGTCGACCGATGCCCGGTCTGGCCGTAGCCGCAGTGATTACTGCCACCTGGATGCTGGTCTTCAACAACCTCGGCAGCGTCTCCGAGAATCTCGGGTTGCACCTCGGTTCGGATGAGACCTACCGGCTCTGGTTCGTTTCCCACGAGCAGCTTCCGAACTGGGCATTCTCTTTCGGCCTCGGGATGGCTGCCGCCCTCCTGTGGGTGCGGATCTCAAGCAGCGGGAAGCTCCGGTCAAAGGTTGAAAAGCGGGTTGGTCCGGTTGCATTGGTTGCCCTTGTTGCCACCCTGGTTTCCGGTTGGTTTGCCAGCGAAGGCTTCGCCCTGTGGCACTCGGTCACCTGGTCGATGACTTTCTCGGCCTCGCTCGCGGTACTGATGCTTTCGGTCACCTTCCTTCCGACCCGTTGGCAAAGACCGTTCATCAGCCAGAAAGTGCGGCAGCTGGGCGATATCAGCTACGGCATCTATCTGAGCCACTATGTATTCATAACGCTCACCGTCTCCGCGTTGGCGCTGCCACAGGACGGTTCGCTGGAGGGGCTCCTGATTCTCGTCGCCATCGTCCTCCCCTGCTCGGTCCTTTATGGCTACCTCTCGGCCCGGTTCCTGGAGCAGCCGATCCGTCGCTGGGCCCGGAAGTTCGGTCGGAGAGGCGAGGCCTGAGCCAGCCAAATAGACTGCTCCGGCGATGCGAAAGAAGAATCCCGAGACCCATGAAGAGAAGCTCGAGTACCTGCGGGAACTCCGAGATGCCGCGATCAATTCCGCCTCGGCCGAAGCGGTCGATAAGCACCATTCCAAGGGGAAGCTGACCGCCCGCGAGCGAATCGGAAAACTGCTCGATCCGGATTCGTTCGAGGAGCTCGACACTTTCGTCCGGCACCGCACCTACGACTTCGAGATGGACAAGCGCCGGCCCTGGGGTGACGCGGTGGTCACCGGACACGGCACCATCGACGGACGCAAGGTCTTCGTCTTCTCCCAGGACTTCACCGTTTTCGGCGGATCGCTCGGCGAAGTGATGGCCGAAAAGATGTGCAAGGTGATGGACCTCGCCGCGAAGGTCGGAGCGCCGGTCATCGGCCTCAACGACTCGGGCGGGGCCCGGATCCAGGAAGGCGTCGTCTCGCTCGGTGCCTACGGTGACGTCTTCGCCCGCAACGTCTCGAGCTCCGGCGTGATCCCCCAGATCAGCGTGATCATGGGTCCCTGCGCCGGCGGCGCGGTCTACTCGCCGGCCATGACCGATTTCATCTTCATGGTCAAGGAGACCTCGCACATGTTCATCACCGGACCCGAGGTGATCAAGACAGTGACCGGCGAGGAAGTCGGCTTCGAGGAGCTCGGTGGCGCAATGTCCCACAACTCCAAGTCAGGGGTCGCCCACTTCGCTGCCGACGACGAGGAGAGTTGCCTCGAAGACGTGCGCTACCTGATGAGTTTCCTGCCGCTCAACAACATGGAGCAACCGCCCCACTCGATTCCGGCCGATGATCCCGACCGCGAGGATCCGGAACTTGACACTTTCGTGCCGGACGATCCGAACAAGCCCTACGACATGCGCAAGGTCGTGGAGAAGATCGTCGACGACGAAGAGTTCTTCGAGGTCCACGAGCACTTCGCCAAGAACATCATCTGCGGGTTTTCCCGACTCGACGGCCACCCGGTCGGCATCGTCGGCAACCAGCCCTCCTTCAAGGCCGGGGTGCTTGACATCGAATCCTCGGAGAAGGCGGCCCGTTTCGTCCGGACCTGTGACGCCTTCAATGTCCCGATAGTCACCTTCACCGATGTTCCCGGATTCATGCCCGGTACCGATCAGGAGTGGAACGGGATCATCCGTCACGGGGCCAAGCTGCTCTACGCCTACACGGAAGCGACTGTGCCGAAGCTGACCGTCGTCACCCGCAAGGCCTACGGCGGCGCCTATGACGTCATGGCTTCCAAGCACATGCTGGCGGACTTCAACTTCGCCTGGCCGACCGCGGAAATCGCCGTGATGGGCGCCGAGGGTGCGGTCAACATCATTTACCGGCATGACATCAAGAATTCACCGACTCCGGACGAGCGACGGGCCACCCTTATCGCCGATTACAAGGCCCACTTCGCCAATCCGTATGCGGCGGCTGAGCGTGGCTATATCGACGATGTGATCGAGCCGCGACAGACCCGGCCGAAGCTGATCCGGGCCCTGCGCACCCTGCAGACGAAGCGCGTCGCCCAGCCGCGCCGCAAGCACGGCAACATCCCGCTTTAGGGGATCCGGCTTGCCGCTGGCCAGGACCTGGGCGGTGCTTGGAGTCGCGTTCGCGACGCTCGGGTTGACTGCCTGCGGATCCGGAGGTTCTGCCTCCCCGGCGTTTACCGCCGACCGCGACCTGAGCCCTGCCTTCGGCTGGGGGAAAACCGATTACACGGTGCGCTGCCAGGGCAAGCCGGTCACCTTCGACGTCACGGCCGGAGAAGGGGGTGAGGCAAAGGTCGGCGGGAAACCCGCCCAAAGCGGTGAATTCAAGGTCAGCCAGAGCCTCCGGCAGGGCCAGTCGGTCGCCGTCACCTTCACCGGAGGTGATGGTGAAAGCAGGACCTTTCACGTGCGCTGCCTTCCTTCCGATTTTCCCGAGTTCAGGCTGGAAGGAACCGGCCCGGTCAGCGGTTTTCGCCTGGTAATGGTCCAGATGAACAACGGCTACGCCGCGCTCTTTGACCGCTACGGGACTCCCGTCTGGTGGTACCGGATGAAGGGTGAACCGGTGGATGCCAAGCTTCTGCCGGACTCAACCGTCGCCTATGCGCCGGTCGTCGATCTCGTCTCCGATCACTTCGATATCCGGTCGCTGACCGGCCGGCTGATTCGCCGGGTCAGTGCGGTCGGCAAGGTCAACACCGATTCGCATGACATCCAGCTCCTGGCCAACGGCAACTACATGCTCGGGGCGCATCGCTACGTGTACGGAGTTGACACCAGCCGCTTCGGGGGCGAGGCCAACGCCAGCCTCAATACGACCCAGGTCCAGGAAATCCGGCCGGACGGATCGCTTGCCTGGAAGTGGAATTCCTGGCCGAGGATCGGGCTGGCCCAATCGGGACGCTGGTGGAAGCAGCTAGACAAGTGGGGCCCGCCGTATGACCTGAACCACTGGAACTCGGTCGACCGGCGCGGAAATCTCGTGCTGCTTTCATTCCGGCATCTGGACGCCATCTACGCGATCGACCGGAGGACCGGCAAGATCGAGTGGAAGCTGGGAGGCACCCGGACTCCCGAGAGTCTCAAGGTCATCGGCGACCCCCGATCACCTCACTCCCTGGGCGGCCAGCACGATGCGCGGTTCCTTTCGCGGTCCGTGATCACGGCCTTCGACAACGCGACTTTCCTCGAGAACGAGCAACCCCGAGCGGTCAAGTTCCGAATCGGCCGGTCCACCAAAACCGCAACCCTGCTTCAGCAGGTGGTTGATTCAAGAGCGAAGGCATCGATCGCCTTCGGATCGGCCAATCAGAGCCCGGACGGGAGCTGGCTGGTCGGCTGGGGCGCCATCGGCAAGGACGGAATGATCGGAAATTACGGAAAGAGCGGCGAAGCCATCGCCAGGCTTTACACACCGGGCGGAGTCAGCTACCGGGCCAATCCGGTGGCCGGCCCGACCCCGACCATTGCCCGCCTCAGGGCCGCGATGGACCAGATGGCAGCCCGCCCCCGGAAGCCTGCGGGTTCGGCGAACTACGGAAAGCCGGACTCTTGAACCGCCGGCGGATACCTGCCGCCCTGTTCGCCCTGGCAGGTCTGCTCGGGTTCGGAATCTTGCCCACCGCGATCGCCCAGGCAGGCAACCTTTCGGCCGGTTCCGGCTCGGCGTCAGCGATCCCGGTGTTGTCGACAAGCCCCGGCATCAGTCCCCGCTTCGACTGGAACCAGCATGACTATGCCGTCCGCTGCGAGAACCAGGCCATTACGGTGAGCCTCGCCCCACCGGCCGGCTGGCACTCCAGAGTTGGCAGCCGGGCGACCCGCGCCGGCTCCTACCAGGTAAAGCAGAACCTCAGGTCCGACCGGGCATTCTCGGTCCTCTTCAGCAAGGGTCAGTCACTTCGAAAGCGCTACTGGATCCGGTGCCTGCCGACTGGCTTCCCCCCCTACCGGCTTCAGCGGTTCCGCCCCGGCGGACCGCGATTGACAATGATCGAAATGAGCCGCTACGCGGTCGCCTTCGACCGCGCCGGCGTCCCGGTCTGGTGGTTTTTGGCCTCCGGCGACGTCAACAACGCCCAATTCATGGATGACGGCACCTTTTCCTATGCGCCGGTCAATGGCTTCTACTCCCGCGAGTTCATGATCCACCGGCTCGACGGGAAACTGGTCAGGAAACTGGAAGTCGCGAACGGACTGCTCACCGATGTCCACGACCTGATCCGGTTGCCAAACGGCAACTACATGCTCGGAGCCAGACGCCTTGTGGACAACGTCGACACCAGCCGCTTCGGCGGCTCGCCATCCGCGACCATTACCACGACCCAGATCCAGGAACTCAGTCCGTCGGGCCGCCTTGTCTGGAAGTGGAACTCCTGGCCGAGGATCGGGCTCGGCCAGACCGGCCGCTGGTGGAAGACCCTGGTGGCCGGTGACCAGCCCTACGACGTCCATCACTGGAACTCGGTCGACCGCAGAGGGAACCGCATCCTGCTCTCTTTCCGTCACCTCGACGCGCTGCTCCTGATCGACCGGCGAAGCGGCCGGATCCGCTGGAAACTCGGCGGCGTAAAGACCTCGAAGAGCCTGAAGATCCGCAAAGACCCGCGCGGCAGATACCCGCTCGGAGGCCAGCATGATGCCCGCTTCGCCGCGGACGGTTCGGTGACCGTGCTCGACAATTCGACCGGGCTCGCCAATCCGCGACCGAGAGCGGTCCGCTACCGGATAGGCGGCGGGCGGCGGACCGCGACCATGGTCAAGCAGGTCCTCGATCCGGAAGTCGGGTTCTCGCTCGGTTTTGCTTCGGCCAACCTCTTCGGAAATGACCAGTGGGTGGTCGGCTGGGGAGCGACCGGTCGAAAGGGAATCGTGACCGGCTTCACGCGTGAAGGCAAGATCGCCTACCGGCTGATCACCCCCTTCAATGTCAGCTACCGCGCCAATGCGGTCACCGGCGGCAGTCCCACAGTTGCCCAGTTGCGCCGGGCGATGAACCGGATGGCCGCCCGCCAGGGCTGATCGCCGGTCACCGACCGCCGGACCGGCAGGCCCCGTAGAATCGCGTCCGCATGCCGATCGAGATCGCCCAGCCCGTCACAGCCCGCGAAGCAGCCGCAATCGCGGCCGCGATCCAGCGCTTCTCGCAGGACACCGCCCTCGCCCCGCCTGCCGAGTCGGCCGGGATGGATCCGTGGCTCAAGGCCGCGCTCGAGGAAGGCGTCTCGGCCAAGGACTCCTTCGGGCCCGGCCAGCCCTTCGGCGTCAGTTGAGCCTCGCACTCCCGTTCGCAAGCAAATAGCATCGGGACAAACCACCCCGAGGAGGAGTTCATGGCGGTAGTGAAGATCATCGAACTGGTCGGCAGCTCAAGGGTTTCGACCGACGACGCTGCCCAGCAGGCCCTGAAGCAGGCCCAGGATTCGCTGCGCAACATCCGCGCGGTGGACATCGTCTCGACCGGGATTCGCGGCGAGAACCTGGACGAGTACCGGGCCCATGTCCGGGTCGCTTTCCTGATCGAGGGCAAGGACGTCACTTAACAGCAGCCGGGCGGGGTCCGGCCCGGTCCCGCTTGCTACCTTTCTCAGCCCATGTCTGACCTTGACGAGACTGAAGTCGCCCCCTACGAGCGGAGTTCCGCCGAGGTTGCAGAGCTGATTGCGGGGGGCGCCCGGCTGATCGATGTCCGGACCGCCCACGAGCACGAAGCTGCAAGACTGGCCGACTCCGAGCGGATCGGGCTCGAGGAACTGATGGACCGCCGCGAGGAAATCAACAAGGACGAGACGACCGTCTTTTACTGCCGGGTAGGCAACCGATCGGGGATGGCTGCCCAGGCTTTTTCCGAGGCCGGATATGACGCGGTCAATCTCTCCGGCGGCATCGCGCAGTGGATCGAGGACGGGCAGCCGATCGAGCCGAGTGACGGCTACGTGGCCGAACCGGGCGAGGCCGCGGCGATCCTCGAAGCCGAGGCCCGCGCCGCCGGCAACTAGTCCCGCTGGCGCCGGTGCTCACGCCGTGGGGGTTGGCATGCATCCCCGGGGCCCTTGAACTCGCTGCGCTCGTTCGCGGGGAGTTCCCCGGGGACGCATGACCAACCCCCACGGCTCACCCGACCCCGTAGCTGGACCGTGGTGCCCCGGGGCCCGCAGGTCCGGGATGTGCTTCCGAACGCTCTGGATTGGGAGCGCGAAGCGTGACGGTTTCGGAGGTCCACCACCGGGCGCTGCAGCAACTTCCGACGAAGGGTCGGGAAGTAATACCTGAAATCCGGTCAGGTTTTGGTCTTTTTGCTACCGTTCCCTGTCCGAACCAGATTCCAAGCCTTTTTCGCAGCAGGAGGAACCGCAATTGGAGCCCACTTCGGCCCCGTCCCAACCGAAGCCCGCCGACAAGCCCAAGCCGAAGCCCGGTGATAAGGGAGTCGAGCAGGAAGAAGGCAAGCTCCAGACCGGCAAGGGCAAGCTGGGGACCCTGACCAACCCGGAGACCTACGGAAACGTGCCGGGTCACCTGATCCCGATCCTCGAGCACGAGTTCGACGACTTTGACGCCGAAGCGGACCAGTTCCTCGCCGGCAATACCCCCGAACCCGAGTTCATCGGCTTCCGCCTGAAGCAGGGTGTTTACGGACAGCGCCAGCCCGGCGTGCAGATGGTCCGCGTGAAGCTTCCTTACGGCGGCATCACCCCGGACCAGATGGATGCCTTCGCGGATGCAGTCGAGACCTACGCCCCGCTCAACAAGGGTCACATCACGACCCGCCAGAACATCCAGATCCATCACGTTCCGCTGGATCAGATGAAGCACATGCTGCGCGACCTGGCCCCGAGCGGGCTTTCTTCCCGCGAGGGTTGCGGCAACACGGTCCGCAACGTGACCGGTGACCCCTGGGCCGGCATCGCCGAAGACGAGATCTTCGACCCGACCACTTACGTCGGCGCCTACGTCCGCTACTTCGTCCGGCACCCCACGACCCAGTTGATGCCGCGAAAGATCAAGACCGCCTTCACCGGATCGGATGCTGACCGGGCGATCACCGGCATCCACGACATCGCCTTCATCAGCCGGATCAAGGACGGCGTCAGGGGTTTCGAGGTCCGGGTCGGTGGCGGCACCTCGATCATGGCTCGCGTCGCTCCCACCCTCTACGACTTCGTCGAGGCCGACAACGGTGACTACCTGAAGGTTTCCGAGGCCGTCTTCCGGATCTTCGATCGCCAGTCCTGGCTGCGCGTGAATCGCGCCCGGGCCCGGATCAAGGTCCTGGTCGACAAGGTCGGTATCGACGAGGTCCGTCGCATGGTCGATGAGGAACTTCAGGGCGACTGGGTCGCCGAACGCGACTTCACGATCGACCACATGCGCTTCGATCTCGACGAGCAGGCCAACCTGATGCCGAACGTCGTCACCGGCGCTTCACCGAACGGTGACCGTTCCGAATTCGAGGCCTTCGTCGCCGCCAACGTTCAGCCCCAGAAGCAGGACGGTTTCAACACGGTCGAGATCAAGATCACCCGCGGCGATCTGACCCCGGAGCAGTTCCGCGGGCTCGGCCAGATCATGCGCGACCACACCGGCGGCTTCGCCCGGACCACGGTCCAGCAGAACCTGGTTCTCAGGTGGGTTCGTGATGAAAGTCTCTACGACGTCTACCGGGCACTTGGCGAGCTCGGCCTGAACGACCTCGGTCCGCGGACTGTCACCGATGTGGTCTCCTGCCCGGGCACCGACTCATGCAAACTCGGGATTACCTCCTCGATGGGCCTCAACCGGGCCGTTCAGGAGAAGGTCACGGAAATGAACATCACCGATCCGCTCACCCGGCAGATCCACATCAAGATGAGCGGCTGCCCGAACGGCTGCAGCCAGCACCACATCGCCAACATCGGCTTCTACGGTGCCTCGCTCAAGGTCAGCGGCAAGACCATGCCGGCTTATGTGCCGCACCTCGGCGGCAAATACGTCGACGGTGAAGTGATCTACGGCACCCGCCTGAAGTCTCGCCTGCCCGCCCGCCGGGTTCCCGAAGCGGTGGAGCGCTGGATCAACCTTTACGAGGCCGACCGCAACGAGGGCGAGGTCTTCAATGACTTTGTCGAGCGGGTCGGCACCGCCCGCATGGAGGAAGAGGTCAAACAGCTGACCCTGCCGGCCGAGTTCAGCCTCGAGTCCATGCAGCAGTTCATCGACTGGAACCGGGTCGACCCGTACAAGGTCGAGCGCGGCGAAGGCGAGTGCGCAATCTAGGAGCCGATGGAGCCTTCTTCGACAGTCAGCCCGGCGGAAGCCGAAGCGGTGCGCAAATCCGAGGAAGCGACCCGTGCCCTGGCCGCGCGCTTCGACGCGGAGGCCGAAGCCGCCCGGGTCGAATCCTTCGATGCAAGTCAGTTGCTGGAATGGGCCTTCGAGCAGTTCGGGCAGGACATCTACATCGCCTGCTCTTTCCAGAAGACCAGCTCGGTCGTGATGCACCTGGCGACCGAGATCAACCCGGACGCCCGGTTTTTCTACATCGACACCGACTTCCTCTTCCCCGAGACCTACGAAACCCGGGACCGGCTGGCCGAACATTTCGGAGTCGAGTTCGAGCGCTGGCACAACGTCAGCCCGGAGGAGCAGGCCCGCGAATTCGGTGACCAGCTCTGGAAGCGCGACCCTGACGCCTGCTGTGGGATCCGCAAGGTAGACCCGATGCGAAGGGCGCTCTCATCGGGTGTCGACTGCTGGGTCGCCGGCATTCGACGGGAAGATTCGGCCACCCGGGCCGGTTCCCCCAAATTCATGTGGGACCGGAAGTTCAACATCTGGAAGCTGAACCCGATCGCCGACTGGTCCGAGCGCGATGTCTGGACCTACCTCCACAAGCACGGGATCCCTTACAACCCGCTTCACGATCAGGGCTATCCCTCGATCGGCTGCACCCATTGCACCCTGCCGGTACACCCCGGTCAGTCCTCCCGTGACGGTCGCTGGTCAGGCTCCGGCAAGACGGAGTGCGGCATCAACTGACAGCCGATCGGAGAGCATTAACCGCTAAAACCGGCTAGGCTGCCCAATTCTTCACCTTTTCTATCAACATTCCCCTCCATCCCTGAACGAGAGCATGACTGAACTATCCCTCCAGCTTTCCGAGAGACAAACCGCCGATTTCGAAATGATCGCGATCGGGGCATTTGCACCTCTCACCGGCTTCCAGGGGCACGCCGACTGGCAGCGCATCTGCGACGACATGCGGACCGAATCGGGCGAGTACTGGCCGATCCCGATCACCCTGCCGACCGACCTCAATTGCGAGATCGGAGACAAAGTGGTGCTCAGCGCCGACAACGGCAAGCGCCTGGGCTCGCTCACCGTGGAGGAAATCTTCGAGCGGGATGTGCGCGAGGAAGCGCAGAAGGTCTACCGCACGGTTGACGAGAACCACCCGGGCGTTGCCGCGATATACGAGGAAGGCAACCGCTGCATCGCAGGCCCGATCGAGGTCGACGCGCTTCCGGATCACGAGGAAGCATTCATGCGCCGCTACCTCACGCCGGCCGAATCGAAGCAGGCCTTCGCCGACCGGGGCTGGAAGAAGATCGTCGCCTTCCAGACCCGAAATCCGATTCACCGGGCCCACGAATACCTGACCAAGGCCGCGCTCGAAGCCTGTGACGGGCTCTTCATTCACCCGCTGATCGGCAAGACCAAGGCCGGAGACATCCCGGCCGACGTGCGGATGAAGTGCTACGAGCTGCTGATGGAGAACTACTACCCGAATGACCGCGTGATGCTCGGCGTGAAACCGGCCAAGATGCATTACGCCGGCCCGCGGGAGGCAGTGCTCCACGCAATCATCCGCCGCAATTACGGCTGCACCCACTTCATCGTGGGCCGCGACCACGCCGGTGCCGGTGATTACTACGGGACTTTCGAGGCTCAGGAAATCTTCGATGACATCGACATCACCGAGCTCGGCATCGAGCCGCTGATGTTCGAGCACACCTTCTGGTGCCACAAGTGCGAGGGCCTGGCGTCAAACAAGACCTGCCCCCACGACGCCGAATCTCACCTTTTCCTTTCCGGCACCAAGGTGCGCGAAATGCTCGGAAACGGCGAGATGCCGCCGCCCGAGTTCTCCCGCCCCGAGGTCGCCCAGATCTTGATCGACTCTTACAAGGAGGACAACTAACCAATGTCAGACAGCAAGGGTTTCACCCTCTGGTTCACCGGCCTCTCCGGCGCCGGCAAGACCACGATTTCCGAAATCGTGGCCCGCGAGCTGACCGACCGCGGCTCGAAGCTCGAGATCCTCGACGGCGACATCGTCCGCGAGAATCTCTCGAAGGGGCTCGGCTTCTCGAAGGAAGACCGCGACACCAACATCCGCCGGATCGCCTTCGTGGCCGATCTGCTCTCCCGCAATGGCGTGCCGGTGATCACCGCCGCGATCTCGCCTTACCGGGCGATCCGCGACGAAGCCCGCGAGCTGATGGGTGACCGCTTCATCGAGGTTTACATCGAGGCCTCGGTCGAGGTCTGCGAAGCCCGCGATGTCAAGGGGCTCTACGCCAAGGCCCGATCCGGCGAGATCCCGGAGTTCACCGGAGTCTCCGACCCCTACGAGGCCCCGGAAAACCCGGAGATCGCGCTGAAGACCGCCGAGGAAGAGCCCGAGGAATCGGCCGCCCGGCTGATCACCTACCTGGAGGAGCGCCAGCTTATCCCGGCCACCGTCGCCTCCTAGGCACGGCCGCCAGGGACGCAGAACCCCGGCCGGGCTCCTGCGCACCTCGCATATTCGAGGCGGGCCTTCGGGTCCGCCTTGCTTGTCCTCACTAAACAACTACATAATTGTGAAGTGGTATAATTGATTCGTGGCCGTTTCCCTGAACATCCAGAGGTCAGGAGCCCCGGAAGGGCACGAGCCCCGACGGGTACCGCTGGTTCAAGAGGGCGGCCTGGTCACGATCGACCCCTGGTGGGGAACGATCCAGCCGCAGCGGCTCCACCCCCGGATCCCGACCTGGGGTGAGCTGGAAGTCATCGAGCACATCGAGGCCGGCGGGCGTCTGATCGACACCCGGCTGCCCGAGTACACCGCGGCGAGCGGAACCATCCCTAACTCGCTCGTCCTGCCTTGGGAAACGATCACCGATCACCTGGACGTGATCGATCCCGGCGCTGTGACGGTGCTCTTCTGCAACGGGCCGCAATGCGCGGCAACCCCAAGGGCGGTGGGAAGGCTGCTTGACGCCGGGGTCGAGCCCGAGGCTCTCGCCTATTACCGCGGCGGGATCCAAGACTGGATCGGGCTCGGCCTCCCCACCGTGCCGGCGCCCTCGGACTGACGCCAAAGCTTCCGGGTGGGACGACCCGGTTGAAAGTCGCAGTGGAGCCCCCGCCCCCGGCGGCTCCACTCGCGGCTTCCCGGCTGGCTCCCGGCCGTTGCTGTCAAGGCTTCGGCGGAACCTCAGGCTGGCCGAGGTCATAGGTCTGGTAGGCGCCGAAACGGCTGAAGGTCTTGTGGGTCGGCCCGTGATAGTCGGATGAGGCGGTGGCGGTGACGCCCAGTTCATTCGCCAGGTCAAGCAGGTGCTTCGTCTGGGCCCGGGTGTGCGAGGGGTAGAAGACCTCGATACCGCCGATGTCGAGCGCCCGGATCAGCTCCTCGACCTGCTCCGGGATCTTGATGTCCCAGTAGGGGTGGGCGATCACCGGAACGCCGCCGGCCTCGCGGATCAGGGCGCAGGCTTCATTCGCATCCGGCCACTTCCTGGAAACAAAGGCCTTTGCCCCCGGCACCAGCCACTCCTCGAAGAAGGGGCCGAGGTTGCCGGTCGCTCCGGCCGCCTTGGCGATATGAGGCCGGCCGATCGCATCCGCCGCCCCGGCCTCGCGGACCGCGTCCTCGAAGGTCAGGTCGAAGCCATGGGAGCGCAGATTCCCGACGATTTCCTTCGCCCGGTTGCGCCGTTCCTCCTGAGCCCGCTCACAGGCCGGGGTGATCTTTTCCACATCCACCCAGTAGCCGCAGATATGCAGGTCCTCGGCGTACTCGTGGACCGAGGACATCTCGACCGCAGGGACGATCTCGATGCCCAGTCGTTCACCGGCTTCGACCGCCTCCGGAACCCCGGCCACCCCGTCATGGTCGGTCAGGGCGAGCACTTCCACCCCGGCCTTCGCCGCCTCCTCCACAACCCCGGTGGGCGGAAGCTGGCCATCAGAAACAACGGAATGACTCTGAAGTTCAATCATCGGGAGGAAGACTAGTTGCCTTAGGCCCGGCTCAGCGATCGTACTCAGCAGGTGGTCCTCAGGGGCCGCCAGCGATTCGCTGGCAAGGAGCAAAGCCCGGAATGAGTCGGCGATAGTACGCGGGTACGTGAGCCGACCATTTCAGGCGTCGACGAAGCCAGCGGATCGCTGGCGGTTCCTGAGCGCCGCCTGCCCACGAAGACGCATAGAATCGCGTGCCTATGTTCGAGAAGATCCTGATCGCCAACCGCGGCGAAATTGCCATCCGTGTCGCCCGGGCCTGCAAGGAGATGGGCATTACCTCCGTCGCCGTCTACTCGGAGGCCGATCGGGATGCGCCGCATGTCAAGGCTTGTGACGAGGCATTCCTGATCGGGCCTGCGGTTCCGTCCGAGAGTTACCTCTCGATTGAGAAAATCATCCAGGCCTGCAGGGACTCGGGTGCCGAAGCGGTTCACCCGGGCTACGGTTTCTTGGCCGAGAACGCCGACTTCGCCCGCGCCCTCGACGAGGCCGGCATCAATTTCATCGGCCCGCCGGCGACGGCAATCGACGCGATGGGATCGAAGACGATGGCCCGTGAGGTGATGGAAAAGGCCGGGGTGCCGATCGTGCCCGGCGCTACCGAGCCGGCCAAGGATCTCGAGGAGGCAAAGGCCCAGGCCGAAGCGGCCGGCTACCCGGTCGCCTGCAAGGCGGTCGGTGGTGGTGGAGGCAAGGGCTTCCGGGTCGCGATGACCGCCGATGAGCTGCAGGAGGCTTTCGAGGGCTCGGCCCGCGAGGGCGAGAAGTTCTTCTCGGATGACCGCGTCTACGTCGAGCGCTACCTGGAGGATCCGCGCCACGTCGAGGTTCAGGTGCTGGCCGACAAACATGGCAATGTGATTCACCTCGGCGAGCGTGACTGCTCGATCCAGCGTCGTCACCAGAAGGTGATCGAAGAGGCGCCGGGACCCCACGTGGACGAAGAGATGAGGGAGCGGATCGGCAAGATCGCGACCGATGCGGCCCGCGCGGTCGGCTATTTCTCGGCCGGCACGATCGAGGGCATGCAGTACGGGGACGAGTACTTCTTCCTCGAGATGAACACCCGGGTCCAGGTCGAACATTGCGTGACCGAGGCGATCACCGGGGTGGACATCGTCCGCGAACAGATCAAGATCGCCTACGGCGAGGAACTCAGCCTCAGCCAGGAAGATGTGGAGATCAAGGGCTGGGCGATCGAATGCCGGATCAACGCCGAGAAGGCGGACAAGAACTTCGCCCCGGCGCCGGGCCCGATCGACGTCTACGACGAACCCTCCGGGCCGGGCGTCCGGGTCGACTCGGGCGTCAAGGCCGGTTCCGAGGTCACCCCGATGTACGACCCTATGGTCGCCAAGCTGATCGTCTGGGACAAGGACCGTGAAGCCGCGACCAGACGGATGCTCCGCGCCCTGGACGAGTACGAGATCGCTCCCCTCTCGACCCTGATCCCGTTCCACAAGAAGATTCTCCGCACCGACCAGTGGGCCCGCGGCGAGACCTGCCGCGACCTGATGGAAGACAAGAAGTGGCTGAAGACCACCGCGCCCGAGGACAGCTTGATTCCAGAACCGGCCGAGGGCGAGGCCGAGAAGGTCGCCCGCGACTACCTGGTCGAAGTCTCCGGCAAACGCTTTGACGTCAAGGTGATCGGCGAGGCCACCGGTTTCGCCGCCGGAGCCGCCCCGGCCGCCGGAGGACCCAAGCCGAAGCGCGAGAAGAAAGCCGGCGCGGGTGGCGGTGGTGGTGGACCGGTGCTCGCCTCACCGCTCCAGGGATCGATCTTCAAGCTCGAGGTGGCCGAGGGCGCGGAAGTCGCCGAGGGTGACCTGATCTGCGTGATCGAGGCCATGAAGATGGAGAATGAAATCACCGCCCACAAGGGCGGGAAGGTGACCAAGGTCAGCATTTCCGTTGGCGACGCCGTTGCATCCGGTGATCCCCTCGTAACGATTGAGTAACATTTCGCGGTCGCTCTGGTCCGGCCGCTGAACATGGACCTGAGGCGATCCCGCTCAAGAGAGGATCCCCATGCATATTTTCGCCTACCTCGACCCCGGCAGCGTCAGCGCCGCCTTCGCCGCTGTGCTCGCCGGAGTTGCCGGCATCGGTGCGGCGATACGCACCTTTGGCAGCAACCTGAAGAGCAAGCTCATGTTCTGGAAGAAGGACGAACCCTCTCCGGAGGCTGCGGCTACCGCCACGGCCGCAACAGCCGACACCCCGATCGAAGACAAGCCCGCAGAGCAGTAAGGCTGTGACGGCCACAGAACCGGGCTCGTTCAGAGACCGCGACAGCCGCGTCGTCCTCTCGGGCGACGCAATTTACCGGGCCCTGAGTCCGGAAGGCGCCGAGGACTGGGATGCCCTCTCCGGCAGCCCCCTGCTCGGACAGCTAACCGCTGCCGGCAAGGTGATCGGCACCCGGGAAGTCGACCCTTCGATCCTCAGCGAAAGCAGGGGCCTGCTCCCGACCGGAGTCGCCAGGGTCCTCGAACACGATCGGGTCCCCTTCGTCTCCTACCCCTACGAGTGGACCTTCAGCATGCTGCAGGATGCCGCGAAGCTCCAGCTTGAGCTCGGCGCGTCAGCGCTCGATTTCGGTCTGGACCTGAAGGACGCGACCCCATACAACGTCCAGTTCCTCGGCTCCAGGCCTACCTTCATCGACATCGGCTCCTTCGAGAAGATCACTGCGGGCGAACCCTGGATTGCCTACCGGCAATTCTGCATGCTCTATCTCTATCCGCTGCTCTTCCAGGCCCACAAGGACATCCCCTTCCAGCCCTGGATGCGGGGTTCGATCGACGGGATCCAGCCGATCGACGCGGTCAAAGTTTTCTCGCTGCGCGACCGGCTGCGCAGCGGCGTTTTTCTCCACACCTCGCTGCACGCGAGGCTGGACCGGCGGGCCAAGAGGTCGGGCCCGGGCAGCGCCGAGGAAAACAGGAACAAACGGCAGGTCAAGCCGGGACAGATCAAGGCCCAGCTCGAATCGATGAACCGCCTGGTCTCGAAACTGAAGTGGAAAGCCGGGGAGACCTCGTGGAGCGGCTACCGCCAGTCCAACACTTACTCAGACGAGGACGACCGGCGCAAGCAGGCCTTCGTGGCCGAGGTCGCCGCCGAAGAGGAGCCCGGCCTGACCTGGGACATGGGCTGCAACGACGGTGCCTACTCGCGGATCGCCGCCGGGAGCTCGAAGCTTGTGGTCGCCTTCGACTTCGACCACGCCACGGTCGAGGCCCTTTACCGCTCGCTCAGGGAAGAAGGCAACACGAAGATCCTGCCGCTGGTTTCAAATCTCGCCGATCCTTCACCTGCGCTGGGCTGGCGTGGCCTGGAGCGGAAGACCCTGGTCGATCGCGGCGCCCCCGATCTCATGCTCGCCCTGGCCCTGATTCACCACGTTTCGATCAGCGCCAATATCCCGATCGCCGATTTCCTGCAGTGGGCCCGGGATCTGGGGACCACGCTGCTGATCGAATTCCCGAAGCGAACCGACCCGATGGTCAGGGCCCTGTTGGCCAACAAGCATGCCGGCGCAAACCCCGACTACGAGGAAGACAACTTCGAGCGGGAACTGAAGAAGCGGTTCACGGTCGATCGTCGCGAAGAGCTGCCCTCCGGAGACCGGATCCTTTACCTGGCTCATCCGAGGAGGTGAATTGAGCATCACGGGAGAAAGTCCGGAGGCCGAGCCGAAGCGGGGTCTCTCTGCGGTGCTCGACCGTGAACCGCCAACCCGCCGCCAACTGCTGCTCGGCGGAGGGCACATCGCGGCCCTCTGGGCACTTGCGTTCGTTCAGCCGCTGCTCGACCTGCTCGGACGCAACCCCGACTTCTTTGTCGCTCGCGGGAACACCACCGGCGACATCCTGATCCTCGCGATCGGTTTCACCCTGGTCCCGCCGCTGGTTCTGCTCGGGATCGAATGGGTGATCAGCAAAGTCGGCACGAAGGCGTACTACGGGCTGCATCTGGTCCTGATGGGACTGATCGCCACCTTCTTCTTCATCCCCCTGGTCTCGGATGTGTTCAGCGCCCGGTCCTTGGTCATTCTGGTCGTGTCACTAGGCGCCGGGGCTTTCCTTGCCTGGATGGTCTTCCGCTACGTCTTCGTCAAGAACCTGATGGACATCCTGATCATTGCCCCGATCGTGATCCTGGCCATGTTCGTGTTCAACAGCAAGACGACGGAGCTGATCTTCCCCGACGAAGGCCACTTCGAAGTCGCGACCGATTCGGGCAACAACACCCCGGTGGTGCTGATGATCTACGACGAACTCGGCACCTCGAACCTGATGACCTCAAAGGGCAGGATCGATGCCGGCCGGTACCCGAACTTCGCCCGACTCGCCGCCTCCAGCACCTGGTACAAGAACGAGACCACCACGGCCTTTTTCACCCCCCATGCCGTGCCCGGAATACTCACCGGGATCAACCAGCCGGCCGACACGCTGCCGACCTGGCAGGAGCAGCCGCTCAGCATCTTCAGCCAGTTCAGCCGGGGCCGGCAGCTTCATGTGCTCGAGCCAGTAACGGCGCTCTGCCCGGACGAGCTATGTCCGGACCTGATCAACGAGGAGCAGAGCCAGAAGAGCAGACTGGAGGATCTGTATTCGGACCTGAAATATGTCGAAGGGAGGCTGGTTCTGCCGCCCGGAATCGCCGACACGCTGCCCGACGTCAGCTCCAACTTCGAGGGCTTCGGAGACAACGGCGGCGAGGATGATCCGGTCAAGCTTGGCAAGCGCAAACACAAGCGGGGTGAGCTGGCGGTCAAAGCCGAAGCGAGGTCGGACCCCGAACTCTACGAGCAGTTCATCCAGCAAATTCCGGACAGCGACCGGGGACTGACCGTGATGCACATGCACCTGCCGCATCAGGTGTGGAAATACGACCTGCAGGGCAACCAGTACAACGAATCCCCAATCGAGCAGCTCTCGCACAGCCTCGGCAACTGGATGGTCAACTCGAACGGGATTTCGGTTTCCCAGTCCCGGATGTATGTCCAGACCGGTTTTGCCGACAACCTGCTCGGCCAGATGAGACGCAAGCTCGAATCGATGGGGCTCTGGAACAAGGCACTGGTGATCGTTACGGCTGACCACGGCATCTCCTTCGAGGGCAACGGCGTCCCGCAAAGACAGGCCGACAAGAGAGCGATGGGAGAAGTCGCCAATCCGCCCCTCTTCATCAAGTACCCCGGGCAGCGCAGGGGCGTGGTCTCGCCCAAGCACAGCATGACCCTCGACATCGTCCCGACGATCGCCAGGACGCTCGGGGTAAATGACCTTTACAAGACCGACGGGGTGCCGCTTCAGGGTCCGGTACCGAAGCGGGATGTGACCATCACCGACCCGGAAGGCAACCTGTTCACGGTCGGTCTCGGCGAAATGATCCAGCAGCGCCGCGCCGCAATCCGGAGGGCCGACCAGAGGCTGGGCACCGGTCCTTTCTACACCCTCGGTCCGGCTCCGGAACTGATCGGCCGGAAGGTCGATCCCGTCCCGAAATCCGCCAACCATGTCCAACTCGATGAGCCTGACCTGGGCAAGGCCTATGACCCGGGTGAGGATCTGATCCCGATGTTCATCACCGGCACCTGGGATGGCAACGTCCCGGCCGCCCCCCGCAAGGCCCCGGTCTTCGCGATCGCGGTGAACGGCAAGGTCCAGGCCACCGCCCGGCCCTTCGACTTCGACGGGTCCGTTCACTGGGGCGCCCTGGTCAATCCGCGCTCCCTGCATCCCGGCAAGAACCGGATCGGTGTTTACCGCCTGGCCAAGGGCCGACTGATGAAGCCACACCTGGTCCCGCTCGGCGGAAACCAGGGCTGAACTCACCCGGCCGGAGGCTGGGGCCAGGGCGGGGCCCAGTTGCGACAGGTCTGCCCCTTGCAGCCCCTGAGAGCTTCGAGTTGCGTGTCCAGATACCGGATGATCCGCCGGTAGGCCGGATCCGAAGCCCGGTTCTCGAGCTCTGCCGGGTCATCCTTCAGCACGTAAAGCTCCTGCTCTCCGTTCTCGTAGCGGATGTACTTGTAGGGGCCAAGCCTGATCCCGACGAAGTTCTGATTCGGACTCTTGACCGAGGCACTCGCGTCCCCGGTGGGTTCCGGATCGGCCGGCTCATCCGGATAATCACCCGGAATCAGGCGGGTGATCGTCGCATAGCTGGAGAGCAGAATGGGACGACGGGACCGGCGACGCGGATCCAGCCAGAAGCGCTTCATCGACCGGCCATCCATGGTCAACGCCGCCCGGGCACCGGCCAGCTTGACGATGGTCGGGGCGACATCCTGGTTGGCGACGGGTTCGTAACTTTTCGTGCCGGGCTTGATGCCCGGGCCGCGGATCACGAAGGGAACCCGGATCGCCGGGTCATAGGGCAGCAGCTTGCCGCGCGTGATCCGGTGCTGGCCGGTGAAGAACCCGTTGTCCGATGTGAAAATCACGTAGGTGTTGGCGAGCCTTCCGGTTTCCCTCAGGGCCTTGATGATCCATCCGACCCCGTCATCGACCGAGCGCAGCGCTTCGACCGACTTGCGGTATTGGGTGTCGAGCTGCCTGATCTCTCCGGAGCTCAGGGGGGCCGCCGCATCGGCCTCCTGGAGGAACTGCGGCTTGTCGGTGATGTCGGCTTCGTTGAACCCCGGTGGGCGGGGCCCCGGAGTCCGCAGGGCCGTGTCGTAATAACGGGGCGGCGGTTCCGGACCGATCGGCGGACGCGAATCGCCATGCGGCGTGTGGTAATCGATCTGGAGATAGAAAGGTCGCTTGCCGGTTTTCCGGATTGCTGCTTCCGCCTGCTGGGACATCGAATCGGTGTGGTAGTTACAGATTTCGATGCCGAGCCAGGGGCACCCGTCGGGGTCGCGGCCGCCCAGCTGGTCGTAATAGGGCCAGCCGAGACGCTCCGTGACTTTCCCGTCGATGTTCTGGCGGTATCCGTAGAACTCCCTGGTCGAGTTGTCGGTCGCATCGGTGACCCAGCGATCCCAGCCCGGCGGAACCACGGTCTCGGCCGGTTCGTCCGGACCGCCGTAATTGTTCATGAACTTGCCGAAGTGGAGAGTCCGGTACCCGGCCCGCTGCAGCCAGACGGCAAGGTTCTCGTGCATGATCTGATTGCTTTGCCAGGCGGCCCAGCCACCCCGCGGACCACCGATCCGGATCACCCCGTGATTTTGCGCATACCGGCCGCTGAGCAGGGTCGCCCGGGAAGGCGCACACAGCGAAAAGGGGGTCATGTACTGGGTGAAGGTAATGCCCTTGTCGCGCATCAGGGCCATCGTCCGGGGCATGATCTGACGCCAGTTGTCGTACAGATCCCGGAACCTCCGGTCGAACTCGTTGCGAGGCTGGTCATCGGTCTGGATCACGACGAAACTCGGTCTCGCGGCAGCACTTGCTCCCGAGGCCAGCAGACCGGCAGAGGCGAGAGCCAGGCAGCCACCGGCCAACAATGCCACCAGAATCCTCCGCATCATCGGCAGACCCCCGGCCCGACGCCACCGGTTCCGGGCAGACACGGGCGCCGCGGGCTGGCCGCAGTCATGAACCTGGTTTTGAGTTCTGATCCCTCGATACCTGAACCTCAAACCGATCAGTGCCGCCGTAGTTTCGGCGAAGGCAAAGGTCCGGTCCCTCTCCTGCAAACGATGCCCCCGCAGAAACGGCGCCACTTCAGCTGGTTTCGCAGGATCCCGGCGACCTTGCGGTAAGCCGGCCAGTGGGCCCGGTTCGAGACCTCGTACGGATCCAGTTTCAGGTCGTAGAGCTCCCGGCCTCCCCCCTCGTACTGGATGTATTTGTAGCGACCCGCCCTCAGGGCGCTGTAGTTGACCGCCGGCACCCTTGCCGAAGCCGATGCCTGGAGGTCGTTCGGGGTGCGAATGCCTTCCTGCTGCAGGTGCCGATAGAGCGCCCGGGACGGGAGCCGGTAGGACTCGAGCACCACCGCACGACGGCCAACTTTCAGCGGGAACCGGAACAGCGGTTTCATCGACCGGCCGTCCGGTGGCGTCAGGGGCTTGACACCAGCGATGCCGGCGAACGTCGGTGCGAGGTCAACGTTGCTGACGATCGCCGGGGAGAACCGGTTGCGTCGCACGCCCGGCCCTCGAACGAGGAGCGGCAGGTTGGTCGAGGGCTCGTAGGCGAGGAACTTCGAGCTGATGTACCGGTGCTCGCCGAAGAAGGCGCCGTTGTCGGAAAGGAAGAAGACGTAGGTGTTGCCGAGGCGGCCGCTGCGGCGCAGGGTGCGCATCACCCGCTCGACGCTCTCGTCGACCGAGCGGAGGGTCTCCAGTTCGTGCTGCCAGCGTTCCCTGATCGCCGCGATCTCGTTCCGGGTCAGGCGTCTGGCCCCTGCGCGAAGAGTTTCCGGCTTGTCAGCGATGTCGGCCTCATTGAATCCGGGTGGCCGCGGAAGCGGTGTTCTGGCGGCAGATCCGATGTGGCGGCTGGCCGGCTCCGAGGCACCACCTTCTCCCGGCGCACCATGCGGCGCCTGATAGTCGATCTCGATGTAGAACGGGCGCGCGGGCGCATGCCTGATCGTGCGCAGGGCCCGGGTCGTGACCTGATCGGTGTGGTAGTTGCAGCTCAGCCCGCCGGACGGACATCTCCGGCTGTCCTTGTTCCTCCAGGCCTGGTAATGAACCCGGCCGAAGGGGCCCCTGATCGTTCCGTTCACGTTGAGCCGGTAGCCGTAGAAGCGGCGTACCGGTCCCGGGGTCCAGTCACTGGCCCAGGTGTTCCAGCCTGGCGGCACTTCGGGATCGTCGTATCCGGCTTCATTTCCGTACTCGTTCTCGAAGCGGCCGAAATGAGCGGTGAAGTACCCGGACCGTTGGAGTGCGACCGCGATGTTCCGGTTCCAGACCGGGCTGGCGGAAAGCCCCCGCGCGCCACCGAGCAGGCCCAGGTTCCTGATCAGCCCGCTCGTGTGACCGTACTGGCCGGAAAGCAGGCCCGACCTCGAAGGCGAGCAGACCGGTGTCGACGAGTAGTAATTGGTGAATTCGATTCCCTGGTCTGCGATCAGCCGCAGCGTGTTCGGCATGGTCAGGTGCCTGCGGCCGTGCCGGTCCACGTAGACCGAATGAAGCATGCGGACGGTCTGGTCGTCGGTCTGGATCACCACGATGTTCGGTCTGCCCCGGGCCATGGCGGCCGAGCGTCCCAGCGCGGCGGCCGCCAACGAGGCGGTCAGACCGGCCAGCAAAACGAGGGCGCAAAGGCGCCAGCGGTTGTTCCCGATCGGAGTCAAAGCGCCGTGGCCATCTACCCGCTTTCGACGGATTCGTTCCCTCCAACAGGATAGGCAGAGAACGGACCATGCGCTCTCCGGAACGGCGGTCGAATGTAGCCTTGTCCCCGTGGGACCCGAGACTCCACTCAGAATCGCCGGCCCTTCGGACGTGGCACCGGTCACCAGGCTCATCGCGGGCTTTCGCGATTTCCTCGGTGGCGCTTCACCTACCAATGCGGAAATCGAAGCGACCTCATCGGTTCTGCTGCGTGACCGGTCGACCGAGTTCCTCCTTATCGGTGATCCCGAGGCCGGTTTCGTCCAGAGCCGGTTCCGGCTTTCGGTCTGGACCGGAACCGAGGATGCCTGGCTGGAGGACCTCTTCGTCGAGGAATCCGCCCGCGGCGAGGGATACGGGCGGAAGCTGGTCGAGGCGGCAGTGGAAAGAGCCCGTTCCCGGGGTTGCGCCCGGATCCAGCTTGACGTTAACAAGTCAAACGAAACGGCGATGAAGCTTTACGAGAGCTGCGGCTTTCGCGCAGTCCACAATCCCGACAAATGGGGTCAATCGCCAGACTTCTTCTACACCCTCGAAATCGGGCACTGAACCGGGCCCCGAAGTGAACCAGACGGTGAAGGTCCGGCCGCCCGAACCGTCAGCCGAGGGGGAGAAGATGGGTCAGTTCCCGGGCCGAGATCTGCGTGTTGCCGGTGAGCAAACGCACTCGCCCGGCGACGTCGGGCCGTCGGAGCAACTCCAGGACCACGTCCCAGCCGGGGAAATCACCCTTCCCTCCGCCAGACCCGGAGCCGCGCCGACGAATCACGTTCACGTGGTTTTCCGCCAGGAACTCGACCCCCTCCGGGATGAAGGTGGCGCGAAGCTCGCCGCGACCGACGGCTCCGACGACCCGGTTGACCGCGATGGCCGGCCCGACCAGGGGTGAACGGCCACCTTCGCCGGTCAGGTAGAAGGCGGGTTTGCCCGCCGGGCGTGCGCCGGGCCTGCCGGGCCAGGTCGCTCCGATGTCGCGGGACCAGACCAGCGGAACCCGATCCGGGCCGGGGTCATTTTCCAGGCGGTCCCGGTTCTCGTTCCAGATCACCTGTCCGGTCGATGCCTCGAGTCCCAGTTCCCACAGGGTTCGGCGGTTCTCGAATTCTTCGGCCAGGCGGACCGGATCAGGCGTGAACAGAACCCGCCTGAAACCGGCTTCCTCGACTTCCCGCCGGAACACAAACCCCCGGCGGGTCGGATTTACGTCACCGATACCGGAAATCCGACCCACCGCTCGATCCGACTTGCAGAGCACCAGGAGCTGGATTGCTGTGTTGGCGCCCGCGAAAATGTCGGTTCCCTCCAGAACGGTCAGATCGATCACCTCGGCCCGGGCGGTCAGGAACTCCCGCAGAGCCTCGAAATAGGCGCCGCTGTTCATTGAGGGCGGGACGATGAAGGCGAGATGCCCACCGGGCTCCAGCATTTCGATCCCGACCTGGAAAAAGAGCGCAAAAATATTGGCCCGGCCGGAGATCACCCCGTCAAACCGGCTCCTTTCGGCCGCGTCGAGCGCCAGCTGAAAATAGGGCGGATTGGCAATCACCAGATCGAAACCGCCGGGCTCCGCCTGAGACGTGCGGAGCGCCGAGCGGACTTCCAGCCTGGCTTCCGGCACCAGGTCCCCGGCTGCCTCCACCACCCCCGGATCCACGTCCC
This sequence comes from Thermoleophilales bacterium, assembly GCA_020636955.1. Classification (GTDB taxonomy): domain Bacteria; phylum Actinomycetota; class Thermoleophilia; order Solirubrobacterales; family 70-9; genus 67-14. The sequence goes on along the minus strand of JACJWY010000001.1, from coordinate 141,255 downwards.
AGCCAACCGCCTCGATTTCCGGCTCACGATCGAGAACCGCCCGAAGCAGCTCGCCGGTGCCGACTCCGGGGTCAAGCACCCGCATGCGAGGCAGAAGGTCGACCCGGTCGAGCAGGGCCTCGGCCACCGGACGCGGTGTCATGTACTGGCCCAGGGACTTCCGCCCGACCGGATCGCCTCCGTCAAGCCACCGCGAGGTGACCGCTGAAAGACCGCCGGGCTTCCCGGCCCGCTGCGCTTGGGGCGACTGGCTCAGAGCCGGACCATCGTATCCGTCCGGAAAGAGAACCCCCACGCCGCAACTTCGCAGCGTTTGAGTGGTCTAAGATTCCGGATCCGCCAATCACCATGTGAAAGGGGAACGGTGTCGCGCCTAGCCACGACCGCAGTCGCGCTGTTCGTCTCTTTTTTGGGCCTGGCCCTCGTGCCCGCTGCCCAAGCCAAAAAGATAGCTGCCTACCCTAGCCCCGGGGTCAAGGTCGCTTCGCCGACGACCCAGATTTCGTTCCGTGGAATAAAGCCCGGGGCTCTGGGCCGTATCTCCGTGCGCGGATCCCGCAGCGGCATTCACCGTGGCCGCGTCGAGGCACACTCTGACGGCAGAGGGGCAAGCTTTCTTCCCTTCAAGCCTTTCCAGACCCAGGAGCGGGTCACTGTCTATTCGCGATCGAACATCTTCTACGGCACCGGGAGGCACAGGTACAGCTTCGCCACCGGCCAGATCGTTCCCAAGTCCTGGCGGGCCGAGCCACAGGTGCCCGCCAGAGGAGCGACCCCGCCGGACTGGACTTCCTACAAGACTTTCCGCTACAAGGTCCCGGACATCTCGATCAAGACCAGCAGCCCCGCTGCCAATGACGGTCTGATCTTCCTCGCCCCGCGGACCAACGGGCCGATGATCGTCGACCGTGAAGGCAACCTGGTCTATTACGACCCGGGCCTCCGGATCACCGACTTCCGGGTCCAGCGGTTCAGGGGCAAGCCGGTGCTCACCTGGTGGCGACGAGCCCAGATCGGCAACAAGGTCGCCAGCTTCTACACGATCCTCAACCGGAACTACAAGGTGATCAAGCAGTTCCACGCCGGCAACGGTTACACCAGCGATCCGCATGAGTTCACCATGGCAGGGCGCAACACAGCCTTCGTCAACGGCTTCCGGACCGTTGTCATGGACCTGCGGCGGTTTGGCGGCCTGAAGCGAACCCCGGTGATGGACAACGTCGCCCAGGAAATAGACCTGAAAACCGGCCTGGTCATGTGGGAGTGGCATTCGATCGGCAACGTGCGGATCAACGAGACCTACATGAAGATCCCCCGCAGGATCACGCGACCGTTCGACTATTTCCACCTGAACTCGATCGAGCGGGACAAAGACGGCAACATGCTGCTCTCCGCCCGTCACGCCCGGGCGCTCTACAAGGTGAACCGCCTGACCGGAAAGATCATGTGGCGGATGGCCGGCAAGAAGTCCGACTTCAAGATCGGCAAGGGCATGTATTTCGCCTACCAGCACGATTTCCGTCGCGAGCCCGACGGCACCTACTCGCTCTTCGACAACGGCGCGGGTGGTCCCGCCCTGCCGCGGGTCAGCAAGCGCTCAAAGGGAATCATCTTCCGCATCAACCAGAAGAAGAGGACGACGACCCTGGTCCAGTCCTTCTACCACCCCGAGGGAATCCTCTCGAACAGCCAGGGGAACACGCAGGTGCTGCCTGACGGCAACGTTTTCGTCGGCTGGGGTGACAAGAAGACCTGCACCGAATACAACCGCAGGGGCAACGTGCTCTTCGACCTCTGGTACTCGGCGCAGCAGGTGTCCTACCGCTGCTACAGCGACCCGTGGGTGGGCACACCGCCCGCCTCGCAGATCGCCGTCAGGAGCATGGCCGCCGGAGATCACAGCCGGGTCTGGGTGAGCTGGAACGGTGACACGCGGGTTGCGACCTGGCGGGTTCTGGCCGGAAACCCGGGCCGCCTGGCTTACGCCGGTCAGACCCGGCGAGACGGGTTTGAAACGACCCTTCCGGTGGATGGCCATCCCGCCCAGTTCCGTTTGATCGGCCTCGACGCGAGCGGCAAGGTGATCGGCCGGTCGAAGCTGAACAAGCTCGGCCAGCTGACCAACTGAGAGCTCAGTAGTTGACCGGCCGGGGCGGCTTCGGCAACGCCGTCCGGCAGGCAGAACCCTGGCATCCGACCACCTGATAGAGGTGGCTCCTCATGTAGGCGGCCACCGGGGCATAGCGCCTTGCGTCGATCCGGTTGTAGAGCTCATGCGGATCGACGGCGAGGTCATAGAGTTCCTCGCCGCCGCGCCGGTAGCGGATGTACTTGTACTGACCGACCCTGAATCCGTCATACCTGAGGGCCGGAGCGTGCGCAGAAGCCGAAGCGCTGGATTCCGAAACCTGACCCGAATGGATGGTGATGGCCATGGCCCGGCGGGTGCGACGGTTCGGATGCCGCCAGAAACCGGCCAGGGAACGTCCGTCCATCGGGTAGTCCGGACGCACCCCGGCGAGGCGCATGATCGTGACCGGCACATCGATGTTCCCCGTCACCTCGCGACTGACGGATCCGCGTCGGACCTTCGGTCCCCGCACCGCCATGAACGGTGAGGACGAGTCCTCATAGGGCAGGAACTTGCCCCAGTCAAAGCGGTGCTCGCCGAGGAAGAGACCGTGATCGGAAAGCAGAAACACATATGTGTTCCGGAGCTTGCCGCTGTTGCGCAGGGCCCGGAGGATACTGCCGACCCCGTCGTCAACCGATCTCAGCGACTCGACATAGCGCCGGTACGAATGGCTGAGCCGCCGCAGGTCCCGGCGACCCATCTTCCGGGGGGCGTAACTGCGGATCAGCGCCGGCTTGTCGCGGAAGTTGTGTTCGTTGAACCCCGGTGGTCGCGGCAGGGGGGTGCGGGAAGCGGTGCGCAGGTTCCTGGTCGCCGGCTGCGGACCCCGGGGGCCGGCCACATCGCCATGTGGTGCCTGATAATCGACCTGGAGGAAAAACGGGCGGTTGCGGTCCTGCCTGATCACCCTGACCGCCTGGGCAGTGAACACATCCCCGCTGTACAGGCAGCTGCCGGTCGGCCAGAATTCCGCAATTCGGCGCAGCGAACAGGAGGCGGGGTCGATACCCGGGCCGTCCTGGCGGTAGTCCGGGTCACCGATCGGACCGAACACGAAGCCGTTCAGGTTCACCTGATAGCCGTAGAAATGGGTTCCGCGCACATACGAGGTGGTGAACCAGTTGCTCCATCCCGGTGGGACCACCGATTCGGTGCGTCCGAGTGTCTGGTCGTAGTAGCCGTTGGTGAACTTGCCGACGTGAGCGGTCCGGTAACCGGCGGCGCGGAGGGTGGTGGCAAGGTTGTGCCGGTAGATCGAATGGTTTTGCCAGCCGGTCCAGCCACCGTCCGGCCCCGCGTTGCCCTGGATGCCGCTGTTCCACGGGTACTGACCACTCAGCAGAGAGGCCCGGGAAGGACTGCAGACCGGGGAAGTCGCGTAGTAGTTGCGAAATTCGGTTCCCTTGCGGACGATCTGCCGAAGCGAATGGGGCATGACCCGCTGGAAGCCACCCACCTGGCCTCGCAACCGGGCCCTCACGGTCGCCGCGTTCTGGTCGTCGGTCTGGATGATCACGAAGTTCGGCCGGGCGGCCAGCGCCCTTTCGGCCGGAAGGACCAGGAAAACGACGGCGGCTGCGAGCAGAACGATTGCGGCAGCAGCAGACGGGGCCGCCACTGCGTACCCGCAACGCCTCCCCCAGGAACGGGTGAGGGCCAGGAAAATGATCAGCCTCCGGCGCCCAGCTTCTTCACTGCGTCGCGGAAGGTCTTGACCTCCAGCGAGGGCTTCTTGCGGCCTGCCAGCTTTTCGCCATGTCGGTTTACCCAAATCACGGGAACCTTCATTTTTAGCAGGGGAGCTACGTCGGTGTCGTAGTTCGAACCGATGTGGAGCCACCCCTTCTTGCCACCGATGCGGCGGGCACATTCCTTGAAATGGGTGTCATCCGGCTTGTAACTGCGAACCTGCTGGGCGGTGACGACCAGATCGAGGTCGGTTCTGAGGTGCCGTCGCGAGATGCCGAGCATCTTGTCGTCGATGTTGCTGATGATGCCGATGTTGTATTTCTTCGCCAGCCGGTCCATGGCGGCATTTGCTTCACGAAACGGCGTCCAGTAGGCGACGCTGTCCGGCAGGAACTGGGCCCGGGAGGGTTCGACTTCCCAGCCAATCTCGCCTGCCACCTTGATGATGGTGCGCCTGAGCACCTCGGCGTAAAGCTCGTAGGAGCCAGCCATGATCTCCGCCTGCACCTCGAAGAAGCGGGCCATGAACGGCTCGGTGTCGAAGCTGAAACCATCCTTCGCGGCTTCCTTGGCGCAAGCCTCGGAGATGCCCTTTTCCCAGTCGATCAGGTCGCCATAGCAGTCAGTGGTTACCCACTCGATGTTCTTGAGGGATGGCAGCGGCATGCGGGAAGGGCATTATGTCGAATAGAGTCCATCGTCGGCTTCGACGTGGCCAAGAGCACCTTCGGCTATGCCTTCCGGAGCCGTCCAACTCCCAACTCCTCAAAGGTCATGGATCTCCTCGAATATCAGGGAAAAGAACTGTTTGCCCGCCACGGGCTTCCCGTCCCCAAGGGCGTTCACGCGTCCACCGCTGACGCCGCCGTCGACGCTTCCGAGCTGCTCGGCTACCCGGTTGCCGTCAAAGCCCAGGTACTGATCGGCGGCCGCGGCAAGGCCGGCGGCATCAAGATCGCCAAGGACAGCACCGAAGCGCATGAGTACGCCGGTGACATCATCGGAATGGACATCGTCGGCCCCCACGGCGAAGGTCCGTTCAAGGTTCACGAACTGTGGGTCGAGGCGGGATCGGAAATCGAATCCGAGTTCTACGCCTCGGTCATTCTCGACCGCTCGGCCAAGCAGCTGATGGTCATGCTTTCCCGCATGGGCGGCATGGACGTCGAGGCGATCGCGGCCTCCGACCCGGACGCGCTGGTCAAGCAGCATGTCGACCCGCTGGCCGGGCTGGACGAAGACGAAGCCCGGGAAATCGTCACCAGGGCGAAGATTCCCGGAGAAGTCTCCGGGCAGGTAGCCAGCGTGCTGATTCAGCTGGTCGAGGTGGCCCAGGCCGAGGATGCCACTTTGATCGAGGTCAACCCACTGATCGTCAACGCCGACGGCGAGGTGATCCTGCTCGACGCCAAGGTCACAATCGACGGCAACTCGCTCTTCCGTCATCCCGAACTCGAGGAGCTTCCCGAGTCGGCCGACCAGGACCCGCAGGAAGCGATGGCGAAGGAGAGAGGCCTCACCTACGTTTCGCTTGACGGCAACATCGGCATCCTCGGCAATGGCGCCGGACTCTGCATGAGCACCCTGGACGTGGTCGCCCAGGCCGGGGGTCGACCCGCCAACTTCCTCGACGCCGGCGGCGGATCGAAGGCGGAGGCGATCATCGATGCGCTCGAAGTGATCACCTCGAACCCCGAGGTGACGGCGATCCTCTTCAACATCTTCGGCGGGATCACCCGCTGTGACGAAGTGGCTCGAGGCATCATCGAAGCCACCAACAAGATCGGCCTCGAGCTGCCCCTGGTCGTCCGTCTCGACGGAACCAACTCCGAGGAAGGCCTGGCCCTGCTGGCCGACGCCGGACTCTCCAACCTGCACCACGAAGCCACAATGCTCGGCGCGGCCAAGAAGGTCGTCGAGCTGGCCGGGAACTGAGGACTGACCCGATGAGCATCATCATTGACAACGACACGAAACTGGTCGTCTCCGGCCTGACCGGCCGCGAGGGCAGCTTCCACGGTCTCCGCAACCGGGACTACGGCACCCAGCTGGTGGCCGGCGTCACCCCCGGCAAGGGCGGGCAGGACGTTGAAGGCACCCCGATCTACAACTCGATCGAGGAATCGGTCCGTGAGGCCGGCGCCAACACCTCGATGATCTTCGTCCCCGCGAAGTTCGCCGCCGATTCAATCAACGAGGCGATCGAATCCGGGGTCGAGACGGTGATCGCGATCACCGAAGGCATCCCGGTGATGGACATGCTGCCGACTTACTGGAAGGCCCGTGAGAAAGGGGTCCGCCTGATCGGGCCGAACTGCCCGGGCGTACTCTCCCCCGGCAAGGCCAACGTCGGCATCATTCCGGCCCAGTTCTTCGATCAGGGCAGGATCGGCGTGGTCTCCAAATCAGGCACCCTGACCTACCAGATCGGCAACGAACTGAAACAGGCCGGCGAGGGCAACTCGACCATCGTCGGCATCGGCGGGGATCCGATCATCGGCTCCGACTTCATCGACATCCTCACCCTTTTCGACAGCGACCCCGAGACCGACCTGATCGTGATGGTCGGTGAGATCGGCGGTGACGCCGAGGAAAGAGCTGCGGAATTCATCGCGGCCGAGATCTCGAAGCCGGTGGTCGCCTACATCGCCGGCTTCACCGCTCCGCCCGGCAAGCAGATGGGCCATGCGGGAGCGATCATTTCCGGATCCTCCGGAACCGCCAAGGCCAAGCAGGAAGCGCTGGAGGCCAAGGGAGTGCGGGTGGGCGAAAGCCCGACCGAGGCCGCCCGGATCGCCGTCGAAACGCTCCGCTCGCTCTGAGCATGCGGGAGGTACTCCGGCCGTCGGGGTCAGATTACGAAGGCAAGGGCTACTGATCACGGTAATCAGCGGATGAGTTCATTCACGGAAAGAGTCGATCGACTGAGGCGGGGCGAAAACAGTTCCCGGAGCCCCTGGATCGTGCTCGTCCTGGCGATGGCGGTCGTCACCCCGATCATCCTCTATTACGGGCGCAAGGGCTGGTTCTCGATCGACGAGGCCCAGTGGATCTCCGACAGTCCCCACCTTGATCTCGGCGGGGCTCTCTCGCCGCATGTCGGGCATCTGGTCTTCATCCCCCGGCTCGTCTACAAACTGATGCTGGAGACGGTGGGGATCGACTACGCGGCCTACCGCATCCTCACCGTGGCCGCGATCCTGCTCTGCACAGCCCTCTTCTTCACCTGGGCACGCCGGCGACTTCCCGATTTCGTGGCGCTGGCCTTCAGCCTGCCGATCCTGCTTTTCGCCTACGACCCGCTGCATCTGATTGCCGGCAACGGGTTCACGGTGATGCTCGCCCTGGCCTTCGGGATCGCCGCCCTTCTGTTCTGGGATCGCGACGACCGCCCCGGGGACATCGGCACTTTCGCCTTCCTGATTCTGGGAGGTCTGACCTACACGGTCGCGCTGCCGTTCTCGGTCGGGGTCGCCCTTGCCTCGGTGCTCGACCGACGCTGGAACCGGCTTTGGGTCGGGGTCGTCCCGATCGTGCTGTACCTGGCCTGGCGGTTTCTGGGAGATGTGGGAGCCACCGACACCGCAGCCGGTGGCGGGGACCTGCTCAACATCCTGCTCTTGCCGGCGTGGAGCTTCGGAGGCATCTCCGGCGTGCTGGGCTCCTGGTCCGGCCTCAGCTATGACTTCGTCCTGTCGGGCATCATGCCCCCCGGCACCGGGATCGGTCCGGCCCTGGGACTGATCGCCGTGCTCGCTCTCGGCCTGCGGATTGCGGTCCGCGGCGCCAGCACGAAGCTCCTCACTGTCATGGCGGTGGCGCTGGCACTTTTCGCGGCCCAGACGATTGCGGTGGGCGGGATTGAGCGCTATCCCGAAATGCCGCGCTACATGTATCCGGGGCTGATCGTCGTCTTTCTGGTCGTGGTCGAAGCGACCAGCGGTTTCAGGTGGGCCCGTTCCGCCTTCATCGCGCTCTGGCTGATCACGATCGTGAGCCTGATGACCTCTTTCTCGCTGCTGCGCGACCAGTCCGAGACCAGGGAGTGGAAAGCCGAGCAGACCCGGGTCGAAGTCACCGCCGTATCGCTGCTCGGCCAGACTCCCAAACCGCCCCCGGTAACCCGGCAGCCCCGCCGGATGCTGACCGATGACTTCGACCCCGTCACTGGCGACGATTACGGAACCCTTGGTTACGACCCGTCAACCCTGAAGGACCGTCCCCCGGAGATCGGCAACGCGGTGGACCGTTTTCTCTTCAACTCCCTGAAGCTCGGCTTCCAGCCGGTGACCGAGCCGTTCTCGCGGGCTGAATGCAGGCCAATGATCGCCAATGGCGGCCGGTACCGCATGTGGCTGCCACGCAAGGGCGCCGTGGTCATCAGCAAGCGGGACGCCAAGGTCTGGATCGGGCGCTTCGGCACCGGGCGCCAGCTGAAGGTCGGCAAGGTCGGGCCCAACTCTCCCCAGCTGCTGAAGCTGCGATACGACGGCGAACCGACTCCCTGGTTCCTGAAGAGCAAGACCCCTGGAGTCTCGGTCTGTCCGATTGACTAACATCGCCTCTCCCGCCCTGCGACTGCTCCGAGAGCGAGAGTGACGAGATGCCTGACACGATCAGCTTCGCCAGAGGTGCCCCCAGTCCCGATCTGATTCCGGTCGAGGCTGTGCGCACCGCCACCGCCATAGCCCTCGAAGACGACTGGCAAAAAGCTCTCTCCTACGGGGTCGGCATCGGGCATCCCGGGCTCTGCGCCTGGATCGCCGACCGTCACGGCATCGACTCCTCGCAGGTCATGACCACCAACGGTTCGCTTGAGGCCGGGGCCATGCTCTTCCGGCACCTGCTCTCTCCCGGGGACCGGGTGATAGTCGAGCAACCGAGCTATGACCGCACCCTGCTGCTGCTCGAACAGCTCGGGGTCGTGTTCGTGCCGGTGGCCCTGGAGGCGGACGGGATCGACGTCGACGCGGTCGAGAAGGCCCTCGAGCTGGGGCCGGTCAAACTCGCCCACATCATTCCCAACTTCCACAACCCCGCTGGCTGCACCCTTTCCGAGGAGAAGCGCCGCCGCCTTGTTGCGCTCGCCGCCGAGCATGACTTCGTCATCTTCGAGGACGACCCCTACCGTGAGCTGCCCTTCGGCGAAGAGCCACCGCCGACCATGCTCTCGATCGACGAGGCCGACAAGGTAATCCATGCCTCTTCCTTTTCGAAGACGGTCAGCCCCGGCGTCCGGGTCGGTTATCTGGCCGGACCCGATCACGAAATCGCCCGTCTGGCGAAGATCGCCAACGAGAACTACATCTCTCCGAACATGCTCTCCGGCTCACTGGTTCTTGAGCTCTGCCAATCCGGCGTTCTCGACGACAACATCGAGAAATGCAAGGTAGCCCTTCAGGAGCGCCGCGACGCCCTAGTAACTGCGCTCGGGGAGCACATCCCCGAGGCCAGCTTCGTGCTGCCCGGCGGCGGATACTTTCTCTGGGCCGATCTCGCCAAGGGCCGCGACACGGTCGAGATCGCTGACCGGGCCAAGGAAGCCGGAGCTCCTTTCATCCCCGGAGTCGACTTCATGCTCGACGCCGGCCAGGAAAGCCTCCGCTTCTCTTTCGCCTCGGTGCCGCCGGAGCACATGGACGAAGGTGTCGCCCGCATCGCCTCCTGCCTCTAGGGCTTTGGCCTGTTGCTCCTGACCTCGGATCTGAAACTGGCGAGCCGGGCCGGACGATTCGTGGATGTGGAAGTCCCTGGCTAGCGGCCGTAGCGATCGTCCGAGAGGACGAGCTGATCGGGCAGGGCTGCCCTTGGCGGCGGGGCCGGGTCGGCCCTTACGGTGACCGTTTCGGCGACGGTGCGGGTCACCTCATGCTTGCCATCGGCCGATTCGATCAGGACGGTCTCGTCATCCTTGGCGCTCAGCGTCCCTTCGAGTCCGGGTCGCAGGCCGATGTCCATCAGGTAGTGGAGCAGGCTCTCGGCCTCGTTCTCGAAACGGAGCACCACCACTTTGGCTCCGAGGTCGACGTCGGCGAGCGGTGCACCCTGTTCCCGCACCCCGTCGATCGGATGGCCATGGGGGCAGGTGTTGGCCTCGCCGATCGCCGCCCGCATCCTCTCTTCGAGCACCGGTGACATCGCGTGCTCAAGTCTCTCGGCTTCCTCGTGAACCTCGTCCCAGGGGATGCCGAGCACATCGGTGAGGAACCGTTCGATCATCCGATGGCGGCGGGTGATCTGCTCGGCCTCGGCCCGTCCGTTCTCGGTCAGGTGCAGGATCTTGTCCGCGCTTCGGGTCACGTAACCGTCCCGTTCGAGGCGCTTGATCATCTCGTGAACAGTCGGGGGCGAAAGCTGCATCGCCTTGGCGATGTTGGCGCCGGTGATCGGCAATCCAGCCTCCATCAGCCAGAAAATAGTCTGCAGATACTCCTCTTCGGCAACCGTCGCATCAGCCATGGATTGATCCTAAACCCCGGCCCGATCCAACCCGGTCCTGGTCACGAGCGCTTCAACGCCTCAGGCGCCCATCAGCGAGGTGACCACAGCCTCGTAGAAGCCGGCCCCGTTCCGGGCCTCGGTTACGGTCGCGTTGGGGTATCGGCCAAGCGCCTCGCGCACTCCGGGATCCTTCTCCGGGCCGTTCGCGACCACGAAGAACCGGCCCACCGCCGGGGCCACCTCAAGGTCCTCGAGTGAGTCTCCGACCGCGATCGTCTCTTCCGCCGCGTAGCCCCTGGCCCTCGAGTGGGCCGCCACCGCGCCGGCCTTGGAGACCCCCTTCGGAACCAGGTGATAGCAGTGAGCCTGCTTGATTCCTTCCATTTTCCGGTGAATCGCGCCGTTGTCCAGCAACCTCAGGTCACCGTGTCCGTTTTCCTCGAGTATCCGGTTCGCCTCGGCCGGGTCGATCTCACCCCGAAAGAGCGAAGACATCTCCCGGTTCAGATGCCAGGGCTCGTGGTATTCGAACCGGCCGGGAAATGAACCGAGCAGCAGGTCGGGCACCCCTCGCTCCTCCATCTGCTGAACGACCGTCTTTCCCGCTTCATGCTCGAAGTCACCGGTCATCAGGGTGATCTCCTGGTCGATCGAAAAGGCCGAGCCCGCCTCGAAGATGAAGGAACTCTGGCCGATGATCCGGGCGTCTTCGTGGACCTGCACCTGGCGACGACCGGACATGATCACGACCTCCACCCCGGCCCGGGAGCAGGCTTCCAGTGCCCGCGCCTGGAACATCGAGAACCTGCCCTCCTCGTCCGTGAACAGCGAGGCCCCGGCCCCCAGCAGGGTGCCGTCGAGATCGGTGTAGACGCAGCGCAGGCTCATCGGGCCTCACGCTATCTGCTGGACGGGCCTGCTGCGCTCAGGCGGAGATCGAGGCGAAGGCCGGTCGCGACACAATTTCGGGCCCCGATCCTTCGACCATCTCGAGGCGACCCGTGTCTTCGCGGCCGAGGCGATCGAGCGTGGCGGCCATCGCGGCGATGACCTCCGAAGACATCCCGGACAGCGCGGCCAGCGACTGGTGGGCATTCCGCTTGGTCCCCAATTCCACCTGGGCCATGCCCTCGATGCCGACCAGGTTCCAGACCTCGATCAGCATCGCGATCTCGACCCCGTAGCCGCAGGCGAAGGGGATTTGCTCCAGGAGGTCGCGCCTCGCGGCCACCTCGCCGGCCAGGGGCTGGTCGAAGCCGAGCAGTTCCGGGGCGAGTCGGGCCAGCAAGGGCCGGGCAAGGAGTTCGGTGACCCGGCCGCCACCGGCGGGTTCCTCATTCTCGCCATAACGGAAGGGGCGCCGGTAGCGGCCCTTCACGAAATGTCTGCCCGGATCGGTCAGCGGGCCCAGCACGCCGGTCACGTAATGACGGCCGAAGTCGGCGATGTCACCGTCGATGTAGACGACGACATCACCGGTGACCCTGGCCAGGGCCCGCCACATGGCGTCGCCCTTTCCCCGGCAGGGCCCGAAGCCTTCGACCAGCGCGTTTTCGGAAACCACTTCTGCCCCGGCCTCCCGGGCGACGGCCGCGGTGCCGTCGGGGGAATCGGCGTCGACGACGAGGATCTGGCCGACCAGACCATCGTCCGCAAGCACCTTCAGCTCGGCCACGGTGGCGGCGATCGTTCCGGCCGTGTTGCGGGTCGGGATAACCACGCTGACCGTTTCCCGCAGCTTGCGGCTGATCTCGGTGGCGGCGAAGTCCCGGTGGTCGAAGGTGTCTAGCATCGTGATCGTGACCTTTGTCCCGGCAACCCTACGCACCGCCACCGGCGAGGTCAACGTCCGGCGACCGTTGATCGTGGGTGTGGTGAACGCGACTCCGGATTCCTTTTCCGATCGCGGTGACAGCAGCACAGCCGGATCGATCCGCCTGGTCGAGCAGCATCTGGAAGACGGCGCCGGGATCATCGAGATCGGGGGCGAATCGAATGTGACCAACCGCCCCGCCGTCAGCGCCGAGGAAGAAATCGGGCGGATCCTGCCCGTGGTCAAGGCCGCCGCGGAGGCCGGGGCAGTGATCTCGGTTGACACCTACAAGCCCTCCGTGGCCGCAGCCGCCCTCGAGGCCGGGGCGGCAATCATCAACGACATCAGCGGCGGTGGCAACGACGAGCTGATGTCCGTCGCGGCCGAGGCACGGGCCGGGGTGGTGCTGATGCACACGACGGTCGAGCCGAAATCCCAGCGCTGGGATGAATCGGGCTACCCCGACGGGATCACCACCCACCAGATCCTCTTCTCCGAGGACCGCATGGAGGAACTCAACCACCTTGGCGTCGGCCGCGACCAGATCGTTCTCGACCCCGGACCCGACTTCGGCAAGACCCCGCGGCAGACCGTCGATTCGCTCAAGGGTCTACCGCAACTGATCGGCCTCGGCTGTCCGGTAATGCTTGCGGTCTCGCGCAAGGACTTCATCGGGGCGATCAACCATAAATCGCCTTCGGAGCGCGGGCCCGGAACCTTCGGGGCCCTGGCCTTCGGACTGGATTGTGGCGCTCGCCTGCTGCGGGTCCATGACGTGGCCGGTACCCGCGACTTTCTTGCGGTCTGGGAGTCGCTGCGCGGCGATCGCGAGGTCGACCCCGGTCTGCGCATTTCCGACGAGATCCGGCGCGAGCGGCCCCGGGACACCAGCGGGCAGAGCGCCGATGCCTGAATCACTGCTGGCCGGCCGCTGGTCGATCGCAATCGACCCGGCAGGCCGGGACGGCCGGATCGTCGAGAGCGCCTCGGAACCTTCCGCTGATGCGCGACTCGCGCCTTTTCCCGAAGACCTCGACCCGGGCCTGGCGGCGGCCCTTGAACGGAGCGGAATCTCCCAGCTCTATTCGCATCAGGCCGAGGCTTTCGAGGCAGCGAAGGCGGGCAATGTCATCCTCACAACAGCCACCGCTTCCGGCAAGTCGCTGGCCTTCAACCTGCCGGTCCTGAACCGGATCGCGGCCGACCCCAAGGCCCGTGCCCTTTACCTGTATCCGACCAAGGCGCTGGCCCAGGACCAGGCTCGCGCGCTCGCGAAGCTGGCTGCACCAAACCTGCGACCGGCGATTTATGACGGCGACACTCCTCGTGACGAGCGACCGGCAATCCGGCGCCAGAGCAACCTCGTCCTGACCAACCCTGACATGCTCCACGTCGGGATCATGCCCCACCACCGGAGCTGGGGAGACTTTCTTGCCAACCTTGACTGGGTGGTGGTCGATGAGGCCCACACCTACCGCGGAGTCTTTGGCTCCCATGTCGCGAATGTGCTGCGACGGTTGCGTCGACTGGCCCGGGCCTACGGCAGGGAGCCCCGCTTTGTGATGGCTTCGGCGACGATCGCCAACCCGGCCGAGCTGGCCGAGCGGCTGACCGGTGCCCCGGCGAAGCTGATCGACGAGGATGGTGCGCCGCGGTCTGGCAGGGAGATCCGGATCTGGAATCCGCCCCTGGTCAATCCGGCGATCGGGGCGAGGCGCTCGGCCCTGGCCGAGGCGGCGGACCTGCTGGCTGACCTGGTCTCTCATGAGGTGAGGACGATCTGCTTTCTCAAGTCCCGCAAGGGAATCGAGCTGATCCGCAAGTTCGCGGCCGACCGGCTGACCGATCGCGGAAGGCCTGACCTCGCGGACCGGATCGCCCCCTACCGGGCCGGCTACACCCCGGCCCAGCGCCGTGAGATCGAGCAGAAACTGGTCTCCGGCGAGCTGCTCGGGGTCGCTTCCACCGATGCGCTGGAGCTCGGCATTGACATTGGCGGTCTGGACGCGGCGATCTGCGTCACCTTCCCCGGCACCGTCGCCGGTCTGAACCAGATGTGGGGCAGGGCCGGCCGCAGGGAGCGTGGGCTTGCGGTTTACATCGCCGGCCCCGACGGCCTCGACCAGTATTTCTGCCGGCATCCAGACGAGTTCCTCGAGCGCCCGGTCGAGGCGGCGATCCTCGACCATCTCTCACCCGAGATCCGCGACCAGCACCTGGTCGCTGCCGCCTTCGAGCTGCCGCTCACCCCGGAAGACGAAGAGTTCTTCGGCGAGGGACTGGAGGACGCCGGCCAGGCGCTCGTCCTTCGCGGGGAGCTTCGCAAGGCCGGCAAGGGTCTGGTGCCGCGCCGGAGCGGTTTCGCCGCCTCCGACGTTTCACTGCGTTCCTCTTCGGCCGGAGACATAGCGGTGATCGACCGCGATTCGGGCGAGGTGATCGGGACCGTGGAGACCGGCCGGGCGTTCACCACGATCCACCCCGGTGCGGTCTACATGCATCTCGGAACTTCGTGGGAGGTGGAAATGCTGGACCCGGTCGAAGGTCAGGCGATCGTCCACCGCTTCGATGACGAGTGGTACACCCGGCCCCGGGTCGAGACCGAGATCTTCATCGACCGGACCCTGGAGACGAGAGAAATCAACGGGGTGAAACTGCGCTTCGGGCACCTCTCCGTCACCGACCAAGTCATGGCCTACCAGCGAATCCTCAGCGCCGACGGTGAAGCCTTTGACCTGGTCGACCTCGACCTGCCGGAGCAGGAATTCGCCACCCGGGGACTCTGGTACGAGGTGCCAGAGGAATTCATTACCGGGATGGCCCTGAACGAGATGCTCGGCGCGCTGCATGCGACCGAGCACGGCCAGATCGCGGTCTTGCCACTGATCGCCATGTGTGACCGCTGGGACATCGGCGGACTGTCGACGAATCTCCACTTGCAGACCGGCAAACCGACCATCTTCATCTACGACGGCCACCCCGGGGGCATCGGCCTGACCAGAAGGGCCTTCGACCTTTTCCCGCGCCTGGTCGGGGATGCGCTCCGGCTGATCGCCGAGTGTCCCTGCGATTCCGGCTGCCCCTCTTGCGTCCAGAGCCCCAAATGCGGGAACCTGAACGAACCACTGTTCAAGTCGGGAGCGGTCAGCCTGCTGGAGGCGATGGCTTCGACCTGACCCGGCCGACGAAATTACGGGCACCAGCCAAAAAGGAGAGCGGATGAGAACCATCGAGGGAAGCAAGGGCGACATCGTTGTCCACCAGTGGGCGCCGGTCGGCGAACCGGAGTACGTGGTACTGCTGGCCCATGGCTACGCCGAGCATGCACTCAGGCATGCCGGGCTCGCCGAGAAGTTCGAAGCCGACGGAGCCGTGGTCTACGCACCGGACCATCGTGGCCACGGTCGCTCCGGGGGCGAGCCGGCCCTGGTCGACGAGGCTCAGCCGCTGATCGATGATTTCGCCAAGGTCTACGACCTGGCCCGGGAAGAGCATCCAGGTCTGCCGATCGTTCTTGTCGGCCATTCGATGGGCGGGCTGCTGGCCACCCTCTTCGTCCAGGAAGGGGAACGACCGGTCGACGCGGTCGTCCTTTCCAGTCCGCTGCTCGGCGGAAATCCCGCCCTGGTCGCACTGCTGGACCTCGATGAGATTCCGGACATACCGATCGATCCGATGGTGATCAGTCGCGACGAGAACGAGCAGCAGGCCTACCTCGATGATCCGATGATCTACCACGGACCTTTCCGGCGGGAGACCCTCGAAGGTCTGGTCGCTGGTCTGGACCGGGCCCGGAGCGGCGGGGGTTTCGGCGATCTCCCCGTGCTGTGGATCCACGGCGAGGGAGACATGCTCGTCCCCTACGACCTGACCGCCGAGACGATGGAGATCCTCAGCGGCCCCGGCACGCAGGCGAAGTCATACCCGGAAGCCCGCCACGAGCTCTTCCACGAAATCAACCGCGAAGAGGTCTACAAGGACGTCTTCGACTTCATAGACCAGAACACTCCGGAGGCCGCGGCGAGCACGGATGGTCGGTAGTCGTTTCGCGTGATGCCGGACGCGTACCTGGCCCGCGCGGGGCGGGCGTCGCCCGCCCGCACGGAGGAGTGGCGAGGGCCGGGATCGAACCGGCGACACCACGATTTTCAGTCGTGTGCTCTACCAACTGAGCTACCTCGCCAAGGCTCCGACAGGCTACCGGGAACCACTTCGGCGGCGCTTTGAAAGCGTGTTTGCCTTGAAACACCCGGGATGCTTCGGGGCCGGCTGGCCGCCGAGGTCGTAGGCTGCGGGTCCGATGTCCTCTCCCCTCGCCCCGTCGAGGCTTTCTCCGAAAGCCACAGCCGGCGCAGCCGCGCTCACTCTCGGCGCGCTCGGCGTGGTCTTCGGTGACATCGGGACCAGCCCGCTCTACGCGTTCCAGACGGTGTTTCAGGCCGACCATCACGCGGTGACCCCGAGCGAGACCGACGTTTTCGGCGTGATCTCGCTGGTGTTCTGGTCGATCACGATGATCGTGTCGATCAAGTTCGTCACCTTCATCATGCGGGCCGACAATGACGGGGAGGGCGGAATCATGGCCCTGATCGCGCTGGTGCAGGGCGCCAGTCTTCGCAACCGCTATTTCAAGTCGGCTTTGATCGCGGCCGGACTGTTCGGGGTGGCGCTCTTCTACGGCGACGGCATGATTACGCCGGCGATCTCGGTCATGTCGGCGGTCGAGGGCGTCGAGGTCGCGGCTCCTTCGCTGGCCGATTATGTGCTGCCGATAACGATCGGCGTTCTGGTCGTCCTTTTCGCCGCCCAGCGCTTCGGCACTCATGTCATCGGCCGGGCCTTCGGGCCGGTCATGGTGATCTGGTTTCTGGTCATCGCCACCGGTGGTATCGGCCAGATCGTTGCGGATCCCGAGATTCTCAAGGCCCTGAACCCGGCCTATGGAGTCGATTTCTTTTCGGCCCATCTGCGGATCGCCTTCATCTCGCTGGGGGCGATCGTGCTGACCATCACCGGCGCGGAAGCGCTCTACGCGGACATGGGCCACTTCGGCCGGGCCCCCATACGCCGAGCCTGGTTTTTGCTCGTCTTTCCCGCCCTGACCCTGAATTACCTGGGGCAGGGTTCGCTGGTTCTTCAGGATCCCGGCTCCGTTTCAAGTCCGTTTTTCCTGCTCTTCCCCGACTGGTCGCATATCCCGATGGTCGTGCTGGCGACCGTGGCCACGGTGATCGCCTCGCAGGCCGTGATTTCCGGCGCATTCTCGGTGACCAAGCAGGCGATTCAGCTCGGTTATCTGCCGCGCCTGGCGATTCGCCAAACCTCCAGGAGCGAGATCGGCCAGATCTACATGCCGGCGGTCAACTGGGCCCTGTTCGTCGCGGTGGTAATCCTCGTGATCGGCTTCGGCTCCTCGGCCGCCCTAGCCTCCGCCTACGGGATCGCCGTGGTCGGCACCCTGACCATCGACGCGATCCTCTTCCTTGTGGTCGTGCGGAAGCTCTGGCAGAAGCCCCTCTGGATGGCGATCTGTTTCGGGGTCGTGTTCCTGACTATCGACTTCACCTTCCTCGCCGCCAACCTGACCAAGGTCGAGCATGGCGGGTGGTTTCCCCTGTCGATCGGTCTGATCATCTTCACCGTGATCGCTACCTGGGATCGCGGTTACCGGGCAACGGCGGCCCGGCGGGCGGAGCTGGAGGGTTCACTGACCGGACTGGTCGCCGAGATCAACCACATGGATCCGGGTCCGCTCAGAGTCCGGGGCACCGCCGTCTATCTTAATGCGAGGACGAAAACCGCTCCCCTGGCATTCCGGGCTGCCCTGGAGCGCGACAGCATCGTCCACGACCACGTTGTGATCCTTTCTCTGATCACCGCGCGCCAGCCTTACGTCGATGACCCGGAGCGAATCGTCGTCGACGACCTCGGCTACGACTACGACGGGATCTCGCATGTGACGGCCACGATCGGTTTCATGGACACGCCGGACGTGCCCTACCTGCTCAAGCTCGCCAGTCCGTCCATCCCCGACGGCCCGCTCGACTTCGACTCGGCCTACTACTACCTGTCGAATGTCCTGATCCGGCCGGATGGGGCCACGAAACTGAATCGCTGGCGCAAGCGTCTTTACATCACGATGGCCCGCAACGCTTCGAGTCCGGTCGACCACTTCTGCCTGCCAGCGGAACGAACCGTCATCGAGAGTTCGGGCATTTCGCTTTGACCGGGAGGCGCCGTGGCAACGACCGTCGGCGGGTCGGACTAGAAGACCGTTTCGAGCGGGACGCCGATGATCTCGAGTCGCCTGGTGAGCCCGCCAAGGGCGAAATTCCGTAACTCCTCGCCGCTGACACCGAGCGCATCGAGGTCCGGTCCGTCGGCCCCGGAGGAAGGTGACAGTGATTCAGCCACCGACGGCAGAAGGGTGCGGAGCATTTCCCGGATCGCCTCGGGAGCGACCCCGGGTGACTCCCTGACCGATTCGCGCAGGAACCAGACTCCGTAGCCGATGTGGCGCGTTTCGTCGTGATGGATCTTCGAGTAGCCATCGACGAAGCCGGTCAGCAGGCCGTGATCTTTCAGGTAGTCGGTGACGAACTTGAAAGTCGTGAGCCCCAGGGTGCTTTCGAGGATCAGGTGGTAGAGCGTGACGAAGCGAACCTTCGAGGCGAGGTCTTCCGGGTTGGCCACGAGCCGCTCGTGAGCGGCGACCAGTTCAACGTCGAAAATCTGCTCGAAGGCCGGCGAAACCTGCTCGCGTGATCTCTTTACGTGAGCCGCGACGGTCGCCGGATCGGCGATCACCTCATCCTGGAAACGGGCGTAGAACTGCATGTGACGCGCTTCATCGACCTGCTGGGTCGCTAAGAAGCTCGCCTCTTCCTCGGATCCGTGGGCCCCGACCAGACCGGAGAACTTGGTCGTGATCCGCTCTTCGGCGACCATCAGCGACGAGAGCACCCAGTAGATCAGCCCCCGGTCGCTCTCCCCCATTTCTGCCCACTGCTGCCGGTCCCGATCAAGCGCCACTTCGAAGGGATTCCACTGTGCCGCTTCCCACCTCTCGTAGAGGGTCTGGGGATCGTTCAGCTGGATTTCGTTGTCGCTCATTCGCGTAACCCCGGTTTCAGGACAACCACGCGCTCAACTCTTCCAGCGCCTCCGGGTTGACGTAATAGTAGGCCCATAGTCCCTGCCGTTCGGAATCGACGATGCCGGCCTGCCGGAGTTTCTTCAGATGGTGCGAGAGGGTTGACTGGCTGACGTCGAAGAGGGGCACCAGTTCGCAGACACAGACCTTGCCGGCGTGCTTGCGCAGGACGTCCACCAGGGTAATCCGGATCGGGTCACCGAGCGCTTTGGCAACCACCGCCATCCGCTCGGCCTCGGCCCGCTCGACATCCGGGTAGACCACCGGCTCGCAACAGGGTTCGCCGTTGGGACTTTTCTGCTTCGGAGTGAGGGTCAGATCAACGCTCATCGAAATCCATCAAAACAGTTCAATTGATGTTTGTCAATAGATACGATGACTGTCGATAGAACTTGACCTGCGTGGAGGAGGGGCAAATGACAAGACCGCTCAGAGTCGGAATCAACGGTTTCGGACGGATGGGAAGGCTGGCCCTGAGAGCCGGCTGGGATTCACCGGAGATCGAATTTGTCCATATCAACGAGATCGCCGGCGGACCGGAATCGGCCGCCCACCTGCTCGCCTTCGATTCGGTGCAGGGTCGCTGGCGGGAGGACGAGATCGAGTCGACCGGTTCCTCGGTCCTGGTCGCGGGATCGGAGATCGGCTACAGCTCGGAAACGGAGCCCGGCGCAGTGGACTGGGGAGAGCGCGATATCGACCTGGTGATCGAGTCTACCGGCGGGTTCCGCAAGCCCGGGCAACTCGCCCCGTACTTCGACCGGAAAGTCAGCAGCGTCCTGGTTGCGGCTCCCGTCAAGGAGCAGGCCCTGAACATCGTATTCGGGGTGAATGAAACCGACTACGAACCGGACCGGCACCGGATCGTGACCGCCGCCTCATGCACGACCAACTGCCTTGCTCCGATCGTCAAGGTCATCCACGAGGAGATCGGGATCCACCATGGCTCTATCACCACCCTTCACGATCTGACCAACACCCAGGTCGTGGTCGACGCTCACCACAGGGACCCGCGCCGGGCCAGAGCGGCCGGGACCTCGCTCATTCCCACCTCCACCGGATCGGCGACCGCGATCGGAATGATCTTCCCGGATCTCCAGGGGCGGCTGGACGGGCTGGCGGTTCGGGTTCCTCTGCTCAATTCCTCGATCACCGACTGCTGTTTCGAGGTCGAGCGTGCGACTACCGTCGGCGAGGTGAACGAACTGCTCTCGGCCGCTTCCGAAGATGACCTGGCGGGAATCCTCGGTTTCGAATCTCGGCCACTGGTCTCGGTCGACTTCAGGGGCGACCCGAGGTCGGGGATCGTCGACGGGACCTCGACCCGGGTGATCAACGAAACCCAGGTCAAGATCCTCGCTTTCTATGACAACGAGTGGGGCTACGCGAACCGGATGATCGACATCACGGAGATGATCGGCGGCAAACTGCTGTCGGAGGTCTAGAGGATGCAGGGGGCGGCCAGAAAGGAAGGTGACCTCAGGAACTACGTCCTGGTCACCGCCGCCTACTGGGCGGACACGCTCGCCGACGGGGCCAGCCGCATCCTGGTCCTCTTCTTCTTCTACCAGCTCGGCTACAGCGCCCTCGAAGTTGCCACCCTTTTCCTGTTCTACGAGTTCTTCGGGATCCTCACCAACCTTGTCGGAGGCTGGATCGCCTCCCGCATGGGCCTGAAGGCGACCCTCTTCTCCGGGCTTTCCATCCAGATCGTGGCCCTGGGCATGCTCGGTTTCGCCCCGGACCAGTGGCTGGTGGTGCCTTACGTGATGACCTCGCAGGCGCTCTCCGGGATCGCCAAGGACCTGACCAAGATGAGCTCGAAGAGCGCCGTGAAGCTGGTCGTCCCGGAGGACTCGGAATCGTCCCTTTTCAAGTGGGTGGCGATTCTCACCGGCTCCAAGAACGCCCTGAAGGGTGTCGGCTTCTTCCTCGGCGGCCTGCTCTTGACGGTGATCGGCTTCCAGTCCGCGATGCTGGTGCTGCTGGGGATCGTGGCGACCGCCCTGATCACCACCTCATCCCTGATGGAGGGCAGCCTCGGCTATGCGGACATGGGCGCGAAGTTCCGCCACATGTTTTCCCATACCCGCGAGATCAACCTGCTCGCCGCGGCACGACTCTTCCTCTTCGCCTCCCGGGACGTCTGGTTCGTGGTCGCCCTGCCGGTTTATCTACGGACGGTGCTCGACTGGAGTTTCTGGGCGGCCGGAGGCTTTCTGGCAATCTGGGTGATCGGCTACGGAGCCGTCCAGGCGAGCGCACCGGGACTGTTCGCCCGGCGAAGCAGGGAAACCGGTGAGACGCCCACCGGTCGCACCGCCGCGAAGCTGGCCTTCCTCCTGGCAGCATTCCCGGCAGCGATCGCCGCTTCCCTGGCGGCGAACCTGGATCCGACCTTCGTGCTGGTGACCGGGCTGATCCTCTTCGGGGTCGTCTTCGCCCTGAACTCGGCGGTCCATTCCTATCTGGTGCTCGCCTACGCCGAGGACGAAACTGTCGCGAAAAACGTCGGCTTCTACTACATGGCAAATGCGGGAGGTCGGCTGCTTGGAACCATCCTTTCCGGCGCGGTCTACCAGTGGCTCGGACTGGAAGGCTGCCTCTGGTTCTCGGTCGCGCTGGTCCTTATCGCCGCGACGATCTCGTTGTGGCTGCCCGGAACACCACGCTTGTCGGGACTTCAGTCGATCGTCAGCTCCGACACCCGTCGGGAATCGCACTTAAGTACATAGGCCATCACAACTCTCGTGAACCGTAATTCCCGGGTGACCTCGTCTTCGATCCGGCAGTAGTCGGGCGGCTTGTTTCCCGCCCGCCGGGCCGCAATTACCCAGGTCCCGCGACCATCACGGTCAGTGGGAAACGATCCCTGGGATTTCCGGTAGGGACCGATTACTGACGGGTCGCAGGTGCGATACAAGGTGAGGGAGTCGGCAGGTTGGTCTTTCGGAATCAGGCTCCCACAGACCGGGGTCTCCCCCTCGGGAACTTTTTCTATTGCCTCCCGCAGGCTCGATTCCCAGTAATCGCTCTCCCACTGACCGTTTATGCCGTTCAACGATGCCACTGCGCTGACGTAGGTGTAGTTGTAAGGGAAGAGCTGGACCTGCCCGATCATGGGAATCACAAGCGCCACGATCAAAAGGACAGGTATCGCAAACCTCGTCCACCTCGGCCAAAGGATCTGTCCGAGCAGCCAATTGGCTCCGACACCCGCCATGATCACAATCGCGGGCAGTACGTAAAGATGTTGGCGCAGCCCTGTGTACATATTGGAACCCGCGGCAATGCTCAGCAGAGGAAGCAGCATCAGTTGCAGGAGAACGAACCCGATCCCCGGGGTCGGACCCACCAGAACCTGCCGTATTCCCGAGCCGAGGTTTCTCCTGGCACCGGTAATCGCGGTAACCGCTCCGAGGATCCCGGCCACCAGGAAAAGAGTCGGAACCGACGCCAGAACCAACGCCGGCAGGTACCACCAGGGCGGATACTCACCGAGCAGGGATCCAGCCGTCAGCGTGACACCTTCCCATGGGTACGACGAAGAATCGCGCAAGGATTCCACCATCGCCGCGAAGGGATGGGTGAATACCTCAGGGTAGAGCAGAGCCAGCGCCAGGAAGGAAAGGGCTGCGCCGACAAGGACCGAGGAGAGCCGAAGCCAGCCTCCCTCGTTCGTCCAACGCCTCCTGAGGACGAGGGTCAGGACACAAAGACCGATCGACGCCGCCACCGGAGCCCACATTGCGATCCGGGTCCCAACGGCAAGGAAGGATCCGAAACCGACCAGCCCGCTGACCAGAATCACGGCTCCGGCCGTCGGCCTCCGATCCGATGCGACCCCTATGACCAGGCCCGTTGTAACGAGCGTGTAGCCGGTGGCCACAGGCACATCCTTGATGTTGAAGAAGCCCATTCCCAGCCAGAGCGGGATGCAGAGGAGCGCGGCCGCGGACCAGAGTGCAGCCGGTACGCTCCGGGTCAGGGTTCGAACCGAGAGACCGACGGCAAGGGCGGCGAGCAGGGCCATAAGTGCCGTGACCCAGTGCCGGATTTTCCAGGCCCGCGCGGAAGTCGACGTAAGTCCCCAGCTGGTCGTGCCCGCCGCGACGTTCGCCAGATGCCCAATGGCGGAAGCGGCAGGGCCATAAACATAGTTCGACTCTCCGGCAGGCTGGCCACCACTCAACTCCCCGCCAGGCAGGAACCACCCGTGATCGAGCCAGACCTGGGTCCGGTCGAGCTGCGTTGGCTCGTCCGTGGTTACGCCGCTCTGGCTGCCACCAATGAACGCGAGCAGGCAACCCACGCAGATCACCAACGTCGAAATGACTGCGACGACCCGGGCTGATGAAAGGTGCTTCATGAGGACGCCCCACTCTAGATGGCCCGGTGGGCTCAAAATTCCAATTCCCGAGTGGGCCGTGAAGGGATCGAACCTTCGACCTTGAGATTAAGAGTCTCCTGCTCTACCAGCTGAGCTAACGGCCCGGGATCCGGCTTCTATGGAAAAGCCGGACGGAAAGTATAGAACGGGCGGGCCGTTTCCGTGGCCCGCCCGATCCCGAAGTTGCCGGAAGGTCAGCCGCCTGTGGTCGCGCCGGAGGCGCCGGTGATCGAGGTGTCGGAACCGAGGCTGCCGAGCGGATTCTCCAGGGACTTGCCGCCATCCTTGCGAGCCTGCTTGACCGCCTGGTCGATCAGCTTGCCGACCCGCTTCGCGTCCTTCTCGGAGGCGTCGTAAGTTTGCTGGATCTGCTTCTTCTCGTTCTTGTCGTCGGTCGCAGCGAGCGCCCGGTCGAGCGTCTTCTGCGCCGCTTCATAGTCTTGCGAGTAGAGCTGATAGATGGCCAGGGTTGTGAGCTGGGTGGCCGCACTGGCACCACCGTTCTTCTGCTCCTTCACCGCGCTTTCGGCGACGAACTCCTGGGCCTGGGCGGCGTCCTTGATGTTGTTCTGGAACTGGGCGACGGTGGAGCCCTGGGAAAGGGTGAACAGCACCTGTGCCATCAACTGCGCAACCGCGGGATCCGGGTTGTTGTCGGTGATCTTCAGGTACTTGGTCCAGGTTTCGGCCGCCATCTCGAGCTGGGTGGTCGCGTCGTCGGTGATCGAGGTGGTCTGGGTGTCCGGATCAACCGCGTAAAGCGAGTTGCCGGCAGAAAAGCGGGCCCGGATCAGTTCCTTGGCGACGTTTGCGTTGTTCGGCTGCTGGTTGAACCTGGTCTGAAGCTCGTCGGCCCGGGCCAGGTTGGCGTCGGAGGCCGACTTGTTGACCGAGGAGCCCCCGCCGAAAAGGTTCTGGAGACCAAGCGTGCTGCTGCCGCCGAGCAGGAGCAGGCTGGCTCCCATCAGGATGGCGAGCAGCACATAGATGACCTGAATGACCCTTTTCCTGCGACCGCGAAGGTCGAAGAGCATTCTGTGTTCGGGTTCGTCGGCCACGTGGCTAGTTCTCCTGAATCGAAGGGATCTGGGATTCGGCGCTCTCCTTTGGCGCACCGATTCCCCGAGCGAGCAAGATACTCAACTCGTAGAGAACTAGCAGCGGCACCGTCTCAATCAGCATCGAGATCGGGTCGACCCCAGGCAGGGCAGCCGCGATGATCGCGCAGATCAGATAGGCGTAACGGCGGTTCTTGCGGAGTTGCTCCACGCTCAGGATCCGCAACCGGACCAGGGCCAGAATCACGATCGGCAATTCGAAGACGACACCGCCGGCGAGCAGGGTCATCGAGAAGAACGAGTAGTACTCGCGGGCCCGCAGCTGGATCGCGAACTGGTCGCTGTTGAAGCTGAGCAGGAAGTTGATCGCCGCCGGGAGCACGATGAAATAGGCGAACACACAACCGATCGCGAAGAGGACCGGGATCGTGATAAGCAGCGGGAGGATCGCGTGGCGCTCGCGGGGGGAGAAAGCGGGCAGGATGTAGGCGAAAAGCTGATAGCTCAGAAACGGAGCGGAAACGATGATCGCCGCGTAGGCACAGACGGTCACGGTAGTCATGAAGGCCTCGGTCGGGGCCAGGACGATCAGCGCCTGATATTTCTCCGGCAGCGGCGCGGCCGCGATGTCGAGAATATGGCTGCTCTGCCAGAAGCAGATCGCGAAGGCCACGACAAGGAACACAACCGAATAGATGAGCCTGGTGCGAAGCTCGTCGAGGTGATCGACGAGGCTGAGTTGCTCGTCGTGGCTGACCGGTTTGAGTTTGCCCATGGGCGACCTCAGTCGCGGGATTCGGGAACCACTTCCCCGTTTGCCTGCTCGGCCTCGGTGCTGTCGGTCACCTCGGTGACGACCGGCTCTTCACCGGGGAGAGGGTGCTGCTCGTCGGTGGGTGGCGGGGTGAGTTCAGCGGGTTCGTGGTCGTCCGCATCGTCGTCGTCATCGTCATTTCCGATGTTGCTGAGACCGTCACGGAACTCGTTGATGCCTTTGCCCAGCGACTTGCCCAGTTCGGGCAGGCGCTTCGGCCCGAACACGATCAGGGCTATGACCAGAACAACGGCAATTTCAAGTGGACCGATATTGGGAAGCATGGATTACCAATCGTACCTACGATTGGCTTTCGGCTCCGGATCAACCGGGGCCGAAAGAACTAGTCCCGGAAATTCAGGTAATAGCGGGAGGCGGTGGGTTCGGCCTGGCCCTGGTACTTCGAACCCTTGTCAGTCGAGCCGTAGGCAGCGTCGACGGCGCGGTCCATGCGCATGAACGAAAGCTGGCCGATCGGCATGCCCTTGTAAATCGTGATCGGCAGGTTGGCCACATTGGAAAGCTCGAGGGTCAGATTGCCGGAGAAGCCGGCGTCGACGAATCCCGCGGTCGAGTGGATCAACAGCCCCAGCCGGCCCAGAGAGCTCTTGCCTTCCAGCCGGGCGACCATGTCATCGGGAACCGTTACCCGCTCCAGGGTCTGACCGAGGACGAACTCGCCCGGGTGCAGGATGAATGGCTCTTCGTCCGCAGGCTTGACCAGTTCGGTCAGATCCTCCATCGGCTGCTTGACGTCGATGAACGGGTACCTGGAGTTATTGAAGACCCGGTAACTGTGGTCGACCCGCAGGTCGATGCTCGAAGGCTGGATCAGCTTCTCCTCGAAGGGATCGATGACGATCCGGCCGGCCTCGATCTCCTCTCGCAGGGTCTTGTCGCTCAGAACCATGAGGGGGCAGTATCCCAGAGCAGGCGGTCAGGAGTAGCGCTGGACGACACCGTCGGCAATCAGTTCGAGCAGCTCCCGCTGCTGCGGCTCGAGACCGACTTCGATCAGCCCGGCCTTGGCCTCTTCGATCAGCTCGATCGCCTGGTTGCGAACCTCGTCCAGGGCCCCCGTCGCCTCGATCCGGTCACAGGCGATCGCCGCAGAAGCCTCATCCAGCGAGCGCATATCGAGGGCCGCCAGCGCGGGGTCAAACCGGGCCGCGAAGATCAGCGGCAGGGTGACCGTGCCATCGAGCAGATCGGTGCCGCGGGCCTTGCCGGTCCGCTCGGGCGGCCCCGCGATGTCGAGCACGTCGTCAAGCAACTGGAAGGCGAGGCCGATCCGGTGCCCGAACAGACCGACCGGAGCCTCCTCCCCTCCGGTGCTGGCCCGGCCGAGCACGCAGGCCGCCTCGAAGAGCCGACCGGTCTTCAGGGCGCAGCGATCGAAATAGTCGGTCTCGGTCAGGTCCATGTCGAAGGCGCCCTCGCGCTGCTTCAGCTCGCCGCGGGCAAGGTCGACCGCGGTCGCGCTGACCTCGGTAACGGCGGCCGCGTCCCCGCCCTCGACCAGGACCTTAAAGGCAGTCGAGAAGAGCCGGTCACCCAGGGCCGTTGCCCGGCCCCTGCCGGAGCTGGCATAAACCGTGGGCAACCCCCGCCTGAGTGGCGCCCGGTCCAGCACGTCGTCGTGGACCAGACTCGCCATATGGATCAGCTCGACCGCAATCCCGGCTCTCACCGCGGCGGCGCCTGCCTCGGGTCCCGCGCAAAGCAGGACCAGCATCGGCCGCATCCGCTTGCCCCCGGCATTCAGGGTACGGATTGCGTCTTCGGCCAGTTCGGAATCACCCTGGACCGCTTCGAGGAGTCCCGCCTCGACCTCGGCCATGCGGGCGGGCAGCCAGTCCCCGGCCGTGTCGGTGACGGCGGTGACCGGCTCGGGGAGCGAGCGGCGGCGGGAAGATTCCTCGTCTGCCGGACGCGGGTTCAAGGCCTAGCGGACCCCGGAGTGAAGGGCGATGATCCCGCCCGCCATCAGGGTCCAGCGGACATGCCTGAGACCACCGGCGTCAAGCTTGCCGGCCAGTGTTTCAGCGTCGGGGAAGCTGCGTACCGACTCCGGCAGATAGGTGTAGGCCGACGAATCACCGGCGAGCTTGCCGAGCATCGGAACCAGTCGGTCGAACCATAGTGCGAAAAAGCCGGCCAGGGGTTGGCGCCGGGGCTGGGTGATCTCGAGGATGACCAGGCGGCCACCCGGCACCAGGACCCGTCGCATTTCACTGATGCCCTTGTCGAGGTCGGCCAGGTTGCGGGCCCCGAAGGCGATCGTCACCGCATCGAAGGATTCGTCCTCGAAGGGCAGATCCAGCGCGTCGGCCCACTTGAACCGGGCCTGCCGAAGACCCTCGTTCTTGGCCTTCTCAAGTGCAATGTCGAGCATCGGGCGGGAGAAGTCGGCACCGGTTACCTCGCCACCCGGGCCCACCCTTTCCGCCAGCATCATGGTCAGGTCACCGGTGCCGCAGCAGAGATCGAGGGCCTTCATCCCGGGCTCCAGCCGGGCCCTTTCGGCCGCCCGGGTCCGCCAGATCTGGTCGAGGCCGGCGGTCATCACCCGGTTCATGCGGTCGTAGACACCGCTGATCCGGTCAAACATCGAGTTGACCTCGCCGGCGAACTCCTGGTCACCTCGGCGGGGAGGTGCCTGGTTCATCGTGCGTAGCCTCAGTCTTCGCCGTTTAGCGAAGCCAAGTAATCCGCGACCGCGTTCAGGTTCTCTTCACCGAGACCCTGGAAGGAGGGCATGATGCCGGGCCCGATCGTCACGGACTGCTTGATCGCTTCCTTCGGAATCTTCGAACCGATGTCGGTCAGGTCCGGCCCGAGACCTCCGTGAGCGCCGTTCTCGCCGATCGCGTGGCAGGCCAGACAGCCTGATTCGGCGACGATCGCCTTGCCCTGCTCGTATTGCGGCGAGGTCGCCAGTTCGATCTCGCTCGGGGATCCGGCGACAGCTCCCTTGTAGGTGAGGAGCGCCATGGCGATTATCACCATGATGCCGGTGGTGGTCGCGATCGGCCGCTTCCACGGCACCCTTTCGGGACCGCGGTCATAGAACGGGAGGAGGAGCAGCAGGACCATGCAGATTGTCGGAATGCCGATCGTCGCCACCGGAACCAGGGCCGGCGGCTTGATCACGCGCAGCAATTCGAAGAGGTAGAAGAAGTACCACTCGGGACGCGGCGTATAGGTGGTGGTGGTCGGATCGGCCTTGGGGCCCTGCTCGGCACCCATGATGATCGACATCGCGATCAGCACCCCGGCGACGATCAGCATCATCACCGAGTCCTTCATGATCGCGTAGGGGAAGAAAGGCTTGCCCTTCTTCTTCAGGATCTCGTACTCGCGGAGGTATTCCTCCTTTTCACGGGCGTTCACGAACTCACCTCCCCTTCGCCGGACGGGTCGGAATCGTCGGACGCATCAGCCGGGTCTGCCGGCGGCTCCTCCGGAGCGGTTTCGTCGGCGGCCGGTTCCTCGACCGAGCCTTCCTCGGCGGTGGCCTCTTCGGCCGGCTCTTCCGGTTCTACTGCGGCCTCGGTCTCTTCGGATTCTTTCGCCTCGACTTCCTCGGCTTCGGCTGCCTGGGCATCTTCCTGATCGACTTCGGCTTCCTTGACCGGAGGCTCGGCCGCGCTCGCGGCTGCCGCCACGGCGCCGTTCACCGGAACCTCGTCGAAGTCCTCGCGGGCGACACCTGCGGTGACCTCCTCTTCCGGCCGGGACCCCTTGGGACGGCCGGCCCGGACCCACGGCGGAGCGGTGGTACCGAGCTTGACCACGAAGAACAGGTGGGCACCGATCAGGGCTCCGATCAGCCCGGGTATCACCATCATGTGGAGCGCGTAGAAGCGCGAGAGGGTGGTCGCACTGAAGTCCGGTCCGGCCCTCAGGAAGTCGGCCAGGTACGGGCCGACGATCGGGCCCGAGGCGGTGATGTTGTTGGCCACGATGGTCGCCCAGAAGGAGCGCTGGTCGAAGGGCAGCAGGTAGCCGGTCAGACCCATGACCGTGGTCAGGATCAGCAACACCACGCCGATCACCCAGTTCAGCTCGCGCGGGTACTTGTAGGCGCCGAAGAAGAAGGTCCGCGCCATGTGCAGGAAGATCAGGATGATCATCAGCGAGGCACCCCACTTGTGGAGGCCGCGGACGAATTCGCCCATGAAGACCTCGTTGGTCATGTGGGTAATCGAGGCATAGGCCTGGGTCGCCGACGGCGTGTAGTACATCGAGAGGAAGACGCCGGTGATCGCCTGCATCGCGAAGATGAACATCGTCGCCGAACCAAGGGTGTAGAACCAGTTGGTTCCCTTGGGCACATGCCGCGACATCATCGCGGTGAAGATTCCGGTCGCGTTTACACGGGAATCGACCCAGCCGGCGACGTCGATCGACTTGTGGGTGCCGTGGTGGACGGCGAGATCCTTGGCCTGACCCATCCGCTCGCCCTTGCTCGGCTTGGCGACGGCTTCGGCTTCGCCGGAACCGTTCGCTTCTGCGGTTTCTTTCTCTTTGCGCTTGAGCAGGCTCATTCGGATCAGCTGCTCGGCGGCGGGAAGGTGGACGGACGCGGCGGGTACAGGAACTCCCAGATGCCGCCGGTGAACTCGCCGGGGTCGCGGACCCGGACGGCCTTGAGCTGGTTGGTCACCGAAAAGCGGGGACCGAGCTCGACCTGGCCACCACGGACGCGGGTCTGGAAACGGTCGAGCGGGCGAACCGGCGGTCCGCCGATCCGCTTGCCCTCGAAGTCATAGACACCACCGTGGCAGGGGCAGATGAAGTTCTGGGCTGCCTGGACGAATCTGACCGGGCAGCCGAGGTGGGCGCAACGGGTCGAGATGGCGACGATGTCGTTCGGCTCCTCGTTGTACTTCTCGGCTCCGGTGCGAATGTAGGCGGTGGTCTTGCCGGCCTCGCCGATGCCGGGGGTTTCGGTGAAAACCACCTGCTTGTAGGTCTCGTTGTTGAAGTCGCTCAGCGGGCCGACCGCCTCCCAGCGTTCCTCGCCCCGCTCGAAGAGTGGGGCGACCGCGAAACCGACCACGGGGAGCACGACCGCGGCAGCGGCAACGCCACCGATCGCCTGACTGGCAACGGTGAAGACATGCCGTCGGGTCATCGACTCACCCTCGAAGTAGCCGCGGGGCTCCTTCGGTGGCAGTTCGACGCGGGGCTCTTCCCCCGGGTTGGAGTTGTTGTTCAACGGTTCGGACACGCTTCTACAAGTTCGACGGGCGGGAGTCTATTGCAGTCTGAGCGAAGTCGAATTCCCGGCTCATGCCGTTGGTCTCGGCGCTGCGAGCCGACCACTCCCCCAGCGCGACCGCAGCTTCAATTCGCCCGCTCTCCAGGGCCAGTACCGCTTCCACCTGGGTCTCGTCTTTTCCGCATGCCAAAGCGACAATCTGGCCCAGCCACAGGACCTCGGCGAGGTCCGGCCGGCCGGCGGCCTGAAGTCCGGCTGCCACCCGGATCAAATCCGACAGAATCCCTGTGGATTGGAGGTCGTCGAGCTCGGCCAGACCACGGATGCCGATGGCATAGAAGAGATCCCCGGCCAGCAAGGCCAGGTCGGGGTCCGGATCGTCGAGGATCCGGGACTTGCCGTAGTGGCAGAGATAGCCCTCCCGGACGGCCTCTACCACAAAGGCGTAGTCACCGGAGAGTGGGGCCGTCCGGGGACCGGCCGCCGCCAGTTCACCGAATTGAGGGTCGCCTTCGTTCCGGGCCACCTGCGGTTCCCGAGGCGCCAGCGGGGGACCCTCCCCCTGCACCATTTCGGCCAGGCGCTCAAGGGCCGGCACTCCTGCGGCCGCGCTCACCCGATCGTCTTTCCGGGATCGGTTGCCGACAGGGCCTCGGCGGCGGCCATCAGGGTGCGGTCGATCTGGATCTCGTCATGGGCCAGCGAGACGAACCATGCCTCGAACCTTGAGGGAGGCAGCCAGATGCCCCGCTCGAGCATCGCCCGGAAGAAGGCAGCGAAGCGTTCCTGGTCGGTTGCCTGAGCTTCCGCGAAATTGGTCACCGGAAGTGACGAGAAGAAGGGCGTGGCCAGGCCCGGCGCCGAGGCTACGGTGAGACCGTGCTCGTCGGCCAGTTCGGAAAGGCCTGACACCAGCCGGTCGGTGAGCGCCCCGAGCCGTTCGTAGGCACCATTGTCCAGCCGGCGCAAGGTGGCCAGCCCGGCGGCGACGGCCAGGGGATTGCCCGACAACGTCCCCGCCTGGTAGACATCGCCGGCCGGAGCCAGTCTCTCCATCATCTCCCGATTCCCGCCAAGCGCCGCGGCAGGCAACCCGCCGCCGATTATCTTGCCCATCACAGTCAGGTCGGGATTTACGCCGTAGAGCTCCTGGGCGCCGCCTCTGGCAACCCGGAAGCCGGTGATGACCTCGTCGAACACGAGCAGCGTGCCGGTCCGCTCCGTTGCCTCGCGCAGAAAGTCGAGAAATCCCCCCGCCGGGGTCACCACGCCCATGTTCGCCGCAATCGGCTCGGCGAAAAGCGCGGCCACTTCGTACTTCTCCAGGGCCTCCGCAACGGCTTCGCGATCGTTCCACGGAACCACCACGGTGCCGGCAGCCTGGGCCTCGGTGATGCCCGGTCCCGAAGGAATGCCGTGGGTAGCCACCCCGGAGCCCGCGGCGGCCAGAAGCCCGTCGGAATGACCGTGATACGCACCGGCAAACTTGACCAGTACTTCCCGGCCAGTCACTGCCCGGGCCAGCCTGGCGGCGGCCATCGCCGCTTCGGATCCGGAGCTGGTCATCCGGATCATTTCGACCGAAGGCATCCGTGAAGCGACTTCCTCGCCGAGTTCGACCTCGAGCTCGGTTGCAGCACCAAAACTGGTCCCCCTCGCGGCGGCTTCACCAATTGCTTTCAGCACCTCCGGGTCGGTGTGACCGAGGATCATCGGGCCCCAGGATCCAACCCAGTCGAGGTACCGGCGGCCCGCACGATCGATCACCTCGGCTCCCTCGGCCGATTCGATGAAGACCGGGTCGAGTCCGACCTGGCCCATCGCCCGCACCGGCGAGTTCACCCCGCCGGGCAGAACCTGCCGTGCCCGTTCGAAGAGTTCGGTGTTTCCCGACCTGCCAGCTGCGGCGCGGGCAGCTTCGGCCTTCGCCTTCTCTTCCTCCCGGTACTCGACCTCGGAACCTGTGTCGGCCAGTGGTCGCCCGTCACCGCGGACCTTGATCTTCACCTTGTCTGGTGCACCGCGGCTCAGGCCGGACATCGAATTACTCCTGTCCTTCCCCGAGCCAGACGGCCGCTTCCTTTGCGAAATAGCTGACCAGGAAGTCGGCACCGGCCCGTCGCATCGAGACCAGCGACTCCAGTACCGCCGCTTTCTCGTCGATCCAGCCGTTGGCGCTGGCCGCCTTGATCGCCGAATACTCGCCGGAAACCTGGTAGGCGGCAACCGGAGCACCGGTTTCTTCCTTGACCCGGCGGACGATGTCGAGATAGTGGGAGGCCGGTTTCACCATCAGGGCGTCGGCCCCTTCCTCCAGGTCGAGCATCGCCTCGCGGACCGCCTCGTCGCCGTTGGCCGGATCAAGCTGGTAGCCGAGCCGGTCGCCGAACTTCGGGGTCGATTCGGCCGCTTCTCTGAACGGCCCGTAGAAGGCGGACGCGTACTTGGCAGCGTAGGAGAGGATCACTGTGTCCGGGTGTCCCTCCTCGTCAAGCTGATAGCGGATCGAACCGATCCGGCCGTCCATCATGTCGCTGGGAGCGACGATGTCCGCCCCGGCCTCGGCGTGGGAGATTGCGGTCCGGGCGAGCAGCTCGACGGTCACGTCATTGTCAACCTGCCCGTCGCGAACGAACCCGCACTGGCCGTGGTCGGTGTATTCACACAGGCAGACGTCGGTGATCACGACCAGGTCGGGATGGGCTTCCTTCAATGCCCGCACCGCCATCTGCACCACGCCCTCGTCGTCGTAGGCACCGCTTCCCGCCTCGTCCTTCTCGCTGGGAATTCCGAACAGCAGGACCGCCGGAATTCCCGCCGCCTCGATCTCGCCCGCTTCCTCGAGAAGGGCGGCGATCGAGAAGCGGTTGACGCCGGGCATCGACTCGACCGGTTCCCGCAGGTCGGTGCCGGCGGTGACGAAAAGCGGCTGGATCAGATCGGCCGGACCCAGGCTGGTTTCGCGGACCAGTCCGCGCAGCGCGGGCGATCGCCTGAGTCGCCGGAGTCGAGTGCTGGGAAAGCTCATGGATCAAGTCTAGGCAGGCCGGGTCGAGCCGACTGCCTAGAAGCGTCTCAGGGCGAGGCGGGCCAGGGCACCGTAGGCCAGAGTCAGGACCGTGAGATGCAGGAGAGGAAGCCACTGGGAGGGGCCGGAAAGTTCGAGGCCCCCGGTTATTGCGTCCAGGGCTGGCCGAAAGGGGAAGACTGCGCTGACCAGGTTGATCGCGGTTTCGATCGCCGGGCCGACCGCGTCATCGGGCACCAGCGAGAGCAGGGCAACCGGGACCGAAATCATCACCGCGGCGAGAGTTGCGGCTCGGACCTCCCGTGCGGCCGCGCCGAGGGCCGCTCCGGCGGCCGCGAATGCCGCCGCGCCGAAGACGATGGCAAGCAGCCAGAACGGAGCTCTCCCCCACTCGATCCCGATGAACAATCCAAGCCCCGCCAGGAGGATCAGGGCTACGCCGGTACCAACGATCGTTCCCAGCCCGA
Source organism: Thermoleophilales bacterium (assembly GCA_020636955.1). Classification (GTDB taxonomy): domain Bacteria; phylum Actinomycetota; class Thermoleophilia; order Solirubrobacterales; family 70-9; genus 67-14. Next base: position 107,041 of record JACJWY010000001.1, on the reverse strand, counting down.
CCTTGGCGAAGATGATCCAGCCGCGACCGACCAGTCCGGCAGTCAGCCGGGTGAAGGCGTTCTCCTCCTTCTCGAGGGCCAGTGATCCGGCGACCAGAAGCACCGTCACGAACATCAGGGCGAAAGCGACGGTTACCCCGATCGCGTAGGTATCGAGGGAGGGCGCCTCGTCCCCGACCTCGACTTTGTCGGCCTTGATCGGCTCGGTGATCGCGGTCAGCAGCGGGCCGGCGAGATCAAGGTTGTCGGTCGCGAGATGGGCGAACCTGACCGCTCGCGCGAGCTGCTCTTTATCGGTTCCCGGTGGCAATTTCGGCTCGATCTGCCTGAGGATCTGCTCGCTCTTCTTAAGTCCGAGCACCTCGATCTTCTGGCCAAGTAGATCGAATTGACCACCCTTGAGGATCAGGTCGAGGTAGTCCTTGGCACCTTCGGAGAGTCGCTTGGCCAGCAGCAGATTGGCCTCGCTCAGCATCGCCTCGACCCGGTCGTCGGTGACCTGGCTTTCAACGGCGTCGGAACCGTTGACGATGATCTGTATTTCGGGCGATTCGGGGTTGAGAGAGGCCAGCGACCGGATCTTGTCTCCGAGGTCTTCGGGCACGATCACCGCCGCGGTGGCCTCACCGCTCTCGACCATCTTCTTCGCATCGGAAGCGCTGTCGGCCTCAATGCATTCGACCCTGCCGCAGAGCTGGTTGCGGATCTCGCTTCCGTCGACTTCCTCGCCGCCGAGTCCAAGTGATTCCGAGGCCGGTATCTGGCTGTAAAGCGCGACCTTGGTCTGTTCCTGGCCGCCGGTCATGGCAAAGCCGACCAGCAGCGCGATCACGACCGGATAGACGACCAGCAAGGTGAGCTGAAGGGGCGAGCGCTTGAGGATCTGCAGGTCCTTGAGAACAAGCCAGCGCATCAGTGACCCCGTTCTCTGAGAAATGCGAGGAAGGAGGTCTCCAGATCTTCGGACCTGGCACCTCCGGCCTCTACCGCCTGGCGCAGTTCATCGGCGGTGCCGCTAAAGATGCCCTCGCCCTCGGCGACCGCAACGATGCGTTCGGCGTAGCGTTCCGCCTCCTGGATGTCATGAGTCGAAAAGGCGACCGCAGTTCCTTCCCGGACCAGGTCCAGCACGAAACCCCAGAGCCTTTCCCGCTGGGCCGGGTCGAGCCCGACGCTCGGCTCATCGAGCAGGAGCACAGATGGTCCCGCCATCAGGCCGATCGCGATGTTGACCCGCTGCTGGTTGCCGCCGGAGAGAGTTCCAACCCGGTCGGCCGCCCTTTCCGCCAGGCCGGTCAGGTCGAGCATCCGCTTGACCATGAGCGACGGGTTCTCGTCGGTCTGCCCGGCGTCGTGCTGGAGACGGGCGAAAAGCAACAGGTTCTCCTGCACGCTGAGCCGGCGGTAGAGGGCAGCCTGCTGCGGAACCCAGGCCACCCCGTCACCGGCGACTTCGCCCGAGTCGGGCTCGGCGATACCGGCGAGAATCGAAAGCAGGGTCGTCTTGCCGGCGCCGTTCGGGCCGATCAGCGCCACAACCTCGCCCGGGCCGACCTCGAAGTCGACCCCCTTCAGGGCCGAACGTCCGTCGAAAGACTTCGAGACTCCCCGGGCCGCCAGCGCGGGGTTTTCGCCTGTCACCTGAGGAGGCACCGCGAAGAAGTTACCCGCTTGCGGGTAAGTTGCCCCCGTGAAGCTCCTTTTCATAGGCGATGTGGTCGGCAGCCCCGGACGCGGTGGCCTGGCCGCGGTGATGCCCCGACTGCGTGAAGAGCATGCCCCTGACCTGATCGTGGTCAACGGGGAGAACTCGGCCGGTGGTCTCGGCATCACCGAGAAGACCGCGAAGGACATCTTCGCCGCCGGAGCCGACGTGATCACCCTCGGCAACCACAGCTACCGGCAGCGGGAAAGCTGGGATTTCCTGGACCGGGCCGAGAACGTGATCCGCCCGGCCAATTACCGCCATGCCAACCCGGGCAAGGGACTATGCGTCGTCAGAGTAAACCCGGCCGATGGGGGTCCGGCGTATCAGGTGGCGGTGATAAACCTGATCGGCAAAATCGGCCTCGACGCGGCCCGCTCGCCCTTTGACGAGGTTGACCGGTTACTCGCGGATCTTGAGAAGAGCGGCGCCGCGGACACGGTCATCGTCGATTTCCACGCCGAGGTGACCAGCGAAAAGGTGGCGATGGGCTGGTACCTGGACGGGCGGGTCGCCGCGGTGCTCGGCACTCACACCCACGTACCGACCGCGGATGGCAGGGTGCTGCCGCAGGGCACCGCCTTCATCTCGGACGTCGGCATGACCGGCGCTCGCGACTCCGTGCTCGGCGTGAAGAAGGAGCAGGCGATAGAGAAGATGCGAACCGACATGCCGGTTCGTTTCGAATCCGCCACCGACGATGTCTGGGTGATGGGCGCCGCAATCGGGATTGATGAAAAGGGTCTGGCAACCGATTTCACCCAGATCCTCGAACCGGCCAGCTGAGCTCCGGCTTGCCGATGTCGGCCGGCATCTGACTGAGCGCGAGCCAGCTGGCGGTGATGCCAATCAGGGCCACGATCAGTCTCATCCTGTCACCTTCACACCGGGGATGCCTGGATCGGATCGATGTAATTGACGGCGAAGGCGACGAGCACTACCGCCGCGGTGACGAGGAATTCGACCTTCCGGTTGTTCCTTCGTGTCCGGTACATCTAACCTGAGATTGACCGGGATTTGCGGGGATTTTGTTACGAAACTGCGAAATGCTCGTGAATAATCGGCGCAACGTCCTGGAGGCCCCATTGGCGGCGGGCCTGGTGGCGGGCGGCGGTTTCCGGGTCCGGTGAATCCGGACCGCAGCCGACGAAGAGGAGTGGCCCTTCGGAGTCCTCCCTGCGAAGCGAGCCGTGGCTGCCACCTGGCACGTGAGCCGCGCCGCCCCAGTCCACACATTCGTAGCCAAGCGCGACCGAGACAATGATGTCGCCGCCATGGGGCGCGACCAGAGCCGACCAGAGCCGACCGAGACCATCCGGGTAATCCGGCATCTCGATCACGCCGTTCTCAACCGAGGCGCCTAGCGCCTCGAGGTTGCCGCTGATCGACCACTCCCGTCCCCGGCGGTCGGTGACCGTTTCACGGCTTTCGACCGGCAGAGGTGCCGCAACTTTTCGACCTCCAGCGTCGGAAAGCTGCGGCGCCTCCGGGATGCCGGGGTCACCTTGCCCGGCAACAAGCGGGAAGAAGTCAAGACGGCGGCCGGCCCTCTCCACGACGGCGACGTTGCCGGGTTGAAGATGTCCCGGCCGGGTGGAACGGGCAACCGGAGTACCGTCCCTTTCGGTCCAGACGACCAGTTCGGTGCCGTCGAGTCCGAACAGGTGCTCGCGGATCCGCCGGTGGCGGACCGGGTTGTCCTGCTCGGCCAGCAGATAGATGTGGGCAGCACGCGAGGTCGGGCTGACCGCGACCTCAGCTTCTTCCGGTTCTTCGGAGGACGGCGGCAACACCTTCCACTTGCGACTCATCCACTCGATCACGTCGTAGGTGTCTTCGACGGCGGTGTGGGCATGATCGGCCAGCAGGATCAGCGCGTGATCCTTGAGAAACGGTTCGATGCCTCCGGCCGCCCGGACCACCTCCGCCATGCAGTAGTCGGCCCTTTCGATCGACCGGACCGAGGCCAGCGGGCCGTGTCGATGCGAGTAGTTGTCGTTGTCGGGAAAGGCGAGCAACATGAAGTCGAAGGCGTCGCGGGAGATCAGCTCTGCGCCACAGCAGGCCGAATACATGTCGCGCTTGCCGGGAATGGAACTCGGTTTGCACTTGGTTTCCATCGAGGTATAGAGGTCCCCGTAAAAGAGCTCCCGCGGGCCCCAGGTTCCGTAGTCGAACTTGAGAATCCCGGCCTCGATCGCCTTGCCGGTTATCCCCGCGATGTTCACCTCGTGGCGGTGGCGGCCCCGGTAGATGAGAAATGGCGTTGACGCGGTGCGGATGTCGACGTCATCGAGGGTCTCGAAAACCGTTTCGACCGAGGGACTCAGATGGCTGAGGTTCATGTTGTAGACGAGGTCATGCAGCGAACGGAAGAGCCCGAAGGCCCTGGTCGCCTCGAGCGAGGAGCCGTACTCGACGTAGCGCTGCTCGGCGCGGTGAAACCAGTTCATGCCGCTGATCCAGTGTTGGTCAGCCTGAACGCCGGTGACCATTTCGGCCGAGGCGACCGGGGTCACCGAAGGAAACGAGGAAACGCAGTCGCCGACCAGGGTTCCGCGTTTGAGCAACCGGCTGAAGGTCGGGGCGCGACCCTCGTCGATCGTCTGCCGGAGCATGTCGGTGCGGAGCGAATCGACATAGGCAAGGACCAGCTTTTTCGCCACCCGTAAGACCCCTAACGCAGAACGCGAAGACCAGCGTGCTTGCGGTCCGCCTGTCGGCGGCGTCGCCAGGCGAGGAAAACAATGAAGGCCGCCGGAATGATCGCGAAGACCGGCACGATCACGCAAATGACCGCGATGACGAGTGCGGCGAAGACCGCGATTGCGGCCAGGGCAGCCGTACCGCCCCGTCTCTGGGCCCCGGCAATCACGTCGCTTACGACCGCACAGGCGAAGCCGGCAGCGAGTGCTCCGATCAGGGCGCCGATGATCACCGAACCGTCCTTGACCGAGGTGCCCAGATAGCCGAGAACCGCCCCGATGATCGCGGCAAGCACCACCATCCGGCCGCGGGCAGAGCCTTCGAGAGCAGTGGTGCCGGCGATCATGCCGGTGGCAATGCCGATTCCCAGGCCGAGGCATATTGTCGAGAAAGTGTCGATACCGGCAGAATAGAAGGATGGCGGCCTCACCACCTCCCCGGCGTCAGCAGACCCGGGCAAAAGACCTCGAGCGTTATGCCTCCCTGTTCGCCCGACGAACCCGGGTGATGCGTTCCTCGGCGATGCGGGACATGATGGAGATCACCGCCAGGCCAGAGGTGATCTCGCTGGCCGGCGGACTCCCCGACACTTCGACCTTTCCGCCGGAGGCTTTTGCGGCGGAGATGCACCGGATCGAGAAGACGGCGGTTGCTGAGGTCCTGCAGTACGGGCCGACCGAGGGATCGTGGCTGGTCCGCGAGCAGATCGTCGAAGTGATGGCGGCCGAAGGAACCCGGGTCGATGCGATCGACATCACCGTGACCACCGGTGGCCAGCAGGGGATCGACCTGATCACCAAGACCCTGATCGATCCCGGGGATGTGATCATCTGCGACGCCCCTACCTACCCGGGCGCGATCCCGACCTTCTGCTCTTACGAAGCCGATGTCCGGCAGATCGAGCTGGATGCCGACGGGATGCGCATCGACCTGCTCGAGGAGATGCTCGATCGGCTCGAGTCCGAGGGCCGCAGGCCAAAGTTCATCTACTCGATTCCGACCTTCCAGAACCCGGGCGGAGTAACCCTTTCGCTGGAGCGGCGCCGGCGCCTGGTCGAGATCGCCAGGGAAAAGGAGATCCTCGTAATCGAGGACAATCCCTACGGCCTCCTGCGATTCGAGGGCGAGCCCCTCCCCACCCTCTACAGCCTCGACGGCGGCAACTACGTCATCTACCTGGGCACTTTCTCGAAGATTCTCTCGGCCGGGCTGCGGATCGGGTGGCTGGTCACCCCGACACCGATCCGCGAGAAAGTGGTGCTCGGGAAGCAGGCCGCCGATCTCTGCACCTCGACTCTGACCCAGGATTTCGCCGGGCATTTCTTCCAGAGTGGCCGCTGGCGCGAGTACGTTGCCGAATTGACCGACATCTACCGGGCACGGCGGGATGTGATGGTCAGTGCGATGGCGGAGTACTTCCCGCATGGGGCCAGCTGGAACAAGCCCCAGGGGGGGCTCTTCATCTGGGCGACCATGCCGGATGTACTCAGCACCGAGGACCTCCTGGCCAAGGCTCTTTCGAAGAACGTCGCTTTCGTTCCAGGTCCGAATGCTTATGTGGACGGTCGCGGCGCGAGCTCGATGCGCCTCAATTTCTCGGGCGTGAGGGAGGACGAAATCATCGAGGGAATCCGCCGGATCGGACAGGTGGCGCGGGAGATGTTGCGACTCTACGAGACGATGACCTCGACCGATGAAATGAGGCTTCCGCCGCGGCCCTCCGGGGAGGATCCCTCGTGAGGGTGGCGTTGCTTCAGGGTGGCCGTTCACTTGAACGCGGCGTTTCGCTGCGCTCGGGGCAGCGGGTGACCGAGGCCCTGCTCGATCTTGGCCACGATGTCGATGTGATGGACCTCGGCACCGAGCTGGTCAGCCGGCTCGAGGCGAAAAGACCCGATGTCGCCTTCATCGCTCTGCACGGGACCGAGGGCGAGGATGGCACCGTCCAGGCGCTGCTCGAATTGCTGGACATCCCCTATACGGGTCCAGGCGTCGCCGCCTGCAAGCGCTGCATGGACAAGAGCCTTGCCAAGTACATCCTTCGCGAACATGAGCTGCCGACTCCGGACTGGGTCACTTATTCGGAGGCGGCGATCCGGGATTTCGGCGCCGCCTCGACCTTCGTCGCTGCTGTGGAACGGGTCGGCCTGCCGCTCGTAGCCAAGCCCGCCTCGCAGGGATCCTCACTCGGCGTCAAGGTGGTGACCGAACTGGAACAGATCCCTAACGCCTTGATCACCGCCCTGAGTTACGACAACCGGGCCCTGCTCGAAACCTGGATCAGCGGACGCGAACTGGCGGTATCGGTGCTGGGCGGAGAGGCACTGCCCGTGGTCGAGGCGATCCCGACCGACAGCAATGCCTATGACTTCGAGGCCCGCTACGAGATCGGCGGGGCCAGTTTCGAGTGTCCGGCCGAACTCGGAGAAGCCGAATCCGCGGAGATCGAAAGGGTCGCGCTCGGGGCCTACCAGGCCCTGGGCTGCTCCGGATTCGCCCGGGTGGACATCATGCTTGGCGATTCAGGCCCCCAGGTGCTCGAGATCAACGCGATCCCCGGCCTCACGGAAACCTCCCTGCTCCCCCAGGCCGCCGAGGCCGCCGGACTCGACTTCGATGCCATGGTCCAAAAGATCCTGGACCTCGCACTCAACGGATAGGCCCGACCCCCACATTTCCAGGCCGTTCACCCCTGCTTCCCCGTCTTCATTCCCTGGCTTTCCTGCCGGCTGCGGGGGTACGGCCCCGGGACCGTCGCTTCGCTCCCCATCCAGAGGTCCCGAAACCGTACCCCCGAATCCGGCTTGAAGTCTCGAAGAACGTCTGGCCGGGGTATGGAGCAGCGCCCGGTATAGCGGGTGAAGTCGAGCCTTGCCGGGGGCGGGTCAGGAATCCTGGAGGAAGTCTTCGGGGGAGACGTCGTCGAGGAAATCCTTGAACTTCTCGACAACCTGCTCGTTGTCCTCGATGTCCTGGTCGAATTCGATCGAGGATTCCTCGATCACTTCTTCGGCGACGAAGATCGGGGCCTGGACGCGGACCGCGAGTGCGAGCGCATCGGAGGGCCTGGAATCGATCTCGATCTCGGTGCCGGAAACCGACAGCGTGATGGTCGCGAAGAAGGTGTTGTCGCGCAACTCGTTGACGGAAATCTTCTCCACCTTGGTCTCGACCTGGTCGAGCATGTCGATCATCAGGTCATGGGTCATCGGTCGCGGTGTGTCGGCTCCCTGCAGTTTCATCAGGATCGCGGCCGCTTCGGGATGGCCGATCCAGATCGGCAGGTAGCGGTTGTCGTCGATCGTCTTCAGGAGGACGATCGGCTGCTTGCCGACCATGTCGAAGCTGACTCCATAGATCTGAACCTCGCGCATCGAGACCCGATTATAGGTGGGAGGAGACCCCGAGACGGGGTCAGGCAGTGGGCGATCCTGGATTCGAACCAGGGACCTCATCCTTATCAGAGATGCGCTCTAACCAACTGAGCTAATCGCCCCCGAGGGACCGAGGATTCTACTTGTGACCCCGCCCTGGCGTCGGCAGGTGAAATTTATGGTGCCGGAGCGTTGTGTCGTTCCGCGATCAGTCGAGCCGGTCAGCGATGTCGATCGCCTGATCCAGGTCCTCGAGCTCGATCTCGACCACCAGTCCCTTGCCCTTCGGCCGAATCCTGACCGGGCGGTCCAGACCGGTCTCAAGACGTTCGGTCACATTGCCGATCGCTTCTTCTTCCTCTGCCGAAAGGGTGCTTCTGCCACGCCCGCGCTTTGCCTGGCCCGCGGCGAGTGAGCGTGCCCCGGCCTCGGTCTGGCGGACGGACCAGCCTTCCTTTCTCGCCTGCTTTGCGAGCTTGCGGCGGTCGGCGTGGTCTGGCACCTGGAGGATCGCCCGGCCGTGACCTTCGGAGAGTTCCCCCTGCTCGAGCATGTCGAGAACATCGTCGGGCAGGTCGAGGAGACGGATCAGATTCGAGATCTGGGGCCGGCTCCTGCCGACCCGCTTGCCGAGTTCTTCCTTGCTCAGGCCGAGATCCTCGACCAGGGCGGCGCAGGCCTTGGCCTCTTCCACCGGGTTGAGGTTCTCCCGGACCATGTTTTCGATCAGGGCCACTTCGAGCCGGTCGGCTTCATCGGAGTCGCGAATGACCACCGGAACCTTCTCGACACCGGCCATCTGTGCCGCTCGCCAGCGCCTTTCTCCGGCGATGATCTCGTACTTGCCCCGACCGGCAGGTCTGACGATAAGTGGTTGGACCACTCCGCTCGCCCGGATCGATTCAGCCAGCGCCTCGAGGGCCTCGGATGAAAAGTTGGTACGAGGCTGATCGGGGTTCCGGTCGATCGAGTCGACCGGCAGCTCCCGCATGTCCGGCCCGGAGGCGCTCTCCGGAAGGATTGCGCCGAGCCCGCGGCCCATGCCACGCCTTTCAGCCACGTGCCAGTACCTCCTCGGCCAAAGCCAGATAGGCCTCGGAACCCCTTGAGGAAGGGGAGTAGTCGGTAACAGGAATGCCGTAACTTGGCGCCTCTGCAACGCGCACGGTCCTCGGTATCACCGTCCGGAACACCGTCTCGGAAAAGTGATCGCGCAACTCACGTTCGACATCCTGGGCCAATCTCGTCCTTTCATCATGCATGGTGACCAGGACGCCGGCCAGCTCCAGGGTGGGATTCATCTCCCTCCTGACGGTCGACAGGGTGGTCAGGAAGTCGACCAGGCCTTCCAGGGCGAGGTACTCCGCCTGAACCGGGACGATGACCCGGTCCGAGGAGACAAGCGCATTCACCGTGATCGGACCGAGAGCGGGGGGACAGTCGAAAAAGACTGCGTCAAATTCGGTATCCACTGACCCCAGCTGCTCGCGCAGGCGGAAGTTCGGCGACTCAAGCCGGGGTAGTTCAACCACCGCCCCGGCCAGATCACGGCTTGCCGGCACCATCCAGACGTTCTCCGGCCCGGCGGGCTTCGCCGCCTCGGAGAGGGTTACTTCACCGCTCAGAACTTCGTAAGTGGTCGGTGAATCCTGCTTCTCCAAGCCGAATGCGACGGTTGCGTTACATTGCTGGTCCAGGTCGACGACCAGCACCTTCTTGCCGAGCAGGGCGTAGGCGGCGCCGAGATTGACCGCTGTGGTGGTCTTTCCGACCCCGCCCTTCTGATTGGCGACGGAATAGATCAAGACGGCCCCCCGGAGGGGCGGGAATCACGTCGCGGGAGGATTTGACACGTGGACAGAGAAGGAATCATGCAGAAGTCAGCTTATTTGTTTGCCGAAGATGACCGGGCGGAGGATCCATCGCCGCCGAGCGGTCGCTTTCGGGCCATGCCCGGGCGCCTGGGGAGGCCGTCCGGGGTCGGCCCTGCCTTGACCAGTACGTAAAGATGCCTTTCCCGGGAGCCTTCGAAGGGAACTACCGCTACCCGTTGCCGAAGTTCCATCGCGAGACGATCCCGGTTGGCCGCAATGATTTCCTCCGAGTCCGGCTCCGGTTCCCCTTTCCAGGCCACCAGGTGACCGCCGTCCTCCAGCAGAGGCGAAGCGAGTTCGGCCAGAGCCGGGAGCGGGGCCACGGCCCGGGCCGTGACCAGGTCGAAGGACTCCCTGCCCCCTGCCGTCGCCATCGCTTCGGAACGAACCTTCAGGGCTTCCGCGTTTTCCAGTCCCAGAGCGGAAATTGCCCGGCCCATGAACTCAACTTTCCGACCGACCGAGTCGATCAGGGTGAACCGGCATTCGGGCAGTTCCAAAGCCAGCGGCAATCCCGGGAATCCGGCCCCTGACCCCAGGTCCACGGCCCGGGTTGCTTCCCTGACTTCAGCACAGGCCAGACCGGAAAGGCTGTCGGCCACGTGAACACGCCTCGCCTCGACCGGATCGGTGACCGAGCTAAGCGAAACGTGGCTGGTCGCCAGCATCTCGAGTAACGGATCGAGTCGGGCGATCTGCTCCGGGTCGCGCCACGGCGGTGGCGATTCGCCGGCACTGTGCCCTTGGCCCCCGGGATCTGTTGCGGGGGGACCCGGAGTCACCCTTCCTGCTTCACTCGGAGATCAGGGGCGCGACAACGACTCGCCGGTGAGGGTCATCACCGGAACTGAAGGTCTCTACCTCGGGCCGGACCTTCAGGTGCTCGTGGACGATGCGCCGTTCTCTCGCGTTCATCGGATCGAGTTCCACTTCGGAGCCGGAAGCGATCGCCTTCTCGGCCGCCCGGTCGGCGCGCTCGGAGATGACCTCCTCCCGCCGGGCCCGGTAGCCCGCCGCATCCACGACCACCCGCTTACGCTCGCGAATACCGCGAAAAGCCGCCTGGAAAGCCAGAAGCTGCAGGGCGTCAATGGTCTGGCCGCGCCGGCCGATGAGCAATCCGTAGTCCTCGTCACCTTCGACGGTGGCGGTGATGACGTCATCGGTCTCGTCGAGCTCCACCTCGCCGTCGAGGTCCAGCTCGTCGAGAACCCGTTCGACCAGGAGCCTTACCCGTTCCGCCGGTTCGGCCGGCCACTCACTCGCTTCCATCGCCCGGATTCTAGACAGGGCAGGCGCTCAGCGCTTGCGCTTCTTTTTCTTGGGCGGCGGTGGCGGCGGTTTGGACGCCGCGGCGGCCACCGCGCCCTCGGGGGTCGCCATTACCGGTGGTGGAATGACCCGGTTGATCACATAGGTCTGCCCGATAGTCCAGACGTTGGTCGTGATCCAGTACAGGATCAGGCCGGCCGGGAACGAAATGATGAAGGGAACGAAGATGAAGGGGAGGGCCAGCATCAGCATCCGCTGGTTGCGATCGCCGGTGGTCATCGAGATCAGGCCCGAGATGAGCTGGGTTCCGACGTAAAGGACCAGCAGGGCAATCAGCACGCCACCGGTGGCCTTGTCGGTCAGGTCCGGGATGAAAAGGAAGGACTCACCAAAGGGATAGAGCGCATGGATAGCGGGATTGGCGTCAATCTGGGCCTGGGTCAACTGGGAACAGGCGACTGCGGTCTGACCACAGATGTCATCTCTGAGCGGACCTCGAAGGGCCTGGAACAGGGTGATGAAGACCGGCAGCTGGGCGATCAGCGGGATACAGGAGGCAAGCGGGTTGATCTTGTTCTCCTGGTAGAACTTCATCATCTCCTGAGAGAGCCGCTGGCGGTCGTTCTTGTACTTCTCCTGCAGCTCCTTCATCTGGGGCTGGAAAGCCTGCAGGGCCCGCATGCTCTTGAGCTGGCGGTAGGTGAGCGGAATCAGAAGCGCACGCGTACAGATGGTCAGGAGGATGATCGCCATGCCCCAGCTGACGCCGAGGTCGTCGTGGAAGAACGACAGAACTCCGTTGGCCACATCGATGAGTGGCTGAAGGATGTTCGCGATCGGCATCAACGCTGTTCGGTTTCTCCGTGGTAGATGGCCGGATCCATGGGCCCGACCTTCAAAGTGAATTCATCCCGCACGGGATCGAAACCACCGTGACTGAAGGGATTACAGCGCAGGATGCGCCAGCAGGCGAGAACTGTACCCCGTATGACGCCGAAGCGTTCTACCGCCTCGACGCAATACGCCGAACAGGTCGGTTCGTACTTGCACCTTCGCGGCAGGAGCGGGGAAATCCAGCGGATATAAGCCCTTACCGGCGCCAGCACTATCCGTTTCACGTGGAACGCTTTCCTTCGTTTCCCAGGTCGAGGACTTCCTTCACACAGGCCTCCGCTCCGGCAAGGCCATCCTTCGCGATTACCTCTCCCACTCCTGGCCTCGCCACCAGAACGAAGTCCTGATCGACATTCGCGGGGTCCACCTGGGCCCAGAAAGCCTCCTTCAGCACCCTTTTCACGCGGTTGCGGGTGACCGCGTCGCCAAGTTTCCTGGAAACGCTGACGCCGAGACGAATCTCAGACTCGTCATCGCCCGAGCGATCGAACCGGTACAGCACTAGATAACGGGTCGCCTTCGACGACCCTTCCCTGTATGCCCGTTTGAAGTCTCCGCTCCGGGAGAGTCTTCGGCGCCTCGGTGTGCCGGCGCCGTTGGTGGACATGGTCAGACGGCGAGCCGCTTGCGGCCCTTGCGGCGACGGCGTCGAATTACCTCGCGGCCACCCTTGGTGCTCATGCGAGCCCGGAAGCCGTGGGTCTTTGCGCGCTTGCGCTTCTTTGGCTGGTACGTACGCTTCATTGGAGCGGGGCAGTATATGGGGATTCGCGAGGGAGCGACTCCTGCCCCGGGGACACCTGCTGTCGTTTCATCCGCACGCCCGTCTCACAGAAATTTTCCGCGCGATTTGCGAAGCCAAGAGACGGTCATTCCCTAGCCGCCGCTATGGTCGGCAGACGGGGCCCGGAATCCGCTTGCGCCGCCCTGCCGAACCACCTGTGAACGCACCGCCGCAAATGGACACCACAACTGACAAAACTTCCAGAACCGTCTTTTCAAGCCAAAAAAGCAAGCCAGGGTCGGCCCGGGCCGCTCGTGAATGGGCCGACCTCCAGCCGGCGATCAGAAACATTTTCTTCGACTCGACTTGGAAGATGTGGATCGAGCCGATCCACCCGGCAGCGGTGCGCGGCACCACCCTTTACCTGGAAGCGGCCGATCCGATCAGAACCTGGGTCGAACGTAGATACCTCGAGATTCTCGAAAAGGCCCTGGTGGAAAGTGGCTCACACCTGAACTCGGTCAGCTTCGAAACGCCCCCGGAGCCCGAACGAGCCGGTCTGGCAACCGACACATCCGGACCGAACCCGACCCACGACTTCGATCGTTTCGTTATCGGTCCGGGAAACCACCTTGCCCATGCTGCTTCCCTGGCCGTTGCGGAAGCTCCCTCGGAGGCCTACAACCCGCTGTTTCTTCACGGACCCCCTGGTCTCGGCAAAACTCACCTGCTCGGCGCCATCGCCAATTACCTGGAACTTCATGTCCCCGAGCTCAACGTCCTTTATACGAGCGCCGAATCCTTCACCGCCGAGTTCGTGACCGCCCTCCGCGAGCAGGGGACCGAGGAATTCAAACGCCGCTACCGCAACCTCGACGTTCTCCTGATCGATGACATCCAGTTCATCGCGGGCAAGCATCACACCGAAGAGGAGTTCTTCCACACTTTCAATGCCCTTCACGATGCCGGCAGTCAGATTGTGCTTTCTGCCGACCGCTCCCCCGCGGAAATATCGACTCTCGCCGACCGGCTGAGTGACCGCTTCGAATGGGGTCTGACCGTTCCCATAGAGGCCCCCAATCTCGCTACCCGCCTGACCGTGCTCAGACATCTCGTCACCGAAGCCGGACTGGAAGTCAGCGACCAGGACGCCCTGACCCTGCTCGCCAGGAGAGTCCAGACGAACCTCCGCCAGTTGCGCGGCGCCCTGACCAGGACAATCGCCGAATCCTCGCTTACTTCCTCCCCGATCACTTACGACCTGATCAGCCAGGTCTTCCCCAGAGAAGAAGCGGCGCCGGCCGTTGCGGTGACGCCGGAGTCGATCCGTAGCACCGTCGCTGCCCATTACAGAACCGATGTCGAGAACCTCCAGTCCCGGCGACGTGACCGCAACACCGCCACTGCGCGGCATGTGGCTATTTTCCTGACCCGGGAAATGACCTCCCTTTCCCTGCCGCAAATCGGCGGCCTCTACGGAGACCGCGATCACACCACGGTTCTCAACTCGATCGAACGCATCTCCGCTTCCCTGGGCAAGGATCCCGAAATCACCACCTCGGTCGAACTTCTCAGGGCGGAAATACACAGCCCGGTGGAGAAGTCCTGAAGTGACTTCCTCAGCCGCCGAACACACTGAAAGAATCCCTGTTTACCCACAGTTCCTCCACAGCGGATTCGGCTTCGTAAAGCCACCCAAACCGGTTCTCCGCTTTACTCCACAGAACCAGAACACTTAATCGAGGTATTCGGATTTGAAGTTCTCAGTCAAGAACAACGAGCTGGCCGCGAAACTCGCTCTCGTCGCCCGCACTCTGGCCACCGGCGGTGTGAACCCGGCGCTCGGAGGGATCCTGATCGAAGCCGCGGACGGGCGTCTTTCGTTCAGTTCAACCGACAGCAACCTGAGCCTCAGGGTTCCGGTTCATGTCGAAGGTGCGGTCGAGTCGGACGGAAAGGTGTTGCTGCCGGGCCGGCTCTTCGCAGACATTTCCCGCCTTCTTGGCTCGGGCCAGTCCGAAGTCGAGTACCTGACTTCCGAGCGGACTGTGAGTGTCAAGTCGGGTTCCTCCAGTTTCAACCTCCGGACCCTGAATGACCAGGACTTCCCTCCCCTCCCGGACGCGGCCGGTGACACGGTTTCTCTGGGACGTGAGTCACTGATCGAGACGATCGAACTTGTGGCGAGGGCAGCGTCACGTGACGACATGCGCCCGGTCCTGACCAGCGTCCAGGTTCTGGCTTCCGGCAATGAAATGACCATGGTCGCGACCGATTCGTATCGCCTTGCGGTCAAGAGGACGACTCTGACGGAAGCTGTTCCGCTGGAACTGGACCGGAACATTCCCGCTCACGCCCTGCGCGAGCTTTCGCGACTTCTTTCCTCATCGGATTCCGAATCGGTCAGGCTCTCGGTGACTGATCGCCTGGTCGTTTTCAACGTTGACGGAGCGATCCTTTCAACCAATACGGTCGACGGACAGTTCCCCAAGTATCAGCAACTCTTTCCCGAAACATGGGATCACGACGTCCGGTTGCCACGTACGGAACTCCTCGAGTCGGTGCGGAGGGTTAGCCAGATGGCCCAGAAGAACCGGCCCCTCAAAATCGCCCTTTCACCAGGTGAGCTGACAATTTCGGCGGAAACTCCCGATCTGGGCGATGCCGAGGAGAAGATGCCAGCCAACTTCGAGGGCGAGGAACTTGCGATCGGGTTCAACCACGAGTTCTTCCGCGATGGTCTGGAGGCGATCAAGGAGGATGAGGTGCTGCTGCGACTCATCTCTCCGCTCCGGCCCGGACTTCTTCAGCCGGTAGACGGTGATGACTTCCGCTATCTCGTCATGCCGATCCGGCTGAACGAGTAACACGTGTTCGTCGCCCGGGTCGAAGCTGACCGGGTGCGGTCGCTGACCGGGGTCGTATTCGAACCGGATCCGGGTTTGACCGTAATCATCGGTCCCAACGGAGCCGGCAAGACCAACCTGGTCGAGGCGATCTTCTTCGGTCTCACATCTCGCTCGTTCCGGACTTCGGATCGGCGTGATCTCATTCCCTTCGGATCGGCCTACGCACGCTGTCGGGTCACGGTCAGCGGAACCGGGGTGGACCACATGTTCATGGCCTCTGCTTCGAGATCGGAGGGAAGCAGGTACACGATGGACGGGGCGAAGATCGAACAGGCCGAAGCGGCAGGACACCGTCCCAAGGTGACCGTTTTTTCTCCCGACCGTCTCGAACTGATCAAGGGCCCGCCGGCCGGGCGCAGGGCACATATCGACAGCTTCGTGGCGGCGAGGTGGCCCGGGCGAGCGGGCCTGAGGTCTGCCTTCGGTCGAATCCTGGCTCAGCGGAACGCCTTGATCTCGCGCATTGCGGCCGGTCAGGCGGATCGTTCCGGTCTCGCCACGTGGGATTCGCAGTTCGCGGAGGCGGCCGAGGCTCTGGCCGGCAGCCGCGAAAAAGCAGTTGCGGAACTCGGCGAGCGATGGGCGGCTGCGGCCGACGAACTGGGTCTCGAAGGTCCCAAGTCGCTCACCTACCGGCCGGGAGCGGCGACGACTTCGGAGGAGATCCTGAAAGGCCTCGAAGAGAAGCTCGAGAACGACCTCAGGCTGGGAAGGAGCAGTTGGGGACCGCATCACGACGAAATCCGGGTTGAACTGGACGGTCGCCAGCTCCGGCGTTTCGGCTCCCAGGGTCAGCAGCGCCTTGGCCTGCTGGCCCTGCTGTTCGCCGAGCGTTCGGCGCTGCTCGAGACAGGCGGCGGTGCGCCCCTGATGCTGTTGGACGACGTGATGAGCGAACTCGATGCACACCGGCGTGAGCGGCTGGTCGAACGGCTGCTCGAAGGTGGACAGGCGGTGATCACGGCGGCCGAAGGCGAACTTATCCCCGAGCGGGGCGCGATCCTCCGGGTGGCGATCGCCGACCTGCTCGAAGACTCCCGGGAAGTGGCGGGATGAGAGACGGGAGAGGCCGCAGCCCGTCCCCGAAACGCCTGGGTGAAGTCCTCGGGGAGATTCGCGGGGAGGTCATGCCCCAGACCCCTCTGGCGGCCGTTCAGACGGTATGGGACCGGGTAGTGGGCGAGCGCATTGCCGCGGTCACGGAGGTGAGTGCAGAGCGGGAAGGAACGGTAACGGTCGAGTGTTCCAGTGCTTCCTGGGCCCAGGAACTCGAGCTAATGGGACCGCGCATAGTCGTCCGGCTCGGCGACGAAATCGGCGACCTGGCGCCCTCGAGGCTGCGATTTGTGGCCGCTCGGTGAGACGGAACTGCAAAAGTTCTGTGACGCGAGGGCAAAAACTCTGGATTTGCAGGGATTTTATGGCTTCGTCAAGCGGGTTTATCCGACCGAGAATGGTATTATGGAGACCTGACTAGCGGCATCGTTCGGGCGCACCTTATCTACGGGTAGCCGGTCCGGCGGTGGCTGCCGAACAGTTTTCGGAAAGGCATTGATTGGCTGAGAAGAAGAGCAGCGCAGACGCCTCCTACGGGGCGAAGGACATCACCGTCCTCGAGGGCCTCGAGGCGGTCCGCAAGCGACCCGGCATGTACATCGGTTCGACCGGACCGCGGGGGCTCCACCACCTGGTTTACGAAATCGTCGACAACTCGGTCGACGAGGCGCTGGCTGGCCACAATGAATCGGTCGAGGTCGTACTCCACCCGGATAACAGCTGCACAGTCACCGATCACGGGCGCGGCATCCCGGTCGACATCATGGAGAAGGAAGGCCGGCCTGCGGCCGAGGTCGTGCTGACCGTGCTCCACGCCGGCGGCAAGTTCGGCGACGGTGGCGGCTACAAAGTTTCCGGCGGTCTCCACGGGGTCGGCTCCTCCGTGGTCAACGCACTTTCGGCCTGGCTTGAACTCCGAATCTGTCGCGACGGGTTCGTCTGGGAGCAGCGCTACGAGCGTGGCCGCCCGATGACCGAGCTCACCAAGGGTGAAGCCACCAAGGAAACCGGCACCGAGATCACCTTTCTGCCGGATGATGAAATCTTCGAGTCGCTCGACTTCGATTTCCAGACCCTTCTCGAGCGTCTGCGCGAGACCGCCTTCCTGACTCGCGGACTGCGGATCCAGATCATCGACGAACGGGCCGAAGGTCAGGAAGTGGAGTTCAAGTACGACGGCGGCATCGAGGACTTCGTCCGCTACCTCAACGAGAACAAGGAGCCCCTGGGCAAGAAGGTCGTTTACTTCGAAGGAGAAGACGAAGAAGGCCAGGTCGAGGTGGCGATGCAGTGGAACGCCTCCTACAACGACTCGATCCACAGCTTTGCCAACAACATCAATACGCATGAGGGTGGCTCGCATCTCTCCGGATTCCAGGCGGCCCTGACCCGGACCTTGAACGCCTACGCCCGCAGCAAGGCAATGCTCAAGGAGAAGGATCAGAACCTGGCCGGCGAGGATGTCCGCGAAGGACTGGCGGCGGTCATCTCGGTCAAGCTCCACGATCCCCAGTTCGAGGGCCAGACCAAGACCAAGCTCGGCAACCCCGGCATCAAGGGAATGGTCCAGGAGACGGTAAACCGCAAGCTGGCCGAATTCCTCGAGGAGAACCCGGCCGAGGCCAGGCTCTTCATCACCAAGGCGATCGAGGCTTCAAGGGCCCGTATGGCGGCCCGCAAGGCCCGCGACATGACCCGCCGCGGATCGGCGCTCGAGAACATGAACCTCCCGGGCAAACTCGCCGACTGCTCGGTACGCGACCCCGAGCTGGCCGAGATCTTCGTGGTCGAGGGCGACTCGGCCGGTGGTTCTGCCAAGCAGGCCCGCGACCGGTCGACCCAGGCGGTCCTGCCGCTTCGCGGAAAGATCATCAACGTCGAGAAGAGCCGGATCGACAAGGTTCTCCAGAACAACGAGATCCAGGCGATGATCACCGCGATCGGCACCGGCATCCACGACGAATTCGACATCTCCAACGCCAGGTACCACAAGATCATCATGGCGACGGACGCCGACGTGGACGGAGCCCATATCCGCACCCTCGTGCTCACCTTCCTCTACCGGCAGATGCAGCCACTGATTGACGCGGGGTATGTCTTCATCGCCAAGCCGCCGCTTTACAAAGTCAAGCGCGGCAACCAGGAGACTTACCTCGACAAGGAATCGGAACTTGAGGAGTTGCTGCTGCGGGACCGGCTGGAGGACTTCACGGTTACTGACTCGGCTGGCAACGAAGTGAAGCTGAACAGCCGCCGCTGGCAGACCTACACCCGCCGCTCGAAGGAATACGAAGGCTGGCACGCAGCCCTCCAGGCCGAGTTCGGCAACGATGTGATCGGGTTCATCTCGGGTTCACGACTGCTCGACGAAACCGCGACCACGGTGGACGATGTGCGGCGTATCCTCGGCGAGATCGATCGCGACGAAGACATCTTCGCGACCGAAATCCTCTCCCAGGATGGCGAGGATACGACAGTCAAGGCGATTCACCAGCGCTCCGGACTGGCCCGCAACCACACCCTTCCGGCGCGGCTTTTCGAGGGCGATGCCTTCCGCCGTTTCGCGGCGGTTCACGCCGAGCTGCTCGGCACCTTCGGCCAGCCGCCCTTCCGGGTGACCCTCAAGGAAAGGGCCGAGGAAGCCACCGACTTTCTCGATCTTCACCGGGCGGTCCTCGACCTGGCCAAGCACGGGGTCCAGCTGACCCGGTTCAAGGGCCTCGGCGAGATGAACGCGGACCAGCTCCGTGAAACCACCATGGATCCCGCGACCCGAACCCTTCAGCGCGTCACCCTGGAAGACGCGACCGCCGCCGACAACGTCTTCTCGATGCTGATGGGAGATCAGGTGGCACCACGACGCGAATTCATTGAGGCGCATGCCAAGGAGGCAGGCATTGACATCTGATCCCGTCTTCATGACCACGAACGGAGTACCCGCCTGATGGCACTCGAAGCACTGACCGGATATATCGAAGAGCGCGAGCTCGAACTGGAGATGCGCTCCAGTTACATCGATTACGCGATGAGCGTGATCGTCGGTCGCGCCCTTCCCGACGTTCGTGACGGCCTGAAGCCGGTCCACCGCCGGGTTCTCTACGGCATGCATGACCTCGGTCTGCAGCCGGGCCGGCCGTACCGCAAATCGGCGACGATTGTCGGCGAAGTTATGGGCAAGTACCACCCCCATGGCGACTCCGCGATCTACGACACGCTGGTCCGGATGGCGCAGGATTTCTCGCTGCGCTACCCGCTGGTCGACGGCCAGGGCAACTTCGGATCGATTGACGATGACGCTGCCGCCGCGATGCGTTACACGGAGGCCCGGCTCACGCGACTGGCAACCGAGATGCTGCGGGACATCGACTCGGACACGGTCGATTTCGGTCCGAACTACGACGGGTCACAGCGCGAGCCGCTGGTCCTGCCGTCGCGCTTCCCGAACCTGCTGGTCAACGGCGCCTCGGGCATCGCGGTCGGCATGGCAACCAACATCCCGCCCCATAATCTGACCGAAGTCGCCGGCGCGGTCGCCGCTTACATCGAGAATCGCGAAATCGATCTCGACGAACTGATGCAGCATGTAAAGGGGCCGGACTTTCCCGGTGGCGGCCTGATGGACCCGGGCGGAATTCGCGACGCCTACGCGACCGGTCGCGGTTCGGTCAAGGTCCGGGCGAGGATCCACTCCGAACCGCTCAAAGGGGGCAAGGATGCCCTGATTGTCTCCGAACTTCCCTTCACGGTGAAGAAGGGCGGTGACAGCGGCGTGATAGCCAAGATTGCCCAGCTGGTCCGCGACAAGAAGCTCGACGGAATTTCCGACTTGCGGGACGAGACCGACCGAACCGGCATGCGCCTGGTGATCGAGCTCAAGCGGGGAGCGATGCCGAAGGTCGTTCTCAACAACCTCTTCAAGAAAACCCAGCTCCAGACTTCGTTCGGGCTGAACATGGTTTCGCTGGTCGACGGGGTACCACGGACTCTTGGCCTGAAGGACATGATCGGTCACTACGTCGAGCATCAGCGCGAGGTAGTGACCAGGCGGACCCAGTACAAGCTTCGTCGCGCCGAAGCCCGGGCTCACATTCTGGAAGGCCTGCTGATCGCGCTTGACAACCTCGATGCCGTGATCGCCCTGATCCGCGGCTCGTCCGATCCGGATGTCGCCCGGGACGGGCTGATCAGCGAGTTCGAACTGTCCCGCGAACAAGCCCAGGCCATTCTGGACATGCGCCTGCAGCGCCTGACCGCGCTTGAATCGGACAAGATCCGCGAAGAGCATGCCGAGCTGATGGAACTGATCGGCGAGCTGCGGGCGATCCTCGGTGACGAGGAACGGGTCTATGGCCTGGTCAAGGAAGAATTGATGGAACTGGTCGAGACTCACGGCGACGAGCGCCGAACCGAGTTCCAGCATTTCAGCGGCGACTTCGACATTGAAGACAC
Organism: Thermoleophilales bacterium; assembly: GCA_020636955.1. Taxonomy (GTDB): domain Bacteria; phylum Actinomycetota; class Thermoleophilia; order Solirubrobacterales; family 70-9; genus 67-14. The sequence goes on along the minus strand of JACJWY010000001.1, from coordinate 86,078 downwards.
GATCGCCGAGCAACAGATGGTCATCTCGCTGACCAATACCGGCTACGTGAAGCGCTTGCCGGTCGATTCCTACCGCCAGCAGCGTCGCGGCGGAGTCGGGGTTACGGGCATGAACCTCAAGGAAGGCGACTACATCGAGCACCTTCACATCTGCTCGACCCATGACTTCCTGCTGTTCTTCACGAACTACGGCAAGGTCTACCGGCAGAAGGTCTACCAACTGCCGGAAGGATCCAGGCAGGCCCGCGGTTCCGCCCTGGTCAACCTCCTGCCCCTCAGGGAAGGGGAGAAGGTGATGGCCGTTATTCCGACCCGCGAATTCAAGGAACACAAGTACCTTGCCTTCGCGACCGCCCAGGGGCAGGTCAAGAAGACCGAGTTCATCGACTACAACACACCGATCAAGGCCGACGGAATCATCGCTATTAAGATCCGCGAGGGTGACGAGCTGGTCGGGGTCCAGGGAACCTCGGGTGAAGATGACCTGCTGCTGGTCTCGAAGGCCGGCACCGCCAGCCGTTTCCACGAGGACCAGGCCCGGCCGATGGGCCGCGGCACCGCCGGTGTGCGGGGCATGAACGTGAGCCAGGAAGGCAACCGGGTCCTTTCGCTCACCGTGGCCCGGGATGATTCTGATCTCCTCGTGGTGACCGAGAACGGATACGGGAAACGGACCGCTGTTTCCGAGTACCCGGTCAAGAACCGTGGCACCAAGGGCGTCCTGACAATCAAGCTGACCGAGACCAAGGGTGGTCTGGCCGGTGCCCTGATCGTGCGCGAGCATCAGGAACTGATGTTCATCACCGAGAACGGAATGGTCCAGCGGACCAGCGCCGGCGGCATCAGCAAGATCGGCCGGGCAACCCAGGGCGTGACCGTCATGAACGTGAAGGAAGGCGACCGGATCAGTGCCGTCGCCCTGGTGGTCGAAGCAGCCAACGGCGAGGCCGGCGAAGCCGGTGTCGAGGGCGCTGACGGTTCCGCCGACGAGACCCCGGACCAGCCGGAACTCGAAGCATCTGACGAGTAGATACGCCGAGGGTCGGGCAGGCACCACCGGGACGCGGCAAACACCTCGCGCCGCATTCAGCCGCGCTCCGCCTGAGTGTCCCGGTGGTGCCCGCCCGACCCTCGGCTACACCAACCCGTCAGAAAGTCCGCGAGATCCCACTTTGTGCCACATACCGGCACAAATTGGGCATTCGCCGCGGGAGGTTTGGCTTAGTTGGCGGGGTAGGAGCCCAGGACTCTTACCCACTCGGCCTTTGATCTGAGGCCGGCTATCGCCGCGGATACATCCTCGGATTCCTCGCGACCTTCGATGTCGATGAAGAACCTGTAGCGGCCGAGTTCGCGTCGCATCGGTCGCGACTCGATCCGGACCAAGTTGATTTGCCGGTCCGAGAACTCCAGCAGGGCCTCGACCAGGGCACCGGGGTGATCGGCGCCCAGTTCGGCAAATGCAAGAGTGGTCTTCCAGAGGCCGCCGCGACCGGTGCCGGAAACGCCATCCGGATCATCGGCGCCGCGGGGAGCCAGCCAGAGGAAACGGGTCACATTGCCCGGCTCATCCTCGATGCCCTCACGGAGAACCTCGCAGTCGTAAAGCCGGGCGGCCCGGGCCGGGGCCAGCGCCGCCCACGGCTCACCGGCCTTCGCTACCTGCTTCACGGCGGCTGAAGTGCTGGAAGCGACCCGAAGTTCGGCCCGGGGAAGTTCGGTCCTGAGGAAAAGGGCGCATTGGGCCAGTGGCTGGGGATGTGAAATCACCGCCTCGATCCATTCGAAATCAACCCCCGACGGAGCGATCAGAGCGGAACGGATCTCGTGGTCAAACTCGCCGGCGATGCGGACCGCCTCGGCATGCTCGATCAGGGCATCAAGGGTGGGCCGAACCGAACCCTCTATCGAGTTCTCAACCGGCACCAGGGCCCGGTCCGCTTCGCCTCCGGCAACGGCCTCGACCACGGCCGGGATCGTCTTGCAGATCACCGGCGTGAACGAGCCGGGCGCAAAACGGCTCACCTCCAGCGCATCTTCGCTGAAGGTGCCGGCGGGGCCGAGATAGGCGACGCGCAAGGCCGCCTACCCGAAGTCGACCGTGTAGGAAGCCTCGTTGTTGGTGGTGATCGACTCGCCGGGCACCGCGTCCACCTTCACTTCCAGCGTGACTTCGCCGGTCGGGGCGGGGGTGAGCGGAATCGAAGCCGTGCCGGTCGAGCCGGCGGCGATTTCCGGGATCGACTCTTCGAGCGCGTTGCCACCATCGACGGTGACCGAAACCGTGACGTCACTCTCCGTCGCGGTGCCCTGGTTCTGGACAGTCACGTCAACCGTCGGGTCGGTGCCCGCCGCGATGGTCGTGGTCGTGTCGGGACTGAGCGCGGTGCCGCCGATCGTCACCGAAGAAGCCGGATCGATGCCTGTGCCGTGGGTGAGACCATCATCCGGAGTGTCACTGGTGGTTCCGGACACGCCGTCCAGAGCACTATTTATCGAATCGACGGAAATCCACTGGGCCGGATCCGGCATGAATGTGCTGACTGGCATAGCCGGGGCACTCGCGCCATTCGAGGCGATCGTGTTGTCGATCTGATGCCTGGTCACCCGGTTATAGAGGACGTCGGCGGCGCTCAGGACTTCCATCTGGCCGGCGATCTGGCGCCGGGCCCGGTCCGCACCCTCGTCGCCAAGGGCAGTGCTCATCCGGTCGGCAATTTCGTCCATCGCCGAGGCCCGCAGCTCATAGACAAGGGTGAGCGAATCCTGGGCGGAGCTCATGTCGCCCGGTGTGTCCAGCTTCTCGACCCGGCTCAGGAAACCGTCCATCGCCGAGCGGTCCGACTGGATCTCGCTGGTGAACTCGGTCACTGAAAGCTGGCCAGGGTCACTCAACCGCCCGAAAAAGGACTTGCCCAGGGCGTTTGTCTCGTTGACGATCTGGGTGACGCTGTTGGCGTAGTCCTCAAGCGAGCGATTCTTGCGCGCATCGAGGCAGCCCTTGGCACCGAAGACGAGCAGGATCAAGATCAGCAGACCGGCACCGAGCGCAATTGCCCGGCGGACCATCAACTGCTGACGATCGCCTCCGGAACCACCGGCACCGGAACGACTCCGGCCTCCACGGCGCGAACCTCCGCCGGATCCACCGGAGCGGCGACGCGAAGGAGGAGGGGGCGGGACCTCGCCGCCTAGGTCAGGTTCCGGATCGGGATCCGAGACGACGGTGGGCTCCTCCTCGAAAGGATCACCATCCGGTCCGTCGGCGAAAGGGTCGTCGTCCAGCCCCTCGGCGAAGGGATCCCGGTCGCGATCATCTGGGTTGTAAGGGTTCGAGAACTCCACAAAGCCACCTGCCGAACGACTTTCGGCGTGGCCAATGTATTCCCTTTACCGGAAAACCGGCCACCGCCAGCCTCCTTTGCAGGGACTTTTCCCAATTCGCAACTAGAAGCAGGCAAGCCGCGTTGGCAGGGGAGGGTCGCGGGAGTTCATGCCGAAAGGTGCTGGGTGATGAACGGAACCCTCGTCCTCAACCGCTTCGAGATCGGTGACCGCCTGGGTGCGGGCGGCTTCGGCACGGTCTACCGGGCCTGGGATCGTCGCCTCGAAAGGGAAGTCGCGGTCAAGGTAATCGAGACGGCGGCCGAGTCGGGACCGCGAATCCAGCGGGAAGCGAAAGCGGCCGCGCGGCTCAACCACACGGGCATCGTGACGCTCTATGAATTCGCGCATCACGAATACGGACGTGAAGGTGGCCGGGCCTACCTGGTTTCCGAGCTAGTCGACGGCCAGACGGTGCGGGAACTGATCGACAGGGACCTGGTCAGTGACCATGAGATTGCCGAAATCGGAATCGACATCTGCGAAGCCCTCGATCACGCCCACTCCCGGGAAGTTGTTCACCGGGACATCAAACCGGCCAATCTGATCGTCCCGAACGGCAGGGGTGGAGCAAAACTGATGGATTTCGGCGTCGCCCGGCTCACCGATGGCGACGATCTGACCAATACCGGCGACGTGCTCGGAACCCTCGCCTACATGTCGCCGGAAGCGGCCGAGGGAAGCCCGGTCACCTCGGCCGGTGACGTCTATTCGCTGGCCCTGACGCTCTTTGAAGCCTGGACTGGCGAGAACCCCCGCCGCAAACCCACTCCGAGCCTCACCCTGAGGGCGATCGAAAGGGACCTGCCGCTGCTGGCCGATCTGCGTCCCGATCTTCCTCCGTCGATGACCGAGGTAGTCGACGCCTGCCTTGACCGGGAACCCGGCTTCCGACCTGGAATCGAAGACCTGGGCGTCGCTCTGGAGGAGGCCCTGCCCGATCTGGATCGAACGGTACACGGGGAAACACGAGGAACTTCGGGTCTGATCGATTTCGCGGACGGCGGGCTTGACCTGGGCAGGATCGCCTGTGCGGCGGCGGTTTGCGGCATGGTCGCGACCGGCATGATCGTCAGTGGCAACGCAGATGCCGCATCGGTCGGGGTGCTGGGGATCATTTCCGCCCTGCTTACGTTGCTGCGCCCGAAGGCGGGATTCCTCGCCGGTGGAGTCCTGCTCGCTGCCTGGCTGACAGTGGTCGCGTCGATGCCGGGAGCGGGCTTCGTCGTGCTGCTCGTCTCGGTGCCGCCGGCACTCCTGATCTGCGGATCGGGCAGTCCCCTGGCCCTGGCAGTGCTAGGTCCCCTGCTGGGAACGCTCGGCATGGCTCCCTTCCTGCCACTGCTTGCCGCTCTCGCCACTGACTGGCGGGACCGGGCGGTGGTCGCGGTGACCGGGCTCTGTTTCACCGCCCTCGCGGAATCGGTGACCGGGCGAACGCTGCTCTTCGGAAAGATCGAGAAGGCATCCGCAGGCTGGGAGAATTCGGTGTCGGATGCACTCACCGGACTGATCCTTCCCGTCGCAGGTTCACCTTCGTTCCTGCTCTCGGTGGCGGTCTGGGCGGGCGTCGCCCTGCTGGTCGGGGCGATCGTCGGCTGGACCAGAAAGCGCGGGGGAGGTCACGTTCCCGAGCCGCTGACCGTAGCTCCCGTAGGATCAAGTCGTGTCCCCAACGCCTAGATGGTCTGAAGAGCCATCAACCGAGCCGCGGCGATGAGTGTTTTCCGCAACCTCGAAGCCCGCATCGAGGGCCTCGTCGAAGGGGTTTTCAGCCGTGCCTTTTCGTCCGAGGTGCAGCCGGTCGAACTCGCCCGCAAACTGGCCAAGGAGATGGATTCCCACAAGACCGCTTCGGTGTCGCGGGTCTACGTGCCCAACGAGTACACCGTTCACCTTTCCGAGAAGGACAGGGACAAGCTCGAGGGTTACGAAAGGTCGCTGGAACAGGAACTCTCCGGCTACCTGCTCGAACATGCCCGTCGCAAGGGCTACGACCTGCTGACCCGTCCCGAGGTTCACTTCAACACCGACAGCAGGCTGCGGCTCGGTGAGTTCGGAATCCAGGCGCGGCTGGTCAAGCCGCCGGCCAGGGAAGGGGAAATGCCCAGCCAGGCCGATGAGGGTCACACCATGGTCTACAAGGTCGCCCCTCAGCCGCCAGACGATCCGACCGAGAGGCCGCCGGAACGTCCCTCGCTGACCAGGGCCGTGGTCGATCTGAACGAACGCCGTTACGTGCTGGACGGTCCCCGAGCCGTTCTCGGTCGGTCCGATGATGCCGAATGCGTGCTGCGGGACCCGAACGTTTCGCGCCGGCATGCAGAACTCAGGCAGGACGCCGCTGGTCAATGGGAGATCTTCGATCTCGGGTCAACCAACGGCGTCAAGGTGAACGGACGACGGGTGACCGAGGCACCGTTGCGGGCGGGGGATCAGGTCACGATCGGAACGACCACTTTCCGTTTCGGAATCGAACGGTAAGCGCGACCGGACGGGCAATTGGACTACGAACCGATTTCAGTCGCGCTCAAGTTCGGGTTTCTGGCGGTCCTCTACCTGTTCCTGCTCTGGGTGGCCGCAAGCGCCCGCAAGGACCTGAAGCGGAACAAAGGAGCCAGTTTTGACGGCGACGCCACGATCGGCGCTCCCTCGGCCGGGTCCTACGATGCCTGGCTGATCGTGGCCCGGGGTGGAGGGCTTGACGCGGGAACCCGTTTCGATGTCTTCGGCGGCGTGACCCTGGGCCGGTCCTCCGAAGCTGACATTTCCTTCACGGACCGTTATGCATCCGGTCTCCACGCGAGGCTCTACCCTCGCGGTGACAGATACTTCCTCGAAGACATGAACTCGACCAATGGCACCCTGCTCGACGGTGGCGCGGTTACATCCGAGGCCGAAGTGCGGGATGGCAGCATGATCGAGATCGGGGACACCGCCTTCAGGTTTGAACTGGATCGCCCATGAGTAGCTTGAAAGAACGATCATGCTGAGGGTTTCCGGACATTCGGAGCGGACCGACGTCGGTCGCCAGCGCCAGGCCAACGAGGACTCGTACCTGGCCCGCTCGCCGCTCTTCGTGGTTGCCGACGGAATGGGCGGGGCCCAGGCCGGAGAGGTCGCTTCACTGACCGCGATTCAGGCCTTCCAGGCGGGCCTCCCGGATGGCAGCCCCGAGGAATCGATCGAGCGGACGATCGCGGTCGCCAATCACAACATCTATGAACAGGCCCATGCCGACGCCTCGCTGGCCGGAATGGGAACCACAATCACGGTCGCGGCGGTTGACGCCGACACCGAACAGGTCTACATCGGCCACGTCGGTGACTCGCGTGCCTACCGGCTGCGCGACGGGATCATCCAGCGGCTGACCAGGGACCATTCTCTGGTCGAGGAAATGCGACGCCGGGGCCAGATCACCGAAGAGCAGGCCGAGGATCACCCGCAGCGCTCGATCATCACCCGGGCGCTCGGCCCGGAACCGGAAGTGCAAGCCGATCTCACCGCGGTGCCGTCAGAGCCGGGTGACGTCTTCCTGCTTTGCTCCGACGGCCTGACCACGATGATCAGCGACGAGAAGATCAGCGAGATTCTCGCCGGGGCGACCAGCCTTGACGCAGCCGCCCGTACCCTGGTCGATGAAGCGAACCGGGCCGGCGGTCGCGACAACATCACGGTGGTGATCTTCCAGGTCGAGGATCCGGCCCGGCCGTTGCCAAGGGGCGAGCAGCCGACCATGATCCGCCGGGGTGGCGCCCGCCGACCGACCCGGCCTCGCCGCGGCGAAGCCGAAACCCCGAAGCCCCGTCGCCGGGGGAGGATCATCGCCGGAGTGCTTGCCGCCTGCGCGGTGCTGCTGCTCCTGGTCGGCGGGGTATTCGTTGCCACCCGTCAGGCCTGGTTCCTCGGCACCGACCCGGCCGGCCGGGTCGCCCTTTACAGCGGCCTGCCATATGAGCTTCCCTTCGGCATCGACCTCTACAACCTGAAGTACTCGACCGCGGTTCAGACCGATTCGCTGCCATCGAGCCGCCAGCGGTCGGTGACCGATAACGAAGTGCGCAGCAAGGACGATGCCGTGTCGCTGATCGAGGACATCGAAAGCAGCGAGGGTCTGACCGGGTGAGTGCCTCCCGCAACCGGGAACTTCTGGCCCTCGTCCCGGTTGCCCTGCTCCTGACCGCAGGCTTCGCCGCGGTCTTCGCGCAGAACGACAACCAGCTGACCAACCTGAGCCTCTCCTACGGGCTCTACTTCCTGGCGATCTGTCTCGCCACCCACATCTACATCCGTATCCGGCTGCCCAACGCCGATCCCTACCTGTTCCCGCTGATGGCCCTCCTCACGGCATTCGGTCTGGTCATGCTCTATCGGCTGGACGCCGAGATGGGGAGTGAACTCGCCCGTGACCAGGCGAACTGGTTCGTGATCGGACTGATCCTCTTTGCCGTAGTGATCCAGTTCTTCAAGGATTACTCGGTGCTGGAGCGTTACCGGTACACGATCGCCCTGATCAGCCTCGGGTTGCTGATGGCGCCGCGGCTACCGGTGATCGGCTCGCAGGTGAACGGGGCCTATCTCGGGATCAGTCTCGGCCCGATCTCCTTCCAGCCGGCCGAGCTGGCCAAGATCGGGATCGTCATCTTCCTCGCCAGCTACCTGAGGGAGCATCGCGAACTGCTGGTCGTGGGAGCGCGACGCTTCCTCGGCATCACCTTCCCTCCGCTCAAGCATCTGGGACCGCTGCTGGTGGTATGGGGGGCGGCGATGTTCATGCTGATCTTCATCCGGGACCTCGGCAGTTCGCTGATGTTCTTCGCCGCCTTCCTGGCCCTGATCTACGTGGCGACCGGCCGGCTCTCCTTCGTGGTCATCGGGATGGCGATGTTCCTCGCCGGCGCCTGGGTGATCTACCACACGGTTCCCCATGTGACCGACCGGGTCGACATCTGGCTCGATCCCTACCAGGATCCCTCTGGCGCCGGTTACCAGATCCTGCAGTCGATGTTCGCGATGGCTGACGGCGGACTCTTCGGAGAAGGCTTCGCCCAGGCGATGGTCGTGATCCCGGGGACCGATGCACCACTGTTGCCGGCCGCCCAGACCGACCTGATCTACACCCTGATCACCTCGGAGCTCGGTCTGTTCGGCGCCTGCGCGATCATCGCCACCTACCTGCTGGTCGCGGCCCGTGGTTTCAAGGTCGCGCTGCTGGCCAACGACGGTTTCTCGAAACTCCTCGCCACCGGCCTCACCACCGTCTTCGCTTTCCAGGCCTTCGTGATCATTGGCGGCGTAACCCGGGTCATCCCGCTGACCGGCGTCACCCTGCCCCTGGTCTCCTACGGCGGATCCTCCATCCTCGCCAACTTCATCCTGCTCGCCCTGCTGCTGTTGATCTCCGATCGTGCCCGTCGCGAGGCACGCGAAGGCATCTGAGAAGGAAAATCCTTGAACGCCCGGATCGTCAAGCTCTTCGCCTTCATCGGCGTTTCTTTCGCCGTGCTGGTCGGCTTCACTTCCTACTGGACCGTTTTCGACGCGAACAACCTCAAGAACGAAAGGGTCAACAAGCGGCCCCTCTTCGAGGCCCAGCAGATCAAACGGGGCCGGATCCTGGCGGACGACGGGACTGTGATCGCCCGTTCGGTCGCCAAGGGCAGCGGCCCGTCGCTCAGGTATGTGCGGGACTATCCCGAAGGTGACAGTTACGGCCACCCGATCGGCTACAGCTTCGTCGAATACGGCAATTCGGAGTTCGAGGCGTACCACAACTCGGAACTGATCGGGGACGAAAACGAATTCTCCTCGATCATCGACGAACTGCGCGGCAAGAAGCCCGAGGGCAACGACCTGATCACTTCGATCGACCCGACCGCCCAGCAAACTGCCTTCGACCTGCTCGGTGGCCAGCCCGGCGCCGTGGTCGCGATCGAACCCGACACCGGCGCGGTCAAGGCGATGGTCAGCGTACCTCCCTTCAACCCGAACGATGTGCCCACCGATTTTTCGGCCCTCAGCGCCGACCCGTCACGGCCGATGTTCAACCGGTCGACCCAGGGCCAGTATCCGCCCGGCTCCACTTTCAAGCTCGTGACCGCAGCGGCGGCACTCGATTCCGGGGCGATCACCCCGGACGAGACCATCAACTCGCCCGGATCGATCGATGTGCAGGGCCATCCGCTTGCCAACGACTTCGACCAGGACTTCGGCGACATCAACGTGACCACCGCCCTGACCAACTCGGTCAACACCTATTTCGCTCAGCTCGGCGAGAAGATCGGCACCGGCACCCTCGAGGACTACATGACGAAGTTCGGCTTCAACTCGAAGCCGCAGCTCGATCTGCCCGACGGCCAGATGTCGACCAGCGGGGTTTTTGACCTCGAGAATGACAAGCTGCTGACCGGTGACGACCCGATCGATGTCGGTCGACTGGCGATCGGCCAGGAAAGGCTGCTGGCCACACCGGTCCAAATGGCCGAAGTGGCGGCGACGATCGCCAACGGCGGCAAGCTGATGCGACCGCAGATCTGGGACAAGGTCAAGGATCCCGACGGAAGGACCGTCAAGACCATGGACCCCGAGGTCCAGTCGGATGTGATCTCCGAGGAGACCGCAAACGAGTTGACCGACGCGATGCAGGACGTGGTCAACGAAGGCACCGGTACCGCCGCGGCCCTGAGCGGGGTGGATGTGGCCGGCAAGACCGGCACGGCCGAGGTTCCGGACAAGGATGAATGTGGCGGGCTGCCGAACCAGGCCTGGTTCGTCGGCTTCGCCCCGGCCGATGATCCGCAGATCGCGGTTGCCGCCACGGTCGAGTGCACCGACGGACAGGGCGGTACAGTTGCCGCCCCGATCGCCGCCGGTGTAATGCAGACTCTCTTGGGTGAGTAGGACTTGCCGGACAAAGACCGAAAAGCAGAACCTAGATGAGACTGAACGAAGGCATGGTGGTGGATGGCCGCTACCGGATCGAATACCTGATCGGCTCTGGCGGAATGGCCGACGTGTGGCTGGCCGAGGATCTTGAGTTGCCGCGCCGGGTGGCGCTGAAGGTGCTTCACGAGCGTTACGCCCGTGACCCCGAATTCATCGCCCGTTTCCGTCGTGAAGCCGAATCTGCGGCTTCGCTTCAGCACGTCAACATCGTTTCGATCTTCGATCGCGGCCAGGTAGGGGATACCTACTACATCGCGATGGCTTACCTGGAGGGCCGCACCCTGCGGGATCTGATCAACCTCGGGCTCACCCCGCCGGAGTCGGTGGCGATCGTCCGGCAGGTTCTCGAAGCGGCTGGATTCGCCCATCGCCGCGGCATCGTCCACCGGGACTTCAAGCCGCTCAACGTGATCGTCGACGAAACCGGCCTCGCCACGGTGACCGACTTCGGCATCGCCCGGGCCGGCATCTCGGAGATCACCGAAGAGGGCTCGATCATGGGCACCGTCCACTACCTTTCACCGGAGCAGGCGCAGGGTTACGAGGTTTCCCCCCAGTCGGACCTCTATTCGATCGGGGTGATCCTTTACGAATGTCTGACCGGAAGGGTCCCCTTCGATGGTGAAACCGCGGTTGCGGTCACCCTTCAGCAACTGAAGGAAGATCCGGTGCCGCCCAGCTATTACAACCGCGCGGTTTCCCCGGCCCTTGACGCGGTAGTGCTGCGGGCACTCGCCCGCGAACCGTACGAGCGCTATCCGGACGCGGACAGTTTCATCGCCGCCCTCGACGAGGCGGAAGCAAATCCGGGCGAGCCGGAGCAGGAAAACAACTGGTGGAAATGGGCCCTGGCCGTGCTGGCGGTCCTGATCGGGTTGTTGATCGCCTGGGCCGCCACCCGGAGCCACACGGTGGAAGTGCCGAATGTAGTCGGCTCCAGCAGCGACGCCGCGGTCTCGAAGCTGAGTCAGGACGGCTTCAAGGTCGAGGTGGCCCGACAACACAACCCGTCGGTCCCCGGCAACCAGGTCTTCCGGCAGGATCCGTCCGGCGAGGCCGACCAGGACTGCGACTTCCTCGGCATCTCCTGTTCGAACCCGACCGTGACCCTGACGGTCAGCGGCGGTCCGGGCCAGACCGAGGTTCCCGACGTGGCCGGTCTCAGCCAGGACGACGCCGAAGCGCAGCTCGAAGATGCCGGTTTTGCGACCAGCATCGAAACTCAGGCCTCATCCGATGTCGATTCCGGGCTGGTGATCGAAACCGATCCGGCCGGTGGCGAAACGGCGAAGCGCGGATCCGAGGTAACGGTGACCGTCTCGACCGGGGCGGCCCAGGTCAAGGTCCCACCGGTGGTCGGGCAGACCCTGAATGCCGCCAAGCAGCAACTGGCCTCGGTCGGACTCGACTTTTCCTCCAGCGAGGAGCCGAGCGACCGGCCCCAGGGCGAAGTGATTGACCAGTCGCCGACCGCGGGAACCAAGGTTGATCCCGGCACTGCCGTCACCCTCGTCGTTTCCTCCGGACCCGAGGACACCAGGGTTTCGGTTCCGGCCCTGGTCGGGCAGACCCAGTCTTCGGCGGAATCCCGGCTCACGAACGCCGGACTGGTTCCGAGCGTCCAGATCGAGACGACTTCGATCCAGCCACAGGACGGCAAGGTGATCGACCAGAGCCCCTCCTCCGGGACCAAAGTGGCGGACGGTTCAACCGTCGTGATAACGGTCGGCAAATACGAACCGGACAGCGGAGGCGGCGGCACGGACAGCGGCGGTATCGGCGTCGGCTGAACCGCCTGGAAGGGACCGCGAGCCCCCTGACTGGCCGACCAAATATCGTTTCGGGGCGATGAGAGTCGCAGTCCTCAGCGGTGGCCGATCCAGCGAACATGACATCTCGTTGCTGTCCGGCGAGGCAGTGGCGGAAGGTCTGGAAGCGGCTGGTCACGAAGTCATTCGCATCCAGATCGAAAAGTCCGGACTCTGGATTACCGACGGGCATCCGGTCGAGATCCGGCCCGGCGAGGGCCTCGCCGTGGATGGCGACCTGGTTTCACTCGACGCGGTCTTTCCGGTCCTGCACGGACCCTTCGGCGAGGATGGTGTGACCCAGGGAGCGCTCGACACGATCGGCGTTCCCTACGCCGGTTCCGATGTACTCGCCTCGGCCGTCTGTATGGACAAGCTGACCCTCAAGCGCCTCTGCGGCTTTCACGGGATCCCCCAGGTCGGCTTCGTACAGGCCTTCACCCCGGGCTGGAAGGAACAGGCCCTCGAGCTCGAGTTCCCGCTCTGGGTCAAACCGTCCCGCCTCGGCTCGAGCGTGGGGATCAGCAAGGTCACCGATCGGGACGACCTGGACGCCGCGGTCCGGGAAGCGGCGAAGTTCGACCCCCGGGTGATTATCGAGGCCAACTCTCCGGGCCGCGAGATCGAATGCTCGGTGCTGGGCAACGAGGACGCGGAGGCTTCCCTCCCGGGCGAGATTCTCACCGATGACGAGTGGTACGACTACGAGGCCAAGTACACCGAGGGCCGCACCCGGATCGCCGCTCCGGCAGATCTGGACGACAAGACCACCGCCGCAGTCCGCGACCTGGCCACCCGGGTCTTCACGATGGCCGGCTGCTCCGGCCTCGCCCGCTGTGACTTTTTCGTCGAGGAAGACACCGCCGAGCCGGGAGAAGCCGTGACCGAGCCGGGAGAACCCGCCCCCGGTCAGAGCCGCATCCTCCTCAACGAGATCAACACGATCCCCGGTTTCACCAGAACCTCGGTTTACGCGAAGCTCTGGGAGGCCACCGGACTCGCCTACCCCGACTTATGCGACCGTTTGGTCGAACTCGCAATTCAGCGCCACAAGTCGGCGTCAGAGCACAGCTTCTAGCCGGATCCCGCCCGACCGCCCGGTACTCCAGCCGGGTCCGCCTGACTTCCCGGCCAACTAGCCGTAGAGGCGGATGTCGCTGATTGCGACGCCGAAGCCCGAATCCGTTTCGGCCGGATCGGTTATCCAGAGCAGGTAGTACTGGTACTTGACGCCGGCCGTGATCAGGTCGATCCGCTGCTGTTCGGAAACGTCGGGAACCTGGGCGAGTCGGGTCCAGCCGGAAACATCGTCCGGGATCGGGTCATTCGAACCGTAGACCTCGAGTGTCCAGCCCGGGGTCGGGCTGCGGACCTCCATCTCGGTCGCTTCGACCGGCTCGCCGGCGTCAACGTAGAGGCCGACCCCGGACTTGTCCCCGAAGCTGTCCGTTTCATAGGTCTCGGTGGTCCAGGCGGTGGCCGACCGGTCGTCGTCCAGCGCGAGGTCGACCTCTTCGGAGTGCTCTTCCTGGTCGCCCTGGGGATCGTAGTCGGTGGCTGAAACCAGCGAAATCTGCTGATCGTTCGAGCCGCTGCCGCCGGCTCCGCCGCCACCGCCACCGCCCGTGTCTCCCCGGGAAATGAAGTAGGCGGTACCGGCAGCGATCACCAAAGCCACCAGGAGCATCGCCACGGCCGGCCACGGCGAGGTCTTCGAAGTCGGAATCTGCCGGCGTGGGGGGGCGACTGCGTCCAGCACCGAGGTGGCTTCCCCGGTCGTCCCTCCGGCCCGTATCGCTTCCACCTCGAGGGCAGCCTGCAGGTCGTCGACCATTTCCTCGATCGACTGGTAACGGTCGTCAGGGTTCTTGGCGGTAGCCCGGTCGACTACGCGGGCCGAGGCGGCCGAAATATCCGGACGGATCGCCTGGACGTCGGGCAGCTCCTCGTTCACATGTTTCATCGCGACGCCAATCTGGTTATCGGCCTCGAAGGGGACGTCGCCGGTGAGCATTTCGTAGAGGACGATCCCGAGCGAGTAGATGTCCGAACGGGGATCGACCACCTTGCCCATCGCCTGTTCCGGTGCGACATAGTCGGTGGTTCCGATTACCCGTCCGGTCGCGGTGACGCCTTCGTCATTCAGTTCCCGGGCGATGCCGAAGTCGGTCAATTTCGCCCGTCCGGTCGAGTCGATCAGGACGTTCTGGGGCTTGACGTCCCGGTGGACCATGTTCCGCTCATGCGCGACACCAAGGCCCTGGGCCACTTCGAGGCCATAGGCGAGCGCCTCCGTCGCATCCAGCGCGCCGACCCGGGAAATCCGTTGCTTCAGGGTCTCTCCCTGCACGTACTCGAGCACGATGTAGGGCCGGCCCTGATCCTCGCCGGCGTCGATCACGGCGACCACGTTCGGATTGGAGAGCTTCGCCACCGCCCGCGCTTCCTGGTTGAAGCGCTCGAGCTGATCCGGTTGCTCGGTCATCTCGCGATGCATCAGTTTCACCGCGACCGGACGGTCGAGCACCTCGTCCCGGGCCAGATATACGGTGGACATGCCGCCGCTGCCAAGTTTGGCCTCAAGCCGGTAACGGTCCGAAAGGATCGTTCCGATCATCTGTGAACTGGCAGGCGGGTGGTTCACTTCACTGATTTTGCCTGTGACAGCTCATAGGCGCCGCAGGCTATCCGGAGCGCGGAAAATCCGCAGCACAAAGGGCAGTCTCGGGAAAAATTCGTCAATTCGATTCAGGTCCAGTATGAACCGACCGGAGGAAGTCCGGATGGATGACCTTGCGGTCCGGCGTTAACCGGGTCGACGGATGACCTGTCGGTCCCCGTCCGCGACGTCGCCGATCCGGCTGGCCTCCGGGTAATGGCCTCGCAGCAGCTCGAGGGCGGCGGCTTCGTCGGCAGCCGGCACCACGACGCAGAATCCGCAGCCCATGTTGAAAACCTCGAACATCTCGCTTTCGGGCACCTGCGCCCGCTCGGCGATCAGCTCGAAAACCGGCTGGGGCTGAAGCGGGTCGGTGATTTCGTAGGTGACCTCGGCCTTGAGCCGGAGCAGGTTCTCGAGACCGCCCGAGGTTATGTGGGCCAGGCCGTGCACCCGGACCGGAGAGGCGATCAGGTCCAGCACCGCCTTGACGTAGATCTCGGTCGGCTCGAGCAGGATCTCGCCCAGAGGCCGGCCCAGGCGGTCGTCGTCCATCGCGATGCCCGAGAGCGCGGAACGGGCAAGGGTGTATCCGTTCGAATGGATTCCCGAGGAGGGGAGGCCGATCACCACATCGGTCGGCGATACCGCCGACCCGTCGATGATCGAATCGAGGGCGACCGTCCCGAAGCAGGCACCGGCGATGTCGAATCCCTTGACCAGATCGCCGATCTGCGCAAGTTCGCCGCCTGGAATTTCGATCCCGGCGAGCTCCGCACCCCGGGCCAGACCGACCCCGATCTGTTCGCACATCTCCGGGTCGGCCCGCTCGACCGCGAGATAGTCGAGCATTGCGATCGGCTCTGCTCCGACACAGATGATGTCGTTGACGTTCATGGCGATGCAGTCGATCCCGACCGTGTCGAAACGTCCGAGTTCCTCGGCTACCAGCAGCTTTGTGCCGACTCCGTCGGTCGACAGGGCGATCCCGGTGCGATCATCGAGTCGCATCACCGCGGCGTAGTGGCCCTTCAGGTCGACCTGCCGGGTGGGCCTGCCAAGGTTCGATGTGGCCAGGGCGGCGACCAGGCGGCTTACCGCGAGGTCGGCGTCGGACTGGCTTACACCTGCCTTCGCGTATGCGTCATCGCCGCTCATCGCCGTTGATTCAACAGGATCAGGATCGCGAAAGCGATGCGGTACGCGGCGTAAGGCGAAAGCGCGCGGTCTCTCTCAACCATCCGGATCAGGTCGGTGGCGGCCATGGTCGAGGCGAAGGAGGTCGCGGTGCCGATCGCCAGCCAGCGAGCCTGGTCGCGGGAGATCCCCCTGCGGGCGAGACGAACCCCTTTCAGTCCGACTGCCCCCAGGATCACGGGCAGGGCAACCGTGCGGGAAAGGAGGTTGGCCTGGTCTCGCGAGAAGCGCCGGAGCCGAGCTGCGGTCAGGGTGGCGCCGTTGCGCGAAACCCCGGGCATCAGCGCCGCAGCCTGCGCGACCCCGAGGGCCAGCCCGTCCTTCCAGTCCGCCTCGCCCCGGCCGCGGACCTGCGGTCGGCGGTCGGCGAGGATCATCGCCAGTCCGCCCGCGATCAAGCCTGCCGCGGTGCCGACCGACCCGCCGAACTTCGATTCGATCAGCCTTTCGAACCGGTAGCCGACGAAGGCCGCGGGGAGAAACGAGAAGAGCAGGACGGAAGCCCGTCGGAGGTCGAACTCGCTGATTTCTGTCCGGATCTCGCCCCGGCGGGTGATCAGCAGGGCCATCGCGGCACCGCCATGCAGAGCGACCTCGAAACTCTTGCGCAACTCGGGGTCGAGTTCGTCCGGGTTCCAGCCCAGGATTCGTGGCAGCATCGCCAGATGAGCCGAGGAGGAGATCGGCAGGAGTTCGGCCGGACCCTGGACCAGCCCGAGGACGACCGCATGCCCGACCGCCCCGGCGGGGGCGCTCCCAGTTGAGCCTCGGCTGTCACCGGAACCGGAAATAGGAGCGGGAATGCTACCCACGGGATAGAATCCGGGGGTTCAATGCGACGCCCAGACTTTCATTTGCGCCGATACCAGTTGATGCAGATGGCCGGTGACGGCCTGCTTGTCGCGCTTTCGTACTTCCTCGCTTTTCAGCTCCGGTTCCTCGACGACCCGGGCACGATCCCGGAACGATACGTCGACCTCTTCCTGCAATCGGTCGGATTCGTGATCGCCGGAAAGCTGATCGTCTTCTACCTGTTCGGTCTCTACCAGAAGTGGTGGCGGTTCGTGGGCGGTCGGGATATCGCCCGGATCGTCCAGGCCGTTTCCGTTTCGAGCCTCTTGCTGGTCGTGCTTTTCACGGTCATCCAGCCGTTCAAGCACGACCTGCCCCGCTCCGTCGCGGTGACCGACTTCCTCCTCACCCTGTTCCTGATTGCGGGTGCCCGCCTCGGCACCCGGCTCTTCAAGGAACGACCCAACAAGGGCAACCGGATCGCCCGGGGCCGCGAGGTCCTCGTGGTCGGGGCCGGATCAGGCGGCCAGATGGTGGTCAGGGAACTGCGTCTGAACCCGCATCTCGGCGAGACGGCGATCGGCTTCGTCGATGACAACAAGGACATGCGCGGGATGCGGATCCAGGGCATTTCCGTGCTAGGCACTACCGACGAGATCGAGACCATCCTCGATGAAACCGAGCCGGACGAGGTGATGATCGCGATTCCGTCCGCGCCCGGCGTGCTCCGGGCGAGGGTGGTCGCCGCCTGTCGCGATCGCCAGATCCCGGTCCGCACGCTCCCCACCGTCTTCGAACTCCTGCGCGGCGGCGTCCAGCTCAGCCAGCAGTTGCGTGAGGTACAGGTCGAGGACGTGCTCGGCCGCGACCCGGTGACCATGGAGCTGGCCCGGGTCGGCGCCTACCTCGAAGACCAGGTCGTGATGGTCACCGGGGCGGGCGGATCGATCGGCAAGGAGCTCTGCCGCCAGATCGGCCTGGTCGGGCCGAAGCTGCTGGTCATGCTCGACCACGCTGAAGACAATCTCTTCGAGATCGAGCGGGAGATGGTCGCCGAGCGACACTTCAGCCGGGCCGAGGCGGTTCTTGCCGACTGCAAGGAAACCGAGCGGATGTTCGAAGTGATGCAGCGCTTCAAGCCGAACATCGTTTTCCACGCTGCTGCCTACAAGCATGTGCCGCTGATGGAGTCAAATCCGCTCGAAGCCGTCCGCAACAATTCCTTTGCGACCCGGATCACCGCGGACTGCGCCGCCGCAGCCGGGGCCGAGCGTTTCGTGCTGATCTCGACCGACAAGGCGGTCAACCCGCAGACCGTGATGGGTGCATCCAAGGCGATGGCCGAATGGGCGGTCGCCGCGGCCGACGTGCGACATCCGAACACGCGGTTCGTCTCGGTCCGGTTCGGAAACGTGCTCGGCTCTTCGGGCAGTGTGGTCCCGATCTTCAAGCGCCAGATCGAGCAGGGTGGCCCGATCACCGTGACCCACCCGGACATGACCCGCTTCTTCATGACGATTCCGGAGGCGGTGCAGCTCGTGATCAGGGCTGGCGATACCGGGGTCAGCCGCGGGGACGTCTTCGTGCTCGACATGGGTGAACCGGTGAAGATCACCGAACTTGCCGAGAACATGATCAAGCTGGCCGGCCGCGAGCCCGAGAAGGACATTGCGATCGAGTTTGTCGGTCCGCGGCCCGGCGAGAAGCTTCACGAGGAACTGTTCGGGGCCGAGGAGAGACCGCAGTCGACCGCCTCGAAGCGCATCATGAGGGCGGTCCGGCAGCATCCGATCGATCCGGACTGGACGATCCGGACGCTGGACCGGCTCGAACAGGCCGTTCAGACCGGAGACGAAGCAAACCTGGCCGAGACCGTCGTTCAGCTGGCCAGCAACCCCGGGAGCGACCCGGTACGGGTCGGGTGAATGGCGGCGGGGCGCACATTCATCCGCCATTCCTAACTAACATGCCCCGGTCAGCTTTTCCGGGACGGGAGTTCACCCGCACCGGAATCGACGCCCGAATCCGAAAAGTAGAGACCAGTTGACCGACGTAATCCAGAATGTAGGCGCCTACGCCGGCCTAGTTGCCCTGATCGCAATGGGCGTCCTCGCCTTTCTGGTCTTCTCCCAGGCCCGGGATATCCGCCGGCTGCGGGACTGGGCGGGAGGAGCACCGGAGCGTGACGCCGAAGTTCGCGAGGTCAGCGAGATAGTTGCGGAGGAGCGCTCGGCCGAGCTCAAGGTTCTGGCCGACCGGGAAGAGCGCCGGCTGGAGCGGGCCGGGCTGGCCGAGCCCTCGTTCTGGGATCGGCTGGGAAGAAGTGGCCGGATCATCGCGATCGTCGCGGCGGTTTTGGTTCTCGGAGCGGCTGCCGCCTGGGCGGCGACCAGCCTGCTGGGCTCCGATGAGAGCCAGACCGGTAACGGTGGCCAGAACGGAGCAAGAACCGCGAACCTGAAGCCGTCACAGATCACAGTCGGAGTTCTAAACGGAACCGGCGGGACCGAGGTCGGGCTCGCGGCCCAATACGCCGAAGTTCTGAACAAGGACGATTTCAAGACCGGTGTGGTGACCGATGCCACCGACACTTTCACCGAGAGCGTGGTGATGTTCTCCAAGGGCCATCAGGCTGAAGCCAGGAAGGTCGGCAAGGCGGTAGGGATCGAAAACTTCGAACCGATGGACCAGGATGTGGCGGATCTTTCTTCGGGCTCGGAGGTGACCGTGGTGATCGGTACCGACCACGGCCCGCTGCCCGGAGAGTAGATGGAAAGCCGGCCCGGGTTTCGCAGCCTCGGCTGGCTGGCGCCTTTCACCATCGGGCTGCTCCTGGTCGCGACCGTCGCTGCCTTCGGCTGGTCACAAAGGCTGAAGCGCGAGCCGCTGGTGATCGACCGGGTCGAGTACCGGGCGCTCGGATTCACGGCAAACGGCGAGGCACCGACCGTCTTCTCCCCTAACGGCGACTGCAAACGCGATCGCATGTCGATCCATTTCCGGACCACCCGGTCCGACACGGCAAACGTCGAAATCATCGGTCTCGGCGGAAAGACGGTCCGCACCCTGGCCCGCGATCGATTTTTCAAGCGTTACCGGGAACACACCCTCATCTGGAACGGCCGTCGGGACGACGGCCGGGTTGCTTTCACCAGCAAGTACCGGGTCCGGGTGACCATGCACGGCGAGGACCGCGAGCTTTATCTGCCCGGCTTCATCCGCCTCCACCGGTACTCGCCTCGAGGACCCTCCGGTTGCCCGAATGTCCCGAACCGGAGCTCCGCGAATTCGGGAGCGCAGGCAAAGTGATCGAGGCACTGGCAGCTCTGTTCGCGGCGGGCGCCCTGGCGGTGGCGATCCTTGATCAGCCTTCGATGCGCCGCTCGGTCGCGATGGCGGTGGCGGGAGTGATGGTGCCGGTCCTGATCGCCGGCGACCAGTGGCATTCCGGCCCGATCACCGAGCTTCGCAACTCGCCGGGGATGCTCGCCCTGGCCATCATCTGCGCCCTGGCCGCGGTCGTTTTGATCGCCTGGGTGATTGACCGCTGGCCGGTGATGCTTCCCGTGCTGGTCCTGGTCGCCCTGCCGTTCCGGATTCCCCTCAACGTGGGCGGTGAGGATGCCAACCTCTTGATCCCGCTCTATCTGGTGATGGGTGGCGGAGTGCTCGCATCACTCATCAGGGCAAGGCGTGGCGACCTGCTCGAGGCGACTCCCCTGGTTTCGCCCACCGGCCCCGCCCGCTGGCTCAAACCCCTGCTCGCGGTGGCGGTGGTCATCTACGCGCTCGGCCTCTTCTACAGCGATGACCGTTCGACCGGCCTGCAGAATCTTTGTTTCTTCCTGATTCCCTTCGGTGTGATCTTCAGCCTGATCGCGGAGGTCGAATGGACCAAAGAGCGGCTGCGGATTCTGCTCGGAGTTCTGGTCGGTCTCGCCCTTGTCTGTGCGCTGGTCGGTTTCGTCGAATACGCCACTCGCGACCTGCTCTGGAATCAGGTGGTGATCCGCTCGAATGACTTCCACGTCTATTTCCGGGTCAATTCCCTCTTTTGGGATCCGAACGTTTACGGTCGCTATCTGGCCCTGGCGATCACCATGGTTGCGGCGGCGCTCCTCTGGGCCAGACCGAACCGGGACTCGGTCCTGCTCGCCCTGGTTTCCGGGGTGCTCTGGCTGGCCCTGATGACTACCTATTCCCAGTCGAGCTTCATCGCGCTGATCGCCGGACTGGGAACCCTGATCGCCCTGCGCTGGAGCCTCAAATGGGTGTTGACCGGCCTCGCGGCTCTTGCGGTCGGCGTGGTTCTCTTCGGAACCTTTGCCGGCGGACTGGTCAAGCTTGACCTAGGGGCCATCAACAAGCAGACCAGCGGCCGGGCCAATCTGGTCGAAGGGGGCTTCGACCTGTTTGAGGCGCGCCCGGTCTACGGCTACGGGCCGGGGTCCTTTTCGGTCGCTTTCAAACGGGAGGTGGCCGGGCCGAATGCTCCGGTCACCGAATCCCACACCGAACCGATCACGGTCGCGGCGGAACAGGGACTGATCGGTCTTGCGGTTTACCTCGCGCTCATCGTGAGCGTTCTGGCTGCCTTGGCGGCCGGAATGCGCAAGGTAATGCCGGGCCTCGGGGCCGCCCCCCGCTCATACGACCCGGAGCGGGGCCCGCCCGCCGCCCGGGCCGCGATGCTGGCCGGGTTCGTCGCCGTACTGGTTCACACCCTCACGTACGCAGGATTTCTCGACGACCCCGTGACCTGGGTCCTGATCGCGATCGGCTATAGCCTCGCCTTCCCATGTCGGGCTACCTCCGCCGCCTAGCGACAACCGGCGCCGCCTACACGGCGGCCAGCATCCTCTCGAAGCTGATCGCGGTCGCTCTGCTGCCGCTTTACACGAGGTACCTGACCCCGGCCGATTACGGTGCCGCGGAAGTGATGTTCTCGGCGGTGGTCGCGGTCTCGATCGTGATCCGGCTCGGTGTGGTCGAGGCCCTGCTGCGCTTCTACTACAAGCAGGGCGAAGAACCGGCGGCCGTGGTCTCGACCTCCTTCGCCACTCTGTTCTGGGCCGGGCTGGTCTCGGTGATCGTCCTGATGCCCTTCGCCGGACCGATTTCGGATCTGCTCCTGGGCGAGTCGGAACCGACACTGGCCCGGATCGCGATCGGCGGTCTCTTCGTACTCACCCTCTCCGAGTATTTGCTCACGATCTTCCGGCTGGACGAAAGGGCCCGGGCCTTCTTCACGGTGACCATGCTCTCGGTGCTGGTCACGATTCCGGTCACCGTGGTCCTCGTGGTGCCTCTGGACCTCGGTGCCGAAGGACTTCTGTTGGGCAGCTACGGGACCGGGCTGGCGATCGTGCTCGGTCTGATCTTCTACAACCGCCGGCGCCTCTCGGTCATTCCGGACCGGCCACTGCTGAAGCGGATGATGGCCTTCGGCTTGCCGACCATGCCGGCCGAGTTGTCCCTGTATTCGCTCAGCTTCATCGATCGCATTCTGATCGCCCGGTCCCTGGGACTGGCCGAAGCGGGGCTTTATTCGATCGCGATCAAGATGTCCCAGGGCATCGCCGTGCTGGTTCGCGGCTTCCAGCTCGCCTTCCCGCCGCTTGCCTATTCGATCCAGGATGACGACGAGGCCCGGCTCGCCTACTCGGCGGTGGTCACCTGGTTCGTGGCCGTGATGGCGCTGGTGGTCAGCTTCCTCTGGCTGATCGCGCCCTGGATCGTCGGCCTGCTGGCCGCTCCGGAGTTTGCGGATGCAGCCGACGTGGTCGGGCCGGTCTCAGCCGGCGCCGCCCTTTACGCGCTGTATATGGTGCTGCTCGTGGTCCTTGGCCGCACCGGCCGGACCGAATACAACCTGCCGGCGACGATCGTCGGCCTCCTCGCCAATGTCTGCCTCAACCTGCTGCTACTCCCGGTCTGGGGCATCATCGGTGCCGGGGTCGCCCTGGTCGTCTCCTACCTGCTTGTTGTGGTCCTGATGTACTTCTTCACCCAGCGTCTCTTCCCGGTCCCGTACGAGTGGGGCCGTCTGGCCCGCCTGTTGCTGGTCACCGCTGCCCTGATTGCGATCGGCGAGGTATTCGTGCCGGATCAGGGCGCCGGCTGGCTGGCGCTCAGGCTGCTGCTGGTGATTGCGCTCCCGGTTGCCCTGCTGTTCACCGGTTTCTTTACCGCCGAGGAGCGGGGTTGGCTCATGTTGCTGACCAGGCCCGCCGAACTGAAGGCGAAGGTGCTTGAGGCTCGCCGGGTCGGCAAGCAGTCGGCCGGCGGCGAGGGCGGGTTGCCGCTCGCGGTCGAAGTCGAGCAATGGGACGAGGACTTACGTTCCTGAGGCCCGGTCGGCGAGGCCTTCGCCGCGGTAGGGGAAGAGGGCCTGGCGGGTATGGGCCGCATAGACCGGGGTGGGGGCATTCGGCATGAACACCGAGGCGATCGTCCTGAGCCCGTAGGCCCAGGCGGTGAGCACGCGGACCGCAACAGCAGCGGCGCGGTTGTGGTGTTTTCGCATGTAGAGGTCGCGGTTGCGATGAAACTCGACGATGCGCGGCAGGCCGGAGGAAAGGTCGGTGGAAAGCTGGTTGTGGTGGACCGCCTCCGCGGTCGGCACGTAAAGGGTGCGCCAGCCGGAATCGGCAAGCCGCTTGCAGAAGTCACATTCGTCGTAGTAGACGAAGAACTGCTCGTCAAGAAAGCCGACCTCGACCGCGGCCTCGCGCCGGACCATCAGGGCGGAGGACTGGACCCAGTCGACCGGGCGGGTTTCACCGCCCCCGCTTTCGACGGTCAGCCGGGAATGTAGGAAGAGCGCCCCGATGAAGGCGGACTCGACCCCGGGAAAGCGCCAGGCGCAGGCATACGGATCGCCCTCGCCGTCGAAGAGCTGCGCCCCGGCTGCCCCGGCCTCGGGGTCAGCCTCGAGTGCGGCGATTAGCGCCCCGACCGCTCCCGCCCGAAGCTCCGAATCCTCGTTCAGCAGCAGGCAATAGCGGCCTCCGGCCCGCTCCAGCAGCAGCGAGTCATTGGCTGCCTTACCCTGCTTTTTCTCCAGGCCGATCACCTGGGCCGCGGGGAACTTTTCCCGCACCGCCTCGACCGAACCGTCGCTTGAGGCGTTGTCCAGGACCAGTACTTCCCGGCTCAGGGATCCGGGATGGAAGCGGTCGATCGCGGCCAGGCAGGCAAGCAGGTAGTCACGACCGTCGTTGTTGACCACGCAGTAGCTGAGGTCCACTTTCGCGGGTTCGCTTGCAGGGTGCTTTGTCGGCAGGGGGGAATTCACGGTCGCCAACGATAATCCCGGTTGTGCAAGTCAAGCTGATTGACCCTTCGGCTTTCACCCCGCCGTACGACCGGTCGCTGGCCGCTGCCCTCGCGGCCGAGGGCGCCGATGTGGAGCTTGTCACCTCCGATTTCACCTATGGACCGGTGCCGGAGCCGCAAGGCTACGAGGTCAGCCTGGACTTCTACCGGCGCATCACGCCCCGGGCCCGTCGCCTTGGCAAGGCGCTTCACCACCTGCCGGAAATGCGGCGGCTGCGGCGCAAGGTCGAGTCCGCCCCGGACCCGATGGTGACCCACTACCAGTGGTTGACCATGCCCCGGATCGACCATCGCCTGATCTCCGGTCGGAGACCGAGAGTGATGACCGCCCACTACATCCTGCCGCCCGGTCCGACCGCGAAACAGGTCTCGGGGGCCAGGAAGGTGTTCGGGGCGATGGACGTGGTGATCGCCCACTCGAGGCTCGGTGCCGGACGCCTTCTCGGAGAAGTCGGCTTGCCGGAAGATCAGGTCAGGGTGATTCCCCACGGCGCCTTTGACTACCTGACCCGGCTGCCGGAAGAAAAGCCGCTCCCGGCCGAACTCGGCGAAGCTCCCCCGGAGGCTCCGGTCGTGCTCTTCTTCGGGCTGCTTCGCCCCTACAAGGGAATCGGTGTGTTGATCCGTGCGATGGAGCAGCTGGCGGTGCCCGCCGGCGAGGTCGCACCCGAGCTCTGGATCGTCGGGAATCCCCGCATGGACCTGACCGAGATGGTCGAACGCTCGGAGAAGCTGAACGTGAAGGTTCGCTGGCTTCCCCGTTTCATCGAGGACCCGGAAATACCGCCGATCATGCGCCGTGCCGATGTGCTTGTGTTGCCCTACCTGGACGGCGAGCAGTCCGGCGTTCTCTACACCGGCATGGCCTTCTCCAAGGCGATGGTGGTTTCCGACGTGGGCGGGATCGGAGAGGTCGCCCGGGACCACCGGCTCGCCGTCACCGTCGAACCCGGGGACGCGGATCAGCTGGCCGCCGAGCTTTCGAGACTGGTACTCGGAGAACGCGCGGAGGCGACGAGGAGAAAGCTGGAGGAGGGATGCCGGACGGCCGCCTCGGGCCCCTTCGCCTGGGATGCGATCGCCCGTCAGACGATCGGCCTTTATGAGGAGTTGCTCGCGTGATCTTCGCCCTCATCCTTTTCTGGCTCTGCACGGGCCTTCTGCTCTTCACCCACATCGGCTACCCGGTGATGCTCTGGCTGCTCGACTTCATTGGCCTTGGCGGGCGGGCCGGCGAAGTCCGGGGACCGAAGTTGAGCGAGATCCCCCCGGCTGTCGATCCCGACACCGACGAGGAGCTCCTCCCGTCCGTCTCCCTGATCGTCGCTGCCTACAACGAGGAGACGGTGATCGAGGCAAAGGTAAGGAACGCACTGGAACTCGAGTATCCGCGTGAGCTCCTGGAAATCATCGTCGCTTCCGACGGATCTTCCGACGGCACGGTGGAGATCGCCAGAAAGGCCGGCGCGGATCTGGTTCTCGATCTGCCGCGCGGGGGAAAGATCGCCGCACAGAACGCGGCGGCCGAGGCGGCGAAGGGCCAGCTTCTTGCCTTCTCCGATGCCAACTCAATCTGGGAGCCGGGAGCGCTCGGCGAGCTGATCGAGCCGTTTCGCGACGACCGGGTGGGCTATGTCTGCGGACAGGTCAGCTTCATCGGTCCGGACGGAGGCAATCTCGAGGGCGCCTACTGGCGCTACGAGATGAGGGTCCGCGAGATGGAGTCGGAGCTGGCCGGGGTCACCGCCGGCAACGGCGCGATCTATGCCGTTCGCGCCTCCGGCTACATTCCGCTCCGACCCTCGGGAAGCCATGACCTTTCCCTGCCCTTCGCCCTGGCCAAGCGGCGCCTCGCCTCGCTTTACCGGCCGCGGGCCCGCGCCACGGAGAAGCTGGTTCCCAGCCTGGACGGCGAGCTGGCCCGCAAGCGGCGGATGATGATCGGCCTCTGGGACATAGTGGTCGGTGAAGGCATGCTCGATCCGCGCGGATACCCGCCGCTCTATCTCTTCGAACTCTTCTCGCACCGGATGCTCAGATACCTGAGCCCGGCTCTTCACCTGGTCGCTTTTCTGACCAACATCGTGCTGCTCGGCCACGGCTGGTTTTACGGCCTGACCATGTTGTTGCAGATCCTGCTGCTGCTGGCGGCCCTTCTCGGCCGCTGGTTTCCGATCCTGCCCCTGCGGGTCGCGCGCTATTACGTCGAGGTAACGCTTTCGATCGCCCTCGGTCTCTGGGACCGCTGGCGGCAGGGACCCCCGGGCGCCTGGGAAAAGGCAGAAGGAACCCGGTGAACCGGCCACTGGAGATGCTGATAACCGCTGCGGTCATGGTGCTGACGGCTCCGTTGATGGCGGTTGCTGCCATCCTGATCCGGATCGAAGGAGGTGGCAGTGTCATCTACCGCCAGACTCGGGTCGGCAGGCACGGTGAGGAATTCGAAATGCTGAAGCTGCGAACCATGGTTCCCGGTTCGGACCCGGTCGGGGTGGGCACCGTGGTCGGCCGTGACGACCCGCGGGTGACCGGGATCGGCCGCTGGCTTCGCCGCACGTCACTGGACGAACTGCCCAACCTGATCAATGTCTGGCGGGGGGAAATGGCCTTGGTCGGGCCGAGGCCGACCATCCCCGCCCAGGTCCGGGATTACACGCCTCATCAACACCGCCGTCACGAAGTCCGGCCGGGAATCACCGGCTGGGCCCAGGTGCAGGGCCGGGCCGGCATCCCCTGGGAGGAAAGAATCGAACTCGACGTGGAATACGTCGAGAAGCGGTCGTTGAAGCTGGACCTGGAAATCCTCCGCCGGACCGTGTGGCTGGCCGCCACGGGCCAGGGCCTCGCCCCGGACTGACCGGGCCGGAACGGAAATCATCTAGGCTTCGGCGATGCGGATCGGTGAAATAGTCGCGGCAAAGAGGCCCGTTTTCTCGGTGGAGTTCTTCCCCCCGAAGACCGATGAGGGGCGCATCCAGCTCTTCGACACGGCCCGGAGCCTGGCCGAACTGGAGCTGGACTTCGTGTCCGTCACCTACGGAGCCGGCGGCTCGACCCGCGAAGGCACCGTGGATATCACCACCGCCCTGAAGGATGAGGTCGGCCTCGAAGTCATGGCCCATCTGAGCTGTGTGGGGGAGACCGCCGAAGGCCTCGACGCGACGCTCGACCGCCTCCGTGATGCCGGTATCGACAATATTTTCGCCCTCCGCGGGGATCCGCCCCGTGGCGAAACCGACTTCGTCCAGCCCGAGGGCGGCTTCGGCAGCGCCGCCGAACTGGCCGGCCACATCAGCTCAAAGTACGACTTCTCGGTCGGCGGTGCCTGCTTCCCGGAGGTTCATCCGGAGGCTCCGGATCTCGACACCGACCTGACCTACCTGAAGACCAAGGTTGACGCCGGGGCGGAGTTCCTGATCACCCAGCTCTTCTTCGACAACCGGGCCTACTTCGATTTCGTCGAAGCGGCACGGGCCAAGGGCATCGAGGTGCCGATTCTGGCCGGAATCATTCCGGTTACCGGTTACGCGCACACGAAGCGGATCTGCAGCCTCTGCGACGCCAGCATCCCGGCCGAACTGGAAGCGGCAATGCTGGCGGCCGAGGGCGATCCCGAAGCGGAGTTCAATCTCGGGGTTGCGTATGCCGCCCAGCAGAGCGCCGAGTTGCTGGCGGCCGGCGCGCCCGGTATTCATTTCTACGCTCTCAACAAGGCCCCGGCCACCCGGGCCATCCTCGGGGCACTGCGGGCCGCCCAGCCCTGGCGCGGCGCCCGCGGCCAGTCGCTCCCCCGGTAGCCGCCCGCCGGAAACTCTCGGTCCGTTACCGGGAGGCTCGCGCCGGTTTGCTGCCGGATGGGCCGATCAGGCGCGGTAGGGAGGGAAGAAACCGGGGTCTCCGTCGGGGGACAGTTTCGCCGACAGGGACTGGCAGGCGCCGGGATCACAGACGATCTCCGAGGTGAACCATTGCTGCCCGCGATTGGCGAACCCGCGCTTGAACTCCTCCAGTGCGTCTCCGGGTGTAATGCCGCCACCCAGGTTGACGGCGAGTTCGCGCTCGGCTCCAAAGTCGATCATCTCCTCGACCACGTTCTTCATCGGCGCGCCTTTCAGATGGGCGTCGGCCGTGCCTGACAGGTAATAGTGGAGCAGGCCGTCCGACAGGGCGGCGATCGAGGCGGCAGCCGCCTCGCCCTCGGGTGACCTCAGGATGAACAGCCAGGTTCCTTCGGCCGAGAGGATCAGCTCGAAATAGTTCCGGTCGAAGAAATAGCGGTCTGCCGCCCCGGTTCGGGCCATCGTCTCGGTGTATGCGGTCAGGAATCCGTCTCGTTGTTCCGGGCTGGTCTCCGGTCCGGGGGTGATCTCGACCGAGCAGCCGCGCTTCAGGTTCTTGCGGATTTGCTGACGGTCGGAGGCCCGGCTCTTGCGTGGCAGAACCGGGTCGGAAAGCAGGCAGATGTTGCGAGGCCGCGCGCCGGCCAGCGGCGGGTCCTCGTCGAGCGAGTGGCGGAGGAAGATCGTGACCAGCCCGGTGGCAGAGAAGTCGATGCTCGCCGGATCGATCGGGAAATCGAAGCTGATCAGGGGACCATCCGAGATCGCCAGGCCCGGGTAGCCGTAGGGGGAGGTTGCGTCCAGTCGGCCGGACCCGGGGATCTCGCGGACCAGCAGCGGTGCGGAGGCGATGAGCCCGGTTTTCCCGGTACTGGCCGCTCCCTCCTCAAGGAGGAGCAGGGAATGCGTAGTGCCCTCGGCCTCGAGGAATTCGGCCGAGCGGAAAAAGTCCGGGCCACTCGCGGCCCGCCCGCCGTCTTCGACGATTTCGGCGACGAGTTTCAAGTCGTCCCCGGAAGCCGCTTCACCACTTCCCGACCGCAGTGAAGAACTGTTCCGGCGTGGCGCCCCAGATCTCGCAGTCGAGCATCGTCCCGTCCGGCCGGCGGATGTGGCCGGGCATGTTTCCCTCATAGGTCCAGCCCTGGGCGGCCACGACCTTCTTGGCGGCCTCGTTGAAGGCGGGGATGCGTCCGTAGATCCGGTGGGCTCCGAAATCCTCAAAGGCCCTGGTCACGGTCAGCCGCTCGGCCCAGCGGCCGACGCCCTTGCCGCGAACCTCGTCCCCGATCAGGCAGCCGAGTTCCGGCGCGGTCTGCCGGAAGAGTCCGTACAGCGCCGTGAAGCCGACCGGCTGATCGATCCCGGGCACCTCGATCGCATACTTGCGGTCCTCGCCCTCCTGCTTGATCGCGGCCCGGGTCCAGCCTTCGGCGTTTTCCATGCCGAAGGATTCCCGCTGCTCCATCAATGTCTTCGTCGCTTCGCGATTGTTGAACCAGCGATGAACGGCTTCGGCGTCCTCGATCCGGAAGTCCCGGATCGAACAACTGGGAGTCTGACTCATGCCGGGGAGTCTATTTCCGCACCGGCTGAAGGCGAATCTGATCGAGAGTGACCGGACTCATGCTCCTCATCCGCAGGAAGCGCCGGCCCCGGTTGAGCGAAACGGTGCCCATGTCCACATTCACGACCTGCTCGCTCTGGCGGGTGATCCTGCGGGAAACCATCCGGCCATCCGGGAGGACCACTCCAAGCCGTTTCGAGTCGGGCTCTGCGAGCACCCGCAGGAAAAGCCGGTAACGGCCCTTGCGCAGGATCCCGAGCTTCATCGCGGGAAGCTTCCCGGTCTTCGGCTTGAGGGTGATCCCGGCATAACCGAAGAACCGGCGGTCCTTGACCCGGGTGGCCCGCCCGGTGGCGGGAAAGGATCGATTCTTCTCGGCCTGGATCGCGATGGTCCGGTCCGGAGCAGGAGACCGCAGGTCTGCGTTCAGGGACGCCGGGGTTCCGAACCGGGGCGTTCCGTCCGCGTTCCAGGTGAAGGGCTGAACCCGGGTGGTCCTGAGGCCGCCGGTGAAGCATCCCTTCCCGGCCTGGTCGGTGGCGTGGTAGACGTTCCACCACTGCCTGCCACCGCCGGTGCTGAAGAAGGAGCCGTGTCCTGGTCCATAGACACCGCGGACGGCGCTGGTTTCGAAGACCGGGTCGGGGAACTTGGAGCCGGCCCAGGTGGAGGCTTGCATCAGGTTCGATCCCGAGGGGACGGTCAGCCGACCCAGCGCATAGAGCCCGGAGCCGCACCAGCTGGCCGAGAAGATCAGGTTGAGCTTGCCGCCGTGGATCAGCGCTTCCGGCCCCTCGTTGATCGCGAAGGATTGTTTCTCCCAGTCGTATTCCGGGGACGATATTTCGATCGGCAGGCCTTTCACGGTCCACGGATTCGAGAGCTCGGTCAGATAGATCGAGGCCGGCGTGAAGAGCGGGCCGCCGGAATATGCGAGATACAGCTTGCCCTTCAGGCTGAACACTGTGCCGTCGATCGCATAGGGCTGGGGAAGCGAGAGCTCGGACTTGAACCGGTAGGGGCCGGCCGGGCTGTCGGTCCTGCTCTCAAGCACGTAGATCCGGTGGGCGCGAACCCCGGTTCCGGCCGCGGTCGCGGTGTAGTAGACGTACCAGTGACCGTTGATCAGATGGGTTTCCGGCGCCCAGAGTTCGGCCTTCCGATCAACCGGTTCGGTCTGGCCCGCGGGCGGCCAGATGCGACGTTCGGGCGCATCCGCCAGAGCGTCGAGCACTCTGGCGCTGCGGTAAACGAGCTGGCCGTCGGAGGTGTAGTTGATCCAGTAACGGCCGTTGTGCCGGAACAGCCACGGGTCCGGCGAGTCGCCGCCCGAGGTATCCACCGGAAGCACCGGATTGCGAAAAGAGGTCTGGGTCTGTGCGTCAGCCGGGGCCGCGAAAAGCAGCGCTGCGATCGCAGCAGCCAGTATCCCCGGAATTGTCCCTGCCAGACGTTTTCCCATCGCGCGAATTAAACCGGATCAGATCCGGTTGAGGCCTGCTTATCCCTGCGCGCGCCGCTCGAAGATGTCGTTGATCTGCTCGAGGCTTCGACCCTTGGTTTCCGGGACGTACTTCCAGCAGAACCAGAGTGTGACCAGGCCGATCGCGCCGTAGAACCAGAAGGCACCGGTCTGGGAGAGCAGGTCGATCAGCGGCAGGAAGGTCAGCGAGACCAGGAAGTTGAAAAACCAGTTGGTCATGGTGCCGAGGGAAGCCGCCTTGCTGCGAACCGACAGCGGGTAGATCTCGGCGTTAAGTAGCCAGAAGATAGGCCCGAGGGAGATCGCAAAGGAGGAGACGAAGAGCATCAGGCTGCCGATCGCCAGGACCGTGGCAAAGGTCGAGTCGGCACCGATCATGAAGGCGAGTCCGAGCAGGAACAACGAAATCGAGATTCCCGAAACTCCGACGAATAGAAGTTCGCGCCGTCCGCGGCTGTCGAGCAGCCTGAGAGCCACGACGGTCATCAGGACGTTGACGATGCCCACTCCGAGCGACGCGAGAATCGACGAGGCGTCCGAGTTGATTCCCGTCTCCTGGATGATTGTCGGCGCGTAGTAGATGACGGTGTTGATTCCGGTGATCTGCTGGAGGATGGCGAGACCCAGGCCCACCACAAGAGCTGACTTGATCACGGGATGGAGAAGGTCCCGCCAGGAACCTTCGCGGACGATCATGCTGGTCTGGATTTCCTTGATCTCGAGCTCGATCGCATCGGGACCCTCGGTCCGAACCCGTTGAAGCGCCTCGCGAGCGTCGTCTTCGCGACCCATCATCAGCAGCCAGCGCGGGCTGGACGGCAGTCGAACGATGCCGATCACCAGAGCCAGCGCCGGCACTGCTCCAAGGCCGAGCATCCAGCGCCAGCCTTCATCCACGTTGGCGAAGGCGAGACCAACCAGGTAGGCGACGAGAATGCCGATCGTCACCGCCAACTGGAAGAAGGTGACGAGCCGGCCCCGAATGTCCGGAGGCGCGATCTCGCTGATGTAGACGGGCGCTACTGCTGACGCGACCCCGATTGCGACACCGATGACTACTCTGGAAACCACGAGAACCCAGGTCCCGGGTGAAATCGCGGCGATGATCGCGCCGATGATGAAGATGATTCCCGAGGTCAGGATCAGCGTGCGGCGCCCGTACCTGTCGGACCTCGACGAGGCGATCCAGGCGCCGAGCACGGCGCCAAGCGGAACCGCACCCACCACCAATCCGGATTCGAAGCTGCCAAGTCCGAAGTCAGGAGTGATCTGCAGCAGGGCGCCGGCGATCACACCGGTGTCATAGCCGAAGAGCAGCCCGGCCAGCCCGGCGGTCGCCGCGGTGATGATCACGTTCCGGTAGGCGTGTGCTCGCGCGTCTCCGCTCATCGGTACCTCCCCCTCGAAAGTGGCATTGCCGGTAATTATGTGCGCGTGGACGGACGAGATGCAAATCGGTGTCGAAGGCGATTCGCGTGAACGGCGAAGCTCCGGTCAGGCTGAGTTCGGGATCGGCCCGCCGGGTTGCCCTGGCCGCCCAGGGCTTCGGGCGCGAGCGCCCCTTCCCCCGGGTCACGATGCGGCAGGTCCAGGCGACCCTCGATCGCATCGGTCTGCTCCAGATCGACTCGGTGAATGTGCTGGCCCGGGCTCACCTGCTGCCCCTCTATTCCCGGCTTGGTCCCTATGACATCGGCCTGCTTGAGAAGGCGAGTTCCAGGCGACCCCGCCGCCTGGTCGAGTACTGGGCCCACGAAGCATCATTCGTATCGCCCGAGACCCACCGGCTCTTGCGCTGGAGGATGGAACGGGCCGACCAGGAGGCCTGGCGTACCGTCCGGGCCGCCGCCGAGCAACCGCAGCTGCTCGAGGATGTACTCGCCGAGGTTGCCAGTTCCGGTCCGGTGACGGCCGGAGAAGTCGCGGCGGCGGTCGACCCGAACCATGTCCCCGACAAGAGCCACTGGGGCTGGAACTGGCCGCCGGTGAAAAGCGCTCTCGAATACCTCTTCTGGTCCGGGAGGATCACCTCGGCCGGCCGGACCGGCCAGTTCGAGCGGCGCTACGACCTGCCCGAACGGGTGCTGCCGGGACATGTGCACGAGGCTGCGACGCCGGATCCGGAGGAGGCGATCGAGGGTCTGCTGGAGATTTCCGCCCGCGCCCACGGGGTTGGCACAGCCCGCTGCCTGCGGGATTACTTTCGCCTGCCAGCCCATGAGTCAAGACAGGCGATCGGCCGGCTGGTTCAAAAGGGCCGCCTGATCGAAGCCGAGGTCGAGGGCTTCTCGGCCCCGGCCTGGCTTCACCCGGAAGCTCGTCGCCCGCGCAAGGTTGAATCCCGGGCCCTGCTCGCTCCCTTCGATCCGCTGATCTTCGAACGCCGCCGGCTGGAGGAACTCTTCGGCTTCCACTACCGGATCGAGATCTACACCCCGAAAGAGAAGCGACGCCACGGCTACTACGTTCTGCCCTTCCTGCTGAACGAGGAGATCGCGGGCCGGGTGGACCTGAAGTCGGACCGGGCCGGTTCTGCCCTGCTGGTCCAGTCCGCCTGGGTGGAGGAGGACGCCCCGGCAGACACCGCGGCCGAGCTTGCCGGCGAACTCCGGCTTATGGCCGGCTGGCTCGGGCTCGAAGAGGTGAAGGTGCAGCCGAAGGGCGATCTCGCGGCCGATCTCGCCGGGGCGTTGTGATGGGCGGACCGGACCTGTTTCACCCCGATCGCGATCCGGGTCAATCCCCGGGCCGCTACGCCCCCAGCCCGACCGGCCGCCTCCATCTCGGCAACCTGCGCACCGCCCTGCTCGCCTGGCGATCGGCCCGCGAACGGGAGGCAGCTTTCCTGATCCGGATCGAGGACATCGACAGCGGCCGCTCCCGCGAGGAATGGGTCGAGGTCCAGCTGCAGGAGCTCCGCCAGATCGGGATCGACTGGGATGGTGAGCCGGTCCGTCAGAGTCAGCGTCACGAGCTCTACCGGGCAGCGATCGACCGGCTTGAGGCGGAAGGCCTGCTCTACGAATGCTTCTGCACCCGGGCCGAGATCCGTGAGGCCGCATCGGCCCCGCATGGCGAATTTCCGGAAGGTGCCTACCCCGGCACCTGTCGCGACCTGACTGAAAGCGACCGGGCCGAGCGCCGCGCCGCCGGAAGGCCCCCGGCCCTCCGGGTGCGTGCGAACGGGTCAAAGGTCGGTTTCGAGGATCACATCTGCGGCCGAATCGAGAAGACTCTGGATGACTTCGTGGTCCGACGAAACGACGGCGATTTCGCCTACAACCTCGCGGTCACCGTCGACGACGCGAAACAGGGAATCGGTGAAGTGGTCAGGGGGGCCGATCTGCTCGACACCACACCCCGGCAACTCTGGCTCGGCGACCGCCTCGGCCTGACGGCACCGGCCCGCTTCAGCCACGTCCCGCTGATGCTCGGCGACGACGGCGAGCGCCTGGCCAAACGCCACGGCGCGATCACCCTCGAGCAGCGGATCGAGCAGGGTAGCGACGCGGAGACAGTCCGGAGAGAGTTGATCGGGTCGGCCCGGATGGCTTAAGTTCGGGTCATGTCCGAGAGCTTCCGGGAGTACATGCAGCGGTCCGTTTCAACCATGAACGAGGGTGACAAGGAAGGCTGGCCCACGCCGGCCTGATGTGAAGGTCGATGGATGAAGATCAGAGTTTCACCGACTGAGGCGCGATTCGTCGAAGCCGCACCGGGCACCGGGATGTACGAGTCCTGGTATGCCCGGCTGGTTTCGCCGGATGGGTCGCTCGCGATCTGGATCCGGTACACGATCGACAAGCTTCCCGGCCAGGAGGCAACCGGAACGATCTGGTTCACCCTCTTCGACCGGGAGGCGGAGCGACCGCTGGCCCGGCGCCTGACCGGCCAGCCGGCCTCGGCCCCGGTAAACACCTGGGTCCGGATCGGCGACTCGACCGCAGGTCCGGCCGGGCTTCACGGCGAATGCTTCGAAGCCTCCTGGCAGCTTCGGTTCGAGCCCCTGGCACCGGTACTTTTCCATCTCCCCCGGCCACGGTTCTACGAATTGCCGCTGCCGAAGACCAAGCCGATCTCGCCGGTGCCGCTGGGCGAATTCAACGGAGCCATCCGCTGCGGCGAACGCGAGATCAACGTCGATGACTGGCGTGGAATGATCGGCCACAACTGGGGTACCGAACACGCGGAGCGTTGGATCTGGCTGCACGGCAGCAACTTCGAGCAGGATCAGGACTCCTGGATTGACGTGGTGATGGGGCGGATCCGGGTCGGTGGTCGACTCCTCCCCTGGGCGGCGAACGGGGCTGTCTTCAGCGACGGCGAGTTCCGGCGGATCGGCGGGGTCTTTGCCCCGGGGGTCGACGTGAACGAAACGCCTCTGAGACTGAAGGCGGGGCTGCCCGTGGCCGGCAAGGGCTATCTCGAACTTGAAGTTGATTCACCCGCGAATCTCACGATCGGCTGGCAGTACGGCGACCCGGCTGATCCTGCGTCCGATGCCCGCGAAGTCACCAATTGTTCGGCGGCCCGGATGGAGGCGAAGCTGACCATGCCCGGTCACGCCAACGAGACCACCTTCAGCACCGGAGGCGGCGCCGTCTATGAACTCGGCATGATCGAAACCGATCACGGGGTTCCGATCTCGGACGGCCTCCCGCCGCAAGCCGGAATCTGAGGCGGCCAATCGGGCCGGAACTCAAGCGGACCCGTCGGACCGAACGTTCAGCGATCGCCGAACGAGGGCGGCGCCAGCTTTCGTCCCCGACCCCAGCCGGACGGACTGGAGGAAAGCTTCCAGTCAAGCTTCGCCCCGCGTCTCAGCGCGCCGAGATGAAGCCAGGGCTTCTTCCAGGAGCGTCTGTTGATCCGCAGGCCCTTCACGTAGGGGTTCTTTCTGGCGGCGTTCTTCGCGGTTAGCCGGACCATGCGGCCCTGGAAATTGACCGTTGCCTTCGGAAAGAGAGGGCTGCCGAGCGGCATCACATCGGTTCCGGGAATCACCGGCGAAAGTCCGAGGGCGGAGAGAACGAACCAGGCGCTCATGGTGCCGCCATCGTCATTGCCGGGCAGGCCGCCCGGGCCGGGCCCGTACAACCCGATCTGGGCCCTGCGCACGATCGACTGGGCCTTGTCGGGACGACCCAGCCAGTTGTAGATCCAGGGCGTCTGAAGGGTTGGCTCGTTGCCGAGGAATGCGTAAGGGGAACCGGGACCGGCATTCAGTTCGGTGAAGAAATCGTCGAGCTTCGCCAGTGCGGCCTTGCGGCCGCCGAGCGTCGCGAATCG
The DNA here is from genome assembly GCA_020636955.1 of Thermoleophilales bacterium. Taxonomy (GTDB): domain Bacteria; phylum Actinomycetota; class Thermoleophilia; order Solirubrobacterales; family 70-9; genus 67-14. The sequence goes on along the minus strand of JACJWY010000001.1, from coordinate 49,777 downwards.
TCCGGCCAGGTTCTGGGGAACGAACCACCCGTACTGGGCGGAGCTGCCTTCAACGAAGCCGTCCTCGGTCGAAGGGGTGACTCCCGGAAGGAAGCTGCCGTCGGAGTACCGGGGCTCGATCGCCCGGCTGGCCGGGTTGACCAGGTGCCGCCAGTTCCCTGACCGTTTGAGGAACCTCGCCGCGAGATCCTTGCGACCGAGCGCCCTGGCCAGCCTTGAGATCGTGAAGTCGGCCAGCGCATATTCCATCGTTGTCGAGGCGGTGCCCCACGGTTCGGAGCGTTTGCTGACCGAATGCTCGGCGCTGGTCACGTTCCGCTCCTGACCGATCCAGCCGCGTTTCAGATAGTCACCCAGCGCTTCCCGTTCGGTGTAGTCGGCGTTCTCGGAATGGCAGAGGTGATCGGCCCCCTTGACCATCGCCCTGAGCGCATCCTTCGCGTCGAATCCGCGTACCCCGAGCGCGTGGATGGTCGCGATCATCGGGGACGAAGGATCGCCATTCATGATGTTCGCGTTCTGGGTCGCATAGGGCCAGCGCGGCAGGCAGCCTCCCTGCGCTTCCATCCTGAGCAGTGACTGGGCGATGTCGGCGGCGCGACGGGGCGCGATCATCGCCAGCAGCTGGATCTGGCTGCGGTAGACATCCCAGCCGGAAATGTCCGAATAGTGGGCATGGCCCGGCCTGACCCGGTGGACCTTCAGATCCTGGCCGCGGTAAAGACCGTTCACATCGGACTGGACGCTCGGCTCGAGCAGCGAGTGATAGAGCGCAGTCGCGAAAGTGCGGCGATCCTCCTTCAGGCCTCCACCGATCCTCACCTTGCCCATCTCGCGAGACCACCTCTGACGGGCGCGGTTTCGCACTTCCTCGATCGCCAGCCCGGCGCTTTCGCTCAGGTTCTTCCGGGCCTGGGCGACACTGACGAAGGAGATTCCCACCCGAACCCCGACCGGGCGCGACTTGCCGGCAGCGAAGCTCACGTAGGCCCCGGCCTGGGCGGTGGTGCTCGGATTGCCGGGCAAAAACGGCGGGCCGCCGGCGATCGGCTTGTAGTTGAAGGCGTCGGGAGAGACGTCTTTGGCCCCGGTCGATCCCGGGCTGAGGGTCGCTCCCTTCCAGGTTCCGAATGTCCTGAATGGCCGGTCGAAGCGGGCCGCAAAGTAGACCTTGTACTTCGAGGGCTCCCAGCAGAAACGGCCGCTTTCGCTGACTCCGGTCACCTCCCGTGCCTTCGGGTCGACCTGGACTGCGGCCAGGTAGTTGGCCATCGTGCTGCCGCCGGCGTTCAGGGTGAGAGTGCCGGTGTCTGAACGGGGAAAGGTGAACCGGGCCATGCCGGTGCGGGTGGTCGCGGTCAGCTCGGAGCCGATCTGGTCGCCCTTCCCGGGATTGAGGGTGACGTTGTAGAAGCCGGGCCTGGCCTTCTCGTACTTGTGGCTGAAATCGGGAACGATCGCGGGGTCGAGATCCGAGGAGCCGGCGATCACCGGAGATTTCGACAGCGACCCGGCGACCGGGAGGATCGGCAGATCCTGAAGCAGAGCGCAGCCGGCACCGCTGAAATGGGTCAGCGAGAAGCCACGGATCTGGTGGTCGGACCAGGTGTAACCGGCGGTGAAATTAGTCAGGCCGGGGATTGTGTCCGGGCCGAAGGCGACCATCCCGAAGGGCAGCGTCGCCCCCGGAAACGTGTTGCCGGCCCCGCCGCCCGTGCCGAAGTCCGGGGCTGAAGCCTCGGTACCTGTGAAGGGGTTGACCAGGCCGGTCAGGTCACCGGCCTTCGCCCCCGCAGGAGCGGCGAGCACTACTGTTGCCGCGAGAAGCGCGACCCATCCCCTGCAATTCACCCGATGCAAATTACAGGCCAGCGGTAGTCTTGGCTCGCCCTTGGGCCGACCCGGACAGTTAGCCTCGCCGGATGGCCAAGAAGAAGAAAGCCGGCCGGGTGAGCGCCGGGCTGATTCTCTACCGCACCGGCCCGGTCGGCCTCGAGGTGCTGATCGCTCACATGGGCGGCCCGCTCTGGGCCAGGAAGGAACGGGGCTGGTCGATCCCCAAGGGCGAGATCGATCCCGGTGAGGAACCGCTTGAGGCCGCCCGCCGCGAGTTCATGGAAGAGGTGGGCATCGAACCGCCGGCCGGCTCGCCGATCCACCTCGGAGATATCACGCAGAAATCAGGTAAGCGGGTTCTGGCCTGGGCGATCGAGGGCGACCTTGACCCGACCGAACAGAGGAGCATGACCTTCGAGATCGAGTGGCCCCCAAAGTCGGGCGAAATGATTGAGATTCCGGAAGTCGACCGGGTCGAGTGGGTGGCGCCGTCCACCGCAAGGAACCTGGTGATCGAGGGGCAGATACCACTGTTCGACCGGCTCGAAAAACTGGTCGCACCGGACTGAGCCGGGAGCGGTCAGTGCCGTTTCGGTCGGACCAGCCTGATCGACCCTGATCCCGATCCGGTCGAGCCGTCTTCACCGGTCACGTTGATCTTGACCCAGGCGGTCACCCGGCTTCCGTTGCGGATCGACTTCTTGATCGACTTCACCCGCTTGAGGGAAAGTCGGAAGGTCAGATCACCGCGAACTCCCGCAGTCAGATTCGAGAGCGGAGTGGCCAGGTTGAAAATCACCGGTTTCCTGCGGTACCGGTTTCTGGTGATCCGGAACTTCGCGGTCGCGGAGGCGGTGCATGCGATCGAGCACTTCGCACCGACAGACATCCTCTTCCCGACCACCTTCCGTTGCGGGATGAATGTGTCGTAGGTCGCTTCGACCGGTGGTTCGGGAGGGGCCGGACAAGCCGCCGGGTCAGAGGCTTCGGCGGTGACCCGGAAGACGGCGTCGTTGGTCAGCACATAAACGCAGCCCCGGGAGTCCTCGCTGAAGGAGCGCAGGCTGCCCAGGCCGCCGGGGATGGTGAGCCCGGCCGGCTGAGGGTCGCCGCCGGCGGCATCGAGGTCGAGGGTGCGAAGCGAGGAGTCACAGAGGTCGCCGTAGAGGTAGCGCCCGGCCAGATCGGCGACGTCTTTGTCCCGGACGACGTAGCCACCGATGATCGCGCAGCCTCCGCCCTGGCCGTCGACGCTGTTGTCGTGGTTATACACGTAGACCGGAGCGAAAAAAGACGGGGTCAGTCCGGTGCAGAAACCTTCACAGGCCGGCCAGCCCAGGTTCGCACCCTTGAGGTCACCGACGTCGACTTCTTCCCAGGTGCCGTTGCCGACGTCGCCGACCACCAGCCTTCCGTCCGGGGCGAAGGAGGCCCGGTACGGGTTGCGCAGCCCCAGGGCATAGATCTCGGGCTTCGCTCCGGCTTCACCGACGAAGGGATTGTCGGACGGCACGGTGTAGGCGGCGGCTCCCGGGGGGTCGGCGGGGTCGATCCGCATGATCTTCCCGTAGTAGTTGGCGAGGGTCTGGGCGTTGTCGCCGTTCGCGTTGTCGCCGATCGAGAAGTACAGGTCACCGTCGGGACCGAAGGCCATCCAGCCGCCGTTGTGGTTTCCGGCCGAATGCGGGGTGCTGAACACAAGCCGGGCGGAAGCCGGGTCGGCCCGGTCGGGGTCGCCGGCGGACACGTGGTATTCGACAATCCTGATGTCACCGGTGCCACCGCCGAAGGCATCCGCCTCGTGGGCCACATAGAACGCGTACAGAAGGCCGCTGGTCGCGTAGTCCGGGGCGAAGGCGATCGAGAGCAAACCCCGCTCAACTGCCAGGTCCACGTTGTCGATGGTCAGGAAGGGCTCGCTGACCGGAACCCCGTCGTCGATAATTCGGATTCGGGCCTGATGGCTTGAGGGGTCACCCCGTTCGGCCAGAAAGACCCGCGAGTCCTCAGGTGGCGAGGTCAGGAAGCTGGGATCGGAGTCGAGGTAGCCATCCGGAGTCACCCGGACCAGGGCCGCCCCGAAAGCTGACCCGCTGATTGAAAGGCAACAGATCAGCAGCAGTCCGGTTGCCGCAAGCCACTTCATGTTCAGGGAATCAGGCCGGTGACCGTTGCCGGTGAGCCGGAACCGTCTTTGAGTTTGAGCGGGGCGATCACGATGCTCGCCCCGGTGGCCGGCATGCTGTCCAGGTTGGTCAGGTTTTCCAGCACGATCCGGGGCTGGCTGAGGACCTGGGTGTTGGTCCGGTACGCGGTGTCCTGTCCCGGGTCGACGCCGTGGGTGTCGATCCCCACCCCTGCTATGTCCCTCTGGTTCAGCAGGTATTTCGTTGTGTCCCCGTCGAAGCCGGGGAAGTGGAGGCCGCCCTTGCCGTCGAGTCCGAAGAACTTCTGCGGGTTTCGCCAGTACTTCGTCCAGCCGGTATTGAGCAGCACGACGCTGTCGGCCGGAACTTCGCCATGTTCCTTTTCCCAGGCCTTCAGGTCGTCAAGCGAGAAGGCATAGTCGGGGTCGGCGGCGGCCTTGTCCTTTACATCGATCACGACCGCTTCCCGGATCAGATCCTCCGGCCGGTAGTGGTCTATCCCCACCCCGTCAGCGTGGAAGGAGTTGGGCGCGTTCATGTGGGTCGCACTGTGCTCGCCGATCGAGAACTTGCGTAGGTAATAGCCGTCGTCCTTGAAGTTGGCCACGGTGGTGAACTTCATCGGCGGGTCACCGGGCCAGAGCGGAATGTTCTGGTCGATCGTGTGGCTCAGATCAACCACCTTCGACACGCCCAGTGGGTTGGTGGCCGACGCCTTGTCTCCGTCGTTGCTGGAGCCGTCGCCGACCAGTGCGACGATCCCGCCCCCGATGATCAGGCCGGCGAGCAGGGCTGTGAGGTACTTGACCACGACTTCAACCTAGCGCGTCCAGCACAGCCTGGCGACCCCCTTCGAGGCCCCCTTGCACCACGCCAAGATCGGATTCGAGTCGCGAGGGCACAGGTGATTCGGGATGGGGACGAATCTGCAGGATGCTCGGTTCCAGGCCATGCTCGCCATCGTGGCGGGCGAGGAAGCGCTCGTCGGCCCCTTCGCGGACGCCCCGGGTCAGGTATCCGTCTCGCACTGCCGGACTGATCCGGCCGAGCATCCGGCTGGTCAGCTTGCCGCCTATCCCCGAGGGGTCGGTGGCGAGGTCGCCGGCCTTGCGGGAGCGGAGAACCAGCAGATGGGTGGCACCGTCTTCGATCGCCTGGCGGAAGGGGATCGCGGCACTCAGGCCAGCGTCGAGGTAGCGGCCACCGTTCAGGGCAACCGGCGGCCCGCCGATCAGCGGCAGGTTCGAGGTGGCCCGGGCAGCGAGGATCAGTGACTGACGGTCGGTGATCTGATCGTGGAGATCTACCGCCTCGCCGCTTTCGACCGCCGTGGCCAAAGGATGGAATTCGGTGTCGGCCGCGAGCACCGCCTCGAAAAGCCCGGGCGAGACCTTCTCGTAGTTCTGTTCGATCATCGTCTTCATGTCGACGATCGGCCGTTTCCCGAGGATCCGACGCTTGTTCATAAGGTCCTTGCCGAATTCCGCGTCGGTCCAGGTCGGCATGCCGTCCTCTGCCCGGCCGGCGATCAGCCAGAGCGCGTTCAGCGCCCCGGCCGAGGATCCGTAGGCGGCATCGAAGCTGCCGGCCAGACCGATCTCATGCAGCCCCATCGCCATGCCGCCGGAAACGGCCCCCCGCATGCCGCCACCCTCGATAACCAGCGCGACCCGGTCCCCTTCGGCGGGTTCCCTGATCGCCTTGACGACCGGATGTGTTTCGGCGGCCTGCAACACAGGCGACTTTTATCGCAAAGTCGGAGTCCGGAGTAGGATCGCCGCGGATCAGGTATTGAAAGTCATGTTTCGGATTTCAGCGTCGCTTCTCGCCCTCGTTGCCGCCCTGGCACTGTCCGCTTGCGGACCCTCCTCCTCAGACTCGGACGGGGAATCGATCTGGCCTCCGCCAAAGGCTGTAGCCAGACATCCCGGGATGGCGCTCTGACTGTGGTTCCGATCGATGTCGAGCCCTACCAGACGGATTCCAGCCCGGAGGGCTATTTCGCGATCGCCTGGGTCTGCGTCGGCGATGACGGGGATCCCCTGCCCTTCAAGATCGATACCGGGGCCTCGAACACACTGTTCACCCCGGCCGCGGCGAAGCAGGCGGGCCTGAAAACGACCGAAGGAGATTTCTCCGCCGGCGCGAACTGCCTTATCGAGACGAAGAACGCAAGGATCTCCGACTGGTCGCTAGCCGGGATGCCGCTGCCTGAGGAAATCGTGCACGTGGCGAAGTCGCCCGCGGTTGAGGTTGGAGGGATCATTCCGGTGGGGTTGCTCGGCTCTGATGTCCTGAGCCGGTTCGGCGCTTTCCGCCTGGACTATGACGGCTCAAAGGCTGCATTCCCGACCATGGCCACCGGTCAGAAGATCGACCCGGACGCGGCGAAGGAACTGGTCGTCTCGCCCGAACTAAGGGCCCAGATGGACGTCCAGTCCGAACAGGGGTCGGTCACGATGACGGTCCCGGTCCGCTTTGGTTCGGGGCCGGAAAGGAGGATGTCACCGGACACGGGAACGACCTGGACTGTTGCAAGCTCGAAACTGGCGAAGTAGCAGAACCTCTCACCGACGGGTGACACGGAAAAGGTCGAGACCGCCTGTGGAAACACGAGAGTCACCTTCTACGAAAGCGGAGGCTGGTCCCTCGCCGGTTCGGACCTTCCGGCCCGGCAGATTGCGGCGACCGGCGGCCTGGTCGGAATCGACGGGCTGCTCGGAGCCGACGTAATGGAGCACTACGGCACAGTTACCTTCGACTACGCAGGCGACCAACTCTTGCTGGGCAGAGGCTAGGGCGCAACTTGGTGGAGCGGTAACGGTTTCTGGAATCGTGATCTGGAACCGTAAGTACGCATTTCCGGCCTGCGTGGCGGCGCTTTGCCTTGCCATTCTCGTCCTCGCCCCGACTGGCCGCGCCGCGAGCCGGCTCGATCCCTCCTTCGGCAAGCACGGGATTGCGACCGTCTACGGGGATCCGTCGCTGACCAACGAACTGAATTCACCGGAGGCGATCGCCGCGACGCGGGCCGGCAAGCTGGTCGTCCTTGGCAATGACATCGGGCACTACCGCTCCGAACAGATGATCCTTTTTCGCCTGAACCGGGACGGCCGGCTGGACCGGACTTTCGGCGACGGGGGCTACGTCTCCAGTGCGCACTTTCCGATCGAGGAAAGTCACCCCCGGACGATTCGGGCGGGATTCGGGCGGGACCTGGCCATCATGGGTGACGGCAGGATCGTCACAACGGGTTCTCACGATCCGGACTTCAACCTTGGCTTTTGCTCCTTCCTGAGCCAGATCTTCCCGAACGGATCTCTCCGTCTCCGGTTCGGCTACCAGGGAACAAAGAGAAGGTGCATCGACCGGACCAGGATCTATCGCGGCAAGAAATACCCCGAGCGGATTGCCCTGGACTCCCGTTCGATCGATCTCACCGGAAACGGGAAGATCCTGATCGCCGGTAACCAGATGAAAGGTGGGGGTCGTGAGCTCCCGTTCCTGGCCCGTCTGAACCGGAATGGTTCGCTCGATCGTTCCTTCAGGGGAAATCCGAGGACCGGCACTGGCCAGAGCGGAATCGTCCAGATTCGCGGTGAGGGAAGCTCTTTCAACAATCGCTTCTACGACGTCAGGGCTCTCCGGCATCGCAAAGTTCTGGCGGTCGGTGGACTGGACGGAAACATGATCGTGGCGCGTTTCAACCCGGACGGAACGCTCGATAATCGCTTCGGCGCGCACGGCATCGCCCGTATCGACATCAACGGTCCCGCCGACTGTTACTGCGTGAACGCGACCGGTGTGGCTTTCGACTCGAAGGGCCGGATCGTGATCGTCCGCGGGGACGGCCGCGAGAACGGGATCAGAAACGAAGGGCTCCTGGTCGCGAGGCTCACCAGGAACGGAAGGCTGGATCGCTCTTTCGGCAGGAACGGTATTTTCCGGCCCCGGAAGGGCTGGCGGTTCGAAGGCAGCTCGGTCGCGATCGAACGCGATGGCAGGATCGTGATCGGCGGATCCCACGAGAGCAGCTTCACCATGGTCAGGCTCAAGCCGAACGGCGGATTCGACCGTTCTTTCTTCGACCACGGAATTTTCGAGAGTCCGGGTCGAGACCTGGGGTTGGAAGTGGCCGATCTGATGATTGATCGGCGGGGCCGGATCGTTGCCACCGGTGGCCGGAGCGGTTACGGGATGTCGGTCATCCGCATCCTTCCCTGAACCGGCCGGCAAGCCCGCCGGGTTTCTGTGCTACGGCCTCGTCTGTTCGAAATTCGCCATGTAAGACACGAGCGCGCTGATCAGCGATGAGTGGCGTCTGATCGCCCCGGCTGCCGGACCTGCGGTTTCGCCGCCGCTCAGGTCATTTACGGAAACACAGCGCCGCGCCGCCAGTTCCCAGATGATGAGCAGGCTGCTGTAGTACATCGGCCGGGCGATCGGGTCGACCACCTTCGCGGCTTTGCGAGCCTGAGTTTGAACCCGTTTATGCAGGCCCTTCTTGACGCGCGAAAGCTTCCGGATTCGCTTTGGTGAGGCCTTGGAATCGCGGAGGCCCGCCAGGCGGAGAGTGACCTTCTCAAGCCTTCGTGACAGTGATCCGATTCGCTTTCCCCAAGTCTGCTTGATCTTGACAAGGCGCCGGTTCCCGGCAGTCCAGTATTCGTCGGCTGCCTTGGCGCCTTCTTTGCAACTCTCAGAGAAGGGTTTGAGTTCCACCTCTCCCTGGAGCGGTTCGATGTCGGAAACGCAGCCGGCCCCGATGAACTCATCGAAAAGTATGTCGGTGACTCGCTGCTTCTCGGCTGCTGGAAGGCCCTCAAAGCGCCCCCCCGAATACTTCGCCAAGTCGCCGGTGAGGACTTTCACGCACTTCTGGGTCGGCGGAATTTCAGCGGCCCCGGCAACAGGGACCGCGACGACCAGAAGCGAAAGAGCAAGCAAAATCCCGGCGGCCAGTTTTCCCATGCCGGGGATTATCTCAACACCTTGCACGGGAATGGAGCTAGCCGGAGTCGAACCGGCGACCTCTTGGGTGGTGCAGCAGAAGGTCCGGGTCGAAACGACCCGGGCCTTCCATCGCTTGAGACCGGGCAGGTCAGTCAGCCTGTTCGGTTTGGACCTGGAGCACGTTGAACTGTTTGTCGAGAGAAACCTTGAACTCCGTGGAGCCCTTGGAAAGGTCTACTTCGAAGGCCGTTCCGGCCGGAACGGCCTGCTCGCCCTTGTCCTGATCGTCGCCTTTCTCGGCAGCATCGTTTGTCTCGGCGGTGACTTCCTGGACGGTTCCGCCGGTCCGGGCTACCGCAGCCGCACTGGCCTTGGCGGCATCGGACGTGGAGACCGACTCGCCGGGGTCAGGAGCTTCCTGGCCACTCTCACTCTCCTGATTGTCCGTGTCTTCGGATTGAGATCCATTCTCGCTGGCATCCGACCCGTGCTCACTTGCCTCTGCCTTCTCCTGCGGACCCCGGTTGCTTTCAGAGCTCCCGTTGGTCGCGGAAGCTATTGCGGCGCCTCCGAGCGCCAGGGCGGCAAGCGCTAGAAGAGACGCGAGTATTTTCTTGATTTTGGATGTCATTTTCTTTCTGATCCTTCTCATCGGGGCCGAGGTAGGTCGGCGTTTTTCCAATGGGACGAGTATGCAAATCCATGCCTGAACGGCTCCTGACAACAGCGCTATTTTCAGGAGCCATTCAGGTTTGTCGCCGATCATTGGACCTCATGTCTGAGAACGTGATCTCATGAACTCCAGCGTCCTGGTCATCGAGGACAATCCCGAGCTTCGCAGGCTCCTGAATCAAGGTCTCGAGGAAGAAGGCTTCTCGGTCGATCTGGCCCGGGACGGCCGGGAGGCGTTGATGCTGGCGGATCCCGCCAGGCACGACCTCTTGATAGTCGACATCGGGTTGCCCGATTCCGACGGGCGTGATGTCTGCCAGGCCCTGAAGTCGAATGGCATGGAAGCTCCGGTGCTCTTTCTCACCGCCCGGGATTCCGGCCCGGACCGCGTCTCGGGTTTCAGCGTCGGCGGAGACGATTATCTGACCAAGCCGTTCGTATTTGCCGAGCTGGTGGCCCGGCTGCGCGTTCTCGAAAGACGCGCCGGGCACACCGACCGGTCCGTATCGGGGGACCTCAGACTTGACCCGGTAAGGCATGTCCTGGCATGTGGCGGAGACCGGGCTGAACTGACGCCGACCGAGTTCCGACTGGTCGGCGCCATGATCGCCCGGTCGGGCGAAGTGATCAGGCGCCACGAGATGATCGCCGCCGCCTGGCCCTCCGGCGCGATCGTTCACGACAACACAGTTGACGTGTACATCAGGAGACTTCGCAAGAAGCTGGAAGAACTTGGCAGCGAGTCACGGATCCACACCGTGCATGGAGTGGGGTATCGACTCGAATGAGGGGCACGATCCGGCAGCGCCTGACGATCTCCGTGGTTGCGGTCACTGCGGTAATGCTGGCCTTACTCGTACTTGGCTTCAACCTCTCTCTCCGCTCCAGCCTCGATGGAGACGTGGACCGGCTCCTTGCGGCCAGGGCTCAGGCGACCTTGGACAACGTCGACCTGGAGGGTGGCAGGCTCGATGTCAGCGAGGGAGCAGACGACGGGGCCGAGGACGCCCTCGTCTGGATCTATGCTGACGGAAAGCCACTGGAGAAGCCTCAGGTAACCAGCCGACTCGACCAGGTGGCCGCTTCTCTCGCGACTGAAGGTGTGGGCGAACGCGATGACCCGGACAGTGATACCAGGCTATTCGCCCGCCCCATCATCAGGGATGGACAGGCGGTAGGCACTGTGGTAACGGGAGTATCGCTTGATCCCTACGAGCGCACGGCCGATCGAGCTGCGGTTGCGTCGGTAGCCCTCGCCCTGATCATGCTGGTCCTGATCACGATTACGACCCTGATGGTCGTGGGTCGAGCACTCAAACCGGTGTCGGAAATGACCGAGGAAGCGGCCAACTGGAGTGAACATGACCTGGACCGCCGTTTCAACGAGGGGGAACCGACCGACGAACTGACCAGGCTCGCGGCGACCTTCGACACGATGCTCGATCGAATGGCTTACATGGTCCGGCACGAGCGGAATTTCTCGGCCGAGCTATCTCACGAGCTGAGAACTCCGCTGTCGGCAATCTCGGCCGAGGCCGAAATCACCCTGCGGAAAGATCGGAGTACGGGGGACTACCGGGAGTCACTGGTGAGGATTGCCGAACGTTCGAAGGAGCTGACCAGGATTCTCGAAACGCTGCTTGATGTGGCCAGGGCTGAAGGAACAGCGACCTCCGAGGAAGCCACCTATCTGGTCGACGCCGTCGAGTCGGCCGTGATCGGTGCCAGACCGCTGGCGAGGCAGTACGGAGTAACGATCGACTTGGCTCGGCCCGAATCCGAACTGAAGGTCAGGATTTCCTCCGACAGTCTGCGGCGGATGATCTCACCGGTCCTTGAAAATGCGATCACCTATGCGGCTTCCGAAGTCGCAATCTCGGTAGGCCGAACTGGCAGGTTGGCGGAAGTCTTGATCGGGGATGACGGGCCCGGATTCTCCCCCGAGGATCTCGAAATTGCCTTCGAACCCGGGACCCGGGGTTCGGCGCCTCGAAACGAGGCTGCACTGCCGGGAACCGGTCTCGGACTCGCGCTCGCCCGGCGACTGGCCCGGGCCAACGGGGGTGACGTCGAGGTCCGCGGCTCGGGCGGCGGCGGTGCGGTCCGTCTTGTCGTTCCGGCAGCAACGGCCTGAACGTTCAGAAGAAGTTCAGATTTGCTCTGTCAGGCTGGGCCGGTGATAGCTCTGCCAGTTCTCGCTTCTGCTTCAGTCACCGACCCGGTGGTCAACTGGGCGGTTCGCATAGTTGGAGACCTTGGGTTACCGGGGATATTTCTCCTGATGACTCCGGAAAGTGCCGGCATTCCGATCCCATCGGAGGCCACCATGCTTTTCGCCGGCTTCAACGTCGATCAGGGTCGCTACTCGCTGGCGGCCGCTGTAGCGGTCGGCACCATTGCAAATCTGGTTGGCTCGTGGATCCTCTACGCAGCGGGTTACTTCGGCCGGCAGGAGGTACTGGCTCAACACGGTTCGAAATTTCACATCACCCCGGAAAAACTTGACCAGGCGGACCGCTGGTTCGATAAATGGGGGGTTTGGGCCGTGTTCTTCTCAAGGATGCTTCCCATCGTCAGGACATTCATTTCCCTCCCGGCAGGTGTGGCCCGGATGCCTTTCTGGAAGTTCTCCGTGGCGACCCTCGCCGGCTGCCTTCCGTGGGTTCTCATGTTGACCCTTGTCGGCAGGGAAGTCGGAGCGAACTGGGTCGACTGGAAGGATCGGCTCCATTACGTCGACTACGCGATCGTGGCTGCCATAGCCATCGCCGGCGTGTATTTCGTTGCCCGACGGCGGAGATCCGGCAATGAGCAGGAGAACAAGACCAAACCGGCTCCGGAGATTTCCTGAGGCATGAACCTTTTTCAGAGCATCGTCCTCGGCCTGCTCCAGGGTCTGACCGAGTTTCTCCCGATCTCATCGAGCGGACACCTTCTGATCGCACCGGCCCTGCTTGGCTGGGATGACCCCGGGGCCGCCTTCACGGCCGTAATACAGCTAGGTACGGAAGCTGCCGTCCTGATCTACTTCTGTCAGGACCTTTGGAACGTAACCCGCACCTGGGTCAGGTCCCTGGTGAACAGGGAATTGCGCCAGACTCCGGAAGCCCGTATGGGTTGGTATCTGGTCATCGCGACAGTCCCGATCGCCCTGATCGGATTCGCGTTTCAGGATCAGATCGAGAACGCCGCCAGGAATCTCTGGCTGGTCTCATTCACTCTGATCGCGTTCGGACTGGTTCTGGGCCTTGCCGACCGCATTGGCACTCACATGCGGCGTACCGAAGAACTCTCGTTTAGTGACGGGGCAATCATTGGACTGGCCCAAAGCCTGGCGCTGGTCCCGGGGGTTTCCAGGTCGGGCGCGACGATAAGCGCCGGGCTTTTCCTGGGCCTTCAGCGCGAAGCCGCGGCCAGGTTCTCCTTCCTGCTCGCCATTCCCGCGGTCGTGCTTTCCGGTACCTACGAGCTAATGAAGATAGTTACTGGCAAGGAACATGTCGGGGAGCCTCTGCTAAACGTGGCGATTGCGACGCTGGTGGCATTTGTGGTCGGACTCGCCGTGATCTCCTGGTTCCTTCGCTACCTGACCAGCCACTCCCTGAGGGTATTTGTCTGGTACAGGGTCGGCCTTGGATGCCTCGTGTTGGGGTTGCTTTCCGCGGGCCTCGTATCCTGACCCTTGCGAGCTCAGGCGTTGAGATGTTCAGCCTCCTCCATCTCCGCTTCCACCACTTCCGGGGGAGTCTGATCAACCTTGCTCACCGACAGGTAGACGACGAGCCCAAGGATCGCCGCCAGAAAGATGAAGCTGGTCCCGGTCGTTCCAAGTCCCAATCCGCCGGCGCTGGTCGGCTGTGACATCCAGTCTCCGATCGACGCTCCGAGGGGACGGGTGAGGATGTAGGCAATCCAGAAGGCAGTGATCGGACCAAGCTTGAACCTGAAGTGAGCAAGAGCGACGAGCCCGATAGCTCCGGCGAACACCAGGATGGAAATGAAATAGCCGAGTCCGTACTGCTCGGCGATCTGGTCGCCGGCCGAGGTTCCGAGGGCGAAAGTGAACAGAATGGCGAGCCAGTAGAAGGCTTCTCTCCGGGTAGTGGTGATCGAATGTATGGAGAGGGTCCGTTCGAACCCGTACCAGACAATGAAAGTGACTGCCAGGGCTGCCGAGAACGCGATGGTCGTCGTCTGGAGCGGAACTCCCATGTTGTCGACCAGGTTGTCCGAGATCAGGGTTCCGACAACACTGATCAGGACCACGGCCGTCCAGTAGATACCCGGTACATACCGTCTGGATCTGAATTGGAAGATCAAGGCAATCACCAACAGCCCGCCGATCGCATAGGTCGTATCGGTCAATCCGAACCCGAGATCCACGTTCATGTAGTCGGCCGCCGTTTCTCCTACCGTCGTACAGAGGACCTTGATGATCCAGAAGAAGAGGGTCACCTCCGGGACCTTGTTGAGCATTTGACGGGCCAGCGACTGGTCCGTCCCGGGTATCGGGGCACTTTGAGCAAGCGAAGTCATGCCGGGAGCATGCTCCTGAGTACCTGAATGACTCCTGATTGCTTTCGGGACTCGCAAGGTGACCCCCGCAACCTCGGATGGGTCACTCAAAAAAGTCGCTGGCCCGCATCAGGCCTGGGATTGTACGAGGCCATCGGAGAGGCTTCGACCGCGGATTGCGACCACCCCGCCCACGACCGTTGAAACGTCGCCTCTTCGTTCGGCTCTACAGCTAGGTTTGTGCGCCGATGTGCCCGACCAAACGGTATGCGCATTGGGATCGGTTCCGACGGTACTGCCCCGGACTTCGTGTCATCCGTCTCGCCTAGCTTGGAGCCATGGCGAATACGGCAAACCAAGTTGAGGTGGAGAGGCCCGCCGAAGAGTCAATGCGGACTTCGGATCCCCTCGCACGGTCCCTTTACGCGCAGCTTCGTGCGCGGTCCGTTCCCGAGCGCCGGTTCGTCCTTACGGCACTGATGGCATTGAAATGTCGTGGGGAGATCTCGAATGCGCGGCTCCAGATGATGCGATCGAGCTTGGCGATGTACCAGGCCGAGACAGGAAAGGTGCCCGCATACAAGGCGTACGAGAACTGGCGAAGGGAGAAGAACGACCCTGGCGTCTGTCCCGCCGGCCGGATCGAACGGCAGTTCAGAACCTGGAGTAGGGCTCTGAACGATCTTGGGATCAAGCCAATGGCAGACCCCACCGCCCTAAGAATCCTTTCGAAGGGGCAGCGGATCTCCGATGAAGAAGCTCTGCAGGCGCTAAGGGATTGTGCGGCGGATCTCGGCTCCGATAACTTCACCATCGCGGAGTACGAGAAGTGGGCCAAAGCAGAATTGGTGAAACCAGAGAACAAGGGACGCCGCATTCCGATCTCGAAGTCGATCGTCACCCGTCGATGGGGAACGGTCCGTCAGGCCAAGCTGGTAGCCGGACTCGATCCGAACTCACCGTTCCACACCACCAGTTGGTTCAGCGACGAAGAACTGATCAGTCACCTCGCCGTCGCGCGAACCGAGATCGAGGGTCGGCTCAGCACCGCGAAGTACACCGTGTGGAGGAAGGGAAAGCTCGAGGCAGCAAGGCAGCGCGGAGAAACTCTCAATCTTCCCTGCACCTTCACCTTCCACACGCGCTTCGGTGGCTGGCTCAAGGCGGTCGCGAAGGTGGAAGGACTTCCCATCTCGGCACACGAACATCGCGGTCCGCCGGTCTACACGCCCGACTGGCTGGCCGAACAACTCCTGATCGCGTACGACGAGCTCGGAGAGCCGTTCTTCACGTCGGCGTACATCACCTGGGTTCGCGAGATGCGGAAGGAACAGCATCTCGACTTTCCTCCACCCGACTACACCACCGTCACCAGGCACGGCGGACCATGGCCAGGCATTCGAGAGAAGGTCCGCGAAGCAGTTGCGATGGGAAGCCCTGATCCCCTCATCGAGCAACTAAAGACAGGAGGCATGGATGCGAAACGACGCGAATCCGTTTAGCGAAGCCTGCCTTGTAATCGCGGAGATCGCTCCCCAGCTGCCGGACCGCACGAGGGCTGAGCTGACCCGGCTGCTCGAGCACTCTGTGGCAATGCCGAGTGACCAGGAGCTTCGCGAGATGCGGCTCGGCCTGCTGGTTGAGTTGGTGAGGGACGGAGAGCTCCCAAACGTCGGGGCCTACCAAGAAGCCCGATCGGAGCGTGCGACTCAAGGCGAAGAATGGCCTGATGCCGGCAACTTGACCCGACACTTCGGAACTTGGGCGTCGACCTGCCGGGCGGCAGCCGATCTCGCTTTCAACATCACGAAGAACCGCGTCAAGACGCAGACGCTTCGTCTCTGGCCGAAGGAGCCCTACACCAGGATTGAAGTTGAGAAGTCACTCAGGCGCGCGTCGAGGAAAGTCGGCCAGCTCATCGGCCAGTGGGAGTACGTCGAACTTAGGAGAGTCGAGAGGAGACTGGCCGCAGCGCAAGGGCGGCCAGATCCTCGGTACCCGGAACTTCGCACAATCTGCAAGTGCTTCGGCAGCTGGGACCACGCGATCGCTTCGACCAAACGAAGCATGGACGCGGGACTGTAACTGCGGGCTGCGGGATCTTGCCGCTTGCTGTTGCGGCTAACATCGACGGCTCTAATCGACCAGCATCCATGTCACGTCCTGGGGAGAAGGAAAGTTCATGTCGCAGGAAGCGAGCGCAGACGAAGGCGAGTTGCAGGAGCTAGGACCGCCTCCGAACCCTCCGAAGAGGCGTGGCTCTGAATTGACCTCAGGACCAACTAGGTCACCGATTGAGATTGTTGAGACGAGCAATCCGGATCAGTTGGAAATCATCGTCGAACACTGGATTCGAGAGGCCCTCTGCGAGAAATACGAGAGAGTGCGGCGTTTCGCTGGCTCTGGAGACAAAGGTCGAGACGTAGTTGCCCAGGAGTCCCGAGACGATTTAGACCCTTGGGATAATTTTCAATGCAAGAGGTACAAGGACCCGCTGACGCCGTCAGACATCTGGATCGAGTTCGGCAAACTCGTGTACTGGACGATGAAGGGCGCCTACTCACGTCCCCGCAAATACACATTCGTCTGTCCGAAAGGGTGCGGGCCGAAGGCCAAAGATCTTCTAGATAACCCCGAGGCGATTCGCGAGGGTCTTCGCGAACAGTGGGATGGTAAATGCGCCGTCCTTTGCCCACTCAGCGAGATCTCGGGATACCTAGAGGACTTTGAGTTCCCCGAGTTTGACACCGTCGAGGCAGGCCAGATAACGAAGGAACTCGAGGACTCTCGGGTTTACCCAGCGCTATTCGGTGGAGGACTGATCAAGCCTAGGCCGCCGGTGCCTCCTACACCAGAGTCCATCGATTCGAAAGAACTCGGGTACATCAATGCGTTGGTCGACGCGTATCGCGACGACGCCGTAGAAACGATTTCCGACGTAGGGGAAGCGATGGCGCATGAGAAGTATGGCGAGCATCTTCGCCATAGTCGCAAGGAGTTCTACTGCGCTGAGGCACTTCGCGAGTTCAGCAAGGATGTCCTTCCCGACGAAGGTAGCTACCGCGACTTACAGGAGCAGATCCGGGACGGAGTGTGGCACGTCCTTCTTGACGAGCACGCGTCGGCTTATCGCAGGGTCCTGGCTGTGTGCACGCAAGCGGTGGCAGTTGCGACAGACGATCATCCACTTACTGGTGACCTGAAACCCAACGATCGCACGGGAATCTGCCACCAACTCGCCAACGACGGGGAGATCAAGTGGACGAAGTAGATACGACGACCGTCTTCGGTACCCCGCTCGAAGTTGGATTCCGCCTCTTGTTCCTTCTGAGCGCATCAGACCGACGTGCCCTTGATCAACAGAGGCTGACCTATTTCGACTACATCGTGGTGCACTCCAAGGACCTTGGTGGAGCCGAGAGCATTCACCCGGCCACCCCAAGACAGAAAAGCGAGCTCTTGGTCAAGCGAACGATCGTCAACGACGGATTGAATCTCCTGATCAGCCGTGATCTCATCGAACGGCGATTCGCTGCAAGCGGCATCGTCTACCGGGTAACCAAGCCTGGAAGGCTTGTCTGCAGTTCCTTCGAGTCGCACTACTCTGACTTGATTCGCGACCGATCAGATTGGACGATCAAGGAATTCGGAAACTTGTCGGACAATCAACTCAAGCTTAGGATCACTGAACATCTCGGTGATTGGAGTGACGAGTGGGTGGCCGAGACGATTCCGGGGGTAGTAGAGGACGGAGTTTCGTGAAGTTGTCTCGCCTCAGCGTCACGGGCCCCGGGAAAGCCGAAGCGCGTATCGATTTTGGCCCAGGATTGACGTTGATCACAGGTGCTTCGAATACGGGGAAAACCCATATTCGTGAATGCGTCAATTTTGCTCTGGGCTCAGACTCCGAACCCGAAAGGATCCCGGAGCGGGAGGGATACAACACTGTCAGCCTCGAACTCCTGTCTGGTGACGACACATTTGTGATCTCGAGAACACTCGAAGATCCCGATGATGCCTTGGTCTTCTCGGGAACATTGGAAGAAGTAAACGCGGTCGATGCGGAGGTGATTCCGGTTTCGATCGGCAATGTCGACGAGGTCTCCGAGTCACTCTCCGGTTGGCTTCTGCAGAAATCTGGATTTGACTCACAAATGCGTCTGATCAAGAATCAAAGCGCGGACTCCCAACGAATCAGCTTCCGAACATTCGCCCCGCTTTCCCTTGTGGACGAGGTGAGCATGATCGCGAAGAAGTCTCCTGCGACACCGATAGGCACGGCCAACCCAAACCCCCTCCGGTCGGTATTTCGAATCTCGGCTACCGGTCGAGGTCCGTACGCGACGGATCTGGCGCAGATTCGAAAGACGAACGATCAAAGAGAGATGGCCCTCCAGCGTGAAGCGGTGATCTCACCGATGGTCTCGAGCCTCGAGAGCGAACTACGGGACGCACCTCTCGGTAGAGAGACACTTGCGAGTGAGCTAGAAAAGATTGAGGTCGAGCTGGCCGAAATTTCGGAGCGAGTCTCTAAGAGCGGAGACCGAGCGAGGGCATTAATCGACGAACGAAATCGACTGGTGACAGAAGCGGACTCACATAGTCGGAATGTCACCGATCAGTCAGAACTGATCGAGCGGTTCAAGCTCCTCAGCCAGCACTACGACGTAGATGTCCGGAGGCTTGAGTTTGTCGCCGAGGGAGGTCACTTCTTTGACCAGATCGCTGCCTCGCACTGCCCGACCTGTGGCCAAGAGATACCTGACGGATCCACATGTCACCCAGAGGTCACAGACCCAGTGAAGGTGGAGTCAGCCGCAAGGAAGGAAATCAAGAAGCTTCTACCCAGAATTGAAGATCTACAGAAGGCCATCGGCGAAGCGGAGTCTCGTCGTGAGCAGTCGGCCAAGGACCAGAAACGCCTGGCTAATCAGATTGAAGAACTTGAGCGCGAAATCCAGGATGTCGCAAACCCGACAGCTGAAGAGGCCAAGAGCAGAGTCGAAAAGATCACCAGCCGAAGAAGAGAACTCGAAGAGCTGTCACTCAAGTACCGGGAGCTTGATCGGTACATCGAACTACAGACGAAGGCGGCGGCCATTAGTAGGCAGCCGAAAGCGAAGTACATCCGAGACAAAGACGAAGAGCTCCTCAACGCCTTCGCCGAGAGAGTGGGGTCCCTTCTTAAGGACTGGCAGTTCCCGCTAAAGATTGGAGTCAGGTTCGAGATGCAGAAGGACGACATCCTTATCGATGGAGTCCGTCGCACGACCAACGGAAAGGGAGTCCGAGCCGTTACACACGCAGCGTTCACCGTTGGCTTGATGGCGCACTGTTTGGCCAATGAAACGCCCCATTCGGGATTCGTCTTGCTTGACACGCCACTTACTCCGTTCCGGGGCATGATCGAGACCGAGGAGGATCCGGAAATGAAGCGATCCGTAAGGGAAGCTTGCCTTCGTTCCCTGGCATCTCGCGACGATCTCGGCCAATCGATCGTTATCGAAAACGTGAACCCACCAACCGGACTAGATGAGTCGGCTGTGATTCACGAGTTTGTGGGGGCGGGCGGAGAGGGCCGAGAAGGCTTCTACCCGTAGTAGAGCGACAGGCCGGTTTCAGGGGCTGACACCTCCGGGCCCAGCTAGCATCGGTCGATGAAGCCAGAGCCGTTCGACGACCGCCGCCAACTCTCGCTAACACTTCGAGGTCCAGAGTTCGCAGTGTTGGTTCCGTTTGGCGACATGGAAGCCTTGGGAGACACTTGCGGGAAGCTCGCCTCGATATGGAATGGCGTCGGAACCCTGCTCATCCCAGTTGGTGACGGAACCACGGATGAACCGTATGAGAATTGGCTGAACATCCTCTCGGTCGATCAACTGATGTTCCATGAAAGAGTCACCCCTGAACAACGGAGCCAGATAGATCGAGACAAGGCGCGTCCCCTGTCTCAGTTTTCGGACTTCGTACTTGAACAGGAAGTGCACATCTGGCGGCTGGCATCTGGGGCCGATCAGGCTCGTCCAATCCAGATTGATTTCGAAGAAAAGCTCGATCCGATTCAGAAGATCCTCCTGTGGGGCGAGCTAGATGAGTATGACCAGGAGTTCTTGACTGAACGTGACCTTGTCGCGGACTACGATCCGTCGCCTGCGGCGATCGTTCGAGCGCAGCTTCGACGCAACAGCCCCTTGGCTTGGAGCGCAATTCGAACGGACCTGGTTGAGGCCCTCAACACCCCAGGACCAAACAAATCGGTCTATGTCTTCAGTCCCGAGCCGGACTTTGAGGAGCTTCTGCTGTTCTGGAATCTTCGGGCTCGATTGCGAACACATGCTGGCGAAGCAACGATCCTCGGGGTGCCAAACCACGCATTTCGAGCAGCAGCTGACGAAGGCCTCTTCAGGGAATACTCAGATGCGATTCCCCAGGGGGTAAAACCAGATTTCAGGGTTGGGTGTGCAGAGAATTTGCGTCCCGAAATTGAGGCGGTTCTGCTTGCGGATGGTTTTGAGATTGTCGAACCTCGGGAGACCCATTACTCCCAGGTCCCAGAAGAGCGGAACCGACCAGAGTTTGCGTTCGGAACAATCTTCGTAGGCGGCCGATTGAGACGTGGCGTCCAAGTTAGCCAGTTGGCTGACTTGCATGAGGGCCTTAACAGAACTCAGTTCCAACGACCCGAAGATCTGCCCAAGACGGTCGACTGGGCCGGCACTCTCAGATACGACCTGTGGGGAATTCCAAAGCTGTTTCCACTTAGCGATGCCATTGCGGCCATTCATATGAACGAAGCTCACGCTGCGCGAAACGTAATTTCCGGCGCAATCATGATGGGAGGTCAAACCCCGGTCCTCGACTTGCGGATCCCTCCTCCGGATGTTCAGCTAGAAGCGCACCTTGCCGCGCTTGGCTTTCGCGGCAAAGAGTCGAGCGCCGGTCGAATCGCTCGGACGTTGATTGAGAAGATCGACCGGGAGTCGCTAGACGCACTCACGAAACCCGGGGCGCTGGCCATCCTCACGGCACTCGTTCGACGAAACTCGTCGAAGATCGCAGGGCGTATCGCAGAAAAGTTTCCGGAGGGCAACTTCACCGGCGAAGGCCTAATCGAGCTAACCGTGGCACTCGAGGCGGAAAGCAACTTTCTGGAGATTCCGGCCTTGACGCTGTCCGAGATCGGTTCTGACATTTTCAAGAGCCCAAGTGAGCTCGGCAAAGCAATGGGTGGCCTTGTTGATGCCGGCTTTGTGAATCGCGGCCGCAAGGTCGCGTGCCCAACCTGTTCCTTCTCGGATTTCTGGGCCATTGGTGAGCTCGACGAAGAACTCGATTGTCGCCACTGTGGCGTGAGGTTCTCTCTCCCGGCCTTTGACAACAACGGCGAGATTCTGAACCACTTCAGGCTCGAGGGGATGACAGCAAGAGCGGTCGATCAGGGCATCCCTGCTGTCCTACTTTCACTTCGGCTCCTCCTAGGAAGACCAGAGGGAGTTGGCTATAGAGCATGGTGGCCGGGGCTCGACCTGGTGCCTAACGGAAGCAAAACGCAAGAGTTCGAGACGGATCTCTTGTTCGCCTGTGATGGACGCCTCTGGAGTGTTGAGTGCAAGTCGAATGCAGCGTCGCTCAGTGCAGATGAAGCGCTGGCCCACGTGGAGCAGGCAAGGAGAATCGGAGCCGAACCCGCGGTGGCAGCTCCAGCAGGAGCCTTCTCATCCGAGGTCATCCAAGTAGCAGAGGATCAAGATCTCCAGATCTTCAGTCCAGCTGAACTCTTGAGCTGAAGTCGCGGCCTCGACTGAGACATCGAATAAACACCTCGTCGGAAGGAGTCCACATTGAAGAGTCAATTAGAGAGCTTTGAGATCAAAGGCCAGTGGTGGCGTCCCGAAGGAGCGGAGACCCGAAAAGACCCACAGCCGGAACTGGTTTCCGGATCGATGTCGATCGATGACGGCGCCGCATTCCTCCAGAGCGAACGAGACAAGAGAGGCGGCACCTCATATGACGAGGCATGTCGCGGACCGCTCAAGTTCGATCCCGAATCGGGCATGAAGCTCGAGCTGCTTGGCGCCTCCGAAGTGGCCTTCCCCCTCGCAAACGAGAGTTTCACCATTCTCGGCGAAACGTCGGGTGGAAGGCCATGCACTCTCCTCGGGTGCTTCGTCGTCAACGCAAGATCTCAGTTGATGGGGGGCATCTCTGAGCGAGAAATTCGCGTTGGCTCCCTCCTACTTGGAGAGCACATTGAGGACTATGAGCATTTCGGTTTCGACTGGCTTGAACTGAGAGTCAGCAATCTAGTCAGCTTTCTCTGGGCCCCTACTCCTCAGACCAAAGGGAATACAAGTGGTCTAGGACGAACAAGCGAACACCCCAAATTTCATGAGGTGGATCTGGGGGATGCCAGGGTGACTTTCGAGATCGGAGAACGAACCTCGAACTCAGTCCACACCGCACGTTGGGAGCGAGACGCGATCATCTCGATCAAGTCTTCAAGCGAGTTGACGTGGGCGCAGTGGAAGGAAGACTGGATCGAGCCTATCTCCAGAATGGTCACGCTCGCGACAGGTAGACCGGCGACTGTCGAGACGACCACATCGATCGTCACCGAAACGATCCCCCCTGGTCCGGTAAGTCCAGAAGGTACGACAAGAAATTTGGGGCGCGAAATCGTCGAGCAGCAGCGAATCTTCGACCACAAGAAGCCGTTCGAGTACCAACAGCTCCTCTTCGGTTTTGCATCTTTGGGCCAGCACTTCGACGAGTTCCTTCGGCTTTGGTTTGAGCTCAACACTGAGCTAGAGGGGACTGGGGATTTCCTCTTTGGCTCGCTGGAGCCGAACCAGACCCTTGAAACTCAGCTAGTCACGCTGGGCAGCGTGATCGAGAGTTAC
The DNA here is from genome assembly GCA_020636955.1 of Thermoleophilales bacterium. GTDB lineage: Bacteria > Actinomycetota > Thermoleophilia > Solirubrobacterales > 70-9 > 67-14. The sequence continues at coordinate 26,754 of JACJWY010000001.1, read as the reverse complement.
CACCGGACCTTTCTGGACAAGGTGGAGATCCCGAAGGATCAGCACCGGGAGATTGTCAACGAGATGTGCGCCACAATCTCCGATCCAGAGATCCGCCAGCTATACAAATCTCGCCTTGGGCATGCAAATGAAATGACCCAACGGGCGAGAATCACGGAGGTCCTTGAGCGCGCTGGCGAGGTGGTACAACCCCTCGGCATCGAAGGGGAACGTCTCGCCAAGGTCGTCGTGGCAACCCGAAACTACTTCGTCCATCTCGGCGCGAGAACAAAGTCTGTGTTGGACCTTTCTCAGACGAAGGAAGCAATCGAACTGCTACAGATCGCGATCAAGGTGAATCTGCTCTTGGACCTCGACGTCCCGGCCACCGACGTCGGAATCGGAATGGGAGAGGCCATGTCGGGAAGCTTCGCTTGGCAAAGATTGCATAGAAGGGGTTCGGCCTGGGTTGCCTAACCCAGACGTCTTTACGCCCATCCTGAAAGGGTGATCCTGCTGTCGATTACTCCGCGAACTCAGTGGCCCTAGTTGAGTTCAGGGGTGATTGTGATGTGGCAATCGATCACTCAGGCGAGCTCAAGAACGCGCCGAGCAAGAGTTTCAAGAGACCTTCGACCAAGACGAGGATCAGAACTAAGTTCTCCCGTTTAAACCGGAGACTTGAACCGCTTGCGAGGCTCCGGCGCAGGTCGGCGTCTATCGATCCGCTTACGCAGGACATAGCCCAGCAAGAGCGACGGAACCCAGACCACCGCTGTGCCCAGCCACAGGCCGAACTGGGCCACGTGAATGCTGGTGTCGCTCATCGCATGGGGGTCGCCCAGGAGGGAGAACGGGAATGCCAGAGCGCCGGCGGCGAGCAGGCCTTTTCTGACCACTGCGAGTCCGAACAGGAAGTAGATGAAGCAGACGATCGCGGTGCTCGCGAGATGCGCTGGCCCTCCGAAATGGACGCATGTCGCCAAGAGTGCAATGAACACGAAGGTGACCGCGAACTCACGACTCGCCGGCCCTGGCTTGCGGTCGATCGTGCTCATTCGTTCGCGAAGGACAGCAGGAAGAGTCCGAGGCTCGTGAAACAGACCATCATCGCCAGCATCCAGTACTGGGATCGGGTCGCGACCCGGATGTCGGACCAGAGCGAGATAGCCCGATCGTGCGCCAACGTGAGCGCGACCAAGTGGCCTGCCAACAGTGACCCGAGCTGGATGTACCAGATGGCCTCCGGACCGATGGCGTTGTAGTCGATCCCGTAGTTGGCGGTTCCGAACAGGTTCGTCGAACCGGTCCCGAGCGGATCGGAGAGCAGGAATGTGAACTGGGCCTGCTCCTGGAAGAAGAAGAGGCTGAAGTAGTGGGCCACCAGGTAAGCGAGGGCGATCGGGATAAGGGTGTGCGTGAACTTCTGACGCAAGTCCGAGAACTCGAACTTGAGGTCCACGGTTCGCATGCCCCAGATGCCGGTCAGGTAGATCGCTGCAACACCCAGAAGGACGAGCGCGAGGAAGAGTGTGTCGGCTCCTCTGACCGCTGTGGTTACACCGGCGCCTAGATCCGCGAGCCTGTCCACCTGCCAGTTGATCGCGTTGGCCAGCGCACCCTCCTGGGCTCCGTCGAACGTGGTCACGCCAATCGCAGTGACAACAAGGGCGAGCGACCCCGGAGTGTTGGCCCAGCTGGTCGTGCCGGACAGCGCCTTGCGTCGGCCGAGCTTCCCTTCTCGTACCTCGAACGCCGCGAGCGTCGAGAACATGTGGAAGTACACCGAGAACATCTCGCCCCGCTGGGACCACTTCTCTACACCGAACAGAGCCATCATCAGCCACGTGTACGCGCTGTAGAGGATCGTCGCGTTGGCCACCACTTCGGGCGAAAGGGAGACCGAAGTCCCCGCTGTCCCGTAGATGATCTCCAGCCACACGAACGCCACCAGGCCGGCAGCTGCCGGCCAGCGTCCGAGCTCCTCCGGGTAGCGGAAGTGAGGGAGCGTCTTCCCCGTGAGTTTGCCGATCGCGAATCCCACGGCTCGGCCGCTTTGGCGCCAGGGATTGACCGGGCGAAACAGGTCGCCAAGGAAGGCGCTGAGGACCGGGAACCCGAGCCAGACGGTGACGTAGACGAAGGTGAGTGCGAAGTTCCTGTCGGCGGCTTCCGTTCCCTCGAACCCGGCGTAGACAACAAAGCCAAGCAGCCCGAGCGAGATCAGGCCGAGCAGGATCTCGACCGCCCTCGATCCGATGACCCTCCACGCTCGCGGAAGGATCTCTCGCCACTCGCGGTTCTCGAACTTGGGCTTGCGCCAGGCCGTAGCCAGCGCAAAGAACGAAACGACCAGAACTATCGAAGCCGCCCAGCCGAACAGCCAACCCGGTATGGGCAGGTCACCCCGGGAGGCAAGAGCGTGCGCGAAGGGAATCATCGGTCAGGGAGTGATCTCGAGTTCAGCAATCGGGATGCCGCCACCCTCCATCTCAACCTCGTAGATCCCCACGAGGTCGGCGGGGAACCGGAGGGTCACGGGCTTGCCGGGTCCTACCTCGCGACTGATGTCGTAACCATGGACGTGGATCTCTTCGCTCACGTCCGACCGGACCTTGAATGCGATCGTGTCGCCCTTCGAGGCTTCAACCTTGAGTTCTCCCCCCGCGGGCTCACCATTCTCGAAGCTGACTTCAGGGATGTCCGGCTTGGGCTTCTCGGTCTTTGCCTCGACGGTCTGTTCGGTCGAAGAAGCGACCTTCTCGGTGCCGGCGCTACTCGTCGAATCGTCCTTCTTGTCATCCGATGGCTTTAGGACCAGGAAGAGGCCAGCGGCTACGACGACTACGGCAAGGAGGGCAAGAAGGCGGGTGCGGTTCGAGTTCATAAGTGCAAAATATATGTCGAGATGTTCATGTGTTGCCTGCCGGTTGCGCAGGAAGATGAGAGGGGGAGCGCCAGAGAGCCGCGGCGAGGAGAGTCGAGGCGCCGGCTAGGACGGCGAGAATCATGGCCGTGATGTGGAGTCCGAATGCGGCACCCGCGAAGCCGGCGACCGGATAGGTCACAAACCAGCAGAAGTGTGAAAGGGAGAACTGGGCGGCGAAAAGCCCGGGACGACTCTCGGGATTTCCGGAGCGCTGGATTAGACGTCCAGCAGGCGTTTGCACCAAGGCGAGGCCAACTCCGAGTGCCGCCCAGACGAGCAGGAGGGCAGCGAAGGACTCGATCAGCGTGGCTGCGACTAGACCGAGGGCGAGGACCAAGCCGCCACGGATCATCAGCAGGCGATCCGTTGTTCTGCGGAGGACCCACGGAAGGGTTATCGCGACCAGGAGGGACCCCGCGCCCACGATGCCAAGTGCCCACGCAACATCCGAGTCGTCGAGGCTGAAGTCCGACTTCACGTAGATGACCGTGTTGACCACGACCATCGCACTCGCCGACGCGGCCGCGAGGTTGAGTGCAAACAGTCCGCGGAGTCTCGGCACGGTCAAGTATTGGCGGATGCCTGACGTGACCCGGGCAAAGCCGCGCTGGGATCTCGCGATACCTGCGCCCGCGGCGGGGATCGCGGTGGTCAATACGAGGATCGCCGAGCACACGAATGCCGCGGCGTTGGCGGCGAACAATCCGGAATAAGAAAGGACTCCGAGAAGCGCTGCCGCTAGAGCTGGGCTTAGGAGCGCCTCGAGTTCATAGGCGAGCCTGGACAGCGAGAGTGCTTCCGTGTACTTCTCCACGTCCTCGAAGATGTCTGGAATGACTGCCTGGAAAGCTGGGGTGAATCCGGCCGATGCGGAGCTCAAAACGACGATGAGCAGATAGACCTCCCACACCTGGTTGACGAACGCGATCGAGACGACGGCCAGAGCTCTGATCACGTCTAGTCCTACCAACAGGTTCTTTCGCGACCGGCTCTCGGCCCAAGCGGCAACCAGTGGCGCCACCACAACGTACGAGGCCATTTTCAATGCGAGGGCGACGCCCAGCACCTGGCCCGCGTCGTCTTCGGCGAGATCAAACGCGAGGAGTCCCAGAGCGATCGTCGTCAGCCCGGTTCCGAGCAGAGCGATCACCTGGGCTGAGAACAGCTTTCGGTAGATCGGATTCCGGAGAGGAAGAAGGATCGAAGGCGTTGGCATTGAACTGAGTATATGAAGAACTATTCATGTATGTACGGCAATGCCCTAGAATCTCTCACCACCGCCTCTCTGCCATGCCTCACCCTTCCGAACATTCCTCCCCCACACGATCGCTTGGTCTCGACGAGGCCCAGCAGTTGGCCGAGTCGATGCGGATGTTTGGGAGCTCGAGCAGGCTCCGGCTGCTGTGGGCGCTGATCGACGGGCCACTCACCGTCGAGGAGCTGAGCGATCGCACCGAGTTGACTCAGAGCGCCACCTCTCACCAGCTTCGCCTCCTAAGGCAGGGACGCTTGGTACGGGTCCGGCGGGATGGCCGACGGGCGTTCTACGAACTTCACGATCATCACCTTCCCGACCTCCTCGCAGCACTGAGGCACCATCGTGAGCACGTCGACGGAGACCTGGCAGAACCCGGTTTGGAGCCGACGCTGACCGCAGAGACGAAATGACTGCCGTGATGAAGCGAACGAAGCCAAAGCTTCTCTTAGCGATAGCGCTCGTTGCGTTCATTGCCGAAGAGATCTGGAGTCTCTCGACCCTGGGTGGCCAGTCCGTCTCCTCATTCGGGGGGCCGGCAGCCTCGCTCTTGGTGGGACTGCTTTTCTCCGTTGGACTACTTGTCCTTTGCGTTTTCCTGATCGGGAACTCCTCCCGCGATGAAGACAGCCGGGGTTTCAACCGAGGACTACTGATAGCCCTCGCGATCGCCGCGCACCTCTACTCCTCACAAGAACTTCTCCAACTGCTGCTTGGCGATGGTCACGCTGTAGGCCTCCACGGCTTCTTCGGTCACGGCGCCTGGATCTTTGTTGCCATCCTCGTCCTCTCAACGACGACGATCGCCGGCTTGGTCGCGGGAATCCTCGCTTTCCGCCGCACCCGGCACCTTTCAGTTGATCACCCCGTTTTTCCACCTGGCGCAGTTGCCAAAGCGGTTCTGACAGCGCCGTTCGCGGGATCTGCTCCGGGCCACTTTGACCTCTGGAGTGCCAGAGGCCCGCCTTCTCACGCGTAGCTCCGAAACGGCCGACCTGGCCGAGTCCCATTCGCACGTGAGAAAGGAGCGTCCACCATGGACGTTGCCAACCATGACGCTGGCGTCGCGAGCGCCAGCGCACTTCCAAGCAGACGAAGACCTACCCCCTTTTGGCTATTGGCCGCGGTGGCCTCAGCCATCGCCGGATACCTGCTCCACCATTCCGGCTACTTCTCAGATCATCGACTTCTATCGGCGGTCTTCGCCGTTGTACTCGCAAGCGCCAGCGGTGTAGTCCTAGTCGGATTCATCGCAAACCGCAGACACCCGGAGCCACTTCCGGTGATCCTGGCTACTGGAGGCTCAGTGGTCGTCTCTACTCCTGTTCAAGAAGATGTGGAAGCACTGGCTGCGATCCACGCCCGATACCTCGGACGTGGCCTATTCGTCTCCCTGGGTCCGGCATTCCTCCGGGCCTACTACGCCGGCTTTCTCAGTTCCCCGTATGGGATCGCGAGTATCGCCAAGGTCAAGGGGGAGCCCGTCGGGATGCTCGTCGGAACCACCGATCAGCGACAGCACCGCCACTGGGTCATCAGGCACCAGGTCGCCAGACTTTCGATCCTCGGGCTGTCGGCCCTTGCGACGCGACCACTCACCACTTTTCGATTCCTTCGAACCAGAGTCGGTCGCTATCGAGACGGCCTGAAGCGGGCCCGTGACATCGAGACCAGAGGGCCAACTCCTGCTGTGCTCACCCATGTCGCCGTCCTGCTCGGTGCACGAGCTGAAGGCGTCGGCGGAAAGCTCGTAGACGACTTCGAAACAAAGGCAAGAGAAGGAGGCAGCGAAACCGCGATTCTGACCACTGAGGGCGGCAGCTCGGGCGCAACCGACTTCTATCTGGGCCGGGGCTGGGGAGTTACCGGAACAGATTTCAGTCTCGACGGCGACGCCATCACCACGATGAAGAAGGACCTCACATGAGCGTCCTACGAGAACAACGCACGACCAAGCGGAGGACCGGTCCCAGTGGCGGGCGCCTACTTATTCGCCGGCTCTCGCTGCTACTGCTCGTTGCCGTCATCACCTACGGATTGCTGAGGGGCACATCTGACTCTCACAAGGCCGGCTTCTCTCAGGAGCAATCCGAGGCACAACTCCCCGTTGATCCTCCAAAGGTCGATCGGTATCGATCGCTGACCGACGAGGTCGCACCTCTGGGGAAGGAACTCACGGCGAGAGTTGCCCAGGACGCGTTGACATATTCGCGGGGCGAGAGCGTTCGCTCGATAGCTCGAAGACTCAGCAGAAGCGGAGCCAAAGTCGCCCCCGGAGTCATTCGCGATGGCTACGTTCCGGGATCCCGCTCCTGGGCCAAAGTGATCTATCCGCAGATGTCGGGCTACACCGGGGACACGATGGGAGCCATGGTGGTCGTGAGGCAAACCACCGAGAACCAGGCCGGAGAACGTTCCAACCAAACCCGCGTAGTCGACGTTCGCCTACAGCTGGAGAACGGAACCTGGCAACTGAGCGAGCTCGCTTCGGTTGGCGGCACTCCAACCGAAAGGCCTCCCGGGCTCCCGGCGATATCTCAACGGGTCCTCGATGACCCCGCGATCGATCTACCCGACAGCGCTCGGTGGGACATCTACCGCGGAGAGATCAGCGGGAACCTGTTGAAGGCTCTCGCGGGCGCTGCTAAGAGCAACCCCATCCGAGTGGCGGTACTGAAGACGGGACATCCACCCACGGTTTGGGGGACCTCCAACCCCAGCGCCCACTCCGAGGGACTCGCGGCCGATATCTGGTCTGTGGCCGGCCAGCCCGTAGTCAAACAGCGTCAAACCGGAAGCGCGGCATTTGACACCGCGGGTGCGTTCGTGTCGCGAGGGGCACTCCAGGTTGGGAGCCCATGGACATTCACGAGCGACGGATTCAGCACGTTCACCGACGACGTCCACCAGGACCACATCCATGTTCAGCAGTAGACAACGAGCCTCAGTCGAACTGCCCCTCGCGAATCCTGCGCTCGAGGAGATCGGCATGGCCGCTCTTGACGGCCCTCTCGACCCTCGCGGCGTCGAGCGTGGCGCCCCTCAGGTAGGCCAGGTCGAGCAGCTCCTGCTTTCGCATTCCGTGTCTTGCCGACTCGAAAAACGTCCAGGCAAGTACTCCCAGGATCAGAAACGTCCCTTCGACCATCATGATCACGCCGGCAATCGACTGGTCCTGAACTGCCGTGAGGCCCCACTTTGCCTGTCCCGCCGCGTAGTTCTCATAGAGGGTGAAGCTCGACCACATGAGAATGTTGCCGAGCACCGCGGCCGTGAAGCGCACGGCAATCACGTAGATGATCTTCCAGCTCGTGCTGAACCAGGAAGGGGTCGGGAGAGGCCCAAACACGGGCATCCACATCAGCATTCCGAAGCCGAGAAACATGCTGTGCTCGAGCCCGTGGATCGCCGCCCCTCCGTAGGCCGAGTCATAGAGAGCGGGCAGGTGCCAGACGAAGAGGTTGATCGCCCAGAGCGGATACGCCACCAACGGGTTGGCCAGCACTTGGAGCTTGCTCAGCGGCCGGATCGAAAGTACGGGCTGCATGATCGCGCGGGTCAATCCAAGCACCAGGAGCAGCGAGACGATGTCACCGATGATCAGGTGCTCAATCATGTGCGCGATCACCAGTTCCTCAGCGAGGAAACCACCCGGACTGAAGAGCATCAGAAGCATGAGCACGATGCCGGATCCGAAACAGAGCTGACGCCACAGCGGAACCGGGCGACCTGCCCACGACAGCTCCATGACCCGATGCCAGTAGACGACGATTGCGAGGGTCAGGGGGATGAGTTCGAGCAGTGCGACGAGCGTTGGGCTCACGATGTCACTGTATATGAACCTCTGTTCATGTATTCAGATTGGAAGACACGGTGAGCGGTCGACGACGACGCGCCCGACGTCGCAAGTCCAACGTCGGGGTCAAGCTGCTCATCGTTGGAATTGCCATCTCCACGGTCGCCTTCCTGGCCTCTGCGGTTGGTGGACTCTGGGTCTGGAGCGTTGCGAGCAAAGCTCCTGACGTCCTGTCCCTCAAGGAGCTCGACAAAGGCCAGAACTCGGTGATCTTCGCCGGCGATGGAACGAGATTGGGAATGATCGATTCAGATGAGGTGAGGAGACCGATCCCCTACTCCGACATGCCCGAGAGCGTCAAGCAAGCCACCGTCGCAATCGAAGACCAGAGGTTCTACAGGCACGATGGAGTCGACATTCAGGGCGGTCTTCGTGCCCTCGTCAAGAACGTCAAGTCGGGCGGGATCACCGAAGGCGCATCCACGATCACGATGCAGCTGATGCGCAACGTGTTCATCGCCAACCCAAAGCGTGACTACGAAAGAAAAATCGTAGAAGCCAAGATGGCCATCGACTACGAGCGCGAAAACTCAAAGCGAGAGATCCTCCAGAAGTACCTGAACACCGCGCCGTACGGGACCAACCAGGGGCGAACGGCGATCGGGATCGACGCGGGTTCGCGGGTCTACTTCTCGACCGCTCCATCCGATCTCACTTTGCCCCAGGCAGCCCTCTTGGCTGGGCTCCCGCAGGCTCCCAGCGACTACAACCCCATCCAGAACCCGGCTGGGGCAAAGCGACGCCGTAACGAAGTGCTGGACGCGATGGCCGAGAACGGCGCCATCTCCGCAGACCGGGCCGAGGCGGCCAAGTCCAGTGGCCTACAACTCGACCCAAGCGAAGGTCTCTTTGACCGTCGTGAACCGCTCTTTCTGGACTTCGTTGAATCCGAGCTGATTGCCGAATACGGGTTCAACACGGTTCGGAGAGGCGGTCTCAAGATTTACACCACGATCGAGCCCGACATGCAGCAGGCCGGACTCGAAGCCATCTCTTCGGTCCTGGAAGACGAAGGACCCTCGGGAGCCCTCGTGGCGATCGATCCAGAGACCGGGGAGGTCAGGGCCATGGTCTCGTCACAGTCGTATGCCGAAAGCCAGTACAACCTTGCCGCCCAAGGAAAGCGACAACCAGGGTCCACGTTCAAGACATTCACGCTCGCCGCCGCGGTGCAGCAAGGCATGGACCCGGACAACACCTATTACGAATCCAAGCCACTCTCGATAGACGATCCGGTCTACGGGCCGTGGGAGGTGGCGACTTACGGAGACACCTATGCGGGAACCACGAGCGTTGCCGAGGCAACGCTCGCTTCGGACAATTCGGTCTACGCTCAGATGGCTTTGGACATCGGCCCAAAGGAAGTAGCGGAGATCGCGAAGAAGATGGGGGTCGAAACAAAGCTCGACGGATTCCCGGCAGAGACTCTGGGCGGTCTTCGGATAGGCGTGTCACCGCTCGAGATGGCAGATGCTTACGCCACACTCGCTTCCGGAGGCATTCACCGGGATCCCGTGGTGATCGAGAAAGTCGTCTTTCCGGGCGGAACCGAAGAACGTCCTGGGCGCAGCGATCCCGAGCGAGTGTTGACCGAACCGGAAGCAGCCGTTGTTACGGACATCCTTCGCCGCAACATCACGGAAGGCACCGGTACCGGTGCCTATACGGGCTGTGAAGGTCAAGCCGGGAAGACTGGCACAACCGACAATTTCGTTGACGCATGGTTCATCGGGTACCAGCCCAATCTCGCCACCGCCACGTGGGTTGGCTACCCGGAGTCGAACAACATCAGCATGCCGGGGGTAGCCGGAGGCACGCTTCCCGCCAGCATCTGGAATCAGTTCTTCACCAATGCGGAGGTTCCATGCGAGGAATTTCCGATCTCTGAAGAACAGATCGACTGGGCCGACACCGAGTTCGAATACTCAGTCTCCGGCGAGGAGGCCGACCCTGACCAGGGCCTGGATACTCCGGGCGAAGCTGAGACTCTTCCTTCCGAGGTTCCGACAGCTCCCGAACCGGAGCTGCCGAGCATTGACCAAGGTGGGATCACTGGCGGGGTATCCCCGGACGGCTGAGGCCAAGACCTACTAACGTTTGTAGTAGATGGATGTGCTTGCCGTATCTGACCCGGCCGCCGGGGTGGGACTCGTAGCTGCCCTTTTTGCCGGGATGGTCTCGTTCCTGTCCCCTTGCGTTCTCCCTCTGGTCCCGGGCTATTTGTCGGCGGTCTCGGGTGTGTCGGTGGACGAACTCGAGGATGCGGGGTGGCGTCGGGTCCTCTTGCCGAGCCTCTGCTTCGTCGCGAGCTTCTCCCTGATCTTCATCTTGCTTGGGCTCACGGCAACGAAACTCGGGTCGATTCTCAGCGACAACCGCCAGCTTCTCGACAAGATCGCGGCGGCGTTGATCATTGCGATGGGGGTCTTGTTCGTCGCATCCTTCTTTGTGGTCAAGCTGAACCGGGAGTGGCATGTAGACGCATTGATGTCTCGCGCGGGCAAGGGAGGGCCAGTCGTGGCCGGCGCCGCCTTCGCCTTTGCCTGGACTCCATGCATCGGGCCGACGCTGGGGGCGATTCTGTCGGCTGCTTCATTGTCGGGATCTGCCGCGAAAGGGGCACTGCTTCTCGCGGTCTACTCGGCAGGCCTGGCAGTCCCCTTCCTCCTTACGGTCTTGGCCTTCGACCGAATGACTTCGGCCTTCAGTGTGGTCAAGCGGCACTACGAACTGATCGTTGCCGCGGGCGGTCTCATCCTGATCGCTATGGGGATCCTGATCTGGACGGGTGAACTGTTCCGCATCAACATCGAGATGCAGAAGTGGATGAGTCAGGTCGGTCTCGATTTCTGGAGCAGCATCTAACTACGATTATTCGCACATGTATTAGGATGTTGGAATGAAGCCCGGAACAGATGCGTGCGAACTGCTTTGTCTCGACCTCCCGAAGGCTGAAAGTGTTCGGTCGTCTATTCCCGACGCTGAAGTTCTCGAAAGTGGGGCTTCGTTCGCGAAGGCATTGGCTGATCCGAACCGGTTGAGCATTGCCCTGGCACTGCGCGATGGCGGAGAGATGTGCGTCTGTGACCTCTCCTGGATCGTCGCGAGGCAGGACAAGCTGGTTTCGCATCACCTTCGTCTGCTTCGGTCCGCTGGACTTGCCACGTCGCGCAAGAACGGGAAGATGGTGCTCTACACGCTGACACCTGCCGGGAATCACATGGTGGAAGCCGTTCTTGCGATCGCTGCCCCGGTGAACTCATGAGCACCGAGCTTCTCGATCGGCCCGACGTTGAAGCAGCGGAGAGTGACGCGGTCAGATTCCGCGTGGGCGGGATGGATTGCGCGGCCTGCGCAGCCACGGTGGCCAAAGTCGTGGAAGCGGTCGACGGAGTCGAAACCGCAGAAGTCTCGATCGGCAACGGGACCATGCGCGTCGAAGGATCGGCCCCTGCTGAAGCCATCCAAGAGGCCGTGAGAAGGGTGGGGTACTCGGCCCAGCTCGCTTCGAGTCTGCGCGGACCATCCGTCCCCTTCTGGCGGCAGAGCGCGAGAACGTTTTCCACGACGATGGCCATCGGGACGCTGATTGCGGCAGTCGTTGCTTCTCTCACGACGCTTCCGGACGAAGTTAGTTCGATGCTGTTCCTCCTGACCCTGGCCCTCGGGGGATGGGGAATCGTCATTTCGGCGGTTGCCGCGATGCGTCAGCGGACACTCGACATGAACGTGCTCATGGCGCTCGCATCGATCGGAGCCTTGGCGATCGGCGATTACGCGGAAGCCGCATGGGTGATCGTTCTGTTCGCGGTCGGCAACGCCCTGGAGGAACTGGCACTGGAAAGAAGCCGGCGTTCCGTGGAGTCGCTTCGCGAACTGGCCCCGTCGACCGCCAACGTGATCGCCGGTGGCGAGGAGATTCCGACCCCCGTCGCCGAGATTCGCACCGGGTCTTCGATCGTGATCAGGCCGGGTGAACGTCTTCCGCTGGATGGCGAGGTGATCTCCGGGGCTTCCAGCGTCGACGAGTCGACTCTGACCGGAGAATCGGTACCTGTCGACAAGGCGGTCGGAGCCAGCGTCTTCGCGGGCACCCTGAACGTCGCTGGCTCGTTCACGATGCGATCCACGTCGGGATCGGAGGACTCGACTCTTGCGCAAGTAACAAGCCTGGTTTCCGACGCTCAGGGAAGCCGCGCGCCATCGGAGCGATTCGTCGACCGCTTCGCCCGGATCTACACCCCGATCGTTCTTCTCGCCGCGGTCCTGGTGGCCGTAATCCCCACGTTGGCCGGAGGCTCGTTCGACGAGTGGTTCTACAGGGGGCTCGCGCTACTCATCGTTGCCTGCCCGTGCGCCCTCGTGATCTCGGTGCCGGCGAGCGTGGTGGCAGCAATTGGTGGCTCGGCCAAGATCGGCGTCTTGGTCAAGGGAGGCCAGGTGCTCGAGGACCTGGCGTCGATCCAAGCCTTGGCGCTCGACAAGACTGGAACCCTGACCAAGGCCAGGCCCGAACTCGTGACCATCGCGACCGTCGCTGAAATGGATGACGATGAAGCCCTCGCGCTCATGGCTGCTGTCGAGAAGGGATCGGAACATCCCCTCGGGCAGGCCCTGGTCCGTTCGGCTTCTGATGCGAAATCTGTCGAGCTCGAGGTCTCGGGGTTTGAAGCCCTTCCCGGTCGCGGAGCAGTGGCCACGGTTTCCGGAAGAAGCCTGTGGGCCGGCGGCCCCCGACTCGCGGCCGAACATGACGCAGAGCTCCCGGTCGAGTTCGAAAACCTGCAGGCAAGGGGCGAGACGGTCGTCGCCCTGGGTGAGGGATCCGACGTGCTGGCAATCTTCGGGTTGGCGGATGAGCCCCGGATCGAAGCCTCGTCGGCGGTCGAGGGACTCAGGGACCGGGCCGGAATCAGCGAGGTAGTAATGCTCACCGGCGACAGCGAGCCCGTGGCCGCGGCCATCGCGAAGAGGAGCGGCATCACTCGCTGGCGGGCAGGTCTTCTACCCGAAGACAAACTCGACGAGGTCATACGTCTCGAGAGGGAGGTCGGACCCACCGCAATGGTCGGCGATGGGGTCAACGACTCACCCGCCCTCGCCGGGTCGACCGTCGGGGTCGCGATGGGTGCGGCCGGAAGCGACGTCGCACTCGACTCGGCCGATGTCGCCCTGATGGGTGACGATCTCATGCGACTTCCCGACGCGATCAATCACTCACGATGGGCGGTCCGGATCATGAAGCAGAACGTGTCCGTTTCCCTGATCACCAAGGCGATCTTCGTGGTCCTGGCGCCCCTTGGCTTCGTGAGCCTGATCACCGCAATCGCCGTCGACATGGGTGTCTCACTGCTCGTGACCCTGAACGGTCTACGTTTGCTGCGTCGGCCAGCGACCCATTCCCTGAGAGAGACCCCCGGGGATCCAGGTCCAGTCGCGGTGGCGGCGACCGCGGAAGGTGACGTATGCGAAGAGGACTGCTGTTCACCCTAACTACTACAGAACGTCGTAGGAGGTGCTAGGGTCGAAATCCCGTTGGCCTGGGCATCGACGCTTTGAACGAGCAACTCTCCGCTTCTGGCCTCTTGGTGCGGAGTAGTGGACATCCTTGTCCGGGTCAACGGGATCTACTACAGACTGTCGTAGGGATCGCTATGATCTGGATCCCGCCGGCCCACCCACAATTCGGATGGGCGCCCCCAGCCGAAGGGCCGGCGGGACCCCATAAAGGGAACTGCTACTACTTGTCGTAGTATGTGAGAAATCCAATTAGCCGAATCCGGTACCAACCGGATCGGGGGACCCACTTGAGGCCATCAAGTCTCTGGGGCGAATCGCACTCTGCGTAGCGCATCTCTTTCAGCGCGAGCCCGTCAGCTAACCCCGAAGGCGCGAGAAAGAGAGAAGGAATGAATCACGATTCCGTCATCGGACGGTTGGCCATTAGGGCGTTATTGACCTTTGGAGCTCTAGGAATGTTCTCCGGCATCGCTACCGCCTCAACGGGAGGTCTGTCACCGGCTTCTCCGAGCCCGGCTCCGGCCAAGGGCGCGTTCCCGATCCGTGGTTCAGTCACCTGGGGCGACGGACTAGGAGCGGGCCGGGGGCATCAGGGCCAGGATCTTCTCGCCAAATGCACCAGGCCGGTGGTCGCGGCTCAGACCGGAAGAGTTCGTCTTGTCGACTACCAGGCTGACGGGGCTGGCAACTATGCCGTGATTCGCGGGACGTCATCGAAGTTCGACTACGTGTACATGCACATGCTTCGCACACCGGAAATCCGGGCGGGCCAACTCGTAAAGGCGGGCCAGCGAATCGGACTGGTCGGGTCGACCGGACGCTCGACCGCCTGTCATCTCCATTTTGAGATGTGGACGCGACCGGGCTGGTACCGCGGTGGAAGCGTGAGCAACCCGACGCCCTACCTCCGTAAGTGGGGTTCAGCTCGCTAACCCCGGGCAGACCATGGAGCCTCGTTCTTCTGGCGGCGCTGACTGTGCTGGCTCTAGTCGGTTGCGGCGATTCGAACAGCGAGATGAGCGAGAAGGATGCTGCTCCTGCCATTGACTTTCCAACGGCCAAGAACACCTCGATCGAACAGCTCGCCGCCATGGCGTCACCGACCGACATTCAGTTCGCACCTTCGGGAAAGGTGGTCGAGCCAGGAAATAATCGCTATGGGTTCGCGGCATTCGACTCGCAGGGACAACAACAGACGGATCTCGATGTCGCGCTGTATGCGACGAGCGGACCGAAGTCGAAAGTTCTGGGGCCCTTCCCGGCCAAGGTCGAGTCGCTGGAAACCGAACCTTCGTTTCGAGCCCAGACCACCTCCCAGGATCCCGGAGCCGCCAGGGCGGTCTACGTCGTACCGAACCTCAACTTGCCCAAGGCAGGCAACTGGTACCTGCTCGCGCTCGCCAAGAGTGAAACCGGCTTCGTCGGCGCTCAGCTTCCGAACGTAGTCGTCCGCAAATCGAAAGTCGTCCGCCCCGGTGAGAAAGCCCCGGCAGTCTCGACACCCACGGCGGCCGACGTCGGGGGAAACCTCGAGAAGATCGACACCCGCATCCCGCCAGACTCACTCCACGCTGCCGACTTCTCCTCGGTCGTCGGGGAGAAGCCAGTGATCCTGCTCTTTTCAACTCCCCAGCTTTGCGAAAGCCGCGTCTGCGGTCCGGTGGTGGACGTCCAGGCCCAGGTCGCCGAGGAAACCGGCGATGACGTGGAGTTCATTCACTCAGAGATCTACAACGACAACGACCCCAACAAGGGTGTCAACCGGCAGGTTCAGGCATTCCGATTGCCCACCGAGCCCTGGCTCTTCGCCATCGATGAGGACGGGATCGTCCGGAAGCGGATCGAGGGTGCCTTCGGTCTGGGTGAGCTTCGCGAAGCAGTCCAATCCATTCGATCGGAAAGCCAGTGATCCGGCCTGCCGTCGGTAACCTCTCTCGAGTGCCTGCGCGCATTTCCGCACCAATCGTCTTCTCGGCCCTTTGTCTGCTGGGCACGCTGACCGTGGCCCTTTCGGCGGTCGCGCTGATCGGAACCTTCATCAGTGGTGACGCCCCGTGGGCTCCCGTTAAGGCTTGCTGTGAAGCAGCCATCGCAAAGGTTTCGTTCGGGTGGCTCCTCTTGGTGGCGGTTGGACTGATCTCGATTGTCGCGTTGGTTCGCCTGGCCTTCAGCAGTTGGCTGACGATCAAGGCCAACGCGCGTGTTCACTCCCTTAGAAAGCTGGCTTCGGCAGAGAAGGTCGCGGGCCACGAGTGCCTGGTTCTGGAGGACGCTCGACCGCTTGCGTTCTGCGGCGGGCTGGTTCGCCCGCGGGTCTTCCTCAGCCGAAACCTCATCAACGAACTAGAGCCGGCAGAGCTTGCTGCCGTCGTTGCTCATGAGGCCCATCATCAGAACCGGCGCGATCCCCTGCGGAACTCGATCACACGCGTCATGGCATATGGGTTCTTCTTCCTGCCCATGCTTCGAGAGTTCGGGCAGAAGTGTGTCGAACGCTCCGAGATTGCCGCCGACAAGGCTGCGGTAGCCGGCGGTGAGAGCGAACGAAAGGCACTTGCGAGCGCCCTCCTCTCGCTCCATGGACGCGAAAGCGAGGGAGTGGCAGTGTCCTTGTCACCCGATCGGATTGGAGTACTCGCGGGTGAGAAGCCTTCCTGGATTCCAAGTAGGAACGGAGCCCTCTTGAGCATGTCCGCTCTGGGGGTCTTGCTGGCCGGCCCGGTACTGGCGGCCGAACTCGTTACTCGCACACCGGTAGGCATCGAGGCTCTGGGACTTCACGTTTGCCTTGCCGCGCTAATCGTCGCTCCTCTTCTGCTTTCGGCGGGATTCGCATGGACCCGTCCCCGGGTGCGGATCTGATGGCCGACGCTGAGAACCCACCTGCCCTCTCGGACCTCGAACGTGAAGTCATGGAACAGGTCTGGTCGGCATCGGAAGAAGTGTCGGTACGAGACGTCCTGAACGGGATCAACGAAGCGAACGAGAAGCAGCGCGCCTACACAACCCTGATGACCATCCTTTCCCGCCTTGAAGCGAAGGGAATGGTCACCAAGCGCAGGAAGTCGAAGTCCGACCTCTTCACGCCAGTTCTCTCCCGCGGCGATTACCTCGAGTCACGAGCAAAGGTCGAAGTCGACGCACTGGTCGGCGAGTACGGCGAGATCGCCCGTGCCTTGTTCGTCCGTGAGATCGAAGACACCGATCCCGACGCAGCCAAGAAACTCAAAAAGCTGATCGACAAGTCCTAATTACTACAGCTTGTAGTAGCATCGGCTGCCAAGTCGATGTCGGACAACGTCAAACTCTCAATCGCCCTCGTGCTCGTGGGCGCACTCGGACTTCTGGTCTACCTCAGTCTCGGAAACGACACTCCGGAAGGATCCGCAAATCCCGAGGTCACTCGCGCGGACTCTCACTACCTGACCAAGGCGCCGGACGACAAGGTCACGATCGTGGAGTTCCTCGACTTTGAATGCGAAGCCTGCAAGGCCCAGTTCCCGACGATGGAGCGAATCCGCGAGGAATACGACGGCAGGATCAACCTCGCTATCCGGTACTTCCCACTCGGCGGTCATCAGAACGGAATGAACGCCGCCCTCGCGGTGGAGGCGGCCTCCAAGCAGGGAGCCCTTGAGGACATGTACATCAAGATGTACGAAACCCAGGCCGAGTGGGGTGAGTCACCAAACTCGAAGGCGGACCTCTTCGCCGAGTACGCCCAGGAACTCGGACTCGACATGGACCAATTCGAGGCCGATGTGAAAGATCCTGAAACGAGAAAGCGGGTCGAGAAAGACCAGGCTGACGGTGTAGGCCTCGGGGTCCAGGGAACGCCGACGATCTATCTGAACGGCGAAGAGTTGCCGACCATGCCGTCCTACGAAGATCTCAAGCAGCGCATCGACGCCCTACTCGCGGAGTAGTAGTGAAGGTCAGTTCAGCGGGAACTGCCACCCAGGCGCCTGCGGAGTTCATTCAACGCGTCACGCCATGGGTCGTCACGATCACATCGATAGTGGCCTTCGCGGCCGCGGCGGTCCTGATGGTCGAGAAGATCATCCTGCTCGGGGACCCGACCTACGTCCCAACTTGTTCGATCAATCCGGTTCTCTCCTGCGGCTCGATCATGAAAAGCGACCAGGCCGAAGCGTTCGGCTTTCCGAACCCGCTTCTCGGCCTTGCCGGGTTCGGTCTGATGACCACCTTTGGCGCAGCAACCCTCGTCGGCGTAAGAGCTCCGAGGTTCGCGTGGCTCCTGGCGCAGGCTGGCGCGGTGTTCGCGTTCGGCTTTGTCTGCTGGTTGATCTTTCAGAGCCTCTACCGGATCGAAGCGCTGTGCCCCTACTGCATGGTGGTCTGGTTGGCCACCTTCACCCTCGTCTGGTACCTGACGCTGGCCAACTTCTCGAGTGGACGAATCAAGTTGCCAGAGCGCCTTCGTCCCCTCCTTGGATTCGCGACGAAATACCACGCCGTACTACTCACGGGAGCGGTCCTGATCGTCGTCGCCCTGATCGCCGAAGCCTTCTGGTCCTACTGGAGCACCTTGCCGTGACCCACAAAGAAACGAGTCGAACATGAATCCGAAGACCACCCGCACGCTCGTCGCCGGCGCCGTTGTCGTACTCGCGCTCGCGCTTCTGCTCCTCGTCAGGCCCGGCGACTCCGACAACGGTAACTCGGACTCGAACACCGACCAGGGGCAGGCAACGTCCAAGATCACCGGGAACACCGGGCCCACTCAGAGCGAGCCACGCCAGCCTGAAGAACCGGCAGTGCCCGTCTACCGGGTCGTAGATGGACAGCCCGCGGGCGGAGTTCAGAAGCTCGAGGTCAATGAGGGCGACAACATCCGGTTCGTGGTCAAGTCCGATGTTGATGACGAGGTCCACGTCCACGGATTCGATGTCAGTGAACCCGTAGGTCCCGGCAGACCGGCCAAGTTCGACTTCAAAGCCGGTTTCACCGGAGTCTTCGAAATCGAACTTGAGAATTCAGCCGTCCCGATCATCGAGCTCCAGGTCAACCCTTGATCAGTGTGCCTCTCGCGCATGCCCTGGTCTCGCGGGGTGACCTGCCGATTCCGGTCTGGCTTTTCGCGTGGGGCGCCGGCGTGGTCCTTGTCGTCTCATTTTTCGCGCTGGCCTCGGCCTGGCGCAAACCCAGGTTCGAAGATGCTCCGGGTCGACCCGCAGCGACCTGGCTCTCAGTGCCGGCAAACTCCTCGGCAGTTCAGTTCCTCTCAGGCCTGATCGGCGTCCTTCTACTCGCGGCTGTCCTCTACGCGGGGATCGAAGGAACCGAAGCTGCCGACCGAAACTTCTCCCTCACCTTCGTCTTCGTAACCTCCTGGCTCGGCTTCCCCGTCCTGAGTGTGGTCTTCGGGAACGTCTTCACCGCGTTCTCCCCCTGGAGGGCAATTGGCAGAGCTTACGGATGGCTTGCGCAGAGACTGGCGCCGGGAACCGTAAGGCACGTCGAGTACCCCGAGAAGTTCGGCAGGTGGCCGGCGGCGGTCGGACTTGTCGCCTTCGTCTGGCTCGAGATCATCTACGGAGCGACGGGCGCGGCCGTGGTTCTCTCTCCCGAAATCGTGGCCAAGGCGACGATCCTCTACTCGGTCTACACCCTGGTGATGATGGGCGTGTTCGGCGTTGAAAAATGGAACTCACGTGGAGAGTTCTTCTCGGTCTACTTCGGCATGTTCGCCTCGATGTCGTCGTTTCGAAAGCGGGAAGGAAAGCTCGAGCGTCGACGTTGGCTCTCGGGAACCACCGATTGGGCAAACGTGCCTGGATCGCTGGCGCTCGTCGTTTCTGCGATCGGTGTGACCACCTTCGACGGTGCGCAGGAAGGTGCGCTGAAAACTCCGATCGAGTGGACGCAGGAACGAATCGGTGACCTGGGGTTCGCGGCAACAGTCTCGGTCCGGGCTGGCGACACCGTCTTCCTGCTGATCACGATCGGAATCGTGGCACTCATCTACCTCCTCGGAGTCAAGGGAATGACCCGGGTGGATGCGGCGCCACCGTTCAAGGTGCTTCGTAGCCGCTTCGCTCACACACTCATTCCGATCGCGCTGGCATACCTCGTGGCCCACTACTTCAGTCTCTTCGTGTTCCAGGAGCAAGCCCAGTTCACCTTTCTGCTCTCAGATCCGCTGGGCGACGGATCGAATCTGTTCGGGACAGCGACATCAGGGATCGACTACACCCTGATCGGGCCCGAACTTGTCTGGTACGTCCAGGTGGGGGCACTCATCGCCGGCCACGTGACTGCGCTCGTCCTCGCTCATGACCGCGCACTTCTGATCTGGCCGGACTACCGACTGGCGACCAGATCCCAGTACTGGATGCTCGCGGTCATGCTCTGCTTTACGAGTCTGGGCCTCTTCCTGCTCTCATTTGCGAACCAGTAGAACGGGCGCTTCATTGCAGGGCTACACCTCGCCGGCTCAACCCAAGATCTAACTACTACAGTCCGTAGGAGCTTGGCTCCCCTTCCCTCGAAACTCACTTCTCCACTCGAACCGTGGAGACGACACATTCCCCTGCTCGCCGCTTCCGCCTGCCTGCTCCTCGTGGTGCTCATGTCGGGCAGTTCATCGGCAGCCGACACGCAATCGAAGCTGGACAAGGCAGAGAAGAAGATCGAAGAAGGACAACAGCGCGAGGGAGTGCTGACCGAGAAGCTGGATCAGCTCGGTGAGCGGGTCGACTCAATGCAGGCCGCAGTCGACGCACTGCGAGAGGCCGAACAAGAAGCGGCGGCGAAACTCCAGCAGGCAGAAGCTGACTTGGAGATCGCGATCGAACGACTCCAGACTTCCCTCGAAGAGCTCCGCGAAACCCGACGACGTCTGAAGGTGTCCCTTCAGGTACTCAGGCAGAGGTTGGTGGACATCTACGTCTCAGGTACACCAAGCATTGCCTCGATGGTGCTGGCCGCCAACGAGTACAGCGATCTGGTCGAGATGGGACCGTACCTCGAAGCGATCCAGTCGCGAGACGAGTCTCTCGTTCAGAGAGTCAGGGAACTGAAGAACGAGGCACGCAAGATCGTGGAGGCACGTCGCGACTCAAAGGAAACCATCCAGACTTCTCGTGACTCGATCGCCGCCGAGACCGCGCGATTGGCGAGCGCTCGAAGTGAAACCGAATCTCAGGTCGCGTCTCTTGCGTCAGCGAAGGCCGCGAGTGAAGAAGCCCTGAACGAGGTCCAGGACGGAATCGCTCAGGAGGAAGAAGTAGCGGCTGATTTGCGCGAGAAGCTCGCAAAGGAGCTGGGTGCGGCCACGTCGGTCCCGTTCTCCCTGGGGCCGGCGTCAACACCGAGTTCCAACAGCATGATCTGGCCAATCGACGGAACTCTCACCTCGCCGTTCGGCCCAAGATGGGGCAGAACGCATGAAGGCCTGGACATCGCGGCCCCCGCCGGCACACCAATCGCCGCCGCGGCATCGGGGACGGTGGTCCTCATGCAGTCAGAGGCGGAAAGCGGCGGCTATGGGCTCTTCACCTGCGTGGATCATGGAGGTGGATTGTCCACCTGCTACGCCCATCAGTCCGAATTCGGAACATCGGTCGGGGCATCTGTCAAGCAGGGAGAAGTGATCGGGTACGTCGGAAACACGGGCAACAGCTTTGGTGACCACGTTCACTTCGAAGTACGGATCAACGGGGCAGCAACCGACCCGATGGCCTACCTCTAACCCGGGGCCGTCAAACCATCCGGCCGGGTGATCTCCAGAGGCTTCCCATCGCCCGCGTGCTCAAGTTGAAGCGTTGAGTGCTCGATCTCGAACTGCTCTTTGAGCAACGAGTCCAGCTCGAGCCTGACTCGATGGCAATCAAGGTCGGCGCCCACCAGCACGTGAGCTGAGAGCGAAGGGAAGCCGGAAGTGATCTGCCAGATGTGCAGATCATGGACCTGCTCAACTCCCGCTACTCCGGCCATCGCCATACCTACTTCCTGGGTATCGATTCCCTTGGGGGCAGCCTCGAGCAGGACATCGACCGACTCCTTCAAGACCGACCAGGCGCTCGCCACGATGAGGATGGAGATCAGGATCGACACGATGGGATCGATCGGCTCCCAGCCCGTCAAAAGGATGACGCCGGCGGCAATGATCACGCCGACGGAACCGAGCAGGTCACCCAAGACGTGCCGAAGGGCAGCTCGAACGTTCAGACTCTCACCGCCTCCCTTCCAAAGGACCAGGAAGGCAACCACGTTGATGATGAGGCCGAGGACGGCGATCGCCATCATTCCGCCGCCCATCACTTCAACGGGATCGTCGAGTCTTCCAATCGCTTCGTACACCACCCAAAGGGACACCAAGACGAGAAGCACGCCGTTGACCAAAGCCGCCAGAATCTCGGCGCGCTTGTATCCGAAGGTCCGCTTCGCTGTCGCGGGACGGGCGGCAATCGATACAGCGAACAGGGCGAGAAAGAGCGAGAAGCTGTCGGAGAGCATGTGGCCCGCGTCAGCAAGAAGCGCGAGCGAACCCGTGACCACTCCGCCAACGGCCTCGGCGACCATGAAGCCACCCGTCAGCAGAGCTGCGATCAGTAGAGCTTTTCGATCAGCTCCCCTGTACGACCCGAGGCCGTGACTATGCCCTTCCTCGGAGTGATCGTGATCATGGCTCATTGGGTCGGACTCTACCGATCTACTACAGCGTGTCGCAGGTATGACCTTACGGCCTTCTGCTCGGCCGGCTAAGGATCGAGAGTTGGCGACTCGGTCTCTGAAGTGCTGCGCCGATCAAACCGACGAGAATGCGTCTTCAGGTTCGCCATCCGGGGCCGCCCTGTCGACCAATCCACAACCAGCGGTTCTGTACCGACGGCCTGACTCGCCTCCGGATCGCACCTGGGCGTTGCCAGTGTGGAAATCGCTCGCTCACCATGACGAATTCCAGGGCGTCCTCGAAATCAACATAGACATACGAACCACCGGGGACGGTCGAAACGAACCGGTATTCGAATTCTGTCGCCCAGTCATTGGTCTTCCTGAAGAAGAGGTCCTCCTTGCGCTCATTGACGAACTGATTCACGTACTGGTTGTCGACCTTGCCGGCGAGCGAACCGAAGTCAACCCCGGCGGATCGATCCACCGGTTCGCGGAGTAGAGACCAAGCCGCGAAAGAGAGAACCGGATCCGAGGAGGCAAACACTCGCTCAATACACGCAGTCGCTTCTCGCGATTGAAGAAAGACAAGCTCCGGCATGGTTCTCTGCGTACTGCTCCCACATCCGAGCTCTTTGCCAGCCCTTTCGGAGTGGGGAGTCCGCTTCGAGCTGACTTTCATCGTCAGCGGTTAGAGATAGCAACTTCGAGTTCTCCCAAATGCGCTGGATTCCTGGTTCAGGGCCCACCAGCGCCAGGATGCTCCGGATCATCAGGGGGGACGTCTTCGGCACGAACCAACCCGACCATTATCGGCAACTTGTTCTCGAGCGGATCCCGCATCGACTTATAGGGGAGAATCGGATTCGTCCTGTTGGAGGAGACGTGGTCAAACGCCGCGCTTCTGGTCGTGAGTGGTAGAGAACTGGCCAGATTCGAGTGCGCGCATTCGGTTTCCGACTTAACCAACTGCAGAGGACGGACTCTCGAATGACGATGCGCCTTCCCGATTACGACAAGGGCTGGAAGGTCTTCGCGACGCGAAACTCCTCAGGACCGAAGCCGCTCGGCCAGGTGTCCCGGCTGAGTCAGAGCAACAAGTCGAAAGCGGAGTCAACTTCATCTATTGACCATTCCGACTTCGCAAGTTCTACCAGACGGGTCGCCAGATCTGCCGGACTGATCGCCTCCAGCGTCCTGTCGAGCCTCCGAATCGAAGTCTTCCTTCTTCCAGCAAGAGCAGTATCTGCGGAGCGCCCTTCTGAAAAACGCGCCGAAGATCGGCTCATCGAGCTGGTAGCTGCGATCTTCGGTTGGCGGCATGAACCAATGATATGCCTGTTGCCACCTAGTCAAGACCTGAGTACAGCAGCTTCGGGGCATCGAGCTGAGATTGTTGTGTTTCCGACAATCTGGGCTTCCAGTAATTCAAATCTTGAGGCGCCCCTACCTCAACGAGAATCTCAGCGCTTGCGCAGTCGAGAACACGAGGTAAGGAATACTAAGTCGCAAGTGAGGGCCTCTTCAACCCGGCGATCCACTACTCCAGGCTTTTGAAGCCCATGAGTCGTCTCGCCAGAACTGCTTCGAGATTAGGTAGCGCAGCGAGGATGTTCCGCATTCGAAGCTCTGGATGTTCTTCCAAGAGACAAGCAGATCTATCGAACCCCAGTTGGAACGACCGCCATACCTCCGGATCCCCCTCGCCTGGGCTTCGCGGCTTTGGCGTGATGAGACTGCTTGCTCATGAACACTTTTGCCTAGGCGGCGCGGCATCGAGCCACTCTATAGAACGCATCCGGAAAAGAGCGAACACAAATCGAAGGCGGGTCGGCGGAAACCTACTTCTGGAGCTATTTGCGCACAAGTACCGTGAATAAGGCCAACCCGCTTTGGCGCCACCCGTGGAACAGGTATGGTACTTCGAGCACTCGACCGGTCGCAGCGCAGGCGAGTTCGGATTGACACCAAATGCCATCCGACTAGCTCAGGTATTGATCCTGACACTGGTAACAAACGCGTTACTAGCATGAATCAACCGTCAGTCAGGTAGGCCTTGAGTAGGATTCCGTCTCCACGTTTGTCGGCAAATGACCTTCCTTCTCCCGTCGTTCGATCAGGCGCCTCTGAAACAGATTCATTCTGAGGAGGTTCGTGAGCGGCCGGCTCACGTGCTTCAGTCAAGCCCGAGTCGTTCGCGACGGCACCTGCGTGTAGCGGCAAAGCCTTGGTCGAGATCAGGATCTTCAGCTCGAGATTGTCAGGCCTCGTATCCCCCTGCGGGGAAATGCTCTGCGCCCATCTTGCCACGACCTTGCTTCTGTCCATGCCAGGCGCTTTCTTCCTCGGTGAAGATGGTCTTCGTTCTGAAATGAACTTTTCACAGGTAGTTGTGTTTCCCAACTATTTTGAATCCTTCGGCAACGCCGTTCCTCCAACAGGTTCGGTCGATGGGAGGTGAAGCCACGCCAGAACTCTGAGAAACAGATCGCGAAGTGTTTCTGAACTCACTGATGCACCACGGCTCATGCCGCGGCCCACAGAGGAGAAATGATGACTCAGCACAACAAGAAGACGAGGGAAACGCAGCTCAGCAGGCGCCTCCGGCGAGCGATCAACCAGGAGGCTCACGAGCTCATCAAGAAGGACCCAACCCTGGGAAGAGTCAAAGCCCTCAAGACAGCTCGTCAGATCGTCATCGCGAGAGAGAGGAAGAACCCCCACCGTAAACGGATCCGGGAACTCACCGAGCCCGAACTCAGAGCCGTCAAGAGATCTGAGACTTGCTCGGTCGCTGAGCAGCGAGCCATCAGAAACATTCCGGCCATTCAGTGGCTCGTTGCCTATCTTCTGACCGCGGGAAGGACCCGTCCGTTCCTTAACCGATTGCTTGTCACCGCGGCTCTTTTCGAGATGGCGTTCACGGTCCGTCCAGAGTTCCGGTTCGTGTTCTCCAGATTCCGAAGTGGCGACTCGATCAACTGGGCGCACGGGAGTCCCCAAGGCCCGTTCACGATCGAGGCCAACTACCACGCCCTTCGGAGAGTCACTGACTGTGGAAAGTCGGGGGCGACCATTCACATCAACCTGGATCTTCTCGACCAGATCGCCGCGACGAAGGTAGCCGGCGAACTCCGGTTCCCCAACTTCGGTCGGTTCTGTGCCATCGACGGAACACTGATCGAGGCGAACGTTCCCCAGACACTCCCAAGGATGAGGTCCCCCCGCGCCAGGAAGACTCTGATCCGCGAGATCGCGGGTAAGCATCGGCGAATGGCCGACATGGTCTTCCACGGCTTCGGAAAGCACTCCGACGCCATCGACGATCAGCCCGAACCCGGTCTCACAATCCGGAAGAGTTGCTTCGGCTACAACCTCGTTGTCATCAGCTGTCTCGACACCTGCCTGCCGGTGATCTGGACGCTCATGCCCGCGACAGGAAACGAGGTCGCCGCCGCGAGGGAACTCATCGAAGCTCTCTTCGAGCTGCGGCCTGACTTCCCGATGGAGTACCTCGTCGGAGATGGCCTCTACAACAGGGGCTTCGAATTCCCGAGCACCCTCTACAAGAACTACGGGATCCACCTGGTCTCCCCAAGAACCAACAGGAAGTCGAAGAGCGAATGGGCCGACAGCGACGGGGTGCCAAGGTGCCCGCACGGCCTCATGAAGTTCACCCGACATGGCGAGGTCTGGGATGCCGCGAAGCGGAGAGCTCATGGCATTCGCCCAGGAAACCTTCCTCCAAACGGGAAGGGACTGAACCCGCGGCTTCGGTTCGAGTGCCACGAGGAAGTCTGCCGAGAGAAGAGCACCCGCATGGAGGACGATTGGATCCTCCACACCTTCCTGCCCCATATCGGGCAGGACAAGTGGGCCGCACTCAGGGAAGTCCTGCTGGCGAGGCGCAACACGTCCGAGTCCCTCTTCGCTCAGCTCAAGCAACTCGGCGTCGGAGCAAAGTGGCCGAACCGAGCCAGGTGGGCCACCGACAACGGCATGCGGTGGCTCACTTCGCTGGCCCTCCTGAACATGACGGCCCGCAAGCTCGTACACCTCGACGGGAGCTACGCCGCCGCCCTCAAGGACGCCTACAGCGCCGGCATCATCACCCGGCAGCAGATGCACCGATTCCTCGAGGTTGAGGGAATCGAAACGGACTCCCGAAGTCGTGCGGATGACACCCGGCCAGTCGCGCCTTCCACCTGGAACGACTGGATCGAACTCCCGATCGATCGAGAGTTCCTTGCGACCCCCGTGGACGCCTACAGCGACATCCCCTACGGCTCCAACAAATCGGAGAAGTAGACCCTCTCTACATCTAGTTGTTAGTGCGCGGCCGCCTCCGGGCGGCCGCGTTCTATTGCGACCACCCCGATTTTCGGGGCGGTGAATTTGGCTTCCCAGCTGGGTTTCTTGCGTGACCAATTTTGGGCGAGATCAAGGCAAAACGGGGTCAACTTCTTTGAGTGGGAATTCGGGGGTCCCGAAAGCCACTCCGCAAGCCAAATATTGAGTTGTGAGATTTTTAGAGTCATTCCTTCAGTGACTCCGGATGGAGCTAGCCGGAGTCGAACC